>NZ_CP080531.1:3740000-4982695 GCF_024746835.1 Mesorhizobium sp. AR02 | reverse complement strand
ATCTCGCCGAAGCCGAGTGTGCCGAGCGCGAAATAATCGCCGCGCAGTTTGGACAAAAGCGGCAGGCCGATGATGATGGCGGCCACCGCTGCGACCAGCCCGCCCAGCACCATCGTCACCGGGTCGAAATAATAGATGCGCGGATAGGCGTCATAGAGCGAGCCCCAGAGATAGTTGCCGCTCCACAGGATGGCGGTGGTGTAGGCGCCGAGCCCGAAGAAGGCATGATTGCCGAGGCTGATCTGGCCGCCGAAGCCGGCAACCAGGTTCCAGCCCTGCGCCATGATGGCGTAGATGAAGACGAAGAACAGGAACGAAAAGGCGTAGCTGTCGATCGCGCCGGGCAGCAGCGGCAGCAGGGCGAGCGCCGAGACGACGAGGGCGGCTATTCCTATCCAGGTTTGTTTCGGCCAGACCCGTTCCAAGACGACTTGCTTCACCATGGTGCTCAAGCCTTCTTGTAGGGCCGGCTGAACAGGCCTTCCGGCTTGAACATCAGCACCGCCAGGAACACGCCGTAGGCGATGGCATTGGTCCAGCCGCCTGAGATGAAATACTGCACATAGGCCTCGATCAGGCCGAGGATGATGCCGCCGGCCAGCGCGCCGGCGACATTGCTGATGCCGCCCAGCGCCAGCGCCACCAGCGCCTTGAGGCTGAAGATGAACCCGGCGAACGGGTTGAACGGGAATGTGGTCGCCACCGCCACGCCGGCCGCACCGGCAAGCGCGATGCCGATGGCGAAGGCAATCGCATTGACGCGGTGCGGGCTGATGCCCATCAGCGTCGCCGCTTCCATGTCCTCGGAGGCCGCGCGCACCGCCTTGCCGACAATCGTCTTGCGCAGGAACAGCACCACCAGCCCGGTGCCGGCGAGCGCGATCAGAAAGCCCATCGAGCGCGTGAACGAAGTGCGCACGCCAAGGATCTCGATGCCGCTTGCCGTGTAGGAGGTGACGATTGCGGCGGTGTTGCCGCCCCACACCACCGTCATCAAATTCTGGATCAGGAACATCAGGCCGACGGCGATCAGCAACGAGATGTTGCGATCCTCCGCCGCCGCCGCGCGGCGGAACAGGCCCTGGTAGACCAGCCAGCCGACAACGAGCCCGACCGGAACGACGATCAGCAGCGACAGGAACGGGTCGATGCCCAGCCCATAGAACAGCGCCCGTACGAAATAGGCGGCGAGGATGATCATCGCGCCCTGCGCCAGGAAGATCAGCCGCATGGTGCCGAAGATGAGGCTCAAGCCCACGGCGGCGACGCCATACATGGCGCCGCCCAGCGCGCCATTGAGCGACAGCTGCAGCAGGATTTCGGGAGGTGGAATGTCAGGCATCATTGCACCTCCAACACGCCCATATAGGCCTTCTGGATTTCGGGGTCGGCGATGAGCTCGGCGCCCGTGCCTTGCATGGCGAGCTCGCCGGTCTTCAGCACGAAGCCGTAGTCGGCGACCTTGAGCGCCTGGTGGATGTTCTGCTCGACCAGCAGGATGGTGACGCCCTGTTTGTGCAGGGTTTCGATCAGCGCGAACATCTGCTGCACCACGATCGGGCTGAGGCCCAGCGACGGCTCGTCGAGGATGAGCAGCGACGGATCCGACATGGTGGCGCGTGCGATGGCCAGCATCTGCTGCTCGCCGCCGGAGAGCGAGCCGGCCTTCTGCCCTGCCCGCTCCTTCAGCCGCGGAAACAGCGTGTAGGCTTTCTCCAGCGACTGCCTGAAATGCTTTCGCACCTTGGGCTGGAAAGCGCCGAGCTCGAGGTTTTCCAGCACCGTCATTTGCCTAAACAGGCCGCACCCTTCCGGCACATGCGCGATGCCCATGCCGGCGATCTCTTCCGGCGCCTTGCCGGCCAGCGGCACGCCCGCGAGGAAGATTTCGCCGCGCTTCGGCTTCAGCAGGCCGGAGATCGTCTTCAAAAGCGTCGTCTTGCCGGCGCCATTGGCACCGACGATGGCAACGATCGTGCCGGGGTCGACATGGATCGACACGCCCCACAGCGCGCCGACATCGCCATAGGCGACTTCGAGATTGGTGACTTCAAGCAGCCGGTTCGCCAAGATAGGCCTCGATCACTTTGCGGTTGGCGACGATTTCGCGCGGGCTGCCGTCGGCGATCTTCTCGCCATGGTCGAGCACGATCACCCGGCTGCAGACTTTCATGATGGCGTCGACCTTGTGCTCCACCCACAGGATCGACACGCCCCGCTCGCTCCGCACCCGGCGGATGACATCGACCATGCGCTGGATCTCCGTCGGGTTCAGCCCCGCCATCGGCTCGTCGAGCAGGAGCAATGCCGGGCTGGAGGCCACGGCCCGGGCGATCTCCAAGAGGCGTCGGTCGGACAGCGTCATATGCGCGGTGCGGACATCGCGCTTGGCGGTCAGCCCGACCAGTTCCAGCGCTTCCTCGGCAGCGGCTGTCGCATGCCTGACACGCCCGCCCGAGCCGTAGACGGCGCCGACCATGATGTTCTCAAAGGCGGTCATGGTGAGAAACGTCCGCACCAGCTGGAAGGTGCGGGCAATGCCGAGCCGGCAGATGCGGTGCGGTGCGATACCGGTGATGTCCTGACCACGGAAGCGGATGCGCCCCTGTGTCGGCGTGTAGAGCGCGGTGATGAGGTTGAACAGCGTCGACTTGCCGGCGCCGTTGGGGCCGATCAGCCCGATCAGCTCATTGGCGCCGACGGCGATGTCGATGTTGTTGAGCACGACAAGCCCGCCGAACCGCTTCTGGACCGCCTCGAGGCGAAGCAGGGTTTCGTCAGGCTGCATCGTGTTTCCGTTTCTCCAGTAGAAGCTATATCAGCGGAAATTTGTCGAGGTCAGCGCTGCCCCTCACCTGCCTGCCCGTCCTCCGCAGGAGCTGCCGCTGCAGCTGCGGAGGGTGGACCGGCATCCTCTCCCCGTAAACGGGGCGAGGGACGCTAATCGCCGACGTCGCGGCCAGCCTCTTTCTCCCCGTCTCTATACGGGGAGAAATGCCCGGCAGGGCAATGAGGGGCAGCGCCGACGCTGATGGATGCTTCCACCACGCGAACGCCCCTCAGCGCTTGTCCCAGGCCGGGGCTGGTTTGTAGGTCCAGTTGCCGTCAGGGAAGATCAGCTGGTGCTTGCCTTGCCACCACTGCGTGGCGACGCTGGGGATGAGGGCAAAGCCGGTCTGGTCGAATTTGAGATCGCCGACGACGGTGTCCTTGAATTCCTGGCCGAAGATCGCGTCGTGGATCGCGGCGGCATCGGTTGAGCCCGCCTTCTCGATCGCCTGCGCCAGCACCTGCGCATTGGCGTAGAAGGCACCGACGGTGACGGAGTCCTTCTTGAACTCGGCCTCGTAGCGGTCACCGAGTTCCTTGGCGCCCTTATAGGGATAGCTCGACGACCAGAAACCGTCGGTCAGGATGTAGTCGGAATCCGCCCCGAGCGCTTCGTGGAACTCGCCCGTCCAGGTGCCTTTCCAGCCATGCAGGTAAGGCACGGAGAAGCCGAGCTCCTTCATCTGGCGCAGCAGCGTCACCGTGTCGGCCGGCGAGCCGAACACCAGCATGGCGTCGACATTGGCGGCCTTGAGCTTGGTGATCAGCGCCGAATAGTCGGTGGCGCCGATCGCCCAGGGATCGTCGACGGCGAAGGTGTAGCCGTACTTCTTGGCCGCCGCCTCGAAGGCGCCGCCAAAGCCCTTGCCGTCGGGCGAATCCTCGGACACCAGCGCCGGGTTCTTCGGCTTCTCATTGGCCGGCAGCTTGTCCCAGATCTCGAACGGCACCTCCGCACCCGGCCCCGGATGGAAAAAGAACAGCGCCGAATATTTGAGCTTCAACGGCTGCCATTCGAACGGGAAGGCCGTCGTGATCATGTAGAATTTCTTGTATTTTTCCGCGACGATGGCGCCCGCAATGTTCATCGGCCCGGAATGGGTCGACAAGAGCGCATCGACCTTCTGCACCTTGATCAGGTTTTCCAGCGCCGAGGCGACCTTGCCTTCGGAGCTTTCGTCGTCGGCAACGACGAGGCGCACCGGCAGCTTCTTGCCGGCCGACTTCACCATGATGCCGCCGGCCTTGTTGATGTCGGCCACCGCCTGTTCATAGGCCCATTTCTGCTCCTTGCCGTCGCCGGCCAGCGGCCCGGTCAAGGAGATCGGCGCACCGATGACGATCTCGGTGTCGCCGGCATTCGCCATACCAGTGCTGCCGGCCGCGAACGCGGCCGACAGGACCAGGCCCGCCAGCATTGCCTTCAGACTGTTTCCCATTTCATCCTCCCAGGTTTTTGGATCGGACGGACACCGTCGGTGTCCGCAGGCATGCCTCAGACCGTCGCTGCCGCGACCAGCCTGGTGTCGGTGAACTGCTCGAAACTGAGCGCCTTGCCGTCCTCCATTTCCCAGACATGGACGACGCGCGCCGACATCGGCTTGCCAGTCTTTTTGTAGGTGCCCGAATAGGTGCCGATGCCGACAATGGTGACGCCGCCGTCGACCAGTTTTTCAAGCTTAAGCGTGTAGCCGTCCCAGTCCTCGCCGATGCGCTTGAAGACGCCTTCGATGATGGCGTCCGGACCGACATAAGTGCCGGCATAGGGAAAGCCCGCCATCTCGGTCCAGGCGGTCTTGTCGGTGACCGGCGCCATCATCGCCGAGAGGTCCTTGGCGTCGGAGCCGGCATAGTGCGCCTTGATCGCTTCGTAGTTCTTGCCCATGGCGTTCTCCCGCGCGGTCAGACCGGCGCCTTGTCCTTGTCGTAGGCGGTTCTGGATTTCTTCTCGATGTGGGCGCCGGCCGGCTTGTTCTCGATCTTGCCCTGGCTGGTCACGCCGAGGAATTTCCCCGTCGAGTGCATGACGTCCCAATTGTAGAAGAACAGCGAGGCGACCGGGATGATGAACTCGCGGAAGCCGAACACATACTGGTTCTCGGCGAACTTCCAGGTCGTCGCCAGATCGACGTCGCCGTGGCCGCGCTGGATGCCGACGAGGTTCTGCCAGGCATAGCGCTCGGAGCTGAGATAAATGTGCTCATAGACATGATTGGGGCTGTATGTGTAGTGCGCGGTGAGCCCGATCAGGTCCCGGGTCGGCGCCGGCGCGATGCCGGTCGGTGCAACCGAGGGGTCGCCGAGCACGCCGGCCGACCAGGTCTGCGCCACGCGCGGCTCGCCGGGCGCTTGATCGGCATCACGCACCCGTTCGCGCACCGACAGCACGCGGCGCGTGCTGGTGTTGACGATGAAGGCCTCGTCCTCGCTCGGCCGGGCCGAGAAGATCATGTTGATGAAGAACACGTTGGAGGCGACTTCCAGCGCCTCGTACCAGTCGGCGCCCGCCTCGCTGCCTTCGCTCCACGCCACCGTGTCGACGGATGTGAAGGCAAGATCGATGGTGCGGCCGGTGTCGAGCGTGATCTTGAAGGTCTGGCCGCGCAGCGCATCCGTCGTCGCCAGCCGGTTGGTGGCGATGCCGGCGGCGAAGTCGTCAAAATGCTTCCAGTCCGCCGGTCTGTTCTGGTCGTTCATCGCACTCTCCACATCAATCGACAAAGGCCCCAATCAATCCACAAAAGCCAACGTCGGCAGGTCGACGACGGTGGCGCCGCCATCGACCGTCAGGATCGAACCGTTCATCATCGCCGCTTCATCAGAGGCGACGAAGCAGATGACGTTGGACACCTCTTCGGGTGTCGCCGGCCGCCCGAGGGGCACGTCCTTCGTCACCAGCCGGTAGGCCTCTTCGATCGAGCCAAGCCCGTGCTTTTCGACAATCACCTCCATCTGCTCGTCGGCCATGTCGGTCGACACCCAGCCCGGGCAGATAATGTTGGTGCGCACGCCCTTGCGGCCATAGTCGCGCGCCAGCGATTTGCCGAAGCCGATGCAGGCATGTTTCATGGTGACGTAGCCGGCCGCGTCCGGCCCGGCGAACAGGCCGGCGATCGAGGCGACAACGACGATGTTGCCCTTTTGCGCGATCAGGTCGGGCAAGCATTCGCGGGCGCAGACGAAGGCGGTGTCGAGATTGGTGCGGGTCGCGAGGCTCCAGGTCTCGTCGCTCATCGAAATGGTCGGGCCGACGCCATGGCCGCCGGCATTGGCGACGAGGATGTCGACCGGTCCGATCTTGTCATGCACTTCGGCCAGCGCGGCGCGCACCGCCTTGGGGTCGGCGGCATCGCCCTGCACCACCAGCCCGCCAATATCCCTGGTCACGGCTTCCAGCGGCTCGCGCCGCCGGCCCATCAGCACCACCCTCGCGCCGTCGGCCGCCATGCGCCTGGCGACCGCCGCGCCGATGCCGGTGCCGCCGCCGGTGATGAAAGCCGTCTTTCCCGAAAATCGCATGGTTCCATCCCGATTGGTGAGCGCGCCGGCTATGCGCCGATCTTCGCTGGGGATAGTGCGGCATCGGCCACTCTGCGTCTTGTCCGAGCGGGAACTTTGTTTTGACTGAGCGCGCACTTCGCGCCCTCGGTAGAAGTGCCGCGCGATCCTTGCGAGCCACGCGGCGCCGGTCCCACCGCCGGCTACTTTTTCACCGCTTCGAGATCGATGACGATGTCGACATCCGGGCCGAGGCCGAAACCAGCCGCGGCCTTGGCCATCGGGAAGTCCGCGGTGCTGACCTTGCCGGTGGCGGTGAACGCCGCCTTGGTCAGTGTCGCATCCCACGGCGCCGGCGCCTCATTGACCAGCGTCACGTCGAGCGTGATCTCCTTGGACACGCCGCTGATGGTGAGGTTGCCCGTCACCTTGCCGGTCTTGTCGCTGACCTTCTCGATCTTGGTGCTTTCGAAGGAGATCGCCGGGAACTCGGCGGCGTTGAAGAAGTCGGGGCCTTTCAGATCGCTGTCGCGCTGGTCATAGGCGGTGTGCACCGAGCCGACATCGAGCTCGGCCTTGACGCTGCTTTTCGACGGATCGGCCTTGTCCATCACGATCGCCCCCTTCACCGCGTCGAACTGTCCATGCGCGGTGCCATAGATGCCGTGCTTGATGGTGAAGGTGACCCAGGCGTGCTGGCCGTCGATCTCGTAAGTGTCGGCGTGAGCCGCCGATGCGAAGGCGCACATCGAGGCAAAGGCAAAGGCGGCCGTCAGTTTTCTCATCGTCACGTAACTCTCCCCATTGTTGGTTGTCATTCCTTGGCTCAAGAAAAGCCAAGCGCGGCTCCGTGCGGCGCAAACAGGATCGCCGTCAGGATGGCCAATATCGCCGGAATGGCGATCAGCAGACCGGCAACCAGCGGCCGCAACGGCCGGGCGCCGGGAACAAGACCCCGCAGCGGGCCGGGTACCAGCGTGGCCACGGCAAGCGGCAGAGGCGAAAGCATGAGCGCCAACGGATTGGCCTTCGGCGCCAGCAGCGCAACCTGGATCAACACCGTGGCGGCGGCAAAGATGAGGATCAGCTCGGTGCCCTTGCTCCAGGCAGTGGCCGACCCGCCACGCAGCACTGCGATATATTGGACGAGGCACCAGCCACCGGCGAGCGCGGCCAGCGAGCCCAGCAACTGCCCGGTGACGATCGAGGCGCCGAGCACCGAGATGATAGCGCCGGCCAGGCATAGAGCGAGCATGGCTGCGGGCACCAGGAACGGCTCCTCTGCCGGAGGCGATGGCGAAGCTTTCAGGGACAGCAGCATCGCGGCGCCGACGATCGCCAGCAGGCCGGCGATGAGGGCGGCGATCATCTGCAGGTCGAGCGCACCGCCGGCGATACGGCGCCAGCCGAGCCACAGCAGCGCGGCCGCGAGTGCTGCGGCCCCAAGCTTGCCCGCGACCGCAGCGCTGAGCAGGCGTTCAGGCAACAGGCCTATGACGATGCCGGCAAAGGCGAGATAGATCAGCTTCTGGCTGGCGGCGACGGGCGGCACCACCGGCGGGCCAAGCGTGTCCCAGTAGAAGAACAGCAGCAGTGCGGCCGACACCAGCGAAAGCACGGGCGAGACCGGCGGTAGGGCAAACCGCGCCAGCAGCGCCATGACCACGCCGAGCACAAGCGGCAGCGCCGCCGTGGTGACCATCGGATTGCCCAGCAATGCGCTCAATTACTCTCCTCCGAGCCAGCCCCCTCACCCAGCCTCCGCTTCGCTCGGCTGACCTCTCCCCGTGGGGGAGAGGAGACTTGAAGCGTCGCCGCCTTCCTCTTCTCCCCAGCGGGAGAAGGTGGCCGCGGAGCGGCCGGATGAGGGGGCGGCGCGGCGAGACCGGGTTGGCGATGATCCGTTCTTCAATCTTGACCAGCGAAGGACCGACCGTCTTGTCCGAGCGGGAACTTTGTTTTGACTGAACGCGCACTCGCGCCGCCTTTGGCTTGAAGCTCGCGGATACGCTCCATAACCCTCGGCAAAACTGTTCACCAGCAATCGAGGAGGATGGCATGAACGAGAGAATTGTGCCGCCGATCAGCGCCGCAGCAGCCGCCTTCCTGGCGCGTTCGCACCGGCCGTTCATCAATGGCCGCTTCGTCGATGGTCTTGCTGGCGAAGGCCTTGCCGTCGACGATTCCGCCTCCGGCGAGATCGTCGCCCGTGTCCCCGAAAGCGGCCCCGAACTGGTCGATCAGGCGGTGCGCGCCGCGCGGGCGGCGCTCGAAGGCCCCTGGGCCTCGATGCGGCCGGTCGATCGCCAGAACCTGATGCTGAAACTCGCTGACGCCATCGAGGCCGATGCCGACCTTCTGGCCGAGATCGAGAGCATCGAGAACGGCAAATCGCTCGGCGTCGCCCGCATGTTGAGTGCCGGCGGCACCGTCGACTGGCTGCGCTATTATGCCGGCTGGGCGACCAAGATCGAGGGCTCGACCTTCCAGGTGTCCATCCCCGTGCCGCCGGGCGCCAAACACCAGGCGATGACGGTGATGGAACCGGTCGGCGTCGTCGGCGCCATCGTGCCGTGGAATTTCCCGCTGCTGATCGGCATGTGGAAGATCGCCCCGGCGCTCGCTTGCGGCTGCACCGTGGTGCTGAAGCCGCCGCAGGAAACCCCGCTCGGCCTGCTCAAGCTCGCCGAACTGATCGAGGCATCAGGCTTCCCGCCCGGCGTCGTCAACATCGTCACCGACAGCGGCTCCGTTACCGGTGAAGCACTGATCCGCCACCCCGGCATCGACAAGTTGACCTTCACCGGCTCGACGGAGGTCGGCAAACGCGTCGGCCACGCCGCGGTCGACCGTGTCGCCCGCTTCACGCTTGAGCTTGGCTCAAAATCGCCGATGATCCTGCTCGCCGACATGGAGGAAGGCATCGAGCCGCTGATCGCCGGGCTCGGCATGTTCTTCAACCAGGGCCAGGTCTGCACCTCGGCCTCGCGGCTGCTGATCGAAAAGTCGATCTACGACCGCACGCTTTCGCGGCTGGCCGAGATCGCCGACGGCATGACGCTGGGCGCCGGCCGCGACGCCGGGGCTGAGATCAACCCGCTGGTCTCGGCCAAGCACAGACGAAGCGTCGAGGGCTTTGTCGAGCGCGGCTTGGCGGCGGGCGTCGAACGGGTCAGCGGCGCGCGGCCGGTGCCCCGCCAGGGCCACTATGTGGCACCGACCATCCTGCACAATGTCCGGTCCGACATGGAGATCGTGCGCGAGGAGGTGTTCGGGCCGGTGGTGGCGGCAATGCCCGTCGCCGATCTCGACGAGGCGATCCGCATTGCCAACGACACGCGCTACGGCCTGTCGGCCTCGATCTGGACCCGCGACATGGGCAAGGCGATGACCGCCGTCCACGGCCTCAAAGCCGGCACGGTGTGGGTCAATTCGCACAACACGCTCGACCCCGCGGCACCGTTCGGCGGCTTCAAGCAGTCCGGTATCGGCCGCGAGCATGGCCGTGCCGCGATCGACGGCTATCTCGAGACCAAGACCGTCATCATGCGCTACGCCTGACATGAGTGCCGCGTACGATTACATCATCGCCGGCGCCGGCTCGGCCGGCTGCACACTGGCCAACCGGCTGGTCAATGCGGGCAAGCGCGTGCTGGTCGTCGAGGCCGGCCCGGCCGACAATACACGCCTTATCGACATGCCGGCCACCTTCGCCAAGGTGATCGGCACGGCGCGCAGCTGGATCTATGAGTCCGAGCCGGAGCCCAGCGTCGGCGGACGCCGGCTGCCGGTGCCGCAGGGCCGCACGCTGGGCGGCGGCTCGTCGATCAACGCCATGCTCTACATCAGGGGCCAGCCGCAGGACTATGATGGCTGGCGCGACCTCGGCTGCCCCGGCTGGGGCTGGGACGAGGTGCTGCCGGTGTTCCGGCGGCTGGAGCGCAACGAGCGCCTGGCGGGTGAGCGACATGGCACCGAGGGACCGCTGCCGGTCTCCGATCCCCGCCACCGACATCCGCTGTCATTGGCTTACGTGCAGGCCGCGCAGCAGGCCGGCTACCGCTACAATGACGACTTCAACGGCGCCGAGCAGGAGGGCGTCGGCTTCTACCAGACGACCACCGCCAACGGCGAACGCCAGTCGGCGGCAAAAGTGTTCCTGCGACCACTGGCCGGCAACGCCAACCTCACCGTGATCACCGATGCGCTGGTCACCGGCGTGACGCTGGAGAACGGCGCGGCGAGCGGCCTTGCCTACACCACCTCGGATGGCCAGAACCATGCGGCGACGGCAAGGGCCGAAGTGATCCTCACTTCAGGCGCGCTGGCGACGCCGAAACTGATGATGCTGTCGGGCCTGGGGCCGGCCGAGCATCTGGCCACGCTCGGCATTCCCGTCATCCGCGACATGCCTTCGGTCGGCCGCGATCTGCAGGATCATGTCGCCGCCCCCGTCTATGCGCTGACGCGTCAGCCGATCTCGCTGCTCGGGCAAGACCGCGGCCTGCGGGCGCTGCGCCACGGCCTGCAATATCTGATGTTCCGCACTGGCCTGCTCACCTCCAACGTCGTCGAGAGCGGCGGCTTCTTCGACACCGATGGCGACGGAAGGCCCGATGTCCAGTTCCACGTCCTGCCGGTGATGATCGAAAGCGCCGAGCATGGCTCGATCGAGCGCCACGGCATGGAGCTCAACCCGTGTGTGCTGAGGCCAAAATCGCGCGGCACGGTCAGCCTGCGCTCGGGAGATGCGGCCGACCCGATCCGCTTCACCACCGGCTTCCTGTCCGACCCGGACGATCTCGCTTTGCTGCTCGCCGGCATGAAGATCGCCCGCAATATCCTGCGCCAGCCGGCGCTGCGGGCGGTGGTCGCCGAGGAGCTGTCGCCGGGCGAGGATGCCGACCTCTCCGATCAGGCGATATCAGACCACATCCTCGAACACGCCAAGACCGTCTATCACCCCTGCGGCACCTGCCGGATGGGCAGCGATGACGATGCGGTGGTCGATCCGCAGCTGCGCGTGCGCGGCGTCCCGCGCCTGCGCATTTGCGATGCCTCGATCATGCCGAGGCTGATCAGCGGCAACACCAACGCCCCGGTGATCATGATCGCCGACCGCTGCGCCGATTTCATCCTGGGCGGATAATGCGGCCAGCCACTCCTCGGCGTTGGCCGCCTGCGCCAGCACGCTGAGCAATCGGCTCGCATTGTCGATCGAGACCTGCACCCGTTCGCCGGCCGCTGATGGTCGCCAGCCTGCTGTCCCTGGTGCCGGTCCTGGTGCTATGCCTGCTCGCGCAGCGCTTCATCGGCTGGCGCCAGGCCTGGGCGAAAAGCAGAAGGCGAAAAAGCAGGGACCATGAGCACAGTCATCGTTATCGGCCAAATCAACTACGACCAGGTCTGGCCGCTGTCCTCGCCCCTCGCTTCAGGCGCGCGCATCGTCTATTCCGACCGCAGCGTCAGGCTCGGCGGTGGCGGCTTCCACACCGGCACCCAACTGGCGAAGCTCGGCAACCATGTCCGGCTGATCAGCAACCTGATGGACGACGACCATGGCCGGGCAGCGCTCGCCAAATTGCAGGCGAGCGGCATCGATACCGGCTACGTCACCATGTGGGCCGGCGAAACCCGGTTCACCGAAATCCTGCTCGAGCCCAATGGTGAGCGCACCATTTTGAACCCCGGCGGCCAGATGCGCCCGCCCTTCGCCGCACCGGAGCCTGTCAGCGGCGACGCCGCCTATCTCAACGCCCTGGTGCTCGATGGCGGCCTCGTCGCCTCGTTGCGGACGATCCCGCTTGTCATTTCGCAATTTCCGCTGCGCAGCGCCTCGCCGCGCCCGGCCGACATCGTCATCGGATCGCGCGCCGACTTTCCCGGCGAGGACACGCGAGCGATCTGGGAGCGAGCAACGGGGATCGCCGGGCCTCGCCTGAGGACGCTGGTGCTGACCGACGGAACGCGGCCGATCTCGCTCTATGACGGCAAGGCGCTCAATCATGTCACGCCACTGAAGCAGGTTTCCGTGCCCGACACGATCGGCGCCGGCGACTGCTTTACCGGGGTCTTCCTGCACGGCCTGCTGCAGGGGCTCAGCCTTGAGCTTTCCGCCGAACAGGCCAGCCAGCAAACCGCCGAATGGCTGTCTGAACGATCACGTACCGGCTGAGGCAAGCGCTCCGGCAAGGCCGGCATTCATGGAAATGTCATAAAAATCAAATGGAAACCGACATTCGAGTGAACTAGAAAACATCGCAATGTCTTGGACAGATCGCGACCGAGGCGGCGGCAAGCCGGCGCATCGTCGCCCATGACCCCAGTCTTCCATCACCCCGACGATGTCACCGGCCTTGTCGATCGCGAAATCCATCTTGAAACCGCATTTCCTTCGAAAGAATCCACATGTGGCTGAGTGAATTCGAAATTGTCCTGCGCGACCGCGTCATCCCGAACGGCGCGATCAGGATCGAGAACGGCCGGATTGCCGAGATCCGCGAGAAGCCTGTCGAGCATACCGACATCGAAGGCGGCGGTCGCCTGCTGCTGCCCGGCTTCATCGACATGCATGGCGACATGGTGGAGAAGGAAGTCGAGCCGCGCACCGGCGTGCATGTGCCGATGAAGATCGGCATTGCCGAGCTCGACAAGAAGCTCGCCTCCTGCGGCATCACCACCGCCTACGCCGCGCTCTCCTTCATCGGCGCCAGCGTCACCAGCGGCGTGCTGCGCTCGGAAGACCATACGACCGAGATCATCGACACCATTGCCGGGATGAAGGACGACTTGCTGGTCGACCACCGCATCCATGCCCGCTTCGAAGTGACCTTCGCGCCGGCGCTTCCCATGCTGCAGAAGCTGATGGATGCCGGCAGGCTGCATTTGATCTCGCTGATGGACCACACGCCCGGACAGGGGCAGTATCGCGACGTCGAACTCTACATCGCCCGCATCGCCAAGGAGCGCGGCATGTCCGTCGCGGACGCATCCGAGGTCGTCGGCAAGCGCATGGCCGGCCGTAACGGCCAGGGTGATGTGTTGAACGCCCTGCAGGACCTGTCGGCGCGTGCGCAGGCCGCCGGCATCGTGCTTGCCTCGCATGACGACGACACGCTGGAAAAGGTGGAACTGGTCCACGGCCTGGGTGCCGCGCTCTCGGAATTCCCGGTGACCCTGGAAGCGGCGCAGGAAGCCCGCAGGCTCGGCATGCATACCGCCATGGGCGCGCCCAACGCGCTGCGCGGCGAATCCTATTCGGGCAACCTTTCCGCCCGCCAGGCCTACGAGGCCGGGCTGCTCGACATGCTGGCCAGCGACTACCACCCGGCCTCGATCCTGCCGGCCGTGCTCGGCCTGGCGAAACTGCGGGCCGATGGCCTCGTGGCGGCGGCGGCGCTGACGGGCGCCAACCCGGCCCACGCCCTGGGGCTCACCGATCGCGGCGCTATCGAGACCGGCCTTCTGGCTGATCTCGTCGTCGCCGACCGCCATCCCGTGCCACGTGTCCGCGCCACCTTCCGCGCCGGCCGCATGATCTACGGCGACGGCACGCTGAGCCATCGCCGATTGGAGCCGTTCCCCATTTCTGTGGAACGTGAACTGGCCTAAAGCAATTCCAGGCTCTAGGCGCCGCCCATCCAGAACGCCAGCATAAGCTTGGTCTCGCCGGTGGTCCGGCGCTTTTGCCAGTTGGGGTCACGCGAGAGGTATTCGAAGGGGTCCTTCTTCTCCTTCGCCGCCTCCGCGAGATAGGCGCGCCAGCGATAGTGGCTGTAGGTCTGCATGGCGTTGATGGCGTAGTGCATGGCGATTGTCTTGTGACCCCGGATGACGATGAAATTCTCGTCATTGGCGGCACTCGCCGAGTGCGAAAAATTGTGCGAGCCCGTGACGACTATGGGATCGTCACTGAACGGGTCGATCACCAGCACTTTTGAATGCGTGATGGCGTGACCGATGGCCGATTCGAAGTCGGCCGCCGTGCCCTCCACGGCCCATTGCCCAACCGATTTCTCAACCCCGGTATCTTGCACCGAATCGAGGAAAAACTCCTCGGGTTTCGCCTTCAGCAGTTTGAACGCCTCGAGGCCTCCGCCGATAAATCGGGTCGCCACCCCGCGCACGTAGAGCTTCTTCTCCTTCTGCAGCCTGAGCAATGTTCGCACCGGCTCATTGCCCGGCTGGAACATCACGAAGAAAACCCCTTGCTGTGCACCTTCCACCAGTTTGACGAGTTCCTTGATGTCGATTTCATCGCTCAGGCTCGAGAACCAGCTGTCGATGGTACCGGCACCGAAAGCGATGCCTTGCTCGGGCGAATTGTTGGACCGCAGCAAGTCGTCGGAAACCGCGCTCTTTGCGTCGACAAGCAGGTTGAATTGCGCTTCATAGCGCTTCGCCAGCACCGGATGCTCGAGCATGATGCCATTGTTGAGCTGCGTGCAGAGACCCGTTGGTGTCCAGTTCGTGCTCCCCGTCCACACCTTGGCCGGCTCGAACGTGTCACCCGCGACGCGCCCGATGACCACGAACTTGTTGTGGGCCAGTGCTTTCGGCGCGAGGAAGCGATCGTGCACGACAACCTCCGCGCCGCGCAGACGCGTCCGCGCATCGGCGTTTTCGTCCTCGCCTTTGACATCGACGCTTCCATTCGCCAGCACGATCTTGGCACGTTTGCCGATGGCGCAGAGCCCGTCGATGAGCTCCTCGTCGCTGAGTTCATAGAGCGCGGCATGCAGCTCGAGGCCCTCATCGGCCGCGACCTCGGCCCATCATCTTCAGCATCCTCTCGCGCAACGTCCCGCCGAGAAAGGCCCTCGCCTCGCGGTCGACATTCTTGCTGACGATGACGGCGGTTTCCTTTAACTCCTTGAGCGTGATGCCCTTGCGCTTCATGTAACGCGCCATGAACTGCGACAGCACATAGCCCCGGTTGAAGTGGACACTGGCACCGTCGCCACAATCGGCGGAAAGCGTCAGCGTTTCAGACCATTCGCTCGCCGGCCCGTCTTCCAGCGCGCCGGTGGCACCCTTGACCCTCGCGACGATACGATAGGCAATGACGTCGCCAAGGTCGGCGGCGTGGTCTGTCCAATCATAGCGTTGGAATGGCCAGATCTGCGAGGAACGGGCGGTGATCCGGTTGCCGTCCTTGTCGACCTCCGTATCGTCTTCGAACCCGACGCGATTCGACAGATAGCTGGGAGCGGCGGTGCCGCGGCGGCACTGGATGGCAAATCCCAGACATCCCGCAATGTCCTTCTTGTGCGACCAGACGAGATGCACATCGTCGGCATTTGCAAACACTTTCAAAATGATGTCAGCCACATCAGCCTCCCTCGCTGCTGTCAGGACTTCTTGGTGTCATGCTGACAGTATCAGCAGCACGTCAATCAGTATAGGTAAACCTCAAATCTGGCATTCGATGCATGGGTGCACGGGGAAAAATGCGTTACGTTACATATTGTTACTGAAAATCGGGAGAACGCCATTCCAAATAATTTCGCCGGCTTATGGAAATTCGTGCTTCAACCTTCGCTGCAGCCGGTTAGAAAGCTTGTGCCAAACGAACTATGAGGTTAAGTTGTTGTTATGGACTGTTCGCACCGGCGTTTGCGGCAAGAAGTGTCCAAATATTGAGCAATTCTATTTCCTATCGTCACATGGGCGCGCCAGTCGCGGCCTGCCGCGCCCTGGAATGTCAAGTTCAGCAGAACGCTGCGACGCGGAAATCTCGTTGGTCGCCCGGCAAGGTTGCGCAGCGGAGCCGCCGGCAGGACTGCGGGGGACTTACACCAAAAGGGGGCGTACTTGGTGCAGATTGACGACGCCGTGCAGGCGCAAAAGATTGAGCAGGACAAGAGCCTGGCGGCGAAAGAGGCCGTGGAACGCCAGAAGTCTGTCGATCAGAAAAGGAAAAGCGCTTCGTTCGATGCCGGACCATCGAAAGTCCTTGGCACCGACAAGCCGGAGCGCATCGCGGTAAGGCTCGATCTGATCAACCGCAACGATCCGAGCGCATTCGAGCGGCTGATCGGCAAGCGCGATATCGTCAGCGTCAATTTCTTCGAGCGCGGCCTGCAAACGGCGAAATCCGTCTGCCGCGTCAAGATCCTCGGCATGGCAAGCGGACCACCAGATTATGCCACCGGCTTTCTTGCCACGCCGGCGCTTTTGGTGACGAACAACCATGTTCTTCCCGATGGGGAAACCGCAAGCCGCAGCCTTGCCGAATTCGGCTACGAACTCGACGCGAATTTCGTCGAACGGCGCGGGCGCATCTTTCCCTTCGCGCCGATGGAAGCCTTCTATACCAGCGTCGATCTCGACTTCACCATCGTTGCCATTTCACCGATGGGCCATGATGGAACGCCGATAACCGATTTCGGCGTGCTGCCGCTGATCCCGATGAGCGGCAAAGGCATCACCGGCGAGCATGTCTCGATCATCCAGCATCCCGGCGGCGGCACCAAGCAGGTGGTGGTGCGTGAAAATCGCATCATCGCGCTCGATGAAAAGAAGTTTCCGCAGATCAGCCCTGCCTTCATCCATTATACGGCCGATACCGAACCGGGCTCATCGGGAGCGCCGGTCTTCAATGACCAATGGGATCTGGTCGCAATTCACCATCAGGCGATCGTTGACCGGAACCAGAAAGGCGAGCCCCTGAACAAGAACGGCAAGGTCTGGACCGAAGCCGATGGCGAGAGTGCCAAGAACTGGATCGCCAATGAAGGCATCCGCATCAGCGCCATATGGGCGCATCTCCAGGCCGCCGCACCGTTCAGCGCCGACGCCGCAAAGATCATGGCGATGCTCTCCTACGAGCCGCATGCGGCCTACCGGCCGCGCCCCGCCCAGGCAGCCACCACGCCGCAGAAATGGCAAACGATCCCGAATGCCCGTGAAGCCGCGGCATTTGAAACAACCCGCTTCACCGACCCGGCTTTTGCGGCTTCGCTTGGCTACGATGCGAAATTCCTTGGCGCCGACCTCGTCGTCCCGTTGCCGAAAACCGGCAGCGGTTTCAAGGGAACATTGGCAAAGAACAACACCAACGACAAAACCGTCTTCGACTACACGCATTTCAGCCTGGCCATGAATGTGGAACGCAGGCTTGCGATCTGGACGGCTGTCAACATCGACGGCAACAGTCTCAAATCGGCGAAATCACCGAGCTGGCGCCGGGATGACCGGCTTCCGGCCAATCAGCAGACATTGGCGGAAGTCTACGGCTCGGTCCCCGGAAAAGGCATCCAAATCGATCGCGGACACCTGGTGCGTCGTCTGGATCCGGTCTGGGGACCGCAGGCTGTTGCGGACCGGGCCGGCGCCGATACGTTCCACTATACGAACGCGGCTCCGCAGGAACATATCTACAACAGCGAAACCTGGGGCAATCTGGAGGACTTCGTGCTCGCCCGTGCGGACAAAAACGCACAGAAGGTGAGCGTGATGACCGGCCCGATCCTGCGGCCGGACGACAATTTCTATGGGGAAGGCTTGAAAGGCGGGCCCTGGCAAATCCCATGGTCGTTCTGGAAGATCTGCATTTTCAAACGGCCGGACGGGACCGTGTCCGTGACCGGTTTTGTCGTCGAGCAATCATCGACCATCTCGCCGATCTTCGAGGCGACCAGATACAATCCCTACAGTGTCGACGAGGCGCGCGTATTCCAGCGTCCGATCAAGCTTATCGAGGAATTGACCAACCTTGATTTTGGCGCACTGCGCAAGATGGATCGCATGGGCAGCGTCGAGACGACCGCGATCGAGTCCTCCCGCCCGATCCGCAGTGCGGACGACATTGCGTTTTGAACGAATGCCCTTGGCCGCGCGAAACAGCCTAAAGCGATTCCAGGAAAAGCATGTAACGGTTTTCCCACGGGAATTGCGTCAAAATAAAGAGTTAGATCAGTTCGCCGTTTCCGTGAAACGGTGAGCTGCTCTAGACGTCGACCACGACCATCATGCCGCGCACCTCAGCCATTTCCAGCAGCAGGTCCTGCAAGGTTTCGACGGCCAGCGCCGCACCGGTCATGGCCAGAAGTTCGGTGATACTCTCTCTCATGGAAATGACCGCGACTCCGGTTTTCTCGGACAGCAGCCGTCCGATGGCCGCGCGGATAAGAGCATTCTGATCAGGCATGATTCCCCTCTCATGCTGGATGACGATATAAGTTTTCTCCAACGGTATGCTTTTTTTGCGCAACTTCTGCGAGCTTTAGCTCACGCTTGCAAGCCGTTTTGATATGTCTCATCTCTATTATTTGTCTGAGAGTTGCTCAGCGACGACAGCGACGGCAGCGCCCTGAGCTTGCCGTCCGCTTCCATGACTGCAAGCAGGGCCAGCGGCACTTCGTGCCGGTAGAGCCCGATGAATGTCCTGCCTCCCACCATTGCCGGCAATTCCGTGTCGAAAATGGAATACGTGCCCGTCGGCCCGTTCAGGATCTCGAAGCGGTCCAATGCAAACCTCGTGTTCCCCCCTTGGGAACCCCCTAACGCAAACCGCCCACCGAAAGTTGCAACGGGTGATGCTTTTTTATCGCCATGGAACGGATGTGCCACTGGCACCGGCCGACATGCGGGCGATGTCGTGCGGCGGCGCGGTGAAAATCGTTTCGCACCATTTTAAATCTTGACGCGTGTCAATTTTTTCTGAAACATGCGCAAACGCCGGCAAGGCATCAGCCGGCGCTCTGGGAGGAGCAATGCCTGACACGAAGGAGCGCCCGCACCGGGGCCACGAGCCGCATATCCAGCGGCTGGCAGCGACGTGTCGGCAGTTCGTGACACCAAGCGTTGGGGTCGCTTGCGTCCTGTCGGCCATTTCGTTCGCCGAACACCGAAACTGATGCGACGGCACATCAAACAATAAGCAGGAGGAAAACCATGAGCGTATTTAATGGCTTAAAGCTCGGCACAGGCCTGCTCGGCGCGGGCCTGCTGGCAACCATCGTCTCGGCCCACGCCGAGGACGCGGCGAAGGTCGCGGCCATCGTCAAAGGCCTCGACAACCCCTTCTTCCAGACCATGCAGAAAGGCATCGAGGAGCAGGGCAAGGCCAACGGCGTCAATGTCAGTGTCCAGGCAGCCGCCAATATGGGCGACGCCACCGGCCAGGCCGACCGCCTGACCGCAATGGCCATGCAGGACTTCGATTGCTATCTGGTCAACCCGATCAGCGTCTCCAACCTCGTCCAGGCGCTGGTGCCGGTGGCCCAGAAGAAGAAGCCGATCGTCAACATCGACTCGACCATCGACGCCGAACAGGCCAAGGCCGCCGGCTTCGCCGTCTCGACCTATATCGGCACCGACAATGTCGCCGCCGGTGCGCTGGCCGGCGAGGAAATGCTGAAGCTGGTGCCGAAGGGCGCCAAGGTCGCGCTGATTGCCGGTATCGTCGGCGATGTCGGCTCCAATGCCCGCATCAAGGGCTTCAAGCAGGCCGTCGAAGGCAAGCTCGAGGTGGTGGTGATGGTGAGCGCCGACTGGGATCGCGAGAAGGCGCTGACCGCCGCCACCGACATCCTCGCCGCCCATCCGGATCTCGCCGGCTTCTTCGCCGCCAACGACATCATGGCGCTCGGGGTCGAACGCGCCGTGCAGACCTCGGGCAAGGACGTCAAGGTGATCGGCCTCGACGGCATTGTCGATGCGCTGAAGTCGATTGCATCGGGCGAACTCACGGCCACTGTCGCCCAGTATCCCTATGTCGTCGGCGCCATGGGCGTCGAAGCCTGTGCATTGGCCGCCAAGGGCAAGGAACTGCCCGTCAACGTGCCCGCACCTGTGCTCCTGATCAACAAGGCCAATGCCGATGCCTCGCTGAAGAATTTTCCGCGCCCCGGCGGCGACTATCCCGATCCCTTCCGCGAGATGTTGAAGTGAGCAATTCCACAGACAACGCGCCCGTCGCCCATTCGGCGGGCGCGGCGGAGGAGAGCCGCACCTCCCTGTCGGCTCTCCTCCTGGATCCTTCCTTCTGGGCCGACTGGGCATCCGTCGTCGGCCTGGTCGGGCTCGTCATCGTCTTCGGCATCGCCCAGCCGGTCTTCCTCAGCATCGCCAATCTGCAGGCGCTGCTGCTGGCGGCGGCGATCCTGGTCGTGCTGTCGATCGGCCAGACCTTCGTCGTGGCGACCTCAGGTATTGACCTGTCGCTGGCGGCGGCCGTCATGCTTGGCGCCATCGTGCTTGGCTTGGCCAACGCCGCCGGCTACGGCATCTTCATCGCCTGTGTGCTCGCGGTGCTCGCCACCAGTGCCATCGGCTTCCTCAACGGCCTCATCATCACCGTTGGAAAGATCCCGGACTTCGTGGTGACGCTCGGCACGCTGTCGGCCATCACCGGGCTTGGTCTCATCATGTCGGGCGGCGAACCGACCATGGTCGGCTCCACCTTCCTGCTGCGCCTTGCCTCCGGCTCGTTCGGTCCGTTCGGCTATCCGGTCTGGGTGGCGATCGCGGCCGTCATTGCAGCGCATATCACGCTCTACCACACGCGCTTTGGTGTCCATCTGCTGGCGACCGGCGGCCAGGTCGAAAGTGCCGGCGCACTCGGCATCCGCACCAACCGCGTCAAGATCGCCGCCTACACCATTTCGGGTTCCTGCGCCGGCATCGCGGCCATTCTTCTGGTCGCCCGCATCGGTTCGGCCGAGCCGCAGATCAACACCAGCCTGCTCTTGAACTCGGTGGCGGCGGTGGTGCTGGGCGGCGTCAGCCTGTTCGGCGGCCGCGCCAGCATATTGGGCCCGGCCATCGGCGCGCTGATGCTGACAGCGCTGGTCAACGGCCTGACGCTACTCAACGTCTCGGCCTTCTACCAACCGCTCGCCGTGGGCGCCATCGTGGTGCTGGCAGCGCTGATCATGCGGTACCAGAAATGAGCGCCGTCAGTCCCTCCTCCACCTCCGACGCGATCATCGCCTGCGAAGGCCTGAGCAAGCATTTTGGCGGCGTGCGCGCCTTCACCAATGTCGCCTTCCAGGCGCGCCGCGGCGAGGTCACAGCCGTCATCGGCGACAATGGCGCCGGCAAATCGACGCTGATCCGCTGCCTGGTCGGCGTGCATGTGCCGGATGCCGGCTCGATCGTTTTCGACGGCCGCGAGCACCCCTTCTCCAACCCGGACGGCGCGCGCAAGGCCGGCATCGAAACCGTGCACCAGAACCTGGCGCTGATCGACGAGCTGACGGTGGCGCAGAACCTGTTCCTCAACCGCGAGCTCGTGCGCCGCATCGGCCCCTTCGCTTTCCTCGACCGCAAAGCGATGAAACGCGAGGCGCGCGCCATGCTGTCGCGCCTGTCGATCAACGTGCCGTCGATCAACCAGCGTGTGCGCCGCCTGTCGGGCGGCCAGCGGCAGGCGATCTCGATCTGCCGCGCCGTCGGCTCCGGCGCCAAGCTGGTGGTGATGGACGAGCCAACCGCCGCACTCGGCGTGCAGGAGACCGCCAATGTCGAGGCGTTGATCCGGCGCCTGCGCGAACAGTTGGTCTCAGTCATCCTGGTCAGCCACAATTTCGATCAGGTGCGCCGCCTGTCCGACCAGATCTGGGTGATGCGGGCGGGAAAGATGGCAGCGACCGTGCGCGCCTCGGAGACCACGGGCAACGAGCTCGTCGCGCTGGTCACCGGCGCGGCGTGACCGCCCAATCGTGAAATCAACCGTTGGCCGCCTGGGCCAACCCGGGAATGAAATCAAGGGAGTTTTGCGAGTGGCACCACTTCGTGTCGGACTTGTGGGTCTTGGAGAAGTCGCGCAGTCGATCCATTTGCCTGTTCTGGCCGACCAGCGCGACCGCTGGCAAATCGCGGGCGTGTATGACGTGTCGCCAAGCCTGGTGACGCTCATCACCTCGCAGCATGCGACGGCAAAAGCCTTCGACACCGCCGAGGCGCTGATCAATTCGCCTGATATCGATGTGGTCTTCGTGCTGTCATCCGACGACACCCACAGCCGCTTCGTGCATGCGGCGATTGCTGCCGACAAGCACATCCTGCTGGAAAAGCCCGCTTGTCTGACGGTGCGCGAGATCGACGAGCTGCTGGCGCTGATGCCGACCTACCAAAAGACCCTGTTCGTCGGCTATATGCGCCGCTACGCCCCGGCCTATCTCGCGGCCAAGAGCGAATTGCCTGACCACGCCGATATCACCCATGTCCGCATTTTCGACCTGATCTCGGAAGGCCGGCATTTCCTCAAGAAGAGCCAGAATGTCCTTTATCCCCGGGACATCGACCCTGCCTTGCTGGCGCGCGGCGCCAAGGAGCGGGACGCATTGATCCGCGAGGTCGTCGGTGCCGACGCCCCCGCCGACCTGATGCGCGCCTATCGTGGGCTGACAGCACTCTCCTCACATCACATCTCGGCGATGCGCGGGCTCATTGGCGAGCCCAAAGGCGTGGTGGCCGCGCATCGCACCAATGGCGGCGCCAACACGTCGGTCACCTTCGACTACGGTCATTTCGCCTGCCTCTACGACGCGGTGGTCGACGATCTCGGCCTGTTCGACGCCATGATCGAGGTGCGCTCCAACACCAGGCGCGTGCGCATCATCTACGACACGCCCTATATCCGCAGCCTGCCGACCCGGCTGGAGGTGACCGACGCCGGCCCGCTCGGCCCGGTGACGAAAAGCTTCGGGCCGCTCTACGGCGACGCCTTCTCCAACGAGCTGGAGATTTTCCATCGCCACATCGCCGAGGGCACCAAGCCGCTGACCGACCTCGCCGACTCGCGGCGCGACCTGGACTTGATGGCCGGGATCATCGAGAAGATGAAGGAGAGCGGCACAGGCGCCTGAGCCCTGCCGGCAAGGTGTCGGCAGGCACAACACGTTCCGACAAAGACTACTGATTGGCTCTTGCCGAAGCCGGCGGCCTCGCTCATCCATGGCGTGGAAACGACCGCCAGGAACCCGTGATGACCGATGCAAGCCTTCATCTCGTCGAAGCGACGATCGAGCAATTGCGCCGAGCGCTGGACGACGGCCTCGTCACCAGCGTCGAGCTGGTCGGTGCGTATGTGCGGCGCATCGCGCATTTCGATCGCCACGGCATCAGCCTCAACGCCGTCCCCGTGCTCAATCCTGATATGTTCGAGGAGGCCGCGGCTTCCGACCAGCGGCGGCGCACCGGTGCCACGCTCGGCCCGCTCGACGGCATCCCCTACACCGCCAAGGACAGCTACAAGGTCGCTGGCCTGACGGTCGCCGCCGGGTCGCCGGCCTTCGAACATCTCATCGCCAATGAAGACGCCTTCACCATCGCCCGGCTGCGCGCCGGCGGCGCGGTTCTGATCGGCCTCACCAACATGCCGCCCATGGCCAATGGCGGCATGCAGCGCGGCGTCTATGGCCGCGCCGAAAGCCCCTACAATGCCGACTATCTGACCGCAGCCTTTGCATCCGGTTCGTCCAACGGCTCCGGCACGGCGACAGCGGCCAGCTTCTGCGCCTTCGGCCTTGGCGAGGAAACCTGGTCGTCCGGCCGCGCGCCGGCCAGCAACAACGCGCTGGTCGCCTACACGCCGTCGCGCGGCGTCATTTCCGTGCGCGGCAACTGGCCGCTGGTGCCGACCATGGATGTCGTGGTGCCGCACACCCGCAGCGTGCCCGACATGCTTGAACTGCTCGACGCGATTGTCGCCGACGACCCGGAAACGCGAGGCGATTTCTGGCGCGCGCAGCCCTGGATCGCCCTGCCGAAAAATTCCGAGGTGCGGCCGCAACGCTATACCGATCTGGCGCTTGCCGGATCGTTGAAAGGCAAACGGCTCGGCGTGCCCCGCATGTATATCGGCCGCGACAGCGAGGCCGACCGGCCGATCGAAACCCGCGCTTCCGTGCTTGCGCTGTGGGAACAGGCGGCGGCCGATCTCAAGCGGCTGGGCGCTGAAGTGGTGGAGGTCGATTTCCCCATCGTCTTCAACTATGAGCGCGACCGCCCCGGCGCGCGCAGCATGGTGGAGCGCGGGCTGGTGCCGTCGGATTTCGCCGACCGCGAACTCTGGGATCTCTGCATCTGGGGCTGGGACGATTTCCTGCGCGCCAATGCCGATCCTGCCTTGCCCGATCTCGCCTCGGTCGACGGTCCGAAAATCTTTCCGCAACCGCCGGGCACGCTGCCCGACCGCTATGAAGGCGGCTTCGACCTGGCGGAATATGTCGAGCGGGCCAAATCCGGCGTCACACACTTCAGGGACATACCGACGCTTGAAGGGGGCCTGAGAGGGCTGGAGGCGACGAGGCGGATCGATTTCGAGGAGTGGCTGGACGCAAAAGGCATCGACGCCGTGGTGCTGCCCGCCGCCGCCGATGTCGGTCCGGCCGATGCCGACATCAACGAGGCCTCCGCCGACCTTGCCTGGCGCAACGGCACCTGGGTCGCCAACGGCAACCTGGTCTGGCGCCATTTCGGCATTCCGACTGTGACCGTGCCGATGGGCACCATGGCCGACATCGGCATGCCGGTCGGCCTCACCTTCGCCGGCAAGGCCTATGACGACGAAAGGCTGCTGCGCATGGCCGGCGACTACGAACGCGCCACGCAGCGCCGCACCAGCCCGCCGCGCACGCCGGAACTGGAGGATGATGTGTTTTCGAGGCGGCCCGGTCGTGGCGGCAGCAGCACGGTGCCACCGCTGGCAATCGTGCTTGCCGCCGAGACGCGGACTTCCGGAGATCAGGAGGAAATCACCATCACGCTCGACCTGCCCGGCGACGCAGAGGCTGAGAACGCTAGCGTCAATGTGCATGTCAACGGAGAGGCGGTGGCGATGCAGCGAAGCGGCACGCGCTTCACCGGCCGAGCGCTCGTTCCAGCCGCCGAGCATCATCGCTTCCACAGCGTCTGGCGCGGCTCGTATGGCTCGATCGTGACGGCTATTGTGCGGCTGCAAGATGGGCCTAGCGCCGGCGTCTATCTGGTAACCGGTGGGATTGGGTGAGGGTTGCGGCCTCCCCTTTCTCGTCATCCTAGGGCGAAGCAAGGAGCGAAGCGACGCGGCGCAGACCCTAGGATGACGAAGGTGTTGGGATCTGGCGACAATTGGCAGCGCCGCTCCCTCTGTCGTCATCCGCTGGCCGAGCGTCTCGCCACAAAGGCAAGGTCCCGCCGAATGACGTCCAATTTGTCCTGGGACAGACCGGCGAGCAGCTTTTCATCGAGATAACCTGCTCGAATGAGCTGCGCAAAGACGTAGAGAAGCTGGGAATAGCGATAGTCGAACGTCCGATCGATTTCCTGCCGCTGTTCACGCAAATAGTCTTCCAGCTCCCACATGTCGGAGGGCTGCGTCACCGCACTGGCCTTGCTTTTGAAGTCGGCAATCGTCTTTGCCAGGGCCGCCTCAAGAGCCGTATCGAAGGCATGGTGCGCGAGCTTCTTCTCGGATGCGGACCAGCTGAAATTATTCATTGGATATCTCCGTAGATGTCCCAGCGAATTCGGCCCAGATTTTCACGAAAACGCGCTTGCTGCTACCCCCGCGCCGCCCAAAGCAACCCGCGCTTCACAATCAACGCCATCTCCGGCACCGCAAACTCATCCGCTGTGTGCCCAAGCGAACTGTAAAAAACCTTCCCCGAACCATACCGGCGCTTCCAGACGACCGGCATGACAACGCCACCGATCCCGGGGAAATGCGCATCGCTGAAAGTCGTTGTCGCCAGCACCTCATTGCTCGGATCGACATGCATGTAATACTGCTCCGACCGGTAGGCGAAATCACTGATGCCACTGGTAATCGGATCGTCCGGTTGTGTGATAACCACACGATAGTCGATGATGTTGCCGGGGTGCGCGACCCATTGGCCGCCGGTCATGAACTGATAGTCGGGCTCGTTGCGAAAACTGTCGCCCATCGTGCCGTGAAAACCGCCGAGGCCTGTTCCCTCGCGAACTGCACGCGTCAGGTTCTGCAGCTCGGCCTTCTCGATCGTCGACATCGTGATGACAGGCACGATGAGATCGAAGGACAGCAATTCCGGATCGGCGAGCATCGCCGTGCCCTCGCCCAGCGTGACATCAAACCCGTTGCGCTGAAGTAGCGCGCGGATGATATCGGCGCTGCGCTCGGGCGTATGGCCTTCCCAGCCGCCCCAGGCAATCAGGGCCTTCTTCGCCATGCCGTGAACCTCCTGAATCGCCCGCCGCGATCGATGGTTACACGGCGCGGCTGTCAGCGCCAGCCTAGCGCCGGCGCGACATGGGTTAGGATCGCCTCGATGACATGGGCGTTGTAGTCGACGCCGAGCTGGTTGGGCACGGTGAGCAGCAGCGTGTCGGCCTCGGCGATCGCCTCGTCCTGCACCAATTCCTTGATCAGCACGTCCGGCTCGGCGGCGTAGCTGCGGCCGAAGATCGCCCTGGTATTTTCCTCAATGAAGCCAATCTGGTCGCGGCTCTCATTGCCACGGCCGAAATAGGCGCGGTCGCGGTCGTCGACCAGCGCGAAGATGCTGCGGCTGACCGAAACGCGCGGCTCGCGCTCGTGCCCGGCCGCCTTCCAGGCCTCGCGATAGATCCGGATCTGTTCGGCCTGCTGGATATGGAAAGGCTTGCCGCTCTCGTCGAATTTGAGCGTCGAGCTCTGCAAATTCATGCCGAGCTTGGCCGCCCATTCCGAGGTGGCGTTGGTGGCCGCGCCCCACCAGATGCGCTCCCGCAGGCCTTCCGAATGCGGCTCGAGCCTGAGCAGGCCGGGCGGGTTGGGGAACATCGGCCGCGGATTGGGCTGGGCAAAGCCCTCGCCGCGCAGCGTGTCGAGAAAAACCTCGGCGTGGTGCCGCGCCATATCGGCGTCGCTTTTGCCTTCCTGCGGCTGGTAGCCGAAATAACGCCAGCCATCGATCACCTGTTCGGGCGAGCCGCGGCTGATGCCAAGCTGCAGCCGGCCGCCGGCGATGATGTCGGCGGCACCCGCATCCTCGGCCATGTAGAGCGGATTCTCATAGCGCATGTCGATGACCGCCGTGCCGATCTCGATGCGGCTGGTCTTGGCGCCGACGGCCGCCAGCAGCGGGAATGGCGAGGCGAGCTGGCGGGCAAAATGGTGCACGCGGAAATAGGCGCCGTCGGCGCCCAATTGCTCAGCCGCGACGGCGAGATCGATGGACTGCAGCAGCGCGTCGGAAGCCGAACGCACTTGCGATTGCGACGAGGGCGTCCAGTGCCCGAACGAGAGGAAACCGATTTTTTTCATGGCCCTGAAGTATATGCGGGCGGCACGTGCTTCAATGCCAAAACAGCGGGGTTACACACCGTCACCTCGCGCCATACTCTGGGGCTAAACGCCGTGGAGGGTGGAATGCTGAAGGGGACGCGAATCATCGAGATCGAGGCGCTCGGGCCGGCGCCCTTCGCCGGCATGCTGCTCGCCGATCTCGGCGCCGAAATCATCGTCGTCCATCGCAAGCAGGCGCCCGTGCCGGGCCTGCCCGAACGCTCGCTGCTCGATCGCGGCAAGCGTTCCATCGCGCTCGACCTCAGCGATGCCGAGGACGTCGCACTGCTGATGCGCCTCGTCGCCACCGCCGATGGCCTGATCGAGGGATTCCGGCCCGGCGTCATGGAGCGACTCGGCCTCGGCCCGGATGCCTGCCTGGCGGCCAACCCTCGGCTGGTCTATGGCCGCATGACCGGCTGGGGCCAGGACGGACCGCTGGCCCGCACCGCCGGCCACGACATGAACTATATCGGCGTGTCGGGCGCGCTCTGGTACGCCTCCTTGCCGGGCGAGCCACCCATGGCGCCGCCGACGCTGGTCGGTGACATAGGCGGCGGCGCGCTCTATCTGGTGATCGGCATGCTCGCCGGCATCATCAACGCGCGCGCAAGCGGTGAAGGCACCGTGGTCGACGCGGCGATTGTCGACGGCTCGGCCCACATGATGAATCTGTTGATGGCGCTTGGCCAACTCGACGGGCTTGCCGCCGAGCGGGGCACCAGCCTTCTCGACGGGCCGCATTGGTGCCGCGTCTACCGTACATCGGATGACGGCTTCATCAGCGTCCAGTGCATCGAGCCGAAATTCTACGCACTGTTCCTCGAAAGGTTGGGACTCGCCGCCGATCCGCAATTCGCCAACCAGTTCGATCGCAATCTCTGGCCGCAGCTCGGCAGCCGGCTGGCGGCGATCTTTGCCGCAAAAACCCGCGGCGAGTGGACCAGCCTGTTCGAGGGCTCGGACGCTTGCGCCTCCCCCGTGCTCAATCCATGGGAGGCGGCACTGCATCCACACATGGCCGCGCGCGGCTCGTGGCTGACGATGGACGGCATCTTGCAGGCCGCCGCTGCTCCGCGTTTTTCCGGCTGGGCGCAAAAGACGCCGGCGAAAAGTCCGGCGCGCAACGAACATGGCGCGGAGATTCGCGCCGAGCTGGCGGATCCATCCAAAAGCCGTTGAAATCGATCATCTTTCCACTTCCGAGGTCGCCCTCGCACTTCCGGCTGCCGGGAACGGCCGATACCGGCTTGCACCCGCATCGGACCGAGCCGCTGGCATCGTGGCGGCACCCGCGCGATGCGCCACGGGCGGGATCGCTTGAAAGTCACCTCACAATCTCGTATACGAGTATACAAGATTCATCGGAAGGTTACGGCCATGTCCTTCGTCTCAAATCCCGGCAAGGCACCAAGGGATGCCTTGGTCATCGGCGGCGGCATTGCCGGCTGTACGCTCGCCCATGAACTGGCCCGCAGCGGTCTCAAAACGACCATCCTCGAGCAGAGCATGATCGCTGCGGAATCCTCGGGGCGGAACACCGGCACCTTGCTCAGCGGCCCGCAGAAAGAAGTGGTCGAACTGCTGGACGCCAGCGTCGCGGTCTATTCGGAGCTCGCCGACGGACCCGTTCCCTTCGAATTCGCCGCCATCGCGCATCTGCTGATTTCCGAGGACGACGCCAGTTTCGAGGCGGCTGCCACCGTCGCGGACCGCTATCGGGCAGCCGGCGTGTCGATGGAGAAGATCGCGGGCAAGGAGCTGGCGCGCGACCATCCGCGCATCGGCTTCAAAGTGGCGGGCGGCTATTCCGTTGGCCGCGCCTGGACGCTGGAACCGATGGGCGCGACACACGCCTTCGCCCATGCCGCCCGCGAGGCCGGGGCTGCGATCCGCACCGGCCTGCGCGTCGCCCAGATCTTCGCCAAAGGCGGCAAGGTCCAGGGTGTGCTGACCGACCAGGGCATCATTCCCGCCGATCTCGTCTTCATCGCCAACGGACTGTGGATGTCGGAGCTTTTACGGCGCACCGTCGGCGACGGGCCGCTTCCCGGCCTGCCCTTCACCGCCGGCCGCGGCTGGCTGATCCAGTTAGGAAAACTCGACTTCGACCTGCCCTGGATCATCGAGGAACTGACCTGGCCGGATCAGGAGGAGCTCGGCCGGCGCATGCGGCTCGACGGCCTTGCCGATGTCGCCGCCCAGCGCGACGACCGGCCGGCGGTGGAGGCCATCTGCCTCAACCCGATGCGCGGCGGCGATGCCAGGCTCGGCGCCTCCGTCCAGCCCGCCTTTCGCGATCTCGTCCGCAACACCGACATGGCAAGCCGCATCGCCAGCCGCACGCTGCGCATGCTGCCCGGCCTCGGCTCGCCGCAGGTCAAGAACGTCTATCCCGGCAACCGCCCCATGCTGTCCGACGGTCTGCCGGTCGCCGGCAGGACCGCCGTCGAGGGGTTGTTCCTGCATGGCGGCATGGGTTCGATCGGCATGCATGCGGCGCCCGCCACGGCGCGCTGGCTGGTCGACGCCGTACTTTCCGGCGACGGCAATCCAACACAGGAATGGCTGCGCCCCAACCGCTTTGCGGGATGGGGAGCGGTCTGAGGCGGCGCCAGGATCAGCGAACACGCAGCCCTTGCGCGTCGAAGATGCGCGTGCGGTGGGGCAGAAAGCGCAGCGTGATCGTCTCGCCGAAACGCGGCTGGTCCTCGCGCCGTTCGGCCACCACCGTTTCGCCGCTCGGCAGCACGCCGTGCACATAGGAGGTCGATCCCAGGCGCTCGGTGACATCGACGGCAAGCATGAGCTCGACGCCCTGCTTTTCGTCGAGATGCTCCGGCCTGATGCCCAGCATAATCTCCTGGCCGTTGCCTAGCTTCGCGGCAAGGTGCGAGACATCGACCCTGGCGTCGCCGACGAGCACGGCTTTCCCATCCTCGGCCACCCGTGCCTTGAGAAAATTCATGCGCGGCGAACCGATGAAGCCGGCGACGAAGGCGTTGTCGGGATCGTCGTAGAGCGACAGCGGCGTGCCGGTCTGCTCGATCTTGCCGGCCTTCAGCACGACGATCTTGTCGGCGAGCGTCAGCGCCTCGGTCTGGTCGTGCGTCACATAGACCATGGTGCGGCGGATCGACTGGTGCAGGCGCTTGATCTCGGCGCGCAACTCGGTGCGCAGCGCCGCGTCGAGATTGGACAGCGGCTCGTCGAACAGGAACAGCCTGGGGTCGCGCACCAGCGCCCGGCCGATGGCGACGCGCTGCCGCTGACCGCCGGACAATTCACGTGGCTTGCGACCCAGCAAGGGCTCGATCTGCAGCAGCCTGGCCACCGCATCGACCTTTTCCTGTGACGTCTTGCGGTCGAGCCCGCGCATCTTCAGGGGAAAGGCGATGTTCTCGGCCACCGACATGGTCGGATAGAGCGTTTAGGACTGGAAGACCATCGCCACGTCGCGCTCCCGCGCCGGCAAATTGGTGACGTTGCGGTCGCCGATGACGATGGTGCCGGAATCGATCGGGTTCAGTCCGGCAATCGCGTGCAGCAGCGTCGACTTCCCGCAGCCCGACGGCCCGAGCAGCACGACGAAGGACCCCTCCTCGACCTCGACCGAGACATCGTCCAGCACGTTGACCGCACCGTAGGATTTCGACACCGACCGTATAGACAAATTCGCCATCGTATCCCCTCAGCCCTTCACGCTGCCCAGCGTCATGCCGCGCACGATCTGCCCCTGCACCAGAACGCCAAGCACGATCATCGGCAGCATGATGAGCGTGGCGGCGGCCGTCAGCGCGCCCCACTGGATGCCCTGGAAGGTCAGGAACGAGGTGATGGAGACCGGCAAGGTCTGCGTGTCGCGGCCGGTCAGCACCAGGGCGACGAAGAACTCGTTCCAGGTGAACAGCACGCACAGGATCATCGTCGCCACCATGCCGCCGCGCGCCGCCGGCAGGTAGACATGCAAGAACACGCTGAACTCGCGCGCGCCGTCGACGCGGGCGGCATCGCGCAATTCCTTCGGAATGTCGTCGAAGAAGGTGATCAGCAGCGAGATGGCGAACGGCACGTTGACGAAGGCATAGGCGGCGATCAGCAGCCAATGCTGGTTGAGCGCCCCGATCCGCGTCGCCAGATAGTACATCGGAATGACGAACAGCAGCGCCGGCGCAATGCGCAGGCTGAGGATGAACTTTTCCTTGGAACGGCGCAGGTCGCCCGGCTGCTGCGCCAATCCGTAGGCGGCGACCGAGCCGATGGCCACCGCCAGCGCGCTGGACAGGATGGAGATGATGAAGGAATTGGCGAAGGCGTTGAGGAAGCCGCGATTGGCGAACACCGTGCGGTAATTGTCGAGCGTCGGGCTGAACAGCCAGACCGGCGGGATGGCAAAGGCATCGCGCGTCGTCTTGAACGAGGTCACCAGCACCCAGTAGAGCGGGAACAGCACCGCCAGCAAAAGCATGAGCAGCCCGACATAGAAAACCGCGCGCCGGGCCATCAGCGCTCTCCCGCTTTCGGAAACAGAACGCTGTACATAGTCAGCAGCGCGACATTGGTGAAAATGGTCAGGATGACGGCGATGGCCAGCGCGTAGGAAATGTCGAAATTGGTGAAGGCGACGATGTAGCCATAATAGTTCAGCGTCTCGGTCGACAGCGCCGGCCCGCCGCGTGTCATGATGTAGAACAGGTCGAAGGCCTTGATGCTGTCGATCGCCCGGATCAGCGCGACGATGGCCAGCGCCCGGCGCAGCATCGGCAGCAGCACATACCAGGTCACCTGCCATTCGCGCGCGCCGTCGACGCGGGCCGCATTGAGCGGATCGGTCGGTGCCGATTCCAACGCCGCCATCACCAGCAGGATGACGAAGGGCGTCCATTGCCAGATGTCGGCGATCAGCACCGAGAACAATGCGAGTTGAGGACTGCCCAGCCAGTCGACCTGGGACAGGCCAGCCAGCGACAGCAGATAGTTCGCCATGCCGGTGGCGGGATCGAACAGGAAGCGCCAGGTCAGGCCGACAACGACCGGCGTCATGATGATGGGCACCAAAAGCAGCGTCCGCACCAGCCGCTTCATGGCGAAGTCGCGGTCGAGGAAGAGCACGACGGCAAGCCCGAGCGCGATCTCGATCACCGTCGCCAGCGTCGTGAACAGCACCGTGCGCCAAAGTGCGGCCATGGCGCGCGGATCGTCGAAGAAGCGGAAATAATTGTCGAGGCCGACAAACTTCTCACGCCCAGCGCGCATCAGCGACAGATCGTGCAGCGAAATCCAGATCACGAACAGCGTCAGCGCGACCGATGCCACGGTCAGGCAGACGATGATCGGCTGGAAGAAATGCTTCGTCGGATCCGACGCTGTTGTCGCCACGGTCTCAATCCATCAGTTGAGGATTTCGCCCTGCCGCGCACAGGGAGCGCACGCGGCAGGGCAAGCCTGCCCGCCTAGAGCCGGATGATTTCAGGTCGAATCGACCTGAAATCTGAATCCGTCTCTAAGTCAAAGAGATAGAGCATGATGTCGTCCGAAAACCGCTTCACACTTTTCGGCATCATGCTCTACCGGGCGAGCGCGGCGTTGTTGGCCTCGTCCGCCTCCTTCAAGGCGTCAGCGGCGCTGGCCGTGCCGGCAAGCGCCTTGGAGACGGCGATGCCAGTGTTGTTGATGAGTTCGTTGGCCTGTTCGACCGTCGGCAGATATTGCGGATTGCCGGCGTTGATGGCGGCGATCATGCCATCCTTGAAGGCGCCATAGCGCTTGCCGAAGGCCTCGCTGTTAAGCACCGAAAGCGAGGTTACGCCGGAGTTGGGATCGGTCTCGATCGCCTTCAGCTGCTGCTCCTTGGCGGTCGCCCAGGCGGCGAACAATGCGGCCGCTTCCTGGTTCTTCGATTCGGCCGAGACATACATCGAGTGCACGGCAAGCGAGGACGAACCGCCCTTGGGTGAGGCGGACTTCATCGGCACCGGCACATAGCCGACCTTGCCAACCACCGTGGAGACGGTGGGGTCTTCATTGTAGGCGCCGTTGACAGTGGCATCGAGCGTGATCGCCGCCTTGCCCTGCTGGAACAGCAGCCGGTTTTCTTCCCAGCCGAAATTGGCGACGCCGACGGGGCCGTAATCCTTCAGCACCTTGGTGAAGGCATCGAGTGCGGCGACGCCCTCCGGCTTCGCCAGCGCCGACTTGCCGTTGGCATCGAGGAACGAGCCGCCGAAACCCCAGAGATAGGCAGCCCAGACATAGACGCCCTGGATGCCTTGCTGGCCGCGCATGGTGATGCCGGCGACCTGCTTGTTGGTCTTTTCGGAAATCGTCTTGGCCGCGGCCGCGATGTCGTCGAACGTCTTCGGCGCTGCAAGCCCGTACTGTTCGAACAGGTCCTTGCGGTACATGACGAAAGTGCTCTCGCCATAGACCGGCAGCCCGTAGACCTTGCCGTCGACAACGTTGGTGTTGAAATAGCCGGGCACGAAATCGGCCTTGTCGAAATTCTCCTTGTGCTTGGCCAGGAAATCGTCGAGCGGCACGACATAGCCTGACTTCACGAAGCCCGGCAAATAGATGATGTTGTTCTGGACGACGTCGTAGCGGCCGGATTTGGAGGAGAATTCCAGCAGTTCCTTGGCCGTGATGTCGGCCTCGGGCACGATCTCGAGCGCCACGTCGATGCCGGTCACCTGCTTGAATTCCGGCAACAGCCTCTGGATGGCGTCGGTGGTCGGGTGGCCTTCGAGCAGCACCGACAATTGCACCCCATCAAACGGCTTATTCTGCGCAAGGGCCGGCAGGCCCGTGGCAAGCGCGGCAGCAGCCACGCCAAGCATCAACATAGTACGTCTGTTAAGCATTTTTCGTCTCCCATTGTTGGGCCGCTTTGGCCTCGTTTCAAATTCTCTCTGTTTGTCTGAGCACCACCTCTAGCTGAGGCGCACGATTTCGCCGCTCTCAGCCGACCGCATCATCGCCAGTGTGAGTTCGAGCGAACGAAGGCCATCACGACCGCTGGCGATCGGCATGGCGGCGCCATCCAGCCAGGCCAGCAGGCCGCTGAGCTGACGCGCCAGGTCGCCGTCGAGACGGCCGTTGACGACAGGCCAATGCTGGGTGTCGATCTCACGCGAGGTCTCATTGCTGGCGTAGTAAAGGCCGCTGTCGCCGCACTGCACCTCGAACGAACCTTCGGTGCCGATCAGCTCCATGCGGGCATCGATCATGTGGCGGGCGCCGGCCGGCAGCGACCAGGCGCTTTCGAAATTCACCACCGTGCCGCCGGAGAAGCGCACGATTGCCGCCAGGCTATCCTGCGTGCCCGACGCGCCGAGCAGAATGTCGGTCTGCTGGGCATAGACGGAAACCGGGTGCTGCCCGTCGAGCATCCACAGCACCATGTCGACGTCGTGCACGGTGACATGCAGTGCCAGCGGCAGTCTGCCGCCATAGCGCTTGGGGCCTTCGGTGCGGGCGCTGTTGCGCCGGGCATAGATGTGGATCGGGTCGCCGATCTTGCCTGAAGTCATCAGCTCCTTGGCCGCGGCGTAGCGCGGATCGAAGCGCAGGAGATAGCCGATGCCGAGCTTGACCTTGGCCGCCTCGCAGGCCGCGATGATGGCGCGCGCATCCTCGACCGTGGAGGAGATCGGCTTTTCGATGAAGATGTTGATGCCGGCTTTGGCCACGGCAACCGCCGGCGCCAGGTGCAGATTGTCGGGCGTGCAGATCGAGACGAGGCCGAGATCGTGCTCGCCGGCCAGCAACGCCTCATGGCTGGCGTAGACCTTGCAACCCGGCGCCTTGGCGGCGACGGCGCCGGCCAGTTCCAGATTGGGATCGACGATCGCTGCCAGTTCGCAGCCGACCATGTCGGCGAAGATCGCGGCGTGCATGGAGCCCATGAAGCCTGCACCGATAACGGCGACGCGGCGGCGCTTGATCATGACTGGTTCCTCTTCAATTGCGGATTGGCGCTCCACGACGCGACCTGGTCGACGAAGCCACGGGTGATGGCGTCGGGCCGCGTGATGGCGCCGCCGACGACGATGAAGCGGGCGCCGAGCTCGAAGCAGCGGACAGCCTCCTGCGGCGTCCAGATGCGGCCTTCGGCGACAAACGGCAGGCCGGCGCCGGCAAGCTGTTCCATGAGCTGGAAATCCGGCCCGCGCTGCTGGTTGGAATAGGCCGTGTAGCCGGCCATGGTGGTGCTGATGAGCGAAGCGCCGGCATCGATGGCGCGCTTGCCTTCATCGAGCGTGCTGACGTCGCCCATCGACAGGCGCCCCCTCTGCGCGATCGCACCGAACATCGTCTTGAGATCGGTCGGGCGTGGCCTGTTGGTGGCATCGAGCGCCACGATGTCGGCGCCGGCCTCGATGACCGCCGCCACGTTGGCGAGCGTCGGTGTGATGTAGATTTCGCTGTCGGCGCGGCGGGCCTTGATCAGGCCGATGATGGGAACGCCGGTCCTGCGTCTGACGGCTTCTATGTTGGCGACGCCCTCGATACGCACACCGGTCGCGCCACCGAGGACCACGGACCGGGCAATGGCGGCAATATGCTCGGGAGCGTCGAGCGGCATGCGGGATTCAGCCTGGCACGAGACGACCAGCGTTCCATCGAGCTGAGCGAACACATCGCCTTGCACCTGGGGTTTCTCCTTCGAGCGTTACCCCTGCAATCAAGCGTGGATGAAACTTTTTGTCAAGAAACTATTTTAGATGAAAATTTCCGTCATAGAGCAACGCGACCCCCAACAGACCGGCATCGGCGCCGGCCCGCGCGGCAAGGATCGGGCGCTGGAAAACGGCTGGAAGCTGCCGGGAATGCGCCTGCAGGGCCGCGATGAACCCCTCCGCCAGCCCGACGCCGCCGCCGACCGCGAAGCCATCGATGTCGACGGAAGCCGTCAGGTCGGCGAAGCCGTTGACCAGCGCCTCGACGGCGGCGGCGATCACCTCGGCGGCCATGCCATCGCCTTGCCTGGCGGCTGCGAACAGGTCCGGCGCGCCAACCGGGCGGCCGAGCCGCTCACTGCCGCGCCGGGCGAGTGCTGTGCCCGAGGCGATTGTCTCCAGGCAGCCGCGCCGGCCGCAGCCGCAGATCACGCCGCCGGGGTCGGACATCATATGCCCGGCATGGCCAGCAAGCCCGGCGGCGCCGGTCTGCAGGCGGCCGTCGATGACCAGGCCGCAGCCAATGCCGGTGGAGACCGTGAAGAAGGCGAAGTTGCGATAGCCGCGGCCGGCGCCGACGGTGAATTCGGCCCAGGCCGCCGCTTGGGCATCGTTGACGACCAGCGGCGGCACGCCGAGCGCCGTTTCGAGCGCCCGGGCCAGCGGATAGCCGTTCTCGATCGGTAAGGTCTGCGGGTTGAGCGCGGTCAGCGCGCCGTCGCGGACGATGCCGGTCGTGGCGACGGCGACGGCGTCGAGCGCATGCTTGGGCGCCAACCCGGCGATCGCGGCGACCAGATCGTCGCCCGTGCCCGTTCTCGGCGTCGCCGTCTGGCGCCTGTCGTGCAATTGGCCGCCGCGCACTTCGGCGGCGGCGATCTTGGTCCCGCCAATGTCGATGGCGAAGACCGCGCGATCAGAAGCTGCGGTCACTCACGACCTCCGCCGTGCGGCCGAGCAGCGTGAGCCGCGCCGGATCCTGCCGCATCATCTCGGCCGCCAACGCGTCGACGATCAAAAGCTGGCTGATCTTCGACGGGAACGCGCCACCGGTCAGCGGCGTTTCCGGCCAGGACGCAATCAAAGCGAGGTCGCAGGCGGCGACCAACGGGCTTTTCGAGCGGTTGGAAATGCCGATGACGAAGGCGCCTTGCGAGCGGGCAAGCTCGGCGATGCGCACCGCGTCGATGGTCGAGCCCGAACTCGAAATCACCACCTGCACGGCGCCCTTCTGCGTGGTTCCCGCCGCCATGACAGCCAGATGCGCGTCACCCAGCGCGCGGCTGAGCTTGCCGATGCGGGTCATCTTGTAGGCGAGGTATTGCGCCGTGATGGCAGAGGCGGCGATGCCGAAGCAGTCGATGGCCGTCGCCGCCAGCAGCTGCCGCGAGGCGGTGGCGATATCTTCCCGGACGATCAGTTGCTCGGTTTCACGCAGCGAGATGATGGCGGTTTCCACCAGCCGCTGGATGTCGTCGGTCGGCAAGCCGATGTCCCGCGCCCGCTCGTCGGTGGCCAGTTCCTTGGCCAGCGCTAGCTTGAAATCCTGGAAGCCGGTAAAGCCCTGGTCGCGGCAGAAGCGCATGACGCTGGCCTCGGACGAGGCGGAGGCCTCGGCAAGCTCGGTGATGCTCTGGCGCAAGGTGGCGTCGGGCTGCGCCAGCACCGTCTCGGCGACGCGCGCCAGCGCCGGCGTCATGTCTCCAGCCGCCGCCCTCAGCGAGGCAATAAGCGCATGTGTCATGAATGTCCTTGTTCCTAAAAGTGCTCTGCCACCCAGGGCGGCGGTCCGGCAAACAGCTGGTCACACAGACGCATGGCAGCCGCATCGCCGATCACCTGGCCATACTGCGCCAGTTTCGAGGCGCTGCGAAAGCCCGTGAATATCTGCACGAAGGCCGGCGCCTGCACGGCCACGGTCGGGCCGGTCGCCTCGCGGACCTCGACCGCGCCACCCCTGATCTCGATCTCCAGCGCAGTCTCCGCCGGACCGATGCGCAGTGCCAGCCTGATATCGTCGGCGTGGTAGCCGCGCTGGCGCAGCGCCGCGGCAGGATCGAGCACCCGCAACAGCCATTCCTCCTGATGCGCCAGACGCCAGCCCTTGTCCGGCATCGCCGCCACCAGATCGTCCTGCGGGCCGCCATGCCAGCGCACGGCCGGATAGACCGAGCGGAACCTGGCCAGGAACGACAGCAGCCCTTGCGCGGCGTCAGGCGAAGCGGCGTACCAGTCGCGGACATCGAGACGGGCCTCGTCGCCCATATCGAGGATCAGATGGGCCCCGTCGCCTTCGGCCAGATAGGCGGCGAGCGCATCGGTCGGCTCTCGCCGCAGCTCGTTCCAATGCGCCGGGCCCACGGCTGAGCAGCCCGGCCTCGCGGCCCGCCTTGACGGCATAGGCGCCGGCAAGGCGCGGATCGTCCAGCTCGACGCGTTCGAAGGCGAGCCTGCTCGCCGCCGGCAGGCTGGCAGTCTCGGCTTCATAGATGATCTCATGACCGGCGAGCTCGAAGCCGCTCTTGCGGTAGACCGGCCGTGTCGAGGCAAACAGCGTGGCGATGGCCGCGCCCTTGGCCTGCGCCTCCGCGCATAACGCGTCGACAAAAGGCACCGCCAGCCCCTGGCCGCGACGCTCCGGCGCAATCGCCACATGCGCGATGTTGGCCGCCCGCACCGGTCTGCCGTGAAAGACATGCGCCGTCTCGAGCAGTGCCGCGCATGCCTCCGGATGCCCGCTTTCGCCGCGCAGCAGCCTGAGCGCGCCAAGGCCGACATGGGCGATGTATTCGTCCGCTCGTGCCTTGCCGAAGCCGAAAGCCCAGCTCAGCAGGCGCGCGATTTCAGGCGCATCCCTGGCTGTTGCCGCTTCAATGACGACAGATTTGGAGTTTTTTTTCATACTTGTCCAACGATTGGCGATTTTCATCATAGCTTGAAATCACCAATGTGCAATGGGCAGCAAAACAGCAGCGGCATCGAGCCGTCGCTATGTCCGCAAGCTCTCGTGAGGAGACCGGCCTACGCCAAAGGCAATCAGCCGATCATTTCCCGCAATGATGATCGTTGATCTTGTTTATCGCATTCGCGTCCGGCCCCACCCGGTGGTAGGAACAGGCGCCGGCGGCAGTGGTGAACAGCTGCTGATCGTAATAGCGCGGACCGCCGAACAGGAAGTCGATGAGATCGTCCTGGGCGGGAACGTAGCGTTCCGGCTCGGCCTGGTGGTGGCGATGCTTGGTCCCGGCGAACGCCGATGAGGACACCACGCAGCCGATCGCGAGAGCAAGAGCGCAGATTGCAAATCGTTTCGTCGTCATCGGCGATACCCTCCTGGCCATACGAATATCTTATATAGGCAAAATCGCCAGTCGGGCAAAAGTTCCCCCTGGATCCTGCGCGGCTCGCCCTCTCCGCGAGACGTAAGGCAGGAGCATCTTTAATCGGTCTGGATCCAGACCGATTTCGTCTCCAGATATTCGTGCAGATGCTCGATGCCGCCCTCGCGGCCGTAGCCGGACATCTTCATGCCACCGAAAGGCACGGCGGGGTCAATGGCATGGTACATGTTGACCCAGACCGAACCGGCCTTGATGCGGCGCGCCAGCTTGTGCGCGGTGCCGAGATGGGTGGTGAAGATGCCGGCCGCCAGGCCATAGGGCGTCGCGTTGGCGCGCGTCACCGCCTCGTCGAGCGTGTCGAACGGCATGGCGGAAATGACCGGGCCGAAAATCTCTTCGCGTGCGATGGTCATCTTGTCCGACACAGCGCCGAAGACGGTCGGCGCGATGAAGTTGCCGCCATCGTAGAGCGCGCCCGTCAGCCGTGATCCGCCGGCGACCAGTTCCGCGCCTTCGTCGCTGCCGGCCTTGATATAGCCCTCCACCTTGCCGGCCTGCCTGGCATTGATGAGCGGCCCGATTTCCGTCTCCGCCTCGATGCCATGGCCGATGCGCAGCTTGCCGGCGAAATCGGCGAGCCGGCGCACGAACTCGTCATGGATTTCGCGCGCCACGAACAGCCGCGAGCCGGCAATGCAGATCTGGCCGGAATGCACGAACACCGCCATCGCCGCGATCGGAACAGCCTTGTCGATGTCGGCGTCGCGGCAGACGATGATCGGCGACTTGCCGCCAAGCTCCAGCGAAACGCGCTTGAGGTTTGTCACCCCAGCCCGCGCGATGGCCTGCCCAGTGAGAGTCGAGCCGGTGAAGACGATCTTGTTGACGTCGGGATGTTCGGCGAGCCGCGCGCCCGCCTCGGTGCCGGTGCCGGTGACGATGTTGACGACGCCATCAGGCACGCCGGCTTCCTGCATCAGACGCGCGATCAGCAATGGCGTCAGCGATGCATCCTCGGAAGGTTTCAGCACGACGGTGCAGCCGGTGGCGAGCGCCGGCGCAATCTTCCAGATCGAGGCGGCGATTGGCGCGTTCCAGGGAATGATCGCCCCGACGACGCCGACCGGCTCACGCCGCGTGAAAGAGACGATCTCGCCGGGGATCGAATTGTCGATCGCCTCGCCATGCAGCGCCGTCGCCATGCCGGCATAGAAGCGCAGCATGCCGATGACCCGGCGCCGGTTGGCCAGCGTGCGCGTGATCGGCAGCCCCATGTCGAGCGTGTCGGAAACGCTGAGCTCTTCCCAATGCGTCTCGAACAGATCGGCTATGCGCAACAGCACGCATTGCCGTTCATAGGGCGAGAATTTCGACCATGGTCCTTCGAAGGCCGCGCGCGCTGCGGCCACCGCCGCGTCGACGTCAGCGGCCCCGCCGCGCGGCACCGTCGCCAGCACCTCGCCCGTCGCCGGGTTGAGCGCCTGCATCTCCTCGCCGGACTGCGCCGCGACCCACTTGCCGCCGATGAACATCGGCCGGAATTCGCCGTGATAAAGCGTCGTGGCCTTCGCCCTCGGGTCGAAGCTCAGCGTCATCTCTTTCTCCTCGCAAGTCTCAGGCCGAGCCCGCAGATTTGCGCGCCAGCACGAAATCCCAGTTCACCGCCCAGTAGGGCGATGTGAAACCAAGCTCCGCCGCGCCGGTCGGGTCCGTGACCGCCTTGAAATCCGCGACCAGCGAATCCTTCACGCCAAAGACCGCGTCTTCGGCGAGATACTGGCAATCGGGCGTGAAGATATGGGTGATGACGGGGTCATAGCCCGGCGCGCTGATGATGAAATGGATATGGGCGGCCCGGTTGGGATGGCGTCCGAGTGCGCCGAGCATCTTGCCCACGGGTCCGTCGTCCGGGATCGGGTAGTAGCGCGGCTTGACGGCCCGGTACCAGTAGTCGCCGTTCTCGCCGCTGGTGAACACGCCGCGCAGGTTCCAGTCCGGCTGCAGCCCTTTCTGCTGAACGTCGTAGAAGCCGTCGTCATTGGTCTGCCAGACGTCGATCAGCGCGCCGGCCACCGGTTTGCCTTCGGTATCCACCACGCGTCCGCGCACCACCAGCGGCTCGCCCTTGCCGTCCAGGCAGATATTCGTGCCGTGCTCGTAGCGCGGCGCCTCGGGCACGTAGAATGGTCCCAGGATGGTATTCTCCGTCGCGCCATTCGGCCGCCGGTGATTGATGGCGTCGACCAGCATCGAGACGCCGAGCGTGTCGGACAAAAGGATGAATTCCTGCCGCCAGTCCGAACACATCTGGCCGACTTCGGTCAGGAAGGTGATGCCCTTGAGCCATTCCTCATGCGTGGGCTCGATTTCCTTGATGGCGGCGTGCAGATGCTTGACCAGCACGCTCATCACCTCGCGCAGGCGCGGATCGACATCGGGCCCCATGCGCGCGTTGACGACATCGACCGAGGTTTCCTCCTCGAAATACGGATATTTCGGCGGCTCAGCGCGCCTGGCCTTGACTTTGCCCAAGATGATCCTCCTCCAGATGTCGCCACGCCTCAGGGGCGCGGCCGTTGCCCGGCATAGGCGCGGGCGATCAGGCCCTTGATCGCTTCGCGCTCCAGCGGGCGCGGGTTCCAGTAAGGGTTGGACAGCGCCCTGTCCGTCGCAAGCTCGATGCCGCTTTGCGGCATGCCGATGTCCGCAAGCGCGCGCCGTGCACCGACCCTTCCAGCAAGATCGTAGAGCGCCATGGCCGGCTCGTCCGTGCCGAGCACGTCGCGCAGCCTGTGCATCACATCGGGCACCGCCGGCGCGTTGTAGGCAAGCGCATGCGGAAGCACGATCGCATGCGTTTCGGCATGCGGCAGGTCGAAGCTGCCGCCGAGCGTATGGCAAAGCTTGTGATGCAGCGCCATGCCCACCGAGCCGAGGCAGATGCCGCAAAGCCAGGCGCCGTACAGCGCCTGTGCGCGCGCTTCCCGGTCCCCGGGATCGCCGGCGATGATCGGCAGGGCGGCGGCAAGCGCGCCGATCGCTTCTGTCGCCATCAGGCTGATGACCGGGTTGCGCTCGTGTGCATAAAGCGCTTCGACCGCATGCGCGATCGCATTCAAGCCGCTGGTGCCGGACATGGCCGCGGGCAGCGACAGAGTGAGGTCGATGTCGTAGATCACCACCTCCGGCAGCACCTTGGGGCTCGATTGGGTGACTTTCACCCCATCCCTGGTCTCGCCGAGGATCGGCGTCATTTCCGAGCCGGCATAGGTGGTCGGCACCACGATCTGCGGCAGGTCGGTGCGCAGCGCAATGGCCTTGGCAAGACCCGTGGTCGAGCCGCCGCCCACGGCAACGAGCCCGTCGGCCTTGAGATCCAGGATGACGCGCAGTGCGTCCTCGGTGATCTCCACCGGCGTGTGCATCGTCGCCCGCGCATAGACGCCGGCGGCGCGGCCGCCGAGCTGTTCGACGAGGCGTCGCGCTTCCGGCTCCTGCGGCGGCGTTGCCAGCACGGCGACGCGCTTCAAACCCAGCCGATCGAGCTCCGCGGGCAGCTGCCGGATGGTGCCGGATCCGAAAATGACACGGGCCGGCTGGGCGTTATAGACGAAGGGTTCCATGAATTCGCCTCGGGCTTAGAGCAATTCCAGGAAAAGTGTGAAACGGTTTTCCGTCCGGAATTGCGTCAAAACAAATAGTTAGAGCAGTTCGCCGTTTCCGTGAAACGGTGAATTGCTCTAGCTCCGGTTGTCGACGCGCATCAGGAACGGGTTGATGCTGACCGACTGCCAGACATTGGCCGCGTTGAAGGGATCGGCGGCATTGAATGCCCTGACATCCTCGATCTTTTCGGCGGAAAACACAAAGAGCGAGCCGATCATCGTCTCGCCGTCCCCGGCCAGCAGCGGACCCGAGATGATGGTCTTCACCGGTCCCTGGGCAAGATGCGCCTTGTGCGCCTCATAGTTGGCCAGGCGCCTGGGCAGGGCGTCGGCATGGTCCAGGCAGTGGACGGCAAACAGTGTCACGACATTCCTCCCAAAGTGCCCGGCAGACCGTTGCCAGCGATCTGAACGCGGCGACTCCCAAAAGGGGTCGAGCGGCCTTCGAGGCTGGCGAGGAACGACAGGCGAGCAGAAGATAGCCCGAAATATGGCTGACCGGTTCCAAGATCTGTCCAATTTGGACAAATATGATCGTGTTGTGAACACCAGACGACCAGCCCGCCGAAACACCATCGCACGGGCTCTCCTTTTCGGACCGATCCCTGCACCGATGCTTTGGGCCATTGCGTTCTGCAATATCAGCGAATATGCTTGTTGTACGATCGTTCAACAAGCGTGTTTGCGAAACCCTGATGACCTGCAATCCCCGCTACGAAATCCTGTTCGAACCGATGCGCATCGGGCCGGTCACCGCGCCGAACCGCTTCTATCAGGTGCCGCACGCCAGCGGCATGACCAACGCGCTGCCGCGCGTGCGTGCCGCCTTTCGCGAAGCCAAGGCCGAGGGCGGCTGGGGCGTGATCTGCACCGGCGCCTGTTCGATCGACCCCAGTTCGGACGACACGCCGCTGCCTTTCGCCACGCTGTGGGACGACAACGACATCCGCGCCCATGCGTTGATGACGGAAGCCGTGCACCGTCACGGATCGCTTGCCGGTGTGGAACTGTGGCATGGCGGCGCATCCGTCATGAACAGGGCGAGCCGCCTGCCACCGCTGTCGCCGTCGGGAATTCCGTGGATGGCCACGCATGTCGGCTTCATGGGCAATTTGCGGCCGAAGACGATGGACAAGGCCGACATCCGTGAGGTGTTGAGGTGCCAGGCCGAGGCGGCGCGCAAGGCGCGCACGGCTGGCTTCGACGTCGTCTATGTCTATGCCGGCATGGGCTATCTCGGCTACGAATTCCTGCTGCCGGAATACAATCATCGCACCGACGAGTACGGCGGATCGATCGAGAACCGCGTGCGCTTCGTGCGCGAGATGATCGAGGTCACCAAGGACGCCGTCGGCAAGGATTGCGGCGTCGCCTTGCGCGTCAGCCTCGAGGAACTGCGCAGCCGGCCGGGCCGCAACCAGCCTTCCGAAGCGCACGAGCTGATCGAGCTGCTGGCCGAGCTGCCCGACCTGTTCGACGTCAAGATGGATTCCAGCCCGACCGACTGTTCGGCATCGCGCTTCACCGGCGAAGGCAGCCACGAGCCGGTCATCGATTTCGTCAAATCGCTGACCAAAAAGCCGGTGGTCGGTGTCGGCCGCTTCACCTCGCCCGACACAATGGTGTCGCAGATCAAGCGCGGCGTGCTCGACTTCATCGGCGGCGCGCGGCCCTCGATCGCCGACCCCTTCCTGCCGGCCAAGATCCGTGAAGGCCGCGAGGCCGAGATCCGCGAATGCATCGGCTGCAACATCTGCATCTCAAGCTGGCATGACGGCGTGCCGGTGCGCTGCACCCAGAACCCGACCGCTGGCGAGGAATGGCGGCGCGGCTGGCATCCCGAGCGTGTCGACCGTACCGACAAGCCCGAGCGCATCCTGATCGTCGGTGGCGGCCCCGCCGGGCTCGAATGCGCGCTCACCCTCGGCCGACGCGGCCATGAGGTGACGCTCGCCGACAGCAGCCGCAGCTTCGGCGGGCGGCTGACCTTCGAGAAGACGCTGCCCGGCCTCTCGGCCTGGAACCGCGTCGTCGACTACCGCCTCGGCCGCCTCGGCGAGATGAGCAATGTCTCGCTCTATCCCGAGAGTGTTTTGGGCGCGGACGAGATCATCGATCTGGCGCCCGACCGCGTGGTGCTGGCGACCGGCGCGCGCTGGACCAACATGCTCTATTCCTCGCTGGAGATTCCGGTCGGCCGGCTCGACCATCCCAATGTGTTCACACCCGACGACATCGCCGCCGGCCGGCTCCCACAGGGACCGACCTTGGTCTTCGATTTCGACAATTACTACATGGGAGGTGTTCTCACCGAACATCTGGCCGCGCATGGCATCCCGGTCAGTTATGTGACCCCCGCCGGCCAAGCGTCCGCCTGGACGATCATGACCAACGAGCTGCCGCTGGTGCATCGCGCGCTGGCGCGGCGCAAGGTGCCGGTGACGACGCTGCATCTGCTGAAATCCTTCGACGGCGAGACGGCAACGCTGGCGCATCTGTTCACCGGCGAGGAAACCCACGTCGCCTGCCGCTCGGTGCTGATCGTTGGGCTGAGATTGCCGCGCAACGAGCTGTTCGAGGCGTTGACGGAACGGGCGGACGCGCTTGCCGCTGCCGGCATCCGCAGCGTCGATCGCATCGGCGACACGCTGGCTCCCGGCGCCATCGCCCATGCCGTGCACAGCGGCCACAAGCTGGCTCGAGAGATAGGTGCAAAGGCCCGCTGGCAGCCCTATCGCCGCGACACGCCGATCGTCGATGCGGTGGCGGATTTCGATATGCGAACGGCAGCCGAATAGGAGAAGGTCATGGAACGCACCGCCGCACGTCGCAGACCCGGCCGCCCGCAGCGCGAGATCGGCGGCATCGAGCAGCGGCCGTGGAAGCAGCTGACACGCCCCTACGCGCCGATCGAGATCCTGTCTGATGATCAGGTGCAAACGATCCACGAAATGGGCCTCACCATCCTCGAAGAGATCGGCATGCGCGTGCTGCAGCCGCAGGCGCGGCAGTTCTATCGCGCCGCTGGTTGCGATGTCGACGAAGGCGAGATGCGGGTGCGCTTCGACCGCGCCATGGTGATGGAACGCGTCGCCATGGCGCCGTCATCCTTCGAACTGCGCGCCCGCAATCCGGCCAAGAACGTCAAGGTCGGCGGGCGACACTGCATCCTGTCGTCGGTCGGCGGCCCGGCCTATGTCATGGACAATGATCGCGGCCGCCGCCCCGGCACCTACGCCGAGATGTGTGATTATTTGAAGCTGATCCAGTCGTTCAACGTGCTGCACCAGGAAGGCGGCGGCCCGTTCGAGCCGCTTGACCTGCATCAGAACACCCGCCATCTCGACCTCTACTATGCCGAGATCACTTTGCTCGACAAGAACTGGCAGCCACAGACGCTCGGCCGCGGTCGCGCCACCGACGCGCTGGAAATGGTGGCGATTTCGCTCGGCACGACGCGCGAGAAGCTGGCGCTGGAGATGCCGGTCTTCACCGGCATCATCAACACCAACTCACCGCTGCAGCTCGACGAGCCGATGGCCGAGGGCCTGATCGCGCTGGCCGAGCACGGCCAGGTCAATGTCATCACGCCGTTCACGCTGGCCGGCGCGATGAGCCCGGTGACGCTGGCCGGTGCGCTGTCGCAGCAACATGCCGAGGCGCTGGCCGGCATCGTGCTGACCCAGATCGTGCGTCCCGGCGTGCCGGTGATGTATGGCGGCTTCACTTCGAATGTCGACATGAAGACCGGCGCGCCGGCCTTTGGCACGCCCGAATACACGCAAGCCGCGCAAATCACCGGGCAGCTGTGCCGGCTGATCGGCGTGCCGTTCCGCTCCAGCAATGTCACCGCCGCGAATTCGGTCGACGCGCAGGCCGCCTATGAGAGCGCCATGTCGCTGTGGGGTTGCCTGATGGGCGGCGCCAATCTGGTGCTGCATGCTGCCGGCTGGCTCGGCGGCGGGCTCACCGCATCCTTCGAGAAACTGGTCATCGATGCCGAGATGCTGCAGATGATGTCGGCCTATTTCGACCCGCCGGTGGTCGACATCGACACGCTGGCGCTGGAAGCGGTGCGCGAGGTCGGCCCGGCCGGACATTTCTTCGGCGCCGCGCACACCATGCAGCGCTACGAGCGCGCCTTCTATTCGCCGATGGTGTCCAACTGGGACAATTACGACACCTGGATGGAGCGCGGCCAGGTCACGGCACGCGAGCGCGCCAATGTCGTGTGGAAACGCATGGTCGCCGAATACGAACAGCCGCCGATCGATCCCGGCATCAACGAAGCGCTGCGCGACTATATGGAGCGGCGCAAGCGCGAGGGCGGTTCGCCGCTGAATTGAGGGCGAGCTCATTTGAGGTTAGCGCCAAGCACCCCCCTCTGTCCTGCCGGACATCTCCCCCTCAAGGGGGGAGATTGGCCGCTTCATCGGAGGGCTCTTCTTTCAACGCTGATGATTGGCGAAGGCCGAACTGACATCCGATCTCCCCCCTTGAGGGGGAGATGTCCGGCAGGACAGAGGGGGGTACAGCGCCGACCTGAAATTCTTATCCGCCCCGCAGCGGCCCCACCTGCCCTTCAAGCATCTCGAACCCCGCCGCCTCCGCCGCCTGTGGCGTCACCACGCTTTCGTCGAGGCACCATTCGAGCCACAGCCCGTCGACCAGCGCGATGAAATTGCGTGCCAGCGCGGGCGCGTCGACTTGCCTGCCGCGCGGCACCGCGACCGCGGCGATGTCCTCGGCAAGCTCCGCCCGGTAGGCGTCGTAGAGTTCGCGATGCGCCGCCTTGAGCCGCGGGTTGACAGCGATCTCGCCCCACAGCGACAGCCAGATCAGCAGGTTCTCGCGGCTGAAATATCCGGGCGAAAAATTGGAATGCACCAAAGCGGCAAGTGCCGCCTGCGGCGACCAGTCCGATGTTTCGGCGCGGCGGCGCTTGGCTTCGGCGATCTGGTTGTTGACGCTGGCATAGAGCGAGGATTTGTAGACCTCGACCAGCAATCCATCGAGGCTTTCGAAATGGTGGTTGATGAGGCCGCGCGAGACGCCGGCCTCCTTGCAGATACGATCGATGGTGAAGGCGCCGATACCGCCGACCGACAGGCAGCGCGTCGCCGCCTCGATCAGCATGGAGCGGCGCACATCCGCCTGCTCGCGGCTGAAGCGCGGCGGCGATTTCTTTGCGCCGCGCTTCTTTTTTGCACCATCTGGTTGGGCTTCCGTCATGAACCCCAGCTAATCGATTATGCCCTTCCTGTCCACGGAAGCACGTTCATGCCTTCTTCTTGAACAGCACCGGATTGGGGTGACCGTCCGGATAAATAACCGGGTCGAAAGCGGTCTTGTGGATGGCGACCAGCGGCTGGTGGCAGATGAAGACGAAACCGCCGGACTGTTCCATCAAATCCTCCATGCGGTTCGACAGGACGATGCGCTTGGCCTCGTCGCTTTCCGCCACCAATTGCTGATAGCTGGTCTCGAACTCCGCGCTGTCGAAGCCGGACCAGTTGTAGGCGCCGATCTGGTCGGGTCGGAACCACACCAGGTTTTCGGACGGATCGATGCCGCCGGCGAAATCCATCAACGCCAGGTCGATGTTCTTGTAGCCGTCGCCTTGCGTCTTGTCGCCGACGCCCCAGAAAGCGGCTTCGTCATAGGGCTGGATCTCGACCTTGATGCCGGCCTGTTCTAGGCTCGCCTGGATAATCTGCGCGGTCGCCGTGCGGATGGAATCGTTCATCACCGTCAGGGTCAGCGACAGATCGCTGACGCCGGCCTCTTTGAGCAGCGCTGCGGACTTCTCATAGTCGGGCGCCGCGATCAGATTCGAGGCTCTCGCGAATTTGGTGCCGGGCTGGACGACGCCGGTGGAGCGTTTGGTCAGGTCGTCATAGACGCCGGTGAGTACCTGCCCGACATCGACGCCATACTGCACCGCCTGGCGGACTTTCAAATCCTTGAGCCGTGGGCTCAGCATGTTGATGGTCAGCCAGACATAACGGGTCGATTGCGCCTCGATCAGCGTCGTGTCGGCGGGTGGGCTCGCCTTGACCGCCTTGGTCGCCGAAATGGCGATCTTGGTGTAGTCGAAGGCATCGGCCTCGTAGGCGAGTTGGGCGGCCTGATCGTCCGACACGACATAGATCTCGACCTTGCCGAAATCCGGCTTTGGACCCGGCCAGTCCGGGTTGGCTGATAGCGTCACCTTCTGCTTCTGCTGCCAGTCGGAGAAGAGATAGGGCCCGCATGTTGCCGGCGGCTGCGTGGTGAACTTGCCGCCAGCCTTCTCGGTACCGGCGCGGCTGATGATGTGGCCGCCATAATAGGGCAGGCTGGTGACGAAGATCGGCTGGTAAGGTTCCTTCAGGTGGATGATGCCGTTGCGGGCATCGACAACCTCGACGCGATCGAGTTTTTCGAACTGGTAGGCCCAGGGCGATGCCAGCGCCTTGTCAGCGATGCGCTCGAACGAGAATTTCACGTCGTCTGATGTGACCGCGCCGAAGCCACCAGACCATTTCAGCCCGTCGATCAGGGTGAAGGCGATGGTCTTGGCGTCTTTCTGTTCGAGCTTTTCCGCGCCCCACAACGACCAGGGCGAGCCCTTGCGGATATCGCCGAAATGGTTCAGCGAGACATAGATGCCGCGCATCATGACATCCTCGATGCCGCCATTCATGAAGGCGGGATCGAGGCACTGCAGGTCGCCCTCCATGCGGATGCGCAGCGTGTCGCCGGCCGCCGACCAGGCAAAACCTGGCTTCATCGCCAGACCGGCGCCGAGTACGCCGGCCGCTTTCAGGAATGCACGTCTGTCCATGGTCCATTCTGTCATCTCAGTTTCCCCTTTGGTTTGCGGAAGCGCGTGAGAAGGCCTCCCGTTCTTGCCCGCCTGAAACCAGCGGGAAATGGCAGCGCACCATCCGATCGGCGCCCATCGGCCGGTAGGCCGGCGCCTCGGTCTTGCAGCGCTCGCGCGCGATCGGGCAGCGCGTGTGGAACTCGCACCCCGAGGGCCGCCGGAACACGCTCGGGATCTCGCCGGTGACGCCAGGGGTCTGGCTGCGCCGGCGCGGGTCGGGGATCGGTTCCGACTGGATCAGCGTCGCCGTGTAAGGATGCATCGGCGCGGAGAACACGTCCTGCGTCGGTCCGGTCTCGACCAGCCGGCCGAGATACATGATGGCCAGCCGGTCGCTGACGTGACGGATCATGGCGAGGTTGTGAGTGACGATCATGGCGGCAAAACCGAGTTCGCGCTTGAGCTCGCCGATCAGGTTGAGCACGTCGCCCTGTACAGAGACATCGAGGCCGGCGGTCGGCTCATCAGCAAGCAGCAGATGCGGCTTCATTGCCAGGGCACGCGCAACGCCGACGCGACGCGCCTGCCCGCCCGACAGCTCATGCGGGAAGCGGTCGACGAAGGATGCCGGCAGCCCCACCAGCGCCAGCAGCGCCCTGGCGGCGGCGCGGCGATCCGGCATCGGCAGCCCCTGAATGATCTGCGGTTCGGTCAGCAGCGTGCCGATGCGCAAGCGCGGGCTGAGCGAGGCCACCGGGTCCTGGAACATCATCGCCGAGCGCCGTCGCATGGCGCGAAAATCAGCCGGCGTCTGCACGTCCCTGCCCTCGAAGACAATGCGGCCCGCAGCGGCTCGCACGAGGCCCAGGATTGTGCGGGCCAGCGTGGTTTTGCCGGAACCGGATTCGCCGACCAGCCCGAGCGTCTCGCCCGGCATCAGCGACAGCGTCACACCGTCGATGACGTTGAAGCCTAGCAGCGGGAACGGATTGATCAGCCGGTTGAGCAAGCCGCCCCGAACGAAGCTCACGGAGAGGTCTTCGACGGCGAGCAGCGGGCTCATGGCGTCACCGCATGGCAGCGCGCGACATGGGCCGCGGCGAGTTTGACCAGCGGTGGCGCGATGGAACCGCACGGCGCGAAGGCGCGGTCGCAACGCGGTGCGTAGACGCATCCCGACGGCGGTTGGGTCAGGTTGGGCAGCGATCCCGGAATGGTCGGCAGCCTGTTCAGCCGCTTATGGAAGCGGGCAGGATCGCAGGCGAGCAGCGCTTGCGTGTAGGGATGCTGGGCGTCGTGGAAGATGGCGTCGACCTCGCCGCCCTCGACCACCTCGCCGGCATACATGACATAGACCCGGTCGCAGAGTTCGGCGATGACGCCGAGATGGTGCGAGACGACGATGATGATGCCGTTGTATTCGCGGCGGAGTTCACGCAGCAGATGGATGATCTGCGCCTCCATGGTGACATCGAGCGCCGTCGTCGGCTCGTCGGCGATGAGCAGGCCGGGATCGGTCAGCAGAGCGGCGGCGATGGCGACGCGCTGGCGCATGCCGCCGGACAGTTCGTGCGGATAGCTCTGCATGCGCCGTTCGGCGTCCGCAATGCCGACGCGGCCGAGCATGGCGGCGATGCGCGCCCGCTTCTGTGCCCGGCCAAGGTCCTTGCGGTGGTGCTGGAAGTCGACGAGTTGGTCGCCGATGGTCAGCACCGGGTTGAACGCCGTCATCGGATCCTGGCTGACCAACGCGATTTCATCACCGCGCAGCAGCCGCTGGCGGTGCGCATCGAGCTTCGCCAGGTCGACGCCGTTGTAGCGGATCGATCCATCGATGCGGGCATTGGCCGGCAGCAGATTGGCCAGAGCGGTGACCAGGGTGGACTTGCCGCAGCCGCTCTCGCCGACAATACCGATCACCTCGCCGGGATGCGCCGCGATGTCGACATGGCGAAGCGCGTGCACCGCGCCATGCGGCGTCTCGTATCGGACGCTGAGATCGCTGGCGGCGAGCGAGCCTGTCATGCCGGCCTCCGCAGTTGCAGGCGCGGATCGAGATAGTCGCGCAGGCCCTCGCCGAGGAAGGTGAAGCCAAGCGTCGCCAGCACCAGCGGCAGCCCGCCGAAAATGACCATGAACGGTGCGGCACGGATCGAGGTGTAGCCGTCATAGAGGATCGAGCCCCAGGACGGGGTTGGTGGCCTGACACCCAGACCGAGGAAGCTCAAGCCCGCCTCGACCATGATGACGACCGGAATGTCCATCGACAGAAGGATGATCAGCGAGCCGACGACATTGGGCAGAAGATGGCTGAAGATGATGCGCGCGCCACTGGCATCGATCAGCCGCTCCGCGAGGATATAGTCGCTGTTCTTCAGCGCCAGCGTCTGCGCCCGGATCAGTCTGGCGTAGCTCGGAAACGAGGTCGCGGCGATGACGATGATCAGCGTGCCGGTGCCGGCGCCGAGCACGGTGATGATGGCGAGTGCGAACATGATCATCGGCAGCGAATTCAGGCTGTCGAAGCTCAGCACTAGGATGGCGTCGAGCCAGCGTGGGCCGTAGCCGGCAATCAGGCCGAGCATCAGGCCGATGGCCCCGGCGATGGCCACCGACACCATGGCGATCGTCAGCGCCGTACGCGCGCCGTAGATGACCCGCGACAGCAGATCGCGGCCGAGATGATCGGTACCGAACCAATGCTCCACCGATGGCGGCTGCAGCTTGTGCAGCACGTCGATCTTGACTGGCGAATAGGGCGCCAGCCATGGCGCGAAGATGGCGGTGACGAGGAAGCCGGTGACCAGGATCAGCGCCACGCAGGTGAACGGATCGGCGAGCAGTGCGCGCAGCAGCGGAAACCGTTGTCGGTCCGGAACGGACAACGAGGCGTCAGCCACGGAAGACATCGCGCACCCTCGGATCGAGCCGCGCGATCAAAAGATCGGCGGCAATGGTGATGGAGACATAGATGGCGGTCATGATCAGCACCGTGCCCATGACGACCGGGTAGTTGCGGGTGTTGACGGCGTCGGTGATCAGCTTGCCGATGCCAGGCCGGGCAAACACCGCTTCGACGAAGACGGCGCTGGACAGGATGCTGCCGAGGCCGACCGCGACCAGCGATATGGTCGGGATGATAGCGATGCGCAGCGCGTATTTGGAGACGATCTTCCACTCCGGCAAACCAAAGGAGCGCGCGGTGCGGATGTGCGGTTCGCCCATCACCTCCATCATCGAGGCACGCACCATGCGGGCGATGTAGCCGATCCAGCCGAGCGCGATCGCCGCCGCCGGCATGACCAGCGCCTTGGCCTGGCTCAAAAAATCGCCGGCCTCGCCGGCGCCGATGGCCGGCAGCCAGCGCAGCGTCACGGCGAAAAGCAAAAGCGAATAGATGGCGACGACGAAGGACGGCACGGCGATGACGCCGACCGAGAGCACGCCGATGACGGCATCGGCTGCCGTGCCGCGCCGCATCACCGACAGGCAGCCGAGCGGCACGCCGATGAGGAGCGCGACGGCAAGCGCCGTCAGCCCGAGGACCAGCGTGTTCGGCAGCGCCTCCAGCACCAGCGTCGAGACGGGCCGGTTCGACCAGACGTCGTAGCCGAGATTGCCGGTCAGCGCGTTGCGGAAGAATTCGATGATCTGCCACCAGACCGGCTGGTCGAGGCCCATGCGCTCGATCAGCAGCCGCTTCAGTTCCGGCGTGGCGCGCGGGCCGAGCGCCACGGTTGCCGGATCACCGGGCACCAGGAAGACGGCCGCATACATGGCGATCATGACGAGGACGAGGATCAGGAGGCCGAGACCGATGCGCTTCACTGCATATGCAAGCATGGTCTGCCTCCCCTCTCCTCAGGCGAATTCGCGCCTGATGCGCCGGGTTGCCGAGGCGCTGTGGACGAGCGTGCCCCGTTCTCGCGCTTCGAGCCGCCAACTCAAGTTGAAATGGGTCTCATCCGCTGTCAGTTCGGTCACCGCCGTCGCCTCTGTGTCGGCATCGCCGCTGGCAATCGCCCAGCGATATTCGGTGACAAGCTTGGCCGACTGTGGATCATCGGCGCGGATGCTCATCGTGTCGCTGTTGGCCGAGGAGACGGTGATGCCGCGATCGTCATAGCGCCTGCGTCCATGGTCGGAAGTCAGCGCGATGGTCTGTACGCCAGAGCCGACATCCTCGGTGACGATGCGGCGGTCGAAGCCCTCGCCCAAGGCAGTGGTGGGGACCGGCGGCGCGGTTTCGGCCGGCTCAAAGCGGACGTCGCGGTCGCGCTCCGATGGCGGGCGCACCGGCAGCATCACCGTGCTGTCGCCGGTTACGACCGACAGCGTCGACAATTTCGGCTGCGGCCACAGGATCGGCCAATGCTGGTTGGCCAGCGCCAGCCGGATGCGATGGCCCTTGGGCACAATGCGGGCGAAATCATTGAGCTTCAGCTTGACGCGAAAAGGTGTTCCGACTGGACACGGCGTCGGATGCTCATGGCTGTCGCGGTGGCTGAGATTGAGCACGCCATAGGTCATCAGCGCCGAGGTGCCGTCGGGATAGACGTCGCAGAGCCGGGCGGCGAGATTGACATGCGGCTGGTCGACGCTGACGAGCAGATCGAGTTCCGGTGCACCAAGCAAGGTCAGGTCAGCGTCGAGCGGTGCGGTGTCGAAGCAGAGTGCGAGACCATCCTCGCGGCGCTGGTCGATGGGCATGTCGGGGCAGGAGCCGCCATAGCCACCCCAGCGGCCGCAATCGCGGCCTGCGGTGGCCGGCGAGCGGACGGAAAGCGTCGCCCCCGGTGCGGGCTCGCTACTCAATCCGGTGGCGTTCAGATGCAGCGTGCGACGCTCGATGCGCGGCGACGGCCACTGATCCTCGGCGGCCCAACTGCCAGCATGATCGGGAAGATAAAAAGGTTGCGGCCGTTCTTCGCCGGTGACCCAGACACGGTAAAGCGGCTCGTCCATGATGCCGGTGTCTTCGCCACACAGCCAATGCCGCCACCAGCGCAGCGCCTCCTGCAGATAGCCGATCAACGGACCCGGCGCGCCGCGACAGGGATAGGCATGCGACCACGGCCCGACAATGCCGAGCTTCGGCCCTGGCAGATGCTCGAGCAGGCGCGGCACGAAGTTCGAATAGCTGTCCTCCCAGCCGCAGACGGCCATGACGGCGCATTCGATTGCGGCGTGGTCTTCGCAGACCGAACCCTGCCGCCAGTAGTTGTCACGGCGCTGATGCGCAAGCCAGACCTCCGACAGTGAACTCGTCGCCGCAAGGCGGCTCATCCACATGGCGTGCCAGGCGTCGCCGACGATCTGCGGGTCGGGCGCCATCGCCTTCTTCACCAGCATGAAGTTCGACCACATCTCCTGCTCGGTGAGCAGCGCGCCGCCCATATAGTGGATGTCGTCGGCGTAGCGGTCGTCGGTGGCGCAGTTGGCGATGATGGCCTTCAAGGCCGGCGGCCGGCGCGCCGCGACCTGCAGCGCGTTGAAGCCGCCCCAGGAAATGCCGGTCATGCCGACAGCGCCGTTGCACCAAGGCTGGGCTGCCAGATGGGCGATGATCTCGCAGGCGTCTTCCTGTTCGCGCGGCAGATATTCGTCGGCGAGATCGCCGTCGGAATCGCCGCTGCCGCGAATGTCTATGCGGGCGCAGGCAATGCCGTGCCCGGCAAGCCAGGGATGGATATCGATGTCGCGGGCAACGGTGCCGTCACGGCGGCGATAAGGCACCATCTCGACGATAACAGGCACCTTGCCCTCGGTGCGCGGACGCCACAGCGTCGCGGCAATGCGGGTGCCGTCGGCCAGCGTGATCCAGAGCGGATCGACGGTTTCGACGGCAAAGGGAAACTCGGTTCGTACCACGGCAGGTACCCGCAAATGCTCTTGTTGAACGTTCGTACAACAAGAGCGTTTGCGGCGCAATCCCGCTTCGTCTTTTTGACGCTGAATGCAAACCGTTCTTCGACGGCCGTGAGGCGCCGTTGAACTTTCTGGTCGGATGGAGGCCTATGTAGAGTTGCAGGCGCCTCGTCTGTGGATGCGGTCCCCGGCCCGACGATCACATCTCGGTTCCGGCATAGTCGAAGCGGATGCGTCCCGCGAGCCAGCGTTGCAACGGGTTCAGGCGGTCCGGCAAGCTGCGTCGTAGTCGGCCAGCACCTGGCCGATCGCTGCGTGAAAAATAGCCTCGGGATTGCCAGCCGGTCCAAGTCCGGACGGCAGCGTCGGCAGGAATTGCCGCATCAGCGTTTCTGGAATGGCAACGCCGGCAAGCGCCTCACGCAGGCGGCCGACGGCAACGCTGGCCGTTGGGTTGCTCCAATAATAGCGGATACGGTCGCTGTAGCTGTAGTGCCGCTGCAGATAGCGATCGGCTTCATTGCCGTGATAGTGGCCGTGCCAATGGCCGGGAGCGGCCAGCATCACGCGTTCCATCGTGCGCGCAAGCGACCTTTCGCCATAGTCCATGACCATTTCGGACGCGATCAGGTCGAGCCCGTAAAGCGCCTCGCGCAGCGCGAAGGTCAGGCCCGGACCGACCTTGAGGATGGGAAAGCCGTTGCCGACAAGGGCGGTCAGCGCCGCGCGGCTCTGGTAGTCGGTGGAATGCGCCTCGTAGACGAGGGACGGTTCCTCGTCGAGCAAACCAGTCAGCGGCTTCGATGCCTCGGGCCTGTAGGCGACGACGTTCTGGCTGCCGAACTCGACGCCCGGCTGCACGACCACGGCGATGACGCGGCCAAATGCTTCCGTCAGCCCTTCCCTGGCAAAGATCTCGCGATGCACTTCGATCGTGCGCCGCGCCGCCGCCGCCTCGGTGGGCTTCAGGTCGTTGATCGCATGGTCGACGCCGCCCGGAGCGGGAACCTCGGTGCCGATGATGTAGACCGGCAAGGCGCCACCGGTGGCGCGTGCCGCCTTTTCGGCTGCCTTGGCCAGCCGCGCGGCCCGTGTCGCGATGGTCTCGTCGTCGAGGGCCGCCGGCTCGCCGGCACAACCCATCGATGCGTCAAGATGGATCTTGCTGAAGCCGGCCCAGACATAGGCGGTGACCATGGCTTCGGCCTTGCTCATCGCCTGTGCCGCCGGCTCCGTGCGCCACGGGTTCGGTCCCAGATGATCGCCGCCGAAGATGATGCGCGAGGGGTCGAGGCCTTCCTTAGCGGCGATCTCGAGCACGAAGGCGATGAACAAATCCGGGCTCATACCGGTGTAGCCGCCGAACTGGTTGACCTGATTGCAGGTCGCCTCGATCAGCAGGCTGCTTTCCTTGTCCCTGACGGCGCGCCGGATGGCCGTCTGGATCACCAGCGGATGCGCCGAGCAGATCGAGGTGATGCCGTAGGGCGACCCGTTTCTGCGCGCGGTGGCAAGGCCTGCGAGCGGGTTGGTCGTCATGTCGCCCTCGCGGTCCCGGCAATGAAGCCGTCCAGCACATCGAAGCCGGCGGTGCCTTCCATGGGCCCGCGCCGCGTGACGTTGCGGGCGCCGGCGGCATTGGCATAAAACAGCGCCTTGGCCGGCTCCATGCCCTTGCGCCGGCAGGTGAGATAGGTCGCCCCGAAACAGTCGCCGGCGCCGGTCGGGTCGACTTCCTCGACCCGGAAGCCGGCGCAATCGATCCTGGCGCCGTCGGCGCCGAACCAGGACGAGCCGGCAGCGCCCCGCTTCAACACGATCTCGCCGACGCCTCGGGAGATCAACGCCTTCACTGCCTGGCCTTCGTCATCGACCCCGGCGGCGGCAAGCAACTCGTCGCCGGAGGGCAACAACAGATCGGCATCGTCGACCAGCGCTGAAAATTGCACGCCGTCGGCGCCGTCGATCAACTCCTTGCGCATATTCGGATCGAAAGAGGTCGAGCCACCACGGGCTCGCACCGATTTCAAGGCATAGGCGACGATCTCCTTCAGCCCGGCTACCGACAAGGTCGAGCCCATGACATGCAGATGGCCGGCCCTTTCCGCCAGCGCGCGCGCCGCGTCGGTGAGACGGATTTGCCCGGCGGCGGATTCGGCGATGTTGTAGACGAAGTCCCGGCCGCCGTCGGGCCTGTAGCGCACGAAAGCGCTTCCCGTGGGATAGCGGTCGCTGACCGACACGGCCGAGACGTCGACGCTGTCGCGTTTCAGCCTTTCCAGGTTGATCGTTCCAAAATCGTCGCGGCCGACGCAGCCGATGAGCCCGGCGCCGCCGCCCAGTCTTGCCACCTGGTCGATGAAGATGGCCGGCGCGCCGCTGGGGAATGGCCCGACCAGCGTCAGTGGTTCGAGGAAACCCAGACCGGGGTCCGTCGCCATGATCTCGACCAGGATTTCGCCGGCGGTAATCGTCGGCCCCGCGGCTTCGGAGGCGATCTGCCTTCGGCGGCTCATTGCTGCAATTCCTTCTCTCCCCCAGCCGGACCGGATGCCGTCACAGTAGCACCAGCCCCACGATAGCGCTTGGCTGCAGCCGAGGTAAATCGCGGCAACCGCGAAGTCAACAGAAACTGAACGCATGTACACTTATTTTGCTGCGAGTGCGGTCTTCTTGAGCATGCCGAACCAGGAATATCGACTGGCTTGGTGACGGTATGGTGTCGAAAATCAAGCATAGCCGCCTTGACTCGGCTTTCCCATAGCGCAATAAAATATATATGCATGTCCACTTACACATGCGCATTCGTAAAGGAGGAGACGAAATGCCTATCGGTAAGCGTATTGGAATTCTTGGCCTGTCGGCCGCCGTATCGGCACTGGTGGCAAGTGCCGCCCTGTCGGAGGAGATCACGGTTGCGACGGTCAACAATGGCGACATGATCATCATGCAGAAGCTGTCGCCCGAATGGGAGAAGGCGACAGGAAACAAGGTGAACTGGGTGGTGCTCGAGGAAAACGTGCTGCGCGAGCGGGTCACCACCGACATCGCCACCAAGGGCGGCCAGTTCGACGTGATGACGATCGGCGGCTATGAGACGCCGATCTGGGGCAAGAGCGGCTGGCTGACGCCGCTCAACGATCTTGGCGACGATTATGACTATGACGACCTGATCGCGCCGGTGCGCAGCGGCCTGACGGTCGACGGCAAGCTCTATGCCGTGCCCTTCTACGCCGAGAGCTCGTTCACACTCTACCGCAAGGATCTGTTCGACGCCGCCGGCCTGAAGATGCCGGAGCAGCCGACCTATGACCAGATCACGGAATTCGCCGACAAGCTCACCGACAAGTCGAAGGAGCAATACGGCCTGTGCCTGCGCGGCAAGCCGGGCTGGGGCGAGAACATGGCCTTCGTCGGCACGCTGGTGAACACGTTCGGCGGCCGCTGGTTCGATATGGACTGGAAGCCGCAGCTCAATTCGGATGCGTGGAAGAAGGCGATCGGCTGGTATGTCGACACGATGAAGAAGGATGGACCTCCGGGAATAAGCTCCAACGGCTTCAACGAGAACCAGACCTTGTTCGCCTCCGGCCACTGCGCCATGTGGATCGACGCCACGTCCGCCGCGGGTCGCGTCTATGATCCAAAGCAAAGCAAGGTCGCCGACAAGGTTGCCTTCGCCAAGTCACCGGTGGCGGTCACGCCAAACGGTTCGGCCTGGGGCTGGGCATGGAGCCTCGCCATCCCGACCTCGACCAAGAAGGCGGATGTGGCAAAATCCTTCGTCAAGTGGGCGACCTCGAAAGCCTATGTCCAGCGCGTCGGCGAGACCGAAGGCTGGGTCGCGGCACCTCCGGGAACGCGCAAGTCGACCTATGCCAGCGCCGACTACCAGAAGGCGGCGCCCTTCGCCGCGACGGTCCTTGCCGCGATCGAATCCGCCGACCCGACCAAGCAGACCAAGGATCCGGTTCCCTATACCGGCATCCAGTTCGTCGCCATCCCCGAATTCCAGGGCATTGGAACCGATGTCGGTCAGGCGATTGCCGCTGCGGTGACCGGTCAGCAGTCGGTCGATGATCCGCTCAACGGCGCCCAGACCGCGGTGGAGAAGACGATGACGGAAGCGGGCTACATCAAATAGCGGGCTCGAGCCACACGACCAGACCAGGGGGCGGAACGTGCGCCGCCTCCTGGCGATCCCGGCCTGTCATACCTCCCGTTGCAGCGGGCCGGGAGGATGCACGGATCCGCCGAGGCAACTCCAGGAAAACTGTGGTGCGGTTTTCCCTCCGGAATTGCCTGAGCAATCGGCAGTCCGTGCGTTCCTCGCAGCAATTTGGCGAAAAACGTGTAACGCCTTTTCGTCCGGAATTGCCTGAGAAGGCGCCTCCACGCATCCGCCGGCAGGCGCCAAATATCGTTTTCGAACAGTCGGGAAAGGCTGGAACCGGATATGAAACTGAAGAGCAAGACGGCCCTGATCACCGGCGGCGCGCGCGGCATTGGCCTCGGCTTCGCGCAAGCTTTCGCGCGCGAAGGTGCCAGCGTGGTGATTGCCGATATCGATATCGACCGCGCGACGCGGGCCGCCGCCGCAATCGGCTCGGCGGCCAGCGCCATCAAGCTCGATGTCACCGACCTCGATGCGATCGACAGGGTGGCGGCGGAGGTCGACCGCGCGTCCGGCGGCATCGATATCCTGGTCAACAACGCCGCCATCTTCGACATGGCGCCGATCACCGACATCACCGAAGCGAGCTACGACAAGGTTTTCGCCATCAATCTCAAGGGGCCGCTGTTCATGATGAAGGCGGTGGCCAATCTGATGATCAAGCGCGGTCGCGGCGGCAAGATCATCAACATGGCAAGCCAGGCCGGCCGCCGCGGCGAGGCGCTGGTGACGCTTTATTGCGCCTCCAAGGCAGCGATCATCTCGGCGACGCAGTCGGCGGCATTGGCTCTGGTCAAGCATGGCATCAACGTCAACGCCATTGCACCCGGCGTCGTCGACGGCGAGCATTGGGATGTCGTCGACGCCCACTTCGCCCGCTGGGAGGGCCTGAAGCCCGGCGAGAAGAAGGCTGCGGTGGCCAAGTCCGTGCCGATCGGCCGCTTCGCGAACCCTGAGGATATTGCCGGGCTTGCCGTGTTCCTCGCCTCGTCCGACAGCGACTACATCCTGGCGCAAACCTATAATGTCGATGGCGGCAACTGGATGAGCTGACGCGCTCCAAGCCCGCGCTGCCGAGACAAGGGAGACTGCAATGAAGGCCATCCGATTTACCGCTGCAGGCGTCGCCGGCATGGCGGATCTGGAGCTGCCAGAGGTCAAGCCTGGACACGCTCTGGTGCGCGTCCGCGCCGCAGGCCTTTGCCATACCGACATCGAGGTGCTGCATGGCCGCTACGGCGAAGGTGCGTTTCCCCTGGTCCCCGGCCACGAATATGCTGGCACGGTCGAGGTGGTCGCCAGCGATGTCACCGCCGTCAAGCCCGGCGACAGGGTTGCCGTCGATCCCAACATACCGTGCGGCAACTGCGCCGCCTGCCGGAAAGGCCTGACCAATCTGTGCGCCAGCCTGAAGGCCTACGGCGTCACCGAAAATGGCGGCTTCGCCGAATTCAGCATGGTTGCCGTCGACCATCTGCATGGCATCGGCGATCTCGCCTTCGATACGGCGGCCCTTGCCGAGCCGCTCGCCTGTGTCCTCAACGGTCTCAGTGCCGCCGGGGTCGAGGCCGGCAGGAGCATACCCGGCAATGCGCTGGTCTTCGGCGCCGGGCCGATCGGCCTGCTTCTGGCGCTGTCGCTCAGGGCCAAGGGCGTGGCAAGCGTGGCGGTCGCCGACATCAGCGAACAGCGCCTGGCCTTCGCCGAGGCGCTCGGGCTGGAACCGCTGGTGTCCGGATCGCAGGCACTGTCGTCGCAGGCGCGCGGCTTCGATTTCGTCGCCGACGCTACCGGCGTCGCCAAGGTGGTCGAAGGCATGATCGGCTTCACCGCCGATGGCGGCACGGCACTGGTCTTCGGCGTCTGCGCGCCCGATGCCAGGATCTCGGTCGCCCCGTTCGAAATCTTCCGCCGGCAGATCAGGCTGGCGGGTTCGCATTCGTTGAACCGCAACATCCCGCAGGCGCTCGAGATCCTCAAACGCGACGATGGCACGATGGCGCGGCTTGTCAGCCACCAGTTGCCGCTGTCGCAATTGCTGCCGTTCTTTGCCAAGAGCAGCGGCGACCCAACGACGATGAAGGTGCAGTTTTCCGCGCAAGCGTAACCCGGGCCATGCGGCTTCCCCTTGCGGGCCGATCGTTTGCGCATCCGGGAGAAAAACCCTCCGGCTTTGCGCAAATAGGTGACTCAAGTAGAAGGTCGAGACGGCGAGTTCAAACAGGGGGCCATGGATGGCGAAGACGATAAGAACGATGGAGGATTTTTCTGCCTTTGTCGGTCTGTCCCGCACGACGGTTTCCAAATATTTCAACGATCCCGGTTCGGTGAGGCAAAACACCCGCAGCGCGATCGAGGCCGCGCTGAAGAAGTCCGACTTCCGACCGAGCATGTTCGCCGTCAATCTCAATCGCCGCCGCAGCAACATACTGGGCGTCATCATCCCGAATTCGACGGATCCGTTCTACATGGCGCTAACGCGCCGCATCGAGACGATCGCCAATGAAGCCGGCTTCCTGGCGTTCGTGCTCTCCTCCGACGGGCGCCCCGAAATGGAAGACCAGGCGATCCAGACGTTCCGATCGATGAACATCGCCGGCGCCATCATCGCGCCGCTCGGCGTGCAGTCTCATCACCGGATCCTGGCCGAACTCGGATCGAGCATCCCGCTGATCTATGTCGACTCGCCGCTTGACGAGACCTCCTCGTTCGTCGGCACCGACAACAGGCAGAGCTTCAGGCTCATCGTCGACTATCTCTGCAGATCTGGCGAGCCCCCCTGCTACTTCGCCATGCCGCTCGTCAACAACAACGCTTCGGCACGGCAGGACGCCTATGTCGAGGCCATGCAGCAGTTCAAGATGACGCCTGAAATCGTGCCCGTCGCCGACCTCAGATCGTGGGATTTCGAAAAATTCGGCTTTGACGAAGCGCTTCGCATCCTGCAGGCGCAAGGGTTCCCGACGAAGACGGTGCTTTGCGCCAACGACCGTGTCGCCTTCGGCGTGATCGGCGCCGCGTTCCAGCTCGGCCTGAAGGTCGGCCATGGCGCGGATTGCGACCTGCGGGTTGCTGGACACGACGACCATCCATTGTCGCGCTATGCCTGCCCGCCAATCACGACGGTCGCGCAGAACTACAACGAGATCGGCCGCCTGGCCATCGAGCTGCTGCTGGCGCGGCTGGATGAAAAGGCGGCGAAACGCGAAAGCGGACGCATTCTGCTCAACGCCGAACTGATGCTGCGAAGCTCAGCCTGAATTTGCGCAGAATGCGCATCACGGCCCGACTGTCGATGACAATGCCGGGTTGGTGTTGCTGCTTGCGATGCATCTGGACGCTCACCTCAACGCTGCCAGGACGACCTCTTTCTCGGCGGCCTGTCCTGTTGCCGCCAGAGCGAAAGCGGAGAGCAGTGCTGTTCAGCACAGGCTGGCCGATGGGGCCATCCGCATGGCGAGCGCCTTCGCGCATGGTGATCTCGAGAGGGCGCTGGCGCTCTGAGGCGGAGGGCTCGCCGTTTGTGCCGTCACTCCACCGTCACCGATTTCGCCAGATTGCGCGGCTGGTCGACGTCGGTGCCCATGAACACGGCGGCGAAATAGGCCAGCATCTGGATCGGCAGCGCATAGATGATCGGCGAGATGATTTCCGGCACGTCCGGCAGGATGATCGTCTCCATCGTCTTCACGCTTGAGTGCGCTGCGCCCTTGCTGTCGGTGATCAGGATGATCTTGCCGCCACGCGCCGCCACTTCTTGCATGTTCGACACGGTTTTCTCGAAAATCCGGTCATGCGGGGCGATGACGATGACCGGCATGTTCTCGTCGATCAGCGCGATCGGCCCATGCTTCAACTCGCCCGCCGCATAGCCTTCGGCGTGGATATAGGAGATTTCCTTGAGCTTCAGCGCGCCTTCCATGGCCAGCGGGAAATTGGTGTCGCGGCCGAGATAGAGCACGTCCTTGTAGCGCGACAGTTCGCGCGCGATGCGTTCGATCTGCTCTTCGAGCTTGAGCACCTGGTTGGCATAGCGCGGCGCTTCCGAAAGCGCGCGCACCAGGGTCTTTTCCTGCTCTCTCGAGATCGTGCCGCGTGCCACGCCGGCGCGCACGGCGAGAGACGCAAGGACGGACAGCTGGCAGGTAAAAGCCTTGGTCGAGGCGACGCCGATCTCCGGCCCGGCCAGCGTCGGCAGCACGACGTCGGATTCGCGCGCCATGGTCGATTCCCGCACATTGACGACGGCGCCGATCTTCATGCCGGCCTTGCGGCAGTAGCGCAGCGAAGCCAGCGTGTCGGCGGTCTCGCCCGACTGCGAGATGAAGAAAGCGGCATCGTTGGCCGACAGCGGCATCTCGCGATAGCGGAATTCCGAGGCGACATCGATGTCGACCGGCAGCCGCGCATAGCGCTCGAACCAGTATTTGCCGATCAGGCCGGCGAGATAGGCAGTGCCGCAGGCCGAGATCGCCAGCCGGCCGATCTTGGCGAAATCGAATGGCAGATCGAGCGGCTTCGAGACGCCGGAGACGAAATCCACATAATGCGCCAGCGTGTGCGAGATCACTTCGGGCTGCTCATGGATTTCCTTCTCCATGAAATGGCGCCGGTTGCCCTTGTCGACCATGAAACTGGTCGATAGCGACTGCTGCCGCTTGCGCTCGACCTTTTTGCCGTCGATGTCGAAGATGGCGACGCTGTCGCGGCGCACCACAGCCCAGTCGCCATCTTCGAGATAGGTGATGGAATTGGTGAACGGCGCGAGCGCGATGGCATCGGAGCCCAAGAACATCTCGCCATCGCCATGGCCGACGGCCAGTGGCGGGCCGTTGCGGGCGCCGACGATCAGGTCCTCGTCGCCCTTGAACATGATGGCCAGCGCAAAGGCACCTTCCAGCCGCTTCAGCGCCTGGTGCGCGGCCTCGACCGGCTTCAGCCCCTTGGCGAGTTCGTGCGCCACCAGATGGGCGACAACCTCGGTGTCGGTCTGCGACGAGAAGGCATAACCGTCACGGATCAACTCGTCGCGCAGCTCGGAAAAATTCTCGATGATGCCGTTGTGGACGATGGCGACACCGTCGGAAAAATGCGGATGCGCATTGATCTCGTTGGGCACGCCATGCGTCGCCCAGCGCGTGTGGCCGATGCCGATCGTGCCGTCGAGCGGCTCGTCCCTGAGCCGGCGCTCGAGGTTGATCAGCTTGCCTTCGGCGCGCCGGCGGGCGAGTTGACCCTTCTCGATGGTGGCGACGCCGGCCGAGTCATAGCCGCGATATTCGAGCCGCTTCAACGTGGCGACAATGAGCGGCGCAACCTGCGAATGGCCGACGATTCCCACGATACCGCACATGGCTTTGCCCCCATAATCTGCAGAGTTCCGGCCCACAATATCCCTCCTTGATTACGGGCTGATCGTTCATTCGAAGGAGCCTACGGCCTTAATCACGACCAGAACCATCGTGCTTCCGAAGTGATCCAAGAGGGCACAGGTCCGGGTGGCGGAGCTTGCGTGATTGACCGAGTGAGGCCCGCCCGACGAACAGTTCGTTCGAATGATGCGCGTCCGTCGGCCAAGGCGCATGTTGAGTCAGCCGGCAAACCAAAACACACCCAACAGCCGGTTAGGCCCGGCCGCCTGATGCCCCCCTACTAGAGGCTGTCGGGCCGCTTGATCTACCCTGGGGGCTCAAACGCGAAAGCGCTCCGGGCTGCCTCGCGTGCCGACAGGCGAGCGGCGCTGGGGTCTACGCACAAATGACGTCAGGACGAACACAAGAAGGGCCATCGGCGCAAAAGCCATCCTGGCATAGGTTACAAAAGGTGGGTGTAGGTTATCGGCAACCGCCAAACCTTAAGGCTGTCGCCAACAATTCTGGACGGCCCGTTGCCGTCAAGGCGCTGAATCGCTGGCACCTGGTATCGTTTGATTGCACGAAGACGCGGAACCGACCTCTCGATAAAAAAGGAAGCTCAGTCCGCGCCTTGCTGGGTTCAGGAATGCGGAAGGGGGATGTAGGGCATGAAGTTCAGAGATCTGATCAGACGTGCCGACAATAATGTGGAGAAGTCATTCGAGAATCTCGAAGCTGACTTGGCTGACGCCGTCGACGAGTGCCTCGGTTTGGATGACCTGTCAGCGCTGGCAAGGGACGATGTCGCGGACGAGCCGCCCATGCCAGAGGACGACAACGAGCAGGACGACAGCGCGCCAGGCGAAGACGACGCTGGCACAGATGATGCTGGCACTCCGGAACCCGCGCGACGGCTGACCACTCATACGCAGAGCCGTATGGCTGCCTTGAGTTCCTTTGATGGGCTGTTTCGCGATGCGAAGCTCCATTTCGAGGAGATCAACGCGAAACTGTCCGAGATCAAAAGCACACATCAACTGACCTTCGAATTCTTTCACATCCTTCACGCCGACATTCTCCGCGCCAACGAACTGGAGCTGGCGAATCAAAACCTGACCGCGGATCAAAGGAGCTTGTCGGACAAGCTCAATGATCTGAACCGACGGCAGCATGAGCGTGAAAACATGGTTGAGGCTTTGCAGCAGCGCGAGGCAAGCCTGGTTCAGGACAGCGAAGCGCTTCGTGGCGCATTGGCCGCGGCAAGGCTGGAACTGGTTGAAGCGGCGAACACCAACGCAAAGAACGAGGCGGAATTCGGAGACCTGACAAACACGCTTGCCGCCGCAACCGTCGAGGCCGACAGACGCGCGCGCGAGAACAAACTGCTGCGTGAAAAGAATGTCAGCCTGTCGATCGACCTGGAAAAGGCGCTGAAGCGGGAGGACGAGGCGCGGCACAGGCTGGACGCCTTCTCCTCGATCCATGCCACCGAAGCTGCGAAAAATTCTGAAATACTGGGTGCGCTCGGCAAGAGCGAAAAGGAAGCGACACGGCTCCACCACTCGCTCGAGGTCACTCAGGCGAAACTGTCGGATGTGACGGAAACCGCCAGGATCATGCAGGCGGACAAGGATGCCGAGCTCGAACGCTGCCGGGCCGAGATTCGGGGATTGCGTTCCGAAGTTCAGAGCCTCCACTCGCGACTTGAGCTCACATCAAGCACAAATAACGAAGCCTCGGCTGAGATCGACAGGCTCAGGCTTCAATGGAGCGACGCCGTGGCGGAAAAGCAGGTGGCGGATGAAAGGTTGGCTGCCCTCACCAAGGAAGCCGAAACCGACAAGCTGAACCTTTCGAAGGTAACCGCCAATTTTTCACAGCTTTCGCTGCAGCAGGCGTCCGATCAGATACAACTCGATATCAGACGGCAGGAATGCGAAGACCTGCGGGCCGAAATTGCATTGGTCAACGCCCGGATCAGGGAATTACTGCCCTATGAGAGGCTCCATAGCACCACGAACGCCGCGCCGCATAAGAACGATGTGGCCAAGGTTCCAGTGACGGCGGAGCGAACGGTGCGTACCGCTCGCCGCGTTCGCCGGAGGGCGCTCACCGCGTCGTAGGAGGAAGAGCTGATCGTATTTGCGGCTCGCGTCCAACAGTTCGTCATGTCATTGGCGGAAAGCCCTGGACATCTGATCCGTGAGAGGCTTCAGCAGATAAGACCAGACGCTGCGTTCGTCGGTGCTTATGTGAACCTCAGCCGGCATACCCGGTTTGAGCACCTTGGCGTCGGTCAGGCAGGTTGCCTTGTTTTCGACATCGATACGCGCCGAGAAATACGAAAGCTGTTTTTGTTGATCCTTAATCAGATCCGCCGAGATGCGCTTGACCGATCCCTGGCAAGCAGGCGTGGTGCCGGCATCGAAAGCCGGGAACCGGATCGAGACCCGCTGACCTGGACGAACGTCATCTATGCGCGATGGGGGAATCAGCGCGTCGACGACGAGATTGTCGGCGTCGGGGACGATCATCATAATCACCTCCCCGGGAGCGATCACGCCGCCGATTGTGTGGATAGAGGATTCCTGCACCGTTCCCGATTGCGAAGCGCGGATGTTGGTTTTGGTCAATTCGTCTTGCGCCACAACCTTGCGCTCGCTGAGTTCGGTCTGCTTGGCTTCCGTTTCACGAAGTTCGCTCGTTACTTCACTGCGCCTTTGTTCATCGAGCTGAAGAATTTGCAATTCAGTCTCGCTAACTCGGGCCTGGGCCTCAGCAACCGCGGCCGCGAGGCGTCCTGATTCTCCGTGCGCCCGGGTGGCGTCCAATCTGATGTTGCTCAGTCTCTCTTTGGACACCAATTTTTTGGTAAAAAGCGCCTGGATATCGGCAAGATCTGCGTCCAGCAGGACCACGGAATGGTCTTCCGCGGCCTGCTGCGCCTTAAGGCCATCGATCTGGCGTTCGAGTTGCTTTGAGCGGCTTTGCAACTGTGCCTTCTGCCCCGTCAACGCCGTTGCGCGGCTTTCGAAGAGGGTGCGCTCCCCACTCACCAGCGCAGCCAGTTCCGGGTCACCCATCCGCGTTTGAAGGCTGGACGGAAGCTGTATTTCCGGCAGACCTTGCCGCTCGGCCTCCAGCCGCGCAAGACGAACGGTTGTGCGATCAAGATCCTCGCTGATTATTTGCAGGTTGGCCCGCGTCAGCGTGTCGTCCAGCCTCGCCACCACCTCGCCAGCCCGCACATGATCCCCATCTTGCGCGAAGATGCCCCCGATCGTACCGCCGGTCAGATGCTGGACTTTCTTGATGTTGCTTTCGACCACCACGGTCGCAGGCGCAATCACCGCGCCGGCGATCTTGGTCAAACCGAGCCAAAGCCCGCCGCCGGCAATCAACATAACCGTGACCGCCGCGCCCAGGATCAGGTTGGCCCTGATATCATCCCGCGCATCGGCCGAATTCGCCTCGGCCCTTCGGCTCCCATTGTCTATCGGAGCATATGAAACCATCGTCGCGTCAGACAAGAAACAGCACCTCATGCATGACCGCTCACCCCTTTCTGCATCGGGACAACCGCCGCCGGCCGTTCAGCAGGCGAAGGGAAGGGCCGGATAACGTTAGCCAGGACCTCCTCGCGCGAGCCAAAGGAGTGAAGCGTCCCATTCGACATTACGAGTACCTTGTCGATATTGGTGAGGGCGGAAGGACGGTGCGCAACAACGATGACGATGCCTCCACGTCGGCGCACCCCCAGGATCGCGCCGGCCAGGGCGGTATCGCCATCGACGTCCAGGTTTGAATTCGGCTCGTCGAGGACGACAAGAAACGGGTCGCCATAAAGTGCCCTGGCAAGCCCAACGAGTTGCCGCTGTCCGGCCGAAAGGGCTGCCCCTCCCTCGCCTACGCGTGTTTGAAAACCATTTGGCAATCGCATGATCATCTTGTCGACGCCCGCTGCCTTGGCGGCTGCCAGCACGCCTTTGGCGTCGCCCTTGCCGCCAAATCGCGAAATGTTGTCGGCAACCGTTCCATCAAACAGTTCGACGTCCTGCGGCAGGTAGCCGATATGAGCGCCAAGCTGTTCCTGGCCCCATTGGTCGAGCGAGGCTTCGTCCAGCCTTACCGTTCCGCGAAGCGGCTGCCACACTCCCACCAGTGCGCGCACAAGTGTCGTTTTCCCGGATCCGCTCGGGCCGACAATGGCCATTCCCGTGCCCCCGGACAGGCTGAAGCTGACATTGGCCACGGTCGGTTTTTGCTCGCCTGGCGGAGCTATCGTCAGTTCCTCGACCGCAAGCATCGCCTGCGGGCGCGGCAACTCCATGAGTTCTTCATGGCCACCGAAGGCGGCCAGCACCGTCGCCAGTTGGGAATAGCTTTGCCGGAACGCCGCGAACCCTCGCCAGTTTGCAAGCGCGGCATCAACCGGAGCCAGCGAGCGGCCCAGCAATATGGAGGATGCTATGATTACACCTGGCGACGCTTCGCCTCCGATCACGAGATAGGCGCCCAGCCCCAGAACGCAGGACTGCAAGGCCATCCGCAGCGCCCTCGACAGTGCGCCGGTGGCACCGACAATGTCGGAAAGCCGCTCCTGGTGCGCGAGATATGCCTGATTGATCTCACTCCAGCGGCGGGCAAGCCGCCCGGAAAGGCCCATCGCGCGCACAACCTCCGCGTTGCGGCGGCCGGAATCTGCAAGATTGCGTTGCGACACCATTGTCTCGGACGCGCGCGCCGCAGATGAGCGACCAAGCACTTCCGCGATCACCGTAAGCAGCACGACAATTATCGCACCGCTTGTCGCCAGCAGACCGAGCGCCGGATGCAGGAAGTAAATGATCAGCAGATAAAACGGTATCCACGGCGCGTCGAAGATGACGGTCGGCCCCAACCCTGAAAGGAAGCCGCGCAACTGATCGAGATCACGCAGCGGCTGTATCCGGTTCGCATCCTGCCCGCCGATGAGCGGCAAGGACAGTGAGAGGCCGAAGACCTTTTGCTGCAGATTCCTATGGAGACGATTGCCGATTCGAACCAGGAGCCGAAGCCGCACGAAATCCAGCAGCCCATAAACCGCGTAAAGGCCCAGCATTCCGATCGTAAATCCGACAAGTGTCGGAACGCTCTGTGAAGGCAGAACGCGATCGTAGATTTGCAGCATATAAACGGAGCCGGTCAGGGCGAGAATGTTGATGACCGCCGAGAACACACCAACGCCTACCAGCGCGTGTGCGACGTCAAGCATGGCGCCACGCAGATCGGGCGAGCGTTTCCCGCCGGAGCTCATGGCTTGCGACCTCTCGCAAGAAATCGACGGACCGGCCCGTCGTCTCTGCCGGCCATGGACAAATTTTTGGTTTTCAGGAGCGTATCCCTCTTTGCCTTATAATATTACGCCCCACTAACGTACGTGGCCTTTCTTTCAAATGTAGCAAAATCGTGGCACCAGCCCGAGAAAGCCCGAACTGGCGCATTAAATCAGGGGAAAACTGCCGTTTTAGGGTGCATTGGTGGCTGTTGAGGGCCGCGTTCCAGGCAATGGGAGCGACACCGTGCCTTCCTTTCGGGAGGTGATTCGCCCCTCAGACCAACGGCTCCCCAGCCGTTTTCACGGAGCCATTTGCGTGTGCGATGTCGTTTTTAGCGCTTCTTCGCAATAACCAGGAAATGTTGTGCCAGTTGTCCAGGAGCGCGAAGAGTTCTGGATGCCTTCTCGAAGGGCTCCATCAACGCTTCACAGACCCCTGGCAACAGGTTTCCCGGCCGGGGCAGATAGCCGTAAGGTATCATCTCCTCGACAAGGAACCCCGACGCGGTCAGGAGCGCCTTGAACTTCGCTGCGCTTAGCGTGTGGCGAATTGTGCGTCCAGATAACCGATTGAGCAGCCGTGAAACCAGGCCGATGGGTGACGTTGCATTCATGTGAACATTGCACACAAGCCGCCCGCCGTCTTTCAGATGCTCATTTATCGCCTTCAGCGCATCCCACTTCAGTTGATCCTCTGCGTTCAGGAAGAAGCGAAATGCCGTTACGACGTCGAAGGTCTCGCCGAGAGGCTCCCTCGTCATATCGATGTGACGCAGTCTCACATTGGGCGGAACTTGCGCGCAGTCGAGCATGGGTCTGGAAATGTCGGCGCCCACCACCTCGCCGAAGAGCCCGGCCGCGACGTTGGCGATGCGACCTGTTCCGCATGCGAAATCGAGGCAGTTTCGGCCGGCTCCGCCCAAGGGGCGAAGAACGTCCAGGATCAGGGGCTTTTCGATTTTCTCCCAAAGCGCGCCATAATAGCCGGACTCGTGTGTTTTGTTGTAATGCGCGCCGTAGCCCGGCGCGCAATGGCTGGTCCTGTAGTTGTCCGACACTCGGTCGCCCTGCGCGGGGACCTCCTGGTTGGACGTCTGCTCCTGCCAAATTCTGGACTCACCGGTCTGGGACCTGGCCCGCGAAATTCGCGCTGCTGAAGGCGTATCGAAAGCATAACTTGCCGACTGTGCCATTTGATCCGCGTTCGTCAGCGGCGCCAGCTTCACCCCTTGCTTGGAATTGACCCTCACCTGTATCTCCCGTTCGGTTGTGCTCGACTGCCCGATCGAACAGTAAGCTCCCACTCATTTTTATTGGACTGCGACTGACGCGGCCTATTGGATTGCCACACTTTGCAGATCACTGCTGAACCTGGCTTCGACAGTATCCCCCGGCATCACAATCGTATCTTCGTCAGCCGATAGCTTGCGCCACTCATCGCCAATCTTGCGCACGATAGTCACCTGAGCCCGGATTGTTTCACCGGCAATCGGCAATGGCTGGGTGGATGCTCCGGTCGGTTGCAGCTTCTCGCTGGCGGCATGGAGTCTGGCGGTGACATCCGCCAGTCGCGCGTTGGTGTCCTTCAGATCCGTCAGCAAGCCAATCCTCCTTTGATTGTCGTTGCGTTCGTGCTGCCTGACATAGTCCTCCTGCTGGCGTCGCGCTCTCATGAGCTCGACCGAGGTTTGCAGCGCACCGCTTGAAGACAGGAGCAAGGCGCGCCTGACATCCGCGAGCCGGTTGTTGGTCAGATTGCCTGCCTCAAACGCCTTGGTTACTTTCGCCAGGTCTTCCTGATCCGCCTTCACGCTCTCGGCCTCGACCTGTTCGCGCTTCTGCAAGACCTCGATTTGATCGCCCGCGTCCTTCTCGCCCTTCTCAAGAAAAGCCTGCTCCTGCTGGAAGTCGCTCAGCGCAATCTTCAGCCCGTCCGCTTCAGCCTGGGCGATCGCGGCTCCGACGCTGGGTGACAGAGGTGATCCCTGTGGCGTCTGCTTGTCGAAATCCGCCTGGTCCTGAAGTTCGGCGCGGATACGGGCGGCGCGAAAATAGTCTTTGGTGTAATCCCCCCAAAGTGTTTCGTAGTCGCGCCTGAGATCAACCGGATCAGGCCCGGTCTGGCCGGCCCGTGACCGCAAAAGGCTGAAGCCGCCGGAGACGGCAAGCGCCTGCCGCACGGTCATGAGCGGACGGTAGGCCTGTTGTCCCGGGGTGAGCACGTCGCCCATCACATAGATCGGACGATAGTCGGCGATGATGGCGGTCACGTCGTCTGGCTTGACGACAACCATCTGCTCGCGTCCATCGGCCAGACGCACGTGAAAAATCTTGGTCGGCAAAAGCGCTTGCATGCGCGTCTGCAGTTGAGATGCCGTCAAGCCTGCGACCATGACCATCCCGACTGCGGGAAGGGCGATATTGCCGTCCATCTGGACCACGGCGCGCTGCGTCCGATCCGGGATCGGCGCTATTCCTATCTCGACGGTATCGCCAGGTGACAGTTGATAGGGCTCGGCTTCGCCAGCGCTTGCCATCGATGTCAGGGACATCACCGCAACCGCGGCAAGAACGGTTCGTTTAGTGAAGGCCATTTGCGACAATCTCCTTCTGGTTCGGCACCGGCTCCGAAGGCCATTCAACACGGGTAACGAAATCGTATACCGGGCCACCGGGCATGCCCCAATTGCTCGACCAGACCACCTGTGAGCCGTCTGGAGACGGCGAGGCATGCGTCTCGCTCCAGTAGTCGAAGTGCGCGTTTTGCGTGTCTACGATACGGCGGACCTCTCCGCTGCCGTCCATACGCAGCGCAATGACCTGCTGCGCGTAAGGCGCCCAATCCGGGTGCTGCGATATTTCGGCTGGCGTGCCGCCATAGCTCAGAAACACCCAGCCCGGCCTGTCCAGCGACCTGAGTGACGCATGCATGGCCTCGCCATATTTCATCAGCGAGGTGACCTTGCCGTCAGCCAATCGGCGCTTGATCACCTGATATTTGTCGGGATCCGATTTGCTGATCCCGACATAGACTTCGCTGCCGTCGGCATCGACCGTCATGTCGCCGTGACCGGGCCGGTGGTGCTCCATCCACTTCTGGCGCAAGACGCCGTCGATGGAAAAGATGAAGCTCGGTTCATTGCCGTCGGGCAATTGCTGTGAGCACACGATGTTGATGCCGAGCGGGGAGATCGAGCAGGAGCCGGTGGTTCCTGGAAGCTGGGCAAGTTCGATATCCGGGAATTTCTGCCGCAGCTTGAGGTCGTAGCCAAAGACCACCGCTTTGCCGTCCTTGCGCGTTGCACGCACCGCAATGCGGTTGCCGTCGCGGCTCGGATTGCCTTTGTAGGGCCCGAACCGAAGATTGCTGTAGGCTGCCGAGGCGAACATGACATCCTCATGATTGGTGCGTGGCGCCCAGGTCGAAATCTGCCGGCCGGCAACGCAGATCATCAGCCGGGGATCCCTGGGATGCCATTCGCATTCAGTCGAGCGGTCGCGGTGGAACAATGGCACGTAGGTGTGCCCGTCGAGAAAGCACATGCCACCGCAACCATTGACGATCAGGAGAAGGCTCTGGTCAGCATTCCAAGCCTGTGCGCTTGAGTAACGGTGGGTGCAGTATTTCTTCCCGCATACACCCGCCAGGCCGAGAATTCCGGGTTCGGTGATCCGTACGAAAATCGTGCCAGACCCCGGATCCCTTGTTTCGCGCAGATAGTCCGGCAGGTTTTTCACCACCGGTGTGGTCGACGGTTGCGATGCGCTGCTTTCGCGACCACCGGCCACGTAGATATTGGGGAACATGGCACCGGCAATTAGCAGCAGCGCCAACACATGCCGGCGGAACAGGGTCATGTCATGTAACCCATTTCGCGTCGTACCCGGCCTTCACTAAGGCGCGCGCGCCACCATGCGATCGTTCGCTCCAGCCCATCGCGCAGGCTGGTCTGCGCCCGCCATCCGGTCTCGCCTTCAAAGCGCGAGGAATCGGCAAGCAAGGCGCGAACCTCCGAATTTTGCGGACGCAAACGGCTTTCGTCACGGTGGACCGGCTTTTTCGAACCGCTCAATTCGAGGACAAGATCCAATACGTCGGAGACGGTCACGGCGCGTTGGCTGCCGGCATTGTAGGCATGGCCGAATTCGAGCCCGGCCTGGCCTGCGGTCAGGAACGCTGCCGCGGTGTCTTCGACAAAGGTCAGATCACGGATCGGGCTTGTATCCCCGACCATGATTGCCGGGCAATTCGGGTCGAGGGCCTGCCGGATGATGGTCGGCACGATGGCGCGCTCACTCTGGCGCGGACCATAAGTGTTGAAGGGTCGCATAATGACCACAGGGACATCGAACGACCTGGCGTAGGACTCCGCCATCATGTCGGCGCCGATCTTGGATGCCGAATAGGGTGACTGTCCCTGCAGCGGGTGCGTTTCGCGGATGGGCATGGTTTGGGCAGTTCCATAGACCTCGCTCGTGGAGGTATGCACCACCCGCTCCGTCTCCCATTGACGCGCCGCTTCAAGAACGTTCACCGTGCCCAGGATGTTGGTTTCCACATAGGACTGGGCAGCGGCGTAGGAATATGGGATCGCGATAAGCGCAGCCAGGTGAAACACAACGGCCTGGCCGCGCATGATCCGGTTCAGGAACGCGCTGTCGCGGACGTCACCGCGGACGAGCTTCAGCTGGCTGCGGATGCTGTCCGGCAGATCGTCCAGCCATCCATGGCTGTCGAAGGAATTGTAGAGCGCCAGGGCCGTGACATCCGCTCCATTGCGGACGAGCGCCTCGGTGAGATGCGAACCGATAAATCCGTCCGCGCCCGTCACCAGAACTTTCTTGCCGTTGTAATTCATGACTGCGCATTGCCTTGGCTGATTGGAACGCTTCACGTTTGGATTTCACACGTCGATCGGCGGCGCTGGAACCCAGCCGACAACCGCCAGGAAGCCCCGCGCCATCCACACGATGTCGGAGACGATGGTGCGCCGCGGATAGTAGGAGAGGTCGAGTCTGGCCTTGGCGGGGAACATGACCTCCCGGTAGAACACGATCGGATCCACGGATCGGGGAAAATAATGTGCCTCATGGCGGAAAAGAACCTGGGTTGGACCCAGCAAGCCGGGCTTGTATTGCAGAACGGCCTCGAGGTCGCCCCGGAAACAATCGGCGAAAGCCAGGCTCTCGGGTCGCGGGCCGACGATCGCCATCTCGCCTTTGAGGACATTCCACAACTGCGGCAGTTCGTCGAACTTTGTCGCGGCGAGGAACCGGCCCACCGTCGTCATGCGGCTGTCGCCCACGACGGTCAGTGCGAGGCCTTGAGAGCCGCAGTTCACACCGAACTTGCGAAATTTGTACATGCGGAAGGGTCGGCCACCAGCGCCCATGCGGGTCTGTTCGAATAAGATCGAGCCACCGCCTTCGAGCAGAAGCGCTCCGGCGATCAGCAGCATCAATGGTGCGAATATGACGGCCGCGACGCCTGCGACCACGATATCGATCGAGCGTCTCGCCAAGCCGTGAGCGGGCCTTGAGACGAAGCGCCGATGCAGAGAAAGGTCCAACGCATTCATGCCGCAGTTCCTGTTTGGGCGTCGCCTTTGAGCGCGGTTGCGAGTGCAGCCACAACCGCTTCGACGACAGGTGCAGTGATCTGGGGGTGCAGTGGAATTGTCAGCTCTCGCTGGGCAAAGTCCTCTGTACGGGGCAAAGTGATGCCGGGATAACGCTCGCGATAGAACGTCATCTGGTGCACCGGCGGATAGTGTATGGTGGTCTGTATCCCCTGCGTCCGCAGTTCGTCGATAACGTCCTGCCGCCTCGCGGTAGCGCGGCAGGAGGACCGGCATGATGTGGTAAGCCGACGTCCGGGGTTCGCTGAATGGAATGGTCACGGCCGGGCAACGTTCTGCGATGAGGCGCCGGTACAGGACGGCCAGGATACGTCTGATTTCGTTCCACTCTTGCAGGTTCTGCAGCTGAACCAGCCCTATCGCCGCCCGCATCTCGTCCATGCGGTAGTTGAACCCGAGCATCGTGACATCATATTGCGGGGTACGACTGTTCAGCCGCTGATGTGTCCCGGTGGTCATCCCGTGCCCGCGGGCCTGGCGAACCCTGTCGAGCAGATCGGGGTCACGGGCAATCACGGCGCCCCCTTCCGCCGTCGTCATGTTCTTGTTGCCATAGAAGCTGAAGGCGGCCGCGGTGCCGAATGTCCCCACTTCCCTCAGGCCGGGCGCATGCGCGGCATCCTCGATGATATGCAGCCCGCGAAGCCGGGCGAACCGCTGCCATTGTTCCCGATTGGGGAGATAGCCTGCGAAGTGAACGAGAATGACCGCCTTTGTGCGCGGCGTGCACCGCGCTTCGGCTTCCGCAAGCGACATCAACGGCACGTCGACCGACTCGATGTCGACGAAGACCGGAGTCGCCCCGACATACAGCACCGCATTTGCGGTCGCCACGAAAGTCAGTGATGGAACCAGTACTTCGTCGCCAGGGCCGATTCCCAGTGCATGCAGGATGAGATGAAGCGCCGCGGTGCAGGAACCGACCGCCACGCAATCCTCCGCGCCATGCATGCTGGCAAAGGCCTGTTCGAACGCTCGTACCCTGTCCCCCATCGTAAGCCAGCCGCTATCAATCACCTTTGACAGGGCTGCCTTCTCCGGCACGCCTAGGATTGGGGCGCTCACCAAGAGCATCTTGACCTCCTAAAAATCCTTGTTTGTGGGTTCGGCCTCTACATCCGGATTTTCATGCGGCCGCGGCCGCGACCTCGATCGAGGTCGACTGCTCTTCCCAGGCAATTGCCTGTGCATTCTGGAAGTCGTCGACGCGACCGATGTCGAGCCAGAGACCGTCATGCTTGTAGACGTGCACGGTCGTGCCGCCCTGCATCATCTGCAGCATCAGGTCATCGAACCCGAATGGGATGCCGGAAGGAATGAACCGCAGGACATCCGGGTTCATGCAGTAAATCCCCATGCTGACGAGATGGGAAAGCGTCGGCTTTTCCCGGAAGAGCTGAACGGCATTGTCGATCTCGTCGATGACGCCGAAATCCATCTTGATGAGGCGGCAGGCCGTGGCGATCGTAACCGGATCCTTATGCAGGCGGTGCGAGGCCACGAACCGGCTGAGGCTCAGATCGGTAAGAACATCGCCGTTCAGCACGACAAATGTGTCGTTCAGTTCATCCCTGATCAGAGAGAGCGGCCCGATGGTACCGAGTGGCTCCATTTCCTGGGTGTATTTGATCTTCAGATTCCATTGCGATCCGTCGCCGCAGACGCTGCGGATCAAGTGCCCGAGATACCCGGTCGTGATATAGACCTCTTCGATGCCGTTACGCCGTAGCCACTTCAGAAGCAACTCGAGAACGGGCCGGGCCCCTATCGGCATCAATGGTTTCGGCAAGACCGACGTGAAAGGCCGAAGGCGCGTACCCATCCCACCACATTGAATCACCGCTTTCATCCGATCCTCCTGATTTATAGTTGGCTGTGTCCGGGGATTTCGTATTCGAGTTCATTCGGACCTGGCATCCCGTCAAATCCGGCCCGACCCTCGGCGGCAATCCGAACATCATATGTGAAGGGTATGTGACAGCCGGGGCGGCTGTCGTCGTGCGTTCGAATGGTAACGATCCAAGGCGTTTCCGGTATTAAATGGCCACGAGATCAAGAACAGATCGAAGCGATTTGGACCTGACCATGAGACCAATGAAATCGAATGAGTCTTGCGATCAAAAAAGCAGCGATCCGCCAACGCCGGAACCGGCCTACGCGCCACCAGCGAAGGCAGGTGCCGGCATCAAAAGGCTGTGCAGCACACTGGGTCTGGACACTGGAAACGGGAACTGGGCATCTTTCGGCGGGCAGGCACCGCACGCCAGCGTTAAAAAAACTAATAGAGTTTCTTCGGAAATTAGTATTATATTAGCCATATGTGATGTGCGTGGATGGGGACGCGACGGACATCACTGTGATGTGATGACCAGTGGTTAGACACGACTTTAGGATCACCACGGTTCCGTCCATCAGACAGAAATGGGAGGTTCCAGCGGGTTTTCTCGTCGGGAACCGAGTAACGCGTTGGGGTGGTTACATGTATCGGATCGTCATTGCCGACGATCACGGCTTATATCGGCGCGGCCTCCGGTTGGCACTTATGGCTGGAATTCCAAGCGTCGAAATATTCGAGGCTGCGTGTTTCGATGCTGTGGTCAATCTTCTAGAGGAGCAGGCATCCATCAATCTTGCGATCCTCGACCTGAACATGCCTGGGCTGTTTGATCAGGAAGTGCTCAGCGACGTTCTCTCTGCGTATCCTGACACACGCTTTGCGATCGTTTCCGGGGACGATTCCCGCTCGGAGATCCTTACCGCTCTTTCGATCGGGCTTCACGGGTACATCGTCAAATCGCAGAAAGACGAAGAAGTCGTGCTGGCTGTAAACGAGATCCTCGCGGGCCGGATCTATGTACCAGCACTTTTGTCTCGAACGTCTGCCGACCAGAGATCGTATGCCACCCTGCCCTCGGCGAAAAATCCAACCCGTCGGCGCGTTGGCTCGAGCGATCTCGGTAGATTGACATCAAGGCAGAAGGACGTCCTCAAGCTGATGGCAGAGGGGTACTCTAACAAGGAGATTGCCCGCAATCTCGATATTGCCGAAGCGACAACGAAAATCCATGCCGCAGCCATTCTGCGCGAGCTTGGAGTACGAAACCGGACTGAAGCGGCCGTTTTGCTACAAACCTGGCTGTCGAGACATGTGAACTGACGTATGCCACCCGAAGCGGTAACGGATCGGGCGGGCATGCACGGAAACTTAAGCGCGTCATAGGAGACCAGCGCGCTTTGGGTCTCTGTTTTCATGCATGTCAGTTTTCATGCATGTCAGTTTCCCAAATCCGAGATCGCATTTGGAGCGACATGCACTACAATTCAATTTCCTTCCGCGATAGCCGCAACGAATATCGCAGTCCATATTCCGATATTTCCAGTTTCGGGGAATGACCGACAAGCGGCGTGCTGTCCACGCCGATTATCAGGGACCCGAACCCGTGGCGCACGACTTTTGAATTCTTCCGCCGTCCCGATTCCACCCAATCGAACACGAGGTCGTCACCTGCGCCGTCGGGTGCAAATTGCCACTTAACTTCGACCTTACCTTGTGAGTCACCCAGCGCACCATGTTTCACGGAGTTTGTCGTCAGCTCGTGAAGGATCATCGCAAAGCTCTCGGCGGCGCCACTTGGCACTGTGAGGGAGGGACCACTGATCGTTATGTCCCGTGTCTCCTTGAAGGGCTGCAACTCCTGAGCCACGAGATCGTGGAGCATCCCTGACAGGCTGGTGTGACGAGAAAGGATGAGATGGGTCGCTTCCAGCGTTCGAATCCGATCGATCAGCATCTCCTTGTATTTGGCAACGTCGTTCTCGGGGACATTGATCATCTTTACCAGGGCCGTGATCACCGGAAACAAGTTACTGAACCGATGGCGCTCTTCGAGCATGATGCGCTCGCGCTTCTTCACGGCGGCGCGAAGCAGCGTGGTTTGTCGACGCTCGGTCAGATCGGCCGCCACCCCGATGCGCATTTTGCGGTCGCCATGTTCTTCCTGCCGTCCGCGCAGAGCAACCCAGCGTATGTGACCATCCATCCGCCTGACACGAATCTCAGCGTCGTAATTTACTGCCGACGAGGGTTTTGCCGAGGCGGCCAGCTTCGGCCAATCGGCCGGATGGATCACGGCCGAGAGTTCTTCCAAGCGGCGGACCGGCGTCGGGGGCAGACCGAGAATGTCCCAGAACTTGCCAGAGCCGGCGACTGTCCCCTCTTTGATATCTATTTGCCACGTGCCCAGGCGCCCGGCAGACAGGGCGAGATCAAGCCATTCCTTCTGAGCCCGAAGAGCCTCGCGTGCCGCTCGTCGCTCGGAAATATCGTCGACCACCACGAACACGCTCTCAGTGGATGCCTCGTCAGGCCGCGACGAAGACAGGGCCAGACGAGCCCAGAATGCCTTGCCGTCCTTGCGTAATACGCGAATATCCGCAGCGGACGACGCGGCGCCATTATCCAGATCTTTCAACAGATCCCGCACGGCATCTCGATCGTCGGGAAGAACGAGTCCCTCCAGCGTGAGCTGGGCAAGTTCCTCTCCTCCGTAGCCGGTCATCTCAAAAAAACGTCTGTTCGATTGCAGCAGTTCGCCACGTCGATTGGCATTTGCAAAACCCAAGGCGGCACGCTCGAAGGCCCAACGATAGCGGCTCTCGGCAGCATCGATGGCAGCGAGCCTCGCCTCTGCAACCTCCAGCGCGCTGTGCAAATCTTGTCGCAGGCGGTGGAACACAGATGCGATCAGGCCACCTGAGACCAGAAGGAAGATGGCGCTGGTCCAATCTTCAGCAGAGAGTTGACCGTTCAGGAAGCGTCGCATCCACAAGCCGGCGGCGGTCATGAGAAGCGTTGCGGCGATGGCAACAAAACGCCCCTCAAGATACACGATAACAATAATTACGGGGATAAACGCAATAAACGTCACCCCCTGGTCGACATATATCGTATTTAACGCTTCGAGTATTATCGATACTGCAAGCACCAACAGCGAAGCTACATGAGCCAACGGGGTGCTTGACACATTCGATTTGAGCCAGCGCAGGTACGAACCCATGCGCAAGACTACAACCTTCTGTCTAGCTCGTCGAGACTAGGCCGAGAGGGGGCAGCCCTAATACCACTGCCGGATTGCCATGGCTTTGCCGGCGAATAGAATCAGGATCGGCAGGGCTCTTCAGGAAGGCATATTCAACGAACGCTGCGGAAAATCCTTCCGCAGATTTCTATAGCTGTGTCGAAATTTAAGTCGAAGGAGCGCACTCTCGCCGTCAGGCGGAATTCAAAGCAAGTAAATTACACAAAATTTACTTGGGTCAGTAGCAACTAGGGTTGGGGTAGAAGCGATGACACTGATTGAAAGACGCAACGATACTGTTGCAGTCAGCCAATATATTGTACTGAAGGATACTCGTCACGCACGTCCGATAAACCTTTCGGATCGACCGGACGCCAGGGTTGGCGGATCGCAGCGACGCAGTCTGGAATGCATAACCGGCATGCTTGATCGAATCGGTTGCGGCTATCTCGTGCTGGACCGCGACAGGAAAGTAATCGAATGGAACGCTGCCGCCCAGGACACGCTTGAGCGCCAGGGCGAAGCGGCCGGCACGGCCGTCGAGCTTGCCGCCGGGCTAAGGCGGCTGGTCGCGAATGTTCCGGTCCACCTCCAGCCGGGCTCACTCTCATGGGTGGTGATCCGCAGCAGAGGCGACAGGCCTGTGATCCTGAATGAGACGGGCGTCGTCACACCGGACGGGACGAGCATCGTCGCATTACTGGACCGGGAGAACACATCGGCGGCCAACCCTCAGACCTTGCAAAGGATGTTCGGTTTGACCAGCGCGGAAACGCAGCTGGCGTTGCGCCTGGCGCAAGGCGATGCGCCCCTGGAGATCGCCCGCAGCTGGCATCTCAGTCGCACGACGATCCGCTCCCAGCTTGCCTCGCTGTTCGCCAAGACCGAGACGAGGCGTCAGGCGGAACTGGTGGCTCTTCTGGGGCGCATTTCGGTCCTGCCATGAAATAGCGATTTCGCCGGGTGTCTGCATCCGCCCGGATTCAGGCGACCGAGATCGGTGCCATTACAACGCGGCCGCACATGTGCGGCCGCAGTCGCGCAGATCTTGGAACTGACGGTGCCATCTCCAACCTTTCGACGCGCTGCTGAACTCAGGCAGAGCGCGGAATCTGGTAACGGGAGTGACTTGCCATGGTCGAAGCAAATTCGACGGTCCACAAGCTGGCGGATACCGCTCATGCGCGGTCGGATGGTGCTGTGTTGAAACTTGCACGCTCGGGGCCGGTCATCGTCACAGGTGCCGCCGGGTTTATCGGGTTTCATGTTGCGTTGCGGCTTTTGCGGCACGGCGTCGACGTCATCGGCGTCGACAATTTCACGCCCTACTACGACCTGAAGCTAAAGGAGGCGCGATTTGCACAGCTCTGCGCCGAGCCGAGATTCACGCCCATGCGGATGGACCTGGCGGACCAGGCGCTGGTAAAAGCCCTGTTTTCCGACTTCCAGCCATCGCACTTCGTGCACCTCGCCGCCCAGGCTGGGGTGCGTTATTCGCTCGTTGACCCGCATGCCTATGTGCAGTCGAACATAGTCGCGTTTCTCAATGTTCTGGAGGGCTGCCGACACGCCGGCGTCAGCCATCTCGTTTATGCCTCGTCGAGCTCCGTTTATGGCGCCAATCGACGCATACCCTTTTCCGAGCACCATGGCGCCAGTCATCCGGTCAGCTTCTATGCCGCGACCAAGAGCGCAAACGAATGCATGGCGCATTCCTACAGCCATCTGTTCGGCTTGCCCGTGACCGGATTGCGCTTCTTCACCGTCTATGGTCCCTGGGGCAGGCCTGACATGGCAGTCTATACGTTCACCCATGCCATCGCCGAGGGCCGAACGATCGAAATTGCCAATGCCGGCCGCGTATGGCGAGATTTCACTTATATCGACGACATCGTAGAGGGTGTGGTTCGCGTGCTCGCCGCGCCACCGCGTGCGAACCCCGGTTGGGACAGCCAGACGGCCGATCCCGCTACCAGTTCGGCGCCATATCGGATCTACAATATCGGCAATGACCGGCCCGAAGAGATCAACCGTCTGATCGCGATCATCGAGACGGCCCTTGGTCGCCGCGCCCTTCGCGTCAACGTGCCTTTACCCCCAGGTGACGTCCTGGAAACCCGCGCCGACGTCAGCGACCTCCGCCGCGCTGTCGGCTTCGCACCGGCGACGGCACTCGAGGACGGCGTGCAACGTTTCGTGGAATGGTATCGGGATTTCCATGCAAGCCCCGTCGGCCGAGCACGACCAGCATTCATTCAGGCATAGGGCGAGAACAACGGATGGCCGGGCGGCGAGCACAACGCCGGTTCATTTACCCAGGCCTATGTGATTTCACGACTCAATCCATGCGGATGGCGTTCGCCCTGTCCCCAGCCGGCAGGGTCGTTGCGCTCGATCGGTCTGTGTTAGGATGGGCCGGCACCGGACATGGGCGAAGCTGCTGCCGGGCGCTGGACCCGACTCCCAAGAGGCGTCGGGCACGGCGAGTCGCCGGCTTCTCGAACAGGCGGTAAGTGATGATTGCCACGCCAAGGGTGATCGCCAGCGCCGACGCGATAAAGGCCCACGGGCCGAGCACCAAAATCAAGCCTGTTCGCCAAAAGAAGATGCGCATAGCGCGGATCACGAATGGATGCAGCAGGTAGAGAGCATAGGACGCATCGCCGACGCCAGCACCCCATCGCGCGGCCAGGCTTTCGTGCCTCAAATCGCCTGGCGCCAAGGCAGCACTCCAAACGATAAGAGATGCCGGGATACCATAGACAACGGGGCGGGTAAGGCCGATCGAAATATCGGGAAATGCCGCCGCGAGCATCAGGGCACCCAGTCCCGTTGCAGCGACACAGGCCCTGATTAAACCGGAGGGCCGCAGGCCCGAGGCGCACATGATCCCGATTATCGCGCCGAAAGCGAACTCAAGGATGATCGGATCGGTCCAGAAAGCGAATGGCTCTGACAAAGGCGCCGCGAGACGGCCTGCGAGCACCATCCCCGCCAGGGTCGTGAGCAGGACCGTGACGGCCCAACGCATGGGCAGCACGATCGCCGCGGTAAACAACACGTAGAAAAGCATCTCATAGTTGAGCGTCCAACCTAACTCGTAGACAGGCTGAACGACGCCGTCAGGGCGAGCGGTGGGGATGAAGAAGTAGGATTCGATTACAAACCTGAAATTGATGTAGCTCTGATTGAGAAAGGTGGGAGCGAGCAACGCCACTACAAGGTAGAGTGTGGTGACCGACCAATAAAGCGGGACAATCCGGGCGATCCGGCGGGAAAGGAAGAGACGCGCGCCACCCGTCTTTGCGAACAGCTGTCGCGACGTGTGCACCATGATCAGGCCGGAGATCACGAAGAAAATATCGACTCCAGCGCTCCATGGTATCGGATCCCAGGCCCGAAAGGTGCGGCCGGCTTCCAGTTCCAGGGTCGCCGCATCATGCTGGGCGTGGCGCAGCGCGACCGAAGTGGCCGCGAGGGCGCGCAGAACCTGGACCTGAGTGAGGGTTTCGCGTTGGCTGGGCTCGACAGGCGTCGATCTTTCGGACCGATGGCGCATCGGAGGCGTCGAGGCCGTCGCCATTGGTGCTTGTTCCATGGATGCTCCGCAGCTTGCCACAACACCGTGAGGCACGTCAGGCACTCATGCATCCTTCAAATGACGGACACAGCCCGTAAAATATGGAGGCCCTGCCGGCAGGGGGCGCAGGTGTCGGGAGGCGGGTGAACGTCGACGCTTCTGTGAGACCCTATGACCTTATGCCTTCAGCCATCCAGGAGGTGCTTAAGCCCACTGGCCGCAATGCCGATCAATATGTATCCGGGCCTTCGTGACCGCCTCCTCGACGATGGGACCACCGACGGATGGAGTGCTCTCATTTGCTCGCCCTCAGGAACCAATTCCATTGATGGGCATCGATCGCGCTCGCCTTGATCGAGAGCAGAGCAAAAACCAAGCCTGGCATGATTTTCAGTCGCTTGCCGATAAAGATGGCCATGGCAACGCTCCAGATGCTCAGGGCAAGCGCGACACCCACGGCAGCGCCAATCGGACCGTATATCGCGACACCCGCTGCACAGGCTATGATGTTGGCCACAGCACCGGCGATCATGGTCGTTGCGGCGGCCCATTCGTTTCCAGTCATGGTCAGGAGATTCTGCTGAGGCCCGCACAGCGCGACAAAGACATATCCCAAAATGAGAACCCGTGCGATCGGCGCTCCCGCGATGTAGCCTTCACCGAAATAGCTCAAGAACGGCTCGACGATCACCATCATGGGGATGGCCACCACGATGGCGCCGCCAGCAGAAAGCAAGGTAGCGCGCGCAAACAGCTGCTGCAGGCCCTTGCGATCGCCTCTGGCAAACAGATCGGCAGCTGTTGGCGAAAACATGGTGGCGACCGCGATGCGGGAGAGGCCCACGAGCATCGCGACATTCAACGCCAAGGCGAAAACACCGGCTTCACGAATATGGTTTGTCCAGCCCAAAACCAGCACCCCCGCCCGGCTGACAAAAACATCGAGCCCGGTGATGAGCATGAGCGGGGGGACAGCAAACCACCATTCCCTCGATGCATAACTAGGCTGGGCCTGCCGCAAGCCAGCTGGTTCAAACCTCCTGGCGGTGATGAACACCAGCCCAACCGTGAAAGCGGAACTTACCACCACCGCAAGCGTCACGGATGGCGCATCCACTGTTCGCAATCCGGACTTGGCCAGCAGCGCCACCAGCGCCAGCAGGAGCCCGTCTCGCACGATGCGCTCCGGCAATAGCGCCGAGACAACGCCGCCGAAAGCACGCACCAGCGTGGCTCCGAGAGCATAAGCGGTAATCAAGGGCACGGCCACCATGCCGAGCATAATGCTTATCTCAAGCCCTCTTTGCGTGTGATCTGAAAAGAACAGGACAGAGGCAGCGCCAATCATCCCGAACAGCGTCGCCGCCACCAGCGATCTTTGCAGGGCAAATCTTATGACACCCCGTGCCAGATCAAGCCTGCCATTGGCTCTATAGGCGGGGACAAAACGCAACAAGGATACATTGAAGCCAAGCGTTGCCAGATAAGCGAGCACGGAGGTCCATGCCAGAACGTAGGAATAGATGCCGTAGTTGCGTGGCCCGATGAGGCGTGCAATTGCCAACTGCGCAAGACTGGTCAGCCCAGCGCCTCCGATATAGATCAACAGGGCGAAGATGCTCGCCCAAGCGAGCCGCGAGCCCATGTCCTTGTTCCGCGGCGGCGTCGTTGCTGAAGCAGGAACGCCTGCGGGTTGATTAGGCAATTCCGTTTGTTTTTCAGCGGCGGGCCTATCCGTACGTAACAATGCGGAAATTATTTGCTTCTCGACCTGACAAATACTTTTGAAGGTCGATTGACGGTCAGTGTTGTCGACGGAAATGATTTCCCGACCAGAAATCGCCAGAAGATCATTTATAGCTTCAAAAACGCCAATGGAGCGCATATTCACGTTCAAGTCGGCCTCGAAAATTCGTTCTGCCGGCGGCTCGAGCTCCATCCGCTGTCGCAGGCGACTCTCCACAACCGCAGATGGCACCACCAGCCTGACGGTGAGATCGGCCGTCGGCGCGAGGCTGAGCGCCTTTTCAAGCGCTCCGAGGTCGGTGCCCCCATTGAACATCGCCAGCGATCCAATCGCTTGAACGTATCCTTGATCGAATATTACAATTTCGGGTGATTGCTTCGCGGCATTCCAGCAACGCGAAAGGTGCAAGATATATCGCCAGATTCGGGCGCGCCAGATTCGTTTCTTTGGCGGTATCAGCCTCACCATCGACAACGAATTGGAAATATCGTCCAGTCGCCCTACGGATGAGAGCAATATTCTTGCGGTCGAAAGTATTGCCGATACGATCCTTGAGACGAACAGAAAGATTCCAAGATCGAAGCTCCCGGCCCTGGTGCTGGGCTTATAGCTGAGAGCGACCTTGGCGTGATAGCCTTTCCCGCGCAACTGCTGGGCGAGCGCATGCGCAAACGTTGTTTTGCCGGATCCTGGCGGTCCGAAAAATTCAATGATCATTCTGAAGCAGGCCCGATTGCGGGAACGAAGTTGTTTCCCGATGGTATTTTTTGAAGAGCGGAGACGACGGTGTCATCAAACCTTCTCCAACAGGAGGTCGGCGCTATCCCCGAGCCGGTAGCCGGCGTGCCTCTTTAGATTCACCTGGGTGAGCACACTCCCCACGGGAGCGGTGACGGATCCACCAGCCCGGAGTGACTCCAGAACACCACGGGCAATGCTGCGCCTCGTCCTGGCCCAGCGAACGGCGAAAAGCACCGCATCGGCCCAGCGCTTCAGAAGCCTGGTTTCGGGCCCTCCCAGTCCCAAGGGTCCGTTCATGATGACGACGTCGTAGACCGAGAGCAGTTCATCGGTGAACTGGGATTTGTCGACAGTGGACAGAAGCGTCAGCAGATCATCCGAAGGTGCTGGAGCGGCCATGAGATCGATGCCGATTTCTGGCATTCTCGTGATTGCATCCGGCAGCATGCAGCGTTCACTCACATAATCTCCAAAGGAGTTGTGAGTCTTGACGGTGCTGAATTCGCCACGAAACTCGTTCGTAAGGCGCACGTCCTTGCGGTCGAGGTCGAGGAAAAGCACCCTTCCTCCCAGCCGCGTTGCCGCCAGCGCCAGGCTCCATGCCAACTCTGTCTTGCCATCGTCCTGGATGCTGGACGTTACGAGGATGATATGCGGCGGCTGCCCCCTGCCCTGAGTTGGCGCTGCGGTGATGAGCAGGGATGTCGCGGCGCGACTGAACGGCGAGTTCTGCTGGCCCAGAACCAGATGCCGCAGCTGTCTGGCATGAAGTCCCGAAACCTTGGGAAGCAGCCCTATGCACGGGATCCCAAGCTCGGCTTCGGCTTCAGCTTCACTGCGCAAGGTCTGATTGAAGCCGTTACGGATCAGGACGAAGACCGCCCCCATCAGACCAAACACGATCATGCCGGGTGGAATCAGGAAAATTGGCGACAGGGTCTTGGGATTTGACGGCGGCCATGCCGTCGAAAGGACCGCTACACCTGGCGAGGGAGCGGCGATGCGCCGTATCAGGTCCTGCTGCCGGCCAAGGAGCTCGTTGTAGTGCTGTGTCACGATGGCCACCTGCGGCTCGAGGGCACGCAACCCGGAAAGCTGGCTCGCAGTGTCGGCCACGGCCGCATCGAGCACCCTCTTGCGTTCCTCGAGAGCCGCAACCTGGGCGCGGTAGACGTTTGCCTCGGCAGCGATGCGTGCGATGCTTTGCTCCATTTCGCGAGTGATCGCGTTGCCCAGATCGTCGTCCGCAGCGGCACCCGGCTGGCGTGCCACCAGGTCCGTCAACACAGGCGATCCGATTTCTTCAGCGATGGCCGTGACGGGCGCGCCCGCCTTCCGCAGGTCTTCGATATGGCGAAGGCGCGATTCGGAGGCTGAAAGATTGGCTTTCGACAAGAAAATCTGTCGGCCGAGCTCCGCTGTCTCATTAGCTGCGTTGTTGGCCGCACTTTGATCAACGGCGCCGTGTGTCAGCCGGTACGTCTCCAGCCGATCGGTCGCTTCGACCAGATCCCTTTGTACTTGCGGCAGGCTGGCGACCAGCGAGTCCAGCGCGAACTGATCCGATGCACGGCGTTTCTGTACGAGATCTTCGATATAGACCTGGGCGAATGTGTTCGCGACAAGCGCAGCACGCGCCGGACTGGCATCGGTGAAGCCGATGGTGATGACGCGCGAGCGCAGCTCTTGTCCGACCCTCATTCCGTTCCGCAGCGTCTTCAGCGCGGCCTCGTCCGCTTCCGGACTTCCCGCAGCCGGCTTGCCCCGTGCCCAGACCCGATTCAGGAGATCACTCACAAACGAGCCTGTGGCGGGCGGGACGGCACTGATGCCGCTTTTTCCGGCAACGTCGGCTGCCTGCGGTTGGCGAAGCGCCGTCAGAACTCGACGCAGATGGCCTTGTGACGAGAGCATCGTCAGATGGTCATCGATGCTCGATTCCAGCGAGTCTTGAGCGGATGCCGTGCCGCCCGAAGTGCCGCCGCTCGGGGCGTCGATGATGACCTGCGTCGTCGCCTCGAACAGCACCGGGCGAGTAAAGCCCGCGAGGCCGGCCAGGATGCCGCCCAGAAGGGCGACGGCAAGCAAGAACCATTTTCTCGTCGCCAGGGTGATGACGAGCTGATGAAAGGGAGACGATTGCATGGGCTCGCGTGGCGGTCGTATCATGCGCGGATTGGTGTTGAGCGTAGCGACTGCCATCTGCGTAGCGCGCGGAAGCCTGGCGCGGCTGGCTATGGAACCTTCCATCTCAATCCCCTGTCAGTTCGATATCGTAAGAAGGGCGCGTTGCCGGCGCCGATGGCCGCATGGCTTCGTTGCGCCACGCCTGGAACATGAGCACCGGCCACAGATCGCGGAAATGATCTTGGCTTCCATGCAGATGATCGCGCCAACATGCGTCGACCTTCGCACAGTCGATGACCCCGTCTCCGGATAGGCGTATCGTGGCGATGATATCCGCTGCCCAGTCGCGCAGGGGTCCCTTCAGCCAGGCCCCGACCGGAACGTCGAAACCTTGCTTGGGCCGATCGACCAGTCGGCGCGGTACATAACGATCAAGGAGTTGGCGAAGTATCCATTTGCCCTTGCCATTTCGGACCTTGGCACTGCTCGGCAGACGCCAGGCGAATTCAACGACGCGATGGTCCAGGATCGGGCATCGTCCCTCGAGGCTGTTGGCCATGGTGGCGCGATCGAGCTTCACCAGGATGTCGCCCGGCAGATAGCCGGTCATGTCGTCGAACAGGAGACGGGAGAGCAGGTCGTCGAGCTTTGTTGTGCCGGCAAGCGATGCCGGCGGCTTGCGATGAACAAGGTCGTTGGTCGAAGACCCCGTCAGTTGTCGAAGCAGGTCGTCCTCATCTGTCGCCGCGAGCAGGCGCGCGAGGCGATTCAGGCGGTCACTGCGCAATCCGTGCCGCATATTTGCCGAAAGCGGCAGGCTGCCGAACATATTCTTCTGAGAGGCCTGGGCCAGCAATCCAGCCCCCGCCGCCAACATCCGACGAAATGACGATGGCAACTGATGCTGCCTTTCGAGGCGGGTTGCCAGGAAGTGTCGAGAATAGCCCGCAAAGCACTCGTCGCCACCATCGCCTGACAGCGCCACGGTTACATGTTGCCGGGCGAGGCGCGACACCAGCAGCGTCGGTATCTGCGACTCATCGGCGAACGGCTCGTCCCAAATCCGAGGCAGCTCCGGGATGACCTCAAGCGCCGCGGCCGGTGAGAGATGAAGTTCCGTATGATCGGTGCCCAGATGCCGCGCAACCGCGGCCGCATGGGGGGCCTCATCGAACCCGCTCTCGCCGAACGCTATGGTGAACGTGCGAACAGGCTTCCGGGACTGTGCCTGCATCAGGGCGACGACCGTCGAGCTGTCAATTCCGCCCGACAGAAAGGCGCCTAGCGGTACATCGGCAATCATTCGTTCTCTGACGGCAAGGCGGAGCAGGCTGTCGAGCTCAGTCGTAAGGTCCTCGTCGCTGCCGGCGATCGGATCCCGCTGCCCCTTGCAGGCGACATCGGCCAGCGACCACCAGCGGCGAATGCGATGCGCAAGCGAACCGGCGCCGCGTGCATTGGCGAAATCCGCCGCCGTCACCGACAGGACTGAACCGGGCGGCAGCTTGAACACGCCCTGCCAGATGCACCGGTCATCCGGCACCCACCCTTTCGAAAGCATCGTCGCCGCCGCATCGACATCGAGTTCCGGGGTGAATCCCGGGAAACAAGTGACCGCCTTCAGCTCCGAGGCGAAGACGAGCGCTTCACGTGTCGAGGCGACATAGAGCGGCTTTTTGCCCATTCGGTCACGGGCGAGATGGAGAATCCGTTTCTGCAGATCCCACAGCCCGAAAGCGAACATGCCGGCGAAGCGCGCGAGTGCCGTATCGAGGCCCCAGCTCTCGATGGCGCACAGCATGACTTCCGTGTCGCTGGTGCCGCGGAAATGGTGACCCGCCCCTTCCAGTTCGCGGCGCAGATCACGAAAATTGTATATTTCGCCATTGAAGGTCATGACATACCGGCCGCTCGCGGAGTGCATCGGCTGGCGACCCGCCTCCGACAGGTCGACGATGGCCAGACGCCGGTGGCCGAAGGCGATCCCGGCTTCACGGCTCATCCAGAATGCCTCGCCATCAGGCCCGCGATGACGAAGGGCCATCATCATCGGTCCGATCGCCCTGAGCGCGTTGGCATTGGCTGCATCGGGCGCCAAGAGAATTCCGGCGATCCCACACATTCTAATATCTCCTCTGGCGAACGATCGCGGGGATCGCCTGCGGCGTTCCTGCGACAAGGCAGAGGGTCAGGCAGAACCACACGATCGGATGGCGGATGATCAGATGCGGAGCACTGAAGACAGCGATCGATGCCACGAGCGCCACGAGCGCGTCCAGCTTCGCACGCCAGGCGGACAAGGCGGACGAACCGAGGATCCACACCAGGGCCAGGACTGAAATCAGGCCGCCCTGAGTGTAGAGATCGAGGATCGTGCTATGGGCCTCGAAGGGCCGCGGCAGAAACTGCTGATTGACGACGGGGGGAGTATCAAGGTGCGGGCCTGGGCCGAGACCCAGAGATCCGGATCTTGCCCCCTTGTCCAATGCCGCGTCCCAAAGGTAGAGGCGAAGTGCCGCGGTTTCCGCGGTCGCCTCCCCGCCCTTGTCCTTGGTGAGGCTCTTGGCGAAGTCTTCGGCGCTGGCGGCCTCGCTGAGGGCGTAAGGCGCCATTGATATGGCCAACGGAAGGAAGCCAACGGCGAACAGGAGGGCAAGTTGCCGCGGCAGGCTGACCTTGCCGCCGTCGCTTGTCAGCCATGCCCGAATCCGCAGTCCGAGAAGGATCAGGCAAGCCAGGACTGTCGTATAGAGATAGGTATCGCTCTTTGTCAGTCTTCCGACATAGAAGGTGAGGATCAGGCTGCACACCCCAAGGCATCGTCCCCACGGATTGCTGGTGGTTGTGGCAAGATGCAGAGCCAGCGGACCGAGGAGAGCGCAGTAGAGCGCAAGCTGGTTCGGATTGTCAGACCAACCGCAGAAGCGGTCCCAGTACCAGGGGTGGACGCCAGACTGATGGATCCAGCCGAAACCAAGCCCTACCTGAATGACAAAGCCCGCACTCGCGACAGCGATCATCCACCAGGCGATACGGCGTAAACGGACAGCCGCGTTGGGCTCCGCGGCAGCCAGGCAGGTAACGCAGGCCAACAGCACATACGCCATCGTGTCATGCAGCAACGGATCGAGGAACAGTGTGGTCGTCAGAAAGCCGATGATGGAACCCACGCCCAGGGCAAGCGTCAGGATCAGCCAGAAACGTCCAAGTTTGGCCACGGCCGGCGTAACCTCCAGTCGGCCGCCAGCAAGGATCCGCGTGATCGACAGCAATATCCAGAGCGTGAGGAACAGTTCGCTGTAGCCGAACGGCAGCCCCGGAATGCTGAGTTGCACCGCGTAGGACATCGCGATGCCGAAGGCCAGGAGCGCGTCACGGATCATTGCCGTGCCTCGCCCAGTCGGGGGCTCCGCGCACCCTCTTCCCTCAAGATCGCGGGTGCGGGTCGAGCAAGACTGCCGCGGTATTTGCCACCGAGGACAGTCTTGTATAGGTCGCAATATTGGTCGACGACCCACGACAGCGAAAAGCGCTCCCGCACGAGGCCGACGGAACGGCTGCCCATGATCTTTCCGCGGGCGCGGTCGGACAGAAGATCGATTATTCTGGATGCCAGGCCATCCGCATCGCGCGGCGCGACGAGATAGCCATTCCAACCATCTTCAACCACGTCATTGCAGCCGGGCATTCGGGAGGCGACGATTGGCAATCCGGACAATCCTGCCTCCAGCAGGACGCGCGGAATTCCCTCGCGATACTGCGTTGGAAACGCGAACAGATCCGCCATGCCAAGGAGGGCCGGAACGTCCCGCCTTGGCCCCAGGGCGATGACGTGAGGAGCATATTGCTCGATATCGGACCTGCTGACCGCGAACGGACCTTCGGAGTCTTGCGGACCGACAAGCACGAAACGCGCGTTGGGCCTCTCGGAGAGGACGCGGGGAACCGCCTTGATGAGGGTCGGAATCCCCTTCTGGCGAGTCAGCCGACCGACAAAGATTATGACTTCGGCCGACTGAAGCCCAAGCTCCTCGCGCATCGTGGTGGCCGAAGGGCCACGATACCTTGCTGTCGAGAACGCATTCGGGTCGATGCCAGAACTCCGGATCAATCGCCCTTTGCCGTGACCCACCAGCCGATAGCGCTCGAAGAAGGCCTGATCGTCGCGATTCTGGAAGACCGTCATGGCTGTCCAAAGTGATGCCAGCCCCTGAAGGCCGCAAAAGACCGGACGCAGCGCCAACGCCCGCGGTTCCCGTGATGAGAATGTCCAACCAAGCCCATTGATGGTGCGAATGACCGGAACCTGCCCGCGCACGGCCAAAGGGGTCAGGAGGTTCGGCTTGGTATCGAAACTTTGAACGATGTCCGGACGCAGTTCGGACATCAATTTACGGACCGCGCTGACAGCGCCCCATTCTCCACCGCCACTGGCAAAGCGGTCGAACGCAAGCCGGCGATGCGGAATGCCATGGGGTGAAAAGGCGCCTCCGGCATCGCTCGAGACGGCAGTGACCCGAAAGCCCCTTTCACGCAGCGCCAGAAGGAACGGGATTCTAAGCCGGTGATCCTCGCCTCCAACGCAAACCAGATGCGGACTCATCTTGTCCCTCCTGGATGCCGGCAGTATCCCAATCGCGCAAAACCGCTGGCCCTATCTGTTTTCATGGCCCGGCTTCATCGCCCCTGCACACACAACACCCAAGTCCACGCTAGGAGCAGGCCTTCGCGCTGTCCTCGTCTGTTTGAATGAAGCAAGGGGTTGGACGATGCGGCGATGCAACGACAACTGCTGTCGGATCGCTGAGTCGACCGGGAACTCATTCGTTCTAACGATGCAAGGGCCAACATGGTCGCGTACGACACTGCAAAGCTAGGCAGCAAAACAAGGGGGCTGTGTTGGAAACGTCGGGGCGCCCGCGTTTAGAAAGCTATTTTACACGCACCTTGCCTTTCGTTGGCGGACCGACGGATCAAGGTGTTGTGACAAATCGCAACACCAGCCCTCCAGACGGCTTCACATGGAAACAGGCCTCCACCCACCCTCTGGACATGGACGGGCCAACCAGCCTCCCCTTCCCCTGGATGGGCGACGACTTCTCCGAAAAATCGGCATTCTTTCACCTGGAGCGGATTGTCGAAAAATACCCTGACAAGATCGCGATCAGTGACGGCTCCACATCCCTCAGCTTTTCGGAACTGCTCAACGCAGTCCAAACCCTGGCGGGTGCGATTGCTGGTTCGGTCCCACCGGGCAAGGCTGTCGGGCTTCTTATCGGAAATACCCTCTGGTATCCGGTGGCCATGCTCGCCGCCATGCGGGCTGGCAGGCCCGCCGTGCCGTTGAACCCCCGGGATCCATTTCAGCGCCTCGCTGCAATTGCCACCAGCGCGCGGCTGGCTGCAATCATAAAGCCAGGGCCGGGCAAGCCGGCAGGCTGGCCGGATGCCTCCTCCCTCATATGGATCGACGCGGCAAATTGCATGGCCGCAACGCCGGATGGCAGCTTATCGGCGTTACCGTCCGAAGTGTCGGTCGATGCCCCGGCAATCGTTCTGTACACGTCGGGCAGCACCGGGGCGCCGAAGGGCGTCGTCAACAGCCAGCGGGCGATCCTCCAACGCGTTCAGCAGTATGTGGATGCCTGCCACTTCGGTCCCGACGACGTGTTCATGCCACTGACCGGGCCGGCGACGATCGCGGGATGCCGCGAGATGATGACCCCGATGCTGTGCGGCGCCACATTGTACCTCTCGGATATCGAGAGCGCCGGCATTCGCGCCGCCCGCGAAAATTTCGAGAAATGGCGGGTAACGGTCGTCTATCTCGTGCCGGCCCTGCTGCGTGTGTTGATGAATGGTTCTGCGCCCGACACATTCTCTTCCTTGCGGATCGTGCGGGTCGGCGGAGAAAAGATTCTATGGTCCGATATCGACCGGCTCCGCGACAGCGTTCCCGATTCCTGTCTTGTCCAGATCAGCTATTCGTCCACGGAAACGACTGGCACCCAATGGTTTCTGCCGAGAGGCTACCAGGAACGAGGCGCGACGGTCCCGGTTGGCTTCGTCCTACCCGGCATCGAATATACCATCGTGGATGAGAACGCATGCGAAGTCGCCCCGGGCGATGAAGGAGAGTTGCTGATCAGAGGCAACTACACCACGCTCGGCTATTGGGCGGATGGGGAAAACGTCCCTCTTCAAGCGAACTCCGGCAACCCCCGGCTTCGAACCTTCGCAACGGGCGATCTGGTCAAGGTCGACGACACCGGAATGATGTGGATCGTCGGACGAAAGGGACGCCAGATCAAAATAAACGGAAGGCGGGTCGAACCTGCCGAGCTGGAACTCGTCTTGCGCCGGGCGCCCCAGGTGGATGATGCCGTTGCGGTGGTGACGGATGCGAACGAACTGGTGGCCTTTGTCGTCCCCGCGAGACCTGGCGAAAGCGAGCTCATTGCTGAATTGCGCGACTTGATCAGGACGGCCTTGCCGCCGGCGGTTCATCCGACGCGACTGCACAGTGTTGCCGAGATACCGCAGCTCAAAGGCGGCAAGGTCGACGGTGTCAGGCTGCGGGAACTGGATCGCGCACTGAACGCGCAAGACGCCCAGAATACGCCCATCGCCCGGCAGGCAGCGAACCCGCTTGATATCGAAGGCACCGCTGCGGCCGTATGGGAAAGGATTCTCCCGGGCAAAAGGGCTGCTGGCAGCCGCTGGGACGATGCCGGTGGCGATTCATTGAAACTGCTGCAATTCGTCATGGAACTTGAGACGGCTCTGGGGCGGGAACTCAACCTGGACGCGTTCACAGTCGGGATGAGCTTTGCCGATGTCGTCCGGGCTGCGTCTCCAGGGCAGGACACAAGTAGCTCGCTTATCGAGGCTTCCGACCCGAGGCCCATTTTGTTCATCGTGCCGGGATCGATCGGCTACGGCCCAAGCCTGGCGGCCTTCGGTGCCGAGATGGGCAATGTCGCCAGGGTTGTTGCCGTGCGCTACGGGGATCTGAACGATCTGCTGAGGGGACATGGCACGATACCGCGGATGGTGGATGCGGTTGTCGACCAGATCGGCCAGGTCCAGCCTGATGGCAATGTCAAGCTGATCGGCTATTCGCTTGGTGGCGGCGTCGCGTTCGAAGTTGCCGCCAAACTTGTTGCTGCCGGTCGGTCGGTCACGTTCCTGGGAATCCTCGACACCAATATCGGGCCTGGGCAGCACAATTACCGTGAAACTCTTGCACGAACCGCTCAGCGCATCCGCGCGCATAGAGTGACGGTGGATCGCATGACTTTGCGGGCTCTGGCAAAATTGTTTGCCCGATTTGGTGCCGAGGCCCAGCTCGCGAGAGGCATCGACTGGCTTAAATGGAAGACCTTCGCCAGAACGCGATTCATTTTGCGCCTCGAGCTCGAAGAAATCCTGCGGATGCGGGCATTTGGCCAATGGCTCGCGCAACCGAAGCCCGCATTGCCGATTACCGCCACCTTGTTTCGGTGCAGGCGCACAGGCGTTCCGACAGACCTTGGGTGGAGTGCTTTCGTTACCGGCCTGAACATAGTCCCGATCGTCGGCGGGCACCTGGACATGCTCGTTGAACCCCATCTCAGCCACAACCGTCCGTTGATAGAAAGGGCCCTTCTGATGAGTGGCGCATAGCAAATAGACGGTCGCCATGCGCACTCCACAGTCCTGCGTGGAGTGCCAAAAATCGTTGGATAGTCTACAAGCCTCGGAGGCAAGCTAGCCGGCCGAGCCGGTAGCGTTTTCTTCACGATGATCAAAGATTCTATCAACAGGCGCCGGTATGTGATTTGTCTCTAATGTATCCTTTCCCGTAGGCAGGTGTGGGGCACCTACCGAATCGGACGAAGGATATTTGCATGACAACCCTCCATTACGCCTCGGGTGGATCGGCCTCCGAGGTCACCGCCGCCGGATTCAATCTTGTCGACGTTTCATCCGTGGACGAACTCAACGCCTTGCCGGCCGGCACGAAAGGTCTGGTGTGGCTCAATGAAGCCAATGGCGCAACCTCGTCCTTTATCCAGAAAGTCACGCCCTTCATCGGCAATCCGAAGGCATTCGGCTTCTTCCTCGTCGATGAGCCGGACCCGACCGGCAAATGGGGGACCTATGCCACTGCCGCGAATCTGAAGGCGGAATCCGACTGGATCCACACAAACCTGCCCGGCGCCAAGACCTTCATCACCATGATGAACATGGGGTCTTCCGCAAATCCCGATTTTTCAAACACTTACAATCCCGCCAACACGCATATCGACTATTACGGCGTGGATCCCTACCCGGTACGCACCGGCACAAGCACGGTTGACTACAACATGATCGACAGGAACGTGGCCGCGGCTGTCGCCTCGGGCATCCCGGTCAGCCAGATCGTTCCGGTTTACCAGACGTTTGGGGGCGGCAGTTTCACAACTGATACGGGCGGCCAATATGTCCTTCCCACCGTCGCCCAGGAACAGACCATGCTGGACCACTGGGCCAAGGTGGCGCCATCGCCCGCCTTCGACTATGCCTATGCGTGGGGTTCTCAACAGGGCGACACGGCGCTTGGCAACTCGTCGGCGCTGCAAGCCCTCTTCCTTCAGCACAACCAGAGCACCACCAGCACGCCTTCGACCGGCGATACGACTGGCAGCACTGTGCCCCCAACCAGCACCGTGCCTCCGCCCAGCACCGTGCCTCCGGTCAGCAGTGTGCCTCCGGTCAGCAGTGTGCCTCCGGTCAGCAGTGTGCCCCCGACCACCAGTGTGCCTTCGACCAGCGATCACACTTTCTACGGCACGGGCGGCGCGGATGTGCTTCACGGCACCACTGGCGCCGACACGATGATCGGCCGCGGCTACAACGACACCTATTATGTCAACAACGCCGGCGACAAGGTGGTGGAACTGCCGGGCGGCGGCAACGATACCGTGCTGGCATCGGTGAGTTATGTATTGTCGGCCGGCTCGGAGATCGAACATCTCGCCACCACGAGCAAGTCCGACACCTCCCCCATCAATCTCAAAGGAAACGAGTTCTCCCAAACCATAGATGGCAATGCCGGCAACAACTACATCAACGGCGGTGGCGGGAAAGACGTTCTCACGGGAAATGGGGGCGCGGATGTCTTTGTCTTCAAATCCGCCCTCAATACCAGCAATGTCGACAAGATCACCGACTTCAATGTGGCCCAGGACAAGATCCTTCTCGACCACACTGTGTTTACCGGCCTTCAAGGCAGCACCCTTCCCACCTCGGCATTCCACGTCGGCAAGGGTGCGCATGACAGCGGTGACCACATCATCTACAACAGTTCGACCGGCGCCCTCTCTTTCGACGCCGATGGCGCAGGCGGCGCACACCAGATCCAGTTTGCCACTCTTGCTCCGCACCTGGCGTTGACGGCGTCTTCGTTCCTCGTAATGTGAGCCTTGGGGAACGTCAGGCCCTGATCACAAGGGTCTGACGTTTTCTTGAACATACTTCGGGGGAACGAAATCGCTCCAACGCGCATTAGTCCGTCATGAGCGCTCGGGGCATCGAATTCCTGCAGAAATGGGTGGAGGACAATGTTCCACCCATTTCGAACCCCGACCCGGCCCTTGCGGCGAAACTCGCAGACCAAGCAACGGCGGATGCCATCAGGGCGGGAATTCGCCCCGAGGAAATCTCGGAAGAAGTCGGAAGCATGTTGACCACCATGCTTGAGGTGCTCGACCAACGCGATACGAAATGATTGCGCGTCTGGCTGGATCGGCAGTGCCGTACACAAATTGGCGCAACGCCTTAATCGCACCATGCCAGTTGAGCAAATGCAAAACTGCGCCATAGGTCCAGTGGTTTCAGCTTTTATCGCCTTGGCCACTCCGGGGCAGTCTCATGCTCTTCCAAGACCCGCGCGATGACCTTGTTGAAATCGTGAGGTTCACCACCGTTGACTTTTATCAAGGGCCATCGGTCCTGGCGCAGGCATTCGCCGATCTCCCTTGAGATCTCGGCCTGCCTCAACCCCCTGTCCACGCCGAGTTCGAACAGCAGGACCTCGAGGAGCGGTTGCTGCGCATGCCGATCCATAAGACGGCTGCGCAACGTTTCCTGCGGCGCATCGAGCTGGATAAGGAGGTCCGGTCGCGGCAGGAACGCCAGGCAGTCACGAACCACGTCAATGCTTGGAGTTCGCGCCAGCACAACCAGCGCACACAAAGCCTGGATTAGGCCCTCTTCGAAAATGAAGTAGCCTTCCGATTCCTGTGCCTGACGCCAGGACTCGCACAGCAGGGCGATGTCGACCTTCATGCGCCATGACCATGTGCGGCTTCGTAGAGGGATTGATGCCAGAAGCCGGGCCGCGACACCGTCCTTTGGCAAGGTCGACAGCAGGACAGGACCGGATGTGGCAATCTTCTTGCCAATACGCCCAATGCCATGGCGTACTTCCGGACCGTCGTCCTGGGCCGACCCATATTCGATCAGGCGATACCCGTTCACTGTCTTCACGTTGATGCCGTGTTTCGCCATCCCCTGGCAGAGGCCGCGAAGAAGTGTGGTCTTGCCTGCACCAGGCGGCCCAAACAACTCGATGATCATGGAGGAATGCCCAAGCGTCTCCGAGCAAGCATTCATTCACCTGCGGATCAAAGCTTAGCCAGAATACAAACCACACCAACGTTCATTTGAATGACTGTTCCGATTCGTGGATTCTTGGAGGCGCCCGCCTCCGGATCATAATACCTGCCGCCGGTGGCACGCGGGATTGGCCTGGGCAAGCGTCTCGCGGTCGAAGGACCTTCGAGGGGAACCGGCCGTTGCTGGAGACGAATAGAGATCTTTCCGGAGGGCGGATCGGGAAAGCGCTGCCCGGTTAAGATCGAGGCATCATCCGAATGATTGATGAAAAGAGTTCAGTGGCGAGCGATGTTCGGCATTCAGCTTGGCGGGGCCCTGAATGTCTTCAGCGTATTTGCACTCGGAAGCGGTGAATCAAGATCTACAGGTGGATTGTCGACCAACGACGACCCGCAAATGGTCAGATGTGCCTGAATATGCTCTTGACCAGGGAGGCCCTGTCTGGCGCCACTATCAACAGATGGGCGCCGAATTTGCGGACATTCCCGTCTTCGATCACCTTGGAAACGTCGCAAGGCAATATCCCGACAAGCTCGCGATTGGCGACGGCACCAATCGCCTGACTTACTCGGAGCTTTTCCGGGCTGTCGAGACACTGTCTCACCGGATCGCCGTTGCCGTCCCCGAAGGACAGGCGGTCGGCATCCTTCATGCCAACTCGGTCTGGTACGCTGTGGCAATACTGGCGAGCATCGCGGCCGGGCGGCCTTCCGTTCCGCTCAATATAAGAGATCCAGGCTCCCGGATCATCGAGATTGTGAACGCCGCACGGCTCGGCGCCATCATAGGCGCTGGAAATGTTCACCCCGTCGATCTGGCGCAGGACGTCCTATGGATCGATATTGCGGCCGCCGTCGCGCCGAACGATCAAAAGTCATCACAGCAACCGCAGCCCACTCCGGTTTCCGTCGATGCGCCGGCAATGGTGCTTTACACCTCAGGTAGCACAGGACGTCCCAAGGGGATCGTCAACAGCCAACGCAGCCTGCTGTGGCGGGTCCGGCAATATGTTGACGCGTGCCATATCAACGCAGATGACGTTTTTCTGCCGCTGACCGGGCCCGCCACGATTGCCGGTTGCCGGGAGATTTTTACGGCGTTGCTGACGGGCGCCACGTTGCATCTTCTCGAGGTGGAGGCGGTCGGCCTGCGCGCCGTCCGCGCTCGGGTTCAAGCCGAAGGCGTAACGGTTGTGTATCTTGTGCCGGCGCTGCTTCGGGCACTCCTGACTGAGGCCCCAGCTGACGCCTTCCAGTCACTCAGAGTGGCCCGGCTCGGTGGCGAGAAGGTGTCGTGGACGGACATCGCGTTGCTGCGCAAAGCCGTTTCGGACCAGTGCCTGATCCAGATCGGCTACTCATCAACGGAAACCACCGGTTCGCAATGGTTCTTGCCGCCGGACTGGCCGGAGCAAGACGCGTCGGTTCCCGTTGGCAGGCTGCTTCCCGGGATGGCATTCGCTATTGTCGACGAAGCCGGGCGCAATGTTGGGACAGGCGAGAGTGGAGAGCTTCTGATCAGAAGCCCCTATGTTCTGCTTGGTCATTGGGAGAACGGTGTCGTCGTTCCCGCGCGGCCGGACCCGGACGATCCCGATGTTCGGCTTTTTGCGACGGGCGACCTCGTTCGGCTGGACGATGATGGCCTGTTGTGGATCGTCGGCCGCAAAGGGCGCCAGATCAAGATCAATGGTCGACGCATCGAGCCCGCCGAGCTCGAACGGGTCCTGCGTTGCGCGCCTTCGGTGGCGGATGCCGTGGCAATCGTTACGCCAGCGGAGGAACTCATCGCATTCGCGGTTCCCCAGCACTTCGCAGGCGCTGCTTTTGCGGATGAGCTTCGCCAGCTCGTCAGAACAACGTTGCCGGCGCCACTGTGTCCCTTGCGGTTGCACACCATCGCCGCGATCCCGCGCCTGTTGGGAGGGAAGGTCGACCTGGCAACGCTGACCGAAATGGATCGTTCGGAGAGAAAGACGGCGCCAGCCGCCCGGCCGTCCACTCCCCGACCGCCCCCCGCAAGAGGCGAACTGAATACAAGGCAAATGGTGCAGCACGCGTGGATGCACGTTCTCAACACGGGCGTTGCCGCGGGAAACTGGGATGACGCGGGAGGAGATTCGCTGCAGCTGCTGCATTGCGTCATGGCGATCGAAAGCGCTATCGGGCAAGAGCTGGGCCTCGAGGCCTTCACCGTCGGCATGAGCTTCGACCAGATGGTTGAGGCGGTCGTGTCCGCACAGGCGGGCGAACGGCGCGCGACGAAGCATCACCCCCCGGTTCTTTTCCTGTTTCCAGGGTCCGTCGGCTATGGTCCGAGCCTGGCTGCGTTCGCAGCCGCCATGGGCAAAGTCGCCCGGGTGAGCCCCATCCGGTATCCTGGCCTCGCCGCGATACTGGACGGACATAACACTCTCTCCGCCATGGCTGCCGCCGCACTCGAGCAGATAAGCCGCGCCCAACCTGCCGGCCCCGTGCGACTTCTCGGCCATTCGCTTGGTGGCGCGGTTGCATTCGAGGTTGCGGCACGGCTTCTGGAAGCCGGGCGGTCGGTGAGGTTTTTGGGTATCCTCGATACGAGCCTTCTGGACGAGCCGAGCAACCATTGGGAGACACTTACCCGCACATTCCATCGTATTCGCACGAATCGCATATCCGCCCACCGAATGGCTTGCCGAGCCCTTGCGAAAATCACCGTTGCCATGGGCTGCGAAGCGTATCTCGCCAGGATTCTCGACCGGTTTGCCAAGGGAGAGTTCAACCCGACGAGCTTCAGAACCAAACTGGAACTGCAGGAGGTCTTGCGGGCGCAGTCTTTCTTCCAGTGGCTCGAGGCGCCGAAACCGGCTCTGCCCATCTCCGGCACCTTGTTTCGATGTCGTCGGGAGGGAATGCCTCGGGCTTTGGGCTGGGATAGCGCTTTGGCACACCTGGACGTGGTTCCAATCAAGGGCAACCACATCGACCTTGTCATAGAGCCTAATCTTGCCACCAACCGTCCGCTCATCGAGACGGCCGTCGTGCAGACCTACTCCCCGGCCGAGTCTCGCAAAAGGGAGGATTTGTCATCGACGTAATCTCGCACTTCAGCAAGGACGTGCTGGTGCTCGATGCTCGTGCGGAGGTCGATCGCATCGTTGACACCTTGCGCAGGCAGGTTCTTGGCACGCTCCATCGTCGAGGCGTGGTTGTCGGCCTTTCCGGCGGCATCGACAGTTCCGTCGTCGCGACCTTGTGCACGCGCGCGTTCGGGAAGGACAAGGTCTTGGGACTGTTCATGCCGGAGCGGGATTCCTCCGGCGACTCCCTTAGACTTGGCCGCCGTGTCGCGGCCCAGCTTGGCATTGAGAGCGTCCTGGAAAACATAGGCCCGGCACTGGAGGCCATTGGCGCCTATAGCCGGCAGCTCGAGGCAATCCGAACCGTCGTTCCCGACTATGGGGACGGCTGGAAATGCAAGCTGGTGCTTGAGCCGGTTCTCGAGAGCAACGGCCTCAACATCACCCGGCTCACCGTCCAGGACCCAGAGGGTAAGGTCGACACGGTGCGTCTGTCGCCAGCTGCCTATCTGCAGATCGTCGCAGCGACCAACTATAAGCAGCGCCTGCGCAAGATGACGGAATACTACCACGCCGACCGCCTCAAATACGCGGTTGCGGGGACACCAAACCGTTTGGAGTACGACCAGGGGTTTTTCGTCAAGCAAGGTGACGGAACCGCCGACCTGATGCCGATCGTCCACCTTTACAAAACCCAGGTTTATCAGCTCGCGGAATATCTCGGCGTGGACGAGGAAATCCGGCGGCGGGCACCGACAACCGACACATTCTCCATGGCGCAAAGCCAGGAGGAATTCTACTTCGCGCTGCCCTATCACCTGATGGATCTATGCCTTTGCGGCCTGAACCACGGGATCGCCAGCGATGAGGTCGCGGCGGTTGCCGGCCTCACCGAGCCCCAGCTGCAGAAAGTCTTCAAGGACATCGACGCGAAACGGCGGGCCGCCCACTATCTTCACGCGCGACCTTTGCTTTCCGTGGAAATTGGCGAGGATTGACCGGGGATGTGCGGCATCGCTGGAATTGTGGCGCTGAACGCCGCGGCGGCGTCTCCTTCGCGCGAGGCGCTGATGCGGATGGTGGGTGCGCTGGCGCATCGCGGCCCGGACGAGCGCGGCCTTTACCGGGACAAACGCGCGGGGCTGGCGCATGCCCGCCTGTCCGTCGTCGATCTTTCCAGTGGCCAGCAGCCGCTTGCGGACACAGGCGACACGACCTGGATCGTGTTCAACGGCGAGATATTCAATTACGTCGAGTTGCGTGAAAAGCTGATTGCACTCGGCCACCGCTTCCGAACCCGCAGCGACACAGAGGTCGCGCTACACGCATATCGTGCGTGGGGAGAAGCGGCCTTCGAGCGTATGAACGGCCAATGGGCAATCGCAATCTGGGACTCGATAGCGGGTCGTCTCGTCTTGTCGCGCGACCGGTTCGGCATTTGCCCCCTGCATTTCTGTGAGCACGCGGGCCGGCTTTATTTCGCCAGCGAAGTGAAGGCCATTTTCGCGGCCGATCCAACCATCCCTCGCGCCTTTGATCCCGCCGGCCTCGATCAGACCTTCACGCTCTGGACAGTCGTTCCGCCGCAAGGCGTATTTCAGGGGATCCATGAACTCGTGCCAGGGCATGTCCGCACCTACCAGGATGGCACCGTTCGCGAGCAGGCCTTCTGGCAGCCTTCCTACCCCGAAAATTTCGGATCGCGGCACGGCGAGTTCACCGGGTCGTGCGATGACGCGGTGGACCGCGTGCGTGGCGCCCTCGAGGCCGCGACGGCGCTCCGAATGGTGCGCGCCGACGTGCCTGTCGGCTGTTACCTCTCCGGAGGGCTGGACAGTTCGCTTGTGACGACATTGGGACGGCGCTTCGCCGGCCGACGCTTCCAGACCTTCTCCTTGCGTTTTGCCGACGCCGAATATGACGAGACCCGCTTCCAGCGCCTGGTTGCCGAAGCAACCGGCAGTGAGCACCATGAAGTGGTGGTTTCGCGCAGCGATATCGCCGCAATCTTTCCGGAGGTGATCTACCACACCGAGCGCCCGATACTGAGGACCGCCCCGGCGCCGCTGTTCCTGCTCTCGAGGCTGGTGCGCGAGCGTGGCATCAAGGTCGTGCTGACCGGCGAGGGTGCCGACGAAATGTTTGCTGGCTACGACCTGTTCCGCGAAGGCAAGGTTCGCCGCTTCTGGGGACACCAGCCGGCATCGACACGACGCTCGCGGCTCCTGGAGCGCCTTTACCCGTATCTCACTCGCTCGCCGGTGCAACAGCAAGCGATGGCGCGCCAGTTCTTCGGGCGCGGTATCGAGAGCTATGACGCCCCCGGCTTTGCCCATGACACGCGCTGGCGCAGCACCAGCGCCATCAAGCGCTTGTTTTCCGCGGACCTGCGCGCCGAGTCCCAGCGCCGCGACGCTGTGTCGGAACTGCTCGCCCGCCTGCCCGCGGCGTTTTCGCGTTGGAGCCCTCTTGCGCAGGACCAATATCTCGAGATCCAGACATTGATGTCGGGCTATCTGCTTTCTTCGCAAGGCGACAGGATGCTGATGGCTCACTCCGTCGAGGGGCGCTTCCCGTTCCTGGACGATGAACTTGTGAGGCTCGCGAATTCACTTCCGCCTTCCTACAAGCTGCGTGTCCTCGATGAGAAGCACGTGCTCAAACGCGTGGCAGAGCCGATCATCCCCTCTGAGATCGTAACACGCAAGAAGCAGCCATTCCGGGCGCCCAACGCGCTTTGCTTCACCGCCGACGCCGCACCGGAATACATTCGCGAAGCGCTTTCGGAGACAGCGATACGCGAGGCGAATGTTTTCGATCCGGCTTCGGTCACACGCCTGCTCGGCAAGTGCCAGGCCAGGACCGGTGACGGTGATCTTTCCAATGCCGACAACATGGCGCTCGTCGGCGTGCTGTCTACCCAACTCCTTCATCAGCAGTTTGTCGCGAGCTGTCCCAGTGGAACCCGCGTGCATGGGCTCAGCGTCGACGTCGACTGCGAACATCGGGAGGAGCGCTTGCATGTTGCATGATGCCGTACCTCTGCTGCATGACTACCTCGCCCACTCCGCCGGCCGGCTTGGCGGCAAGGTTGCGCTGGTGTGCGGCAAGCAACGTGTCACCTATGGTGAGCTCGAGGCGCGCGCCAATGCAATCGCCCATGATCTGGCAGGATCAGGCGTCGTGCGCGGCGATCGCGTGATGATCTTCGCCGACAACACCGTCGAGACGGTGGTGAGCTTCTGGGCGGTGCTCAAGGCAAATGCGGTGGTGTGCATCGTCAACCCGCTCACCAAGAGTGACAAGCTTGATTATCTGCTCAACGACTGCCGACCGGCGGCGCTGATCACGGACGCGCATCTGCACCCCATCTTCCGCGAGCCGGCGCGCGGTTGCCCGTCACTTCTGCGGGTGATCGTTTCCGGATCGACCGATGACGTCGACCTCTCCCAATTGCCGCATGCCGTGCGCTGGGACACCGCGGTCGCCAACGGCGGCGATGCACCGCCGGCGCGGCGTTGCATCGATGTCGATCTTGCCGCCATCATCTACACGTCCGGGTCGACAGGCGAACCCAAGGGCGTGATGCTGACGCACAGGAACATGATGACCGCGTGCGCGTCTATCGCTTCCTACCTCGAGCTTGCCGAGGACGAGGTGATCCTCAATGTCCTACCCCTCGCCTTCGACTACGGCCTGTACCAGATGATCATGGCGTTTCGTACCGGCGCCCGGCTGGTGCTCGAACGCTCGTTCGCTTTCCCGGCGCAGATCCTTGGGGTGATCAGGCAAGAGGGGGTTACGGGCTTTCCCGGCGTGCCGACCATCTTTGCGGCACTCTCCGAACTCAAGTCCCTTAAAGATCAGGACTTCTCGAGCATTCGCTACGTCACAAACACCGCGGCGGCCCTGCCCCTCAAGCATATTCTCATGCTTCGGGATCTGTTTTCGAGTGCGCGCATCTATTCGATGTACGGCCTCACCGAATGCAAGCGTTGCACCTATTTGCCGCCGGCGGATCTCGAGCGAAAGCCATTGAGCGTCGGGATCGCGATCCCGAATACGGAAATGTGGATCGTAGACGAACATGACAGGCGGGTGGGGCCCGGCGTCGTTGGCCAGCTCGTTATTCGCGGCGCAACGGTGATGAAGGGATATTGGGGCAAGCCCGAGGCGACGGCCAGGAAGCTCAAATCCGGCCCGCTGCCCGGCGAGCAGGTCCTGTACACCGGCGACTACTGCCGGATGGACACGGAGGGTTACCTCTACTTCGTTGGCCGTGGTGACGAGATCATTAAGTCGCGAGGCGAGAAGGTGGCGCCGAAGGAAGTGGAGAACGTCCTTATGAATATTCCCGGCGTTCGGGAAGCGGCGGTCATCGGTGTTCCCGACGAACTCCTTGGGCAGGCGGTGAAGGCGTTTGTCGTCATGGAACATGGAAGAACCATCGGCGAAAAACAGCTGCAGATGGAGTGCCAGAAACGACTGGAAAACTTCATGGTTCCGAAGTCCATCGTCGTCGTGGCCAGCCTGCCGATGACAGACACAGGCAAACTCAAGAAAACGGCCCTGTCATGAGGCGGGCCAATGCATGTCGCCCAAAAGTGACCTCGGTTTTGGGAGAACGACAGGCATAAAACAAGGACCTAAAGCGCGTCGCATGAATCCGTCTCTACGCGACGCGCTTTAGGACAAGGTCGCTAGATTTGTGGTGTCGCTACGGAGGGCGAATTCATGTTGACTGTCAAGGACCGAACCTACAGCGAGCAGATCCGCAATTTCCTGGTTTCGAATTTCTACGTGAGCGACGTGAAGGCGTTGGTGAACGACACGTCCTTGCTCGATCAAGGCATCGTCGACTCGACGGGGGTGCTTGAGATTATCGGCTTTATCGAGGAGACCTTTGGCATCATCGTCGAAGATAGCGAACTCTTGCCTGAAAACCTCGATTCCATTCGGGGGATCGAGCAATACATCATCCGCAAAATGAACTGATTGCCGGCGTAAAGCCAGAGCGGTTCCTGGAATTGCCCTGGTTTTCCGCACGGCTCATGCCTGCGCCTTGGCTTGTCCCAGAACCACCCGGCCCTCGCCCGCTTCGTTGGAGACAGCACGGATGTTCTCGTATGCCTTGCTGCGCTCCAGCAGAGCCATCACCTGCCGGTCCTGGCCAAGGCCGACCTCGAAGAGCAGGATGCCGCCAGGCCGCAAGTATCGCGGCGCGTCTTTCACCACCCGCATATGGATGCTCAGGCCGTAAGGGCCGGCCGCGAATGCTTCACGCGGCTCGAGCTCGACCAGATGCGCGCGGTCGCCCTCGAGCCGCTTTTCCGAAATGTAGGGCGGATTGCAGACGATCACGTCGATCGTCCCGTCAAGCCCCAGGCCGGAGAGCGCGTCGAACAAGTCGCCCTGAAGCACCGAAACGCGGTCAGCCATGTCGTGATGGGCGGCGTTGCGGCGGGCTACTTCGACGCATTCATCGGTGAGGTCGCTCGCCCAGACACGTGCGGTGGGAATGTGGTGGGCGATGGCACACGCCAGATTGCCAGTGCCGCAGCACATGTCGACTATGCGCGGCGCCGGCAGGTTCATTTGATGCAAAACACCAAGAGCAGTCGTGCCCAGCAACTCCGTCTCTGGCCGGGGGACGAGCGCACCGGGCGCGACGAGCAGCTCAAGTCCCATGAAGATGGCGCGGCCCGTGCCATAGGCGTCGGCAACACTGAACTCTTTGCTCATGGCGAACCCCTGATCTTCCCAGTATAGGTGTTCGGCATTCGTGCGCCAGTCAAACCTGCTCTGAAATCATCCATTCGCACGGGGCGCCACCAAAAGCAGCGATTGCTGAGACTGTCGTTGGTGAATCCTGGCAAGGTGCCAGCCGATCAGTCCTTCACACCATGTCCAGCGCGGCAACGAGGGCATTTAGCCGCTCGGGTGTTGGATCGTTCTTCAATCGCAGCAGATTGAAATCGAGGTGCTCCTTCTTGAACATAGAGACCAGGGTGACGCCCGCTGAATTCGTTGCGAATGCGTAGTCGGCGAGAAACGCGACAGCAATTTCAGTGGGACTGCCGCGGTATCCGAGTTCGCCAAGAGCGCCCAGTATTTCCTTTTGCGCATTGAACTTCGCGACGATTCGGTCGAGGCCCGAGAATGTCCCGTACGTTACAAACGTTCTGTGCCGGTGAGCATGCTCCTTCAACTTCCCGAGGTTTGGCTCCAGCGGGGTATTGGCAATCTGAACGAACCGATAAGGCAGCGATTCATTGAGAGCCGTCATTCCAGCCTCAAGGTCTCCTGCGACCGAAATGGCCCGGGCTTTCCCGTCCTGAACCGCGCTCCACGGCCCGGATGATACCCTCGCGAACAAGTTCTTCGGCGGTCGGACGGTGCAGCGCGAGGACATCGACATAATCCGTGCGAAGACGCCCCAGGCTCTCCTCGACAGTTGATCTTATCAACTCGGCAGACAGCGGCACCTTGAAGGGCGTGGAGCGCACTCTTGAAGCATATTGCTTAAGCGCCGGAGCCGCCGCAATAGCGATCCGCGACAACGGCTTCAGCAGTCGCATGGGTACGGAGGTCTTCGGCGGGCGCATGCCAACCTTGGTGCAGACGCAGACGCTACCGCGTTTCCGGGATGCAAATTCGCCCCAGATCGATTCAGCCATCCCGTCGCCATACGAAGGCGCTACGTCGTACCAGGTTACCCCTGCTTCGTACGCGCGTTCGAGCGTCTCGATGCCCTTGCGAACTCCAATGCGAGAACCAAGCGAAGCGCAGCCAAAACCGATACTTGATACCGTGCTGCCGATAGCTTCATGGCGCAGACTCGTTCTCATGCCGGCATCAAGCCAGCAACATTCGAATGATCTTTTAGCGCCTCTGTCAAGGGACAAGCAATAAAGGCATGGGGCCTGTGCAGTGATTTATACTGACCAACCTTGCAAGCCTCTCATGCGATATTTGCAACTTGGAGCGGCGATGCGCGAGTTACTCTGGAACATCGACGCTGATGCGATACTGGCGATCGGTCCTCTGCTCGATGACCATGGTAAGACCGCATCGGTTCTCCAAAACTGTCCGTATCAGACATTTGGATTCCACCGAGCTTAAATTCGGCGTGCCCCGCCGCGACACCGTCGCGATGCAGCCACCTGATTTCGATGCCGGCCGGGCCGGACAGCTGCTGTTCCCTGCCCTAGGTCTGGCCGTGCAGTGCATGGACCGCGTCGTACGGTTGGTAACGCGCAAACCACTGCCTGGCGAACCTGTTGGCGAACAGGCCAATAAGCCATTGATAAATAACGATTATGGTGGGCCCGGAGGACGTATTAGAACCGTTGATTTTGTTGGCTTTTTCGTGGGCCAAAATCAGAAATCTCCCCGTATCGTTCCGTATGCTCCCGCGGCAGCCAAACAGTCGAGTTTAGGGACAACGGAACTTGCTGGCCAAGCTGCAGACGACGATCCAACTGCAGAGGCGAGCACTGGCGGCACCTGCTAGAGCGCAACAGAGGTGCATCGAGGCCACAGCAAGCCGCCAGGAGACGCTCGGGCCTCACACCGGCAAGTGTGAAGGACCTCGGCCCGCGCAATGAACGTGACAGCATTTCGCAGGCCGGGCCATGCACCGGACCAGTCCAGGGAAGGGGTGACCGGCGCTAAGAATTATGTGCCTTAAAGCCTGCCCCTTCAAGACAATTTACGGATTCATACCAAGGTGTCGGCATGTAGGTGTCCGTGGAACATTTGCGCGCCCAATCGCTTCCGCCGCTGCACTATTCCCATTCAGTGCAATGTTTCTTGTTCTGTTGGACCTTGCCGCTGCCGAAAGCTGGCGGGCATTTTTGCTGCATAAGCGGAACCTGATATTCCGAAGCATGTTTCAAACGCTGTCAGCGGCCCGTCGCTGCTGGCTGAGGTCCGCAACCCTCAACCGGACCCGCATCGCCCCGAGTGGGGCGAGCCCAAAGGTGGTGTCTTGGGAAGTCGCTCTTAATTCTAGCAAAGGCTGATGGAACCGAGCTCCCCCTTCTGAAGTTCGTGCGGCAGGAAGCATTTCAGACGAGCTCGGACACTCCAAGGCTTCCGCAGCCCGTCTCCCGCCACCGACAAGTGGCTCCGAAGGCGGGCTCTTTCGCGTCTTCAATCCGGGCTGTCAATCAATGACTTCCTTCGCTTTGGCGCCGCATAGCTTTGCACCAAGCACAACGTGTTCGCGACGACCAGTTCGCGACCTTGTCGCCAACCTCGATGCTGCCCTCCGCCATGGAAAACGAGCCTGGCGCGTCTGGTGCCTTCCTCAAGCCTGCGCTAATCTTGCAATCTTATTGGCTTGGGGGAATGGAGTGCCGAAGCGTCAGGGCAAAGGTGACTATCGGGGAGGATCAACGGTCCTCTCGAATTCTGGCCATGGTTTCAGCCCGCTTGCACCCGCCCCGAGTCCCACAAGCGTCGACGAAGTGTTGAAGCTGGGTTTTTGGTTCCCTGCATCTGAAGCGAAAAAGCCGAAGCGCAAACGGAAGCGTCGCGGACGTCGGCTATTATATTCCTGACCGCCGATGGCCGTTGCGCATCAGGCACTGCGCCCAACGATCTTCAAGACTAGCTCGTGAGCCTGCAATACTGCCTCCAATGCCGGGTGCGCCGACAGCATGGCGTCTATCAGTTCAGCCGGCAGCGGATCGTCCCCCGCCGCCCGGGCGCACCGCCTGCTCGAAAGCCCCGCGTCCGACCTTGCCCAAGCAGAGGCCGAATGACCTCAGCAAGCGGCGGATGCCGTTCTCCGGGTCACGGAACTTGGCCTTCAGATTGCGCAGCGTTGCGCGATCTTGTGCATGTGGATCCTGTGGCAGAGCGCTGCCGGTTCGGGCGGCTGCATCGCCGTCGCTTGCGGAAGTTCCCTCTTACACTGCGTGTTCCTGCTATCGGTGGAGATGGACCCTTGAGCGAGAATCGTGAGCTAGCCGCAATCCACGAAGACGCCGTGTTCTACTACCAACCAAACGGCGCTTACCGCGGCTGCGACGAAATCGACCGCATCGCAGGGCGTGATCAAGGCCACTCAACCTGACCTTCAATATGTGCGCCACAAAGCATTGAATAAATCCGTTCGCTGGCGTTCGGCATCTGTCGGCACATACAGTTTGACACCAACGCCACGTCCAACGGACCTCCGGCATACTCCCGGCCGAACATTTCAAAGTACCGTCAGGGCCAGTGAGGTTCGTGACGGCACTTTCTTCGTCTCAATCGGTTGAACATAAAAGAGTTCCCCGTCACGGCCGATGCGCGAAAAGCCGCGTTGTGACCGGCAGGTGTCACAGCTTTCCTACTCCGTTGTGCTGGCTTTTTTTCTGCGCCGATTGGTGTGCGACTGCGCGACGGCCATTCTTAACTCGGGCGTGATCTCCAAAGGCGCATTCTCCGCCTCATGTGGGTTCTGCAGCCCCTGGACGTGGACGGTGGGGAATGGGAGTTCGATGCCTTGCTCTTTGAAGGCCTGGCGGAGACGTAAAAAGAATCTGCCTTTCATACTGAAGGCACCTCCCGGTCTGGTTGTGACCTTGACCCTCAAGACGATGCCGTACTCGCCGAACTCCTGTACGCCCTGCATCTTGATCGGTTCGATCACCCAATGTTTGAATTCTGGATCTTCCGCCAGTTCGAGGCCTATCCGCTTGATCAGCTTGCGCGCGAGCTCGATATCGGTGTCATAGCCAACGGTGACGTTGAACTTGTCGGTGACCCAGTCGCGGCTCTGGTTCTGCACCGCCCCGAGTTCGCCGAAAGGTATTGTGAACAGCGGACCACGATGGTGGCGCAGCTTCACCGAGCGCAGCGAAAAGCTCTCCACCGTACCCCTGTAGCTGCCCGATGAAATGTATTCGCCGACACGAAAAGCATCGTCGAGCAGATAGAACACGCCTGAGATCACATCCTTGACGATGGTTTGTGCACCAAAACCCACGGCGACGCCGACGACGCCAGCGCCGGCGATCAGCGGGCCGATCTGGATTCCAATTGAGGCGAGCATCATCAGCACCGCCATCACGATGATCACTGCGAGCAGAATGTTCTGGATGATCGGCAACAGCGTGTGCAGCCGCGCCTGATGCGGATCGAGGGTCAGGATGTCCTCATCGCCGATCACCGCATGCGGTGTGTGGATGCCCAGCTTTCGTTCGATCAGAGCTTTGATGATCGACCAGCCGAAATCGGCTGCAAGCGCAATGACCACGACATTGATCAAGCCGCTCAATATGAGCATAGTCGTCGTATCGCTGTCGCGCATGGATTGCATGTCCAGACCCCAGACGCGCGCGAGAAAGTAAGCCGCCGCCAGGATCAAAATCATCCGGATACCGCGATCGATGACAGCGATCGTCACCGCCGGGATCGTCGGCCGGCCAACATCTTCCGAACCCGGTCGCAGGACGAAATTGACCCCGCGCTGCGTCAGCACGATTGCCAAGGGCAGGACGAATGCAGCGAAGGTAAACCAGAACCATGTATATAAGCCGGCGATGCGTTCCAGGAACAGAACGACGAAATAAGCAGTCAACAACCAGGTCACGCCCGCATGACCGCTACCGTGCGCGCCGTCTGCCGCCCTTCTTGGTCGTCGCCAAACGGCAAGCAGCCACAGAAACAGCAGCACGAAATCGGCGCCCAGAGACAGGACCATCATTCCGTCCCGATCGATGCCGAGACCGGGCAAGAGGTTAAAGGCGGCGGCGAAGAAGGCGAAGACGCCGACGATCCGGGATAGCCAATAGAACCAATGGTCAGCCGTTTCGTCGGTGATCGGCAAGGCACGAACCTCGACGGCGTTCTCGACGTGCATGAAGGAAGGGACGAGCATGGCCAAAACGTAAGTGCGCACACCCCATGTGAAGACTGCAGCCATCAGAAATGTCAGTACAATCTCGCGGATGAGCATTGGCCAGTCGAACAGCATGAACGCGCCGGCGCTGCCCAGTGCGAACGAGACGATCAGCATGCTGGAATAAAGCAGGCGGCCACCAATCTTCTTGGCTCGCCCAGTGGGCGTATTCTTCGATTGCGCGATGATCCAAAGACGAAATGGGCGGGTGAGCTTGTATGTCGCCCAAGTGAGCGCCAGGCCGGCAGCGATGAATATCGTAATCAGCACCGATACGCCGGCAGGCCCTTTGCTGGACATATCCTCCATGGTCTGTGCCCGAACGCGCGCGAACTGGCCTGGCAGCAAGGGCAAAGTTCGCACGATTCTTTCGATATGATGCTTGATCCGATCGAGCGTCGAGGATGCCATCGTATTCATCTGGCCGGGTGCGGCCACGGCGTCGGACGATGCGTCGGCCGGCGAAACTCCTGCCGCGGCAGGCGCTGCCGTTGACCCGGCGTCCTGATTTCGCTGTTCGGCCACCCAGGCCTTCACTGACGGATCGTCAAGAAGCTCGAACAGCTGTTTGACCCTTTCAGGCGGGACGCTCGCCGCCGCCTGCGCCTGTGCCGGACCAGCCAGCAAGAGGGCGATACCACAGACGAGCGGCCCGGTAATCTGGACAAACATCGCAGTCAGATATCCGAGACGTCGTGCCCGGCGCGCCAGATTCCTGGCTCCCAATCGTCGAATCATGCGTGGCATCGTGCTGTAACCTTCCGGTCAAATCGGCAAGCAACGACATCTATGTCCGTCGTTGCTACTAACTTCAACAAGCCAATGTTGTGGTGCAAGGCGTCATCGGTGCGGGCTAGACCGTTGCGCCGGGTACTTGGCGGTGTCTACTAGCCGCCAGGGGAGGTATTTCGACGTCGGCTCGGGCCTCCGGGCGTTTCCATGAACCGGGCATCGGTGATTCTGGGCACAGAACGCCGGCACCAGGATCCCAGGCCATACACGAGGGGCATGAGCGCTTGCCATTCAGCCTGTCACCAAGCCTTTTTGCCTGCCTCTAATCCGCCCCGACCTTGACAGAGCAGTGCTGCCATCCGATGCCGTCATCCGTTTTTGACATTCGCCGACTCTTGCCGAAGAAAACGAAAGCTCGATGGCCAAGGATAATGCGAACGGCGGTACCGCTTCCGAAGCCCTCGCGTGGACCGCGTTGTGGAACGCCGCGTCGGATTGCGGCCGCGGCTCGCGCTCGATCGATCCGCAGTCCCTGCGCGCGCTCCCGGCAGGACGTAAGTGGACACGTGAGATCGCCAAGGTGGTCTTCGACGGCCTTATGGTGGGAAGCCTGTCGGCGCCAGCGCAATTGGCTGCCAGGTGGGACAGGTTCGGCGGGGCCATCACCGAGTTGATCATCGAACTCGGCAAGGTCTGGGACAATCCCGCAGCGGGTCGCCGCGTCCAGTATCAGCTTGAGCAAATGCTTCTCGATGCCGACGATCTTGCCGCGCCGCGCAGGCTGGCGCGGACACTTGGAATTCGCGTCGACGCACGCAATCCGACCGCGATTGAACTACCGGAAGGCATCGACCGAATTTATGCCTATCTGATGATGGACGGCCAGATCGAGGCTGCCTTGCAGTTTGGCGTGCTCGGGACAGTGACAAGGGATCATTGGATTGAGTTGATCCGGAATATCGTGCCCGCTGAGCGGCTTGCAGACAGTACGGCAAGGCTTGCAGGACGATCTGCTGTGCCGCAGGAGGGCGCCGGTGCCGACACGTCAAACACGCTTGCAGCCGAGGCATTGTTGTCCACAGCCGAACGCCGGTCCGATCCGGACAGTCACTTCGGCAAGCTCGCCCAATTGGCCGCTGAAGCGCGGGAACTGGTCCGGTCGAGCGCCGAACCAGCACAGCCTCCTGCCGCGCCGCGCCGAGCACGGGCCACGGACAGGAATGATCGCACGGCGTTCTGGAATAGCTATTTCGCGACCGAGGATCCGTGGAACTACGGCTCGTTCTATGAGCAGGAAAAATATGAGCGGCAGCTCGAAATCCTGCCTGCCGGTCCCATCGGACGGGCGCTTGAGCTGGCCTGCGCGGAGGGCCACTTCACGCGGCAGCTGGCGTCGCGTGTGAGCCATTTGACCGCAACCGACATCTCCGCCATAGCCATCGAGCGGGCTCGTGCGCGATGCAGCGATCAGCCTAACATTGAGTTCGGCGTGCTGGATTTCGCTGCGGACACGCTGCCGGGTGAGATGGATCTGATCTTTTGTTCGGAAGTGCTCTACTATCTGGATAATCTCGCGGAGTTGCGGCGCATCACCAAAAAATTCGCTGAGGCGTTGGCGCCTGGCGGCAGTTTCATCAGCGCACACGCATTCGTCCTACGTGACAATGTTGAAAGGACGGGCTTCGACTGGAACACATTCGGTGCCCAGGCCATCTCGGAGACGCTGGCAGCGACCGAAGGCCTCGTCCTCGAGCAATCGATCCAGACCGAGCTCTATCGCATAGACCGCTTCCGCCGCCTGTCACCGGACGATGTGGTGACGGAACCGAGGATTGATCATGTGCCGATCCGCGCACCCATCGAAATCGGGGTCGCGCGAAATATCATCTGGGGCGGGGCGCGGGCCTTGCGCCGCGACGTCGCGCGTAACGAGCGGCGCCAGCGTATCCCCGTCCTCATGTATCACGGCGTCGCCGATGAAGGTGCGGCCGCGCTCGCCCGTTTTCGGCTCACGCCCGCCGCATTCGCCAGCCAGATGGCATGGCTGCGCGCCAATGGCTTTCACGCGATTAGTTCAGAGCAGCTGGAACAGTTCATCGCCAACCGTCAGCCTTTCGTTGGCCGCCCTGTGCTCATCACCTTCGATGACGGCTTCCAGAACTTTGCCGACCATGCCTGGCCGACCTTGCGCGCCAACGACCTGACCGCGGAAGTGTTCCTGGTGACGGACTTGGTGGGTGAAAGTGCACAGTGGGACGCCCACAGCGGTCCGCCGACGCCGCTTATGGACGCTGGGATGGTGCGACGCCTCGCCGGCGAAGGTGCCTTCTTCGGAAGCCATATGGCGACACATCGCGCGATCGATGGTCTGTCGAGCTCTGACCTGGCCGCCGAGCTCCTGCGCTCCCGTATGTTCATCGAACGGTGGACCGGTCGGCCAACCACGGCGTTCGCGGCACCCTTCTCCGTCACTGACCGACGGCTTGGCCGGCTGGCCAAGGAGTGCGGCTATCGAATCGGCTTCGGCCGCAAACACGGGCCGGCGGACCTCGATTGCGATCCCATCGACCTTCCGCGCATCGAGATTCGCGGGGATCGCTCGCTCGATGACTTTGTTGCCATTGTCGAGGCCGTGCTCGAATGAACGGTGAACTTGTCTATTGGGCGACTTGCGACACGGCCGACATCAGCTCCCGTGGGTTTGGCGCCCCAAACATGTATCGCCCGCCCTCTGGAACCTCCGTGAAGCTCCAGCGTACGATCCCCTGCCGGTCCAGCAGGAACTGACCGACCAGTTGTCCGTGTCCCGTTGCCATCATCTGCTCGTCGGCTTCGGTCAGTTCGTAGGGGTCCTTCTTCTCGAGAATTTCACCGGCCGCAAAAGGATCCATTGGGCCGGGCAGCACGCCTGGTATGTCGACCCGCAAGCCCTTTGCCGCTGCCATCGCGACCTTGTACGGCCAGTTCGTCTCGTTTTCGGTAAATTCGAGATTGGGCAGTCCAAAAGCACGATGTGAAGCACGTTCGGGGTCGGAGGCCGCAAGCAGATTCGGCATCGGGTGGTAGCGGAAATAGAGGCGCGCCCGTTCGATCGGCGTGTTGACCACCGTCAGGCTCTCCACACCCTTTTCGCGCAGCTCCGGATCAAGCCGCGCCTGGGCGGCGATATGGCGCCGGCAAAACGCGCAATGCAGGCCTCGAAACAGGCCGACCAGCACCGGTTTTTGCCCGCGAAAGTCGTCAAGCGCGATCTTGCCTTCTTGGGTAATGGCGTCGAGTATCACGTTCGGCGCACGGTCGCCCGGTTGAAGCGGTACCAAGTCACTAGGCGCAGACATTGTCCAACCTCCCGCCCGGCTAGTCGAGAAAAGGCAGCACCACAAGCGCTTCCGGGTCGAGCCCGTGCTGGGCGCATATATCCTGCGCCAGGGAAAAGTAGCGTTCGGCCTCGGCCAGATTGTCGAGATCGAGATTAAGCGTTGCAAGACCATTATAGCACGGAAACAGCAGTTGGGGCTCGCCCGTTTCGCAGGCGACATCCAGTGCTTCGTGGAACAAGCCAACCGCCAGTTCCGGGCGGCCGTTGCACTGGTGGATCTGCCCAAGTACGATCAACGGCACCGGCAGGTGCTCGCGCTGGTCGAGTGCCCGATCGATCTCAATGGCCTTTTCTGCGGCAGGCACGCCCTCTGTCGGACAGCGATCCGTGAAAGTACAGCAAGCGACCGCCAGATTGGCCAGCAGGCGCGCCTGGAAGCCCAAATCACCGATACGGCGCGCCACGTCGAGACCGCGCCGACAGACTTCGATCGCCCGTGCCGGATCGATGGTCGTGTAAAGCACGCCGAGATTGGTGTAGCCACGGCAGGCCGCGCCCAGCAGACCGGCGGCTTCGGCCAATTCGATGCTGCGCTCAACCTGACCCACGGCCTCGTGGTTTCGCCCGAGGCGAGCCAGCGCGACAGCCTTGGTATTGAGTGCCTCGGCTGTCACAAGAGTGGCATCACGCCCTACCTCCGAGACGTGTTCCCTTGTCAGAGTGGCTACGCAATCCAGCGCCGCGTCTGCCCATTTTGCCGCGAGAGCGTGATCTCCGCTGCGGAACGCCTGCCGGCCACGTTCTTGCCAGAGATGCGCCTGCTCGACCGGGGCATCCGCTCCCTCGAGGAGCGCTGCCGCTTCGGCGTAGCGGGATTCTGCGTTGTCCCGCTTGCCGACGTCCCAGAGCAGCCGACCGATCTTACGCAAAACCCGCGCCGAAGCGACACGATCGGCTGAGTCGCGGTATGCCAGCAACACCGTCTCGTAGTGGTGGTGCGCGATCTCGCGGCGGCCTGCCGGGCCGCTCAAATCGGCAATGCGCTCTGCAATTGCCAGTTTGAGCGGTGTTTGCCCGATCGCGCCCAACGCAGTCAGCGCTCGCTCGTAGAGACGAAGGGCGTCGTCATTGGCGTATATCATGCGAGCGCGATCGCCCGCCGCCTGGAGGTGATGTGCGCCTCTCTCCCGCTCGGCACTCAGTGCGAAATGATGACCGAGCACGGTCAAATCCTCGAGCCGTTCCGGCTTGTCGCCGTATAGTTGCTCCAAGGCAGCACCGACCCGCCCGTGGATGTCGGTCCGGCGTTGCAGGAGCAGATTCTGGTAGATCACGTCCTGCAGCAATGTTTGCGTGAAGCGGTAGCTTTGCGACGAGACCGAGCCTGATCCGGCAACTTCCTCGATGATTTCCGCATCGCAAAGCAGTTCGCAGCCGGCTTCCAGCCGGCTTGGGTCGGCCGTCACGGATTTCAGAAGTGTGGCATCGAAGCGCGGGCCGATTACCGCGGCTTCCTGGGCCAACCGGCGCACCTCCTGGGGCAGTCGGTCGACGCGAGCAAGCAACATCGCCTGGATGGTGGCGGGAATGCCAGTTGCGACTTCGCCTGCCATGGTGCGCCATCGCTGGCCCTCGCGCACCAGTAGCCCGCGATCGATAAGGCCGCGAACGATCTCCTCGACAAAAAGCGGGTTGCCACCCGCGCGCTCGAGGATCTGGTCGACAAGCCCGCCTGCGGTGTTTACCCAGTTCTCGCCGAAAAGCGCCGCCAGCAGGCTGCGTCCGTCATCGCCGTTGAGCGGCGAAAGCCTGAGCGCCGTGTGGCTGACCCGACTTGAGTCGAGTTGGTCGTTGTCCGGCGCCGGACGATGCGTGACCAGCAACATCAACCGCCTGCGTTCCAACCTGTCCATCACGAAACGTAGTGCCTCGAGCGACACGGCGTCGGCCCAGTGCAGGTCTTCGACGACAATCAACAGCGGCGACAACGCAAGCCGCCGTTCGATGATTGTGCGAACCGCGTAGAGAATTTGCCGCCGCAACTGCTCGGGCTCGACATGCTGCAAGGTGGCATCGGGGTCGCCAAGGCCAAGCACATGGTAGAGCAAAGGCATCAGCCGCTTCGCCTCCTCGCCCTGCAGGCCGAGATCGGTAAGCAAGCCTGCGAGCTTCCCCCGCATTTCGTCTCCATTGTCGTTTTGCATCATCCCGGCAGCGCTGCGCACCACTGCGCCCAAGGCGCCAAATGATTGTTCGCCAAGCGGTGAGCAGGTGGCCTGCCGCACGGCGACGTTGCGAAAACGATCCTCGTCGCCGACGCGGGCGACGAACTCCTTCACAAGCCGCGATTTCCCGATACCGGCTTCTCCGACGAGGCGGACAAGCTGGGCAGAGCCGCCGCACGCCTGGTCAAGGCTCTCCAGCATTCTATGGAGCTCCGCACCACGACCTATTATCGGCGCGCTGAGGCCGAGCGCCTCGAGCCCACGCGCTGCACGCGGCGCCGCAAGCGGTGCATCCAGTCGATGGACGAGCACACTGCCAGCCTTGCCGCGAAGCACGACATCGCCCAGCGGTTCGTAAGAGAAGGCATGCCGGGTCAGCCTGTGCGTGAGCTCGCCTACCAGCACCTCACCCGGTGCGGCCAGCGATTGCAGGCGCTGCGCCGTATTCACCGTGTCGCCGGTCACCGAATAGGATTTGGCGGTGCCGATGCCCAATCCGCCAGTGACGACTGGACCGGTGTTTATGCCGATGTGGAGCAGCAGAGGCGTGCCGGAGTGGGGGGCACTTTCGCCGAGCCGCGCCGTCCGGGCGATCATGTCGAGAGCGGCGCGAAGCGCACGTTCCGGATCGTCCTCATGCGCGACCGGCGCACCGAACAAAGCGAGCAGTGCATCGCCGATGAATTTGTCGACGAAACCACCAAAGTTTCGCACAGCCGCCGTCAATTCCTTGAACAGTTCGTTCTGCAGCGCTTGCATGACCTCGGGGTCGAGCTGCTCGCTGAGTGTCGTGAAGCCGCAAAGGTCGGCGAACAGGACCGTTACCGTCCGGCGATCGGCGTCAGAGACGGGATGCAGCCCATCTTCGCTTTCGATGTTCGCAAGCAGCGACGGAGTTCGAGAAGGCGGCACAATGGTCCGACTTGCTGTCGGAGCAGGCCGTTCGACGGCTTTTGCGGGCGCACCGACGCTTGCCCCACACTTTGGACAGAACTCGAAATCCGGTGCGCAGAGGTAGCCGCAACTGGCGCATGGCACGGGCTGGCGCCTGCCACACCTCGGACAGAAAGCGAAGCCGCCATCAACCTCGAAACCGCAGCCCGAGCAGTCCATAGGACAAGACCTCACTAGGGGCCGTGTCGGCGCGATCTCGCCACGCACTTCACGGCCAGGGTATTTGCAAGGATGAACCGATAGCCGTCGACCGGCAAGCGCGGTGTGGTCCTGTGGCGGAGCGCTGCCGATGCCGGCGGTGCGTGGCGTCGTTTGCGAAAGTTCCCTCTTGCCGCCGTCTTCCTGCTATCGTGGGGATGAGGAGACGGACCCTTGAGCGAGAATCGTAAGCTGGCGGCAATCCTGGCTGCAGATGTGGTTGGATACAGCCGGCTCGCAAGCGCGGACGAAGATCGTACTTTGGCGAGGTTGCGGGCACTGCGCAGCGACCTGATCGATCCAATCATCGCAGTGCACAACGGGCGTGTGATCAAGCGCACCGGGGATGGGGCGCTGGTTGAGTTCCGCAGTGTGGTGGATGCGGTGCGCTGCGCCATTGAGGTTCAGAATGGTATGGTTGAGCGCAATGCCGGCGTGCCGCAGGACCGCCGCATCGAGTTCAGGATCGGCATCCATCTGGGGGATGTGGTCGAAGAAAGCGACGGCGACCTGATGGGCGACGGCGTCAATATCGCCTCGCGTCTGGAGGGCGTAGCGGCGCCCGGCGCCATCTGCCTGTCCGAGGATGCCTATCGCCAGGTCAAGGCGAGGCTCGACCTCTCGGTCAGCGATCTCGGCAGCACGCAGCTCAAGAACATCGCCGAGCCGATCCGGGTCTATTCGCTGCAAGTCGGCAGCGTCGGGACCAAGCCGGCCGCGACCTCGGAAACCGCGACGAGCCGGCCGGCTGCGGCGGCGCCGCCGAAGCTGTCGATCGCCGTCCTGCCGTTCGCCAACATGAGCGGTGACGCCGAGCAGGACTACTTCGCCGACGGCATCTCCGAAGACATCATCACGGCGCTGTCCAAACTGTCGCAGCTCTTCGTCATCGCACGCAATTCGTCGTTCACCTTCAAGGGCCAGAACGTCCATGTGCAGGAGGTGGGCACGAAGCTCGGCGTGCGGCATGTACTCGAGGGCAGCGTACGCAAGTCGGGGAACAGGGTGCGGATCACCGCGCAGCTCATCGATGCAACCACGGGCGGCCATCTTTGGGCGGAGCGGTTCGATCGCGACCTGACCGACATATTCGCCGTGCAGGACGACGTGACGCAGCAGATCGTTGGTGCGCTGGCGCTCAACCTGACTGATGGCGCCCGTCTGCGGCTGGCGCCGGAGCACCCGCGCAACACGGAGGCGTATGACTGTTTCCTGCGGGGCCGGGAGCTGTGGCACCGGCTGACGAAGGACACGAACGTCGCGGCCCGCGAGCTCTTGCAACGTGCCACCGAACTGGACCCGAACTTTGCCTCTGCCTACGCTTTCCTTGCCCTCACGCACGGCATCGATTACCTGAATAGGTGGGGTGCGTCACCGCCGGAATCGATGGCGCAAGCCGAAGAGGCCGCAACGCGAGCGGTAACGCTCGATGACAACGATCCCTGGGCGCACTGGGCGTTGGCGATAGCCAAGCTGTACACACGACGGCACGATGAGGCCATCGAAGAGGTCGAGCGCGCACTGGTCCTCAATCCGAACTTCGCCGAAGCGCATGTCTGCCGCGGCGAAACGCTGTACTATTCAGGCAGACCTGAGGAGGCCCTCGAGAGTTTCGCCCGGGGAAAGACCTTGAACCCATATTTTCCAGATGTGCTTCTGCACTTCCAGGCTTTGGCGTTGTTTCAACTGGGAAGGTACGACGAGGCCGTTGACCTCTTGCTGCAACGGCTGGCTCGCAATGCTATCACCGACGTCTCGCGCGCGCTTCTGGCCGCCAGCTACGGCCATCTGGGCCGTTTAGAGGAGGCCCGCACGGCATGGCAGGAGGTGCTTCGCGTCAATCCCGACTATTCGCTGGAATACCGTCGCAAAGTCTTGCCTTACAAGAACCCTGCCGATTTCGAACTCATGGTCGACGGCCTCCGCAAGGCCGCTATCGTGCAATGACAGGTGAGGCCATGCGGCTGCGCACGAAAATCAACTAGGCCTGAAGTGAGGTTCAGGTCGCCTTGGTCCCTGCGTGGCCGATCTTGCGCCATCGGGCGTTTTCGCGAACCAGCTTCAGGTCGTCGGTCGTCTCTGCAAAAGTCCGCAAACGGTATTGCCGCAGCAGGTCGGGGAAGAGCGCCCCTTCCGGCAGGCCGGCAAGCTGCTCGCGGACGGAGATCTTTTCATCGATGACCCGCATGCCCCAGGCATTTTCCCGAACCTGCAGCTCCGCAGCCAGATCGCGCTCCTCCGGCACGTTTTCGTCTAGCGCAGCCAGCAGGGTCTGATGGAAAAGCGCAACATAGCCAATCTGTCTCAGGCCGCCCACAACCCGCACCCGCGGCAATATGGCTAGGACGAGGAACGTCAGGAACAGGTTCGGCAGCAGCAGGCCGTCCAGCAGCGCCTGCTTGAGATGCTGCCGCTCGAACGGGATGGAAAGGCCATGCGGCCTGTCAAGCTCGATCAGGTGTCCGTTCTCGAGGACGAGCTTGCGCACGCGCTCCTCGCGGATGCCCCAGAAATAGGCGGTGGTATTGGGTAGGAATCTGCCAAATGGGCCCGATGCGGCCTCTTGCAAGGCACGTTCGAGACGCTGGCGCCTTGCAGGCTCAATGAGCAGCCTGGAAAGAAGGCTGCCATCATCTTCTAGATGCCGCGCCATGGCAGAAGCGGCGAGCCGATCGTCGATGAAAACCGGCAGGGCCATGCCGGAACGATCCCAATCGGCGACCAGATCCTCGTTGAGGGCTGTCAGCGCATCGGCGGCGGTTCCAAACACCTTGTCCTGGCTGGAAAGCAACGTGCCCAGCCAGCGGCTGGCATCCGTTTCATCGCCCACCGCTTCGAGTGCGCGCTTGTTGAGGGAGACGGGACCGGCCGCACAGGCGCTTTTGCGGCACAGTTTGTGGCGGCCCATGCCAAACAGATTGACCTTGTCGTCGCCGACATCGAGCCATCCCGGCCCCTCCCGGCCGATGGTCTCCATGGTCATCGTCGTTCCCATGAAGCAGAAGAAGGCCGACAGCCCGATTTCGACCGCGCCGAGCCAGGCAAGCAGGAGGGCATCGAAGGTGATCCGGTCCATAAGAAGCAGGCAGTGCAGGCCGGACTGAATCACCGGTCTGTGCTCGAACTCGTCGAGCGCCTTGCCGATCTCCTCAGGCAGCATGATCATACCGAGGCGCTGCTGCAGGACTTCGCGCAGGACCGAGCGGGCAGCGATCGCCGGGCCCGATGCAGGCCTTGCCACCGGCCGCCACAGATGGCGGGCGTAATCGGAAACCGGTGCATTCCAGTTCTGCTCGATGTCACGCACGACTTCCGGGCAGAGCCGCGACAGCACAGCCAGAATTTCTGCCGGAGGCGTAGGGGTTGGGTCAAAGACGGCGGTCATTGGTCCCGTCTAGCCGCTTGCGGTGCAAACGCCAAGGGAGACAGCGGATCTCAGAACCGCAGCCGGGCCATGCTCAGGAGGTCGTGGTACTGCCCGTCGGTAAAACCGGCCTTAACATGCCGGCCTTCGACCTCGAAGCCGTGGCTTGTGTAGAGACGGACCGCCGGTTCGTTGTCGGCATAGACGGTCAATTCGACCCGCTTCAGGGCGCGCCAGTTGTCGGCCACGTCAAGCAGCGCGCCAAGTATGGCAGAGCCGATGCCCTTGCCGACAAAGGCATCGTCAAGGCCGATATTGATCTCGCCGATATGCGAACGGCGCGGCGAGCCCTGCACAACAAGGTTGCCATGGCCGACGACCTTGCCGTCCAACTCGGCAACGATCCAGGTGGTTTCCTGGCCGGACTTGGCGATGCGCCGCTCCACCTGCTCCACCATCTCGAAAGGCATCCTGAGCGTACCCCAGCGGAAGCCCGGCATGTTGAAGATGGCGCAAAGCGCCTCCGCATCGCTCGGCCTTACGGCGCGGAGCTGCGGCTGGATTTTCTCAGCGGAGGTCGTGCTGGTCATGGCGTTCCCGGCGAAGGCAATCGGCTCGGCACGATGCACCGGACGTCACCTGAAAATCCAGCCGTCTCTGCACCTTATTATACCGTTTGCGAGCTGAAATGGCGGGAAGCGGCGTAGAGTTTGAAGATGCCGCTGACGGCGATCCAGCCGAAAAGGGCGAGCCAGCACAATGTTTTAGTCGCCGTCCAGTCGATCCGGTGCACCGCTGCGTCGGTGATGACCAGGCCAAGGATGGCAAGCAGGCCGACCAGAAATTGCGCCAGGCCGAGCACCAGCAGTTCCTCGCGCGGCGCACTTCTCCAGACGAGGTATGTGCCGCCGGCGCCGGCGAGGAAGATGGCGCTGTAGACCTGGCCGTGGAAGGGATCGACCGGCCATGGCCAGTTGCTGCTAACCACCTGGGGAAACAGCAACATGCCGACGCCGTAGAGCCCAAGGATCGCCGTTTCCGCCAACATATAGCCGCGCCATGCGGGGTTTAGGGTCACGCCTTTTGCCGAAGGACGGGCCCTGGCCCACCACAGGAACAGCCCAGATACCGCGGCCGAGGCTAGATAGACCAGGAACCAGAGCCAGGCCGCTTTTCGTTCGAAGTTGAAATAGCCGAGATTGATCAACGAAACCGCCGACACGATGACGGTGAAGATGAAGGCCATGACGAGCACCAGCCTGCCGGGCGACCAGCGATTCCAGAACAAGAGCGCCGCCATCACCGCCATTTCGGCGGTGTAGAAGCCGCCGAGGAAACGGGCACTGAATGGCGTGACGGGCCAGGGCCAGCGCGGCTTGACCAGCGCCGGCGCGAAAAACAGGCCGGCGCCCACGATCAGGACGATGATGACCCCAGCGGAGAAAACGCGCAGGGCTGCTGGAAATGGCGGGTTGTCGGACGTCTGCATGGAAAGGGCCCCAAAAGGTGAATACCCGTGGACCATCATAGTGCCGCTTGCGGTCGGATGGAAATCGAGCTGTCACCAGGCTTGTCTATTCGAATGGCCGTACGATCCGTTTCGACGTAAAATGAATCACTCGGACCAAGGAGCGGTCCGGTCAACTCGCCTCGGGAGGCGCATTTTCCGGAGCCTGCACGATGAACGAAGCTCAGGATCTGTTCTCGCTTCTGCGGCAATCGACCGATGTCGATCCACGGGCAATCGACGCGATCAAGCGAACCATCGCGGAGGGCAATGACCGCGAACTTTGCCGCATCAATGCGCCAGCCTTCGCCAGCAAGCATGGCCTCGACGAGGAGAGCGCCATAAGCGCCTTTCTCCATGCGGCGCGGGTGGGCATCTTCGACATTTCCTGGAATGTTCTGTGCCCCGGCTGTGGCGGCGTACTCGACACCAACGCCACGCTGAAAACCCTGCAGAAGGACGAATACACCTGCGCGCTGTGCGCCGAGGGCTATTCGCCGACCCTCGACGAGATGGTCGAGGTGACATTCACCGTCAGTCCCCGCGTGCGCAGGATTGCCGCCCACAATCCACACGAACTGCCGATGGTGGAATATTTCCGCCAGATCTACTGGGCGTCCGGCGTCGATCTGCCGGACGAGGATTTCGCGAAAACGATCGAAGCGTTCTCGCTGGAGGATATCGAGCTTGCGCCCGGTGAAAAGGCGGTTCTGCCCATACAGCTTCCGTCCGAATTCATCATTATCTTCGAGCCGGTCACCCATTCAGCGCAGTTCATCGACGTGAAGGGCGATCCAACAAAGGAGCGCCGAAGCCTCTCTTTGGTCTTCGACCGCGACCATGTCCAGAACCAGACGCTGGAGATGCAACCCGGCCCGTTGCGCATTTCGCTGGAAAACAGGACCGACACCCGCGTGCTGCCGACGGTCTTCATCGCCGGCCAGGTATTGCATGATTTCCTCGGCAAACGCCGGCCCTTCCTCACCGCCAAGCGCTTGCTCACCAACCAGACGTTCCGCGATCTCTATCGCACGGATACGCTCGATATCAACCAGCGCCTGAAGATCACCAGCCTGACTTTCCTGTTCACCGACCTGCGCGGATCGACCGCGCTTTACGAGCGGGTGGGCGACCTTTCAGCCTTCGATCTTGTGCGCGCGCATTTCCAGGTTCTGCACGAGATCGTCGCGGCGGAGGCAGGCGCGGTGGTGAAGACGATCGGTGATGCGGTGATGGCGACCTTCGCGACGCCTGATCGTGCGATTGCTGCGGCGCTCAGGATGCGCGATGCCATGCGTGCACTCAACGACAAGGGCGGGCGCGAGGATCTGCTGCTCAAGATCGGAGTCCATGCCGGCCCCTGCATCGCCGTTTCCATGAACGAGCGACAGGACTATTTCGGCCAGACGGTCAACATTGCTTCGCGGGTCCAGAACCTTGCCAACGCACAGGCGATCTTCGCCACCCGTGCGGTGGTCGAAGACAATCTCACCGCCGCTCTGTTGCGCAGGAACGCGCTGACGCCCGTGCCCCACGAGGTCTCGCTGCGCGGCATTGAGCGGGAGATAGCAGTATATACGATCCCTTGAAGACTGGGTCCCTGAAGACCCGTCTCCACCCTCACACGCGCCTGCTGATAAAATAACGACCGAGGGGCACCGAAGGCGGCGGCGGGAGGCGTTGCAACAGCGGGTGATCGAGCGGCGTGCCGCTGACCGCGAAGCCGCCGATGCGAAGCAGGCGCGCAATCAGATCCGGAAGCCAGGTGGAGATCACTGCATCGCGATCTTCATAGCCGGTGCCGATGTCGGCATGGACAAGAGCGGCGTCGATGCCGATGAACCTGATTGCCGTCTCGCGTATGTCGCCGAGCACGATGTTTTCAGCTTCGGGAATTGAGCTGGCGTGTGCGCCAACTTCGCGGTCGAACACCACGATCCGGCGTCCAGGCAGGCGCTCGCGCAGATGGTGGAACGTCCGGCCATTGCCGAGGCCGAGCTCGAGGACAGGCCCCTCCATCTTCGCCACCTCGGGGCAGATTTGATTGAGAATGTCGCGCTGTGAGGTCATCCTGCTGATGAAATTATCGAGGCGAGTCATATGCGTTTGTGTGTCCCGAACCAGCTCAAGAGATCGGCAATGCCCCACGACCAGAACGGTTCACGGGTGAAACCCGAGGGCGACGTGTTTAACCCCGATCGCGTCTCGCCCCATATAGAGGCGAACCATGAACACTGCGACAGTCGAACAAGGCTGCCGACTAGGATCATACCGGGTGGGTCCGGCGCCCCGGCGTGGAGGAATGGCGATCTCACTTATAGGGGTCCGCGGCGTCCCGCAACCCGTCGCCGAAGAAGTTGAACGCCATGATGACGAAAATGACGGGGAGCATCGGCAAAAGCAGCCATGGATAGAAGGCGATCACGCTGACGCTGCGTGCCTCGGTGAGCAGGATGCCCCAGCTGGTTGTCGGTGCCCTCAGGCCGAGTCCGAGGAAGCTCAGCGCCGTCTCGCCCAGGATCATGCCGGGTATGGAGATCGTCGCCGTCGCGATCAGATGCGACATGAAGCCAGGAATGAGGTGACGCCCGATGATGCGGCTGCTGCTGGCACCCATCAATTGCGCGGCCAGAACGTAATCCTCCTCGCGCAAGGCTAGAAGCTTTGAACGCACGGCCCGCGCCAGTCCGGTCCAGTGGATTAGCCCGAGAATGACGGTGATGCCGAAATAGATCAGGATCGGGCTCCAGGTTATCGGCATGATCGCCGCCAGAGCCAGCCACAGCGGAATGCTGGGGATCGATTGCAGAACTTCGATTATCCGTTGAACGATCAGGTCGAAGATACCGCCGTGATAGCCCGCCAGTCCGCCGATGACGATGCCGAGCACAAAGCTGAAACTGATGCCGACGAGGCCGATTGTCAGTGAGATGCGTGCGCCATAGATGATGCGCGAGAGCACATCGCGCCCTAGCCTGTCGGTGCCGGCCAGAAAGAGCTGGCCGTTTTCGGCAGGGCAGACAAGATGCCTGTCACCTTCGATCAGTCCCCAGAACCGGTAACCGTCGCCCTTGCAGAAGAAACGAATCCGCTGAACATCATCCTGTTTCTCGATGTAGTTTCGCTTGAGCGTGTCCATATCCAGCGTCATGTGGCGGCCATAGACGAACGGCCCGACGAGCTGGCCGTTGTGGAACAGGTGCACCCGCTGCGGCGGCGAATAGATGTAGTCCATGTTGCGCGTGTGCAGATTGTAGGGCGCCAGGAACTCGCAGATCAGTATCCCGAAATAAAGCGCTGCCAGGAATATGCCGGATACGACGGCAAGCCGGTGCTTTCGGAATTTCCACCACATCAGCCGCAACTGCGACGCCTGATAGACCTTCGATTGCTCCGGCGTCATCGCCTCGACCGACTGCAGGTCAAAGGGCGCGACGGAAATGTAGTGTTGCAGTGGAGCACCCGGAGCGGGCAGCGGCGATTGCGTGTTCATTTGGTGCTGCCGCCCTGCAAACGAATTCGTGGATCAAGCAGCGCCAGCGCCAGGTCGGAAATCAGCACACCGATGACCGTCAGGAAGGCGAGGAACATCAGGAACGACCCTGCCAGATACATGTCCTGGCTTTGCAGTGCCCTGATCAGCATCGGCCCGGTCGTTTCCAAAGACAGCACGATCGCGGTGATTTCGGCGCCGGAGATGATGGCCGGCAGGATAGAGCCGATGTCGGAAATAAAGAAATTGAGCGCCATGCGCAGCGGATATTTGACCAGCGCCTTGAAGGGATGAAGGCCTTTGGCGCGCGCGGTCACGACATATTGTTTGTGTAGCTCGTCGAGCAGATTGGCGCGCAGCCGCCGGATCATGCTTGCCGTGCCCCCGGTGCCGATGATCAAGACCGGAATCCAGAGATGGGCGAGGATCGACTTCGCCTTGTCCCAGCTCATAGGCTCGCCGAGATATTGCTGGTCCATAAGATGGCCGATGGACGTGCCGAACCAGATGTTGGCGAAATACATCAGGATCAGGGCCAGCATGAAGTTCGGAATGGCAAGGCCGAGAAGGCCCAAGAACGTCAGGCCGTAGTCGCCCCAGCTGTATTGGTGCGTGGCGGAGTACATGCCGATCGGAAAGGCGATGAGCCAGGTGACGATGATCGTGACGAAGGAAACCAGCACGGTCAGCCACATTCGGTCCCCGACGACGTCGCGAACCGGCAGCTCATATTCGAAGGAATAGCCGAAATCGCCGTGCAGCATCCCGCCGACCCAGTAGAAGTAGCGAATGACCGGCGGCTGGTCGAAACCATATTCCTTGCGCATCATCTGGATGCGATCGGAATCCACCGCTTCGCCCTGAGCCCGAAGCTCGGCAACATAGCTGTCGAAATAGTCGCCTGGCGGAAGTTCGATGATCGTGAACACCAGCGCCGATATGATCAGCAGCGTTGGAACCATCACGGCGATGCGCCAGACAATATATCGAAGCACGCTCAGGTCTCTCCAAGCCAGAATGTATCCGGCATATAGACACCGAAATAGGCAGTCGGGTCGTAGCCGTAGAGCGCCTTGTCAGGCAGGTTGCGCAGCCGAGAGGACGCCAGAACCGGCTGATATGTTGCGTTCACCGTGCCGATCGAAAACACCTGATCGGTGTAGACCGATAGCATTGAATTCCAGATTTCGGCGCGCTCCGCGGCTTCGGTTGATGCGTTCCAGCGCTTGAGCAAAGCCATCAGCTCGACCACGGGCGGAAGATCGGGCGCTTCACCGACCGTGCCATGAGACAAGTAGTGAGCACCCCAGAGCGGCCATTGCAGTTGGTCGTCGATGGTGGGGGCCAACTGGTACGGGTTCATGTCGGCGGTCGGCACGCCGTTGTCGATGCCCGACCACATCGACATCATGATCTCGCCGCCAAGCGCGCGGCTGCGGAAGATGTCTCGCTGCGAAGTCCGGATGAACAGGGCAATGCCGATCTTGCGCCAGTGATCGGTGATGAGTTCGAGCGCGTCGGTTTCCAGGGTACTTTCGCCGGCCGTTTCCACGATGACCTGCGCCGGGCGTCCGTCGGGAAGTATCCGCAAGCCGTCATCGTCACGCCTCTGAAGCCCGACCTCGTCGAGCAGCGCATTGGCCTGGTCGGGATCATGGGCGACCCAGGCTTTCGCGAATTCCGGCCGGTAGAGCGGGCTCTCCGGCAGGACTGTATCGGCACTTTCCTGCGCCAATCCGTAGAACACGGCCATGTTGATCTCGCGCCTGTCCACAGCGAGCGAAAGTGCGCGGCGCACGCGCACGTCACGGAAGAGGTCACGCCACACCTGGTCGGCACAATTCAGATTGGGCAGCAGCGCCAGCCGCGAGCCCTGTGTGCGTTTCCAGAGATGCATCTTCACCGGGTAGCGCTTCTCCGCGTCCTTCAGGAAGGAGTAGTCGGTGAAGTCAATTCCCATGCATTGCAGGTCGCTCTCGCCCGCGCCGGTCTTGGCGGAAATGATCGCCGACGAGCTGACACTCATGACAATCCGGTCAACATAGGGCAGTTGCCGGCCATTCTCGTCTATTCGATGAAAGAACGGGTTGCGCTCGAAGACGAACTGCTCAGCCGGCGGCTTGGTCCGATTCTGCCAGGGATCGAGCGTCGGCAGATCCGGGTTCTCCGGGCGATACTGCCGCGACATGCGGATATGCAAGAGCGTCCATTTCTTGGCCCGGTACTCCTTCATCAGGCCGGCGAGCCGGAATGGATCCTGATATTTCTTGTGGAACTGCTTGAGATAGGCGGCCGGCAGAACAAGCGGTAGCGGCGAAGCAGCGGCGAGCTTTGGCAGGAAGTCGGGATTGGGCGCATCCCAACTATAGCGGACCGTCAACGGATCGACGATCTCGAAGCGAGGCGGCTTGCCGTCCGCCAGGAGGGCCGGGGCGAGCCCGCCTTCCGAAAGCTCATCGTTCAGCCAGACATCTTCCCAACAATAGCGAAAATCCTCCGGCGTCAGCAGGCTACCGTCGGACCATTTATGTCCTTCCCGTATCTTGAAAGTGAAGACGCGATCATTCGCTACATCGAAACTTTCCAGAATGTCGGGTTGCATCTTGAGCTTTTCGTCATAGCCGACCAGCCGAGCATACCCGTAGATCGTCATCATCCGGATATCTTTCTGGCTGCCGATGATCGTGCGCAGCGTGCCGCCATACTGGCCGGGCTGCCGGCCCATCGCAGCGAGATTCAACGCGCGCGGGCTCTTGGGCAGGCGTTCGGCGAGTGCCGGCAGAGCCCTGGCCTTCAACCGCGGTTGAAGAAATTCCGGCTCCAGATCGCCGGCGCGCACCGTGCCCGGCAGAAATGCCGAAGCCATGACGCCAAGGAGGGTGCGCCGGCGGATCAATGGCGTAGCTCGCTGACATCGGCCGAACGTCGGGCCAGCACGAGGTGGCCGCCGCCAAGATCGAGCGGCGACAGCATATCCTCGTCGCCCTCATCGCGGAATTGCGGTCCCCATGCGCTGGTGTCGGAAGCGCCGCTGAGCTTCAGCGTCTTGAAATCCATCGGCCTGTCGAGATCGGGGAAAGGTACCGCGGCGACCAGTGAGCGCGTGTAGGGGTGGATCGGCTTCCTCAGCAGGATTTCGCGCGGCGCAAGCTCGACGATACGCCCGCCGCACATCACCGCGATGCGGTCTGCCATGTAGTCCACCACCGCCAGATTGTGGGATATGAACAGGTAGGTCAGGCCTAGTTCTTTCTGCAGGTCCTTCAGAAGGTTCAGGATCTGCGCCTGGACAGAGACATCGAGCGCCGAAACCGGCTCGTCGCAGATCAGGAGTTCAGGCCCTAGCGCCAACGCGCGCGCGATGCCGATACGCTGACGCTGCCCGCCCGAGAAGCTGTGCGGATAACGCTTGATGAAGCGCGGATCGAGCCCGATTGCCTGCATCAGGCTCTTGACCGTGGCGAGTCGGGACGCGGCATTGCCGCGTTGATGGATTTCCAGCGGCTCGCTCAAGATGTTCTCCACCGTCATGCGAGGTGAAAGCGACGAAACCGGATCCTGGAAGACCATCTGGATTTTCGCGCGCAGCATGCGCAGGGTGTCTCCCTCGGCCTCTAGGACGTCGATTGATCTGTCGCGGCCGTTGAAGACCACGGAGCCGCCGCTAGGGGTGACAGCCCGCATCAGCATCTTGCTGACGGTGGTTTTGCCGGAGCCGCTTTCGCCGACCAGACCCAGGCACTCACCCCGCCTGATATCGAAGCTCACGCCGTCCACGGCGCGAACAGACGTTTGATGATCCCCGCCAAACCATCCGGACTTGCGGATGGTGAAGACCTTTTTCAGATCCCTGACCGACAGCAGGATGTCGTCCGGCCCCTTCGATGCCGGCGCCGTCTGCTTGCCGAGCAGGTTCTCGACATTCACCGGCACCTCGCGGAGCGCCTTTAGCCTTTCGCCGGGCTTCAGGTCGAAATGCGGGACGGCTGCCATCAGGCCCTTCAGGTAAGGGTGGCCCGGCCGGCGGAATATTGCCTCCACAGGTCCCGCTTCCATGATCTCGCCATGGTACATGACCACCACCTCGTCGGCGACATTGGCGACAACGCCGAGGTCGTGCGTGATCAGCAGCATCGCCATGTTCAGCTTGGTCTGAAGCCCGCGCAGCAATTGCAGGATTTGCGCCTGGATGGTGACGTCCAACGCTGTCGTCGGCTCATCGGCGATCAGCAAAGCGGGCCGGCAGATGAGAGCCATGGCGATCATGGCGCGTTGACGCAATCCTCCCGAAAGTTCAAACGGATACATGTCGTAGGCGCGCTTGGGATTGGGAAAGCCGACAAGGCTGAGCATTTCCTCGGTCTGTGCCTTGCGCTCCGCCCGAGCCATGGGCGTATGAATCTGCAGGGATTCGCTGACCTGGTTGCCGATCGTGTGCAGCGGTGACAGTGATGTCATCGGCTCCTGAAAGATCTTGCCAATGCGGCTGCCTCTCAGCGCCCGGATTTCGGGTCCATCACGCGGCATCTGCAGGATATCCTGCGTCGTGCCGGGCTTTTCAGGATCGGAAAACAGGATACGGCCGCGAACATGGGCTGTGTTCGGCAAAATGCCCATCACGGCCTGGCTGAGAACCGATTTTCCGGAACCTGACTCGCCCACAAGCGCGGTAACCTTGCCGGGCAGCACGCGAAGACTTGCGCGCCTGACGGCATGCAACGGCCCCCCGATAATGGCAAAAGAGATGCCAACATCCTCGATCCGCAGCAGATCAAAACCCGAATTCATTCTCACACCAGCCCCACTCTGGCAGTCCAGAAACCGAGACTAGCGCATTGCCAGCTTAGAGCAACTTGGATTCGAAACGGTCGCCAGTGGCGGAACCGACGAACCGGACTGCCTACCAATGGCGTTCGGACCGGATCGTGGCGGTTACTGGAGCTTCGCCGGGTCGCCCGCCGATATCCGCGCGGTATCGCGATGAAGCAGCATGACCTGCTCGGCGTCCGATCTTCGGTCGTGGGCCGGCTCCAGCGCAGCGTCTTCATCGAGTGCGAGAGCACCCGACAGATCGGGTGCAAGCACCGTCAGCTTGTGCTTGATGCCCCGCAGTTCCTCCTTGCCGAGCGTCAACCAGCTGCTGGCGCCGCAGTAGCTGGCGAAGTCTTCGCTGGCGAGAACGCTGTGCGGATATTTCTTGGTCAGGGTCTGTAGGCGCTGGACCTCGTTTACGGCCGAGCCGAAGACAGAGAATGTGAGCCGGTCGGTAAGCCCGACATTGCCGAACATCACATTACCCACATGCAGGCCGATACCAAATTGTATGTCGCCCAGCCCCCGCTCCTTTCTGCGCAGATTGAGATCCATCATGCGCGCGGTGGCCTTGTGCGCTGCCGCAAGAGCAGCCTGGCAGGCGATCTCGGACTGCGAGCGGTGCCTTTCGCAAGGGTAGACGGCGATGAAGCCATCCCCCAGGAAACTCATGATCTGCCCGCCTCTGCGATTGAAAGGTGCAGCAATGGCATCGAAAAACTGGTTCAGCGTATCGATATAGATTTCGCGGCCAGAGGTTTCGGCAAGCCTAGTCGACCCGCGCATATCGCCCATGACCAGTGCGGCCCGGATCGTGTCGCCCTCGCCGCGCTTGATCTGGCCGTCCAGCACGCGCCTGCCGGCGTCGCCGCCGAGATAAGTGGTCATCATGTTGTCGGCGAGCTTGGTGAGCACCGCCATCTTGGTTGCGATAGCGAGATGGTTCTGGATTCGCAGCAGCGCCGCAATCATGCTGTCGCTGAAGCCTGCAGCACTGTCGGTGGACCAAGACCCCATCATGCCCTGACTGGTGTTGCCGCTGAAGGGATGGACGAAAGCCATGTAATCGGTGACGCCCATAAGCTTGAGTTCCTCGAAAACAGGAAACTCCAACGGCACCGACGGCTCGAACCGGCGCCGCAGATGGTCGAGCTTGTTGCTAAGCAGATGGTAGTATGGGCTGGTCAGGAACCTGTCGGACTGCACGCCGCCCTCGTTGCGGAAGCCCTCCACTTCCAGGCCTTGGCCGCGAAACCAGGTGAAGCCAAGCGCGTCATAAAGCGGATGCAGCATCGAAAAGCTCAAATGCACCCGCTTCAGTGGCAGGCCGGCGGCAGCCAGCCGTTCGCAAAAGCCTTTTATCAATGTTTCCAGGTCGTTGCCCGCCAGCGCCGATTGGGTCAGCCAATCGGCAACCTTATCCATGAGAATGGTGGAAATTTCTGCTTGCGCTGTGTTCATGCTGTCTCGAAACCCGTCCATTGATCCGCCATAACTCAGTCCGCCAACGATCCAAAGATAAGCCCCCGAAGTCAACGAGGCTGGCTTCGGCGGCAAAAGCGGCGATGACTGTCCTTGCAGCCAAGGAGCGAGCGCAACTGCATTTATCATTATGTGGCGAGGCTGCCGGCGAAGTGCAATCACGATCCTGACATCGGGCAAAAAATTCGCCGGCTCAGACGCCGTCAGGCCTTCACCACCGTCTCTCGGGCCAGCCCGAGGCGGCCAAAAACATTGCGTGTGTCGACGATCAGAAGGGCGTGATCAGCGATCGTCTGATAGTCGATCGCGTCGTGGTCGGTTGCAACGACGACAGCATCGAAATCCTTTAAGGCCGCCTCGGTCAATTCGACCGAGCAACGCCCCTTGATCGCCATATGCTCCCGTGTGGTCGGGATCTCGGTAACATGCGGATCGTGGAATTCCGCCTTGCCGCCCCATTCCTCGATGAGTTCAATGAGCCGCAGTGAGGGGCTTTCGCGGATGTCGGGCACATTCTTCTTATAGGCTAGCCCGATGATGAGAATGCGCGAGCGGCTGAGCGCTTTGCCGCAGCGCCGGTCCAGTGCCTTCGCCAGTTCATCGACCACATGACGCGGCATGGCCGTGTTGATCTCCGCCGCCAGCTCGATGAAGCGGGTCGGCAGTTCGTATTCGCGCGCCTTCCACGTCAGATAGAAGGGATCGATCGGGACGCAGTGCCCGCCAAGTCCCGGGCCAGGATAGAAAGGCATATAGCCGAAGGGCTTGGTCTTTGCCGCCTCGATCACCTCCCAGATGTCGATGCCCATCGCACCGAGCACGACCTTCAACTCGTTGACGAGGGCTATATTGACCGAGCGGAAGATGTTTTCCGTCAGCTTGACCGCCTCGGCGGTCGCCGTGGTGGAAACCGGAACGACGGTCTCGACCACGTTCTGGTAGAAAGCCTGCACGAGCGTCGCCGCTTCAATGCCGTCGCCTGCCACAACCTTGGGGATCGTCGCGACTACAAAGCTGCGGTTGCCGGGATCCTCGCGTTCGGGCGAGAAGCCGAGGAAGAAGTCTATCTTCGACTGCAAGCCGGTTTCTTCCAGTATGGGCTTGACCACGTCGTCAGTGGTGCCGGGATAGGTGGTCGATTCCAGCACGATCAGCTGGCCGAGACGCAGATGCTTCGCGATGGTGCCTGCCGTGTTCCTGACAAAGGAGAGGTCTGGCTCACGGTGTTTCGTCAGCGGTGTCGGAACGCAGATGATGATGACATCGCAGACGGCCAGTTCGGCAAAGTCCGCGGTGGCGCGGAACCGTCCGCTCGCCACCTGGCTGGCAAGGGCTGTCGACGTCACCGCCTCAATGTAGGATTGGCCGTTGTTCAGGCTCTCGACCTTCTGGGCTTCGATGTCGAAGCCGGAAACCTGGAAGCCGGCGTGTGCGATCGCAACCGCCAGCGGCAACCCGACATAGCCCAGTCCGATCACGCCGACCTGTGCGACGCGCGTCGAAATCCGGTTCAGAAGACTGTCATATGTCGATCGTGAGGCGTCCAAAAAACTGCTTTCCCGTCAATTCGGACAGACTACCCGCGCCCATGGCGGGGCTCACCGGGTCCCAAAGAACCATGGCCGAGGCATATTGCCGAAAATCGATTTCCGCAAGCCGTCATTGGACCGGCGCCTTCGCTTTCAGGCTTGCGGCAGCCATCGCATAGCCGCCGTCGGCGCCATCGATGAAATGAACATGATCGGGCTGCAGCGGCGAGATGACGAGGCAGGTCATCAAGGCCGACTTCTGGCGGTGCAGGCCATAGCTGCAAATGCCCGCCTCTTCCGCCTGTTTCAGCCGGTTCTCGATCCGGTGTAAGACATCCGCGTCAACATCGATGGTCATCTTCAAGCCGTCGTCGAACTTGCGGAAATCCGAATTGCTGGCCACCTCGCGTTTGTAGACCTTCGGATCGAAACGGCCGATCGTCCAGCCAAATCTATCGGTGACAGCCGTAAGCGTCATCAGGAACATCACCCACAGCTTCACCCGCCACCGCCGCCCTGGCGGCGCCGTGGCCCGCGCCTCAACATCGAGGCCGGCGGGCAACAGACTGTAGGCCGGCCCGTCCACCGGCACCGGGTGGCCATCACGCTCCTGCCTGCCGGCAAGGGCGATGATGTCGGACGCCAGAAACTGAAAACCGCGCAAGTCTCGCGAAGCCCCCGGTATGGCTATGATCGAGACGATTTCGCCGTGCCGGGCTTCGATCGGGTTCCAGCGGCAGGAGAGGCCGGTCAGATCCGGCCGCGCGCCGGCCGGCGCAGGGTCGATGCGGTAGCGCCCGGCTTTCATCTCGGCTTCCGCCCAACTGCCGCCACCGCCGGCGAACATGGCATAGAAGGCCGCTTCGGAGGCCTGGAACCTCGCCACGCGAACATCGAAGCCTTGCGCTCTTATGTCCTTTATCGGCACGATTGCCGCACGCAAGGTCAGGTCCAGTTCGTCCGCCACCCATCTCTGGACAGAAGCCAGCGCGTTGCGGGCGATCTCAAGCGCCGAGCCGGGAAACGCCACGAGTGCGCCGTCGCCGCCGAAGACATAGGGAAGATCTTGCCGGCCCAGCGCATTGAGCAGCGCCGAAATGACGCTGGCGCCGGCCATATTGACGGTTTTATAGCGCCCCGCCTCGATCGCCTTGGTCGAGCCGACAATGTCGGCGGTGGCCAGCGCCCAGCCATCGGGCAGAGGCCGATAATTGTCGATATCGGCAACGCTTTCGAACTTTGCGAAGACTGGCAAGGAACCGACAAACGGGTCGGACGCGACAGCTGTTTCCATGAGCATTAGATAGCACATTCCAACGCTTGAAGGTGAAGTCGATCGTGCTTCGAAATTGACTTGCGCAGGCTTTCCGATGATAGGGTCGCGCGATGCGAATTGCCTTCTACGCGCCGCTGAAGTCACCCAATCATCCCGTCGTCTCCGGCGACCGCCAGATGGCACGGATGCTGGTCAAGGCGCTGGAGCACGGAGGGCATAGCGTCGAACTGGCATCTGAGTTGCGCTTCTATCTACGCCAGCCGGAGCCGAAAAGTTTCGATGCGCTCAAGATCGAGGCCGCGGACGAAGCCGCGCGGCTGACAAGGCTTTGGCACCGTCAGGGCAAGCCCGATCTCTGGTTCACCTACCATCCCTATTACAAGGCGCCCGACCTGATCGGACCCGAACTGGCGTCGGCCTTTGCTGTTCCCTATGTGACAGCGGAAGCCTCCTATTCGAGGCGACGCAACGCCGGCTTGTGGGCCGATAGCCAGGCGTTGGTGGCGCGAGCCATCGAAAAGGCGGCGCTGAACATCTGCTTCACCCAAAGGGATCGCCAGGGGCTGACAGATGCGATTCCCCAGGCCGTTTTCGATATGCTTTCGCCCTTCATCGACACATCGGCATTCCGCGACATGCCGTCACGGAGTTGTCCGACGCGCCTCGTTACCGTCGCCATGATGCGCCCGGGCGACAAAGTCGAAAGCTATCGCATGCTGGCGCAAGCCCTCGGCTCGATCGACCACCTGCCCTGGACCATGTCGGTCGTCGGGGACGGGCCTGCCCGTGACGAGGTCAAAGCGCAATTCGCCGGCTTGCCCGCCGACCGTATCGAATGGCTTGGCGCGATCGAGCCGGCCGCCGTGCCGGATGTTCTTTACAGCGGGGGAATCTACGTCTGGCCGGGTTACGGCGAGGCCTATGGCGTTGCCTATCTTGAAGCACAGGCCGCCGGCCTTCCGGTGGTGGCTCAGGACATCGCCGGCGTGCCGGAGGTCGTGCGGGATGGCCAGACCGGGTTTCTCACCCCGCCGGGCGATGTCGCGGCGTTCGCTTTCGCCATTGAAAGGCTTCTGACCCGTAACAACGAAAGAACCATGATGGCCGCAGAAGCCAGGCGTTTCGTCCTCGAAGAACGTTCCCTCGGTGGCGCGGCGGCGCGTCTGGCCGACCTTTTCAAGAAGATTCCGGTCTCATGACAACCGATCCGATCTGGCAGCCCTTGGTGGAAGAACTGGCGCGCCGGCAACGGGCGGGCTGCAAGGCGGAGTTCTGGCTACGCGACGACGACGCCGTGGATCCGACGCCGGCGCTTGATCGGTTGCTCGACCTCACCGGTGAATTCGCGGTTCCGGTCACTCTGGCCGTCATTCCGTCCCAGACCGACGAGAAGCTTGTCGTCCGGCTTGACGAAGCACCGCAGGCCACGGTCGCCATCCATGGCTGGGCGCACCGAAATCATGCACCCGGGGACCAGAAAAAGCAGGAGCTCGGCGTGCATCGGCCACGCGAGGCGGTGCTCGATGAGCTGGCTCGCGGACTGTCGCACATAGCCGGACTGCACGGCACACGTGCTGTTCCGATGCTGGTGCCGCCCTGGAACAGGATCGACGCCGGCATGGTATCCGACCTTGGATCGATAGGGTTTGCGGCATTGTCGGTCTTCGGGCCGCCGAAGCCGGCTTCCCTGGCGGTCATCAACAGCAATGTCGACATCATGGATTGGCATGGCACGCGCGGCTGCCGCGACCATGGCCTGTTGGTTCAGGCCATCATCGCGCAATTGCAGCAAGCATTCGACGGCGGCGAACCGGTCGGCCTGCTCACCCATCATCTCGTCCATGATGAATCGGCCTGGCTTTTCCTCGAACGGCTGTTCGCAGTCACCGCGCGGACCGAAGCCTGCGCATGGCTTCCGATCCGGACATTGATTGGGCGCAGCGTCGCTGGAGCATGATCCCGAAAAGTGGCATCCGATTTTCGGATAAGATCATGCTCAAACAAGGAGAGGAAAAATAGCTCAGCGCTTTTTGTGCAATGAGACCGGGAGTTGGAGCGTTTGGCCATCCCGCGCCGCAAAAGCGCCGGCAAACCTGTCCTTGGCCAGTTTCTCCATCGCATCCAGTTGCTCGTCGGTGCGTGTCGGATCGTGGTGAAACAGCGCGAGCCCCCGCGCACCGGCCGCCTCACAGAGTTTGACGCCCTGTTGCCATGTCGAGTGCCCGTTCCCGCGACGGCGTTCCATTTCCTTCTCGGTGTAGGTGCAATCGTAGATGACGAGGTCGGCATCTCTAATCAGGCCGAGCACCGACTGATCGAGTGTGTCCGGCTCGTGCTCGGTGTCTGTGATCACCGCCACGACGCGACCGCCCCATTCGACCCGGTAGCCTATGCAGCCGCCCGGATGGGTTAGACTGCCGGTCCGAACCACCACCCCTTCGCGCGGCCGAAGCACGTCTCCGGACACGAAATCGCGGCAGTCGAGCTTTGCCTTGCAGACGTCCATTTTCACCGGAAACCACGGCGGCCGTATGAACTCATCGATCATCTGCCGGGTCGTCATGCGTCCTGCAAGATGCCCGGACCAAACCGTAAGCTTGACGCTTGGGTCAAAGATCGGCGCAAAAGCCGGCAGCCCGATGATGTGATCGTAATGGCAATGGGTGAAAAACAGGTCGAAATCGGTCACATCTGCCGCCTGAAACGCCCTGCCGGCAGGCCGCAGGCCCGAGCCAGCGTCGAACAGAAGCGTATGCTTGCCGCATCGCATCTCGATGCAGTTTGTGTTGCCGCCATAGCGAACGAATTCTGGCCCGGATACCGCTATGCTGCCGCGCACGCCCCAAAATCTGACCTGGAAAAAATCGTCGTCCATGCTACTTTTCGCCCATCGTAGCTCTAGGCGGTGGTTCGTGCGTCGATCAGATCCGCGGTCGTATGGCTTAGCCGATCGGCAAGAACCCGCAATATCTCGATGGTCATTTCCGGGAACTCCTTCATAAGCCTCAGGAAATGATCCTTGCGGATTCTCAAGGCCTCCAGATCACTTGCCGCTCTGACGGTGGCAGTGCGGGAGCTGTTGCACAATATGGCGATCTCGCCGACGATCGAATTTGGCAGCAGTTCGGCAACTTTTATCGGCCCGCTGTCGGAATCGACCAGAATATCCGCCCTGCCCGAAAGGATGACATAGGCGGCGTCTGCCTCGTCGCCCTGCCGGAAGAGGATCTGGCCGGCGCTGTAGCTCACGCGATCGGATGTGAACGCGAGCAGCTTGAGCTTTGCCGGCTCGATGCCAGAGAACAAGGGAACGCGTTGCAGCATTCCAACTTCATCCTTGAGCAGCATTGTCGCAAACCTTCCTAAATTCGCGTCTGCCAGACTATGACAGAAGTTCCTTGAAGATACCGTTCCCTGCCAAAAGTGTCTCGTGCGTACCGTCCTCCACCAATTGGCCTGAGTCAAAGACGATAACGCGATCGAACATCATCGCCATTGCCGGACTCGTCACGACCCACACAATTGCCGGCGCATGGTCGTCGCGTCTGGCTTCCTCGAGCACGTTTCGCAGCACCTTGTCCTGAATGCGCTGGTCGAGCGCCGACAGCGGTCGGTTGAGAATGAGAAAATCGGGACGCTTGAGCAGGGCCCGGGCAACATCGAGCTTCTGTCGCTGTCCACCGGTCAGCCGCCTGCCGCCGGCGCCGACGTTGAAGTCCAGGCCGACATCCAGAAGCTCGGCATAAAGTCCCAGCTCGTCAAGAATGTCATAGACGATGGAGCGTATGCGGTCCGGCGCGTCGGGATGGTTGTTGCCCACACGCCCGAACAGGACATTGTCCATGACGGTGGCCGCGGCAATGTATTTGGCAGGATCATACCGTTCGATCGCACCCTGCAGCTCGGACGGCAGGTTTTCATAAAACTGGTTGCGTGCGGCGACGATCTTGCTCATCAACTCGTCGCTCAGCAGACCGAAGCGGTGCCGGGGCTCGATATAGGCAAAGCTCAAGGTGATGATCATGGCCCGGTCGGCCTCCGAAACCACCTCGTAGGGACGGTTCTTGAGCCGCTGCAGCAAGGTCTCGTAGGCGGGTATCTCCTCGGCGCTCATGAAGGCGAGCTGCTGGAAGAACTGGTGATCGGGCGGCAGGTCTGCAAACAGCTCGATCGCCTGTTCGGCGATCTCCATGCCCATTTCGTAGAGCGTGCGGTCGAGGCCGGCTTGCTTCAGCACAGAAGCAAAATAGGGATTGGCCGCCAGTGCCTTGTCGGCCAGTTCGGGGCCGGCGGCAGCGCCGAAGAGCAGGTTCTGGCCGATCGTCGCTTCGGTGTTGTAAGCGCCCGGCTCGAAAGGAACCACCAGTTCGCGCAGCCCTTCCTGTTCCAGCCGGGTTCGCAGCGCTGCACGCAGTTCGACGATCCGCCCGGCAAGTTTCGTGTGACGCGTGAGGTCGGCCGAAGAGCGCAAGCCAAGATCCAGAATGTCGCGCGACAGAAGCACCGCGTCGAGCACCCGGCGCACCGCTTCAAAGAGGTCGTGCGGGCCGGTAGCACCGGCGGAAGCATAGTCGATCCAGTCGCTATGGGTATCGAAATCCGGATTGCCCGACCGGCGCGCCTCGTCGATGTTCCAGCGCTGCTGGTCTGCCGCGGCGCCGTCATAAGTCACCGATGTCAGCGGCGCATGCTTCAGCCCGTAGAGCAGGTTATCGCGCAGGCTTGCGTGGAACAGGAAAACATCCGACGAGGCGTAGGACATCCGCCGGCCGGTCACTGCTTCGGGGAGTTCAAGCAGGTCATCGGCGCCCGAAGCGACCTTTCCGCTTTCCGGCCAGTTCAGCCGCGCGAAGGCTTCTGCCAGCGCCTCCGCTCCACCTGTTGAGGTGCTGACCAGCGCCACCGTCTCACCCGGCGTGACCTGCATGGAGATACGGTTGAGGAGCATTGCACCGCCATCGTCTGCTATGGACAGACCGACCGCCGACAGCGGGTTTGTCATCGGACCAGGATCGTCGATCGTCAGTGCCCCGATTCCCGGCGCTATGATATCCTCGACGGTGAACTGTTCAACGACCTGCTGATATTTGACCTGGACATCCTGCCGATCCTGATCCCAGTCGATCAGTTCCTTCATCGGTCCGGGCAGGTCCTTGTAGGCGCCGATCACGGCCACGAGCTGGCCGACGTCCAGCCGGCCCCCGATGACCAGATACCCGCCGATCATGTAGAACAGAAAGGGCGTGAGCTGCGCGAGAAAATTGTTGAGGAACTTTACCATGAACTTCCATTGGTAAAGATCGAAGCGGATCTTGAAGATGAGCCCGAGCCGGGCAGCTATGTCGGCGCGCTCGTAGTTTGACGTGTCGTGGACGTGAACCGCGCCGATGCCGTCGACGATTTCGCCAACCCGGCCCGAAAGCGCGCGCGCCGTCAATTGCCGTTGGCGCCCGAGCACGATCAGCCGCCGCCGCATTCGCGGGATGAGCACGATCTGGATCGCCACGATCACGAGCGCTATCGTTCCGAGCCAGACGTTCTGGACCATGATGAACAACATGGCTGTCAGCGCCTGGCCGCCGAGCAGCACCGGCTGCAGGAATGCATCGCCGATGAAGCCGCCCAGCGGCTCCACCTCGTCCTTCACCATGGTCGCCACTTCGGCCGATTTCACCCGCTTGAAGTAAATCGGCGGAAACCGCAGCACACGATCGACCAGATCGAAGCGGATACGCCGCAGCATGCGTTCGCCGAGGCGGCCCTTGTAGGTGTTGATGTAGAGTTTGAACAGGCCGTTGATGACGACCAGCAAGAGGAACACGAGGCTCAGGGCAAGCAGCGTCGCCGTCCGGTCGAGTTGAAAACCGGAGAAGAACTGGACCTCGCCAATGAACGGCAGATTATAGTGCAGCCGCATGAATGGCAGTGTCGCGCCCGGTTGCTCGAACCCCTTGCCCTGGATCGGGCCGTTGACGATCAGCTTCGGCAGGTCGAAGGACATGAAGTACGGGATCATCGAAAGCAAGACGATCATCAATATCCAGATCTGCTGCTTCCTGGTGTGCTTCCAGATATAGCGGGCTAGGCTGGGTTCCATATGCGACTGTAGGTCCTTCAGTTGGCAGGATGCAGGATGCAAAGGCACCTGCCGGCGAAGGGCGTATCGGCAATGTCTTCGTCGCCAACGACAAACTCGAAGCCGCAATGCATGCAGGACACCAACGGTCCGGACAGATGCAACCGGCTCTCTCCGGGCAACGGCGAAGCGGCTAACAGCATAATCATGTCCGCGGATCAAACAGCCTTGCAAGGGGCAAGATTGCGTTGTGTCGCCCGAAATCCCACCCTACAAGACGAATATGATGGATGTCACGCAACCACGCAATGCCGGCATGGACGGGCACGAGCAAGCCCTGGACCTCACACGGGGAATTGCTGCCTATGTCAACCACCCTCTCGTGGCCGGGCTGGCGCGCGTCATCGCCAAGCATCCGACGGCCGATATCGCCAACGCCTTCAACCACAAGCAGGTCGCCTGCAAGATGTGGGCGCTCGACAAGCTGTTCGAAAGCGACGGCGGCCGGTTCGGGCGCATATGGGTTCTGGGCGGATGGTACGGCGTATTGCCGGCAATGCTTTTCAACGACGCCCGTTTCGACATCGCGGCGATCGACAGCATCGACATCGATCCCGAAGTCGGGCCGGTCGCACGGACCCTCAACCGGGAAGCCGGCGACCGCTTCCGGGCGCTGACGGAAGATATGTACGCACTAGACTATGCGGCCGGGCGGCCCGACCTGGTGGTCAATACGAGCTGCGAACACATAGCCGATCTCAGCGCCTGGCTTGCCCTGCTTCCGCGAGGCACGAATGTGCTGCTGCAATCGAACGATTATTTCAGCGAGCCGACGCACATCAACTGCGTGCCTTCACTTGCAGCCTTCGAAGCCATGGCGGCGCTGCGGGAGATCAGCTTCTCCGGCGAACTGCCGACAAAAAAATACACGCGCTTCATGCTCATTGGAACTGTTTGAAGCGCGTTGCGCGAATCGAACCCAGACGCGGCCTACGTCAGGATCTCGGGGACCAGGTTCGATACCGGTCGCGCAGAATCTGCGCCGAGCGACGCGCGCCTTCCAGATCGAGACTATGCGAGGTTGGCGCCGGCCTCGCAAGCGCCTGTTTAACCGCTTGCGCCAGACCTTCAGGCGTCAGGTCCTTTTCCGTCAGTACCGTTGCAAGACCGAGCTCTTCGAGCATCAGGGCGCGAACCGTCTGTTCGGTTTCCCCGCTGGCTGCAAAGGGAACGAGCAGCGAGCGACACCCCGCGCGCAGGATATCGCAGACCGTGTTGTAGCCCGCCTGCGAGACCGACAGCCGGGCGCCAGCCAGCAGGCTGGCGAAATCCTCGCGGAACCGGAAGATGGACAGGCCCGGGGTGGCATCGCCTGCAATCGCGTCAAACTCGTCTTTCGGCAGGTTCGGGCCGGTGATCAGACACCATTTCCAGGCGTTGTCGGCATTGCGCGCCGCTGCGATGGTGGACCGGACAAGGCTCTTTCCCGCAGCCCCGCCGCCAACCGACACCAGAACGTCGAAGCGCTCGGAGGCCGCGGGCGCCCGCGGTGCGGCAACGAGCCCTGTGTAGGCGACCTCGGCCCTGATCGCCCCGGCCGGTGGAAATGTCTTGTCGATGGTTGCGAAAGCCGGATCGCCATGGACCATGACAAGGTCGAAATGCCTGTTGACGAGATCGACCGTTTCCTCGTTTCGGCCCGGCTTGACGCGCTCCTGAAGGATGTCGCGCACGGACGTCGCCAAAAGCGGTCTGGGCGACGTCGCTTCGATGGCCTCGATCAGCGGCAAGAGTTCGAAACGCATCTGCCGGCGCCCAAAGGGAAACGCCTCGACAATGACGATATCAGGCCTGCAATCCCGAAATGCCTGCAGCAACATCTCGGAGCGCGATTTCTTGAAATCATCGTCGATGGGTTTGCCCTGCAGGTCGACAAGCCCGGAAAATCCTTCATCTCCGGAGGTGACAGGCGGCAAAGTTACAGATTTTACACCCGGTCCCGGAAACCCCGCGATCGGCGCTCCGCCGGTCACGACGGTTACGTCAAACCCGTCATCGGCCAGAGCAGCCGCAATGCGGCTGGCGCGCGCGAGATGGCCGATGCCGAGCAGGTGCTGGACATAGAAGAAAGCGCGCAGCCGCTTCATTCGGCGGCCCGCCACTCCCGCTCGAACAGGTCCTTGAGCTGTCCAATGCTTGCCACATGATCGAAATTGCCGCGCACGCGCCGCTCTGCGGCGTCGCCGAGGCGGGCGCGCAGCACGGGATCACGGATCAGGCGCTCCAGCGCCTGTGCCAGGGCAATCGGGTTTTCCGTGGGAACCAGCAGCCCGGTTTCATCCGGCGATAGAAGCTCCGGCACGCCGGAAATATCCGTCGACAAGCAGGCAAGCCGCTGGCTGGCCGCCTCCACCAGAACATTCGGCAGACCGTCCCGGTCGCCATTTGCGGTGATCCTGCAGGCTAGGGCGAAGATGTCGGCGCAGCGGTAGTGCTCAAGCACCTCCTCCTGCGCAAGCGCGCCTTTCCAAGAGACGCGACCATCCAGTCCGAGCTTTCGCGCCAGTGCCTTGAGCCCTTCCAGTTCCTCGCCGCCGCCGATATGCTCGAAACGCCACGCCAAATCACCCGGCAAGAGGGCAAGGGCCTCCAGCAAGGTATCGTAACCTTTCTTTTCAACGGCGCGCCCGACACTCAGAACGACAACCGGTTCGTCCTGCGCCGAGCCGTCATGCCGTTTCCGCGTCTCGCCGAAACTGCCGAAGCGATCAAGGTCGAGCCCATGATAGCTCAGATGCACAGACGAGTTGCCGTTAGCGAGTTTTTTCAGACGGTCGAAACCGACTTTCGTGCAAGTGACCGTCCAGCGCGCCGAGGCAAGCTTGCCAACCAGATCCCAGTCCGCCGAAGTCCAGATGTCCTTGGCATGGGCCGAGCAGCTCCAGGGCAGGCCACGAAGCTGGCTGGCATAGCGCGTCACCGATGCCGGCGTGTGCGCGAAATGTGCATGCAGCCAACCCGCGTCTTCCGGCCATTCGGCGGCCAGCACGAGCGCTTGCCCGAAGCGGCGCACGCGATTGCGCGTAAAGTCGCGGGGGATATCGGCCGCCAGCGATCCGAGAGCGCGCCAGAAGCCCGGCCGCAGCAGACAAGCAAACAGCGAGCGAACCACGCGCAACGGCTCTTCATGCAGATATTCCGGCAGATAATGGACGGGCGCTTTGATCTCGTCATGCACGGGGTGGCGTCTTGCGTCGGTCGGCCGCCTGAGCGCGACGAGTATCAGGTCGAACCCCGCACGCTCCAGACCGAGCAGTTCCTGAGCGATGAAGGTTTCCGACAGCCGCGGATAGCCCTTCAGAACCACGACGATCTTGCGATGTTGCAACTCAGTTCATGCCTTCAATGACCGAAAGGTGATGACCGGCCCGCCGGTCGAGCAGTTCTGCAACGATTTCGGAAATATGAGGCAGCCCTTCCAGCGTTAGATGCGGATTGCTCTGCGATGGGCGAGGCCGGTCCGGCAGAACCTTCAGTGCATCGGCAAACCGCTGGGAATCCTCGGCTTCCTCCGGCAAAAGCATCTCGATGAGGCCTAGTTCAGCTGCGCGCCGCGCGCGGATCAGTTGTTCCTCGCGGGGCTTGACGCGCGGCACGATCAGCGCCGGCTTGTCGAAAGACAGTATCTCGCAATAGGTGTTATAACCGCCCATCGCCACCACCGCCTTGGCGCCGGCAATCAGGTCTTCCATGCGGTTGTCGAACTCGATGATCTTGATATAGGGGATCTTGGACCCCTTCCTGAGCAGCTTGTTGCGCTTGCGCGCCGGCATGTAAGGCCCAAGCACGATCAGCGCCCTATGCTGCAATTGCGGATCCTGCTGATAGGCATCGATGACGTCGTGGATCAGTTCGGCGCCGTCACCGCCACCACCGGTGGTAACGAGGATATAGTCGCCCTCGGGCCGGTGGCCGGGCAACTCGTTCTTCTGCAGGCTGCGTTGCAGGAAACCGACGAACTTCATCTTTGCCCTGACTGCCGGCGGCACATCCAGGCCGGTCAACGGATCGTAGAAATCCGGCGGGCCATAGGCCCAGACCTTGTCGTAGAACAGGCCTATCTTGCGCATCACATCCCTACGTGCCCACTCTGCTTCGAGCAGATGCGGCGCGTCCATCACCTCGCGCAGGCCAAGCACGAGCGTGGTGCCCCGCGTCTTGAGGTAGGACAGCGTGTCCTCGATCTCGCCGCGCAGGCCGAGTGGTTCCTTGTCGACGATGAAGATATCCGGCCTGAAGGTCTCGGCTGTGTGGCGGATGATTGACTGGCGCATCCTTAGCGTCTCATGCAGATCGATATCCTTTTCCAGCGAGGTGTATTCGCCGTTGCGCAGCTTGATGACGCTGGGGATCTTCACGAAGTCGACACGGGCGCGGTAGTCGAAGGCGCCAGCGATGGTCGCACCCGAGATGATAAGCACCTGAAGTCCGCGGAAATCCTCGACCAGCGAATGCGCGATCGTCCGGCAGCGCTGCAAGTGGCCGAGCCCGAACGTGTCGTGGCTGTACATGAGAATTCGAGCATTGTGTACGTGCTGGGTCATTTTGAACGTCTTTTAGAATTCTCGCCTTGAGGACCGTGGGTGACCCCGCAGGCTTCGAAACCGTCCTCGCAGGGTCTACCAACCTCTTTTGAAACATGAGGCCGCAATTTTCAATTTGTATTACCCAGGAGGGTCCAAGGATGACGCTCTCCTGATTGTGTCTTCAGGCTGATCGTCGTCCGCTATACGACTTTCGACAATGTCGTCCAAGCTCATTAATCACTTCGAGGTCAGGCTATTCGAGCCGCCGCGTGACAGCGTGGCTGAAAGTAGCGCCGGGAGTAGGGTAACGACCTGCGAAATTCGGCGAAAGGGCTATTTTAGCGTGGAAAGGCATAGGATTATCTGCGGCTTGTTGACTATCGACGCCACATCATCAATTGGACCTCGGTTGTCGGTAAGCTGTTGATTTTCAGAAGATAGGTTCTGATTGGCTGCTGGCGACAAAGGATCAGCGGGAAAATCTGACGGTATTTCCGGCGATACATCCAGGAGGGATCGAGTTCCGGCGGCCAAACGCTTCCTGTGCAAGGCGCTTGCCATCCTGACGATCGAGCTTCAGGGCAAATGCATTCGCAAATTCAAATCCATGTGAATTGGCGCCCGTCCAACTGAAGCACCGCGTCATGGGGGACGGCAAGCGCCATCGCCTCGTCCTGTGTCAGGCCGGCGAGCATGAAGGCCATTACCCTTATGTTCCCGGTATGCGACACGACGAGTACCGGCTGCCCCGGATCGAGATCGGCCAGGAAGCTTTCCATTAAACGCGCCAGATCGGCGTAGCTGTCACCATCATGGGAGTCGAAATTCCAGCGGTCCGCCTTGCGTCGGCGGCGCTCGGCGGGAAAACGCTCCTTTACCTCCAGCGTGGTCATCCCCTCCCAGCGGCCGAACGAGGCTTCCGCGAGACGAACGTCGATGTTGACCTGGCTTTCGGCAATCCCCACTTCCAAAGCCGCCATGGCAATCGTCTCCCGCGCCCGCTTGAGCGGCGACGTATAGGCCGCGATCCGGGCAGGTTTCACGCCGAGACGTTCGAAATGAGCCTTCAGCCTGCCGCCATTTTCCGTGGCCTGCCGCCGCCCGGGAACCGCCAAGGAATGGTCGCTGCGGCCCTGAAAGCGCCCCTCGGTATTCCACCGGGTTTCTCCGTGACGCATTGCGAAGAGTAGGCGTTTGACCATATTTGGCCTAATCGGCCCGAAGCTGTGATTTTGGCCAAGCTGAGGAACAATCAGAGAACATTATGGCTTGCCCTTTGCCTGCAACAGGAACATGGTGACGTTTTCGGCCGTAAATTTGAAGCCTCTGCGGTCAGGGATCCGGAAGGCCGGCGGCCCAAAGGCCCGTTCACCAAGCTCAGGGCTTCGGGCGGGGTTTGGGACTGGAAATGAACGGTCCAAGATCACCGGCATCCACCCCAAGCGGCCGCACTATCCTATCTCCGCCGACAGGTCCTGAACGACATTACTTCTCTGATCTTGCTATAACTGTATCGTATCTTGGAAGTCTGAGAAGAAAACATCGAAAAATGATCAGAGGGTTCACCCTCTTGAATCGCTTCGTTCGTCATCAATTGCCACACCGCCGGAGTGGATAGATCAGCCCTATCCGCTCGGAAGCGTCCTTTCAAGAGATTTGAATCACGCGATTGTGATCTCATCCGCCCATCAGCGGATCCCACGAAACCAACCACGGACCCTATTCAGCTACCGATACCCCCATCCTTCTGTTGGCCTTGACCCAGTCACAAAACAAAAACAGCCCGGGCGTTTGCGCGCCTGGGCTGGAATTCAGCTCTAAGGAACCAGCCCTTAGAACGAGCGCTGGAAGCGGAGGATACCGCCGACGCTGCTCTTCTTGTCGGCGCCGGTCCAGTTGGAGAAGTCGGCGTCGTCGTACTTGCCTGCATTGAGGTAATCGACTTCGGCCGTGACCGTGAAGCCCGGAACGACGTCAAAGGCGATGTTCGCAGCGACGCCGAGGTTCTTCCGCTCGTCATACGAGATCTGAATGTTGAACGAGGTCTTCTCGCTGAACTTGTAGGTGCCACCGCCCCACACTGCCCACGACAGCGCTCGACCGACCTGTTCGAAAGCAGGACGGCTTCGTGTGGATCGGGCTCGAGTGAAGCGACGTTCCGATATTTCAGTTTTCCGTCGCTATTGTCCGGATCGGGTCATTCTCGTCGGTTGTGGCCTGTCTGTTCACGTCCGGTCACGAAGCAATCCCGGACATCCGAGTTCACCGTTGGTGATTCACATCGCAGCGACAGTAAGCACCTTTACGCTTGCCTTGAAGGCATCCTATTTTGGAGGGTATAGCCGCTCGTGGGCGTAGCGTGGGCATAGAATGTCGGTAATGCCTTTCTTAAGAATTTACGCGCCGCTCAACGCGGTGCTGGCTGCGCCTGGGCTTCTGGCGATGGCAGCGCTCACGATACCGGACATGTCCGGACGAAGCAGACTGGCTCTGGCTGCCCTGCTCGCTGTCATCTGGGGCGCCTATCTCCTGCAACTGGGCGCGACGCTGCTCAAGCGCCGGACGGGAGACCTTCGGGACAGGACGCCCAAAATCGCCATCGATGTGCTCGCGGTCTTGGTTCCACTCGCCGCATTTCTGCTCGTCGGCACGCCCGACCGGGGCCTCTACTGTGCTGTCTGGCTGCTGAAACCGCTGCGCGACTCGACGTTCTTCCCGGTGCTGGGCAGGGTCCTGGCCAATGAAGCGCGCAATCTGATCGGCGTCACCACGCTTTTCGGCGTCGTTCTGTTCGCTGTCGCGCTCGCGGCCTATGTCATCGAGCGCGACATCCAACCGGAAAAGTTCGGCAGCATCCCCCAGGCAATGTGGTGGGCGGTGGTCACGCTTTCCACGACCGGTTATGGCGACACTATCCCGCAAAGCTTCGCCGGCCGCGTCCTTGCCGGGGCGGTCATGATGAGTGGCATCGGTATCTTCGGGCTCTGGGCCGGCATTCTTGCCACGGGCTTCTATCAAGAAGTCCGTCGCGGGGATTTCGTCCGCAATTGGCAATTGGTCGCCGCCGTGCCGTTGTTTCAGAAGCTCGGCCCGGCCGTGCTGGTCGAGATCGTGCGCGCGTTAAGAGCTCGCACGGTGCCGGCCGGCGCCGTGATCTGCCGCATTGGCGAGGCCGGTGATCAGATGTTCTTCGTCGTGGAGGGGCGCGTCAGCGTCGCGACGCCGAATCCGGTGGAGCTTGGCCCTGGCGCCTTCTTCGGCGAGATGGCGCTGATCAACGGCGAACCGCGGTCGGCGACCGTCAGCGCCGCAACGGTGGTCTCACTCCTGTCGCTGCACTCGGCGGATTTCCAGATGCTGTGCGGCAGCAGCCCGGAGATCGCGGAAATCATCCGCAAGACCGCGCTCGAGCGGCGCGGCGCGGCACAACGCAACAGTCCGTCTACCGACTTGGAGCCCTGAGGCCGCCCCAGCGGCGCTACGACCCCTTCTTGACGTCTGGAAGGCTCCTCACGCCATCCGCGAGTGCGCGCGCAAACACCCGCGGCGTTGTCGTGTAGTTGGTGAAGCGGTTCTTATCGAGCTTGATCGGATCGCCTTCCTTGAACGCGAAACTGCGCCCTGCCGCCGTCGTTGTTCGGTTGATCGCCTTGCGGGGATGCCGTGAGCGCAGAGATTGCGGGGCGTCACTGCCTCGACGGCCACGCTTACCGCCTTTGACCCCCGACCAGCCGCGGCTGCCGCTCTTGAAATGGCGTCGCTCCCAATTTCCATTGCTGCGTCGGCGACTCAGCGCGCGGCTGCCTCACGAATCGGCTCAAGTCAAGACGATACCGGCTTGCGAGCCGGGTATTTTGCTGACATGCTGACTTTCTTATATATGGGGTTTTGCACTGCGGCGGATGTTCAAACGGAAGGGCAAAAGCATGGCAAAGGAATCTTCGAATTCCGTTTCTTCAGAAAAGAAGGCGGACGGAAATCTGATAGGTAACGCAGAAGGAAACGGTCTGAACTTCATGGGGGTCCAGGCTCGCGAAAACGGGGGCTCCGGCGACGCTGTAGGTGTCGACAAGATACGTGATCTGCTGTTCGGCAACCAGATGCAGGACTATGACCGCCGCTTCTCCAAGCTCGAAGAACGGGTCTTACAGCGCTTCAAGGATGTCGAATCCGAGGCCAAGCGCAATCTCGACATGTACGAGTCAAATGCAAAGAAGCAGGTCGATTCGCTTGCGGGGCAATTGCGGAACGAAAAAGATTCACGAGCCGACGCCGACAAGGAGATTGATCGGAATCTGCGCGAGCAAAACCAGGCACTTGAAAAGCAGGTGCGCGCGTTGTCGGATCAATTGAGCGCGCTTGAGCGCGACGTTTCGGACCGGATAAATCGAAACGATCATTTACTGCGTGAGGAAATCAAGCAGAAGAATGAAGGCGTTCAGATGCTGATAGAGAAAATGTTTGCCGATCTCAGCAATGTCAAGACCGACCGAAATCTTTTGGCTGGCCTGTTTGTCGAGGTTGCAAAATGCCTGAATCAGGATCCTGTCGGCAGCAAGAGCAACTCGGACCGTAGTTGGAAAGCGAGTTGATGGGACCTTGACGTCGACCGTCGACCCAATCAGCCTTCCGCAAAGAACAGCCTCGAACGATACAGAGATTGATCGCGAGGCTCTGGCTCGTCTTTTGATCGAAGTTGCCCGGAATGTTGATCCGGACTACCGTGCGCGTTTCGACGGAGTTCCAAGCGCCGATCCTCGCATGGAAACGCTGCGCCAGTTGCTGGTCAGCCGCGAAATTTCAGAGCTTTCACGAGTTACGCATCTGCTGGACGAACCGGAGCAGCTCGCGGCAGCCGTGGGCGACGTTCTTCCCAGTGCGGCCGCACGAGCGCCTCATGCGCAACTCGGCGAAGCCCTTGCGCCAGCTGTCGAAAGGGCTGTGCAACGGTCGATCCAGAAGAGCCCGCGCACGCTGACGGATATATTATACCCGGTGTTTCTGCCGGCAATTCGCAAGTCGATCGGGGAAAAGATCGACCAGACCTTTCAGTCGCTGAATGAAACTTTACGACATATATTTACCTGGCACGGGCTCAAGTGGAGATTTGAATCTTGGAGAACCGGCGCTAGCTTTTCTGAAGTTGTTCTTAAGCATTCTCTTGTATATCGCGTAGAACATGTCTTTCTCATTAGCCGAACTTCTGGACTTTTGATATCGCATGTAGCTGCCGACAACGCAACGAGCGAGGATCCTCAGCTTATTTCTTCGATGCTTAGTGCAATTCAAGATTTTGTGAAAGACTCATTTAACGAAAAAGAACAGAGCAGTCTGGACACTATCCGTCTTGGTGACCTTCGTCTCTGGTCAGAAGTTGGACAGTTTGCGACCTTGGTTTCGGTGATCCGAGGAAATCCACCAGAGGAATTACATGAAATAGTTCGCGATGTATTGCTTCGCATCCATGAGGAATGCTCACAGGCTTTAGGGGAGTTTGACGGCGACAGTTCGCAGTTGGCCGGCGTAGAGGCACAATTGCAGACGTGCGTTGAGCTGAAGCAGGAGGAATCAAACCAGGGGTTTCCGTGGCTGGTAGTGGTTGCAGCCCTGCTGCTTTTGGTTCCGGCGGGCGGCTGGTTCCTTCTTTCCTGGCAATCCGGGCAGCGCTGGCAGGCCTATGTGTCGCAACTGGAGACCCAGCCGGGCATCATCGTTGCGGAACAAAAGGTAAGCTATGGCCAATTCTATATTGCCGGCCTGAGAGACCCGCTTGCCGCCGACCCGCAAGCTCTGCTGCACGGAACGGAGGTTGATCCTGCCCGCGTTCATTCGCAGTGGAAATTCTATCAGAGCCTTGAGCCGGAGTTCGTGTTGAAGCGGCTAACCGCGTCGCTGGTTCCGCCGGATACAGTGCGACTTTCGATCGTCAAGGATCGCATCGTCGCCGAAGGTGAGGCGAGTGCCGCTTGGATCAGCCGGGCCCAAGCCGCCGCCCAGCAGCTTTCGGCAGGCGGGCCGGTATTCGATATCTCCAGGGTCCGTGATGTAAGCCTCGAAGAACGCGAGGCAGATCGCTGGCAGGCCTATGTGTCTCGACTGGGGACCCAGCCGGGCATCATCGTTGCAGAACAGAAGATACGCGACGGCCAATTCTATATTGCCGGCCTGAGAGACCCGCTTGCCGCCGACCCGCAGTCGCTGCTGTCGGGAACGCAGGTCGATCCCGCCCGGGTTCATTCGCAGTGGCGGTTCTATCAGAGCCTTGAGCCGGAGTTCGTGTTGAAGCGGCTGACGGCGTCGCTGGCTCCGCCGGATACAGTACGACTTTCGATCGTCAATGATCGCATCGTTGCCGAAGGCGAGGCTCCTGCCACGTGGATCAACCGGGCGCAGGCCGCCGCCCAGCAGCTTTCGGCAGGCGGGCCGGTATTCGATATCTCCAGGGTCCGTGATGTAAGCTCCGAGGAACGCGAGGCGGATCGCTGGCAGGCCTATGTGTCGCGACTGGGGACCCAGCCGGGCATCATCGTTGCGGAGCAAAAGATACGCGACGGCCAATTCTATATTGCCGGCCTGAGAGACCCGCTTGGCGCCGACCCGCAGTCGCTGTTGTCTGGAACGCAGGTCGATCCCGCCCGCGTTCATTCGCAGTGGCAATTCTATCAAAGCCTTGAGCCGCAGTTCGTGTTGAAGCGGCTGACCGCGTCGCTATATCCGCCGGATACAGTGCGACTTTCGATCGTCAATGATCGCATCGTTGCCGAGGGTGAGGCTCCCGACACCTGGATAGATCAGGCGCGCGCGGCGGCCCGACAGCTTTCGGCAGGCGGGCCGGAATTCGACATCTCCAAGGTTCGCGATGTGAGCCCCGAAGCGCGCGCGGCGGAGCATTGGCAGTATTATGTGTCGCGACTTGAGGCCCAACCGGGAATCATCGTCGCCCAGCAAACGCAGAGGGGCGGACATTTCTACATTTCGGGCCTGAGAGACCCGCTAGCCGCCGACCCGCAAGCTCTGCTGCACGGAACGGAGGTTGATCCTGCCCGCGTTCATTCACAGTGGCAATTCTATCAGAGCCTTGATCCGAAGTTCGTGGTGAAGCGGCTGGAGGCTTCGCTGACCCCGCCGAAATCGGTTCTGCTTTCGATCATCCAGGGTCGCATCGTTGTCGTGGGTGAGGCTCCTGCCAACTGGATCAATCGGGCGCGGGCCGCTGCCGAACAACTTTCGGCGGACGGAGTGGTTCTGGATGTCTCGCAGCTGCATGAGCTGAACCTTGCAGAACTTAATGATTTGCGAGAGGCCATCCAGGCGACCGATATTTTCTTCTATTCCGGCAAAGTTGTACCGGGACCAGAGCAGACGCCGGTTCTCGACAGATTGGCGGATCAAATAAAGGAATTCGCCGAAAATGCCCGTAAGTCAGGCGTAACAGCGCGGTTCATGTTGACCGGCCATTCGGACGCCACGGGCCGTGAGACAGCCAACGCGTCTATCAGCTCCGCCCGCGCCGAGACAGTTCGTGCACTTCTCAACAAGCGCGGCGTCGCTCCGGAACTCCTGCAGGTCCGGGGCGCGGGCACCTTTGAGCCGCTGGTGCCTGAAAATAGTCAAACCGGGAGCTCCACCAATCGCCGGGTTTCGATTACGGTAAACCTGGACTAGTGGAGCTCGAGATGTTGCAAAAGAAGATCTGCATGTTGGGCGGGTTCGGTGTCGGAAAGACGAGTCTGGTTCGCAGGTTTGTGCAAAGCATCTTTTCAGAGACCTACTTGACCACGGTGGGAGTGAAAATCGACAAGAAGAGTGTCGCATTCCCGGACAAAACCGTGGATCTGATTTTGTGGGATTTGGCCGGCGAAGACGATATCGGCTCATTCCGCGTCAGCCATGTGCGAGGTGCGACCGGGCTCGTGCTTGTTGTCGATGGAACCCGCGCCGCTACTCTTGCCGCGGCGCTCACGCTGCGCGAGCGGGTCGAGGCCGAATTCGGCACTATGCCTTTTGTATTGCTGTTCAACAAATCCGATCTTGCCGATCGGTGGGCAATATCGGACGGTGATATCAACGAGCTGAGGCAACTTGGATGGCAAATCTATCTAACAAGTGCGCTTTCGGGTGAACATGTTGATGATGCGTTTCGTCAACTTGCTTCGATGGTTACCAAATAGACCATGCACAGATTGCCAAAAGAAGTCGGAAGCTGGATTTATAATTTTTTTTACAACGAGCACTCTATCGCATATCTGAAAATTAACGCCCAGCTTTGCGTAGCTGCGAAGGGCGGTAACGTTAAACATTACGGGCTCTCATCGCTTCGCATTGGTCAGCCTGTTGCCGATCAGCTTGAATTCATGGAAGGTTTGCTGCCTTCCCCGGAGCTTCCATATCATATGGCCATGGTCGAACTGCCCAGCGGGCGTGTCGCGGACCTTCATCTTTTTGCTGACAACGCCTGCGTGTGGCTGCTCTTTCTCGACGCCACTGCCGAACGCGACAATAAGCAGCGGCTTCAACAGAAGGCTTATGAAATGACGCTCCTGCAAGAGAGGGAGCGTCAACTCAACGAGAAATTACAATCGATGAACGAGGCGTTGAGGGAGAGCCAAGAGGGATTGCAGCGTGAATACCAGCGCGCCGAAACCCTGCTCCTCAACATTCTTCCGGCGTCGATCGCGGAGCGGTTAAAGTCAGACGAACAAATTGCCGACAACCACGCAGAGGTGAGTGTGCTTTTTGCCGACATCGTCGGTTTTACGGAAAGAGCGCGGAGCGTCGGAGCCGTGACGACGCTCGCTATTCTAAATTACTTCTTCAAGGCGGCGGATCGGCTGTCGGACCAATACGGCTGCGAAAAGATCAAGACAATCGGCGACTGTGTGATGGTGGTCGCTGGCCTGCCCGCCGCGCGATCCGATCATGCAGAAGCCCTCGCGCGCTATGCACTTGAACTGCGGGAGGCGGTTCAGCACGAACGCTTCGCAGGAGAACGGCTAAGGCTCAGAATTGGAATTCACTCAGGACCAATCGTCGCGGGCGTCATAGGCAAAAGGCGGTTTGCCTACGACCTGTGGGGCGAGACCGTTAATCTCGCCGCACGTATTCAAACGTCCGCGGAGCCCGATGAGATCCGTATTTCGGATGCAACCCGCAGACTGCTTGGGCCAAATTTTGCTTGTGACCCACTCGCGGAAACGGAACTGCGTGGTACAGGTAGAGTGCGAATGTGGCGCCTCCCGGCTTGATTTGCCGCTTGGCGGTGCCGACCCTGGAGCGCATCACCCGGTGCAGGCGTACCGCGTGATCGTCGATGGCCAGCGAGGGGAACGTGATCAGACGGTTGCGGTGATAATGATAGTTGGAGAATGCGATCAGCGATTCGCTTCGACTGCGGTAATTGCCATCTGAGACCTTTCGGGAGATAGCCGCGCTTCGTCGCGGAATTCTTGGGCTCTTCGAACGTCTTCGCCGGCAAGGTGTCTGAGATCACCATCAATGCCGTCGGGATCGCCACGTCGGCTGGACAGTTTGACGTCGCGCCGAACCCGGCCAAGGTGCTTGCGCAGGGCGACAAGGCGACCTTCGTTGTCTCGGGCGACCGGGTGCAGCTGAGCAATAGCCAGCCGAGCACCAGCAACACGATGCGAGCCTCCGTGGTTGGCGAGGAATTTGTTGGCGCCACCGCCGTCATCCATCTCGAAGGCGACAAAGGCCTGGAACTCAAGGCGCAGAAAAGCCACGACGAACTGGTGCAGCTGAACCTGACTCCCGGCGCCACAATCTGGGTCTCCTGGCGCGTTGAAGCGAGCCACATCCTGCCCGGGGGAATAGGAGGCTGGCATTGAGGTTCGGATTCCTGCTCGCCCGAAATTCTACACTTTCGCCAATGTCGCTGTTCGTCGACACCCTGCGACTTGCTGGCGATGATGGCGACCGCAGCGGATCGCTTCCGCCTGGCTTCCCCGCCGTCGAGATCGACGGCGAATTCTACTGGGACGGCGGCCTTGTCTCGAACACGCCGCTGCAACGGCGTGGTGGTTGAGGGCGTCGGATCGCTCGTCATCGGCGCCGGCGGCGTGGCACGCGGCCATCGCCTTCTCTTGGCTGATGCTGGATTGGGCGAGTTGATCCTTGCGAACCGAAGTGCCGATCGAGCGGTGGCTCTCGCCGCAGACATTCAGGCCTCCATTCTGTCCTGCAAAACGCAAGTCTGCGAGGCTGAAGCGCCAGACGTCGCAGCCGGAGTGGACCTGATTGTAAACGCGACCACGCTCGGAATGCAGGAAGGCGGGACTCTGCCCCTCAACATCGCGGCTCTCGAGCCAACCGCAACCGTCGCGGAAGTGATCGTCAATCCGGCAATCACGCCACTGCTCGCAGCAGCTGCCGGACGTGACTGTGCCATCGTTTCCGGTATTGAGATGCTCAAGCCGCAGCCACGCCTAGCCGCTGAGTTTTTCGGCCTTCGCTCGAACCAGGAGAAGTAACCGACGCTTGACAATAGTGCCCCAGCCGCTTCCCCAACGAGGACGAGAGCACCAGAGCAGATCCCATCATTCAATCCAGGCTGTCCGCTCGACTATCAATGCCAATGGTGGTTGCGCTGGCGGCCCAGGACCGATTTTACGGCGGTCGGAAATCTACGGGCAGTTCGTCCATGTCTATCCCGCAGCCGACGCCCTCGTGATCCAAATCAGCAACTGGAGCGAGTGGAAGACGATCAGAACCCGCCCAATTGCACGTCGTTGCCGCCGATTACCGCACGCAGCGCTGAAGGGTCTTTCGAAGCGAGGAGTGTTGAGCTACGTGTGACGGGTGCCATAAAAAAACGGAGAAAATTGACGAACAGGCCCAAAACCAGTTCACTCAAAAGGCAGAGACTTACCCGATAACGCTCAATTCAAACTCAAAGAACTAAGCGTAAGCCGCTGATTTGTAACAAGTTGGTGGGCCCGGAGGGAAACGAACCATCACTAATTTTATCCAGTAATTTCAACAACATAAATAGCTATGTTGGAGCCGATGTTGGAACCGCCTACCTTGTGTTTTGCATCCGGTTGCAAAAAAATGTTGAGGCTCGCTGGCTTCCGGAGCGGATGCCATTCTGGCTCCCTACACTGACACGCGCGATGCTTACCACCGCATAAAGCGCGAGCGTCATTCCTTTGATCCTCACCACAATAAGGCTATGGCGCTGATTGGTGAGGGACATGCGGGACCACGGCGCGACGCCATTCAATCGGATCTCGCCGAGGGATTGGCGCTGGCGGCAACGCTTCGCGTTGACACCCCGCTGATGCGCTATCTCAAGCGCGCCTTGACGGAGATTAGCCAGAGCAATGACGTGCTTGTCGTGCTGCGCCATCCCGAGGACGCGCAACTGGCCAACGACCTCCTGGTGGATTTTCTGACGGAGCCCGGCACGTTCAAGGCGGGCGTCCCTGAATTACGCGTGACGACGCCTGGTAATTATCCCGCTGAACTCGAGCGTCGACTGCCGACAACAGTGGTCTGGGCAGCCTCGGCGATCCTCGGCGCCCGCGCGTATGTTGGCGATAGCTACTGTCCAGCCGAATTCCGGCTTGTCGTTGCCGGGCATGACGCGCTGACCCTGAACCGTACGCTTAGCGCGGCACTTCAGGGTCCGGAATACGCAGCTTACAGCGACCGAACCGAGCTGCTTCTGAAGGCATTGCCTTGGGTCGCCAAGGATATGGGCCGGCTGTCAGCCGCCCTTGGCTTGGACGCGGATCGGTCCCGTGCGGCCCTGCCCTTCGTCGGCCAAGGCTACCTGCTTCTCGATGGCTACGGCAAAATTCCCGCAGGGCCAAGATCGCAGTTCTACGTCCTTGATCCGGTCACTCATCAACTGGCTCCTCGCGAGGCCCGCGCCATTGATATCGACGACGCCGTGTTCGTGATGTCGGACATCATCCGTGAAGAGATCGAAGCGGCATTGCGCGAAAAGAACGAGAAAGGCCGGACGCTCGAACAAGCGCTGGTCGATCAGTACAAAGCAACCGTGAAAAAGGGCATTGAAGACCTATCCAAGCAGTATGGGTCCAAAATGCTTGGACAGCGTATTCATGGGATGCTGTTTGCGCAAAACCCCGGCTTGCCTCCCATCAGCAAAGCGGCGGTTGAATACTGGTTGCAAGCGGCTGAACGGTCAGAGGTCGACACGCCACACGCGGCGATTGATCCCATCCATATTGAAGCGTTTTTACGCCTTATGGGCGCCGGGATTTTGGCTCGGCCGCTTGCTGATGCTCTCCGCATCGTACGCAGTGATCTTCGTCGCGACGGACATACCAATCGTGGACTCTTCGATAGGCTCCTTCTCGATGCCGATAGCTTGATGAGAGGCCCCAATACTTCATTCGAGAAATTACGGGCCGTGCGTCGTGAGGCTATCGCCAGTGTCTATCCGGTACTCTTCAAAGACCTCGAGCCTGCATCCACCACCAGTGCCAACGCCATTCGCCTTGAGGCGGTCGCCCGATGACGCAGCTTCTCTACCCAAACAGCAACGACATATCCCACACGACAAAAGAGGCGGTGGCCTCCGCAATCTTGCATACCGTCTACGATCGCTTGCGAGGCGCAGGCCCTACCGGCCGCATAATTTATCGCGACAAACCCTCAAAAGTCATCCACACGCAGCATTTGTTGCCACGTAGGCGTCCTTCGGAGACTGCCGCAACCTATGAAGAGAAAGATGACGTGACGTCTCCGGCCCACATTGGCACAGCGGGATTGACGTTTCAGATAGCAGACCGGAAGGACAAGGCCATAACAGTTGCCTTGCGCGCGTGTATCTATCTTCGCATGCTGCCGACGTCGCAGGACCTGACCTCATCGAACGTGGTTTTCAGGTTAGCCAAAAATGCCCGCTCTATCATTCTCAGGCATCGGCGTGAAGCGCTCCGCCGGGCAGAGGAAGATAACAAAGCCATACTAGGCGCTGATGGTCGCAACAGCCCTGTATGGCTGGACATCAAAAATCGCGTGACGAAGGACGCGGAAAATGCCGCGCTACTCGAACTTGGAATTGCGCCTGCGGTCCTAGATTCACCGGGACGCGAAGACGTGCTCGTTTCTATCCTCTCGGAAGAGGATGAGGCACCCGGCACAGACGATCCTGCTGTCAACGACGATCCTGAGTCGGGTGGGGCGAACTCATCCGATGAGCATTCCGATACCGCGCCTGATGCTGCAATCGACGCGATCAATGCCGAAGCGCGAGGCCCGGCTACGGCAGATAGCGACACACTGAAAGCCTTTGAGTTCAAGGTTGGACCCGGGGCAACCGATGCACCTCCAGATGTGCTAATTGAGCGAGAGCACATTCCACAAAAGTGGCTGCGTCTTCCGCTCGAGCTCGGTTCCTTCCGTATCGACCTCTCATTAAGTCGCGAAGCCGTCGAGCGATCCATTGCGGAATTCAACGCCCAGATGCAGCGGCGCGTGGAGAGCGCAATTGATGCGTGGGAGGCTGACGACAACGCCGAGACCGGCGGGCTGCTTTGGGGGTTTCCTGCTGGCAGAGCTATGCACAGCCGAACCATCGTCCCGGCAGAGGTTGTCGCGTGGGACCAAACATTGGCCATGCTGCGGACCAATCGTCGAATTGCTAGGCCGCATATTCTACCCGTACTGGAATATGAAAATCTGGAAGATCCCCTTCATCCGGATGAACGGACGGTCCGGATCATTCTGGCGAACGAATCTGATCTCATTGATGCAAAGCAGGCAGCGGCGCGCGAGTCTGATGCGACGCTGTTCCAGGTCGAAATATCGGCCGAATTCGATCCCGATTTGCACCGTCCCATCCGTCTTGAGCGGATTGCAGCGTCATACCGTTACAACCAGTTTCTCTCCTATGATGCCCTTGGGATCAACTGCGGCGTTCGTCGGCGGGGACTGGTGAATGCGCGTATCCTCGAGACCACATCGCTGCCGGTCTACTGCCAGCCCCTTGTTCGGCAATTTGACATCACGCCGGGGCCCGACTTTACCGCTCTCGGTTCAGACGACGGTGGCCTTGATGTCCTCAGGAGCCTGCTGAAAGCCTTTGACGATTGGCTCGCTTCTGTCGTGGCATCGCGACCTTACGCACAGTCCCTCGATCCCGTCGCCGATGCCCAAGACTATGCCCGTGAGAAGCAGCAGTTCGAAGAAGTCGATTTGCGCGGATGGCGAGCGGAACGCGAAGCCATCGCGCGTGGACTGGCTATCCTTGAGAAAGCCTTTCAGGCGCAATCGAGCGGAAAAGCCTACGATGATCCCGAGGTAATGCCACTCACTGCGTGGCGTTTCACAAACCAGACCTTCGGCGAGTTCTGGGGAAGAAAAAGCAAGAGTGTCACGGGATGGCGCCTGTTCCAGGTGGCATTCATCCTTTCCCAAATTGCTGCCGTGGTTTCGCGCGTCGATACATGGAAGGGTTCGCCAGCCCAAACGTCCGCCGACGACCGCGAGGCGACGCTCCTCTATTTCTCGACTGGCGGCGGAAAATCGGAAAGCTTCTTTGGGTTGTTGGTTTTTGCCTCGCGTTTGACAGGCTGCGGGGGAAGGAGCGCGGGATAAGTGCGCTTGTTCGATATCCCTTGCGCCTTCTTACGAGCCAACAAGCGCAGCGCCTCGCGCAGGTATTGGCGGCTGCGTATCAGGTCAGATGGACCTGGAAAAAGAAGGGCTTGAATTTCAAGGGCAATGGCTTCGAGATCGGCTTTTGGGTCGGAGGTGGCAACACGCCCAATAACCGAAATGCCCGTGGCGTCTCGGAAATACCGTCACTGAGCAAAGACTGGGACGAAATGGCGGTCCGCCACGGGGACTATGCCGTCTATTTAAAGAAATGGCGTCGGCTGGCAACCTGCCCATATTGCACCGGAAGTTTCGTCGGCGTGGAGGGTAAGCGTTTCTCGACGATTGGCCTTCGACGTTTTCACGAAGGGCCCGCGCAAGAAGAGCGCCTAGCACATTGTTGCTTCAACAAGGAGTGCGAGTGGAACCTCCGAAACCCCAATGACGGCAAGCCGTCACCTCTGCCAATCCACATTATGGATTCGGATATTTACGCGCATGCACCTGCCATTCTCCTGGGGACGGTCGATAAGCTTGCATTGATCGGACAGAGTGCTCGTACCCTTGTTCGGGTTCTTGGCATGTTTGGCTATCCTGCGTGGCACCATGTTGAGTCAGGCCGGTTCGTTTCTCCCTACACTCGCGAACAATTTCGAAAAGGGCCTGAGCTCCATGGCTGTGAGGCGGTCTTTCCGTTCTATTCGAACGGCAAGAAGCTCCTCTTTGATCCCTACCCGCTTTTAGAAATCCAAGACGAGGCCCACTTACTGGACGAGTCCCTGGGCACATTCTCGGGTCTGTTTGAAACGACGTTCCATCACGCACTTCGAATGTTGGCGCCACTCCTTGGCGACCAAGTGGTCACCGAACATGGTACGGCCCGCCCACCGAGGATCATCGCAGCCTCGGCTACTGTCTCGGAACCGGCTCGCCAAATCGATCAAATCTATCAGCGGCAGGTTCGCCTGTTCCCCCAGCCGGGACCGGATTTGTACGAGAGCTTTTATGCAAGGTTGCAGCGCCCGCAAAGTGGTGATTCAGCACGTGATGGCAGCGCTAATGTAGAGCACCGAACACCGACACGACGGCGCTACGTATCGCTAATGACGAATGGGCGGACACACACGGCCGCAACCGTTGCGGTCCTGTCAGCATTTCATCTGACAATCACTCAGCTTCTAAAGACATTCATCGACGGTGATGAGCACGCACGTTGGGCCGTGCGTAGCGCACTGGCAGATGCCCTTCCTTCAGACATTTTTTGGCAAGGCCATCGCGACTGTCTGCTCGACAAGAACATTGATCACGCTCACATCGCATATGTGGTCGACCTTAACCGCATCGCTCTGCTTTATGTCACCAACAAGAAAGGCGGCGACAACGTCAAGGCTGCGCTCCAGGACGTAATTCGACGGGACCACCGGCTCTCCGGCATCGATGATATCCCAGGTGTTCGCACGGCTTTGATTACCGGTGCAATCGATGCGGGTTTGATCGGCTCAATCGTTACAGAGGCAGCGTACAAGCCCCCTGTTGGAACGCCTTTCAGTGTCGGTGCCTTGCAGAACGCTCTCCGTGGCGTAATTGCGACGTCAGCGATCTCGCACGGTGTCGACGTCGACGAATTCAACATGATGTTTTTTGCCGGACAGCCGCCAGACATCGCTGAGTATATTCAGGCGTCGTCGCGTGTCGGACGCGCACATGTCGGCACGAGCATTCTGATACCGACGCCGCAGCAACGTCGCGACCGGTACATCGTTGAGATACACGACATATTCCACCGCTTTCTCGAGCGCATGATCGACGCAGCCCCGGTCGAGCGTTGGGCCGAGAACGCGATCATGCGAACACTTGCATCGTTCCTACAGCTCAAGCTGTGCGGCGTAGACTATATCCGGAACATGAACCATGCGGGGTCGGCGGCGGATAAGGCAGCGCTCGCTGAGCCCGACAACGTGGGAGAAATCGGCGAACGATCGAGGACGGATCATATCAACCTTCTGAACGAGCTCCGCGATTTTGTGGTTGATGGCATCGGCCTCTATCACGCGACATCTCCCGTTAATAAGGACTTCTACAAGCAGCGTATCCACGATCTCTTTGATCGGGCCACGACGGCAATGGAACAGTCCAACTGGAAGACCGAGACGCTCGATATGTTCTTCAGGCAGCCCGGGGCGCCGTTATCACGACCAATGACGAGCCTGCGAGATGTCAGCGAGGCTGGCTTGATTGAAGGCGGCTTTGGAACGGGTTCAGACCGCATCCGTCTAAGCGATCTTGGCCGTGTGATGTCCGCGCTCATGCGGGGAAACAACAGTTGGACGGCCGGAGAAGCCGGGGAGTAGGCGTTTATGGCAAGACAACCTAGCCAGCCGAACGACGAGGTGGACGCCAAAGGCCCGTCCATGACTCGTTCGCAAGCTCAGATTGCCATGAGCTACGCACCAGGGCAGCACTTCACCTTCGAAGGCGCTGCGGGCGCGTGCCAGGCAATGCCGTCGCCCAATGCCACGCCGGCCCGGCTTGATCCGACGACGCGGGTTCAGATTGAAATGCGTATCGATGAAGCGGCGCGCGCATGGTTCGATAAGGCCATCGCGTGCCGCCAAAACGAAACCAACATCCCACCTCCTTTTGCCGATTTCTGCATTGATGTGTCGTTGCTGGATACATCTCGAACACAATACGGCTTCCGGCCGGAGGTGTTTGCCTATTTCCGTCCGGACCGGATGGGATATCTGCCGCGCCCAACGACATTGATATGCAGTGAGTGCGGGTTGATTGAAGCGACGGATAATCCCAATCAGATGGGAAAGCGCCTCTCGGACCTCAGTCAGGCTTGCGCACACCCCAAGCGGCCGAACGATCCGACGCGCTGCTCATGGGGTCAGCTCGATGTGATTTTTGCTCACTGGTCGGGATCGTGGAAGGCCGCCAGCCCGAACATGACGGTCTATGATCAGGCCTCGCGGCGGCCAATCAAAAGATATGCGCTTTGCGGAAAATGCGGAACTCGCCAGTTCGTGCTCAACAAGGACCAGGTCGCCCTTTCGAATTGGTCCTTCTCCTGCGCGAATTGTGGAACGAAGCACCCTGACCCCTGGATTGAGAAATGCGACGAGACGCTTAGCCGGATCGCAGCCACGATTGGACCGGGTGGAAATATCGTGGGCGAAGCGTCGATGGAGAAAATCAACTACGCCGCATCATCGGCCTATTTCGTCAAATCCGACACCTTCATTACCTTTCCGGAGAATTCTGGGATCGAAGCTCTGGAACCCGGACAAGCTCACCTTCTTGCCGGCGTAATCGAACAAATTGTTGGGCTGGAGGGACCGCCGCTCAGCGATGCGGAGGTCGTAGCGCAACTGTTGTCCAAGGACCGGGCGGTCGAGGCAAGAGAGTTTGATGAAATATTGCAGGGGCTGCAACTCGCCACCGACAATCAAAACACGGTCGTCGCCAATTTAATGACCAAAATGAAAGCCGAGCGGCTTTCCAATTGGCAAAAAGCTGGTTGGCTTAAGCGCAATAGCGCTTTGCCGGCGCACATCCTGGCAAAGCTTCAGGAGAGGCACGAATGGACGGGCAAATATGATCCCTTCAGACTCCTCGTCGAGCACGAGGCGCTCTCCAGAACCAAACTGCGCGGCAGGATCATCGGGGGCCGTGCAAGCTATGTCGACTTCACCAACCCCGACGAATGGCTTGCGACACCCAATTCACCGCAACGTACGACGATGATATCGACAGCCGAGGAGGCCAAGAGATTTCTGGGCGTTGAACGCGCCGGGCTAATAAGCAAGTTCGATCTCTGCAAGTTTAGCTATGGATTCTCACGTGTCGGAAACGGTCCCAAAATCCATAAGCACGGCAGAATGATGCCGGTGCGCCTGAACCTGTTTCCGAGAGTTCGGGTAGCACAGGAAGCGCGGCATCCGGTTTACGTTTTGGAGCAATCGAACGAAGCTTTCTATTTTAAGCTGGACGAAGCTTTGGTTCGAGCATGGCTTTCCCAAGCCTCGTTGGGGTGTGTTGATATTGGGCTTCTTACGGAGCACCCGGATAACTTTGCCGCTGCCATGCTGGGCTCAGCTCAGGTAATGAGTGGCTATCTAGAGGAGCATGACCGCCAGTCGGATGCCACGATTTACACAATGACTTACGCACTGCTGCATTCCTATTCTCACTACATCATGCAGGGCATCCAGCAGTTTTCAGGTCTCGATCTGGGGTCGATTGGTGAGTATCTGTTCCCGTGCGATCTGGGTTTCGTGGTCTACCGTAACGGAATGACGCTCGACCTTGGCGACTTGTCAGCGTTGTGGCGCAATCACCACGAGGCGTTTCTATCCTACCTCAGGAATTATCCGACATCCTTGGGATGCAACCTCGGAAATCTTTGTATGACGAAGGGCGGCGCTTGCCCGGATTGCATTATGATCCCCGAAGTTATCTGCCTCACAGCCAATAAATATCTGAGCCGTTCGACACTGATCGGACGCGGCAGGCCGGATTTCATCGTCGGGGAAGAGCAGATCAGAGGCTACCTTCAGCTCGCGTTAGACCATGCCAGATCAAGACAATGAAGCTGATATCAATGCGCTTCTTTACGGTCTTGCGCCGTTGGCCCGCCAAGCCTCGCGGATTCTGGCATATCTGGCTGAGGTCCCTGATGGACTAGGCGGTTCCGATGTCGCGCTTTCGTCACGCGTCGGCGAAGTCTCCGCTGAACATGTGGCTATCGCACGTCGTTCTCTTTTGGAGGGGGGCCTTGCTACGCAGGTACACTTTTCCACGAAGCTCACCGCAGCTCCACAGACTTTGCGAAATCTGGCCGCTAATCTGAAGGGTATCGCGGCGTATTTGCGCACTCACCAGGATCGCAACGTTGTCGAACTGGTTCTTACCGAGCCCGGTGAAAAGAGCCACCTTCGCAAAGCCATTGATAATTTACACGCACTGTCGCCGGTCATGTTCCAGACAAGCGACGCCTTCTTCCGCCTTGCGCGTGCAGCGAAGCGTGATTTCGTCGTCCTTGCCCCCTTCATCGACAACCAGGGCGCCGACCTCCTAGTGGAGCTATTCTCGATCTGCGGGCCTGGCGTTCGCCGTCATTTGGTGTGCCGCCCCCTCAGCGAACCACAGTGTGGCGCGGCCTTTCTCCGGCGCGCAGACGACTTCAGACGGATAGGCGTCTTGGTTTACGAGTACGCACTGCCGTCAACACTGCCGTCCGGGCGGGAGACATTTCACGCGAAGGTCGTTCTCGCCGACGAGGAGCTATTTTATATCGGCTCGAGCAACTTCATGGCATCGGCACTGGACCGGTCGTTTGAATGCGGTGTTATCGTGAAGGGCGGAGCAGCGAAGGAACTCTCGTCCATTCTGAAGGCTGTTCGCTCAATTGCGAGGCCGGTAGGCGGCTACTGAGTTCTTCTGTGGCGTCCTACCCTCATAAGTTCATGGCTAGGTTCGGTCCAGTTGACGGATTTTACCTAATTGATGGCTCCGTGCGAACAGGACTGGTGATTTTCTTGCGTTGCTGACGTAGATCGTCGGCCAGCACCCGCAGATGCTTCTCGATCAGACAGAGCGCAGCCAGACCGCCGCATAGTATCGCGGCTACCACAAAGCCGATGATAAGGCCTAGCTCGACGCCTCCGCCCTGCCCGAGGAAGGCATTCCCGAGGATGCCGAAAATAAGAATGATGGCGACCGCCAAGATGGCATTGATGGCAGACAGTGTGCTGACGAGTGCTCGGTTCATTTCTCCCCCTACAATTGCTTGCCGCGACAGCGGTAGCGCCGCTCAGAAATATCTAATTTTTGGATAATCCAGATATCGGATTACCGGCGAGTTGATCACTGGTCAATTGTTCAATGCCGAAGTCGGTTCACTCCGAACGCCACAGAATGATTGCAGCGGCGCTGGCAAGTCAGCGGCGGACAAAAGGGCTATCGCAGGCCGAGGTCGCCAAAGTTCTTGGCAGGCATCAGCCGTTCGTTGCAAATATCGAAAGTGGCGAGCGCCGAGTTGATCTCGTTGAACTCATGGCCATCGCCAAAATCATTGATTTGGATGTGGTTGCGCTGGTGCGCGATCTCCAAGACAGCCCGGATTGATGCTGCCAGCGGCACGACATAAATTTCCTCGACCCTTGTGACTTTTAGCAGGCACAAACTATTTGCCTACCGACCCCACGGCTGGCGACAGGGTCGTGGCGGGCTGTGCTAGGCACGCTGGACGGCGGCAATATTGTTCGGAGGAAAGGGGACCCTCCTGAAAACGTCGACGATGTGAGCCCCGTACTGGGCGCGTAGCGTTGCGGCTAAGTCAATTTGCTTCAGGGCGAGGGTACAAAACCACTCGTCACCTGTCACAGCGCACCTTTCCACGATCCGGCTCCAAGGACCGGGTTCACGGAACCGGCGATGCAAGGCCATGTGGATTGGCCGGCTGACCGGATAGGGCGACCATGGGGAGTAATAGTCCTCGCAGTGCATCTGCAGGTTTTCCGAGGAACCCGTGATCGAGCATCGCTCGGGCTTTGCCAGCCAGCCGTTATCGATGCCGAAGTGGATGAGTTGCCAGCCGCGAACTCGCTCTTCGTGAGTGAAGCCGTTGTAGACAGCCATGCAAGGCCACTTCCAATCTGGTAGGCCGGTTGGTTCAAAGAGGCTCACAGAGTTTGCACCCGGTTGCAAAGTTTCAAGATACTTCCGGCTGATCCGGTCTCGCCACGTGAAAGTGGCTGAGATCAAGGTCTGGATACGTCACCTTGTCCATCCATTGGCTGAGAACCGCAGGCCGCGAGCCCTGCCCGTAGCGCTCTTCGATGCCGCCGCTTCGTGCCCAGCCACCGAGTGCTCGCGTCACGTCAATTGGACTACCCGCGTTGCGTAGTCCGTCGCAGAAATTGTGCCGGAGGGAGTGATAGGAAACGCCCGCCCGCACCCCTACTTTCTGTTTCAGCATATAGCTGAACCGCTTCTGAAACATATCGACGCAATGCTGTTGATCGTCTCCCGGCAGATCGATGAACAGCCTTCCGCCGGTACGCTTTCGATCTTCAACCAACTTCATGAACCCGAGCCGCTTTAGCTCGGCATGAATAGGAACGACACGAGCCGCACCACGGGTTTTCAGGCTTCGGTCATCCGTCCGGCGCAGGACGATAGCTTCAATGCCATCAACCGTTTGGAAGTCGTCAGTGTGAAGCCACAAGACTTCGCCAAGGCGCATCCCAGAAAACAGTCCGACCAACGGTGCCCAGAACCTCCCACCACGTCGATTGCCGGCCCAGCCGGGCAACTCCGCCAGTAAGCCTTTCAGTTCATTGTTGTTGAAGGTCAGCCGGGACGATCCCTCTTTCGGCTGTCCGGACATCAACCGGGAGGCCGGATTATGTTCGATGATGCCTTTCTGAACGGCGTAGTTGAAAAACGCCGACAGATGATGAGCGTAGACCTGCACCGTGCCTTGCGAGAGGAGCGTGGTACCACTCGATTTCGCCAGTTCGGCCAGTTCCCTAAGCCCCTTCCCCCGAAATTCAGTCAGCTTGTTATAGTTGCGAGGCAGCGAGGCTAAGAGTTCATGGCAGGCTGCACAATCCGTGCGAGCAATCTCGCCAATCGACTTGTCTTCGCCAACGACCTCACGAAGGACAGCAAACGGCAGAATGTATTTCTTGCCCGCGCTTTCGGTAAGGTGACCCCGCGTCGGGTCCTTCTCAAATCGGGTGATGACTTGGCCGAGTGACAGCCCGGATGGCAGGGACAATTTCGGTGGGGGATTGTGCGCGAATGTGTTGGAGAATAGCGCGTCCGTCGCCGTGGCTCCTATGGTCCCGTTGATGCGGCTTAGCTCCCGTTCCAGGTGCTCTTGCTCCGCACGGCGGATGAGGGACGCGAACTCGAACCATAGGCGGTCACCACGATCAAGCTCTAAGCCAAGCTCTTTGATCACCTTTGCGGTTACCGGCTGGACAGCGCTTGCCCAGACCTCTTCGTGCGGCGAACCGATGTTCGCCAAATCCGCTTGGATGATTTCCTTCGCGGCTTCCGGGCTGGTGTGTCCCCAATCCGTTGTCCGGCGCTCAAGATTGTAGAGGTGCAGCCGGGCGGCATCGAAAAGCTGTTCGCGCGTGACGCCACGGCTTGCCGCCGCGCTTGGCGCTTTGCCTAGACGCGCATCCGCGAAAATCTTGTCCGTTTCCGCTGCCATCCTCCTCGCCCTGTCGGAAGCGACACGAAAGTCCGTGGTGTTCAGGCTGCGGGTTATCTGTTGCTTGCCGCCCAAGAGCGAACGGACCTCTTCGGGTATTCTGCGCACGTAAAAATAGGCGCTCTTCTTTCGTATCAGACCAGCGACTTTTGCCACCCAAAACCACCCAAATGTTGGAGCCGATGTTGGAACCATACAGGGCAGAAAGCGCTTTGGAAACAGCAGTTTGTAGGATTTTCAAGGGGTCTAGACGACGATGGTGGGCCCGGAGGGACTCGAACCCCCAACCAAGCGGTTATGAGCCGCCGGCTCTAACCATTGAGCTACAGGCCCCACGCGGGCTGGATTAATGTTTTTCGCATCGCGGCACAAGGCTTTCCCGACAGGCTTTCGCGGATCGCCCAAATCAACCCATAATCGCGCTCTACGCGACCTTTGCGACTGGATCGCAGACCAAGGAGATTTTCATGACCAGATACCTTTTGCCTCTCGCGCTCGCCGCTGCAATCGCTTTTCCGGCGATGGCTGGAGCCGCCGATTCGCCGACGCCCGCCCGCATCATTGTTTCGGGTGAAGGCGAAGCGACCACCCCTCCCGACCTGGCATTGCTGTCGCTGAGCGTGATGCGCGAAGCCAAGACGGCGCGTGCGGCACTCGACGCCAACAACGACGCCATGGCCGCCGTGATCGCGGCGATGAAGGCGGCCGGCATCAAGGATCGCGACCTGCAGACCGCGGGCATCCAGATCAACCCGCGTTACAACTACACCAACAAGCCTGATGGCAGCCAGGAGGCCGAGCTTGTCGCCTACCAGGTGACCAACACGCTTGCGGTGCGCGTGCGCGACATCGACAAGACCGGCGAGATCCTCGACAAGGCCGTGTCGCTCGGTGTCAACCAGGGTGGCGGCATCTCCTTCACCAATGACAACCCAGCGGCAACCATCGACGCGGCGCGCAAGAAAGCGGTGGCCAATGCGATCGCCAAGGCCAAGACGCTTGCTGAAGCTGCCGGCGTCAGCATCGGCCGGGTGCTGGAGATCTCCGACCAGAACATCGCCCCGCCGCCGATGGCGATCAACGCCAAGGCCTTCGACGCCGCCGCGGGTGCGGCCGTGCCGACGCAAGCCGGCGAGAACGCCTACAACGTCCAGGTCACCGTTACGTTTGAGCTGAAGTAAGCAAGCTCGGATGACGCGTGGTCGAGCATCGCTCGGCCACGCCAACGGCAAATGCCGCGCATGAAAAACCCCGCGGGATCGCTCCCGCGGGGTTTTTTCGAGCCGCACCCATCCGATGGGACAGGGGCTCCGCTAGTCCCGGCTGATCCTCGCAGAGGATCATGCCGCTGCCGACCTTCGAAGGAGGTCGTGTCTCCAGACTGACCCTCCTAGGGGTCATGTCTCCAGGTTCATCTTCGTTGAAGATGATGCCGCTACTGATCTTCAGCCTCAGCGATAGATGACCGGGCAACCGCGCTCGTTGGCGAACACGATAACGACGCGGTCGCCGTCCTGGCGGCCCATGACCTTCACCGTGCGGCGGCTAACGTCGACAATGCGGGCGCGATACAGCCCCATGCGCTCGGCCTTGTCGAGGGCGCGGTCCGGCGAGCAGCCGCGGCGCCAACCATCACCACGCCCGTCTCGCCAGTCGTCGCGGCGTTCGTCGCGGCGGTGGCGATAGCCGTCATCACCAGCATAGACGCCGAAGCGCGGATCCTGGTTGTTGCCGAAGCCGAGATAGAGGCTGTCGGCATGGGCAGGAATGGCCGCCAGCGTGCCGAGGCCGACCAGGGCCGAGAGGGTCGCCGTCTTGATCGTGTTGTACATGGTTCTCTCTCCTTGTTGCGGGCTTGCGCCCGTCCTCGTGAAACCGATGATGGGAGAATGCATCAGCCTGTCTGAACTATTTACGAACTCGCCGTTCATCTGCGGTTCATGTGGCGGGAAAAGGAAATCTTCGCCAGGTTTCGAGCAATGCGTCCCCAAAAATCTTGCCCCGGTTCCTTGTTCCGGAACTGTGCGGGCACGAGCCTTACGGCTCGTCGTCCAGCATATAGTCAAAATAGTCCTCAGGCTCGGCCAGCTCGGTCTCGCTCGCCTTGACCCGGCCGCGCATCGAGATGCCGGCCTCATGCACGGTCTCGGCGCTGCCCGACACCAGCCGATGCCACCAATAGAGGTCGCGGCCCTCGGCCACCAGCCGGTAGGCGCAGGTGCTGGGCAGCCAGCTGATGGTACGCACATTCTGCGGCGTCAGCCCGACGCAATCGGGGACGCGCGCCAGCCGGTTGGCGTAGTCGGAGCAGCGGCAGGTTTGTGCGTCGAACAACCGGCAGCCGACGCTGGTCCAGTAGATCTCGCCGGTATCCTCGTCCTCGAGCTTCGACAGACAGCATTTGCCGCAGCCGTCGCAAAGCGATTCCCATTCGGCCGGGCTCATTGCTTCCAGCGTCTTTGTTTTCCAGAATGGCGTTTCCATCCTGGGGATGTGGCCCTGGCTGCCGCCGAGGTCAAGCGCGGCAGTGACTGAATGGGACCTTAGGCCGGCCGAATGACACGAAGTTGCCTTCAAAAGGCCGACCAATCGCCCCGTACGGCATCTATCCCAACCAAACTGGAACCAATCGGGCTAAGAACGGTTTCGGCAAGGATGGGACCCCACAAGGAGAGTTTTCGATGAAACGCCAACCACGGATTCTGGCAGGCACCGCACTTGGCCTGTTGATGGCATCCGCGCCGTTGGGCGCGTACCCGCTGCAAGGCAATGCCGCATTCGGCCCGGCCCAGCGCACGTCAGCCCCGTTCACTTTGGCGCAAGCCGCTTGCGCCGAGGGCGAATCGGCCGAAGCCTGCGCGCAGAAGCAAGGGAAGAAAAAGCAGGAGCAGCCCGCCCAGGCGGAGCAGCCGGCGCAAGGTGAGCAGCAGCCGCGCAAGAAGCGTGACCAGCAGCAGCAGACCGAACAGGCGCCAGCCGAGCAACCTGCGCAGGGCGAGCAGAAGCCACGCAAGAAGCGTGATCAGCAACAGCAGACCGAACAAGCCCCCGCCGACCAGCAGGCGCAGCCGGAACAGCAACCGCGCAAGAAGAAGCGCGATCAGCAGCAGCAGATCGAGCAGGCACCCGCCGGCGAGGCCGCCCCCGCAACCGACCAGCAGCAGCCGCGCAAGAAGAAGCGCGACCAGCAGCTGCAGACCGAGCAGGCACCGGCCGGCGAGGCCGCTCCCGCGGCCGACCAGCAGCAGCCGCGCAAGAAGAAGCGCGACCAGCAGCAGCAGACCGAAACCCCCACCGAGCAGGCTCCCGCTGGTGAGACACAGCCCGCCAACGACAACCAACCAGTCAAGCCGGGCAAGAAACACAAGCAGGACCAGCAGAAGGAGGCGCCTGCTGCCCCGGCGGTGACGCCGGAAGCCGCCCCCACGCCGAAGGAAGCTCCGGCCGGCGAAGCAACGACGCCGAAGGTTGAACCGGCACCTGCCGGCGAACAGCCGGCGATCCAGGGCGAGCAGCCCCAGGACAAGACAAAGAAGCATGGCAAGAAACCGGTGGCCGAACAGCCCGCGAACGGCGAGCAACCTGCCACCGGCAAGCAACCGGTCAATGGTGAGCAGCCGCAGACCGGCAAGCAACCCGTGACGGGCGAGCAACCGGCCAATGGCGAGAAACCTGCAACCGGCGAACAGCCGGCCAATGGCGGCAAGGCCGCGCCTGTCCAAGGCGAAAATCCCGTACAGGGCGAAGCACCCGCCGATAAGAACGCTGCCCCTCTCCTTGACAGCCAGAAGGACGCCGAGCGCAAGGCTGGCGGCCGCAAGCATGGCGACAAGGCCGGCCAGAACGGCGAGCAGCAGAATGGTGGCCAGAACGCCCAGCAAGGCGGCGACCAGGGCCAGAAGCCGGTGGTCGCTCCGGTCGACCAGGGTCCGCCGCCCACCGACGACAAGGCCGCGCAGCAGCAAATCAAGCCCGAAAAGATCGTCCCGGTGACAGAGGAAAAGGGCAAGCGCCTCGACCGTGCGCCCGACGAGAACATCCGTGACCGCCGTCGCCCCAAGGGTGTCGACGTCCTCAAGGAGATCGGCGACCGCGTCATCATTCAGCTCGGCGGCCAGACGATCGTCCAGAGCAATGAGGGCTCGCGCATGAATCGCGGTGCCAAGGACGTCTACTACGAGGACCTCCCACAAGGCCGTACACGCGAGACGGTCGAGCGCGACAATGGCGTGCAGATCGTCACCATCCGCAACCGCTACGGCGATGTCATCCAGCGTTCGCGCATCACGCCGGACGGGCGCGAATATGTGCTGAGCTATGTCGACGAGCGGAACTATCAGGATGAGGGCGACTGGCGCGATCCCGGCGACGACCTGCCGCCGATGCGGCTGACCATCCCACGCCGCGACTACATCCTGAATTCGGAGGATGTGCAGAGTCCCGACGACTACTACACCTTCCTCGACCAGCCGCCGGTGGAGAGGGTCCAGCGCCTCTATTCGATCGACGAGGTCAAGCGTTCGGCCCGCGTACGCGACATCGCACGCCGCGTCGACCTCGACACGCTGAACTTCGAATTCGGCTCATCATCGATCTCCGACACCGAGGTGCAGAAGCTCGAGGGCGTCGCCAATGCCATGGAGAAACTGCTGAAGAAGAACCCGGCCGAGACCTTCCTGATCGAAGGCCATACCGATGCCGTCGGCAAGCCGGAGGCCAATCTGGCTTTGTCGGACCGTCGCGCCGAAGCGGTTGCCGAAGCGCTGACCAATGCCTTCGGCATCCCGCCGGAAAACCTGACGACGCAGGGCTATGGCGAAGAGTATCTGAAGATCAACACGCAGGCACCCAACCGCGAGAACCGGCGTGTCGCCATCCGCCGCATCACGTCGCTGGTGGCGCCCGTCGCCAGCAACAATTGACTTGGCTTTCCAGAGGCTTGAAGTGGCTTCTGGAATCAAGTCGGCAAGCAAAGCCCATCCCGGTCAACCGGGATGGGACGGAGTGCGGACCACATGCCCCGGGTCAACAAGATTTGTACCGGCATTAGAGCCGGCTCATTGAATCGCGGGCGCACACACCCCAGATTCTGGTCTGGGCGTTCCCTGCCCCATCCCGACTCCAGCGGGATGCATTGAGCCCCGCCGGCCCTCTCCGGCGGGGCTTTTTTGCTATCTTGCCAAAAGCGTCGGCGTGGCTGAAATACGGCCTGATCACCGACCAGAGAAATTCCAGGAAAAGTGTGTGCGGTTTTCCCACAGGAATTGCGTCAGACCAGCCATTCGATGCCGCAACACTGATCGGTGTGCTGCACCATTTGCCTGGTCATGAAGCCAAGCAGGCCATCCTTGGCGACATTGCCGCGCGTTTGAAGAAGAATGCGCCGCTGATCCTTGCCGGCAATCACTATGCCTATGCGTCGCAACCGCTGATGATGGCGGCCTGGGCTCAGCGCTGGCGCATGAATGGGGCAACCCCAGCCGACATCGAGGCAAAACTCGGCAAGATCCTGCAAGGCGCCGATCCGCCGCAATCGGAAGACGCCGTGTTCGACTTGCTTTCGGCGGCAGGCTCCACTAGGCCGCAGCGCTTTTTCTCAAGCCTGTTCTGGGGCGCCTGGATTGCATTTCGCAAATGATGCAGTCGACAACGCGGCCAATATGCGGGCCTTCCCGAAACGCTAGAACGTTTGCCTGATCTTCGTATCGGAATTGGCAAACACCTCGTCCGGCACAAAGAAGTCGCCGGCTAGAGGCCCTGTCGCACCTGGCGAGTAGACCGAAAAGTCTCTGACGCCCTCGGCACGCAGCACCTCCTCGTCGATGTAGAAATTGCCTGATGTCTCGCGCGAGGGCCGCATGAAGATGGCATGCGCGGCATCGGCCATGATGTCGGGCGACCGGCTCATCGCCGCCACCGTCGCACCGCCCAGAAGGTTGCGCACCGCCGCCGTGTCGATGGTCGAGATCGGCCACAGCGAATTGACCGCGATACCATCCTTGGCGAACTCGGCGCTCATCCCCAGCGTGCACATCGACATGCCGAACTTGGCCATGGTGTAGGCGACATGGTTCTTGAACCATTTGGCCTTCATGTCGAGCGGCGGCGCCAGATTCAGGATGTGAGGATTGTCGGCTAACTTCAGGTGCGGAATGCACATTTTGGACACCAGGAAGGTGCCGCGCGTGTTGATCTGGTGCATCAGGTCATAGCGCTTCATGTCGGTCTCCAGCGTGCCCGTGAGCTGGATGGCGCTGGCATTGTTGACGCAGATATCGATGCCGCCGAATTTCTCGACGGTTCTAGCGACCGCCTCGGCGACCTGCGCCTCCTCACGGATGTCGCACAGCACAGGCAAGGCCTTGCCGCCCGCCTGCTCGATCTCTTCAGCGGCGGTGTAGATCGTGCCCGGCAGCTTCGGATGCGGCTCGGCGGTCTTGGCGGCGATCGTCACATTGGCGCCGTCACGCGCAGCGCGCAGCGCGATCGCCAGCCCAATGCCGCGCGACCCGCCGGAGATGAACAGCGTCTTTCCCTTGAGCGACATTTTTCCTCCGCGTAAATTGTCTCTTTAACGCAATCCTTGCCCGCGCCGCTGCCGGATACAAGAGCTTGCGCCAGGAAACCATAGTGACGTTGGGGAGGGTCTGGCAGAACTTGGGTTCCTCGCCCCCACGGATGTGGGGGAGAGGTGGCTCGGCGAAGCCGAGACGGAGAGGGGGATTACACGCGACCCTGCGCTACTTTTTCAATGTACTCTGAAGGCAGCCAATTTCGCTCGCTGGCGCTGCCCCCTCTCCGTCCGCTGCGCGGCCACCTCTCCCCCGCTTTGCGCTACGGAATGCACACATCTAGGAGTGGGGTGCGGCGGATTGACTCTCGGCTTGAGGAGGGCTGGCGGTCTCGGCTTTCGGCGTGATTCTGTATCAGGCACTTTGCTTGATTCGAGGTGTCGCATGCTTGTTGAGCAACCGTCGCTGGGCCGTTTCGGGGATTTGCGCCTCGACAAAAGGGGGCGATGCTGCTCGACCGCATGGTTGCGCGCCAAGATATCTGCCTGCGCCGGCTTGGCGAGGGCCGGCGGGCGCAGGAGGTCGGGTTCCATCGCCTGCTGGCCAATGACAAGGTGACGATCGAGCGGTTGATCCAAGGCTGGAGCGAACAGACGGTGTCTGCGGCCGCCGAGCGGCATGTGTTGGCGATCCAGGACACCAGCGAGATCACCTTTGCCACCACGCCCGAGCGGCGACGCGGCCTGGGTGAGATCGGCAAAGGTGGTGGGCGCGGCGTGCTGGTGCATGCGATGGTGGCCATCGATGCGGTGAGCGGCGGTTGTCTGGGGCTGGTGGCCGGCAGCGTCTACACGCGCAAGGGCCGGGTCGAGACACCGCACGCCAAGCGCTCGCTCAAGGACAAGGAATCGCGCCGCTGGATCGACACGGCCCTTCAGGCCAGAAGCGTGCTGGCCAAAGCCGCCACTGTTACGATCGTGGCCGACCGCGAGAGCGACATCTATGCCGAATGGGCGACACTGCCCGGCGGCAATGTCCACCTTTTGACGCGTGTGATGCACGATCGTGCCGTAGCGGGCGGCGGTACTTTGTCGAGCGTGACGGCAGCGCTGCCGTTCGTGGCCGCGCGCAGGCTTGAGTTGTTGGCCACGCACAAGCGGGCGGCACGCAGCACCCAGGTGAGCCTGCGCTTCAGCAAGGTCGAGGTGTGCCGTCCCGACAATCCCGGCGCCAGGGATTTGCCGAAGACCGTGACGCTGAACCTTGTCGAAGTCGTCGAACTTGGTCCTCCAGCCGCGGCCGAGCCAGTGCACTGGCGTCTGCTCACCACCCATGAGATCAGCGACGTCGCCGCCGCCTGGCAGATCGTCGACTGGTACAGGCGGCGCTGGACCATCGAGCAGTTGTTCCGTCTGATGAAGACGCATGGCCTGCGCCTCGAGGACAGCCAACTCGCCAGCGCCGAGGTGTTGGTCAAGCTCGCCGCCATCGCCACCAAGGCTGCGGCGGTTATCCTGCAACTCGTCCAGGCCCGCGAAGGCATTGGTGGCGAACACGCCGCCAATGCCTTCAGCACTTCCGACATCGCCGTGCTCGACAGCCTCGATGCCAGCTATCAAGGTCGCACTGCCTTGCAAAACAACCCGCACCCAAGGCACAGTCTCGCATGGGCCGCCTGGATCATTGCCCGCCTTGGCGGCTGGAATGGCTATCCCTCCTCCAAACCACCTGGTCCCATCACCTTCCGACACGGCCTCGAATACTTCCGTGCCATCGCAAAAGGCTGGGAACTCAGAGATGTGTGCATTCCGTAGCCGCTTTGCGGGGGCGAGAACCCAAGCTTTCCTAAACCAGCACCAGCCCCTGCCGCATCGCGATCGCAATGGCGTCCGTGCGATTGGCGGCGCCCAGCTTGATCAGGATCGCGGCGACATGGAACTTCGCCGTATGGACGGAAATGTTCAGCCGCCGTGCGATCACCTTGTTGGGCGCGCCTTCGGCCAGCAGTGCCAGCACTTCCGCCTCGCGCGGCGACAGCATTGGGCGCACGGCATGCTCGTCCAAGACTTCGTCCTCGAACGGCTCGCTTTCGCCGGCATGGAAATCCTCGTGGCGCCCGCTTCTGCCCTCGCCCGTGACGCGATAGCCGGCCGCCGCCAGCCTCGCCGCCGCGGCGATCAGCAGATCGTCCGCGCTCGCGGGCATTATGGCAAACACCTCGCCGACCGGCCGCTCGCCGCCGGCGCGTCCCGACAGCAGCACCCGCGGCACGGAGGCCGGCACGGCATCGCCGCTCCTGTCGTCGATAATGGCGACGTCGGCCCTGCCGCCGCCGGCCACCACCGGCAACAGGTCATCACTGGCGGCAAGCGTGGCTGCCAGGCGCTCGGCGCGCGCGGCATCGCCAAGCGCAATCAGCACCACCAGCCGCCGCGAGGCGGCACTGTTGCTCATGATCCGATCGCCGGCGAGCGTTTCCATCAATCCTCAGCTCAGCGGCTTTTCGCCGATGGTCAATGTCACGTCGCGCTGTTCGCCGCCACGCACCACGCCAAGGGTTACAGAAACCCCGGCGCTGTCAGGCCCGAGCCGGCGGATCAGGTCGCGCGGGCCGTGCACGGCCTCGCCGTTCCACGCCACGATGATGTCGCCCAGCGACAGGCCGGCAGCCTTGGCCGGGCCATTGTCGTCGAGGCTCATCACCATCGCGCCACGTGCGTCGCGGTCACGCACCGGATGCAGGCCGGCGCCGAGATAGCCGCGCGCGACATGGCCCTTTTCGCGCAGTGTCGCCACCGCCCGCTCGATCGTCTCGTAAGGCATGACCAGCGCACGGCCACGCGGCCCGAACAACAGCATGCCGATCAGCGCGCCCTTGGCGTCCAGCACCGGGCCACCCTCGAAGCGGCCGCCCGCGCCGACGGCCAGATTGATTCGCCGGTCGATGGTGCCACCGCGCATCGAGCGCCAGGCCGGGCCGACTTCGCCGACCGAGCCCGACACCGCCAGCGCCGAGCCCTGGCTGTTGCCGATGGCAATGGCGATGTTGCCCGGCCGAACGGCATCGGCCTTGGCAAGGACAGGCACGGTAGCCGCATCCGCGGGCTTCAGCAGCGCAACACCCGTCGACGGATCGCGGCCGACCAGTTCGGCCTTTGCCGTCTCGCCCGAAGCCAGCGTCAGTTCGATCTCCTCGCCGGCCTCGACAGCCTCCTCGGCGGTGACGAAATAGCCGTCACCCCAATGGAAGGCGCTTGCCGTGCGATGGTGATGCGTGGCGAAGCTTGCCGTTGCCGGCGCCGCCTTGGCGGCGAGATCGGCGATCGCCTGCGAAAATGCATTCAGATTGAAGTCGCTCATGAATATCTCCTGGGTTTTCTCATGCCCCAGATATCGCTCGGCAGCGTGCCCGGAGGTACTCGCCTGACGGCTAGTTGCTGGTTTGACTGGCCATCTGGTCAGGTCGCGGCGGTTCCAGCCGCTCCGCACATATAGTGCGTGTTGCCCAAAAGTGCTCAGCGGTTTTGGGATAACGACACGCACAAGAGAAAAGTCATCGTTACGCCTGAAAACACGGAGCCCGACCATGGCCCTTGCCGCCCAAAAGTTCCAATCTGACGAGACGTTGCTCGATGCCTATTCGACGACGGTGGCGGACGCGGTCGACCGCATCGGCCCGGCCGTCTGCCGCATCGAGCGCATTGGCGGCCAGGGCGGCCATGGTTCCGGCTTCGTCATCGCCCCGGACGGGCTGGTCGTCACCAATTTCCATGTCGTCGGCGACGCCAGGACGGTGCGCGTCTCGATGCCGGACGGTGCTTCCAGCGAGGGCCGCGTGCTCGGCCGCGATCCCGACACCGACATCGCGCTGGTGCGCGCCGACGGCAGCTTTGCCGATGTCGCGCCGCTGGGCGATTCCAAGCGGCTGCGGCGTGGCCAGATCGCCATCGCCATCGGCAACCCGCTCGGCTTCGAATGGACGGTCACATCAGGTGTTGTCTCCGCGCTCGGCCGCTCCATGCGCGCCTCGACCGGCCGGCTGATCGACGACGTCATCCAGACCGATGCGGCACTCAACCCCGGCAATTCCGGCGGTCCGCTGGTGTCGTCGGCCGGCGAGGTCATCGGCGTCAACACCGCCATGATCCATGGCGCGCAAGGCATTGCCTTCGCGGTCGCCTCCAACACCGCCAATTTCGTCATTTCGGAAATCATCCGCTTCGGCCGCGTCCGCCGCGCCTTCATCGGTGTGTCGGCCGACACCACCAATCTGCCGCGCCGGGCCGCACTCCTGTCGCAAGTATCGACCAGCACGGCCGTGCGACTGCGCAGCGTCGAGAAGGATGGCCCGGCGGCCAAGGCCGGTCTCAGGGAAGGCGACATCATCGCGGCCATCGACGGCCGCCCAGTCACCGGCGTCGACGACCTCGTGCGCATGCTCGACGCCGAACGCATCGGCCGCGAGACGCTTTGCACGGTGGTGCGGCGCACCGGCGTCAGCCAGGTGACGGTGACGCCGGTGGCGCGAAGCTGAGGCTCGAAGCGGCGGAATACCCTGCTTCTGGTTGACGGGTTACTTCTTGTATTTTGCCTTGCAGGCAGGGCTCAACTCGCTGATGTGCTTCTTTAGGCACGATGCAGCCTTGCCTACAGGTGTCGTTGAGCACAGCCGTTTATAGTCGGATGCGCAAGGCGACGCGGTATGCATCGAGTGACCGCCTTTCGCATCCGCCGGTCCGATGGCGAAGAGACCGACGACGGCGGCAAGGCCTGCAACAGAAACTGTTCTAAACATGGCTTTCCCTCCCTTTAGACAAGGCAGACAATCACCTTATCCATGAGCAAGACATTGCTAATATACACGGTTTGGTGACATGACAGGTTTGGGAGGCGCGTCGGCCATCGCAGCTTCGAATATTGACCTCAAGCCACCGCACCCCCCTCGGCATACTGCGCCAGAAACGCCTCGCCGGGCGGGATCGGCTTGATGACATCGATCAGCACGCCATTCGGATCCCTGGTGATGAAATGGCGCTGGCCGAAGGGTTCGTCGCGCAGCGTGCGCAGCACCGGCAGGCCGTCGGCAAGTATCCGCTCATAGACCGCGTCGGGATCGCGGACCTCGAAATTGATCAGCAGGCCTGACGTGCGCCCCCGCCCCTCTTCCGGGATCGTCTCGTGGTCGCCCTGGACGATGCCGAGGTTGACGCGTTTGTTGTCCACCGATTGCAGATGCACGTACCAGTCGCTTTCAAACAGCGGCTGGAAGCCGAAATGCTTGACGTAGAAGGCCGCAGTGCCGGCGACGTCGCCGGTCATCAGCACCGGGTAATAGCTCGTGGTCTTCATCTTTCTTTCTCCCTGGACATAACATACAGTCTGTATGTAAATCGAATTAACATACAGGCTGCATGTATGCAACAGGAATCCGCGCGCCGCTCCAACCGCGACCGCACCGAGGCGACGCGCGCCGACCTGATCGCGGCGGCGCGAAAACTGTTCACCGAAAAATCCTATGCCGAGACCGGCACGCCGGAGATCGTCACTGCGGCCGGCGTCACGCGCGGCGCGCTCTATCACCATTTTGCCGACAAGCAGGCGCTGTTTGCCGCCGTGGTCGAGCAGGAGGCCCAGGCGGTGGCGCAAGAGATCGACCGCGCTTCGCCACCCTCGCTCGAAGCCCGCGATGCGCTCATCGCCGGCTCCGACGCCTATCTCGCCGCCATGCGCGTGCCCGGCCGCACCCGGCTGTTGCTGCTCGACGGGCCGGCCGTGCTTGGCCGCGCCGCCATGGATGCGATCGACAACCGCCACGGCAACCGGTCACTGCGCGAGGGCTTGGTCGCGGCGATGCGGGCCAATAGGATGACGAGATTGCCGGCGGAGGCACTGACCGCGCTGCTTGCCTCCGCCTTCGACCGCGCCGCACTCGCCATCGAGGCCGGCGCGCCGGCCGAGGATTACCGTGCCGTTCTCATGGCGCTGATTGACGGATTGTCTCCGGGTCGTCCTCAGGCACCTCGCCCGGCTCGAACTCGTTGAAGCAGCCGAGCCCGCGCTTGAACCGTTCGATCAGCCAGGCCGCCGCCGGCTTCGGGCTGCTGTCGTTGCGATACATGGCAAACATCGGCGACTTCACCTCGCGAAAAGGTTCGAGGTCGAGTTCCACCAGCCGGCCGCTGGCCAGGTCGTCGGCGATCAGCCAGCGCGGCAAGCCGCCCCAGCCCAGCCCCTCGCGCATCAAAATATGCTTGGTTCGCACATCCGTCAGCCGCCAGGTTCGGTAGGCGAAGACACCGAAGTCGCGTCCCTTGGTGCGTTCGGACTGGTCGGTGACGACAAGCTGGGTGTGCTCGCGCGCATCCTCGATCGCCACCGGCTTCGGCAGCAACGCCAGCGGGTGGGTGGGCGCGGCGGCCAGCACGATCGACATGAAGCCGATGCGCACAAGGTGAACGTCGTGGACCTCGCCCAGCAAGCCGCCAATGCCGAGATCGGCCTGCCCGCTGACGACATGATCGGGGATTAGCCCGAGCGTGCCGATATGCAGGCGCAGCATCACGGTGGGGAACTGCGCCTCGAACGCCTTCAGCACCCGCACCAGCACCGGCGAGGGCAACGCTGCGTCGACCGACAGCGCGACCTCGGCCTCCAGCCCCTGATGGTGGCCGTCGACGCGCGAGCGGATGCGCTGCAGCACGCCGATCATGCGCCGCGCGTCCTCCAGCATCGCCCGACCGATCTCGGTCAGCTGCGGCTCGCGCGTGCCTTCGCGTTCGAACAGTTTTAGGCCAAGCTGCGCCTCGAGATTGGCGATGCCATAGCTGATGACGGATTGCGCCCGGTTGAGCTTGCGGCCGGCGGCCGAGAAGCTGCCGGTTTCGGCAACCGTCACGAATATCTGAAGTTGGTCGAGTGTCGGATTGGGCTGCATAACCTTATCCAGATTATAGATGGATCGTATAGAAAATATGCCAGTTTTTCGAATGGGTCGATAGCCCCATATCTGGCGGGACAATTCAAATCCCACTGGAGAGACCCGCTATGTCCATTCTTCTTGTAACTTCGAGCCCGCGCGGCGCTGCCTCGCACTCGACCCGCATCGCCACCGAATTCGCCGAAAAGCTCGTCGCCGCCGATCCGTCGAACACGCTCGTCGTGCGTGACCTCGTCGCCAACCCGCTGCCGCATATCGATGCCGACTATTCGACCGGCATCTACACGCCGGCCGAAGCCCGCACCCCGCGCCAGGCTGAAGTCGTCGGCGTCTCCGACGTCGTGCTCGACGAGCTCTTCGCCGCCGACACGGTGATCCTCGCCACCGGCTTCATCAACTTCAACATCTCCTCGACGCTGAAGTCGTGGGTCGATCACGTCGCCCGCTCCGGCAAGAGCTTTGCCTATGGCGAAAGCGGCCCCAAGGGCCTCGTTACCGGCAAGAAGGTCTATATCGTGCTGGCTTCGGGCGGCATCTATTCCGAAGGTGCGGCCGTGCAGTTCGATCACGCCATTCCCTATCTGCGCGGCGTGCTCGGCTTCCTCGGCATGACCGATGTCGACGTCATCCGCATCGAAGGCGTGGGCATGGGCCCTGACGCGGTGACCGCCGCACTCGCCAAGGCGACCGCCAAGGTCGACGCCGTGGTGGCCAGCCAGCAGGTCGCTGCTGCCGCGTGAGGCTGCCGCGCTCACCCCACCTGAATTGAAAAAGGCAGGCGCGTCAGCGCCTGCCTCAGACTGCTGACAAACCCCTGGCATTTGCCGGGGGTTTTTGATTCACTGGGTCATGTTGAAGCGACCCGCCCCTGAACAGACCGCGCTTGAGATGGTAACGCTGGATCAGCTGGTTCCGGCTGATCACCTGTTGCGCAAGATCGACCGTGTGATCGATTTCTCCTTCATCCACGATCTGACGGCGCCACTCTATTGCCCGGACAATGGCCGGCCGCCGCTCGATCCGACCTTGATGTTCAAGGCGCTGTTCATCGGCTACCTGTTTGGAGTTCGCTCGGAACGGCAGTTGGTGCGCGAGATCGAGGTCAATGTCGCCTATCGTTGGTTTTTGCGGCTGAAACTGACGGACAAGGTGTTCGACGCCTCGACGCTGTCGCAGAACCGGCGTCGACGCTACGACGACACCAGCGTGTCGCAGGCGATCTTCGACCGTATCGTCGAGCAGGCGATCCGAGCGGGCCTTGTCGATGGCACGGTGCTTTACACCGACTCCACCCATCTGAAGGCCAACGCCAACAAGGGCAAATACGATCTTGCCATGATCGCCAAGTCGCGGGCCGACTATTGGGCCGACCTCGATCGTGCGATCGACGCCGAACGAGGGCTGCACGGCCAGAAGCCGCTGAAGGAGAAGCAACGCCAGCCCGCGGTGAAGGAGACGAAGGTATCGCGCACCGATCCCGACAGCGGCTACATGGTGCGCGAGGGCAAACCGAAGGGCTTCTTCTATCTCGACCACCGCACGGTGGATGCGGCCCACGCCATCATCACCGACACGCACACGACAGCGATCGTCCACGATTCTACGGTCTACCTGTCGCGGCTCGACCGCCAGGTGGAGCGCTTCGGCTTTGATGTCGGCGCTGTCGGGCTGGACGCCGGCTATGCCACGGCCGGCATCGCCAAAGGGCTGGAGGATCGCGCAATACGCGGCGTCACCGGCTATCGCCGCCCAACACCGCCCAAGCCTGGCATGATGGGACCGTCATCCTTCACCCATGAGCCCGAGACCGATGGCTATCGCTGCCCACAGGGCCAGTTGTTGGCCTACGCGACCACCGACCGCAATGGCTACCGCCATTACAAGAGCGCCCCCGCTATCTGCCGCGACTGTCCACTGCTCGCTTCCTGCACCACCAATGCCAAGGCCCAGCGCACCATCATCCGCCACGTCTGGGCCGATGCCAAGGAACGCACCGACGCCAACCGGCTGACGGCGTGGGGCAAGGCCGTCTACCGCCGCCGCAAGGAAACTGTCGAGCGCTCCTTCGCCGACGCCAAGCAACTGCACGGCCACCGCTATGCCCGGTTCCGAAGTCTCACCAGGGTAGCCTGCCAGTGTCTGATCGCCGCCGCAGCCCAGAACATGAAGAAGATCGCCCTGGCCCTCAGCCCAAGGCCAAAACCCCGCCTCGCATGAGGCAGGCAACCCTGACAAACGCTGCTGACGGCCGAAAATCCTGACCCACCAACCCCATAAGAAAAACCCCGCCGAAAATCGACGGGGTTTGTCAGCGGTCTGAGGCAGGCGCGTCAGCGCCTGCCTTTTGCTCGGCAAGCGGCGCGACAGGTTGCGTATGGAAAATGGGTGTATTGCGTTGGATAGATTGCCGCGCAACGCCATTGGTTATTCTGCTTGTCTGCGTTATCGGTCGCAGATGTTCCTTTCCGTCGCCACAACGCATCGTCCGGCCACAGATCTCGGCTTCTTGCTGCACAAGCACCCCGAACGTCTGCACGAGACTGACCTATCCTTCGGCAAGGCTTGGCTGTTCTATCCGGAAGCGACCGACGAGCGTTGCGAGGCTGTGCTTCTGCTAGACGTCGACCCGATAGGGCTCGTGCGGGGCAAGGGTCAGGCAGAAGGCTTGCTGGACCAGTATGTAAACGACCGCCCGTATGCGGCATCGTCCTTCCTGTCGGTGGCATTGAACAAGGCACTGCGGACCGCGATGACTGGCATATCAAAGGAGCGCCAGCAACTGGCCGACAGCGACCTGCCGCTCGAAGCCGTGGTGACCCCGCTGCCGATGCGCGGCGGCGAGGCTCTGGTGCGAGGTCTGTTCGAACCCCTGGGATGGACCGTCGACCTGACGCCGATCGAAACTATTGGATCTGGCGCAGGCGCCCCCCGATACGGTCGCCTGAGGCTGACTGGCACCGGCCAGCTGAGCAGCCTGCTCAACCATCTCTATGTCCTGATCCCGGTGATGGACGACGCCAAGCACTACTGGGTTGGCGAGGCCGAGATCGACAAGCTGCTGTCCAAAGGCGAAGGCTGGCTGGAAAACCACCCGGCCAAAGACCTGATCGTGCGCCGTTATCTGCGCAACCGGGGCGCGTTGGCCCGCATCGCCCTGGAGCGACTGGCCCCCGAGACGGCCGGTGAGGCCCTGCCTCCCGAAGCCCGGGTTGCGCCCGAGGAAGCGCTGGAGGCGCCCATCCGGCTGAATGACCTTCGCATGGACGCTGTGGTGAAGGCCATTCGTACGACCGGCGGGACCAGTGTTGCAGATTTGGGATGCGGCGAGGGCAAGCTGCTCTATCGGCTCGTGCGCGAGCGATGGGTTCACAAGCTGTTCGGACTCGACCCCGCAGTTCGTGAACTGGAATGGGCTGCCAAGCTCTCAAGCTGAACGAGTTCGGCGGACCGCCCGAGGGTCGGGTCACGCTGCTGCATGGATCGCTGACATATCGCGACAGTCGCTGGGCAGAAGCTGACGTTGCCGTGTTGGTCGAGGTCATCGAACATCTCGACGAAGACAGGCTGCCCTTGATCGAACGTGTGGTCTTCGGTGAGACGGCGCCCAAGTTCGTAATCGTGACCACTCCGAACGCTGACTACAACGCTTTGTTCCCCAATCTGGCCCCCGGCGCTTTCCGCCATCCCGATCACCGTTTCGAATGGAGCCGTGTTCGCTTTGAAGCCTGGGCGACCGAGATCGGCGAGACCTATGGCTATGGCGCCACCTTCAGCGGCATCGGAGCCGAGGACTCCGCGCTGGGTGCGCCCACGCAAATGGCGGTGTTCACGCGATGAGAGAACCCGACAAGACCGACCTCACCATCCCTGACTTCGCCCTCGTCATGCTGATCGGCTCGACCGGATCAGGCAAATCGACTTTCGCCGCCAGGCACTTCCTGCCGACCGAAATCATCTCCTCGGATCGCTGCCGCGCGCTCGTCAGCGACAACGAGACTGATCAGGATGTCTCCGCCGACGCCTTCGATCTGGCGCGCGAGATTGCCGGCAAACGACTCAAGCACCGCAAGCTGGCCGTCATCGACGCCACCAACGTGCGAGCCGCTGACCGCAAGGCCTGGATCGAACTGGCGCGCAAGTGGCACGCCTTGCCGGTCGCCGTGGTCATCGATCCCGGTGTCGACGTTTGCGTCGCTCGCAACGCGTTGCGACCCGACCGGCCATTCGGTGCCGGCGTGGTCCAGCGCATGACGACCGAAATCCGCAAGGGCCTCGGCGGCCTGCAACGCGAAGGTTTCCGTCAGGTCTGGAAGCTTACCAGCGAGGCCAGTATCGACGCGGCCAGGGTCCCGCGCCAGCCATTGTGGACCGACAAGCGCGACGACCACGGTCCGTTCGACATCATAGGCGACATCCACGGCTGCGCCGACGAACTTCAGGCCTTGCTCGCTCAACTCGGTTACAGCGTCGCCTGGTCCCAAGATCAGGGCGAACGAGCCGTCACCGTGACGCCGCCGGAAGGCCGCAAGATCGTCTTTGTCGGCGACCTTGTCGATCGCGGTCCCAACGTGCCCGACGCCTTGCGCATCGCCATGAGCATGGTCGCGGCCGGAACCGCCTACTGTGTCCAGGGCAATCACGAACGCAAACTCAGCCGCTGGCTGGAAGGCCGCAAGGTGACGATCGCCCACGGCCTGCAGCAAACCATCGATCAGCTGGGCGCTCAGGACCGCGGCCTGCGAGAGGCGCTGCCGACCTTCCTTGACAGCCTGCGCAGCCACGTCTGGTTGGACGGCGGACGCCTCGCCGTCGCGCATGCCGGCCTCAAGGAAGAGATGATCGGACGCGGCTCCGGCGCTGTGCGCGAGTTCGCCCTCTATGGCGAAACCACGGGCGAAATCGACGAATTCGGCCTGCCCGTCCGTGCCGATTGGGCAGCAGCCTATCGCGGCAAGACGGCGGTGATCTACGGGCACACGCCGGTTCTGTCGGCCGAGTGGGTCAACAACACCCTGTGTATCGACACAGGCTGCGTATTCGGCGGCAAGCTGACGGCTTTGCGCTGGCCGGAACGCGAACTGGTCGACGTCCCGGCAATCCAGACCTGGTCCGAACCGATGCGTCCGCTCGGTGGGTCCTCCGGTCTGGGCAAATCGGCACAGGCCGACGCCGACGGCGTGCTCGATTATCAGGATGTCTCCGGGCGGCGCTGGATCGAGACCGAACTGAGGGGCCGGGTCGTCGTGGCCGAGGAGAACGCGTCGGCGGCACTTGAGGTGATGAGCCGCTTCGCGTTGTCGCCGCAGTGGCTGATGTATCTGCCGCCGACGATGTCGCCATCCGAGACCAGCAGCCAAAGCGGCTGGCTGGAGCGCCCCGAGGAAGCCTTCGCCCATTTCCGAGAGCGTGGCGTCGCCCAGATCGTGTGCGAGGAGAAGCACATGGGTTCGCGGGCAGTCATCGCGCTGTGCCGAAACACGCAAACGGCGCGCGACCGGTTCGGGGTCCCGGGCGACGATACGGGCGCGATCTGGACCCGGACCGGACGCGCCTTTTTCAACGATACCGGCATGACGGAGGGCCTGCTCGCCCGCCTGCGCGCCAGCGTCGACGCTGCGGATCTATGGAAGGAATTGAACAGCGACTGGCTGCTGCTGGACGCCGAGATCATGCCTTGGTCGGCCAAGGCCGGCAGCCTGATTGAAAGCCAGTACGCCCCGGTGGCGACGTCTGCTACCGCCGGCTTCCAAGCCAGCCGCGATGCGCTGGCCCGCGCGGCGGCGCGAGGCGTCGATGCGGCCGCGCTCGACGCTCGCCTTGAGGACCGCGCCGCGCGGGCGGCCAGATACGCCACCACCTGGGCGCCTTATGTGTGGCCGGTCTCGGGCATCGACGACCTGAAGGTCGCGCCGTTCCACCTGCTCGCCAGTGAGGGACGTGTCTGGTTCGATCAGGACCACGTCTGGCACATGACGCTTGCAGAGCGTCTGGCTGCCGGCGACGGCGTGGTAACGCGAACACAGTGGCGGGTGGTTGATCTGGCCGACGCCAGCGCTTGTGCGGAGGCTGTCGCCTGGTGGGAGACGCTGACCGGCTCGGGCGGCGAAGGCATGGTGGTGAAGCCGCGCGACTTCGTCAGCCGGAACAAGAAGGGGCTCATCCAACCGGCGCTGAAGGTGCGCGGCCGGGAGTATCTGCGCATCATCTATGGCCCCGAATATGACGCACCGGACAATCTCGTGCGCCTGCGGGAACGAGGCTTGGGTGGCAAGCGCAGTCTGGCGCTCAGGGAGTTCGCGCTCGGTCACGAGGCGCTTAAGCGGTTTGTCGCCAGGCAGCCGCTACGGCATGTTCACGAGTGTGTTTTCGGTGTCCTCGCGCTGGAGAGCGAGCCAATCGATCCAAGGCTGTAATCCATCCGAAAATCTTCTCGACCTGCTCGTCGCTTGTATGCCCCTCTTGATTGAGATGTCGACAGCGTCGTCGAGCCCGGCGAAACGGTCGGCGCGGATGAAGCGGCGCTCCTTCACGCTGCCACATCAAGCGTCCTTTGCGTCGTCCCGCTGCAGCTCCGATAGCGGCGGCAGCACGACGGCCGGATGGCGGCCTTCGCGCAGCATCAGTCCGAGACTGTAGTCGACGGCCAGCTTCATCGCACCAAGCGCCGTGCCGCTGTCTTCCAGCGAACTGACGGCGATCCGTGTCGGCCATGCAAGTTCCGCCGCGACGTGCTCGACGTTTTCCGTCATCAGCGGGTTTCTGCCGACACCGCCGCCAAGCACGATCAGGCCGGGGTCGAGCATGCCGATGCAGCCGGCCGCCAGCCTGCCGATATCGGCAGCATGCCGCGCGACGGCCGCTACCGCCGGCGGTGAGCCCTCAAGCGCGCGCGCAAAAAGATCCTTGGCCGAGTCGGGCGGCGCGCCTTCCCCCGCCGGCCAGTCGACACGGCAGCGCTCGATCAGCGCCCGCGAGCCGAGATAATGTTCGAGCCCTTCACGATAGGGCGTCTCGCTGGCCGACCATGGAAACGGCATACGGCCGATTTCGCCGGCCGCACCGCCGGCGCCGCGAAACAGGCGTCCCTCGGTGATGAAGCCGAGGCCGACCCGCACGCCAACCTGCAGAAAGGCGAAGGTCTGGTGGCCTTGCGCGGCGCCAAAGTGCATCTCGCCGATAGCCGCGCAGTTGACGTTGTTTTCCAGGATGATCGGCACCTCGATACTGCGGCGCAGCAGGCCAAGCACGGCGGACGGCCCACCGGGCCGGTCGAAGCGATCGTTGGAGACGATGCGCGGCACAGCCACCGCAATGGCGCGCAGCGCGCGAAAACTCTTGGCCACCCGACCCATGGTGGCACGCGCCACCGACAGCACGACAGCACCGACCTCATCGGCATCGCCGACTATCGTTTCCGCAATCGGTTCTTCCGCCGACGCCAGCTTCTCAGCATCCATCGAATAGGCGACCGCGCGCACCTGGGCGGCGCCGACATCGATGCCGATCGCGTAGCCGGCGCCCGGGCCGATGCCGTAGATCGTCGCCGTGCGGCCAATGGCGCCGCGCTCAATCCCACGCGAAGCGACGAGGCCGAGCGCGCTCAGCTCCGACACCGCCGCCGACATGGTCGGCTTCGACAGGTCAAGCATGGCGCCGAGCTTCGGCCGCGTCACCGGCCCCTGCGCGGCGAGCACGCGCAGCACGGCCCGGGCGCTGTCGGTCAGATTGGGGATTTCCGCAGCCGCCATCTCAGCCGTTCGACCTTTGCCCTGAAATCCTGTCTCCGGTCGGTGAAGCGCAAGCGCCGCCACGACTCAAAGCCGCATCCTGTCCTCAATGCCCCATTGCTGACCGGTTTGGCAATTTTCACGATGTCCGGACAAGGACGTCAGACTTCGGTCGGCGACCACGGCTTCAGCTTGATATCGGTCTGGCGGTAGCGGAACACGATGTCGGTGAGGCCGGCCGCGTCCTGCATGTCGCCGACAATGAGCTGGATGGCGATGATCTCCAGTATGGCATCGGCGATGATGTTGCCGAGCGCCGGAATGGAGATCACCACCAGCCTGTCGGCTGCAGCGACATCGCCGCGCCGCGTCACCAGCACCGAGGGACAGCCGAGGGCGGCAACATCTTGCGCGATCTTGACCTCGCGGCCGTCACCGATAGCGATCAATCCGTTTGCCGCATCCTGCGATTCCATCGGTCCGTGCAGATAGTTCAGCGTGTCCCATCCCGATGCCGGCACCCGAACGGCCTCGCGGATCAGCATCGCCGCCTCGCCGGCATTGGCGAAACCGACACCGGCGCCGACAATATCGATGGATGTTCTGCCTTGCAGCAGCCGGGCCGCTTGGCCGGCAGCCTGTTGCGCACCAGAGAGAACGGTCGCGACAGCGCTGGGCAAACGCGCCCAGTCGAAACTGTTGCCGGCAAGCCTGTCGATCAGCATGCCAAGCGCCAGCAAGGTCCCGGTATAGCCGGTCGAACTGGCGCCATTGTCGGCGCCCGAATCCGTGGCAAGCACCGCGCCGGTCAGATCAGCCAGCGGATTGTCACTGCCACGGCAGACCGCCAGGCGTGGCGAGCCCGACGCCTCGCGCATGACATCGGAAATCTCGCGGCTCTGCCCCGAAGCCGACAGCGCGATGAAGGCATCGGCGGCGGCATCGGTCCGGCCATAGAGATCGGTCGGCGTATAGGCGAAGGCCCCGATGCCGGAGGCACGTAGATAAAGCGCGCCGGCCAGCGCCACCTGGTAGCTGGCGCCGATGCCGGCAAGCCCGATCGTCTTGCCGGCAAAAGCTCTAAGATCCAGACCGTCGAGCGCCGCGGCCACCGAGCGCCTGCCGATTTCGAGGCTTTCCGTCTGGCGCGCCACCGCCGGGCGATAGCCGATACGCTTCATCATTCAAATGGCTCCAATTTCTGACGACTGCCCTTGACCGACCAGCAGCCGTCTGGCCAAGGCGACCGCACCCAGCACCGGCGGTTCGCGCAGCAGCAGCACCTGGCTCGACGGCGACACCTTTGCCATGGCCTCGACAAATGCCGTCATCAGCATCGGCTGCTCCGAGATGACACCGCCCCCGGCCACGACAAGGGCGGGATTGGCGCCGCGTTCGATCAGGAGTTCGACCAGCGCGGCCAACCCTGCCCCGCCTTCCCTGATGACGCGGATGGCGAGGGCCGAGCCGGCGATCGCCGCGTCGAACACGGCATTGGCATAGCGGCCCCAGACCGCGGCACCACGCGTTTCGTTGAGCAGGATGCCAAGCTTGGTCTGGTCGTCGGTATCGAGTTCGCGCATCAGCGCGGCAATCAGCGGATCGCCATCGTGGCCCCGGTCGAGGCTGTGGCGGATCGCCTTGGCGGCCTCGCGCACCAATGCCGGCGCGCTGCCCTCGTCGCCGAGGATCCAGCCCCAGCCGCCGGCTGCCAGCATCTTGCCATCGGCCGTGCGCGCCACCGCGATGGAGCCGGTGCCGGCGACGACACCGATGCCATCGACATGGCCGGCGGCAGGCACCATCAGTTCGGCATCGTTGACCACCTGCACCGCACCGCCGGTCCGGGCGGAGAGCAGCGCCTGGAACCGCTGGCACTGTTCGTCCGTGTCGCAGCCATGCGCGCCGACCGCGAGCGCAGCGGGCGCGACGCCACCGCACAATCCGGCGACGATCCCGGCCAGCGTCTCGGCATCGGTCTCCATCTGGCGAATGCGCCAGCTCTCCGTCACCAGCACCTCGTCGGCGATCGTGTGCTCGCCCTGGCACGCAACGATACGCGTCTTGGTGCCGCCTATATCCACGCCTGCAATGATTTTCTGGGTCACCGACATCCACCGCGCAAGCCAGGACGAAGCCGGGTTGCCGCGTCCAATCCACATTAGTTAGGAAACTTTACAAACTATCTTCCCAGACGGCAAGAACTATGATTTGATAATCGTCGTAAAAAGCGCATCAAGCGCGATTGGGAGATTGCAACATGAGCAGGAGAAGGATTGGGCTGGCCCTCGTGGCCGCGTCTTTCGCATGGGGATTGGCAGCCAGCGTGGCGCACGCCACCGACATCTCGTTCTGGACCTGGCGCCAGGAAGACAAGGCCGCCTACAACGAACTTTTCGCCGATTTCACCAAGGCCAACCCGGACATCCATGTGAAGTTCGAGTCGTTCCCGGACGAGAACTATCCGACCATCGTCTCGACGGCGCTAGCCGCCGGCAAGGGCGGCGACGTCATCCACACCCACGCCTATGGCTGGCTCGAGCAGTTCGTGAAGGCGGGCTATTTCGAGCCGCAGGATCTGACCACGGTGCCTTCGCTCGCCAACCAGCCCGCCGATGCGCTGGTGGCCGGCACCTACCGCGCCGACAAGAAGGTCTATTCCCTGCCCTTCGCTTCGCAGACGCTCGGGCTGTTCATCAACAAGGACGTCTTTGCAAAAGCCGGGCTGACGCCGCCGACCACATGGGATGAGTTCATCACCGTCAGCAAGGCGCTGAAGGACAAGGGCATTTATCCCCTCGCCAACGGCATGGGCACCAGCTGGTTCAACGAGATGTTCGTGGCCATCTTCACCAACCCGTTCCTCGGCCAGGACTTTGTCAGCGACCTGACATCGGGCAAGACCACCTTCAAGGATCCGCGCTATGTCGTGGCACTCGGCAAGCTGCTCGAACTGCGCGACTACATGCCTCCCGGTTTCGAAGGCATCGACTACGACACTGCGGGCCAGCTGTTCATCAGCGGCAAGGCGGCGATGCTGGCCGGTGGCAGCTTTGATATCGCCAGCTACCGCACCCAGAACCCGGCCATCAACATGGACTTCGTCGCCCCGCCAATGGCCAAGGCCGGCGATGTGCCGCAGGTGACCAAGTTCTTCGACGGCGGTTATGCCGTCAACGCCAAGTCGGCCAACAAGGAGGCGGCGCTCAAGCTGGTCAACTGGATGGGCACCAAGGAGTTCGGCGACAAGTTCTCGGCATTGCTCGGCAACATCTCGCCCATCAAGGGCGTCGTCATCAAGGACGAGCTTCTCGCCCACGTCGCCAAGTTGAACGAAACCGCCATGCCGCATATCAATGTCGTCTACTTCCGTTTCGAGAAGCCGACGGGATCGGAGCTGCTGCAGGGCGACATCACCAAGATGATGTCGGGTTCGATCACCCCGGACCAGCTGGCGGCCGACCTGACCAGCGGCCTCGCCAAATGGTACAAGCCTTTCCAGGGCAAGTGACATGAACATCGGCCGGCGCCACACCACAAAAGCCTTTCCGTGGCGCCGGTCACTCTGGATCGCGTCCCTGCTGACACCGGCCCTGGTAGTCATGGTGCTGTTCGTGCTCTGGCCGCTGCTCTCGGCCTTCCGCCTTGCCTTCTATGAGTTCAACGGCTTGCAGCCGACCGGATTCATCGGCTTCGAAAACTTCCGCAAGGTGCTGTTTGAACAGCCTTATAGCGACTGGACTTACAATGCACTGAAGCACAACATCATCGCCTTCGTGGCGCTGATGGTGTTCGAGAACGGCACCGCCTTCCTGCTCGCCTATGCCTTGCTGAAGGCGCTGCCCGGCCACCGCATCCACCAGGTCATCGTCTTTCTACCCGTCGTGCTGTCGGCGGTCATCGTCGGCTTCCTGTGGAAACTGTTCCTGCATCCGCTGTTCGGACTGGTGAACCAGACGCTGGCGCTTGTCGGCATCGGCGCCATTCCGTGGCTCGGCAATGAACACACAGCACTCGGCAGCATCCTGTTCGCCAATGTCTGGCACTGGCTCGGCTTCCCGACCCTGGTGCTTTTGGCCGGCATGCAGCGTGTCAGCAAGGAAGTGATCGAAGCCGCCCGTCTCGACGGCGCCGGCGACTATGTGCTGATGACGAAGATCATCTGGCCGCTGATTGCGCCGAGCGTCACCATCGTCACCATCCTGACCTTCATCGGCAGCTTCAACTGGTTCGAAATCCCCTATGTAATGGCTGGCCTCACCGGCTCACCCGGCGGCGCGACGGACGTGCTCGGCCTCTATTTCTACCGCACCGCCTTCGGCTCGACGACGACGGGCATCCAGGATTTCGGCCAGGGCAGCGCGCTGGCCGTGATGATGTTCATCATCGTTGCCGGCGTCACCGCAATCGCGCTCCGCTACCTGCGCCGCCGTGAGATCGAACTGTGAGCGCGACAACCCGCACCGGACAACCCGCCGAGTTGCTGAAGAACGGCGCCATCCAGCTGATGCTGGCGATCAACGCCGTCATCATGATCTATCCGCTGTTCGTCATGGTGATGTCGTCCTTCAAGACCAACGCCGAGATCTTCAGCTCGCCCTTCGCCTTGCCGGCGCACTTCTCGCTGGCCAATGCCGAACGGGTGTGGAACGAAACCAATTTCGTCCGCTACCTCGCCAATTCCGTCGGCATCACCATGGCCGCGCTCGCCCTGATCCTGCTGTTCAGCACCATGGCCGCCTATGCCATTGCCCGCTACCAGTTCAGGCTGAGCGCGCTGGTGCTGATGTTTTTCCTCAGCGGCATGACCGTGCCGCTGAAGCTGGCGATCATTCCGCTGTTCATCCAACTCGACTCGCTTGGCCTGGTCGACAGCTATGCCGGCCTGGTGCTGGTCTATGTCGCCATGGGCATTCCCTCGGCGGTGTTCATCATGACCGGCTTCCTCCGGACCTTGCCGCGCGAACTGGAAGAGTCGGCGCGCATGGACGGCGCCAGCGAATTCTGCATCATGCGCTCGATCATGCTGCCGCTGGCGCGCCCGGCGCTGGTCATCGTCGCCATCCAGAACGCCGTGCCGATCTGGAACGACTTTTTCTTTCCGCTGGTGCTGATCACCTCGGACAATCTCAAGACGCTGCCGCAGGGCCTCACCGTCTTCGTCGGTGAATTCACCACCGACTGGGGCGTGCTGTTCACCGGGCTGACGCTGGCGGCACTGCCGATCACCCTGCTCTACATCGTGCTGTCGAAGCAGTTCATCTCGGGCATCACCCAAGGCGCGGTGAAATAAGGCGCGGTCAAATAGCACGGTTAAATAGACAAGGATTCTTTCAAGTGGCGAACCAGAACAAGATCATCATCACCTGCGCCGTCACCGGCTCGATCCACACGCCGTCAATGTCGCCGCATCTGCCGGTCAGCGCGCAAGAGATCGCCGATGCCGCGATCGGCGCGGCCGAGGCCGGCGCTGCCATCGTCCATCTGCATGCGCGCAATCCCGCCGATGGCCGGCCCGACCAGTCGACCGAGGCCTTTGCGCCCTTCCTGAAGGTGATCAAGCAGCGCTCGGACTGCGTCATCAACATCACCACCGGCGGTGCCGCGACGATGAGCGTCGAGGAGCGGGTCAAGCCGGCGGCGACCTTTGCGCCGGAAGTTGCCTCGCTCAACATGGGCTCGATGAATTTCGGCCTCTATCCGATGCTGGAGCGTTTCAAGACCTTCGAGCATGACTGGGAACGGCCCTATCTCGAAGGCTCGCGCGACCGCATCTTCCGCAACACCTTCGGCGACATCGAGCACATCCTGCGCACCTGCGCGCAAAACGGCACGCGTTTCGAAATCGAGTGCTACGACATCGGCCATCTCTACACGCTCGCCCATTTCGTCGAGCGCGGCCTGGTCAAGGCGCCATTCTTCGTCCAGAGCGTGTTCGGCATACTGGGCGGCATCGGCACCCATCCGGAAGATGTCGCGCATATGAAGCGCACCGCCGACCGCCTGTTCGGACAGGACTACCACTGGTCGGTGCTGGGCGCCGGCCGCAGCCAGCTGCCGATCGCCACCCAGGCGATTGCACTCGGCGGCAATGTGCGCGTCGGGCTGGAGGACTCGCTGTGGATCGGCAAGGGCCAGCTGGCGAAATCCAACGCCGAGCAGGTGAAGAAGGTGCGCCAGATCATCGAAGGGCTCGGCGCCTCGGTGGCCACCCCTGACGAGGCACGGCAGATCTTGCAGCTCAAGGGCGGCGACAAGGTCTCTTTCTAAGGAAAACACGAATGAGTGCGGTCACCATATCTGATGTCGAGAAAGCCTATGGCAAGGCCCGGGTTATCCACGGCGTGTCGGTCGACATCGCGTCAGGTGAATTCGTCATCCTCGTCGGCCCGTCCGGCTGCGGCAAGTCGACTTTGCTGAGGATGATCGCCGGGCTGGAAGACATCAGCGCCGGCGAGATCGCGCTCGAAGGCAAGGTCATCAATGACGTTGCGCCGAAGTCGCGCGACATCGCCATGGTGTTCCAGAACTATGCACTCTACCCGCATATGACGGTGCGTGAGAACATGGCCTTCGCGCTGACGCTGAAGAAGACCGACAAAAGCGAGATCGACGCCAAGATCATGCGTGCAGCGACGATCCTCGGACTGCAAGACCTGCTCGAGCGCTACCCGCGCCAGCTGTCCGGCGGCCAGCGCCAGCGTGTCGCCATGGGCCGCGCCATCGTGCGCGATCCCAAGGTCTTCCTGTTCGACGAGCCGCTCTCCAACCTCGACGCCAAATTGCGCGTGCAGATGCGCACCGAGATCAAGGCGCTGCACCAGCGCCTGGGAACCACCATCGTCTATGTCACTCACGACCAGGTTGAAGCCATGACCATGGCCGACAAGATCGTCGTCATGAATGGCGGCATCGTCGAACAGGTCGGCGCGCCACTCGACCTCTACGACCGCCCGGCCAATCTGTTCGTCGCCCAGTTCATCGGCTCGCCGTCGATGAACATCCTGCAGGGCCGCACCACGGCGGACGGTTTTGCCGCCAGCGACGGCACGGTGTTTCCTTTGCCGGTGTTGGAACAGGGCGAAAGCGCACTGGCCTGGGGCATCCGGCCCGAACATCTCAGGCTCTCCGACAGCGGCGTGCCGGCCGTGGTCCAGGTGGTGGAGCCGACGGGCGCGGAAACCCTTGTCATGGCCAAGGCCGGCAACAACACGCTGAGCGCGCTGCTGCGCGAGCGGATTTCCGTGATGCCGGGTCAGCGCGTTTTCCTGGCGCCGGACCTGACCCAGTTGCATCTGTTCAACGCCAAGGGTCAGCGCATCACGTCTGCGGTCCGGTAAACGCAGGCGCCCGCCCGGCTTTTTGTTGGAGGGCTAGCCCAATAGATGTCGAAGCAGGCCCGCGGCGCCAACGCCGATCAGCACGGTCGGCAGCATGGAAAGCCGTGTCGCGGCGACGAAAGTAATGGCCAGCGCCAGCAGATCGGCCGGATTCCTCGACACGAAGGCTGGCGCGATGACCGAGATCAGCACGCAGCCCGGCGCTGCCTCCATCACCGCCGTGGCACGCGCACTGAGCGTGCGGTTGCGCAGCACGACATAACCGCCGATCCGCGTGAGATAGGTGACGCCGGCCATCAGCACGATGGTGAGAAGGGTTGCCATGTCGATCATGCGTCACCTGCCATCAGCCAGGCGGCAAGCAGCCCCGACACCGCCCCTGCCGCGACATACCAGGCGCCGGGAATGAAGAGATAGACAAGCGCGGCAACCACAAGGCTGACCAGCCAGGGCCGCGCCGCCGCCACGCCCTTCCACATGCCGCGCATCAGCACCAGGAAGACGGCCGGAAACGCCATGTCGAACCCGTAGGTCTCGACATGGCCAAGCATCGGGCCGAGCAAGGCGCCGAGCGTGGTGAAGGCCACCCAGGTCAGATACATCGCCAGTGCCGCGCCCATATAATAGCGCGGGCTGAAGGCCGGCGTGATCCCGGCGGCGGCGCGCTGTTTGGCATCGGCCAGACCCAGCGCCCAGCTTTCGTCGCATAGGAAGAACAGCGCCGGAAACGCCTTGCGCCGTGGCAGGTCGCGCAGGAATGGCGCGAGCGCCGCTCCCATCAAAAGATGACGGCTGTTGACCAGGAAGGTGATGGCGACGATGAGCAGGACATGCGGCGGCGACGTCCACAACTGGATCGCCGCGAATTCCGAACCACCGGCGAAATTCAGCCCCGTCATCATCGACAGTTCGAGCGTGCTCAGCCCTTTCTGCGTGGCCTGGGCGCCGAGCACCAGCGCATACGGGATGGTGCCGAACAGCACCGGCGCGCAGGATGCCACGCCCCGGCGGAACTCGGATCCCGAGCCATCGCCCGCCGCTTCGACTGCCTGTGAAATGCTCATGCTCTGCCATCGGCCGGCCTCGCGGCCGCCGCTTCCCTGCGTTTGAACTCTCGTGATACCGGGGGCAAACATACCCACAGCTCGCCGCAATTTGGTTGCAAAGATTGTTGCATTTCACCTATTTTTGGCACTGAATGTCACAGATGCCCAAGAAAATGGAATTCAACACCATGAAACTTGACGACATCGACAGGCGCATCCTGCGGGCGCTGCAGCGCGACGGCCGCATGGCCAACAACGATCTGGCCAATGAGGTCGGCCTGTCGCCCTCGCCTTGCCTGCGGCGCGTGAAACTGTTGGAGGAAGCCGGCGTCATCGACCGCTATGTCGCCGTGCTCAACCCGGCCAGCATCGGCAAGGGCCTCACCTTCTTCACCCGCATCTGGCTGAAGACGCAGGACGAGGAGACGATCGGGCACTTCGCCACCGAAGTAGCCAAGCTGCCCCAGGTCATGGAATGCTACCTGATGCTTGGCGATTGCGACGCCATGGTGCGCATTGTGGCGGCCAGCATCGACGACTACCGCCGCTTCCAGTCGGAGCATCTCAGCCGCATCAAAGGCGTCCAGAACGTCAAGACCGACGTCCCCAGCCAGACGATCAAATACACGTCGGAACTGCCGATCTGAGGCCTGTCACCGGCGCTTTGGCGTCAGCCTGTCTGCTGTCAGAGTGAGCCGCCATCGCGCAAGATGTTCGGCTTAAGCGGGGCGACAGCAACAGAACCAATCAACGGAGTGGTCCCGACAAACGGGGTGGCGCGTGTGCAGAGATAAATCGCACTCGTGGTTGCCACGCTCGCGAGCGTAGCGAGCCCATAGGCAAACGGCAGCCAGCTGTCGGACAGCGCCAAAGCCACGACCGTGAAGAAGGACGCAAATGAGAACGACCCGACGATAACGCCACGCAACAGATTGGCGGCTGCCGGCGCTCCTCGCTGATGATGCGTGAACATCGCCAGGACAAGGACAAACACGGGAAACGGGGCCACAAGCCCACTGAGCTGCGGCCCAAGGTACCTGGTCGACAAGGTGATCAGGAAGACGAAGCCCGTCGAGACGACCATCCGCGCGGGAAGGTCCCATCTCGGCGCTATCCCGGCAAGCGCTTCCATATTCACCGCTTTGGTGAGGAAGGACAGAAAGAACAACGTCACCAGAAGCAGCCCAATGGCCTGCGCGAATGTCCAGCTGGCCAGGTTCCAGACAAAGGTGGCGAGAAAGAAGGCGCCGACTCCGGCGAGCATGCTGATCCAGCAGTTGAAGCGCCTTGCCGCGCGGGCGTAGACGAAGCAGAAGATGCAGGTCGAGACCTGGCCGACTAGATTGCCCACCGCCGCGTGCCGGGCGAACGCCGCGCCATTTTCCAGTGCGGTGAAGACCGAAACGGGGCCGGTCACCAAGGGTATCCCCATCAGCAGCCCACCCACCGCCGGCCCGAAACGCCGGCTCAGCAATGTGAGACAGAGGATAAGGAGCGGCGTGCTGAAAAGCTTGAAGACCAGGATCATGAAGCGGATGTCTTGGCCTTGTCCGGCCGCCTTGAAGAAGGATCAGCCGATCGAATACCCCAGCAAGTCAGCCGATGCCATACCGATCACGACAATCGCCCACGAAAAGCGACCGGCAAAAGGGCACCAGCCCAGACTGGATAAAAAATGCAACCGGATTGTAGGACGGGCCTCCATGCCAGCGTCCTTCGGACGCAAGCAGCGCTGAGCGCTGCCCTCTGGCATGGGAGATTTGCATGAACCTTTCCTATCGTTGGGTCATCGTCGCGGCAGGCGCGCTGATGTCCTGTGTCGCCATCGGCACGATGTTCTCGCTGGCGATTTTCCTTGAACCGATGGCGCTCGACACGCAGTGGTCGCGGGCCGGCATTTCGAGCGCCATGACGCTCAACTTCCTGGTCATGGGCCTTGGCGGCTTCGCCTGGGGCGCCCTCTCCGACCGCTTCGGCGCCCGCATTGTCGTGGCGATCGGTGCCGTGCTGCTCGGCCTGGCGCTGGTGGTGGCGAGCCGCGCCGGCTCGCTCATGACCTTCCAGATCAGCTATGGCGTGCTCGTCGGGCTTGCCGCCAGCGCCTTCTTCGCGCCGATGATCGCGCTGACCACGGCCTGGTTTGACACCCACCGCGGCCTTGCCGTGTCGCTGGTCTCGGCTGGCATGGGCGTCGCCCCGATGACGATCTCGCCGTTCGCCCGCTGGCTGATCTCGGCCTATGAATGGCGCGCCGCCATGTTCGACATCGGCATCATGGCCTGGGTGCTGTTGTTGCCGGCGGTGCTTTTGGTCCGCCAGCCGCCAAAGCCCGCTATGGCGGATGCGGCCTCCGCGCCGGTCACTGAGGGTACCGGCATGAGTGTCGGCCAGGCGCTGCGCTCGCCGCAGTTCATCGTGCTCGGGCTGACCTTTTTCGCCTGCTGTGCTGCCCATTCCGGGCCGATCTTCCATATGGTCAGCTACGCCATGCTGTGTGGCGTCGCCCCCATGGCGGCGGTCACGATCTACAGCGTCGAGGGTCTCGCCGGCTTGGGCGGCAGGCTTCTCTACGGCGTGCTGGCCGACCGGCTCGGCGTCAAGCCGGTGCTGGTCGCGGGCCTCGCGATCCAGGCGATCGTCATTGCCACCTATCTCTCGGTCAGCCAGCTCGACCAGTTCTATATGCTGGCCGTCATCTTCGGCGCCACCTATGGCGGCGTCATGCCGCTCTACGCGGTGCTGGCGCGCGAATATTTCGGCCAGCGCATCCTCGGCACCGTATTCGGCGCCGCCACCATGCTGTCCAGCCTCGGCATGGCGTTGGGACCGCTCGCCGGCGGCATGGTCTTCGACGCCTATGCCAGCTACCACTGGCTGTTCATCGGCTCGGCCCTGATCGGCCTGGGGGCCGCGGGCATAGCGATCGCCTTCCCGCCGCTGCCGCGAAGGGAATTGCAGATGGCCTAAAGCAACTGGACGGGCGGTGGTGATAATTCATCGGCGCCCGCCTTTGTCGAAGGTCAATGCCCGAACCAGCGGGCCTTGCGGCTGGAGCCGAAATTCACCTTGTCGACTCGCAAGGCCTCCGATGGTTCGTAGAAAGTACCGGTGGGTTTTGGACCAGAGAAGAAATCCACATCCACCCTGGCGATCCGGTTGGCCCCGAATTCGATGTAGCAGGATCCCGCCCCCGGGTTCCTGGCCGTCGGTTCCTCATGGCGGAGCCTGGCGATCAGGTTAGCAGCAACGGTGCGTGCGGCGCCCTCGGCAAAGACGCCCGCCTTCGGCGCGCCCGTATTGGCCAGATCCCCCAGCGCGTAGACGCCGGAAAAGCGGGTTTCCAGTGTGCGCGGATCGATGGTGACCCAGCCGCCTTCGGTAATGCCGGCCTCGACGACGACATCGGGCGCGCGGTTCCTGGGCACGCCCAGGAACAGATCGCAGGGCAGTTCGCCGCCATTGTCGAGCGTCACAACCTTGCGACCCTCGTCCACGGAAACCACGCGGGTGCTGGGGATGAAGGTGATGTCGCACTCGGCGAAGGCCGCGAGCAGCGCCTTCGATGTTTCGGGAGAAGGCGGCACCGGGCTGGACATCGAGTTCACATAGGTGATCTGGCAATCGCCCCGGACGCCCCTCTCGGTCAGGTAGTCATGCAGCATCAAGGCACATTCGCTGGGCGCGGGCGGGCATTTGTAGGGCGCGCCGCAGACGCCGATCACGGCATGGCCGTGGGTGAAGCCGGGCAGCACCTTGGCCATGTGGGCCGCGCCCGCAACCGAGTAGAATTCGTTGCGGCCGAGCGTGATGCCAGGTGTGGTCGAGACGTCATAGTCGGCGCCGAGAGCGATCACCAGTATGTCCGCCTCGTGCACACCTTTGTCCGTCGTCACGCGCCGCCGTTCCGGGTCGATGACGGTGACAGTCTCGCGCTTCATCTTGACGCCAGCCTTGGCATAGTCGGCGTAGGGCAGCCGCACAGCCGTTTCGGTTGCGCGGCCGAACATCAGATCAAGCTTGGCAAAGCCGAACACGAAGAAATCCGACTTGTCGATCAGGGTGACAGCAATGCTGTCACCCAAAGCTTCGGACAAGGACGTGCTGAGCTCGAGCCCGCCGAAACCGGCGCCAAGAATAAGGATACGGGTTTTCATACTGTCACCTCCTGTTGCCGGGTGTCTTTGGGAAGGCTCAGGCGTTGCTGCGAGGCTGCGGGACGATACGAATATAAGGCTTGGGCTGCTTCCAGCCGTCGGGATAGAGCACCTTGGCTTCATCGTTCGAAACCGAACCCGCAATGATCACGTCGTCGCCATGCCGCCAGTTCACTGGAGTAGCGACGCGGTGCTTGGCGGTCAGTTGCATGGAGTCCACCACGCGCAGGATCTCGTCGAAGTTTCGCCCGGTGGTCATCGGATAGGCGATCATCAGCTTGATCTTCTTGTCGGGCCCGATGACGTAGACATGGCGCACCGTCTGGTTGTCGGCCGCCGTGCGCCCCTCGGCGCTGTCGCCGGCCGTGGCGGGCAGCATATCGTAGAACTTGGCAATGGCCAGCATCGGGTCGCCGATCATCGGGAAGTTCGGTGCATGACCCTGGGTCTCGGCAATGTCATCAGCCCACCCGGCATGACGTTCGACCGGATCGACGGAGAGCCCGATGATCTTGACGCCGCGCTTGTCGAACTCGGGCTTCAGCTTGGCCATGTAACCGAGTTCGGTGGTGCAGACCGGGGTAAAATCCTTGGGATGGGAAAACAGGATGCCCCATGAATTGCCCAGCCAATCGTGGAAGCTGATTGGGCCGTGGGTGGTTTCGGCGGTGAAGTCAGGCGCGGTGTCGGCGATACGAAGAGACATTTCATCCTCCTGTGAGAGACGGTTGGAATTGACTACGGGTGCAGACTAGGCAACCTATGTTCCGCCAGCGTTCCCCGCCGCGCAGGTGCTTGTGACGGCCGGATTTCGGGCACGCGCGGCGCCTCGCGTCCTGAAAGGGTCTTCCGGTTGCGCGTTCGAATTCAATTGCTTGGCGGCTTCAGCGTCAGTCTGGACGATCAGGTCATCCCGGTCGCGGCGTGGCGCCGGGATCGTGGCGCCGCACTGGTGAAGCTGCTGGCCGTCACTCGTTCGCACCGCATTCACCGCGAACAGGTGATGGAGGCCTTTTGGCCCGATCTCGATCCGGAGGCCGCCGGCGCCAACCTGCGCAAGGCCATCCACTTTGCCCGCCGCGCGCTGGGCGCCCATGACCTCATCGAACAAGCGGCTGAAATTATCGCACTCGCCCCGGCCGCCGACCTCGAGATCGACGTCGAGACGTTCGAGACCGCCGCCAGGCTTGCCTTGCGCGGCGAGGAAATCGCCGCCCTTGAAGCGGCCGCCGATCTCTACACGGGAGACCTGCTGCCGGACGATCCCTATGTCGACTGGTTCGAAACACCCCGCCAGGCCCTGCGGCAGCGCTATGCCGCCGTGCTACGGGCCGGCAAGCTGTGGCAGCGCCTGATTGCGATGGACCCGGCCGACGAGCAGGCGCAGTGTGCCCTGATGCAATCGGCGCTCGACGCCGGCAACCGGGCCGAGGCGATCCGGCTGTTCAATCAGTTGAGCGACTGCCTGCGGATCGATCTCGGGGTCGGTCCCGGCGCGGAAACCGTGAAGCTGTACGAAAAGGCGCTGGCCGTGCCCTCCATCGACCCCGTCGGCTTGAGCGACCGCATCCGCGCCTCGCTGGCCTGGGGCCTGCTGCACCTGCAAAGCGGCGACTTCGCCAGAGCCGGCCAGGTCGGCCGGGAAACCCGCGAACTGGCCATGGGCGCGGGGTTGGCCCGCGAGGTTGGCGAGGCCAGCGCCTTGATCGGCCTGGTGGCCCACATGCAGGGCCAGTGGCGCGAACTATTCAGGGCTGAGTTCATCGAATGGGTCCGCTCCAAGCCGGCCTTCGTCTCCAACGTTTTTGACGGGCATCTGTGCCTGGCCGAATTCTGCCTCTGCAGCGCCAAGGGCCACCACGACATCGCCGCCTCGGCACGAGAGCTCCTGTCGGTGGCCGAGGGCGCCGGCTCGGTCGCCGGGCGCGGCCTGGCCTCGCTGGTGCTGGGCGAAGCAGCGCTCTTCTCGGGCCAGTTGGCCGAGGCCGAACGCATGCTGATGGAAGCCGAAAGACTCCACGCGCGGGTGGGAGCCGTGGCCGGCCGTGTGCTGGCGCTCCAGCGCCTGACGGAACTCGCGCTTGCCCGCCGCCAGAAATGGCAGGCAGGACGGTTGATCCACCGCGCCACCACCCTTGCCCAGTCTTCCTGGCTTGCGCCGCACCTGCTGATCAGCCTGAAAGGGCTCGAGGTGCGCGCCGCCGCCACCCCCGAGAGGATCGCCGAGACCATTCGCGAAGGTGACCGCATGCTGTCATCGGGCTGCAATTGCCAGCCTTGCTCGATGACCTTCCGTACCGCGGCTGCCGTCGCACAGGCCGAGGCGGGCGAGATCGAGCAGGTCAGCCGCCGGCTCGACGAGGCTGAGCGGGTCGCCGGCATGTGGAACGGCGGCCCCTGGGTGGCGGCCGTGTGGGAAGCGCGCGGCGTGCAGCGCCGGGCCGAGCGTAACGAAACCCGGGCCCTGGCGGCGTTCGAGGAAGCAGCCACGCGCTTTGCTGCGCTTGGCAGGCCCATTGACGAGGTGCGTTGTCGGGAACGGATGGCAGATCCGGGCTAGTACCGCCCAGCGGCACGAGTCCAGCTAAAAAAAGTGAATAATCCCAGGTGCTTACTCGGGACTGTTCATCGCGAAAAATGGGCTCTTAGCACGGCACGAAACTTTTGCATCGTCTTTTCGGTCGTCTGTGCATCGGCCGCCGCAAAGCCCATGACGAGGCCGTTCTGCTCCGTGCCGTGACGGTACTGGATCGACAGCGCCGAGACGTTGATGCCCTGCTGGAGCGCCGCCTCGGCAACCGCCCTGTCGCTGCATCTCTCGCGGAAAATGCCAACGACCTGGATGCCGGATTCGGTCGTATGGAAATCCAGCCATTCCCCGAGATGCCTTTGCGCGCTTTCCAGGAAGAACTGCCGCCTCTCCGCATAGAGACGCCGCATGCGCCTGAGATGGCGGGTGAAATGCCCCTCATTCATGAAGTCCGCGAGCGCGGCCTGGGTGAGCAAGGGAGCGAACTGGCCGCTCACGCTCAGCGCCGAGACGATCGTATGGTCTATCGCCTTGGGCGCCACCATAAAGCCGAGGCGCATGGCCGGGAAAAGGATCTTGGCGAAGGTCCCGACATAGACCACGCGGTCTGACGCGCCGATGCCTTGCAATGCCGGAATGGGCTGGCCCTGAAAACGGTATTCGCCGTCATAGTCGTCCTCGATGATCCAGGAGCGCCAGGTCTCGGCCATATGCAAGAGATTGAGCCGCTGCTCCATCGGCATGGTTATGCCGAGCGGGTGATGGCAGGAGGGCGTCACGAAAATCATGCGCGGAATGACAGGCGGCGGATCAAGGTTCCAGCCGGCGTTGCCGACGCGCAGCGGCACCAGTTTCGCGCCGGCCGAGACAAAGGCCGAACCGGCGCCGTAATAGCCTGGCTCCTCCATCCACACCGTATCACCGTCATCGATCAGCAGCCGGGCCAGCAGGTCGAACGCCGACTGCGCACCGTTGGTGACGACGATCTGCTCGGCGGTGCACTTCACGCCGCGCGAGGCGGTGAGATAGCGCGCTATGGCCTCGCAAAGCGGTGGATAGCCTTTGACGTGATAGGTGCCGAAAAGATCGATATGCGCGAATTTGGCGCGGCGGCTGAGCAGTTTCGACCAGGTGTTGAACGGAAAATTGTCCGGGTCCGGCATGCCGGGATGAAAGGCAAGCATGCCTGGCCGGCCATGATGGTAGGGTTGCGCAAGCATGGTCTGCCCGCGCCGCGATATCGGGTTGGCGTCCTCGACCGAGACAAGTTCCGCCGCCACCGAACGGGTCGGCAGGTCCATCACCACCGAGGGCCTGCGCGGCCGTATCGCCAGATACCCCTCCAGCGCCAGCTGGTCGCAAGCGGCAATCACCGTGTTGCGCCCGACATTCAGGTCCCGCGCCATCACCCGTGTCGAGGGCAATGCGTGGCCGCTCGGCAGCACGCGCCGTTCGATCAGGCCGCGCAACTGGACATAGAGCTGCCGGTGCAAATTGGCGGGACTGTCGCGATCGAGGGCGATGCCGTCGATGGGAAAGCTGGTCTTCATCTGGTTCCGAAAAATCAATGGAATCTGGCTCTCACAATGGAACCAAAGCAGCCTTAGGCTCAAGCAAAAAGCGTTCGGGTTCAGATGGGGCTGGCCGATGCAGTGCATAAGGGTGGGAGTGATCGGTGCGGGCGGCGTCGCCCAGGTCGAGCACATTCCGAACCTGCTCAAACTGCACCGGCAGTTCAAGATCGTCGGTGTCTACGACCCTTCGCGCAAAGTCCGCGCCTTTGTCGGCGAGGAATTCGGCCTCGAAACATTCGCCGATCTCGACGCGCTGCGCGCGATGCCGCTTGACGCCGTGATCATCGCCTCGCCGGATGCGCTGCACCGCGAACAGAGCCTCGCCGCCTTTGCCAGGGGGCTGCATGTCTTCTGTGAAAAGCCGCTTTGCTACAGTGCGGGGGATATCGACGAATTGATCGCGGCCAGGGATCGCGCCGGAAAGGTGCTCCAGGTCGGCTACATGAAGCGTTTCGACCCGAGCTACGAGGCGGCATTGAAAATGCTGCCCGGCACGGCGCGGACGCTTCGCTATATTTCGGTCGAGGTCAACGATCCCGACGCCTGGCCCTTCATCCGGCACGCCTCCACTTGCCGGGGTGACGACGTCGCGGCGGAATTGATTGCCTCGACCGAAGCCAGGCAGCGCGAGCAGGTGGCGCGCGCCGTGCCGGGGCTGGACGATCCCGACGCCTTTCGCGGCTTTGTCGGCGCCTATTGTTCGTCGATCGTGCACGACGTCAACGCCGTCCATGGCTTGCTTGACGCGCTGGGTATCGCCGACGGAGAAATCGTCGGCGCCTCGCTCTTCGCCAAGGGCGAAGGTGGTCAGGGCGCCGTGCGGCTGCTCGACGGCCAGGCAATGTGGAACATGGTCCATATCGCCATTCCCAGGTTGCCCGATTATCGCGAGCGCATCACGCTCTATTTCGACGATGCCTCTCTCGAACTGGAATTCCCCTCGCCCTATCTCAACCACCAGCCGACGCGGCTGACCATCCGCACCGGCGACGGCCACACGCTTTCCAGCCGCGACATAAGCAGCGGCTACGAAGAAGCGTTCGTCGAGGAGTTGAAAGGCTTCTGGTCGGCGATCGTCGAAGGCACGCCGGAGCGCAACACCGCCGAGCATGCCCGCCGCGACATGACGCTGCTGGCCAGACTCGCCCGCCATCACCTTGCCCAGTTGAAGCAATCAGGAGTTCGCCCGTGAAGGTTCGCATCGGCATCAATCCGATCACCTGGACCAACGATGACGTGCCGGAACTCGGCGGCGATACACCGCTTGAGGTCTGTCTCAGCGAAACCAGGCAGGCCGGTTATTCCGGCACCGAACTTGGCGGCAAGTTTCCGCGCCGCTCGGCTGAACTGAAGCCGATCATGCAGCGCTATGACCTTGCCGTGATTTCCGGCTGGTATGACGGCCGTTGCGACGAGAAGGACCTCAGTGCGGAAATGGATGCGATCGCGCCGCATCTCCAGCTCTTGAAGGATATGGGCTCGACCCATGTCGTCTATGCCGACACCTCGCGCGGTCGCCACAACGCCATCTGGGGGCCGATCTCGCAGCGCCCGGCCCTCAGCCCTGAAGAGTGGCCGGCCTATGGCCGCAAGCTGACCGAACTCGCCGAACGGATGGCGGATTTCGGTGTGCGCATGGCCTTTCACCACCATATGGGGACCATCGTCGAAACCGACGCCGAGGTCGGCCTCCTGATGCGGCACACCGGCGAAGCGGTCGGCCTGCTCTACGACACCGGCCATTCGACATTTTCGGGCGGCGACCCGCTGGCCCTCGTCAAGGCGCACGTCAAACGCGTCGTGCATGTGCACTGCAAGGACGCACGCAAAGCCGTGCTTGAGCGTGCCCGCGCCGGGGACATGAGTTTCATGGGTGCGGTCATGGAAGGGATCTTCACCGTCCCCGGCGACGGCTCCATCGACTACCCCGCCATTTTGCGCGTGCTGGCCGACAATGGTTACAGCGGCTGGCTGGTCGTCGAGGCCGAGCAGGATCCCAACAAGGCCAATCCGCTGACCTATGCGACAATGGGATTCCTGAACCTGTCGCGCATGGCGAGGCAAGCTGGATTTGACGTCATTGAGTGATCGAGGCCGCCATGCGGCCTCCAGGGAACCAGTGCTGAGGAATGAAACTGGAATGAAGGGGCAACTGGACTGCCGACCGTAATTGCGGCGGCGGAAAACAAACAGGAGGTTCTATGTTTTCGCTTGCGAAATTAATAAAGCCTGCGCTCGGCCTGCTGGCCGGCTTCACGATGATGATGGCGGCCACGACCTTTGCGGCCGCCGATGAGACGCGCGTGGTGTTCGTCACCCACGGCCAGAGCGGCGACCCCTACTGGTCGGTCGTCAAGAACGGCATGGACGATGCCGCCAAGACCTTGGGCGTCAAGGCCGAATATCTGGCGCCTGAAACCTTCGACATGGCCAAGATGGCGCAGATGATCGACGCCATCACGGCCTCGAAGCCGGACGGCATGGTTGTTTCGATCCCCGATGCGGCGGCCCTTTCGGCTCCGGTCAAGAATGCCGTCGCCGCCGGCATTCCGGTCATCATCATCGATTCCGGCGGCTCGAAACTCACCCATGACCTTGGCGGCCTGCTGTTCATGGGGCAGGATGAGTTCCAGGCGGGCGTCATGGCCGGCGAGCGCATCAAGGCGCTCGGCCTCACCAAGGCGGTCTGCGCCAACCATGAGGTCGGCAATTCGAGCCTTGACGACCGTTGCGCCGGCTTTGCCAAGGGTCTGGGCGTCGATGTGCCGGTGATGAACGGCGTCATCGACCCGACCGAGATGAAGAACCGCGTGATCGCCTACATGACCGCTCATGCCGATACACAGTTCATTCTCGCCGTCGGCGCCAGCGGTGCCGAACCGACGCTGGCCGCGCTTGATGAATTGGGCCTGTCGGGCAAAGTGAAGACCGGCACGTTCGATCTCTCCCCCACGATCCTGCAGGCCGTCGTCGCTGGCAAGATGGAGTGGGGCATCGACGCCCAGCAATATGCCATGGGCTACATCCCGATCGCGATGTTCGATCTCTGGAAGAAGTACAAGATCATGCCGATCGCCGACTATCCGACCGGCCCCGGCTTCGTCACCAAGGACACCGCCGCCTCGGTTATCGAGCTGTCGAAACTCGGCAAGCGCTGACACTGGCGGCCGGGGCTTCGCTCCGGCCGCACCATCAGAGCAATTCCAGGAAAAGTGTGAGCGGTTTTCCGTCCGGAATTGCGTCAAGGCAAGGAGATAGAGCTGTTCAGCGTGAAACGATGAACGGCTCTATGTGAAGGGCAACGCAGTCATGGTTTCAGAGATTCGCGACGAGCGGGTCCGGTCCGTCTCACGCCTCAGCCGCCTGTTGAGCAGGCCGGAGCTTGGCGCGGCCGCCGGCACCGTGCTGGTCTTCGTGTTCTTCGCCATCACGGCGGGAAGCACGGGACTTTTCAGTGCCAAGGGCATCGTCAACTTCCTCGAAGTCTCGGCCCAGCTTGGCATTCTCGCCGCACCCGTGGCTCTGCTGATGATCGCCGGCGAGTTCGATCTGTCGGTCGGCTCGATGATCGGCTTTGCCGGCATCCTCATCGCCATCCCTGCCGTTTTCTGGGGTTGGCCGATCTGGCTTTCGCTGCTGTTCACCTTCGCCGTCTGCGGCGGCATCGGCGCGCTCAACGGGCTCGCCGTCGTCAGGACCGGACTGCCCTCCTTCATCGTGACGCTCGGCAGCCTGTTCATGCTGCGCGGCCTGACCCTGGGTCTCACACGCGGCATATCAGGGCGGACCCAGGTGTCGGGCGTGCATGAACTGGCGTTGCACGATCCGCTCAACAGCCTGTTTTCGGGACAGGTGTTTTCCGGCCTGATCGCCTGGCTTGCCGACATCGGCCTGATCGGCAAGCGGGCGGACGGCCTGCCGTCGATTTCGGGCATTCCGGTGTCGATCGTGTGGTGGATCGCGCTGACCCTGGCCTGCACCTGGCTGCTGACGCGCAGCCGCTTCGGCAACTGGATCTTCGCCGCCGGCGGCGAAGCCAATGCCGCCCGCAATCTCGGCGTGCCGGTGGCGCGCACCAAGATCACGCTGTTCGTCATGACGGCACTTGCGGCTGCCCTGTTCGCGGCGATCCAGGTGCTTGTCACCGGCTCGGCCGACACGCTGCGCGGCACGCAGAAGGAATTCGAGGCAATCATTGCCGTCGTCATCGGCGGCACGCTGCTCACCGGCGGCTACGGATCGGCGGTCGGCGCCATGTTCGGCGCCCTGATCTTCGGCGTCGTGCAGATGGGCATCTTCTACACCGGCATCGACACCGACTGGTTCAAGCTGTTCATGGGCGCCATGATGGTCATCGCGGTGCTGTTCAACAGCTATGTACGCAACCGCGCCATGAGGAGCCGGTGATGGCCGAGCCCTATGTCGAACTGAAATCGGTCAGCAAATATTTCGGCTCGGTGGTCGCGCTGAAGGATGTGTCTTTCGATGTCTGCCCCGGCGAGGTGCATTGCCTGCTCGGCGACAATGGCGCAGGCAAGTCGACACTGATCAAGACGCTGTCCGGCGTCTACACGCCCGATGAGGGCGAAATCCGCGTCCAGGGCAAACCGACACGGTTTGCCTCGCCCGCCGATACGCGCGACAGCGGCATCGCGACCGTTTACCAGGACCTGGCGCTGGTGCCGCTGATGAGCGTGGCGCGCAACTTCTTCCTCGGGCGCGAGCCGATGCGCAAGTTCGGGCCGATCAGCCAGTTCGACGCCGAGTTCGCCAACCGCACCGCCTATGACGAGATGTCGGCGATGGGCATCCAGCTGCGCGATCCCGAACAGCCGGTCGGCACGCTGTCTGGTGGCGAACGGCAATGCCTGGCCATTGCCCGTGCCGTCTATTTCGGCGCCAAGGTGCTGATCCTGGACGAGCCGACATCGGCGCTCGGGGTCCATCAGGCATCCGTGGTTCTGAAGCTCATCGTGCAATCCAAGGCGCGCGGCATCGGCGTCATCTTCATCTCCCACAACGTTCACCACGCCTATGTCGTCGGCGACCGCTTCACGCTCTTGAAGCGCGGCAGAAGCACCGGCACCTACGCCAAGGGCGAAATCGACCGCGACCAGCTGCTCAACCTGATGGCGGGCGGCAAGGAACTGGTGGATCTGGAACAGGAACTGGCAAAGTCGGCCAAGAGCAGCCCGGCTTGAGGTACGGCGCTGGTGGGAAGCCCTTGTAGCTGACCAGCCTGAATGGTGCGCATCGGTATCGGCGGAGCCGCGAATCTGTGCTAAGCCGCCGCGCAACCAACCAGAGGACGACAGCTGTGAGCGAACTGACCGTGGCCGAGGCGACCGAGAACATCTATGCTTCGCTTCGGGCAGACAATGCCGACATCGACGCACATATTGCGACGCTTAAGGCAGCCCTGGCACGGGAGGGGATAAAACAGGCGGTGTTCGATCCGACCAAGCTGGCGCAGAACAACCGCTCGGGCCGCAAGTTGATGCAGGCTTATTTTCGCCAGCGCGGCGTGAGCGTGAGGTTCTCGGACTAGAGCAATTCCAGGAAAAGTGTGAACGGTTTTCCGTCCGGAATTGCGTCAAAACAAAGAGTTAGAACCGCGCGCAGTCGATTTTGAGCGCGCCGTTGGGAGCGCTCGGCCGGTCCGGCGGTTTGCCGACCGGGAGCCGGGACGGCCTGGAACGGAGCATTCGCCTCTCGTCTACCCCAGCGTAAGCTTGCTATTGTGCAGTGCAGCAACGATGTTGCTGCATGTGCATTGTGCTCGGGCTTCCGCCATTCCGGCGGTCCAGGATCTCGATTTGCGGAACATCTCAGATACGATCGCCCGCCTTTCGGCCATGCGAGGCCGGACGGCATTTTCCCAACAAAGCGACCTCGACAGTCTGGCCGACCTGGCCGCGTTCGGGTCCAATCCAGGCGCCTTGCGGGCACGCTTCTACGTTCCTGAGAACTTACCGCGCGAAGCCGCACTGGTCGTCGTCCTGCACGGCTGCACGCAGACGGCGGCCGGCTACGATCACGGGTCCGGCTGGTCGCGCCTGGCAGCCGAGGAAGGGTTTGCCGTGTTGTTCCCGGAACAACAGCGCGCCAACAATGCCAATCTCTGCTTCAACTGGTTCGTGCCCGAAGATGTCACCCGCGATCGCGGTGAAGCGCGCTCCATCCGCCAGATGATCGAAGCCATGGTAACGAAGCATGGCCTGGACCGCCGGCGCGTTTTCGTCACCGGTCTTTCCGCCGGCGGCGCCATGGCGGCGGCAATGCTGGCAACATATCCGGAGGTGTTCGCCGGCGGCGCAGTCATTGCCGGCCTTGCCTATGGCAGCGCATCGACGATCCCGGAGGCGTTCGATCGCATGCGTGGCCATGGCGGCCCAACCCCAGCGGAGCTCCAGCGACGCCTGGCGCAGGCTTCGCCACACAAAGGGAGATGGCCGAAGATTTCGATCTGGCAGGGCACGGCCGACCACACGGTAGCGCCGTCCAACGCTGACTCCCTTGTCGCCCAATGGCAGAGCGTTCATCGCGTAGAGGCAAGCCCTGTTCGAAAAGAGACGGTCGATGGACAAACGCGGCAGGTTTGGTGCGACGCCGATGGCCATGAGGTGATCGAAAAATACACCATTGCCGGCATGGACCATGGCACCCCCTTGAAGACGGGTGGCGAGGACGGCTTGGGCCATGCCGCACCGTTCATGCTGGATGTTGGAATATCGTCGACGAGACGTATGGCGGCCTTCTGGGATATTGCAAGCCGGGATGCACGAAGAGAGGCGAAGTTTGAGGCGGCCGCAGCGAACCCCACTGCAGGTACGGACTTGCGCCCATATATAGCGCCCGAAAAGCCAAGGCCTGCGCGGGTCGAACCTGCCGAACAAACGCGTCCGGGTGGTTCAACCGATTCTGCTACGGGCATTGGCAAGGTGATTGAAGATGCGCTTCGTGCAGCCGGCTTGATGCGCTAGCCAAAGGCTGTTCGGCAGAATGGCCCCGCCGCCTTTCGGCAGCGAGGCCCTGTCGATCAAACTCGATTCACGTCGCGAGCGCCGTCCCGGCCGATTTCGTTCGAGCGGTAGTTTTCCGCGTCGGCGTCAAAGCCGGTCCAACCGTCGGCCTGGTATTCGCCGCGCCGTGCTTCCAGGTTAACAGACGTAGCCTGCCCCAGAATCCTTTCGGCCTCCGGCACCAGCTGGTCGTCGACCTTGGCGGTGACCAGCGTGCCGCCGCGACGCACGCCCTCGGCGTAGACATGGGCATCATTCTCAGGGACACCGGAATCGGTAAGCGCCCCGACGATGCCACCAGCGGCACCGCCAACCACGGCACCGCCAACGGCACCGACGGCAGTGGCAGCCAGCCACCCGGCAGCCACCACCGGACCAACGCCCGGAATGGCCATCAGGCCAAGTCCGGCGAGCAATCCACCGGCGCCACCGATCGCGGCTCCCAGTCCGGCGCCGCCGGCAGCGTCGTCGGCGGCCTTGGACCCGTTGTTGTCGTGCTGATTGTCCGAATTGCTGGAAACGATGCTGATATCGTCACGCGCAACACCGCTGGCTTCCAATTCGCCGACGGCGTCGGAGGCATCATCGTAATTGTCGAATAGGCCGGTTACGGTTTTCATGGTTTTGATCTCCTGGATTTCAGTTTCAGTTGGTGCCGGCAACGACGTTGCCCTTGTAGTCCAGCGCCACGGTGGTGTTCTTGCCGTCCTTGTTGGCCTGGCCACGCCAGATGCCCTGGTCGTCCTTGGTCAGCTTCGACACATCGGCGAAGCCGGCATCCTGGATGCGGCCCTTTGCCTGGTCTTCGGTGAAGCTGTTGGCGCCGGAAAGCGGAGGTGTCTGGTCGGGCTTGTCACCGACAGTGACCTTGGGCGTCTGCGAACTTGACGACTGGGTGCCCATGGTCGCCGCGATCTTTTCGATCATCTCCTGGTGCATCTTGAGCGTCGGCACCGTCTGCTGGGCGAACGTCTTCAGCTCGGCGTTGTCGCCGTCCTTGGCGTAGCTCTCGAACAGCTTCACGGCATCGGTGTGCGCGTCGCGCTGCATCTGGACGTAGGGGCCGTCGATCGGATCCTTGCCGTTCTGCAAAGTGTCGACATCACCCTTATGCTTGGCGTCCAATTCCTTGGGAACCGTCAGCTTCTGTTCGCCGGCGATCGTCTCCAGCTTGGCGTTGGCCGCACCGTGATCGTCGATCATCTTGTGGGCGAAATCCTTGATGCTCTGATCCTGCACCTTGCCTTCGACAACCTTGCTCGAATCGACCTCGAACATGCCGCCAGCAGCGGCCTTGTTGACGAAGTCCTGAGCGCTGTCGGCGGCGAGGGCGGGCATGGCGAAAGCCATGGCTGTGGCTGTGGCCAGTGAGGCCAGGAATAGGCGCGTTTTCATGGGGAAGGTCCTTTTTATGCACACATGTGCTGGGGACCTAACCTGCGCCAGTCGGCTTTGTTCCGGACGGTCGGAGATAATCTGGCAGTGACCTGCGGCGCACGGTGCGCGCCGGATGGCGCGCTACATCCGCGCCCTTGCCGAGGTAGGGTCATAGGGCGAATCCGCGATGACTTCAGCGGTCTTCCACTCCCCCAGTATGGCGACGTCGAGCTTCGTGCCGGGCTTGCTGAGACGCTCGGGCAGCAGCGCCAGCGCCAGATCATGTCCGAGCGTGTAGCCATAGCCGCCCGACGTGATGCGCCCGACCAGCTCACCATCGATGTATAGACCTTCGGAAGCAAGCGTGCTGGCGCCGTCGGTCTCTATTCTGAGCGTCACCGACCGGCGCTGGTCGTTCTTGTCCTTGTAATTCAGGACCGCATCGCGCCCGACGAAATCGCCCTTGTCGAGGCGGATGAAGCGCTCGAGCCCGCTCTCCAGTGCGTTGAGTTCGGGATTCATGTCGCGGTACATGGCGCGATAGGATTTCTCCAGCCGCAGCGATTCCAGCGCATGCAACCCGACGAGCCGCATGCCGTGCTTCTCGCCCTCTTTCAGGATCGCGTCGAGCAATTGCCGCTGGTAGGCCATGGGATGGTAGAGTTCCCATCCGAGCTCGCCTTCATAGTTGACGCGTAGCAGCCGCACGTCGCTGGCAAGCGCCACGCTGCCGGTCTTCACGCCGAACCAGGGAAAGCCCGCATTCGACAGATCGATCTCGGTCAGCGGCTGCAGCACGTCTCGCGCCTTCGGCCCCACGACCGTAAAGCAGCCGCGCTCGTTGGTGACATTCTTCAGGCTGACGCTGCCGTCGGCGGGAAGTAGTTTTGAGAGATCGTCGAAATTCCAGCGCTCGGCGCGCGGCGTCGAAATGAGGTAGAAGCTGTCTTCGCCAAGGCGCGCCACCATGTATTCCGCCTGCACGCCGCCTCCCGCCGTGAGGTGATGCGCCAGCGTCGCGCGGCCGACCGCCGGCAGGCGGTTGGCGAGGATCCTGTCGAGCCAGGCCGCCGCGTTCGGCCCCGACACCTCGAACTTGGTCATCGGCGTCATCTCGACCAGGCCGACGGCGTTGCGCACGACCTGCACCTCCTCGCCGACGAACACGCCCTTGGCGGTCCAGCGCCAGCTATACTGATCCTTGGCCTCGACGCCCTTGGGGGCGAACCAGTTGGGCATTTCCCAGCCGTTGAGCACGCCCCAGACCGCGCCCAGCTCGGTCAGCCGCTCATAGGACGGCGCGGTCTTCTGCGGCCGGGCGGCGGGCATGTCCTGCCCGGGATATTTCTGCTCCGCATGCGTGCCCCAGGCCTCGCGGACTTTCTCGCGCGTCCACGCCTTGTTGGCGTAGTCGCCGAAGCGGCGCGGGTCGAGATCGGAGGTGTCGAGACTGTTGCCGCCCTCGACGATCCGCTCCGACAGATAGTAGCCGATCGTGCCGCCCCACAGGATGCCGCCCGGCACGCCCTCGGCCAGCCAAACATTGGGCAGGCCCCAGGCCGGTCCCATCAGGGGCAGCTCGTCCGCCGTCATCTGGAAGGGGCCGCGGACATTGGCCTTGATCCCGGCGCGTCCCAGCGCCGGCACGAGTTGCGTTGCCTGCTCCCAGTTCCATGACACCGCCTCGAAATCTTCTTCGACGAGATCGGCGCCGAACCAGGCGGGAACGCCATCCTCGGCGAACAGTTTGAGGTGTTCGGTGCGCTCGTAGGGCCCGAACATGAAGCCGTCGCCCTCCTCGCGCAGATAGCCTTCAAAACCCTCGTCGCGCAGGATCGGCATTTCCGCGCGTCCCTGCTTCTTGCGCTCCACGACCTCCGGCACCGGCTCGGTGATCCAGTACTGGTGCAGGATCGGAATGGCGGGAATGTCGAGGCCGAGCAGCGCGCCGGTCTGGCGCGCGTAATTGCCGGTCGCGCAGACCACATGCTCGCAAATGATGTCGCCCTTGTTGGTCTGGATCCGCCATTCGCCGCCGGCAGTCCGCTGAAAGCCGGTGACCTCCGTGTTGAGATAGATCTTGGCGCCCAGATCCCGCGCGCCTTTGGCCATGGCATGGGTCACGTCGGCCGGCGCGATATGGCCGTCATCTGGATGATAGAGGGCGCCCAGCATATGCTTGTTGTCGAGAAGCGGGCACAGCGCCCTCGCCTCCGCCGGCGACAGTAACTGCGCCCGCATGCCCTGAACGTCGGCCACGCTCATATAGCTCTTGTATTCGTCGAGCCGGTCCCTGGAATTGGCAATTCGCAACTGGCCGCATTTGTGCCATCCGACAGGCTGCCCGGTCTCGGCCTCGAGCCCTTCATAGATCTCGATGGTCTTGTTGATCATCCGGCCGATATTGATGTTGCGGGCATAGGATGGGACGAGGCCGGCCGCATGCCAGGTCGAGCCGGCCGTCAGTTGCGTGCGTTCGAGCAGTGCAACATCGGTCCAGCCACGCTTGGCCAGGCCGTAAAGGATGCCCGCGCCGACACACCCGCCACCAACAATCACCACCCGCGCATATGTCTGCATCGACCCACCAAATCCCAAGCATTTCCAATGTGTACCGCCGAAGCTACAGGCGGCGAAAGGCCGTGTAACGTCTTCAAAAACTGGGGATGATGATAAGCTGGATTTATGCAGCCGGTACCTGGCCGCGCGTTCCGATCGCGCCATCAGGCGCCGCGCCGGGAGTTGCAGGTGGCGTAGAGGCGACTGAACCGGCGGCTTGGCCAGAAAGCCGATATCGCTTCAAGTCCCCTTTTTCCCTCAGGCCTTCCGATCTCAGGGAGCATCTTGCCCGACGGTCGTGTCGGTCCCGGCACGACCCGTTTTGAACCAGTCGATAAATGCCCGCAGTTTCGCCGGCTGGAGGTCACGCGACGGGAAATAGATGTGAAGCTGTTGCAGTTCTGGCTCATAGGCGTCCAGCACGCTGACCAATTCGCCGGATTCTATGGCCGCCTCCTCGGTAACTCGGAACCGCTGGGCCAATCCCAGTCCGGCGCGCGAAGCCAGTGCGAAATGTCCGTTATCGTCCAGGATGAGGACTGCCGGCGGATCCAGCAGGATGGTTTCTTCGCCACGACGCAGCGTGAGCGGCTCCAGCCGGCCGCTCCCGGGAAAGCGATAGCGGATGACCGCATGCCGCGACAGGTCTTCGGGCGTTTGGGGCTCGCCGGCCCGCGCCAGATAGTCCTTGCTGGCGAGCATCGACCGCCGCAGCGGCGGCCCGAGCGGGACGGAGATCATGTCCAGTTCCAGCGTGCCTCTGAAGCGTATGCCCGCATCGAAGCCGCCACTGACGATGTCGGTCAGGCGGTCATCCGTCGACAACTCCAGCCGGATTGCCGGGTAGCGCCTGACGAAACCGACCAGCGTGGGCAGGATGCAGATCTCGGCTGCAAGCCTCGACAGTGTAATCCTCAAATGTCCGGACGGCTCGCCATCCACCTCCCTGGCCGTTTCAATGGCTCCAGCAAGAAGACCAATCGGCCCTTCGATCGTCTCCAGCAACTGGCGCCCGCGCTCGGTAAGCCTGACGTTGCGACTTGTCCGATCGAACAGACGTATTCCCAGGCGAAGTTCAATCTGTCGGATCGACTGGGAGACTGCCGAAACCGAGATGCCGAGCCGGCCGGAAGCCGCGGTGAACCCACCAGCCCGTGCCACCATGCGGAAGACGGGCAGCCCGGCCAGGATACTGCTTTCCATCGTTAAGTCTGCCTTCATGATGCTTGCAGCGATGTGACCGTTTTTATTGAGGGTTGTCGAGCCTATTTCTCCGTTCGGTGCCGAAACGGAGATTGAACATGTCGCGAGAAACAACCTTTCCGTCCGCAGCACGGGCGATCGCTGCGCCCGTCCGGCCCTCTGGCGCAATGGTGGGCGCCCTCGATGAGGCTATCGACAGCGCACTGTCGGACGCACGCATCGTCGGATGTGTTCTGCTGGTTTCAGACCACGGCCAGATCGTATTCGAGCGTGCCGCCGGCCTGGCCGACCGTGAAGCGGGCAGGCCGATGAGAACCGACACGCCGTTCCGCTATGCCTCAGTCACCAAGCCCATCACAACCATGGCGGCGTTGAAGCTGATCGAGGCCGGGGCGCTCTCGGCCGAGGATCCGGTTGAAAAATGGCTGCCGGACTTCGCCCCCAAAACTATGGATGGAACGCCCGGGCAGATAAATGTGGCGCGGCTGATGTCGCACACCGCAGGGCTCGACTACCGCTTCCAGCAGGACAGCAATGGCGCCTACGCACAAGCCGGCGTGTCCGACGGGCTCGATGACGCCGATATCTCGCTGGCCGAGAATCTTGTCCGCATCGCCTCGATCCCTCTCAATTGCAGGCCCGGCTCGGCGTGGCGCTACTCGGTCGCCACCGACGTTTTGGGCGGTGTCGTCGAAGCCGTCACCGGCAAAACACTGCCACGGGCGATGGCCGATCTGGTCACGGCTCCGCTCGGCCTGACCGCGTCCTTCCATGCCAGGCCGGGCGAACTCGCGACGCCCTACCATGACGGCGAGACGGCGCCGATACGAATGACTGACGTAACAGAGGTGTCGCTGCCCGAATATCTGGGTTCGGCCGTGCGGTTCGATCCGTCGCGGATTGGTCGCGGCAGTGCTTTCCCGTCCGGTGGCGCGGGCATGGCGGGTACAGCGCACGATGTGTTGCGGCTGCTCGAGGCCTTTCGCGAGGGAGATTTCCTGTCCGCGCCACGCAGGCAGGACGCCAGCCGCATCAGGGTCGGTGCCGAAGCCATGGCGCAAGGGCCAGGATGGGGTTTTTCCTGGACGGGGGCAGTGCTTGTCGATCCCGCCGCGGCGAATTCGACGCTCTCCCCTGGAACCGTATCGTGGGGCGGCGTCTACGGGCACTGGTGGTGCATCGACCATCTGCGTGGACGCGTCGGCCTGCTGCTTACCAACACCGCCTACGAGGGAATGCTCGGGCTCTTGCCCCAGGCGATCGCCAAGGCACTCGGCAGTTGATGCGGCTCGCGCCTTCGAGCCAGGAGAACTGTTCTGCCGGGCGCTTACACTTGCCCCATACGTGCAAATTCAGGAGTGAGACATGACGGCAATCATTGATCTTTCCGACAGGGTCGCGCTCGTCGTCGGCGCCAGCAAGGGAATTGGCGCCGAGACGGCCAAGGCGTTCGGCCGCGCCGGAGCCGCGGTCGTGCTTGCGGCGCGGAACCAGTCGGCAATCGACGAGGTGGCGCGGCAAATCCAGGCGGCAGGAGGCCGGGCGCTTGCCGTCCGGGCCGACGTCACCGATCCCGGCAGCATGGAAACCCTCGTCTCAAGAACGATTGCCGCGTTCGGTCGTCTGGATGCAGCGTTCAACAACGCGACCGATGGGCCGAGGCCCGCGCCGCTGGCGGAGATCGATCCGGAAGCGTTCGACAGAGGCATCCGCACCAACATTCACGGCACGTTTCATGGCATGAAGTTCCAGATCGCTGCCATGCTGGAAAACGGCGGCGGCACCATCGTCAACATGGCTTCGACGGCCGGGGTCAAGGGCGTCTCTGGGCTTTCCGCCTATGTGGCGGGCAAGGCCGGCATAATTGGATTGAGCCGCGTTGCAGCCCTCGATTATGCCGACAGGAACATCCGCGTGAATGTCATCGCGCCCGGCCCCATCCTGACCCACCATTTGGAGGCTGCCGGACAGGAAGCGCAGCGCATGGCCGCAATGGCCGTTCCGATGGGCCGGCTGGGAGCCGTAACGGATGTCGCCGACGCCGTCCTGTGGCTTTCATCGCCATCGTCCGGGTTCATAACCGGAGCAGTCCTCCCCCTGGACGGAGGACAGCTTTCTGGTCGTGTCATCAAATCGAACTTCAGGCGCGACGCGTGACGCCGCGCCCATCGACCTTACGGTCCTGGATGGCCGACTGCCGACACCACCCTACCCGAAAATCCGCTCGCCCTGTTCATCGACCAGCTGGATGCCCTTCTTGATCGAGATGTCGACGGCGTCGTCGAGTCCGGCGAAGCGGTCGGCGCGGATGAATTTGTGTTCCTTCATCACGCCGTCGATCTCCTTGGAGACGACGCCGCAGGTCTGGTACTGGCCATCGGCCTTGTAGGGCGTGGCGCTGATCAGGAAACCCTTGTGCTCGACCTGCTTGGCCGGTGCCGCACTTTTGGGCTCGGCCGCTTCACCGCCGCCACCGCCGAAAAGACGCTTCAGAAAAGACATGGCTCAAATCTCCTTGTTCGCCTTGCAGACCGCGGTCCGTTCGCGATTCACGACGTTTTCGTCCCAGCATGCGCGAATGTGCCGCCGCGTTCCAGCCCCCTGATGAAGACGGCGACCAGGAGCTCGATCTGCTGGTCGATCTCGTCGGCCTGCCGGCGCACGGATCTGGCCGCGTAGCCGCTGGTGACGATGCCATGCACGCTTGACCACAGCGTGCGCGCGGCGATGCGGCGCGTATCGTCGTCGAGGTCGAAATCGCCGCCGGCGAGCACCTGGGCGATGATCTCGAACAGCTGGTCGAGCCGCGCTTCATAGGCATCCGGCTCCGTCAGCGTCGGACGGCGCCTGTTGAAGGCGAGCAGCGCCGGCCAGCTGCCCGGATGCGCTTCGACAAAGCGCACATAGGCGCCGGCCAGCGCCAGCAGCCGCTGGCGCACATCGGTGATGCCGCGTTTGCCGAGATCGACCATCGCCGCCGCCCCTGCCGCCCCCAGCCGGTCGAGCAGCCGCATGTTGACGGCACGATGCACCCCGTCGAGATCGGAAAACAGATTGTAGACCGAGCCGACCGAGATGCCTGCCTGCTCGGCGATGGTCCTGGCCTTCAGATTGTCCATGCCGCCCTCGTTGAGCAGCACCTCGGCAATCGCCAACACCCGCTCGCCCGTCTCTTCCTTGTCCAGTGCCATATCAATCCTTGTGGTGCGCATGCCTTGCGGCACGCCAGTTCGAACCGCGATTTCCCCTTGTTTACCATATAAGGGATTTCGTGAACAGTGTTCAAAAACCTCTTGAACAATGTTCATTTCCTGTTATGTTGGCTTCGTGAACATTGTTCACGCAACAATTCGAAGGGAGAAGAACCATGCTTAGCCTGATCAGAACACTGCTCGACGGCGCCAGCGCGCGGGCCGAGGACGGCCTCAAGGATCGCTTCGCCATCGACCTTCTGGCGCAGCGCATCCGCGACGCCGAGGCGGGTCTTGCAGCCGCCAAGCAGACGCTTGCCTCGCTGATTGTCCGTCAGCGTGCCGAGCAGGCCGGTCTCGACCAGCTCGAGCGCCGCCACGCCGATTTGGAAACCCGCACCATCAGCGCGCTGGCCGCCGGCAATAACGGGCTTGCCGAAAGCGGTGCCGCAGCCGTCGCCGAGCTGGAGAATGAACGCGAAGTCCGCCGCACCACCGTGCAGAGCCTTAGCGAAAAGACGTTGCGGATGCGCGTTTCGGTGGAGCGGGCGCATCGCCGCATCATCGACTTGAACCAGGGCATGATCTCGGCCCGGGCCATCGATGCCGAGCGCAAGGCACAGTCACGCCTCGTCAGGTCGATCGGCAATTCTGGAAGCCTCAACGAAGCCGAGGAGCTTTTGGCGCGCATCAAGGGAGCCAGCGACCCGTTCGAAGAGGCCGGCATTCTCGACGAGATCGACGGCGAGCTGCGTCACGAGGCAATCCGCGACCGCCTTGCGGACGCCGGTCACGGCGCGACGGTGAAAGTGCGCGCCAAGGACGTGCTCGAGCGCCTGAAGACCATCAACTGAAAACCAGTCTTTGCAGACCTGACTTCCATCAAATCCAACATCATCAAACCAACGGAGAACACCAATGAACGCCAATCAGACCTACATCATGTTCAACACCGCCTCGGTCGGTGCCGCCTATTTCATGCTCGGCCTGTCGCTGTGGCTGGCGCCGGTCGACCTGGCGACCAAGGGTTACTGGGCCATGGGCATTTTGCTGCTCACCGGCAGCCTGGTGAACCTGGTCAAGTACCGCACCGACGAGCGCCTGTCGGCCGAGATGACCGCCAAGATCGAGAAGGCCCGCAACGAAAAGCTGATCAGCGAGTATGTAGGCAAGGAATGATGCCATCCGCATCACCACCAAAAAAAAGGCCCGGGTCTCCCCGGGCTTCAGACCGCTGACAAACCCCGTCGATTTTCGGCGGGGTTTTTCTTATGGGGTTGGGTGGGTCAGGATTTTCGGCCGTCAGCAGCGTTTGTCAGGGTTGCCTGCCTCATGCGAGGCGGGGTTTTGGCCTTGGGCTGAGGGCCAGGGCGATCTTCTTCATGTTCTGGGCTGCGGCGGCGATCAGACACTGGCAGGCTACCCTGGTGAGACTTCGGAACCGGGCATAGCGGTGGCCGTGCAGTTGCTTGGCGTCGGCGAAGGAGCGCTCGACAGTTTCCTTGCGGCGGCGGTAGACGGCCTTGCCCCACGCCGTCAGCCGGTTGGCGTCGGTGCGTTCCTTGGCATCGGCCCAGACGTGGCGGATGATGGTGCGCTGGGCCTTGGCATTGGTGGTGCAGGAAGCGAGCAGTGGACAGTCGCGGCAGATAGCGGGGGCGCTCTTGTAATGGCGGTAGCCATTGCGGTCGGTGGTCGCGTAGGCCAACAACTGGCCCTGTGGGCAGCGATAGCCATCGGTCTCGGGCTCATGGGTGAAGGATGACGGTCCCATCATGCCAGGCTTGGGCGGTGTTGGGCGGCGATAGCCGGTGACGCCGCGTATTGCGCGATCCTCCAGCCCTTTGGCGATGCCGGCCGTGGCATAGCCGGCGTCCAGCCCGACAGCGCCGACATCAAAGCCGAAGCGCTCCACCTGGCGGTCGAGCCGCGACAGGTAGACCGTAGAATCGTGGACGATCGCTGTCGTGTGCGTGTCGGTGATGATGGCGTGGGCCGCATCCACCGTGCGGTGGTCGAGATAGAAGAAGCCCTTCGGTTTGCCCTCGCGCACCATGTAGCCGCTGTCGGGATCGGTGCGCGATACCTTCGTCTCCTTCACCGCGGGCTGGCGTTGCTTCTCCTTCAGCGGCTTCTGGCCGTGCAGCCCTCGTTCGGCGTCGATCGCACGATCGAGGTCGGCCCAATAGTCGGCCCGCGACTTGGCGATCATGGCAAGATCGTATTTGCCCTTGTTGGCGTTGGCCTTCAGATGGGTGGAGTCGGTGTAAAGCACCGTGCCATCGACAAGGCCCGCTCGGATCGCCTGCTCGACGATACGGTCGAAGATCGCCTGCGACACGCTGGTGTCGTCGTAGCGTCGACGCCGGTTCTGCGACAGCGTCGAGGCGTCGAACACCTTGTCCGTCAGTTTCAGCCGCAAAAACCAACGATAGGCGACATTGACCTCGATCTCGCGCACCAACTGCCGTTCCGAGCGAACTCCAAACAGGTAGCCGATGAACAGCGCCTTGAACATCAAGGTCGGATCGAGCGGCGGCCGGCCATTGTCCGGGCAATAGAGTGGCGCCGTCAGATCGTGGATGAAGGAGAAATCGATCACACGGTCGATCTTGCGCAACAGGTGATCAGCCGGAACCAGCTGATCCAGCGTTACCATCTCAAGCGCGGTCTGTTCAGGGGCGGGTCGCTTCAACATGACCCAGTGAATCAAAAACCCCCGGCAAATGCCAGGGGTTTGTCAGCAGTCTGAGGCCCGGGTCTCCCCGGGCTTTTTTGTGCCTTTCGGAACTTGGGTTCCTCGCCCCCATGAAATGGGGGAGAGGTGGCTCGGCGAAGCCGAGACGGAGAGGGGGAATGGCTCGACCTTGAATGAGGTCTGAGAAAACCTGCCAGCGCCGCAGCCCCCTCTCCGACCGCTTCGCGGCCACCTCTCCCCCGCTTTGCGGGGGCGAGGAACCTAGGTCTTGCGAGGTCGGCGCCAGCACCCTGCTCTAAGTCTCAGCGGTGCGTCAGCGCTTCCAGCGCTTCCGCCGCGGCTTCGAGGATGGCGATCGCCTCGGCCTGCTTTTCAGCCGGCGCATCGACGATCTCGCCCAGCGCCGCACGCAGCCGGTGACGGATGGCACGGAATTCGTCGCGCGTTTCCGAACGCTCGCCACGGCCACCGCGGCCACCGCGACGGTCGTCGCCATCATCGTTCCAGCCAAACCAGTCGCGCGCCTTGGCCATCTTGCGGCCGAAGCGTTCGAGGTGTTCGAGCACGCCGTCGATCATCTCGCGATTCTCAGCCAGATGCGCCTGCCCGGCCTCGGTGATCGAAAATACCTTCTTGTTGCCGTCCGCGGCGGAGGCGGCATAGCCGGCCTCTTCCAGGAAGGTCAGCGTCGGGTAGACCACGCCCGGGCTCGGGCTGTAGATGCCGCTGGTGCGCTCTTCCAGCGCCTTGATGATGTCGTAGCCATGGCGCGGCGCCTCGGCCAGCAGCGACAGCGTGATCAGCTTGAGGTCGCCGTCGGCCAGCATGCGGCCGGCGCGGAACATATCGCCCGGCCCACCACGTCCGCCACCGCGACCGCCATGGCCGAACGGGCCGAAGCCGCCGCCCCCTCTGCCACCAAATTTGCCGGCCATGTGCATGAACATGCGCTCGCCGAAATGGTTATGTCTGTGCATTGATTGCTCCTTGAGTTCTATCTTACGATATATCTTAATTAGGCCCGCGCTCTCGTGGAGTCAAGATATATCTTACGATGTATCTGAATGCCGCGCCAGCCGGATCAACTTCCCGGTCTTGCGGCGTTCCGTTCGACGGGATGAGTTCGGCTACCAGCGGCCCTTGCGGCGGTTCCAGGCGTAGAGCAGATCGGCGAAGCGACCATAGGCAAAACGCGTCAGTGGCAAGGCAACCGGATTGCCGAAAAGCGTGGCCAGCCAGCTCTCGCCGGGTGTCGCCTGCCATATGGCGATGGCAACATCGGCGCCGACCAGCAAGCGGCCATTTGCATCGGTGGCGTGCAGCCAACGGCGTATATCTTCCAGCGAGGCGCCAAAACGGCCAAGTGCCGCCGGCTCCAGATTGATGTCGCGAAACTCGACCCGCCCGGCCTTGACCGCTTCGATCAGCCGCCGCTTCTGCCAGCGGATGCCCGCATCGCAGACAGGGCAACGCGTGTTGTACCAAACGGTCAGTTCAGGCTTGGGTGTTTGCTTGAGCATGATCTTGGCATGCTCAGCCGTGGCCGTGCCGGTGATGCAGGTCCGGATAGTGCGGATGCCGATGGCGCATCGGCGCATGCCGGTGCCAGTGCGAATGCGGCTCGCTCACCGGCCCGTCATGATGGTGCTGGTGGTGTTCGTCATGCACATGGCTGTGCTCGTGTTCCAGCGCTTCATGATCGTGCTCATGCTCATGGCGCTCCGACAAATGCAGCCACAGGCCGACGCCCATCAAAAGCCCCGCGATCGCCAGCTTGAGCGTGACGGCATCGCCCAGCATGACGATGGCCAGCAGCGCACCGATGAACGGGGCGAGCGAATAATAGGCGCCGGTCCGCGCGGTGCCGAGATGGCGCAACGCCACGATGAACATCGCCAGGCTGACGCCGATGCCGAAGAAGCCGACGGCGGCCGTTGCCGCCACGATTGACGCTGAAGGAAACGAAGCCCCGGCGGCAAGCGCCAGCCCGACATTGACGACACCCGCCACCAACCCCTTGAGCATGGCGATCACCACCGGATCGGTGGCCGAGATCTTGCGGGTGAAATTGTTGTCCAGCCCCCAGGCCAGGCAAGCCCCGGCGACCAGCATGGCGCCAAGGTTGAAAGCGACGCCGTCGCCTTGCCACGACAGCAGAACGGCGCCGGCAAAGATGGCGAAGGCGCCCAGAAGCAGACGCCGGTCGACATTCTCGCGGTAGACGAGCCAGGCGATCGCCATTGTCGCCAGCCCTTCGAGATTGAGCAGCAGCGCCGAGCTGGACGCGGTGTTCAACGCAAGGCCGAACATCAACAGCACCGGCGCGACGATGCCGCCCATGCCGATCGCCAGCGCCAGCCATGGAATATCCCTAGCAGCCAATTGCGCCTCGCCGGCCGCCACCTGCTTGCCGCGAAGCAGGCGATAGAGGGCGAGGCCGACACCGGCGCCGAGATAGAGCAGGCCGGCCAGCATGAAGGGGTTCACGGCATCAAGCAGCAGCTTGGAAAGTGGCGGCGTCGCGCCGAACAGGACTGCCGAGCCAAGGGCAAGCGGCACACCGGGCCAAAGATGCGAATGTGTTTCGGACATGATCTCACCCTATAAGGCGCACGTCACTTGCGGCGCATGGCCGCCTTCGGCCCGACGCATTTGTTGTCGCGAAACAGCGCCCACTCCTCGCAAAGGCGCCCTTTGGGCAGCCGGCAAAACCCGTATTCGTTGCCGGCCTTGTCCTTCCTGATCACCAGGCGCCCGCCGATCTCGCTGCAATGGACGGATGCCGGGTTGGCCATGCCGACCGGTTTTTGCGCGGCAGCGCCGGCGGCGACCGGCATCAGCGATATCAAGGCAAGAGCGATGGCCAGTATCGAAAAATTGTTCATCACGATCCCTCCTGGCCACATGTCTACCACGGCGAGGCGTCCCGTCCCGGGGCAACTGTCAAATATGTCAGAACGCGTGGACAAGATCGCCAGATCAGGTGCCGTCAAGCAGGCACCTGATCACCGCTGTCCGAAACCCCACTATCCCAGCGAAGTGATGATCTCGCGGTAGGCGAATTCCGGGAAGGCCTTCAGCGTCCGTGACTTGAGGTTTCCGTTCGCGGCCAGCATCAGCGCGAAACGCGCCAGCACCGCATCGTCGGGCGCTTCGACCACCGCCACCATGTCGTATTCACCCATGGTCAGGTAGAACGCCTTGAACGATCCGCCCATGTCTCCCAGCTGCTTCCTGGCGGCGTCGAGGCGCTTGGGCGAATCGCGCACGTTCTTCGCGCCCTGCTCGGTCCAGTTCATCAGCATGATGTAGGTCGTCATGGTACGCCTCCTTCCGGAGCCACGGAGCACGGCGGCTTCGCCGGGGCGGGCATCCGGGTTGTCGCCCAGAAAATGCATCCGACGCGAAATTATCCTCCCGCGGCGAACGTCCCGCAAGGACTACTGCGCCTGTACCCTGTTGCCGAGTGAAGGCGAGCCTCGCGCCAAACGCCGCGAAGGCGGCAGCATGGCGATGACAGCAAAACAGTCGGCGCCGACCAGGGAAAGCCGGTTTAAAACCCCGCCTGATTGCGGCAATCTCCATCGCGGGGAAATCCCCGGCTAATGTCCGAGACCGATCCGGCCAGTAGGAGAGCTTCGTGCGCGAGACAACAGGCCTACCGCCGGAACGGATCGACATTCCTGCCGCATGGACCGGCGAGGACATGGCGAAGCATCCCAAGAATTGGCTGGTGGAATTGGATCCGCGGGACGTCGCCGAGCTGGAATTGGCGGCAACCCGCTTTCTCGCCCGCTCACAGGATATCGGCAGCCTGACCAAGGCCGATTTCCCCTTGCCCCGGCTCGCCGGCCATCTTGCCGCCCTTCGCCAAAAACTGATCGAAGGCATAGGCTTCGAGGTGCTGCGCGGTCTCCCGGTCGCGGGATATTCCGCTGAAATGGCGGCAACGATCTTCTGCGGAGTTGGCGCGCATCTGGGAAGCGCGCGGTCGCAGAATGCCCAGGGCCACATTCTCGGCCATGTCCGCGACATCGGCGCCGACGCCAGGAACGCCACGACACGCATCTATCAGACGGCCGAGCGCCAGACGTTTCACACCGATTCCGCCGATGTCGTCGGCCTGCTCTGCCTAAGGGATGCCATGCAAGGCGGCGAGTCGCTGCTGGTCAGCACGGTGACGATCTACAACGAGATGCGCAAAAGACGGCCCGATCTGGTCCGCCTGCTGTTTGATCCGATTGCCACCGACCGGCGCGGCGAGATACCGGAGGGTGAAAAGCCCTATTTCGAAATCCTGGTCCTCAACTGGCATGCGGGATTGCTGACCGGCATCTACCAGCGCCAGTACATCGACAGCGCCCAGCGCTTCCCGGATGCCATGCGGCTGAGTGCCGCCCATGTCGAAGCGCTGGATCTCTTCGACAGCCTCGCCAATGATCCCCAGCTGAACCTGTCGATGCGGCTTCGGTCGGGCGACATGCAGTTCGTCTACAATCATTCGCTGCTTCACGACCGCATGGGTTTTCGCGATTGGCCAGACCCCGACAAGCGGCGCCATATGCTGCGCCTGTGGCTGTCGGTTCCCGGCGACCGTCCGCTGCCTGCGTGTTTCAGGCAGCGTTATGGCTCGATAGAGATCGGCGACCGGGGCGGCATCATCGTCAAGGGGACACGGCTCAATGTGCCGTTGTAGAGCAATTCGATGAACCACCTGAAATGAAAAGGGCGCCTCAATGGGCGCCCTTGATCTCTTTGCAATCGGTAAGTGTCAGCTGTCGAGGAAGCTGCGCAGCTTGCGCGACCGGCTCGGATGCTTGAGCTTGCGCAGCGCCTTGGCTTCGATCTGGCGGATACGCTCACGGGTGACCGAGAACTGCTGGCCGACCTCTTCCAGCGTGTGGTCGGTGTTCATGCCGATGCCGAAGCGCATGCGCAGCACGCGCTCCTCGCGCGGCGTCAGCGAGGCCAGAACGCGCGTGGTGGTCTCGCGCAGATTGGCCTGGATCGCCGCGTCGATCGGCAGGATCGCCATCTTGTCCTCGATGAAATCGCCCAGATGCGAATCCTCCTCGTCGCCGACCGGGGTTTCGAGCGAGATCGGCTCCTTGGCGATCTTCAAGACCTTGCGCACTTTTTCGAGCGGCATGGCGAGCTTTTCGGCCAGTTCCTCCGGCGTCGGCTCGCGGCCGATCTCGTGCAGCATCTGGCGCGAGGTGCGCACGATCTTGTTGATCGTTTCGATCATGTGCACCGGAATGCGGATGGTGCGCGCCTGATCGGCGATCGAACGCGTGATCGCCTGCCGGATCCACCATGTCGCGTAGGTCGAGAACTTGTAGCCGCGGCGGTATTCGAATTTGTCGACCGCCTTCATCAGGCCGATATTGCCTTCCTGGATCAGGTCGAGGAACTGCAGGCCGCGATTGGTGTATTTCTTGGCGATGGAGATGACGAGGCGCAGATTGGCCTCGACCATTTCCTTCTTGGCGATCGCGGCTTCGCGCTCGCCCTTCTGCACCTGGTTGACGATCTTGCGGAATTCCAGGATCGAGATCGCCGTTTCGGTGGCCAGATGCTGGATCTCGGCACGCAGGTCCTTGATCGCATCCTTCTCGTTCTTGGTGAATTCCTTCCAGCCGCGCGACGTCAGATTGCCGATCGCGCGCGTCCAGTTGGGGTCGAGCTCGGAGCCTTGATATTCCTTCAGGAACTCCTCGCGGCGCACGCCATAGCTTTCGGCGAGGCGCAAAAGCTTGCCCTCGTTCTGCACCAGGCGCTTGTTGATGTCGTAGAGCTGCTCGACCAGCGCCTCGATGCGCGCGGTGTTGAGCGACAGCGATTTCACCGCCTTGATCAGCTGGTCCTTCAGCTCCTTCAGCCGGCGGTCCTGGCTGGGCGACAGCGTGCCGGCGGCGGCCAGACGGTTCTCGACCTGCTGGTCCTGCAGCTTGCGCAGCTTCTTGTAGGTGTCGGCGATGACGTCGAGCGTCTCCATCACCTGCGGACGCAGTTCGGCTTCCATCGCCGCCAGCGACAGGCTGGCCTCGTCCTCGTCTTCCTCGTCGTCGTCCCCGATGCCGCGCGTGTCGGCGCCGACATTGGTGATGTCTTCTTCCTCGTCGCGGCCGCGGCGCGGCTTTTCCTCGACCTTGGGCGCCTCCTCGATACGCTCGACCACCGGTGCCTGCTTGGCTTCGGGGCCGGCATAGGTGGCTTCGAGGTCGATGATCTCGCGCAGCAGGATCTTGGATTCGTTGAGCTCGTCGCGCCAGATGATGATGGCCTGGAAGGTCAGCGGGCTTTCGCACAGGCCCGCGATCATGGTCTCGCGGCCGGCTTCGATGCGCTTGGCAATGGCGATTTCGCCTTCGCGCGACAGAAGCTCCACCGAGCCCATCTCGCGCAGATACATGCGCACCGGATCGTCGGTGCGATCGGTCGGCTCTTTCTTGGTGGTGGTGGCGGCGACCGCCGTGCCGGTCTGCTCGGCCAGCTCGTTGGCGTCTTCCTCGGCGTCGGCCGCAGTGTCGCCGGCCTCGGCCTCTTCGCCTTGCTCGTCATCCTCGACGACATTGATGCCCATATCGGACAGCATTGCCATCGTGTCCTCGATCTGCTCGGAGGTCACTTCCTCCGACGGCAGCACCGAATTCAGCTCGTCCATCGTGACATAGCCGCGCTTCTTGGCGGCCTTGATCATCTTCTTGACAGCATCATCGGAAAGGTCGAGCAGAGGGCCATCGGTGGCGCCTTCGCGTTCGGTCTCGACCTCTTCCTTTTCCTTAGTCGCCATAATTTTTATCTTCTCCAAGCGGCTGCCATCGAAGCCGCGTAAGCTGTCGGACCAGTCGAAACCGGATGTGCTCGCTTATGAAACGCGCTTCACCGGGCCAGTAACCGCATCATCTCTTCGTTTGGTGCATGTCGTTGCCCCAAAACCGGTTTCCACTTTTGGGCGACATGCATTAAGTCCAGATTAACCCTGATATCTGTGGCAGGCGGCCTGCCTGTCCAGTGACCAGTACCTCACATCGCTCATTTCCCGTCGGCGCGGGTGCGGGTTAACGTTTCGAATCGTCCTGATTCCGCCATTCTGTCGGAAGGTCAAGCGCCTCTGGCATGATTCGCATGAAAAAAGCGAATCAATTACCCGACTTAGCGCGCCCTGCCCCGTAGGGAAGCCTGGCCACGCCCTCATTCCTGTATTCAGCTGCACTTAGGCTCGCCCAGCCCTGCCCGACGAAACACCGAATCCTTCGATCAGCGCTTCCGTCGCCTGTACATCCTGAAATTGCGCCTGAATTTCGATCAGATGGCGGAAGTTTTCGTCCGAAGGATCCGCTTCGAGCGCTGCTTCCGCCTGTTTCAGCTCCTTATGTAAGGTGCGCGCGCTGCGCTGCAAGTGCAGGGCCTGGTTGAGAGCGTCGCGGGCATCGTCGAGCGCTGCCGTCTCCAGCGCTGGCCATTGCCGCGCCCGCTTGATCAGTTCGACGGCGCGCCCCCAGATCTCGGCGCAGCCGGCGCGCTCGATCGTCGTCACCACGGCGTGGCGGTCATTGGCCATGTCATGCGCCATCGCGTCGAGGATGGCGGCGTGCAGCCGCTGCAGATCGGAATTGGCGAGGTCGAGAAATTCGACATGGGCGAAATTCTCATCGATCAGCGGTGGATGGTTGACCAGGGCCACGATGATCGTCGCCTCGCGCACCGACATTCCCTCGCTGCCGCGCTTGACCAGCGCGGATTGGCCGAGGCTTTCGGTGATCGCCATGCGGCCGCCACCAGGCTTGGCGAATTGTCCGCCGGGTGCGGGCGTCTTGCCCTGCCCTGGTTTCCAGTCCTGACGGCCTTGCCGCGCAGTGCGCTGCGAGCCGAAGAAACTCAGCACCCGCTCATGCATCTCCTGTTGGTAGTGATAGCGCAGGCTTTCGTCGCGGATGCGGCTGGCCAGTTCGCGCAGCCGCGTCTGCAGTTCCGCCCGCCGCTCCGGCGTGTCAAAGACACCGCCCGACGTCTCGCGCATCCACAACAAATCCACCAGCGGCCGCGCCTCGGCGAGCACTGTGCGGAACGCGTCCGGCCCCTCGGCCTTGACCAGATCGTCGGGATCCTTGCCTTCCGGCAACAGTGCGAAGCGCGCCGAGCGCCCGGCCTGCGCTGAGCTCCTGGCCTGCACCAACGGCAGCACCATGTCGGCGGCCCGCCACGCCGCCTTCAGTCCGGCCTTGTCGCCATCGAAGCACAGCATCGGCTCGGGCGCCATGCGCCACAACAGTTCGAGCTGGTTTTCGGTGAGCGCGGTGCCGAGCGGCGCCACGGCATTCTCGAAGCCGGCCTGCGCCAGCGCGATCACGTCCATATAGCCTTCGACGGCAATGACCGTGCCGCCCTTGGCGAGCGCCTTGCGGGCGCGGGCGAAATTGTAGAGCACATTGCCCTTGTGGAAGAGCTCGGTGTCGGGCGAGTTCATGTATTTGGCCAGCGCATCGGGCGCCAGCGCGCGTCCGCCAAAGGCGATGATCTTGCCGCGCGAATCCGGGATCGGGAACATGATGCGGTCGCGGAACCAGTCATAGGAGACCGGGATGTCGTCGCCGTGCCGCACCAGCCCGCACGCTTCGATATCGGCTTTCGGCACGCCTTTTGCCGCGAGATGCTCTTTCAAGGCATTGCGGCTATCGGGCGCGAAGCCGAGCCGGAATGACTGCTGGGTGGCCGGCGTCAGCCCGCGGTCGCGCAGATAGGCGCGGGCTTTGGCTCCCTCCGGCCCCTGCAGCCGCTCCTGGAAGAAGGCGGTCGCCATTTCCATGACGTCGGTCAGGCTGGCGCGTTCCTGCTCGCGCCGCTCCTCCCGCTCGTCGCGCACCGGCATCGGCACGCCGGCCATGTCGGCGATCTTCTCGACCGCCTCGGGAAAACTCAATCCTTCAAGTTCGGTGAGGAATTTGAAATGGTCGCCCGAGACCGAGCAGCCGAAACAGTGGTAGCGTCCCTTCTTGTCCTCGCAGTGGAAAGACGGGCTCTTCTCGCCATGGAACGGGCAACAGGCCCAATAGTCGCCTCGCGACGTATTGGTCTTCTTGCGATCCCACGCGACGCGCTGGCCGATGACCTGTGAAATCGGCACGCGGTCGCGGATCTCGTCGAGAAAGGCGGGCGGAAAGCGCATTTGAGGGAACTCGTTTCCCCACCATATAAGCATGCGCGCGAAATCCGACGACCCCCAATACGGGCCATACCCGGTTTCCACAGGGCAAAAGGCGGCGCCGTCAATATTCTGTCGATCAATCGCCTTCTTCGACCAGACTCTCGACCGGCAGTTCGAGTGCGCGAGCCAGCCGCAACCAAAGCGCGACGTCTCCGCCACGCTTTCCATTCTCGATTTCCGAAAGATAATTCTGGGTCACGCCAACGGAGGCGGCAAGGACGGCCTGGGTCTGCTTGCGGTATCTGCGCCAGAAGGCGAGCGGAGAGGTCGCAACCACAAGCGCCCGTGCCTCATCCGGCGTAAGGCCGGGAAGCTGGCCCGCGCGAAACCCACCAAGCGCCTGCGCATGCTCCAATGATTCACGCAAGGCATCCAGTTCGCGGCGCGGCAGGATAGCCAGCTCCTCGCCGCCCGGGGTCGTGACATAGGCTATGTTGTTCATCTCGGCATTCCTTCAATCATAGACCGATCCGCGCGGTCCGATCTTGGTGACAATGATCTCCCGATCCGTTTCCTCGAACACCACGCGATAGTCGCCGACCCGCAAACGCAGAGCGGTCGACCCTTGCAAGGCCTTGACCATGTTGGCAAGGCTGCTCGGGTCATCGGCGTAAGCTTCTATCTTCGACAGGATTCTCTCCGCATCCGCCCGATGCTTTCGCAGTGCCTTGGCAGCCAGGGGGAGAAGGATAACCCGTTTCACCCTCAGAATATCGCATATTGCGATATTTGAGACAAGCCAGTTCAGCCTTCGTCATGCAAAGGCCTGGGCGCAAACGGCAAAAAGAAAGGCGGCCGTTGCGGGCCGCCCTTCCTTCTCAGTCCAGCTGCGGAGACTTACTGCGCGGCGAGCGCGCCGAAGATGACGCCCGACAGGATGCCGACCAGCACATAGTCGTTGCCGACGCGGATCCATTCCTGGCCGCGGCCGGGACGATGCAGGCCGTAGCGGCCATAGTCGCGGATCGGCTGGTGCTGCCTCCAGCCCGAATATTTCTGGCCATTGCGCCAGTTGTTGCGCTTCACGACGACCTTCTTCTTGAAGACGCGCTTCTTCACATCCTTGTGGTGGCCGGGCTTCTGCCAGTCGACCTTGGTGTAATTCGACTGCGGCGCGACCGGCGCGTTCATCGGCGCGGCCTGGCCGGTGAGCGACGTGGCGGCGAGCATCGCGACGGCGAGGACAGAAAGAACAATGCGTTTCATGAGAAGTCTCCTTGGTTGTCGATGCCCGAGGAATAGCGGCCAGGGGATGAACCGAAACTGAACAGCGGCATTACAATTGTGTAATGAAATCCTCTGCTTATTCCGGAGATTTGAACATCATCGCAAAGTTGACAGCGAGCCGCGGGGCAAACGCTGCCGATCCGCGATGGTGCCGTGGACCAGCGATGCAACCATTTGCGCATCCGTCCCTTTTCCGACACGCCCTGTCGCGCCGCGACGGCCCCTTGAAATCGACAAAATTTTATTATCCGGCTAAAATATTCCGGCTATTATCCACGGTTGCCATGACCATGATTCGTACCCTTGCTTTCCCTCCTGTTCGCCGTGCCGTCCGCACCGCGCGCCCTGTCCGCATGCAGGCGCCGAAATGAGCGGGTCCGTCGTCCTTCTGCATCTGGCCGGCGCGGTCGCGCTGATGCTGTTTGCCACCCGCATGGTGAAGACCGGCGTCGAGCGCGCCTATGGCGACGTGCTGCGCCACAGACTGCGCGCCACCATGCGCAATCCGATCATGGCGGTGCTGGCCGGCACCGGCCTTGCCATCGCCCTGCAAAGCTCGACCGCCGTGACGCTTTTGGTCGGCTCCTTCGCCGGTTCCGGCATCGTCTCGGGTGCGGCCGGCCAGTTGGCGGTGCGCGGCGCCGAGATCGGCTCGGCGCTCGTGGTCAAACTGCTGACCTTCGATCTCACGCTGCTGGTGCCGCTCTGCCTGATCACCGGCACGGTGATGTTCATGGCCACGGAGCGGCGCGACTGGCGCCAGACCGGCCGCATCCTGGTCGGCATCGGCCTTCTGATCCTGTCGCTGGAAATGATCGGCCAGGCGTCGGAGCCGCTGCGCAACAGCCAGCTGATGCCGGTCATCATCAATTACTTCTCCAGCGATTCCATCACCGCCTATCTCTTGGCGGCGCTGATCACCTGGCTGTTCCAGTCGAGCATCGCGGCGGTTCTCTTGATGGCGACGCTGGCCGGCCGCGGCCTGATCAGCCCGGAACTCGGCGTCGTCCTCATCCTCGGCGTCAATCTCGGCTCCTCGATCATCGCGCCGATGCTGACCCGCTCGGCCGGACCCGCCGTGCGCGTCGTGCCGATCGGCAATCTCCTGATGCGCGGGCTGGGCTCGCTGGTCATGCTGATCCTGTTCATGATCGTCCGCCCGCATGTCGGCTTCCTCGGCACGACGGCGGCGGACCAGATCGTCAACGCCCACATCCTGTTCAACGTCATCATCCTGCTTGCCGGCCTGCCGCTGGCCGGCTTCGTCTACCGCGCCTCGGAAAAGATCGTGGCGCTCGGCACCAAGCCGGCCCCGGCCGCCTCGCTCGATATCATCGAGCTTTCGGCCCTTAATGAGAGCGCACTTGATGTGCCGAGCCAGGCGCTGGGCAATGCAACGCGCGAGGTGGTGCGGGTCTGTGAAACCGTCGAGATCATGCTGAAGCGCATCATGGAACTCTACGAGAGCGCCGACGCCGACAAGATCAAGGCGCTGGCGGCCCTCGACGACCGTGTCGACCGCAAGCACGCGGCGATCAAACTTTATCTCGCCAAGCTCACCAAGAACCAGCTGACCGAGGACGAGGCCCTGCGCTGCCAGGAACTGATTGGCGCTTGCATCAAGCTCGAGCAAGTCGGCGACATCATCGTGCGCAACATGCTGGTGCATGTGAAGAAGAAGGTCGACCGCGGGCTGGAATTCACCGACGAGGGCTGGAGCGAATTGTGCGCCTTCCACAGCTCGGTGCTGGCCAATGCCCGGCTTGCCTTCAACGTCCTGGTCTCGCGCGATCCCGAAACGGCCCGCCAGCTGGTGCTGGAGAAGGACCAGTTGCGCGACCGCGAGAAGGAAACCAGCGCCAGCCATTTCCTGCGGCTGCGCGAAGGCACCGCCAAGAGCGTCGAAACCAGCTCGATCCACCTCGACACCATCCGCGACCTGAAGCAGATCAACTCGCTGCTGGCCTCGATGGCCTATCCGGTGCTGGAAGAGCGCGGCCTGCTGACGGGGTCGAGGCTGAAGGCGAGCTGAAGTCGCCTCACTGCGCCTCACTTCGACGGCAAAATACCTTTGCTCCGCTTCCGCCAGTCAGGATAAGGATCGATTGGCCCAGGCTTTCGGAGGAATCGATGGACACCCATTCGCGCAGTTTCGCCAAGGCGCGCTGTCCTGGCGCGTGACCGGCACCATCGACACACTGATCATTTCCCTGGTCGTGACAGGAAGCGTCAAGCTCGCCGCAGCCATCGGCATAACCGAGGTCTTCACCAAGTCCCTGCTCTACTATTTCCACGAGCGGGCGTGGTTGAAGATTCCCTATGGCCGCAAGACTCCAGCCTAAAGCTGCCGGTCAAGAAAACCTAAAGTCGCGACAAAAATTTCTGGATTGCCCCCGCCGTCCATCCGTGGTTTGAGGCCGTTCCAGCCAAGGCTTTCCCCATGTCGCTTCCGCTCATTGCCCTGTTCATCGCTGCATTCGCCTTCGGCACCACCGAATTCGTCATTGCCGGCGTGCTGCCGCAGGTGGCGGAAGGGCTTGGTGTCTCGGTTCCCTCCGCCGGCTATCTCGTCTCCGGCTATGCCTGCGGCATTGCCATTGGCGGCCCGCTGCTGGCGCTCGCCACAAAGTCGCTGCCGCGCAAGACCTTGCTGCTCGGCTTGGCCGTCGCCTTCACCATCGGCCAGGCGGCCTGTGCGCTGGCGCCCGACTTCACCTCGATGCTGCTTTTGCGCATTGCCGTTGCGGTCGCGCATGGCGCCTATTTCGGCGTCGCCATGGTGGTCGCCGTCGGCCTCGTTCCCGAGGACAAACGCGGCATGGCAGTGGCGGTCATCCTGTCCGGCCTCACCGTGTCCAACGTCATCGGCGTGCCGGCCGGCACCGCAATCGGCAACATCTGGGGCTGGCGCGCCACCTTCTGGGTGATGTGCGCGCTGGGCGTGGCTGCAACGCTCGCCATGGCGGCACTCCTGCCGCGCACCACTGGATCATCCGCGAGGCATGTCGGCCTTGCGCGCGAAATCCGCGTGCTGGCGCGCCAGCAGGTCTGGACCTCGCTGATCCTGATGCTGATGTTGATGCTCGGCCAGTTCTGCCTGTTCACCTACATCACGCCGACTTTGCTGGAGGTCACCGGGCTCGACGAGAACCTGGTGCCCTGGGTGCTGCTGCTCAACGGCGTCGGCGCCACCCTTGGCGTCTTCCTCGGCGGCAAATTGTCGGACTGGAAGCTGATGCCATCGCTGATCACCATGCTCGCCTTGCAGGCGGTGACGCTGGCGGTCATCTACGCCGTCAGCCCCTACCCCGTGCCGATGGTTGTCGCGATCGTCGTCTGGGGCGGCCTCAACTTCGCCATCGGCACGCCGATCCAGACCCGCATCCTGGCCTGGACGGCCGACGCGTCGAACCTTGCTTCCTCGCTGATCCCGTCCGGCTTCAATGTCGGCATCGCGCTGGCGGCGTCGCTGGGCGCCGCCATGCTCAATGCCGGCTACGGCTACCGCAGCCTGCCGGTGGCCGGCGCTTTGGCGATGCTGGTCGCCGTGGTCGTCGCAGTCGTCTCCCAGGTCTGGGAAGGGCGCAGCAACGCCACGCCGCCGCTGACGGCACCCGCCGAGTAGCCCACGACAAAGCCCTCACCCGCGCCAGCGCAAGAGACGCATGGCGTTGGCGGTGACCAATACGGTGGCGCCGGTGTCGGCCAGGATCGCCGGCCACAGGCCGGTGATGCCTAAAATGGTGGTGACCAGGAACACCGCCTTCAGCCCCAGCGCCACGATGATGTTCTGGCCGATATTGGCCATCACCGCCCGCGACAGCCGCACCATGCGGGCGACATCCATGACACGGCCATGCAGGATCGCCGCATCCGCCGTCTCCAGCGCCACATCGGTGCCGCCACCCATGGCGATACCGATGTCGGCGGCGGCGAGCGCCGGCGCATCGTTGATGCCGTCGCCGACCTTGGCCACCTTCAGCCCCTCGCGCTGCAATTCGCCGATCATCCGCTGCTTGTCCTGCGGCAACAATTCCGCCCGCGCCTCGATGCCGAGCGAAGCGGCAATGGCTTCCGCCGTGCGGCGGTTGTCGCCGGTCAGCATCACCGTGCGGATGCCCTCTGCCTTGAGTGCCGTGACGCCGGCCGCGGCATCCGGCCGCGGCTCGTCGCGCATGGCGATCAGCCCGGCCACCACGCCATCGGCCACCAGCACGGACACAGTTTTGCCCTGGCCGTTGAGGCTGTCGATGGCAAGGCGCTGCGCTTGCGTCATGTCCGCGCGTTCGCCTGCCGCCGGGCCGGAGCCCAGGAAGACGGCGACGCCGCCGACGCAGCCCTCGACACCCTTGCCGGAGATCGCCTTTGCCGAGAGCGCGGGCGGGACGGGCGCCTTGTCGGCCTTGGCCCTGTCCAGGATCGCCAGCGCCAGCGGATGGCTCGAGCCTTGCTCAAGCGCCGCCGCCAGCGCCAGCACGTTGCGTTCATCGCGGCCATAGACGACAATGTCGGTGACGACTGGTTTGCCCGCGGTCAGCGTGCCGGTCTTGTCGAAGGCCACTGCGGTGATCCGGCGAAAGCCTTCCAGCACCGCGCCACCCTTCATCAACAAGCCGCGCCTTGCGCCGGTCGCCAGGCCTGCGGCGATCGCGGCGGGCGTCGAGATGACCAGCGCGCAGGGACAGCCGATCAACAGGATCGCCAACCCCTTGTAGATCCATTCGCTCCAGTCGCCGCCGGCGAAGAGCGGCGGCAGCAGCGCCACCAGCGCGCCGACCGCCAGCACACCAGGCGTATAGTAGCGCGAAAAGCGATCGATGAAGCGCTCGGTCGGCGCCTTGGCCTCCTGCGCCTCCTCCACCAGCCGCACGACGCGGGCGATGGTGTTGTCGGAAGCGGCCGCCGTCACCCGCACTTTCAGCACGCCGTCGCTGTTGATCGTGCCGGCGAAGACCGCTTCCGCGACGCCCTTGCGCTTCGGCGTGCTTTCGCCGGTCACCGGCGCCTCGTCGATATCGCTCGACCCTTCCACAATCTCGCCGTCGGCCGGGATGCGGTCACCCGGCCGCACCACGATGACGTCGCCTACGCCGAGCTGTTCGGCGGGAACTTCAACCGTGCCGCCTCCCCGCTCGACCAGCGCTGTCTTCGGCACCAAATCGGCCAGCCCTTGGATGCTGGCTCGCGCACGGCCGGCGGCGACACCTTCCAGAAGTTCGCCGATCAGGAACAGCACCACCACGGCCGCAGCTTCCTCCGTGGCGCCGATCATCACGGCGCCAGCGGCGGCGATGGTCATCAGCATCTCGATCGAGAACGGCGTGCCGGCCAGCGCCGCCATCAGCGCGCGCCGCGCGATCGGCACCAGGCCGACCAGCAGTGCGGCCAGGAAAACCCAGCGCTCGGCCACCGGGTACAGATTACCGATGCCATAGGCGGCCAGAAGCGCTGCAGCACAAGCCAGCGTCAATGCCGCGCGGCGGGTGCGCCACCACGCCTGCCCCGGCTCGGCGTGGCTGTGGAGATGCGATGGCCCGGCAGCCCCGTTGGTGATCTGTTGGCCGCCGCCATGATCATGGCCCGCGTGGTCGTGCCCCTCGTAATCATGGCCTTCGTGGTCATGATCGGCATGGTCATGCGCCTTGGCCGCCGGCCCATCTGTCCTGGCCTCCGCCCTGACGATGCCATAACCCAGCCGCGCCACCTGCCGCAGCACCTTGTCGTCATTGAGCGGGCCACCATGGCTGACGGTCATGCTGGCCCCGGTCACCGAAACCGAGACGTCGGCGACGCCGTCGAGGCGGCGCACCGCCGTGTCGACCTTGGCCGCGCAGGAAGCGCAATCCATGCCGCCGATCTTGAACCGTGTCTGCCTTAGAGGAGCCGTCATCACATCACCTGTCTGCGTCTTCACCCGCGCGGCGTGCCGCCGCATGGGTCTTGAACCCTGATGCCAGGCACTGTAATTGCTCTAGTCACTAGAGCTTCAAGGGGCAAAATGCATGTTTTCGATCGGTGATCTCTCCCGCCGCACCGGCGTCAAGGTGCCGACCATCCGCTACTACGAGCAGATGGGCCTGGTCGCCGTGCCCGAACGCTCGGAAGGCAACCAGCGCCGCTACTCCAGGCAGGAGCTGGAGCGGCTGGCCTTCATCCGCCACGCCCGCGACCTCGGCTTCGCCGTCGAGGATATCCGCGCCCTGATCGATCTCAGCGGCCATCCCGAGCAGCCCTGCGGCCATGCCGACAAGATCGCGCAGGAGCAGTTGATTGCCGTGCGCGAAAAGATCGCCCAGCTGAAGCGGCTGGAAACCGAACTGGAGCGCATCGCCTCCTGCTGCGACGGCAAGACGGTCGGCGACTGCTATGTCATCCGCGCGCTGTCCGACCACGCGCTGTGTACCGACGAGCACGGGTGAGATGTCCCCTATTGGCGAAGCCGACGCTCGAAATGAGAGCAGGCTGCCGGCTGCCCAACCTGCAACCCTACAGCTCGATCCTGAACCGTAAACTCTCCACCCCGCCATAGGCGGCATCCTCGAAGAAGCGCTCGACCAGTCTGCCGCCATTGCTCAGGATCACCTTATGCGATGCCGGATTGCCCGGCTTGGCGGTGATCTCGACATAGGGCAGGCCGACCGCCCTCGCCTCGTCGAGCATCAGCCGCAGCGCCTGCGTGGCGTAGCCGCGCCGCCGCTTCCACGGCACCACCGCATAGCCGATATGGCCAAGCACATGGCGAGGGCAGTTCCGCCGTGCCCTTCTGCCAGCGGAAGCCGATCGAGCCCGACGCCTCGCCATCCCAGATCCAGCGGCGGAATCCCGGCAGCCGCGGCACTTGCGTGCCGTCGGGCGAGGTGATCAGGTCACCCCTGGCTTCTGGATCATCAAGGCTGGCGAGAAAGGCCGTCGGATCCTGCTCTATCGCCGCGAGCTCCGCGCGCCTTGCCACGTCCAGCCGCACATTGTCCGGCGACCAGCCGCGCTCGAGCGCCGCCTTGTAGGACGGCAGATGTTCAAGCGCTGGTTTGACGATCTCGACCATGATCCATGCTCCCTGGAAAGCGAAGCCGGCATAGCCGTGGCCGGGAGAACGCTCAAGCTGCCTGGAAACGGATCTCGCCCTTGTTAAGAAAACAGGCCTTGTTGAACAGCGACAAATCCAGGGGGTTCGGCAGGCGGACATCGCTGATATCGGGCACCGGCTTGGTCCTGGGATCGTAGGACCGGTCGATCTGCGAGATGAACACCAGGATCACGCCGCTGTCGCGTGCAAAAGCCTTCAGCGTGCGGACCTGTTCCATCAGGCCCGGGTTTTCCCGCCTTTGGTCGAGCAATTGCAAATAGTCGATGACCGCCAACGTACCGCGCGGCGCCGATCCCAACCTTCTGACGATGTAGTCGGCGCAGATGGCATCGGAAGTGTCGAACTCGAACAGCTGGTCGAACCGGGCCGGCTCGGCCCCGATGGCATGAAACCGCTCCAGTACGCCCCGTTGCGTATATTCCAGCGTGAAGAACACGCTGCGATGGCCTGATTTCATCGCTTCGATCGCCAGTTCGAGGCTCATCAGTGTCTTGCCGTGGCCCGGCCGCGCGCCGACAAGAACCAGATCACCCGGCGCCAGCTGCGCGAACAATTTGCTGGCGGGCACCGTCTCGGAAAGCTTCGCCGCCAGCAAGCTCCAGCTGGCAAAACCTTGCTGCACTGCAATACGGTCAAGCGCCTGGTGGAGCGGGATTTTTGCCTCGCGCGACAACAGCCTGGCTTGACGCTTCAGATGATAGATGGGCTGGGACAGCTTCATCGCAAAACCTCCTGGTGCGAGCAGTCTTCGCAACCCCTCCTTATGCCTTGTGCTCGAACAGTCGGTCCGATGATGAGAGTGCCCCGCATGAACTGATGCTTTCCCGACGGGAGGGAGGAGGCGCGGGCCACGCCAGAATCAGATCATAGCGCAATCAGAACGGATCGAAAATCTCGCGTGTCCACGGAGGCATTAGCCGCAAGCCTTGGACCAGCATCCCGGTCTATGGGCGGTTTGCGCGCCGGGCCGGTTCGCCTGAACTTGCGGGCGCGCTAAACAAAGATGTGTTTCGCCGATTGCCGCGAGACATTTTATGATTGGCTGCGTGTGGCAACAAGGATTCGCATGCCTTCGGCAGGAGAATTGAACCGGTGCGGTTGAGATCTGTCCCATTGGGTGTCGTCATCATCCTGAGCCTTCTCGTCATTGCCCTGACGGCGACGGTCCGGTCCTTTGCCGCGCCATCCGGCATCCCGGCCTGGCTGCAGGCCCATGTCGGCGACAGCGATGGCCAAATCTCTCAGGTGGTGCTGGAGCGGGCGCGCGCGCTCTACCTGAAGAAGGTGGCGCAAGGCGCCGTCAGGAACCCCTGCTATTTCGCCATGGATGCAACGCGTCCCGGCGATCTCGGCAATGGCGTGCTCGGCCGCCGGTACTACGTCGTCTGCGAAGCCAGCCAGTCGTTTCGCGCCATCTCGTCGGGTCACGGCGGCGGCAAGAATCTGAAAGGCACGGTCGATTTCTCAAACGGCAGGCGGTGCTCCAAGAATTTCGGCAATGCCATGGATTCCGAGTTGACCGCCGGCGGCGCCTACATGACCCGCGAGGCAAAAACCTCCTTCAAGGGTTTTTATCGCACCGGCGCGAAACAGGATGCCGCCTTCCTGCGCACCTTCATACAATTCGACGGCGAAGGCGAAGCCGCCAACGCCAGGCAGCGCGTGATCGGCGGCCATGCGGCGCAGGTGCTGCGTGGCATGTGCATGCGCAAAAGCCCAAACAGCTCCTACGCCGATCATGATGGTCTGGTGCCGTTCGGCAAGCTGGTGGACTATGCCGGCGGCCGCAGCAATGGCTGCACCAGCTGGTCGCCGGCCGATGCCCAGCAGATCATCGCAATGGTCAAGGACAACCCGACGACGCTCTACATCTACCCGGAATCGCGCGACATCGCCGCCGTCGCGCAGGCGGCAAAAGGCCATTCGCTAGCCGGCACCGACCTCTATTGGAACGCGTCCTGCCTGAAGGAAATCGGCGCACCGAAATTCTGGCCGAAGAAAACCCTCGAGCCGATCATCGCCCAGTACAAGAAGGACCACCCGGCACCGCCACCGCAGCCGGCGCCGATGTGCAAGGAGCCGTGAGGTCCCGCTCTGGACAGGCCGCGAACCTCACTCACCGCGTTGAGTTTCGTGCTTCTGTTCATCGCAGAAAATCGAGCACGGCCTTTATGAATTCGGCCGGATATTCGACGTTCGACAGGTGAACCGCGGGCAGCACAACCAGCTTCGCACCGGGCACGGCTGCCGCGATCAGTTCGCTATGGCTGGCCGCCGTCACCGTGTCATGCTCGCCGGCAATCACCAGCGTCGGCCGGTTGATCAGCGCCACCGTGCGGCGAAGGTCGGCATCGCGCACCGCCGCGAACAGCCCGGCCAGGCCCAGCCGGTCGATCGCCAGCAGCATGGTTCGGAATTCCTCAATGGCCGGTACGTTGGCCGCCACCATCTGCGCGGGGAACCAGTTGTTGAGGAACATTTCGGCGGTTTCTGACATGTCCGGCGCCTGCCGGACAACGACAATCCGCTCGTCGAAATAGCTTGCCGGCCCGAGATGGGACGAGGTGTTGCTCAGGATCAGCCGGTCGATCCGCTCGGGCGCGTGGATGCCGAGCCACTGCCCGACGAAGCCGCCGAGCGACAGGCCGAGGAAATGCACACGTCCAAGCCCGAGCGCATCGAGCAGCTCGATCACGTCGCGCCCAAGCCGGTCGAGCGAATAGGCGCCGACTGGCGCGCTTGACCCGCCATGACCGCGAAAATCGTAGCGTAGAACGCGGAAATGCCTGGACAGTTCGCCGACCTGCCCGTCCCACATATGCAGCGTGGTGCCGATGGAGTTCGACAGCACCAGCACCGGCTTTCCGGCATCGCCGTCGAAGCGATAGGCGATGCGCGTGCCGTCGCCGATGGTCACGAAATTCAGCTCACTCATGGTGAAAATTCCTTCTGGAACGTTGAATGAGGCAGAGCGTAGTCGCGGCACGCGCCTGCATCTGCATTTCGAGGCCGTTGGCGGTCCGTGGGAGCGCCTTTTCGATGACGAGGCCGACCTGATCCTGCACTGGGTCGACAAGGGCGATGCGCGGGTGGAATGGGTCGATTTGTGCAAGGTGCCCTTCATTCCCGTGGTGGCACCAGGCTTTCTGCCGGAACGCATCAGAGAGCCGATCACGCCCGATCAGATGCAGGCGCTGACCCAATGCGTCATGCGCGACAGCGCCCGCCATTCGCCACAACAAGACTATTCGCTGATCGAAGGCGCGCCGCAATGCCTGGTGGCCGACCAGGGCATGAAGAAGGAGATCATCCTGCAGGGCCTCGGCTGGGGCCACCTGCCCCGCTTCCTGATCGAGGAGGAGCTCGGCGACGGCCGCCTGCGCTCCATTGCCGGCCGGCATATGCCTGGCCGCATCGACGAGCTGGTGGTGGCGCGCCGCCGCGACCGGCCGCACGGACCGGTCGCCAGCCGGTTATGGGACTATGTCCGGCAGGAAGCACCGGCATTGCGCCTCGCATTGGAGCCGCCAAAAACCGCGTCGTAGGGCAAGGTCAGACTTGACGGTTGCCCTTAACACCCCCCTACTGCAGCAGGCCCTTGACGATGCCGCTTGCCTTGCCGAAATCCATCTGGCCGGCATATTTCTGCTTCAGCGCGGCGATCACCTTGCCCATGTCCTTCTGGCTGGCAGCACCCGTCGCCGCGATCGCTTCGCGTGCGGCGGTCGCAATGGCTGCGTCGTCAAGCTGGGTCGGCAGGAAGCCGCGGATGATCTCCATCTCGCCGCGCTCCTGCGCCGCCAGTTCCGGCCGCTTGCCGTCTTCGAATGCCTTGGCCGATTCCTCGCGCTGCTTCACCATCTTGGCCAGGATCTGCAAGATCTCCTCGTCGCTGGCGGGGTCCTTGGCCGAACCGCGATTGGCGATGTCGCGATCATGAATGGCGGCCTGGATCAGCCGCAATGTCGGCAGCCGGTGCTTGTCCTGCGCCTTCATCGCGCTCTTCAGGGATTCGGCGATTTTCGCGCGCATTGTACTTTCTCCTTCGGTCGGCGCGGACAATAGCGCCGGGGGCGAGCCGACGCAAACCCTGATATGCCAGGGCAAGCCCATGATATTGCTGGATGAAATAAATCGCGGCCGCATTTCGCATGATCATTGACCGACCTGCCCCCTTCCCCTATGTACTGGGCCTTGCATGAACTGAAGCTTGACTGCGTGGGAGCCGCGAATTCGCCGCTTCGCGCCGTTTGCCGCGCAGATCGCCCGCCGGGCCGGTTACTAGCGCGCGGCCCGATAGGAGTGCCGCCATGGCCGAGATGACGCCCACGCTGACCCCACCTTGGGCCACCGAAAAGCCGACTGCCCTTCTGGTGCTGGCCGATGGCACCGTCATCGAGGGCCGCGGCCTCGGCGCCACCGGCTCCGCTGTTGCCGAGGTCTGCTTCAACACGGCACTCACCGGCTACCAGGAAATCCTCACCGACCCCTCCTATGCCGGCCAGATCGTCACCTTCACCTTCCCGCATATCGGCAATATCGGCACCAATGGCGAGGACATCGAAGACCTCAACCCGGCTGCCCGCGCCGGCGCCGTCGGCGCCGTGTTCAAGGCCGATGTCACCAACCCGTCCAACTACCGCGCCGCGGGTGGTCTCGACCAGTGGCTGAAGAAGCGCGGCATCGTTGCCCTGTCGGGCATCGACACCCGCGCGCTCACCGCGCTGATCCGCGAAAAGGGCATGCCCAACGCCGTCATCGCCCATGCGCCCGATGGCGTCTTCGACCTCGACGATTTGAAGCAGCGCGCCGCAGCCTGGTCCGGCCTGATCGGGCTCGACCTTGCCAAGGAAGTCACCTCGGGCCAGTCGTCGGTCTGGCGCGAGACGCCCTGGGTGTGGAACGAAGGCTTTGGCGAACAGGCCGAGCCGTCCATGCACGTCGTCGCCATCGACTACGGCGTCAAGCGCAACATATTGCGCCTGCTCGCCGGCCTTGGCGCCAAGGTGACCGTGGTTCCGGCCAGCACCGGCTCGGAAGAGATCCTCGCCATGCAGCCCGACGGCATCTTTCTCTCCAACGGCCCCGGCGACCCGGAGGCCACCGGCGACTATGCTGTGCCTGTCATCCGCGATTTGCTGAAGACCGATATCCCGGTGTTCGGCATCTGCCTCGGCCACCAGATGCTGGCGCTGGCGCTCGGCGGCAGGACCGCCAAGATGCACCAGGGCCATCACGGCGCCAACCATCCGGTCAAGGACCATACCACCGGCAAGGTCGAGATCGTCTCGATGAATCACGGCTTCGCCGTCGATGCCGACTCGCTGCCCGAAGGCGTCGAGGAAACCCATGTCTCGCTGTTCGACGGCTCGAACTGCGGCATTGCGCTCACCGGCCGCCCGGTGTTCTCGGTCCAGCATCACCCCGAAGCCTCGCCCGGCCCGCAGGACTCGCACTATCTGTTCCGCCGCTTCGTCAATTTGATCCGCGAAAAGCGCGGCGAGGAGTTGCTGGCGGAGCGGGCCTGACCTCACGCCACCGGCCGCCCTTCGCTGGCCTCCAGTATGGCGAACCATTGCTGGCGGTCGAGCACGATGTCGAGCGCCTTGACCATGGCCGCCAGCCGTTCCGGCTTCATCGAACCGAGCACCGGCACCAGCCGGGCCGGATGCCGCAGCAGCCAGGCAATGGCAACAGTGGCGAGATCGCCGGCACCGACTTCGGCGGCCACCGCCGCGAGCGCTGCCCGCACCCGTGCTTCCCGGCTTTCCGTGCCGGTGAACAGCGTACCGCCGCCGAGCGGCGACCAGATCATCGGCGCGTAGGCCAGACGCTGCGCGTGGTCGAGGCTGCCGTCGGTCAGCGCCGATGTCTTGAGCACCGACATCTCGATCTGGTTGGTGGCCAAGGGAAACGGCAGCCGCGAGGCCAAGAGATCGAATTGCGACGGCGTGAAATTGGAAACGCCGACCGCCCTCACCTTGCCCGCCTTGACCAGTCCAGCCAGCGCCGCCGCCGTCTCGTCGGCGTCCATCAGCGAATCCGGCCGGTGCAGCAGCAACAGGTCGAGATAGTCGGTGTGGAGATTGGTCAGCGAACGGTCGACCGAGGCGGTGATGTGGGCGGCGCTGGTGTCGTAGTGCTTCAGCCGGTTTTGCGGCCAGTTGGCCGAGGCCAGCATGATGTCGCATTTCGAGATCAGCTCGATCCCCTCGCGCTTGCCTTTCCAGCGCAACAGCCCGGCGCCGAACGCCGCCTCCACCTCGTAATTCCCGTAGATGTCGGCATGGTCGAAACTGGTCAGGCCGAGATCGACGGCGCTGCCGATCAGCCGCGCGACCTGATCGGCATCCGGGCGGGCGCCGCCGTCGAGCAGGCGCCAGGCACCGAAGACCAGCCGCGACAGCGACACCCCGTCCTTGGTCAGCGTGATGCGGCTGTCATGGCTCATATCTGCGCTCCATCTTCCGCGACATCGGTCGTGACATTTGTGATCGTCGCCGGCCTCGCCACCTTGGTGACGAAGACGATAACCGCCAGCAGCAGGAAGCACGCACCGACCAGATAGGGCGCGCCGCCGAAGGTCACGGGCGCGCTTGGTCCGGTGAACCAGGAAAAGATCGCGGTGTAGAGCAGCGGCGTGATGATCGAGGTGATCGAGAAGATCGAGGTCATCGCGCCCTGCAGTTCGCCCTGTGCCGAAGGCGGCACCTTGGCGGCGGCTAAGCTTCTCAGCGGCGGATCGGCCAGCGCTTCCAGGCATCCGACGACGATCACCGCATAGACCATCCATCCCTGCGAAGCGAAGGCGTAGCCGAAGGCGCTGGCCGCGGTGAAGGTCAGGCCGATGACCGCCGTCCTCCACTCGCCGAGCCTGGGGATCACACGCGGCAGCACCGTGCCCATGATGATCGCGCCACACAGGCCGAAGGCACCAAGCGAAAAACCGATCTGCTGCTGGCTCCAGCCATAGCGGTAGTTTGAGACAAACGACCACACCGCCGGATACATCATGTGGCCGAGCGTCATCAGGAAGAAGACGAGCCGATCCAGCCGATGCCATGATATTGGCGCATCTGCAGCAGCGTGCCGACCGGGTTGGCGCGTTTCCACTCGAAGCGGCGGCGATGCTTTTCATCGAGCGTTTCCGGCAGCAAGAACGTCGCGATCAGGAAGTTCACGAAGGCGAGCCCGGCGGCGAAAAAGAATGGCACGCGCGGTCCGAACGTGCCGAGCAATCCGCCCAGCACCGGCCCGATGACGAAGCCGACGCCGAAGGCAATGCCGAGCAGGCCGAAATTCTTCGCCCGGTTCTCGTCATTCGAGATGTCGGCGATGAAGGCCGACGTCGTCGAATAGCTGGCGCCCGAAATGCCGGCCAGCACACGGCCGATGAACAGCATCGGATAGGACCAGGCGATCGCGCAGATCAGGTTGTCGATGGAGAAGGTCAGCACCGAGGCAAGCAGGATCGGCCGCCGCCCGAAACGGTCGCTCAGCCCGCCCATGATGGGCGCGAAAAAGAACTGCATGGCCGCATAGACGAAGAACAGCCAGCCGCCTTCGATCGCCGCTCCGCTGATGCTGACACCGGACAATTCCTGCAAATAGGCCGGCAGCACCGGCATGATCATGCCGAAGCCGATAATGTCGAGCAGCAGCGTGGTGAAGACCAGCGCGAGGCCCCGCCTGGCGGTTTTGGGGTCGATCATGACGGGTCCAAGCTCCTCCGGCCGCCCTGGGCACGGGCGCACCTTATAGGCGAACCCGCAAAAAGGAACAATGCGAGAACAAGCAGGAATGTTTGATCCTGACACTCCCTGACGGCGTCTTCGACGTCAGGGCAATGCAGCGAAACGAGTGCTTAGAGCGGACCACTCATCGTGTTGCAATCCGACAGCTTGCCGCTCTTGTAGCCGCGCGCCAGCCAGGTCTGCCGCTGCTGCGAGGTGCCGTGGTTGAAGCTTTCCGGCACGACATAGCCCTGCATCTTCTTCTGCAGCGTGTCGTCGCCGATCTGCTTGGCGGCGTTCAGCGCGCTTTCGATGTCGCCCTGCTCCAATATGCCCTTCTGCGCGGTGAAATGCGCCCACACGCCGGCGAAGCAGTCGGCCTGCAGCTCGATGCGCACCGACAGCTGGTTGGCATCGGCTTCGCTCATGCCTTGCCGCATCTGGTTGAATTTGCCCATGATGCCGGTGAGGTTCTGCACGTGGTGGCCGACCTCATGCGCGATGACATAGGCCCGCGCGAATTCACCCGACGCACCGAACTGCTGGTCGAGCTGCTGGAAGAAGGTCATGTCGAGATAGACCTTGTGGTCGCCCGGACAGTAGAACGGCCCGGCAGCCGCCGAAGCGAAGCCGCAGGCCGAACGGACCTGGCCGGAAAACAGCACCAGCTTCGGGTCCTCATAGGTCAGGCCTTGCGACTTGAAGATGCCGGTCCAGGTGTCTTCCGTCTCGGCCAGCACGGTCGCGACGAACTGCTTCATCTCGTCATTGGCAGGCGTACCCGCGCCGCTGTCCTGGCCGCCGCCGCTGTTGTCGGTGATCTGGCCACCGCCGCCGGGCAGCAGACCGCCGTCGCCACCACCCAGGATCGCCGAGGGATCGAAGCCGAAATACCATCCGGCCAGCACCACCAGGATGACGAGGATGATGCTGCCGCCGCCACCGGTGCGGCCGCCAATGGGGAGTTGGAACTGGCCGCCACCGCCACCGATCCCGCCGCCGCCGCTGTCGCTGCGGTCGTCCTCGATATTGTCACTCTGACGACGGCCTCTCCAGAGCATGGCAACTCCCCGTGATAAACTTCCTCGTTGCTCCGGCAAGGCCGGCTCAACCAAACAAACAATTATCCCAATGGTTGCGCCAAGTCACAGCATTTTTCGGCGACCTCAGGGCGCGCGAACTGGCAGTTACCGCGACTGTCGCCCCCATGGCCGAAGATCGGGAAGACCGCTAGTGTCCGGTTTTCTGTGGAAGCGAGGGGCGCTTGCGGATCATCGGCCAATTCCTGCTGTTGCTGATGGCATTGACCTGCCTAGGTATCGGGCCGGCCGGCGCGGTGACGCTCGATTCCAGCGTCGCCGTCACCGATCCGGCGACCTTGCAGGCGCTGGAGCGCGGCGGCCTGTCGATCAGCCGGCTGCTCGGCCCGGCACTCGGCCTCACCCGTGACGTCGACAATCACGGCCTGTTTTCCGTGCCGGCGCTGGCCACGGTGCGCGACACGGTCAAGCAGGAGATATCAGACGAGCCGAAGACCAGCCCCGACCCCTATGTCGCGGCCATGGCCAGATCGAGCGACACTAGCCAGAAATTCAATCCGAAATACATTGACGACGACGGCTCGACGCTGGACCTGACCGGCGTCGTCAACCGCATGGATCGCGGTTATCTCGGCCATACCGAATGCGGTGAGATCAGGCTGATCTACCGCTTCCACTATTCGGTCGCCGAAACGCCGGCCAAGGGCAAGGTGGCGCAGCGCATCTCCTCGCGCCTGCCGCTGACCATGAGCCTGGTGTTCAACGCCAAGCCCGGGCGGGCGCAGGCGCGCGCTTCGAAGGATCTGCCGAGCGCAACCGACGTGTCCTGCGCCGACATTGCCCAGCGCTGGCTGGCCGCCGGCCAGAAGGACCTGCCGCCCGAGCAGTTGGCCGCCTGGCTGCGCTCCGACGAAGGGCCGCTGTCGGGCGCCATGCTCAATTCCTCGCAGATCATGCGGCTCGAACTCAACATGCAGGTGCTGCGCCTGTCGGCCTCGACGCGGCGCGATTTCGGCGGCCATGCCGAATATCTCCTCAAGATCTTCAAATGGAACCCGGCCACTTCGAGCTTCTACGAATCGAAGATGGAGAACCAGATCGACCGGGCGACGGTGCTGGCCGATAAGCCGTCCTTCGCCAAATGGCTGCTCACCGACCGCAACATCTACGACCTCGACCATGGCCGGCTGGTTATCGACGAAAAATTCCTGACCAAGAGCGCCGTTTCGGTCGCACCCGGTGGCCTGAGCCGGTCGCAGAACAACATCGCCTATGGGTTGGTCGACGACGCCGATATCGACAAGGCGCTGAAGGATTATGTCGCCAGGGGCAATACGCTCGCCACCATCAAGTCGGTCGCCGGCTTCAATTTGCGGCTGAACGAAATGTGCTGCACCGGCTGCCACCAGACCCACGGCATTGCCGGCTTCCACTACACCGGCGCCGATCCGGCCAGCGAACCGCGCCGCAATGCCGTCTTCGTGCCGGGCTCGGCCGTCTTCTTCGCCGACCTGCCGCGCCGCCGCGCCATCGTCGAGCAGTTCGCCGCCGGCGGCCATCCGGATTTCACCAGAGGCTTCGCCGCCCGTCCGGACCAGAAATATGCCGAAGCGCTGAAGGACACCGACCTCTACAATGGCTGGGGCTCGATCTGTTATCGCGGTGACGATGCAAGCTTCAAGGACTGGACCTGTGGTGCCGGCCTGCGCTGCGCCGGTGTCCACGAAAGCGCCATCCATCCGGGCTTCGGCACCTGCGTCAGCGAGAAGGGCACCGCGGTCGGCGACCCTGTCGAGTTCGGCGAGGTCAAGATGTCGACATGGGGCAACGACCAGTATTGCCGCCTGTCGCCGGCCACCGCCAAGGCCTGCGCCATCGACCCGGCGCGCGACAAGAAACCATTGGTCAAGCTCGCCGGCTATGGCGCCGCGCGTCAGCGTTACGACAACCCCGAACAGAAGACCGGCGGCTTTCCCGGTGGCATGCTGCGCAAGGCGACCTGCGACAAGCTTCCCGACGAAGCGACGTGCGGCCGTCTGGCCAAGACCGGCTTCAACGACTGTATCGCGTCGGGCAAGGACCACAAATTCTGCACCAGTGAATTCACCAAGACCGCCGGCCTGCGCGCCTGCGACAAGGCGCATCCCTGCCGCGAAGACTATATCTGTACTGCCGGCTACGATGACTTACCCCAGGCCAAGCCTGGCAAGGGCACCTGCATCCCGCCCTATTTCATCTTCCAGTTCCGCGTCGACGGCCACCCCAGAAGCTGGGTGCAGGATGTCCGTGAGTGAACACGCCTTGATTGTTGCGTCCAGGCGCATTCCGACAAACGACTAGAGCAATTCCGGAAACAGTGTGAACGGTTTTCCGTCCGGATTGCGTCAAAACAAAGAGTTAGAGCGGTTCGCCGTTTCCATGAAACAGTGAAACGCTCTAGCCGACAACCGCTGACGTCGGCCCGCCTCCTCAGCTTTTCTGCTTGGCGCCGGCGCTCTTGCCGTCGGAGCTTTTCGAGCGTTCCTCGAAACGCGCGGCGCCTTTCTTCAGGGGATGACCGGTCTCGGCCTCGGTCTTGCGCTCGTCCTTCGCCGCGGCCTGCTTCAATCCCTTGGCCGCCTGCTTGCCCTTTGCGGTCGGTGCCTGTTCGACGCCCATTGCTTCCTCCCTTGGCGCGATAATCGCGCGATGTCAGGAGCAACGTGTGTAAGGTGCGGCGGTTCCGGCGGCCTCTCCGGAAACGGCTGAGCGCCTTTAGAGCGATCCCAGGAAAAGTGTGAAAAACGCCGCTCCAACCAAATCTAAGCCGGAGCGGCCGCTCATAAACAGGAAGTTCTGAGAGCGCCTTAATAGGCCTTCTTGGCCATCGTGTGCTTTTTGGCGTGCTTCTTATGCTTCTTGACGTGTTTCTTGACGTGCTTCGTCGCCATAGCATCCGAGCCTGACGAAGTGGTCGTTGCGGTCGTCGCTGCGGGGGCCTGGCTCATAGCGGCGTTGGCGTTTCTGGCGCCGAGGACCGGCATCGAGACAGCGAGCGCGAACGCAAGACCGAGGGCGGTGAGAAGGGACCTCTTCATGGTTTCATTTCCTTTTTTGCAGTCGGTTTTGAGCGTCACTGAACCGGATTGATCGGTGTCGCTCCTGACAGCTTCAACGCATTCGCTAGCATCCGTATTCCCTGTGCCTGTTTCTTGTTGGTGGAACCGGCTTCCCTTTCTTTGAAGCGCCCCTGGCAGTGGTGACCTGTGGCGGGCCGAAAGGCTCGCCATCCAAGCGTTTGAACGCAACGATACAAGCCGGCCCTCCGAAGGATTCAAGCCGTGGTCTGCAGGGCAGCTCAGCCGGGAAGGCACGATCGGCGGCTTTTCCCGGCATCGCGCTTGGCGCCTTTCTGCAACTATTCAGGGCGGGAGGCGCAAATCGTCGACCGGAATAAGACAGTGATACAAAATCTTGAAGTCCAGCCACCGACGCTTCTTATGAAAGCGCGTATTTCGCTGAGAAACACGGGATCAGCCTGAAAGCAGCTGAGAGATCATCTTCACCGTTGACGGGCCGTCCAAGAGGATGTGTGATGCCGCCGTCGCGTTCGTAGCAGTGGCTGCAAGGGCCAAGAAATAAGATCCTCCGATCGCAATGGGCGAGGACGATTCGACGTCCGGCAGGTCGCCGTGAGCTATGTGCTGCACCTGGTTGAGCATCCCTCGAGATTTTTTCAGAACGTCGTCGCTTGAACCACTTGCCCCAACTGCGAAAGATATCCGCATTTCAGATAGGTCCGCTGGAACAGGAATGCTCCGCAGAACGTTTATCTGCATCAAGTCACAGGCATTAGGCCCTGCCCAGGGCAAGAGCGGCGAACGGCGAACATGGCCGGGAGCGCTCATTGGAGGCGCATTATGGATATCACCACGATTCTGGTCATCGTTCTTATTGTTTTGCTGCTAGGCGGCGGCGGTTTCTACGGCCGCGGGCGCTGGTACTAAACTGTGAGGATCGTCATAGAGTCAATCGGAGCCTCTTGGTCCCGCTTTCCGACATAGTGCCGAGAAATAGATACCTGGAGGCATGAGCCATTGAACACTCGGCGCAATAGCGTTTCGGAGGCTCGTTGGCTTCTTGCCGTACCCCTTTTGCTTATCATTACCGTCCTTTTGGCGGGCTTCGTTCTTGCCTGAATCAACCCGTGGACGGCGCTCGTGCTCCATGGTGAACGAGGTCGGATCGGTCAGGCAATCCTCGCGGTCCCAAACAAGACAAAAAACGACGTCCTCGGCTCGATCGTTTGAGCGAGACCCACACACCATCAAGGCTCCTGTAAGCCAAGCCCTTCCTCGCGCCAAGAACGTCCGACGTTCGCTCTCAGCTCCCGGCGCGTCCCCCGGTGGGTACACCATCCAGCTGATCAAGCGCCAGCACGATAGGAACCCCCACGCCCTCGAGGAATTGGGACCTCTCCAGAATCCCGACGCGCTACGCCAGAAGCGAATGGCTAGAACGCGTTGGCTATCCGCTGAAAGATTGGCGAGTGGAGCAGTGTCCTGGCGGGATGCATTTACGTTTGGTGGCGGAGGCCCATGATTTTGCAAGGCATGGCGCTCGTCATCTCGCTCAGCCCCGGTTGTCGACACTCCAGGCTCCAGGCCCCGCGAAAAACAGGTAGAAGAAGGCAAAGCAGAACAGGATCGCCGCATCGCCCATATTGTTCGCGGGGAAAAAGCCCTTTTGGGCGTGAACCATGAAATAGGCGATCGCCATCATTCCGCAGAGAACGAACGAGACGGGCCGGGTTAAAAAGCCGACCAGGATCAGCAAGCCGCCGAGCAATTCAAGAGTGCCCGTTACAATCATCAGCGTTTCCATGCCGGGCTGTGCCGGCATCGTCGATGGTGGAAAGTTGAAAAGCTTTTGGCTGCCGTGTTCAAGGAACAGAAGCCCGACAACGATCCTGAGCACTCCCAACGCCTGAGGCGAATATCTGGAAAGACCTTGGAGCATCGGAAACTCCGTCGTGCTGATTTCTATCGAGTTTAACCGCGACGCTCCGCGAAGGTTCCGGTGGCATCCAAGAGAACTCGCCAACCATGAGAGAACCCCTTGTACTCGTGCTTGACGATGAGGTTTTGATCGCCATGGATTTGGAGCTTGCGCTCACAGATGCTGGCTTCATGGTCGCAGTTGGGCGCTGCCCGACGGTCGCGTCGCCGACGCGCTTTGACTTTCGTGGGGATGGAGGATCGGTTATGGAGTTAGTGCGCTAATTTACGGGCACCAATCGCACAGCAAAGAAAGGGAGCCCGGGAGGATCACCATGCATCTGTCGAACGAGAGCATCATTGTCATATTGGTAGTCGGCCTTGTTGCCGGATGGTTGGCCGGGAAGATCGTGCGGGGGGCTGGCTTTGGCCTAATTGGGGACATAGCAATCGGGATCATCGGCGCGTTCATCGGTGACTGGCTACTGCCTCGCTTAGGCATTCATCTTGGGAGCGGAACGATCAGCTTGATCGTCAACGCCACTGTCGGTGCGATCGTACTTCTCCTCATCATCCGGTTGGTTGCCGGTGGCGGTCGCTTCGGCGGCGGATGGAGTGGTCGTCGGTGGCGCTAGCCCGGGGTTGCGAACCCATCGTCTCGAACGACGGGCGCAATCGCGTTTTCGCACAACCTCGGTCGAACTCGGTCATCAGAACGATCGGGTCTGACCTTAGCGCGGTGCCGTCATCGCCTTGCGGAACGCTTCCAGCGTCTCGGCGCTGACATGGTGCTCGATGCCCTCGGCATCGATGCGCGCCGTTTCGGCGCTGACGCCGAGCGAGCGCAAGAAGGCTTCCACCGTCTGGTGGCGGATGCGGCTTTCCTCAGCGACCTTGCGGCCGGCCTCGGTCAGGAACACGCCGCGATAGGGTTTTCTCAAGACCAGCCCATCGGCGCACAGCCGCGTCAGCATCTTGGCCACCGTCGGCTGGGCGACACCGAGCCGAGCGGCGATGTCGACCTGGCGCGCCTCGTTGCCGTCCTCGATCAGGTCGGCGATCAGCTCGACATAATCCTCGACCAGCGCGCTGCGGCGCGCTTGGCGCTGCTGCCGGAATCCTTCCGAATGGACATCGGCGTCGGGCAGTGGCTCACGCGGGACCGGTCTGTTCTTCAGCGCCAATGCGCGCTCCTCCTCGGGAGTTTAGCCGTTGCTGCTTTATAGCACGGGCTCTGATTCTTCAGGCCGTTTATTTGCATTCCCCCACAGGCGCAACCGGCGTTTCCGATCGCCGCTTCGCAAACCCGGCTGAGTGTCCGACAAAAAGCACCGACAATGAAATATAGCCTATTGCATAATGTTGAGCCATGGCATAGCTTAGCACCATCCCCCAGAAGTCGCGGAAAGCCTTTCCATGTCAGAAGCAGAAGCCACAGCCCCCCGTTCCTCATGGCGGTTCGCCAGACGGGACGAGGACGATCAGCCCAGCCTGCGCGAAGTCAATTCCACCATCGCGGTGCCGAGTTCGGGCGTCTGGTTCCGTCGGCTGTTCGCCTTCATGGGGCCGGGCTACATGGTTTCGGTCGGCTATATGGACCCCGGCAACTGGGCGACCGACCTCGCCGGCGGCGCCCAGTTCGGCTACACGCTTTTGTTCATCATCATGCTGTCCAACCTGATGGCGATCCTCTTGCAGGCGCTGGCCGCCAGGCTTGGCATCGCCACTGGCCGCGACCTCGCCCAGGCCTGCCGCGCCTATTACCCCCGTCCCGTCAATTTCGTGCTGTGGATCGCTTGCGAACTCGCCATCATCGCCTGTGACCTCGCCGAAGTCATCGGCACGGCGATCGCATTGCAGCTTCTGTTCGGCATTCCGCTGATCGGCGGCGCCGTGCTCACCGCGCTCGACGCCTTCCTCGTGCTGCTCTTGATGAACAAGGGGTTCCGCTATCTCGAGGCCTTCGTCATCGCGCTTTTGATCATCATCTTCAGCTGCTTTGCCATCCAGATCTTCGTCGCCGCCCCGCCGGCCGGCACGATCCTGCATGCCATGTTCGTGCCGTCGTCCGAAATCGTCACCAACCCGGCAATGCTCTACATCGCCATCGGCATCATCGGCGCCACGGTCATGCCGCACAATCTCTATCTGCACTCCTCGATCGTGCAGACCCGTGCCTATGAGCGCACCGAAAAGGGCAAGCGCGATGCCATCAAATGGGCAACGGCCGACTCCACCATTGCCCTCATGCTGGCGCTGTTCGTCAACGCCGCCATCCTGATCGTGTCAGCCGTCGCCTTCCACAACACTGGCCACCAGGACGTCGCCGAGATCGACGACGCCTTCAAGCTTCTGTCGCCGCTGCTGGGCCTTAGCATCGCCTCCATCCTGTTCGCCGTGGCGCTGCTTGCCTCCGGCCTGAACTCGACGGTGACCGCGACGCTCGCCGGCCAGATCATCATGGAAGGGTTCCTGCGCCTGCGCATTCCCAACTGGGCGCGCCGGCTGCTGACGCGCGGCCTCGCCATCATCCCGGTGGTGGTCGTCACCGCGCTCTACGGCGAGAAGGGCACCGGCCAGCTGCTGGTGTTCAGCCAGGTGATCCTGTCGATGCAGTTGCCCTTCGCGGTGGTGCCGCTGGTGCAGTTCGTGTCCGACAAGAAGAAGATGGGCAACCTCGCCATTCCGCGCGGCGTCGCAGCCCTGGCCTGGGTGGTCGCGGCGATCATCCTCGTGCTCAACTTCAAGCTGCTTTACGATACGCTGTTCGGGGTCGGTTGAGCCTGGCGCGAATCCCGAGACAAACCGTCAAATCGCGCTATCTTTCCTGGCGCCATGAGCAAGATCGAAGATATCAGGAGATTCTACGCGCGGCTGATGGCGGCCAAGGCCGCCTCGGGCGATCCACGCCTCGAAGAGGTGTTCGCCAGCGTGCCGCGCGAAGCCTTTCTCGGTCCCGGGCCTTGGACGATCGTCGCCGGTAACGGCAAGGTCACGACGCCGAGCGCAGACCCGGCCCATATCTACCAGAACGTGCTGGTGGCGCTCGATGCCGACAAGGGCATCAACAATGGCGAGCCGTTCCTGCACGCCATGTGGATCGGAAAACTGGCACTGAGCCCCGGCGAGACCGTCACGCATATCGGCGCCGGCACCGGCTACTACACCGCTTTGCTGGCCAGGCTGGTTTCGCCTGATGGCACCGTCACCGCCTTCGAGCTCGACGGCAGACTGGCCGAGCTGGCGCGCAAGAATCTCGAGGCTTACGGCAATGCGACCGTCGTCCATGGCGACGCGGTGACCAGGCCTTTGCCGCCATCGGACATCATCTATGTCAACGCCGGCGTCGTCGCCCCTCCGGCCGGATGGCTGAAGGCGTTGCGCCCCGGCGGCCGCATGATCTTCCCCTGGCGCCCGGCCGAGCGCGTCCCGCTGGCGGTGCTGGTGACCCGCACCGAAAAGGGCTTTGCCTGCGATCCCTTCATGCGCTCCTGGTTCATCCCATGCTTCGGTGCCTCGGTTGCTGATCTTGCGGCGAAGATCCCGACCCGCGAGCAGGCCGCGCGCAGCCGCTCGATCTGGCTGACGCAGGACAAAGCGCCGGATCGCACCGCCACCGCCATCTTCGGCGACGTCTGGTTCTCATCGAAAAACCTCCGCGCCAAATCCGGCAACTGACGCATCGATGGGCGGGCCTGCCCAAAATTTCGCAGGCCCTGTCGGGACGGATGCGGGCCGGCCGTCCTTGGGCCATAGTCCGGCCGCGACGGCGTGGATGGAACCAGGGAGAGTACAGTGAGAAAGATCATCGCCGCCACCTTCGTCAGCCTTGATGGCGTCATGCAGGCGCCGGGCGGGCCGGAAGAGGATCCGGTCGGCGGCTTCAAATTCGGCGGCTGGACCTTCCATTACTTTGACGAGGTGGGAGGCGCTGCAATGGAGGAACTGTTCTCCAAACCCTTCGCCCTGCTGCTCGGTCGCAGAACCTACGACATCTTCGCCGCGTACTGGCCGTATCAGAAAGATCCGATCGCCGATGCCTTCAACCCTGCGACCAAATATGTGGCGACGCATCGGCCTGACACCCTCACCTGGCAGAACACGCAATCGCTTGGGCCTGACATCGTCGCGACGGTACGCCGCCTCAGCCAAGAGGATGGACCCGACCTGCTCATCCAGGGATCGGGCAACCTGATCCAGACCCTGCTCGCCAACGGGCTGATCGACGAGATCCGGCTGATGATCTTCCCGCTGGTGCTGGGCAAGGGCAAGCGGCTGTTCGGCGATGACGCGATGCCGGCCGCCTTCAAGCTTGTGAAATCGCAGACCTCCAGCACCGGCGTGATCATGGCGACCTATGAGCGCGGCGGCGAGATCAAGACCGGGTCGTTCGCGCAGGAGACGCCGTCGGATGCGGAACTCGAGCGGCGGAAGAACTGGAAGTAGCTTTGCAGGACCTGGGTTCCTCGCCCCCGCCAGAGCGGGGGAGAGGTGGCCGCGAAGCGGCCGGAGCGGGGGCTTCGTAGGGCGAATGCCTTACGAAAACTTGGCATCGCGGTGCCAATCCCCCTCTCCGTCTCGGCTTCGCCGAGCCACCTCTCCCCCACATTCGTCTACGGAATGCACACATCTAGGAGTGGGGTGCGGCGGATTGACTCTCGGCTTGAGGAGGGCTGGCGGTCTCGGCTTTCGGCGTGATTCTGTATCAGGCACTTTGCTTGATTCGAGGTGTCGCATGCTTGTTGAGCAACCGTCGCTGGGCCGTTTCGGGGATTTGCGCCTCGACAAAAGGGGGCGATGCTGCTCGACCGCATGGTTGCGCGCCAAGATATCTGCCTGCGCCGGCTTGGCGAGGGCCGGCGGGCGCAGGAGGTCGGGTTCCATCGCCTGCTGGCCAATGACAAGGTGACGATCGAGCGGTTGATCCAAGGCTGGAGCGAACAGACGGTGTCTGCGGCCGCCGAGCGGCATGTGTTGGCGATCCAGGACACCAGCGAGATCACCTTTGCCACCACGCCCGAGCGGCGACGCGGCCTGGGTGAGATCGGCAAAGGTGGTGGGCGCGGCGTGCTGGTGCATGCGATGGTGGCCATCGATGCGGTGAGCGGCGGTTGTCTGGGGCTGGTGGCCGGCAGCGTCTACACGCGCAAGGGCCGGGTCGAGACACCGCACGCCAAGCGCTCGCTCAAGGACAAGGAATCGCGCCGCTGGATCGACACGGCCCTTCAGGCCAGAAGCGTGCTGGCCAAAGCCGCCACTGTTACGATCGTGGCCGACCGCGAGAGCGACATCTATGCCGAATGGGCGACACTGCCCGGCGGCAATGTCCACCTTTTGACGCGTGTGATGCACGATCGTGCCGTAGCGGGCGGCGGTACTTTGTCGAGCGTGACGGCAGCGCTGCCGTTCGTGGCCGCGCGCAGGCTTGAGTTGTTGGCCACGCACAAGCGGGCGGCACGCAGCACCCAGGTGAGCCTGCGCTTCAGCAAGGTCGAGGTGTGCCGTCCCGACAATCCCGGCGCCAGGGATTTGCCGAAGACCGTGACGCTGAACCTTGTCGAAGTCGTCGAACTTGGTCCTCCAGCCGCGGCCGAGCCAGTGCACTGGCGTCTGCTCACCACCCATGAGATCAGCGACGTCGCCGCCGCCTGGCAGATCGTCGACTGGTACAGGCGGCGCTGGACCATCGAGCAGTTGTTCCGTCTGATGAAGACGCATGGCCTGCGCCTCGAGGACAGCCAACTCGCCAGCGCCGAGGTGTTGGTCAAGCTCGCCGCCATCGCCACCAAGGCTGCGGCGGTTATCCTGCAACTCGTCCAGGCCCGCGAAGGCATTGGTGGCGAACACGCCGCCAATGCCTTCAGCACTTCCGACATCGCCGTGCTCGACAGCCTCGATGCCAGCTATCAAGGTCGCACTGCCTTGCAAAACAACCCGCACCCAAGGCACAGTCTCGCATGGGCCGCCTGGATCATTGCCCGCCTTGGCGGCTGGAATGGCTATCCCTCCTCCAAACCACCTGGTCCCATCACCTTCCGACACGGCCTCGAATACTTCCGTGCCATCGCAAAAGGCTGGGAACTCAGAGATGTGTGCATTCCGTAGCCACATTCGTGGGGGCGAGGAACCCAAGTTCTGAGACGTCCTCACGCCGCCACCGGCCGCCGCGCCAGCCCATCGCGGATATGCCGTGCAAACTCCTGCGCCGCCGGCCCGACGCCATGCCGCGGCAGATGCAGATTGATGGCAAAATTCGGCAGCGGCGGCAGGCCGACATCGAACGGCAAGATGTCGAGATCAGCCGGCACGGTGGAGGCGAGCCAGGTGGTGACGGCGAGGTCGGAGCGCACCGTCGCCGTCGTCGCGTCGATGTTGCCGTTTTCGAACACGGTGCGCCATTCCAGCCCATGCTCGTTGAGCGCTGACAGCACCACAGGGCGAAAGGCGCAAGTGTCGGCGACGATCGATACCGGCAGCGGCCGCTTGGCACGGGCAACCCCGCCTTTGGCACCGACCCAGACCAGCCGGTCAATGGCCAGGCATTCGCCTGATGTCGGCCCGACCCGCTCCTCGATCACCGCAAGGTCGATGGTTCCGGCCGCAAGTGCTGACACCAGTTCCGGCGACGAGGCGCAGACCAGCGAGATCTCGACCTGCGGATAGGTCTCGGCATAGGCCTTCAGCACCGGCGCCAGCAAGGTGCCGACCAGATCGTAAGGTACGCCGAGCCGCACCTGGCCGGCGACTGCACTGCCCGCCATCTCCGCCCAGATCTCGTCATTGAGGCTGAGCAGGCGTTTTGCCTTGTCGAACAGCCGCTCGCCCGAACGCGTCAGCCGCAAGCCGCGCCGGTCGCGTTCGAACAGGCTGCAGCCGAGCGTCTCCTCCAGCCGCTTGACCTGCTGGCTGACCGCGCCTTGCGTCAGATGCAGCGCGTTGGCCGCCGCTGTCATGCTGGCCTTGTCGGCGACGGTGACGAAGGTGCGCACCAGCGCCGTATCGAGATTGCGGATCATGTCAGCATTATAGATGCTAATGCCTGATATCACAAACATTGCATTTACTGATGCCAGCTCAAGCCTACCATGGAGCCTCCGACAAAGGACGTCCCATGCTCCAGCGCATCCTGCCGCTCATCCTGTTTGCCTTCGTGGCCACCGCCACGCCCGGCATCGCCACGACCTTGTCGACCGCCTCGGGCGCGCAATTCGGCTTTCGTCGGTCGGTGCCGCTGATGATCGGCAGTGCCGCCGGCCTCGCTACCGTGACGGCGGCCGCCGCCGCCGGGCTCGCTGGCCTGCTGCTTGCCGTGCCTTCGCTGCAACTGGCGATGAAGCTGATCGGCTCGCTCTATCTCCTGTGGCTGGCGCTCAAGATCGGCCGCGCCGGGCCGCCCAATCTCGACGTGACGATGGCCAGACCGAACAGCTTCCTTGGCGGCGCAGGCATCCAATGGATGAACCCCAAGGGCTGGGCGATGGGGCTGGGCGCGGCGGCTTCGTTCGCCGCATTGGCCGACGGGCCGGGGCAACTCGCCTTGCTGCTCGGCTCGACCTTCGGCCTCACCGCCGCCATCTCGCTGTCCATCTGGTGTGTCGCCGGCATGGTGCTGGCACGGCTGCTGAAGACCGAATGGCAATGGCGCGCGCTCAACGTCGTGCTGGCGCTGGTGCTGGCCGCGTCGATCATTCCGATGTGGCGGTCCGCTTAGGGGCTCAGCCTTGCAGAACCTGGGTTCCTCGCCCCCACGAATGTGGGGGAGAGGTGGCTCGGCGAAGCCGAGACGGAGAGGGGGACTGGCGCAATCCTGTCCGTGAGCGGGTTTCAAGAAATCCCTTCCAGCCGCTGGCGCCAGCCCCCTCTCCGACCGCTTCGCGGCCACCTCTCCCCCGCTCTGGCGGGGGCGAGGAACCCAGTCCTGCGAGGCCGACGCCACCTACCCTCAAGCCGCGTAACGCGCCGCCGGCTTGTCGGCGTGCAGGCTGCCGTAGAAAGCCTGCCGGGCGCCGAGGAATGTGTCCAGCTTGGCCGCGTCGACAAGCGCCGGCACAGTGACGGCTTCGCCCCTGGCCAGGCCGACAAGGGCCGCATCGACCATGTCGTCGGCCGTCATGATGATTTCCTTCGGAAGCTGGTCGATATCACTGCCGGCAAGCTCCCAGAAATCGGTCCGGGTCGCACCCGGCAGCACCACCTGCACCTTCACGCCGGTGCCCGCGACCTCGCGGTGCAGGGCTTCGGTGAAGTTGACGACATAGGCCTTGGTGCCGCTGTAGATGCCGCCGAACGAGGTGTCATAGGCGAGCACCGAGGCGATGTTGACGATGGCGCCGCGGTTGCGCGCCAAAAGCCCCGGCAGCACGGCACGGGTCAGGCGCGTCAAGGCGATGACATTGACCTTGATCATGCGCTCGGCCGCGTCGGCGTCGGCCGTTGCCACCACCTGCTGGCCGCCAAGGCCGGCATTGTTGACCAGCAGCGTCACGCTGTCATCGGCCGATATCACCCGCTCGACACGGCGCACATCGTCGTCGTCGGACAGATCGGCTGCGATGAAGCTGACCTTGCGATCGTAGGCGTAACGCAGCTTCTCGGCCAGTTCCTCGAGCCGGTCGGCGCGCCGCGCCACTAGCACGAGGTCATAGCCCTGCCCCGCCAACCGGTCCGCATAGACCGCGCCGATACCCGACGACGCGCCGGTGACGACCGCCGTGCCCTTGTTTGCCTGTCCACTCATTGTCCTGTTCCTTCTATCTCTCGAATTGTTTGCTTCGACCTGGCCGCCGGCACCGTGGACATTCGCCCTCACCTTGCCGGCAAGCCGCCTGATTGATTTAGTGGCATATGCCACTGTTGATGAAGTGGGCATATGCCACTATCTTTTCAATGATCGCATCCAAGATTATTTGTGGGGCGCGCGGCCGTCGCCCAGGGAAACCATCATGTCGAAAGACGCTCTGCCCGGACTGACAGCCTGCAACTACGCCATGCTGCGGCGCGCGACGCGCAAGCTCGGCCAGTTCTATGACGATGTGCAGGCGCCGTCCGGCCTCAAGGCCACGCAGCAGGGCTTGCTCTACCAGATCCACATCGGCGACGAACCGGCGATGGGCGCCATTGCCGCTGCCCTGGTCATGGACCTGTCGGCGCTCGGCCACACGCTGAAGCCGCTGATCCGTGACGGCTATGTCGAGACCTTCGCCGATCCGGACGACCGCCGCATCAAGCGGGTGCGGCTAACCGCGCTAGGCCTGGTCAAGCTCGATGAGGCGATGAAGCTCTGGCAAATCGCCCAGCAGCGCTTCGAGGACGTGGTGGGCAAGGAGAAGGCGGAACGCCTGCGCGCGGTGCTGGATGACATCGGCGCGATGGATTTCGATCTGCCGCCGGCCGCCTAAGGCGGCCGACGGCTTTCGAAGAGACTATTCAGCCGGCATCGCGACCGGCCGTGCCGCCCAGCGGCCGGCCAGCACGATGCCCAGCCCGATCAACGGGAAGGCAGCCGCGACCAGGCCGAGATCGGCCGGCGCGCCGTAGCGCAGCACGCCGCCGCCGACCACCGCGCCCAGCGCCACGCCGAGATAGAGCGCCGAGCCGTTGAGCGACAGCACGATCGGCGCGGCATCGGGCGCCAGCTTGATGATGCGGCTGGCCTGCGCCGGCGGGAACGCCCAGCCAACGATGCCCCACGGCACCATCATCGCCATCAGCGCCGGGCCTGCAATGTGCTGTGGCAGGAAGGTCGGGATGACGGACAGCATCACCAGCATGGCCGCGCTCAGCGTCAGCGACCAGCCGACGGTGCGGGTGGCGCCGAAACGGTCGGCCGCCTGGCCGCCGGCAATGTTGCCGATGACCGCACCGACGCCGAAGGCGAGCAGCATGCCGGGCAGCGCGATCTGGCTGAGCCCGCCGCCCTCGATGGCCAGCGGCGCGACATAGGCAAAGACGGTGAAGGCGCCGGTCAGCGCCAGCAATGTCGTCACCAGGATCGGCATCACGCCGGGCCGCATGGCGGCCGCGAGCCGCCGCTTCAACGGCAGCCTGGTGCCAACGATGCCGCGCGGCAGCCGGTACCACAGGATGGCGCCGGCGAGTGCGCCGAGCCCGGCAATGGCATAGAAGGTGCCGCGCCAGCCGGCAAAGGCCGCGACCAGCGCGCCGAGCGGCGCGCCGACGGCGACGGCCACCGTGGTGCCGCCGACAACGACGGCGATGGCACGCGCACGGTGATGGTCATCGACCAGCGCCACCGCCGTGCCCTGCGCGGTCGCCGCGAACAGGCCCGAAGACAGCGCCATGATGATGCGCGCGATCAGAAGCACTTCGAAGGAAGAACTCAAGGCGGCGGCGATGTTGCCGATGACGAAGAACACCAGCGTCCACAGGATGACGCGGCGCCGGTCCCATTCGCCGGTCAGCGTCGCCAGGATCGGCGTGCCGACCGCATAGGCGAGCGCAAAGGCGGTGATCAGCGTGCCGGCGAGCGGAATGGAAATGCCGGCATCCCGGGCGATATCGGGCAGAAGGCTGGAGATGACGAAGCCTTCGGTCGAGATCGTGAACGATCCGAGCGCAAGCCAGAAGAGCCGCTTGTCCATGGCAGGTGTCCTTAGTTCAAAAGTTATTGAACAATTGGACATAACAAGGCATGATGTCAATGAAGCCAGGGCAAAATAGCTGAACCTTCCTGACAGCCCTGTGTCAGCACGGTCGTTCGGTACGGATCGAAACGGGAGAAACAGTGTGTACGGGCAGGCGAGGACGGATGCGTTGAAATCGGCCCGAACTGCGCTTAGGTTCCAGCCATGACGCTACCTCATCCCAACACGGACCAGATCAGCCTGCCCATCGTGCTCGGCGTGCTCGGTGACCCGACGCGGCTCGCCATCGTGCGCTATCTTGCCAGCAAGGAAGGCGTGCCGCTGAACTGCAGCCAGTTCCTCGACCTCGGCTCGAAGACCAATCTGAGCTATCATCTGGCCAAGCTGCGCGAAGCCGGCGTCACCCGCGCCGAAGTGGTCGGCACCAACCGCATGATCACGCTGCGCCGCGCCGACCTCGACGCCCGCTTCCCCGGCCTGCTCGACAGTGTTATCGCGGCGGCCGGCGACGATCCCGCTTTGCCGGCGGTCGGTGGGCACGATATTGAGGTGTCGGCCTGAACCTTTTCCTCTCCCTCGCGAAGCGGGGGAGAGGTGGCCGCGTAGCGGCCGGAGTGGGGGGCTGCACGATGCTGCGGTCTTCTTCTAAATCCCGAGAGGCAGCGCCAAGGCCCCCTCTCCGTCTCGGCTTCGCCGAGCCACCTCTCCCCCACTTACGTGGGGGCGAGGAACCCAAGTCCTGCCAGGGTCGCTCTTCCGACCAGCCATTCGCCAACCCACGGAGCTCCCCGCATGCGTATTGCCGTCCTCGCCGATATCCACGGCAACCTCCTGGCGCTGGATGCCGTGCTGGAGGACTTGGCGCGTCGTGGCGGTGCCGACCTCACCGTCAATCTCGGCGACAGCGTTTCCGGGCCGCTGTGGCCGCGCGAGACGTTTGAGCGGCTGGAGGCGCTGAACCTGCCGACGGTGCGCGGCAACCACGACCGCCGCGTCGCGGCCGACCCAGCCGATGAGACCATGTGGGCTTCGGACGTCTACGCCCAGGAACGGCTGACGCAGGCACAGCGCGAAGTCCTCTTCGCCCAGCCGCTGACGCTGGAGATCGCGCCCGGCGTCGTCGCCTTCCATGCGCGCCCCGACCACGACGAGAAATATCTTGCCGACGCGGTCGTCGATGGGCAATTGGTGCGCGCGCCGCTGGCGGCGATCCGGCGGCGGCTGAAAGCGCTCGACCCGGCCTGCCGCATTGCGCTGTGCGGCCACAGCCACCGCGCGGAGCTGGTCCGCATCCCCGACGGTCCCGTCGTCTTCAATCCGGGCAGCATCGGCTGCCCTGCCTATGACGATTCCACCCCGCCGGCGCATGTTTCCGAACAGGGCTCGCCGCATGCGCGCTACGGCATCGTCACATTGGGTGGTGAAGGCCGGCCCGATCGCTTCGAGGCCATCGCCGTCGACTACGACCACGAGGCGGCGGCGCGACAGGCCGAACAGGCGGGACGCCCGGAATGGGCCTATGCACTGAGAACTGGATTCATGCCAGGCTGAGCGAAGCTGATGCCTCGAGGCTGAGCACTTCACATTCGGGCTGAAAAAGGCGTGAACATCTCGCTTGTAGACACGGCGGCGCGCGGTCGCTTATAAAACCGGCTTCGCGTGCGGCAGCGTTTTTGGGTTCTGGCGGTGCCTTTGATAATGCAATTGATCGCCGACAGCCAAGTGATGAGGCGCCGAATTACGCTGCGGACAACGCTTTTGGCGCTGATGGCCGCTCCGTCGCTGCTGACGGCGCTTGCAGCCGTTGTCCCGGCCCATGCCGAAGACACGCCCTTCATCTCCATCGTCACCGGGCTCGCTCCGGACGACCTGCTCAATGTCCGCGCCAGACCATCGGCGATCGGCAAGACCGAGGCGCGCCTGGCTGCCGGCGCCAGCGTCAGGAACCTCGGCTGCAACGAGATTGACGGGCACCCCTGGTGCAAGGTTGAGTCTGACAATCCCAAAGCCACCGGCTGGGCCCCGGCGCGCTACCTTGTCCCCGTCAATCCGGCGACGGTTCCCCTCGACCAGGCGGCGGATGCAGGCGCGGCGCCCGATGCGGCGATGTCGCCGCCAGTGTCACCACCGCCCGATTTGACGGCACGGCTCGGCGGCGTGGTCCATCCCGTCACATCAGAAGCCCCGGTTAAGTCAGCCGCCGAGATCGCCATGCAGGATGCCTACGGCCTGGCCCTGGCGGCGAATGAAACCCCGTCGACCGGAGAAATCCCGCAGCCCCCCGTGCAGGATGCGGCCGCAGCACCCGACAGCGATGCCGGCACGGCCGCGGACAGTGGCTCGGCGGCGGGATCCGTTCCCGTTCCCACGCCGCGTCCTGATGGTGCCGCGCCCGCCGTCGACACGCAGACCGTCGCCGAACTGCCGCCGCAGCCGACCGCCCTTGCCTCTGGCGGTACGGTCCAGATTCCCTGCGCCCGCTATGTCGGCCAGCCGATGGAGCTCTGCGCGGCGACCGTCGCGCACAAGGGCGCCGACAAGGCCGACATCACGGTGACCTGGCCCGATGGCGGCAGCCGCGTCATCTCCTTCTATGCCGGCCTGCCGGCCGGCTCGAACGCCAAGAGCGATTTCCGCTTCACCCGCGAGGGCAGCCTGAGCATGATCCGCATCGGCGTCTCCGAACGCTTCGAGATCACCGATACGGTGGCGTTTGGGAACTAGGAGGCAGGGGAGTAAGACAGTACGGCAATAGGGCAATATGTTTTAAGGGCGCTCGAGCCCTCCCCCCTACTGCCCTACTGCCCTACTGCCCTACTGCCCTACTGCCCTACTGCCCTACTGCCCTACTACCCTACTGCCTAATCCCTCATTTTCGGGGTTACATCCGCCAAAACTCTTCCCTATAAGGCCCACCTAGCCTGATACCAGAATCGCGAGCACAACCGGCCGGGTCTTCCCGTCCCGGTTTTTTGTGCAAGCCGCCCGCCGAACGGACCTATGACATGCCAAGACGCACTGACATCAAGTCGATCCTGATCATCGGGGCCGGCCCCATCGTCATCGGTCAGGCCTGTGAGTTCGATTATTCCGGCACCCAGGCCTGCAAGGCGCTGAAGGAAGAGGGTTTCCGGGTTATCCTGGTCAATTCCAACCCGGCCACCATCATGACCGACCCGGAACTGGCCGACGCCACCTATATCGAGCCGATCACGCCCGAAGTCGTCGCCAAGATCATCGCCAAGGAGCGGCCCGACGCGCTGCTGCCGACCATGGGCGGCCAGACCGCGCTCAACACCGCACTGTCGCTGCGCCGGATGGGCGTGCTCGAGCGTTACAATGTCGAGATGATCGGCGCCGATGCACACGCCATCGACAAGGCCGAGGATCGCGCGCTGTTCCGCGAGGCGATGAAGAAGATCGGCCTGGAAACGCCGAAGTCGATGCTGGCCAACGCCACCGACGTCAAGAACACCGACCGCAAGACGCATGAGGCGGAGCGCGCGGCACTCAAGGCCGAGAAGCCGGCCGATCTCGACGCCGCGCTCGACGCGCTGGAAACCCGCTGGAACCTCGGCGAAGGCGACCGCAAGCAGCGCTACATCAGCCATGGCATGGCGATCGCCGCCCAGGCGCTCGACCATGTCGGCCTGCCCGCCATCATCCGCCCGTCCTTCACCATGGGCGGCACCGGCGGCGGCATCGCCTATAACAGGGCCGAATTCTACGACATCGTCCAGTCCGGCCTCGACGCCTCGCCGACCACCGAAGTGCTGATCGAGGAAAGCGTGCTCGGCTGGAAGGAGTATGAGATGGAGGTCGTCCGCGACAAGGCGGACAATTGCATCATCGTCTGCTCGATCGAAAACATCGACCCGATGGGCGTCCACACCGGTGACTCGATCACCGTCGCCCCTGCCCTGACCCTCACCGACAAAGAATACCAGATGATGCGCAACGCCTCGATCGCGGTGCTGCGCGAGATCGGCGTCGAGACCGGCGGTTCCAACGTACAGTTCGCCGTCAACCCGGCCGATGGCCGCCTCGTCGTCATCGAGATGAACCCGCGCGTCTCGCGCTCCTCCGCTTTGGCTTCAAAGGCGACCGGCTTCCCCATCGCCAAGATCGCGGCCAAGCTTGCCGTCGGCTACACGCTGGACGAACTGGAGAATGACATCACCGGCGGCGCCACGCCCGCTTCCTTCGAGCCAAGCATCGATTACGTCGTCACCAAGATCCCGCGCTTTGCTTTCGAGAAATTCCCCGGCGCCGAGCCGGTGCTGACCACAGCCATGAAATCGGTCGGCGAAGTCATGGCCATCGGCCGCACCTTCCAGGAATCGCTGCAGAAGGCGCTGCGTGGCCTCGAAACCGGCCTCACCGGCCTCGACGAGATCGAGATCCCCGGCCTCGGCCACGGCACCGTGGCGGCCAACCATGCCGACGACCGCAACGCCATCCGCGCCGCACTCGGCACGCCGACCCCAGACCGGCTGCGCATGGTGGCGCAGGCGATCCGCATGGGCACCTCGCTGGAAGACGTGCACGCCATGTGCAAGATCGACCCGTGGTTCCTCGAACAGATCGCCGGCATCCTGGCCATGGAAGCCCGCATCCGCGAGCACGGCATTCCGCAGGACGCCGTCAATCTGCGCATGCTGAAGGCTATGGGTTTCTCGGATGCCCGCCTCGCCTCGCTGACCAAGACCGACGCCGAAGTGATCGCGAAAATCCGCGAAAAACTCGACGTTCATCCCGTTTACAAGCGCATCGACACCTGCGCTGCCGAGTTCGCCTCGCCGACCGCCTATATGTACTCGACCTATGAGGTGCCGTTCGCCGGCGCGCTCGCCAACGAGGCGCAGGTCTCGTCGCGGAAAAAAGTCGTCATCCTCGGCGGCGGGCCGAACCGCATCGGCCAGGGCATCGAGTTCGACTATTGCTGCTGCCATGCCGCCTTCGCGCTGCGCGACGCCGGCTATGAAGCGATCATGATCAACTGCAACCCGGAGACGGTCTCGACCGACTACGACACCTCGGACCGGCTCTATTTCGAGCCGCTGACGGCGGAGGACGTGCTGGAGATCCTGCGCGCCGAACAGGCCTCGGGCGAACTGGTCGGCGTCATCGTCCAGTTCGGCGGCCAGACACCGCTGAAGCTGGCCGACGCGCTGGAAAAAGCCGGCATCCCGATCCTCGGCACCTCGCCCGACATGATCGATCTCGCCGAAGACCGCGACCGCTTCCAGAAGCTCTTGCACAAGCTCAACCTCAGCCAGCCGAAGAACGGCATCGCCTATTCGGTCGAGCAGGCCCGCCTCGTCGCCGGCGAGCTCGGCTTCCCGCTGGTGGTGCGCCCCTCCTATGTGCTGGGCGGCCGCGCCATGCAGATCATCCATGACGAGGGCATGCTGCAATCCTATTTGCTCGACACCGTGCCCGGCCTGGTGCCGGAGGACATCAAGCAGAAATACCCCAACGACAAGACCGGCCAGATCAACACGCTGTTGGGCAAGAACCCGCTGCTGTTCGACACCTATCTCTCCGGCGCCATCGAGGTCGACGTCGACTGCCTCTGCGACGGCAAGGCGACCTTCGTCTCCGGCATTCTGGAGCACATCGAGGAGGCCGGCATCCATTCGGGCGACAGCGCCTGCTCGCTGCCGGTGCACTCTCTGCCTTCCGAACTGGTCGACGAGCTGGAGCGCCAGACGGCGGCCCTTGCCCGCGCGCTCAATGTCGGCGGCTTGATGAACGTGCAGTATGCGATCAAGGACGGCACGGTCTATGTGCTGGAGGTCAACCCACGGGCGTCCCGCACCGTGCCCTTCGTCGCCAAGACCATCGGCCGTCCCATTGCGAAAATCGCCGCCCGCATCATGGCCGGCGAGACGCTGGAAGATGCCTTCGCCCATTACGGCGCCATGCCCGACCCCCGCAATCCTGGCCACATCGCGGTCAAGGAAGCCGTCTTCCCCTTCGCCCGCTTCCCCGGCGTCGACATATTGCTCGGCCCGGAAATGCGCTCGACCGGCGAGGTCATGGGCCTCGACCGCGATTTCGCGCTCGCCTTCGCCAAGAGCCAGCTCGGCGCCGGCGTCGACCTGCCACGCTCCGGCACGCTATTCGTCTCGGTGCGCGACGAGGACAAGAAAGGCATCCTGCCGGCGGTGAAGCGCCTGGCCGGCCTCGGCTTCAAGGTGCTGGCCACGTCAGGCACGCAGCGCTTCCTCGCCGAAAACGGCGTGGTGGCAGAAAAGATCAACAAGGTGCTCGAAGGCCGCCCCCACATCGAAGACGCCATCCGCAACCGCCAGGTGCAGATCGTCTTCAACACCACGGACGGCCAGAAGGCGGTGTCGGACTCCAAGTCGCTGCGCCGCGCGACGCTGATGCAGAAGGTGCCGTATTATACGACGCTGTCGGGTGCGGCCGCGGTGGCCGAGGCGATTGCGGCGCTGAAGGCAGGGAGCCTGGAGGTCAGGCCGCTGCAGGAGTATTTTGCCTGAGAATTAGCTTCCTTCTCCCCGTTCAACGGGGAGAAGGTGCCGGCAGGCGGATGAGGGGCAGCGGTTACTCAGGCTCATTTTGAACTGGAATTGGCAATTCGCGTAAAAGTCTTAAGACGTCATCGTAACGCGACCTTTGCAAAACCCTCATCCGTTCGATGAGTGAAGGAACTTGAGCCTCTCCCATACGATTTTGGACGAAACGGATTTGGCTATCGGACCTGCCGTAGACGAACTTGTCGGCGGCACCGACAACAGCAGCGTTTGTGGTGCTAACCAGCTTGTCTTCCCCAATACGCTTAATCTTTTCAATAAGAGCTCGGTCGTTGACCCCAACGAATAGCTTTCGCGGCCCAATTGGCACGATGACGTGTGATTCTGCACTCCCGAGTACGTTAGTATAGATTACCGGTCGATCCGAAGTCAGGAGCTCGTGGATAGCTCTATCCACTGTCAACACTGACCACTCCATCGCTGCCAATCCAGATATCAATCTTTCGTTCGACATCAAATTTTTTGCGTGCCTGATAGTACGAGGCGCAGCTTTCGCTAGGAATTCGTCAGTCATTTGCTCGAAAGTTCGAGCCTCATTTTCGGGTTTTAGTGCCTGAAAGATATTCTCAAAACCCGGAGCGATCGTCGAAGACAGCTCTGTGATGTTTTCGCGCAGCATTCTAATATCCGAGGGCATTCGCGACAAAAGCGTGGCGATAAAACCCGACCAAGCGAGGCGTTGTGCAACCGAGAATTCTCCACCGTTAAGCATGGTCTTAAGCGCATCGGCAGCCTTGCTATCGATTGGGGAGAGAAACTCGCGCTCCATCTCATGCGCGACCTCGTCAGGCAGACCCTGAATGGCGTAAAGCCTCGATATGTAACCAGTGCCCTCTGGGTGAACTCGCTTAGGCTTCACCTGATTGCCGAAAGGCTTACTGAATTCGATCAGCCGACCATCAGTTTGAGCCCAGCGTTTCAAGTAGAAGATCGGCAAGAAATGGTGCTTGATCGGTTGGCCCGCTCGCATTCACGTCAACTCTGGAAATCTATACATCAAAAAAGGATCAACCTGTAACATGTCCTCACGTTGCCGCGACGTCTACGAGCGTTTGAACAGCTGCACTAAATTAAAACGAGGAAGTGACACAGCCAAGATTCAAGTTACGGTGATGCTTTGAGTCTTTGGGTGGGCACATGTCAACGAAACTGGTGCGCCAGAAGGTTGCAGAATTCCTGAAAACAGACGATCCTGGAGTGCTCTGCATCCGAGGAAATTGGGGCACAGGCAAGACCTACACTTGGAACGATGAGCTGGAGAAAGCTGCAAAGGTCAAGGGCGGTATAGGTTTAGAAAAATATGCCTATGTGTCTCTCTTTGGGCTGAACAGCATCGAGGAAGTGCAGCGCCAAATTGCGACCCAGACGATCAAGCGAGAACGGATAGGCCAGCCTTTCGATGCGACCAACCTTACCGCTGCCTACGAAGACGGTGTGACGCTTGTAAAGAAGTTAGCTGGCCGGTTCGGCGGTTTCTTAGGCGATGGCTACTATGGTGCCGCTGCATCGCTAATGACACTGCTTATTCGCAATCGCCTCATTTGCATAGACGACCTTGAACGCAAGGGAGAGCACCTGCGGAGCGGGGACGTTCTTGGGTTAATTTCGCAGTTGACGGAGGAGCGTCATTGCAAAGTAGCCCTTCTGTTGAATGACGAGCGACTGGATGATCGCCCACAGTTCGAAGGATTCCTTGAAAAGGTCGTCGACCTCAACCTGCGCTTCATACCCTCCGCAAGTGAATCTGCTGCGACCGCTCTCGATAACCTGAAAGCTGCTCCAATTCCAACAGATGAAGTTCGCGAGCAAACCATCCTGCTCGGAATCGACAATATCCGCGTCATTCAGAAGATTTACAGCATCGTAAGCGACATAGCTCCGATGCTCAAAGACTATAAGCCTGGCGTGTTGAGGGCGGTGACGAAATCACTGGTGCTATTTGGATGGTGTAACTACCAGCCTGAGATAGCACCGACCCTGAATTTTTTAAAGGCGATTGGGGAGTATTCCTTCGCAACGCAGCCCCCGAACGAAGAGGTTGCCAAGCTGCGGGAAAAATGGGAGCCGAAATTAAGGCAATATGGCTTCACCCATACTGACGATTTCGACCTTGTCCTAATGGACGGTATTATCAATGGGTATTTCGATCCAAACGTGGTGGCCGTTTACGCGACCGAACTCAACAAAATTGAGCAGTCCGCCGAGGCGAACGCCAAGCTGGAAAAGGCATGGGATTCATATCGCAACTCGTTCGATGACAATGGACAGGAATTAGTCGCTGAGCTTATGGAGTGCTTTGAGGCCAACGCGCAGTTTTATTCCCTGGGCACAACATCGCAACTCATCGACTTGTTTGGCAGGATTGGGCACCAGGAAGAGGCGAAAAAGGTTTTTGACCTTTATGAAATCGCGCACGATGGCGATGTGAGCGCTTTTGACGTTGAGCGTCTTTTCCGCTTTGGCATGGAACTGCCTAAGGACATTCTTGCAAGGGTGATGAAAGCTAGAGAGGGCGTGAAGCCTGATCTCTCCAGTGATGCGCTTTTCTTGGGTTTGAAAGAGGCCGGATTCGGTTCGGATATTGCGGCGCAATTGGCAAAACTACCGGTAGAGGAATACGTGCGAGTGCTCACGAGCCATCGCAACGAAGAGCTTAGGAAAATACGCGAAGGCCTCACGGACTATCTCAATGTCTCAAACCCGACCAATATCGCTATTGAAATCATGTCCCGTGCAGCCGATGCGCTCCAAATCATAGCAGCACGAAGCCCACTGGACAGTGCCAGAGCCCACACTTGGCAGTTAATACAATGGCAGAAAAAGTTTGGACGGCTGCCAGATGCAGAGCTCCCTGTTATTCCAAAGGCGACGGAAGCCTCGGAAGAGGCTGCGCCTGCCGCTTGATTGGTCGGACGCCTATGGCGAAGTGCATCCATTGGCGACAAGGGGCACACAGTTCTCCGAGAATATAGGAGGGGGAGTCGCGGTCCTCACGCCACCGCCACGCACTCGATCTCGATATCAAACTCCATCGGCCAGGACGCCACTGGCACAAAACTCCGCGCAGGCGGGTTGACGCTGAAGTACTTCGCATAGACCCGGTTGATGGCGTTGTAGAAGCCGGAATTGACGGCGTAGATGCGCACCATCACCACATTGTCCAGAGAGGTGCCGGCCGCTTCCAGGCAGTGCTTCAGCGCCTTCAGCGACGCCTCGGTCTGTACCTCGATATCGCCCTTGACCAGCTTGCCGGTCGTAAGATCGAGCGGTGGCGTGCCGGAGACGAAGACTAGGCCGGCAGCCTTGGTCACCAGCGACAACGGCAAGCCCAGCGTGCGCACAGCCGCCGACAGCACCGGCACTTCGACGATTTCCTTGGTCATGACAATCTCCCTGTGGTTGCGGCGAGAGAAGGAAAACTCACGCCACCGCCACACACTCGATCTCGATATCGAACTCCATCGGCCAAGACGCCACTGGCACGAAGCTGCACGCCGGCCTTCAGCGACGCCCAAGGCAGCTCCAACTTCGAGGTTGCCTCTATTTCATCGGCTTCAGCGAAAAACCACCGTTCGCCTGCCTCGTCCATACATACATCGCTACATCAGGCTCACGCCGGTCACCTTTGGCATCGAACGTCAGATCGCCTAGGACGGTCGAAATCGGCTTGCCTGACCGTATGGCGGCGGCGACAAGTCTCGGCGCCTGGACACCTGCCATCCCGATACCCCCGGCGATCACCTGGACGGCGGCATAGGACTTCAGCGTATAGGCCTCCGGCTCGAAGCCCTGGGAGCGGAAACGTGCGACGACGTTCGCAGCCGCAGGATTGGACCGGTCCTCGGGTGAAAACGCGATCAGGGTGTTTTCGATGGCCGGCCCGGCCAGGACGGTCAGATCCTTGACCATGGCTCCGTCGCCCGAGATGAACTGCACGTGCAGACCAGCCTCGTCGGTTTGCCGAATGAGAGGCCCCAACTGGCCCGCCAACCCGGCAAAGAAGACAATCTCGATCTTCGCGGCCCTCATTTTGCGGATGAGGTCGGCAAAGTCGGCTTGGTCGTATGGGATTTTGGTGGCCAGCTTTTCAGGGTGCCGCTTTGCGCGCAGTGCCTTCCTGGCTTTGTCCGCCAGACCGTCGCCATAGGGCGTGCCGTCGCTGACAACAGCCAGATTCCGCGCTGGAAAATGACCCGCCATATACTCACCGGCAAACGTCCCCTGAACATCGTCGCGCCCTGCTGTCCGGGCAACGTTCCAAAGTTTGAATTCGGTGAGCGTGGGATTTGTCGATGCCGGGCTGACCATCAGCGTGTTGTTCTTGGCATAGATTTGCGCAGCCGGGATCGACGCCCCTGAATTGTAGTGGCCGACAACGAAACGAATTCTGTCTTTCGCCAATGTCTTGGCCATGGCGATGGCGGCATCGGGGTTGCCCTGATCATCAAGCACGGTGAGCGCCAGCTTGCATCCTCCTATGCCACCCTTGGCATTGATGTCGTCCGTTGCGAGTTGGGCACCACGGCGTATTTCGTCGCCGTAAACCGCCCAATCTCCTGTCATGGGGCCGACCACGGCGACGGGAATATCGGCACATTCCGCAGCAACGGACTGGTGAGTCGCTGACGACATCACGGCCAGCAGTCCAAAGCCCAATATTGTGAAAAGCCGCGACAATGCAGTCCGCAATTCGCTCATCCCCGCCCCATAAAGTATTTAAAAAGTAATCTCCCGGGAAAGAGGCTAGCATGCGCCTTCTGTAAATTGAAAGCGTCCGCTGGAATGGTCAGACCCTTGGCGATGCGCGCTCACGCCACGGCCACACATTCGATCTCGATATCGAACTCCATCGGCCAGGACGCCACCGGCACGAAGCTCCGCGCAGGCGGGTTGACGCTGAAGTACCTCGCATAGACCCGGTTGATGGCGTTGTAGAAGCCGGAATTGACGGCGTAGATGCGCACCATCACCACGTTTTCCAGCGAGGTGCCGGCCGCTTCCAGGCAATGTTTCAGCGCCTTCAGCGATGCCTCGGTCTGCGTTTCGATGTCGCCGCGCACCATCTCGCCGGTTACCATGTCCACCGGCGGCGTCGCCGAGATGAACACGAAGCCATTGGCCTTCACCGCCGTCGAACACGGCAGCCCGAGTGAGCGCACCTTGTCCGACATGACGGGCACTTCGATGACTTCTTTCTTCATGGTGGTCCTCCCTTTGGTTGGCAGGGTTGGCGCCAAGGCCCCCTCACCCAGCCTCCGCTTCGCTCGGCTGACCTCTCCCCGAGGGGAGAGGAGGCTACGAGCGCCGGCGCTTCCCTCTTCTCCCCTCGGGGAGAAGGTGGCCGCGAAGCGGTCGGATGAGGGGGCCTTGGCGCCAACCTGTAATTACCGCGAGCTTATCCCGACGCTGGCAGAACGCCAGCGCGGATGCATGGGCCAGCGCTCACCCCTGCCCCGGATAAGGCGTGCCATCCCTATGCAAAAACCGCCCATCCGAACTCGGGCTCATCATGTCGATGTCGGAGCAGGTGATGACATCGTCCGGATTGCGCGAGCCGACTTCCAGGTAGCGCTGTAACCGACGACCGGTTGATCATGTGATGGCCATTGCCGCTGTTCTTGGCGAAGGTGGCGCAGTCGCCCGCCCTGAGCAGCGTCTCGCCGCCATCCTCGACCAGCGTCAACTCGCCCTCCAGCACATAGACGAGCTCGTCCTCATGGCTGTGCCAGTGGCGCTGGCTCGACCAGCCGCCGGGCGGCAAGGTCATCAGGTTGACGCCGAAATCGGTGAGGCCGCCGGCGTCACCCAAGCGGCGGCGCGTGCGGGCGGCGCAAGGGGCGTCGAAAGGCGCGGGATAGCCGGAGCCTTTGCGGACGGGCACGGCGGATAGGTCGATCTTGGGCATGGGTGCTCCCTCGATTTGATGGTGGCAGTCTAATGCTCGGCGGGCGCAGGCACAGAGCCACCTTGCGGCAGCGGGTTTGCCAGGGGCTGATGCGTCGGAGGTGGCGGAAGCGCCCCCGACTTCGTCATCCTAGGGCGAAGCAGCCGCGAAGCAGCGTCGCGGAGACCCTGGGATCCATGCCGCGACATCAACGAGAGGCACAGCGGCGCAGAATTCTGCACCGTTGCGACGCTCCAGAGTCCCGGCATGGATCCCTTGGGCTGCGGAGCAGCTCCTCGGCTCTGCGCTGCGTCGCTTCGCTCCTTGCTCCGCCCGTGGATGACGAAGCGAGGGGCGGCGCCGGGCGCCCGTAAGGTGCGATTGCCGCACCGCCCTCTAATGGCAACACCCCGCCCCATACTGCAGCTGCTCGCGCCAGTCCGGCCTTCCTTCCGGGGTAAAATCCATCAGGTTCCACAGGATCTCGCAGGTGCCGATGGCGCGCGGGTCCTGGCCGGGATCGGTCGGCGCGAAGCCGAGCTCGGACGACCAGAAATGGCGGATAGCGTCACCATCGCGGTGGAACACCGACAGCAGCGGGATCTGCGCGCCGTCGGTATCCTCGGCATTGTAATCGCGCTTGAAGCTGTTGGCGGCCGACGACACCAGCCGCATGTTGCGCCAACCCCGGTCGCGGCTGAGTGTGAGCAGGTTTTCCAGCCCGGTCTTCGCCATCACCGCAAAATTGAAGCCGGCCGCTTCGAGATGGCCGACAGCGCCATCGAGCTGATCGAGCAGCGCCGTGCAGGACGGGCATGGCTGGTCCGGCCGGGCGAGCGTGGCCGTACCGCCGCTCATCGCCACGTCGCGCGTCTCCTGCGGATGGCGTGGAAACATCATCTGGTAGAGGATGAGCGAATCCTTGCCCGGCGCGAACAGCTCCGACAGTTTTGTCTTCGCCGGCTTGCCGTCGGCATCGAGCGCATCGAAGACATAATCCTGGCGGATCAGCCCACCCGGCGGCAGCGCGCGGCGCGCCTCGGCCACCGCCTCCATGGCGCGGCGCAGCTCGATTTCCTTGTTTAAGAGCTTTTCGCGGGCGGTGCGGTATCTGGCGGATTCGTTAGGAAAGGTGATCATGATCGGCTCCTTGGGTCCGCGCGCCGGCGTCCCGGCGCGGTTGCTCTGCGACCCAAGGACGTTTGGCTGAGATCGACCCCGACATTTTTTGCGGATGGCGCGCAGCGATTGGTTGCGGGGGGAACCTCCGCGGCTTCCCAGCATTCTCAGCGCAGGGTAAAGCGAGCCATGGGGGGACAGGAATGCGCGACGACGAGATCGACCTGCGCTGCCCGCAAGGGGTGGCCGACAATGCCGCCAAGGGCTTGAGGCTGCGCAGAGAGTTCGGCCGTGGCGGCACCGAGATCGGCGTGGCGCGGGCAACGGAACTGAAGAACCGCGAGAAGCTCGCACCGTCGACCATCCGCCGCATGGTCAGCTACTTCGCCCGCCACGAGGTCGACAAGCGCGGGAAAAACTACGGCAATGAGGACAACCCCTCGGCCGGCTATATCGCCTGGCTGTTGTGGGGCGGCGACGAAGGCCGCGCCTGGGCGCTGGAGCTCAAGCAGAAGATCGGCAACGCGCCGGATATCTAACGCCAACCGGCCCTTCACTATGGCTTCGGGTGTTCAAGTCCTTCACCCGAGCCAGTCCACCTCGAACATGCCGAGCCGGTCATAGAGCCGCACGGCGGCGGCGCTCTCCACCGTGTTGGTCTTCAGGTCGACATGAGCAGCGCCGCGATCGCGGAAGGTGGCGAAGGCGTGCCACATCAACGCCTCGCCAATGCCCCTGCCGCGCGCCTCCGCATGAACGACAAGATCCTTGACGAAGGCCGAAGTCCAGCAAAGTGCCGCCGCCGCCAGCCGGCCCTTGGCGTCAATCACCAGGAAGCACAGCATCGGGTCGAATTCGGGGTCGTCCGCAACATGCGGCCACCATTTTTCAAACGGGCCTTCGGCTCCATCGTCGTATACCTCGCTCAGCAACGCATGCAGCGCCGACGCATCGCCGGGCGCGAGAGATCGCATGACGAAGCCATCCGGCCAGTGCGGTGCAACCAGCGTATCGTCGAGGATCTTGCGCAGCCGGATGTCGTTCAGGGCCGGCGGGCGCGGTTCGGGCATCGCGCTCAGGCGTCGGGCTGCAGGCGGTGCCGCTTACGGTCGACACCGAGGCCGGTCGCCTCGAGCAAGCCCTTGCGCTTGGCGTCGAAATAATAGCCGGTCTGGTAGAGCCAGTCGGCCTTTTTGGCGTTGCCGTCGGCCACCAGCCAGGCGCCACGCAGATATTTGACCGCGTATTTGAGGTTGGTCTCGGCGTCGAACAGGCCCTTGGCCGGCCCGTCATAACCCATGCCGCGCGCGGTCGCGTGCTTGATCTGCATCAGCCCCCAATGGCCATTGTTGTAGGCCTTGGGATTGAAGGTACTTTCGCGGTTGACGACATGGCGCACCAGATCGACCGGCACCTGGTAGAGGGCGGCGTATTTGACAATCAGCCGGTCGACGTCACCGCGCACGCCTGTGTGCTCTTCCGGAGCGGCAGGGCTGAGCGGCGCGGACGGGAACTGCACCAGGGCAGCCGGGTTCTGCGGCACGACATAGGCCACCTGCTGCACGCCAGGCAGTTTCTGGCCGCTACCGGCGACTGCCGGGACGATGAGCCCTGCGGTGGTGTATGTCTGCGCCGTCTTGACGGGCTGACCTGCCTTGGCCGGCGGCGGTGCCTGCCAGGCATTGGCGGTCATCACAGCGGGTATGGCCGGGGCCGCCGGCGTCGAGCCGGCAAAGGCCGCGGTCGCGGCAGCCGGCTGGGCGGCGGGATCAAGCGCTGGCGCGGTGGTCGGGCCAGGTGTCAACTCAGCCGTCTGGACGGGGGCAATGCCCGAGGATTGCGGCAGCACCGAAACCGTCTCCGGCAGCGGTATGGTGAAGCCGGCATCGCTGCCGGCAACGGTCGCGGTTTCGGTCAGGGACGGCGCGGCTTTCATCTGCGAGGTCGAGGTACAGCCGCTGATGCCGGCCGCCGCCATGATCACGCCGATCGCGATAAGGGTATGTTTTGCTGGCAAGCCGCGCACGGGTCCGGTTCGTCGGGTGTTAAGAAATCCCTTACACCAGCGATTCAGGGCGGGCAATCGGGGCCATCAGGCGGTTTTCGGGTGGCGGGACTCAGGCCGAACTGCCATATTGTTCCTGATATGTACCGGATGGAATCCCGGATTTCGCCGCTTTGCGGAAAGGAGCGCATCATGGAAACGACATCTTCGATCACAGCCGGCCACGCAGTGTTAGAAACAGTGATCGGTTTCATGGGCATCGCCTGGAGCGAAAAGGGCCTGATCCGGCTCTGCCTGCCCGAACGCAGCCGCGAAGCGATCGAGCGGCGGCTGATGCGCCATGCCGGCGTTTCCGAGTCCACGGCGCAGCCGCCATGGGTGGTCGACCTCATCGCTTCGATCAAGGCTTATGCCGCCGGCGAGGACGTCGACTTCACCGGCGTACCGGTCGATCTCGACGGTGTCGATGATTTCCGCCTCGCCATCTACGACGCGGCACGCAAACTCGGCTATGGCGAAACCACCACCTATGGCGAACTGGCCAAGCGCGCCGGCCAACCCGGCCTGCCGCGCGAAACCGGCGCTGCCCTTGGCGCCAATCCGGTGCCGCTGGTCATCCCGTGCCACCGCATCCTCGCCGCCGGCGGCAAGATCGGCGGCTTCTCGGCACCCGGCGGCTCCGTCACCAAGGAAAAGATGCTGGCCATGGAAGGCGTGCGCGTCGGCCCACCGCCGCCGGCGCAGGTGTCCTTCGGATTCTGAACCGCCGGCGCCGACGCTGCCATAGGGGCCTGGATCAGTACATTGGTCGCTTGTTGGCCGGGTTGGCTGGCACTGGCTGCATCACGTCCCAATGCTCGGCGATCTTACCATTTTCAACGCGGAAAACATCCACGATGACGGTCTCCGGCATGTTGCCTGCCTTCGGTTGAACGACCTGGGTCATGACGAGGTCGCCTTCGGCGATTACCCGCTTGAAGTCGACCTTTTGTTTTGGCCAATTGGCAACACCCATGCTTTCGAGAAGCTTTTTGACCGAGTCTCGGCCATCCGTCATCGTCGGGTTATGCTGAATGTACGCCTCGGCCCAATAACGGTCCAGCGCCGTGAGGTCATGGTCGCCGAACAGAGCCTGATAGGCCTCAGGACAAGCGCCTTGTTTTCTTTGGTTAGTTGATGTTGTCGAACCGCCTCCTTGACCGGCTTGGCGTTTCCAGCATATGCGGCGGCGGTGAGTGCCGCGACGGCAAAAATGGCCGCCGCGAAAGACTTAAGGTGCAACATATTTTGCTCCTCGGGCTGTGTGGATTTCAGATCAGGGCGCGCGCGACCTCGATTCCGACATAGGTGCCGGCGTAGGGGAATCCTTCCGCCTCGGTCCATTCGACGTCTGGGGAAGAACGGCCAGAAGATTACGGCCGTTCTTCTCGGAGGTTCCCTCGTAGGTCCTGCGGATCAAGTCGAGATTCGTCGCCATGTCAGCCCCACTTCATCTCGCCCTTGGCGACCTTGGATCCGATATCGAGGGCGACGCCCATACCGAGGCCGGGGAAGCGGGCCTCCATGGCGGCCTTTAGCGCGGCACTGTCGGCCGCCTTGCTCAGTTCTTCCTCGAAGGTGAGAAGATAGGACTTGGTGAATTCCACCGCCGAAGGACCGGTTGCGGCATCGGGGGCCATATGGCCAGGCACCACCACGGCGGGCTTGCGGGCGGCAATCGCCTCCAGCGTCTTGACCCAGGCGGCGCGGCTTTCCCTCGTCTGCGTGTCTGCGGTCCAGACATGAACACCAGCGAAGATCATCACACCACCGAAAACGGCATTGAGCGACGGCACGAACAGGTATCGGCGGTTGTCGAGTCCTTCTTCCGCATTGACGATCTCGATCGTCTCGCCGTCGACACTAAGCGTTGGGCCGTCGAATGCTTCGGGCACAACGATGTCGGACAGCGCCTGCGGGCCGTTTTCCTTCAATTGCGGGCCCCAGACCGCGAGCTTTTTCTCCACACTGCCTTTGATGGCTTCGAGCGTGGCGGAGGCAGCAATCACTTTTGCCTCCGGGAAGGCTTCCCGCACCGGCTTCAGGCTGAAGTAGTAATCGGGATCGGACTGGCTGACATAGATGGTGGTCAGCTTCTTGCCGGTGGCCTTGATGGCCTCGGCGAGCGCCTTGCCGTCCGGATAGGTGAAGCCGCCATCTATCAGCAGGGCCTCGCTTGGCCCGGACACCAGCACAGGCGCGCGGAAGAAGCCGTTCGGACCCGCCGGGAAATGTTTCCAGCCAAGCGTGGTGCCGGCGGCTTGGCCGCGCTCGGCGGGGGCGAATACGGCGGTTGCGCCGAGGGCCAATGAGGTCTTCATGATCTGTCTCCTCGTGAACATGGAATAGCTCCTTTGACTGAAATGGGGGTCAGGCCGCGTGGCGCGGCCAGCTGCCCGAGAGGGAAGAGCGCAAGCCACGGTTGCGCCCCCGATGGAGAGAACAGCGCGAAAGGTAAGTCCCCTGGATTAATTGATAAATATCCTATAATAATACAGACTGTATGCTGTAAACTTACAATCAAACGACGGCGTCCCGTGGAATCAATCAACCTCAACCGCCTCGCCTATTTTGCTACGGTCATCGACGCAGGCTCGTTTACCCGGGCAGCCGAGCGACTTGGCATCACGAAAGCCGTCGTCAGCCAACAGGTCGCCCGCCTTGAAGCCGAACTGCAGACCACGCTTCTCGTGCGCACGACGCGGAGGCTCGAGCCGACCGAAGCAGGCCGTCTTTTGCATGCACGTTGCGTTCTGATCCTGCGGGACGTTGAAGAGGCCGTCGCCGAGGTTGGCGAGGGCAACACCGAAGTGGCCGGCGTGCTGCGCGTTTCTGCGTCCAATGACTATGGCGCGATCGTGCTGGCCCCAATCGCCGCCCGCTTTCGGCAGAAATTTCCGGCCTGCGGCGTCGAACTGTTCATTTCCGATGCTATAATTGACTTGATCGGCAACAAGATAGATCTGTCCATCCGGGTCGGCTGGCTGGAAGACTCCAGCCAGCAGGCGCGACGCATCGGCACCTTCCGGCAAATCCTGGTCGCATCGCGGGATTTCGCCGCCGGGGTCAAGGTAGACGAACCGGAAGACCTTTCTTCCTTGCCGCTCATTGCCAATTCCGTCCTTCGCAAGCCGTTCACCTGGAGCTTCAGCCGAGGCGATTTCGAGCGGCGCACCATCACCATGCGCGAGACGTTCTCCATCAACTCGACCCCGGCCGTCCTGGAAGCGACGCTCGCCGGCGGCGGTCTCGCAGTTCTGCCGGACTATCTGGTCATCGATTATCTATCGCAGGGCCGCCTCGTTCATATGCTCCCGAACTGGACGCTGCCCTCCGGCGGCATTCACGTCGTCTATCCGGCGGCGCGCTTTCGCCCGCAAAAAGTGACGCGGTTCGTGTCCATGCTCATGGAACACATCCAAGATTGAAAGCAATTTTTCCCGACAGGCGCAGTTGTTCGACTGAGCGAAGGCTTCCGGCTCCGGTTGATGAGCCCTGCTCTGCTAGTTGTTGTGGAAGAACCGCCGGCGGAAATGCCGGTCGTTGTCCGGCCGCTTGCAGTTGTAGACCGGGCAGGATTTGGTGTCGGCGCTCGGCACATAGGCGCGCGCCCTCACCTCGCCCATGGTGCAGAATTGCTGGCTCTGCACATAGCGGTCATAGAGCGGCAGCCCCGGCACGCGCGTCGACTGGTAGCGCAGGATGACCGCGCCCTGGCGCGCGATCGTCGACTGAACCTTGCCGCAGCTCATATGCGTCGGGTCGTAGCGCGAGATCGCCTGCGCCTCGGCGGCCACCAGCGTCAGGCAGGCGGCAAGCACTGTGGTTTTCATGGTCTCCTCCCCTGATCCGCCGCCCCAGGGACAGCGATCTGCCGCAACGGTTTCACCAGATTGGGGCGGCCGTTGGGCGGTCTCCCCGTCACGGCTTTCTCACGCAGTCTTGTTTTTGCTGCGAAACCAGCCTATATCAGCCCCATTGATATTTCGGCCGATCGATCCGGGCCTCGCGATCTTCGCGTTTGCTGACGTCTATCTCCAAAATCTCGATGCACACCGGCTGGACATTGGTCTGGTCAAACTAAAGCAAATGTTGAAGGACTATCTAAAATGGCAACTGGAACGGTCAAGTGGTTCAACGCCACCAAGGGCTTCGGCTTCATCCAGCCTGACGCGGGCGGCGCGGACGTTTTCGTTCACATCTCCGCAGTCGAGCGCGCTGGACTGTCGACCCTGGTCGAAGGCCAGAAGATCAACTTCGAGATCGAGCAGGACCGCCGCACTGGCAAGTCGTCCGCTGGATCTCTGAGCAAGGCAGCCTGATTTTGCGAATGGCGCGCGCCGGGTGAGAGCCCGGGGCGCGCGGCAAGTCACGGATGTACTGACGGTCGCGCGAGAAGCGCGCCCGGAGCGGAAAGGCCCGACACGCTGGATCAGCAGATAGCTGCCAGCCCGGACCGGACGCTCCCGATCAGGCTACCAAGAATGGGAAGGCGGGATTTATCCCGCCTTTTTGTTTGTCTAGACCACAGCGTCCTTCTCCCCGTTTACGGGGAGAAGTGCCCGGCAGGGCGATGAGGGGCAGCGCTGGCCTCTCAAGAGCAACGATCGTAGAGCCAATTGCGACAAAGGCTGGCGCCGCCCCTCATCTGGCTGCCGCCATCTTCTCCCCGTAAACGGGGCGAAGGACGCTATGTCGCTGCTTTCGCCAATCGCCGGCGTTCCTTACCCCACCCACCCGATCGGCACATGCCCCGGATCCGCCTCCACGCGGCCAAGCCAGGCCGCGACCGCAGGATAGGCATCGAGCTGGAAGCCGCCCTGCTCCGCCGTATGCGTGTAGGCATAGAGCGCGATGTCGGCGACGCTGAAGGCGGCTCCGGCGAAGAAAGCGTTGTGTTCCAAATACTTGTTCATCACGCCGAGCGCCTTGTTGCCGCGCTCCAGCGTCACGGCCAGCCGCTCGGGCGTCGCATCGCCTGCGCGTTCGGGAAAGGTCAGCAGCGCCTTGCGCACGGCGATATAGGGCTCATGGCTGTACTGCTCGAAGAACAGCCACTGATAGGCGAGCCCGCGCTCATACTTGTCCGCCGGCAGGAAGCGCGTCCCTTCGGCGAGGTAGAGCAGGATGGCGTTGGACTCGGCCAGCCGCCGGCCATCGTCGAGTTCGAGCAGCGGCACCATGGCGTTCGGATTCTTGGCGACAAAGTCGGCCTTCCGCGTGTCGCCGGTATGCGAACTCACCTCGATCGTGGTGAAGGCGAGGCCAAGCTTGGCCATCAGCAGGCGCGGCTTGTAGCAATTGCCGCTGTCGATCATGCTGTAAAGTATCATGGACGGTCCCCGGAGCGCTGCCTCGTAAAGGCGATTATCGCAGCGGCCGTGCTCTCAACCAATGATTTGTTTTGGCGCGACCATCAGCGCCGCTGATGCAAAGTCCTGGCAAAGAGGGGCACGACCTTGTTGTCGAAGCCCAGCAGCGCATCTACTGACAGCGGCTCCTCGTTGAAGATGGTGCCGGCCAGCGCCGGCCGGGCCAGAAGAAAGCCCTGCAGCAGGTCGACGCCGGCTTCGAGCGCGACGCGCAGATGGACGGGTTGCTCAATGCCTTCGACCAGCACCCTGGCGCCGCGGTCGTGCAGGCTTGACACCAGCGGGCGGAAGAAGCGTTCGGCGGCGGTGTGGCGGCAGAACTCCGCGAACCAGCCGCCATCGATCTTGACGATATCAGGCTTGAGCAGGCTCACCCGCTCCTCGGTCGAATGACCGGTGCCGAAATCATCGATGGCGATGCGGATGCCGTCGCGCCGCATTTCGCGCACCAGCCGGGCGAGAAGCGCGTCGTCCGCCGCCTGTTCGGTGATTTCGCAAACCAGCATGCCGGGGGCGAGGCCGAGCTCGCCGAGATGCCGGCTCATCAGCCGGATTTCGGCCAGCGCCCGCCCGGGATGGTCGTTGATCATCGGATTGTAGTTGAAGAACAGATCGAGCCCGTCGACGCCGATGTTGTGGAAATTCCTTAAGTGCAGCACCCGGCACATGGTCTCGACAAACAGCCGGTCCGGCGCGGCGATGCTTTCAAAGAACGCCCGCGGCGAGCCTGCGCGGCCGGCACGATGCGGCTCGATCAGGCCCTCGACTGCCACCGCGTGCAGCGAACGCCCAAGCGGCGCGAAGATCGGCTGGTAGGCGCTGCGCAAGCGGAAGTCGCCACAGACGCCGTATTCGATGCCGATCTCGTCGGCGAAGATCGCGTCGCCGACATTGCGCCGCCGCTCGAGCCTCATGGCGCGACCCGGCGTCCGAAGGCTTTTGCCGGCCGTGAGGCCGGCGCCGCCGGTGCGGCAGTCGCGGTGACGGCCTCCGGCGTGGTTTTGCCGAAAACACGGAAACTCGTCGGCGCCAGTTCCGGCCGCGCCAGCACAAAGCCCTGGATCATCGAAGCGCCGGACTTCTCGGCGAGCTCCAGTTGCCATCCCTCCTCGATGCCCTCGAACACGGTGCGGATGCCCTGTTCCTCGAAGCTTTTCACCATGGTGGTCAAGAGCGCGAAGCCGGCGCCTGATTCCATCAGCTGCGTGATCCAGTAGGCGTCGAACTTGACGATGTCGGGCTTCAATTCCTTGATGCGGTTGATGTCGGAATCGTCGGCGCCATAGTCATCGACGGCGATGCGGAAGCCGTTGGCCCTGAGTGCGGCGACGAAGCCATGCAGGGCCTCCTGCGATGCCGACCGCTGCTCGGTCACCTCGCACACGACGCGGCCGGGATCGATGCCGGCCTCGTGCAGCACCAGCCGCATTTCGCGCAAGGCATTGTCGGCGATCGACCGCTCGGTGAACACCGACGGGTCGAAATTGACGAAGATCGACGCCTCCTGCGGCAGGCAGGCGCCGGCATTGAGCAGATGCAGCGTCCTGGTCAGCGCCTCGACATGCAGGCGGTCGGCGGCCGGACAGGTCGAGAAGAAGGTCATCGGCGATTGCGGCTCGCCATCGCGGAACGGCCGGATCAGCCCTTCGAAGGCGGCAACCGACAGCTTACCCTCCTTGAAGGCGAAGATCGGCTGGAAGGCACTTTGCAGCGTGTAGATACCCCAGACACCGGTAGAGGTGCCGTCGTCATGACGGATGATATGGGCAAGCCCGATGCTGCGCGACACGGTTCCTCGCTCCGCGGATTGGCGGAATGGATTGCGATCCTGCCATGCAAGCCTCTACCGCCCGTTAATGAATTTAGTGTTGCCGATCACGCCGCATTGACCGCGGCGCCCCACCTGGCCCAGCCGAGAAGGCTTGCACTGAGGGGAATGATGCGACATGAGAAGCGCCGCGGCCGCTCCTGGCCGCGCCGATCTTCTCAAGGAGAGATATCTGGTCATGGCCTTTCTTGCCGACACCCTTTCCCGCGTAAAGCCTTCCGCCACCATCGCGGTGACGCAGAAAGCGCGCGAGCTGAAAAATGCCGGCCGTGACATTATCGGCCTCGGCGCCGGCGAGCCGGATTTCGACACGCCCGACAACATCAAGAATGCGGCGATCGAGGCGATCCGCCGTGGCGAGACCAAGTACCCGCCGGTTTCGGGCATCGTGCCGCTGCGCGAAGCAATCGCGAAGAAATTCAAGCGCGAGAACAATCTCGACTACAGGCCAGAGCAGACCATTGTCGGCACCGGCGGCAAGCAGATCCTGTTCAATGCCTTCATGGCGACGCTGAACCCCGGCGACGAGGTCATCATCCCCCGCCCCTACTGGGTCAGCTACCCCGAAATGGTGGCGATCTGCGGCGGCACGTCGGTGTTCGCCGATACCTCGATCGAGAATGGTTTCAAGCTGACGGCCGCGGTGCTGGAAAAGGCGATCACGCCGAAGACCAAATGGCTGCTGATGAACTCGCCGTCGAACCCGTCGGGCGCCGCCTACACGGAAGCGGAGCTGCGCGCGCTGGCTGATGTGTTGCTCAAGCATCCGCATGTCTGGACGCTGACTGACGACATGTACGAGCACCTGACCTATGGCGACTTCGTCTTCAAGACCATCGCCGAGGTCGAGCCGAAGCTCTACGAGCGCACGCTGACCATGAACGGCGTCTCGAAAGCCTATGCCATGACCGGCTGGCGCATCGGCTATGCCGCCGGTCCCGTCCAGCTGATCAAGGCGATGGACATGATCCAGGGCCAGCAGACCTCGGGCGCCTGCACTATCGCGCAATGGGCTTCCGTCGAGGCGCTCAACGGCCCGCAGGACTTCATCGCCAAGAACAAGGCGATCTTTCAAGGGCGGCGCGATCTGGTCGTCTCGATGCTCAACCAGGCACGCGGCATCTCTTGCCCGTCGCCGGAAGGCGCCTTCTATGTCTATCCGTCCTGCGCCCAGCTGATCGGCAAGAAGACCAAGGCCGGCAAGGCGATCGACACCGACGAGGCCTTCTGCGCGGAACTGCTCGAGGCCGAAGGTGTGGCGGTGGTGTTCGGCTCGGCCTTCGGCCTTGGCCCCAACTTCCGCATCTCCTACGCGACCTCGGAGACACTGCTGGAGGAAGCCTGCACGCGCATCCAGCGTTTTACGGCATCGCTGACCTGATCGGATCGATCTGAAGACAACGAGAACCCGGCGCGCCATCGCCGGGTTTTTTGTTGGAGGCGAAGCAGCTCACGCCTGCTGCTTTGCTTCCCGAGCCAAGCGCGCCTCGGCCGGCGCGAGCACAGCGATCAACAGTGCCGCGGTGAGAAACGCGGCAATCGCCGCCGTCAGCATGGCGGCGTGGAAGCCGCCGGCATAGGCTGTCGCGAACAGTTCGTGCACGCCACCCGCGCCCATCGCCGCGTCGGTTGCGAAATCATGCCGTGATATGGCGGCCCGGGCCACCGCTTCGGCATTGGGCACATCCGCATCGCTGATATCCGGCGAGCAGCTTCGTCGCCCGCATGCTCATCAGGGCGCCAAGCAGGGCGATGCCGATGGCCAGCCCGCTCTGGCGGGTGGCATTGATGACCGCCGACACCATGCCCGAGCGCTCGCGCGGCGCGTAGGACATGGCGGCCGCACTGCCGGTCGGGATCGCCAGCGAGTTGCCGAGGCCGTTGATGGCGAACAGAGCGCACAGCACCGTATAGGGCGTCGATGGCCCGGCCCAGCACATGCCGAGCATCGAAAGGCCGATCAGCACATAGCCCACCGTCATCAAAAGCGAATGTCCATAGCGGGCGCTCAGCCGGCCGATCCAGGGCGACACCACGATCTGGACAAGGAAGGCCGGCGCCATGCGCAGGCCGGTCTGCGTTGGCGACCAGCCCTGCACCTGCTGCAGGAACATCGAGAAGAAGAAGACGCTGGTGTAGGAGGTGAAGCCGAGCGCGAACGAGGCGACATTGGCGACGGCAAAGCGCACGTCGCGGAACAGGCCGAGCGGCAGCATCGGCCGCGCCGTGCGCGCCTCGAAGCCAAGGAAGACCGCCAGGCCAACCACACCGGTAATGATGGCCGTGATGGTCGTGGGATCGCTCCAGCCGCTCTCGCCGGCCGAGATCAGGCCGAAGGTCAACGCGCCGAGCCACAGGATCGACAGCGCCAGGCCGACAAGGTCGAGATGGGCATGTTCGGGATGCGCCGTCTCCTCGATCGAAGCAGCACCGAGCGCAATGGTGAAAAGGCCGAGCGGCAGGTTGATCAGAAAAATGCTCTGCCAGCCGACGGTCTGCACAAGTATGCCGCCCAGCACCGGGCCGACGACCAGCGAAACGGCGGCGAATGAGGCCCAGCCGCCGATGACGCCCGCCCGTTCGCGCGGATCCGGGAAGGCTTGCGTCAGGATCGACAGCGCGCCGGGAATGAGCAGCGATCCGGCAATGCCTTGCACCACCCGGCCGGCCAGCAGCGCCGGCAGGTTGGGCGCGACGGCGCAGATCAGCGAACCGGCGACGAAGATGCCGACGCCGGCGAGCCACGAGCGCTTGCGGCCGTAGCGGTCGCCGATCAGTCCCGACGACAGCATGAAGGCCGACAGGCAGAGCGTGTAGGCATCGACCACCCATTGCAGGCCGCCGAAATCGGTGTGCAGCGCCTGCTGGATGGTCGGCAGCGCGACATTGACGATGCTGACATCGAGCAAAGCGACGAACGAGCCGAGATAGACGGCGGCAACGAGCGGCAGGCGGTTCTTCGGCATGGTCTATCCAAACATGAAACTTGCAGCCATCTACGCCACTGACCGACGGTCAGTCAATATAGATAAGTCACTTTGGAATCATTATAAAAGGCTTGTCTCGGCCGTTAGAAGCAGGTTAATGGAAGTCAATAAGCCAGCGCTGCGGAAAGACCCGAACGGTGAGCCGAACCCTATGCCTGTCATTGCCAGGAAGGCACTGAAACCACGCACCAAGCCGGCCGAGGTGCGTCGCGAAGACATCCTGCGGGCCGCCACGTCCCTGTTCGTTGCCAAGGGCGTTGGCACCACGACGATCGACGAGATCGCCAGCCGGGCCGAAGTGGCCAAGGGCACCTTCTATCTCTATTTCACATCCAAGGAGGATGTTGTCGCCGCCCTGCGCGAACGCTTCGTCAGCGGATTTCGCGCCCGCATGTTGAACGCGATCGACGCCTGCTCGCCCGATGACTGGACCGGTCGCCTGAAGAGTTTCGTCAGCGCCGGCATCGCGGCCTATCTCGACGACCATCAGTTGCACGACGTCGTCTTCCACGACCATCGCCCCGACCAGCGGCAGATGAAAGGCGACAATCCGCTACTGGGCGATCTCTCCGCCCTGCTGGCGGCCGGCGCGAAAGCCGGCGCCTGGTCGGTCGGCCATCCGGACCTTGCCGCGATCGTCCTGTTCAACGGGCTGCACGGCGCGGTCGATCATGCAATCGAACGCGGCGTGCGCGAGGGCAGCGAACTCGCCGAAAACCTCTCGGCGCTGTTCCTCAGCATGTTGCGGCCCGAATAGGACTCAGCTGGCGTATTGCTCGCCGGAAACCGCTTCCAGCCAGTCGACATAGACACCGTCCAGCGCTTCCTGCATGGCGATATGCGTCATCGCCGATTTCGGCGCCGCACCATGCCAGTGCTTCTCGCCGGGCGCGAACGAGACCACGTCGCCGGCCCTGATCTGCTGGACCGGGCCACCCAATGTCTGGGCAAGCCCGGCACCGGAGGTGACATAAAGTGTCTGGCCGAATGGATGCGTGTGCCAGTGGGTGCGCGCGCCCGGCTCGAAGCTGACCAGTGTCGCTCTCAGCCGCGCCGGCGCCTCGCTCTCGATGATCGGCGTCTGCAGAACCCGGCCGGTGAAATACTTCTCCGGCGCTATGACGGTCGGCACGCTGCCGCAAGCAATGATCTTCATGGTCTGATCCTGAAACTGGAGGTGAAGCGACCGGCGGCAAACGCCGCCCTTTATCGAGACAGAAAGCATTCTCGACCGATATCATCCGGGGCGCAACCGGCTGTTTCGGCGGCCTGGAGAAAGACCGGGTTCTCTCTCCTTAACCATGAACCTTTTCCGCATGGCGACACGGCGCGAAACGACGGCGAATTCAATGTCTTCTTAACGGCTCACCACTAGCCGTGAGCCTGCATTGCGGGGGCTGGCGGATGAGCATACTGGCGACGATCAAGGACCATAGCGGCCGGATCTATCGTGGCATCCAGGCCCTGCTTCTGCTCAGCATCGGCGCGGCCGCACTCGGCGCTTTCGACATTTCACGGAACCTGCCCTCGGACGGCGCCTTCGCCGTTTCGATCCTGGCCACCAGCCTTGCCTTGCTGGCGCTGATGTATATGCGCAGCAGCGTCGTCCACCGCCTGCGCTCGGCGGCGGCCGCCGAGGCGGAAAAACATCATTTCCTGACCAGGGACGCCATGACCGGGGCGATGACCAGGCGCTATTTCCTCGAAGCGCTGCGCGACAGTCTGGGCACCATGCGCGACCGGCGCGAGGCGACCCTGCTTTTGATCGACGTCGATCACTTCAAGCAGCTCAACGACACGTTCGGACATCAGTTCGGCGACCTCGCTCTGGTGCACCTGGTCAAGACTTCAGAACGCATCTTTGCAGGCGGCATGGTCGGGCGGCTGGGCGGCGACGAATTCGGCGTCGTCATTCCGCATAGCGACCTCGCCGCCATCAACAAGGATATCAGGCAATTGCTCGATACGATGCGGGCCGGCAAATCGCATGAAGGCAAGACCATTCCACTCTCCATTTCGGTCGGCGTGGCGCTGGCGCCGGCCCATGCCTCCAACACGGCGGAACTGATGCTGGTTGCCGACCTGGCGCTCTATGAAAGCAAGGCGGCGGGCCGTGGCCGCGTCACCGTGTTCGACGAGGAGATGCTGTCCGACAAGCGCTACCGGCGCCTGGTCGAGCGGGAATTGCGCGCCGCGGTCTATCTCGGCGAGCTCGAGCTGCACTATCAGCCGATCGTCAATCCGGACGGGTCCACTTGTGCTTTCGAAGGCCTGATCCGCTGGCGCCATCCGGTTCGCGGGCTGATTTCGCCGGCCGAGTTCATTCCCATCGCCGAACGCTCGACGCTGATCGACATGCTGGGCGAATGGGTGTTCAAGCGGGCTTGCGCCGATGTCGGCCATTTCCCCGGGCGCCGCATCTCGATCAACGTCTCCGGCGAGCAGCTGAAGCGCGACGAGATCGTCACCATGTGCGACCGCGTGCTGAAGGAAACCGGCCGTTCGGCGGCGCAATTCATCATCGAGATCACCGAGACGGTGGCGACCGCCGCCACGCCGGAAATCCTGCGGCGCCTCGAAGCGTTGCGCGGCCTCGGCTTCCACATCGCGCTCGACGATTTCGGCACCGGCCATTGCGGCTTCAACTATCTGAAAACCTTGCCCATCGACAGCATCAAGATCGACCGCTCCTACATCCGCAGCCTTGCCCACGACCAGGTGGCGCAGATCTTCGTTTCGGCGCTGGCGCAGATCGCGCGCATCCAGGACGTCACCATCGTGGCGGAAGGCGTCGAGACACAGGAAGAGTTCGCGCTGGCCAAGGCCGCCGGCTGCAACCGTTTCCAGGGCTATTTCTTCGGCAAGCCGGCGCCGCGCGACAAGGTGATCCCCTTGCGCGCCATCAATGCCGAACCCATGGCGCTGAGCGCCTGAGGCGCAAGGGACCGGATTTCTATTTCCCTTGCCCTGCCGGCAAACAAGTGGGACGATGCTTTTGGGCAGGTGGCGACATGAAAAGAACCCCGCCCGCGACGGTCGAACAGGCCGGCCGCCGCTCAGGACCGATTGACCACGCCTGAACCATGCATGCCAGTCGGTCCCTAGGGAAACGCCTGAGTGGAGGTCAGCCATGGGTACTCGCGCCGGAGGACGACGCACGGGACCGAAATGCATTGCCATAGTCGGTCCCTTTGCAAGCGGTAAGACGACACTTCTCGAAGCCATACTGGCCCGTACGGGCGCCATCCCCCGACAAAATCCCGTTTCATCAGGCAACACCGTCTCGGATCATTCGCCGGAAGCGCGCGCCCACGCCATGAGCGTCGAGGCGACGGTCGCCACCACCGAGTTCATGGGCGAGCAGATCACCTTCGTCGATTGTCCCGGCTCGATCGAATTCTCCTTCGAGGCCGAGCCGGTGCTGGCCGCCTGCGACCTAGCAGTGGTCGTGGCCGAGGCCGACGAAAAGAAGATCCCTGCCTTGCAACTCATCATGCGCAAGCTCGACGACCTCGGCGTGCCGCGCATCCTGTTCCTCAACAAGGTCGACAAGGCGATAGCAGGCGTGCGCGACACGCTGAAGATGCTGCAGCCGGCAAGCTCCGTGCCGCTCCTGCTGCGCCAGATTCCGCTGCGCAAGGACGGCGTCGTCATCGGCTCCATCGATCTGGCGCTGGAGCGCGCCTACATCTACCGCGAATATGCCGAAAGCGAGGTTGCTCAGATACCGGGCGACGACAAGGCGCGCGAATTGGAGGCGCGCTTCTCCATGCTGGAAACCCTGGCCGACCATGACGACCAACTGATGGAACAGCTGCTCGAGGAGATCGAGCCGCCGAAGGATGCGATCTTCGACGACCTCGCCGCCGATCTGCGCGATGGCGCGATAACGCCGGTGCTGATCGGCACGGCGGAAAGAGGCAATGGCGTGCTGCGCCTCTTGAAGGCGATCCGCCACGACGCACCCGACATCGAGGCGACCCGCAAGCGGCTTGGCGCTCTGGACGGCGGTGCCACCGTGGTCCAGGTGATGAAGACCATCCACACGCCGCATGGCGGCAAGCTGTCGGTGTCGCGTATCCTGTCCGGCCAGGTCGCCGACGGCTCGGAACTCTGGCTGCCCGGCGGCGACACGGCCAAGGTTTCCGGCATCTACAAGATGCTCGGCAAGGACCAGTTCAAGCTCACCGCCGCCAAGGCCGGCGACACCGTGGCGCTCGGCAAGCTGGACGAGGTCAAGACCGGCCAGACGCTGACCTCGGCCAAGGGCGGCACAAAGCAGCTGTTCACGTTCGAGCCGCCGCAGCCGGTCTTCGCCTTTGCGCTCAGGCCAAAGGAGCGCAAGGACGAGGTCAAGATGTCGGCCGCCATCCAGCGGCTGGCCGAGGAAGATCCCTCGCTCAGCCTGCGCCACAACCAGGATTCGGCCGAGACGGTGCTGTCAGGCCATGGCGAGATGCATCTGCGTGTCGTGCGCGAGCGGCTGGAGGGCAAGAACCAGATCCCGGTCGAAGGCCACGCGCCGGCGGTGCCCTATCGCGAGACGATCCGCAAACCGGCGCAGCAGCGCGGTCGCCACAAGAAGCAGTCGGGCGGCCATGGCCAGTTCGGCGATGTGGTGATCGAGATCAAGCCGCTGCCGCGCGGCTCCGGCTTCCAGTTCACCGACACCATCACCGGCGGCGTCGTGCCGAAGACCTATATCCAGTCGGTCGAGACCGGCGTGCGCGATTACCTGAAGACAGGTCCGCTCGGCTTCCCCGTCGTCGACGTCGCCGTCAACCTGTCGGACGGCTCCTACCATGCGGTCGATTCCTCCGACATGGCCTTCCAGATGGCGGCGAAGCTGGCGATGAAGGAAGGCATGGCCGCCTGCTCGCCGGTGCTGCTGGAGCCGGTAATGAAGGTCGAGATCGTCACGCCGTCCGACGCGACCTCGAAGATCATTGCGCTGATCCCGCAGCGGCGCGGCCAGATCCTCGGCTATGACGCGCGGCCCGACTGGCCGGGATGGGATGTCGTCGAGGCGACGATGCCGCAGGCCGAGATCGGCGACCTGATCATCGAACTGCGCTCGGCGACCGCGGGTGTCGCCAGCTATCGCGCCGCCTTCGACCATATGGCCGAACTCACCGGCCGCCTCGCCGACGAAGCGATGAACACCAACGGCAAGGCTGCCTGATTTCGTCGCGATCAGCCACTCTCTCCCCGTTTATGGGGAGAGATGTCCGGTCCACCCTCCGCAGCTGCTGCGGAGGACGGGCAGGACAGCGAGGGCAGCGCCAACGTTGAGGATTGTCAAAGTCCATGACGCAGCAGGACTATGCCAGTCGCCCAAAGGTGAGCCGCGGCTTTGCGACGGCAACGTGCACAAAAACCAAAAACGACGCCCGGGGGCCGGACGTCGTTTTTGCGGACCGTTTTCTTGGGAGGGGAAACGCCAGGTCCGCCGCATGTTCCGTGGCCGCGCTTTCGGCGGAAATAGGTTCGGACGCGGTAGCCGCCTGAGCCCGGGCCGTACGAGTGATGCCCCCATCCCCCGTCCGAACCACACCGCGTCCTATGCTCTACATAGCAGCGGAAGGCATCGTTGTCATGTTACCAGAGGTTACATGACACTGTTACGCGGCAATCCTGGTGAAATGCTCAGCCATCCCGGCAGGGTCCGGGCAACAAAAAAGCCGGATCAACGAAGATCCGGCTGAGTTTGATTGGAAGTGCCTGTTAAGGCTAACCTCCAGAGGGGAACACTCGAGGGCGCTAATGGGAGGAGAACGCGCCCAGGAGATGATCTATATATCTGCTCATCATGCCCAAGAAACAAGCATCTATTTTGCAACACACGCATGCAAAAAGATGCAGGCTGTGGTCTAACCCATTCCTGGGGCGAATAGGACCAGAAAAATTGCCGAAATCGAGCGCGCGGCTGGGTCATTGTCGTCATGAAAACGTCATTTCCGGCCGATTTTGTTCCAAAATGCCGAGAAACACCTGATGACCTGGAAACAGGCAGTGACCGTTCAATTCTGAGGCAGCCAGGCAAGGAACAGCCAATGCGTCCTTTTTCAGCGATCGCCGGCAGCGGCATTTTCCTGATCGCAGCGCCGGGTGTGGTTGCCGGACTTGTTCCCTGGCTGCTCAGCGATCACTGGGGCTTGCCGTGGTCCACAGTGCCGGGCTTCGTCTTTGCCGGCGGCGTCCTCATCGTCGCCGCGGCCGCCATGCTGCTGCATGCCTTCGCCCGCTTCGCGCTGGAGGGATTGGGCACCCCTGCCCCCGTCGCGCCTACAGAGAAGCTCGTGATCGGCGGCATCTACCGTCATGTCCGCAACCCAATGTATGTCGCCGTGCTGTCGATCATCATCGGCCAGGCGCTGCTGTTCTCGAGCTGGACGCTTGTCGTCTATGCCGTCATCGGCGCTGTTGTCATGAGCTCCTTCGTCAGGCTCTACGAAGAGCCGACGCTCGCCCGCCGCTACGGCGCCGAATATGAAATCTACCGCCGCAACGTCCCTGGCTGGGTGCCGCGCCTGACGCCCTGGCGAGAGTGAACCAAGCAGCACCGCCCAGGGCATGTTGAGATTCAGGTCAGGCCGAGTCGAGAATGGTGGCTTCCGAGAACCGGAGCGGAGCGTACTTTTTGTACGTGAGCACCGGAAGCGCAGGAGGGCGCCATTCGCAGGCCGGCCTCACCTGAATATCGGCATGCCCTTAAAATGACCAGCTTCTGGCCTTGGCAATGATGAAGTCGCGAAACACGTGCAGCTTGGCCTGGTTCTTCATCGCGTCGGGATAGGCGAAATAGGTGTCGAAGGACGGCACCTCGGTCTCCGGCAAAAGCTGCACCAGGCCGGAGTCCTTGCTGATCACATAGTCGGGCAGCATGGCGACGCCGGCGCCGCCCTGCACGGCGCGCTTGATCGACAATATGTCGTTGATCTGCAGCGACGGCACGCGCTGGCCACCCTCGAAATCGCCGACCGTCTCCAGCCAGTTCAACTCCGACAGATGCGACGGCACCGGCAGGCCGAAGGTGACGATGCGATGGTTCCTGAGCTCGGCGACGGAGGCCGGCTTGCCATGCTTGGCGACATAGGAGGGTGCCGCGTAGAGATGGAAATGCACGGTGAACAGGCGGCGCTGGATCAGGTCCGGCTGCTGCGGCTGGCGCAGCCGGATGGCGCAGTCGGCCTGGCGCATGGTGAGGTCGAGTTCCTCGTTGGCGAGGATCAGCTGCAGGCTGATCTCGGGATAGAGCTCGATGAACTCCTGCACCCGCTCAGTCAGCCAGCCGGCGCCGAGACCGACGGTCGTCGTCACACGAAGCACGCCGGAGGGCCGGTCCTTGGTCTCGGTCAGGCGCGACTTGATGGTCTCGAGTTTCATCAGCACGTCATGCGCCGTGCGGAACAGCATCTCGCCCTGTTCGGTCAGCACCAGGCCGCGCGCATGGCGATTGAACAGCGGCACGCCGACATCGTGCTCGAGCGCGCTGACCTGCCGCGATATCGCCGATTGCGACAGATGCAATGTCTCGGCCGCGTGTGTAAACGACCCCGCTTCCGCCGCAGCGTGAAACACGCGTAGCTTGTCCCAGTCCAACGCCATGATACCCCTCGTTCTGTTTGGCGTCTGAATGAAAAATCAGGCTTTTACACGGCGTTTCTAAGCCGTTTTTTTAACAGTTTTGCAAGCGGCCCCTATTCCGCCGCTTCGCGATGCACCTCGATACCGGCCAGATACTTTTCCGCTTCCAGTGCTGCCATGCAGCCGAGCCCCGCCGCCGTCACCGCCTGGCGATAGATATCGTCGGTCACGTCGCCCGCGGCGAACACACCGGGCACGTCGGTGCGCGTCGAATCCGGCGCCGTCCAGAGGTAGCCATTCGGCTTCTGCTTCAGCTTGCCGGCGAACAGCTCGACCGCCGGTGCATGGCCGATCGCTACGAACACGCCGTCGACCTTGAGGTGCGTTTCGGCGCCGGTCACCGCGTGCTTGAGCTTCAGCCCTTCGACCGACGGCGGCAGCGGCGCCTTGCCGGGGCGGCCGGTGATCTCGTCGACGATCGTGTCCCAGATGACGCGGACATTGTCCTTCTTCAACAGCCGCTCGCGCAGGATACGCTCGGCACGAAAGTCGCTGCGCCTGTGGATGACCGTCACGCTCTTGGCGAGGTTCGACAGATAGAGTGCCTCCTCCACCGCCGAATTGCCGCCGCCGACCACCGCGACATCCTTGCCGCGATAGAAGAAGCCGTCACAGGTGGCGCAGGCCGAGACACCGAAGCCCATGAAATCCTGCTCGGTCGGAATGCCCAGCCACTTCGCCTGCGCGCCGGTGGCGATGATCAGCGCGTCGGCCGTGTAGGTGGTGCCGGAATCGCCCTTGGCGCGGAACGGCCGCACGTTGAGGTCGACCTCGGTGATGATGTCGTTGATGATGTCGGTGCCGACATGCTCGGCCTGCTTGAGCATCTGTTCCATCAGCCACGGTCCCTGGATAGGGTCGGCGAAGCCGGGATAGTTTTCGACATCGGTGGTGATCATCAGCTGGCCGCCCTGCTGCAGGCCGGCGACCAGCATCGGCTTCAGCATGGCGCGTGCGGCATAGACCGCCGCTGTATAGCCGGCCGGGCCGGAACCGATGATGAGAACAGGCGCGTGCTTGGTGATCATTTAAAGCCTCTGCGGGGCAGACAAGGAGTGTGTCTTGGAGAAAGACGTGGAATTCGCGCTTAATGTAAGGGTTGCCAACCACGCCAGCAAGACGAACGGGCCGTCGTCCCCGGAAAGCTTCGGCCCAAGCGGTTATTCGCACGATCGCCGCTTTCGTTACCGTTCAAAAATCGCGTTGATGAGGGCTGGCGCCAACACAAAAGTCGTTTAATTACAAAATCGCGAAAGATTCTTGCGCCGAGCTGAGACCGCCATGCCCCTGAAAGCCGACCTCGACGCCATCGACTGGAAGATCCTGCGCGAGCTGCAGGCGGACGGGCGCATGACCAATGTCGAACTGTCGAACCGCGTCGGCATTTCGGCGCCGCCCTGCCTGCGCCGGGTCAAGCGGCTGGAGGAGGCCGGCATCATCCGCGGCTACCGCGCGCTGCTCAACGCGCCTGCGCTCGGCCTCGATGTCGTCGCCTTCTGCCTGGTCGGCCTGCATCATCAGGCCGATGCCGAGCTGCGCACCTTCGCCGAACGCACGCGCGGCTGGCCGATCGTGCGCGATGCCTGGATGGTTTCGGGCGAATCCGATTTCCTGCTGCACTGCGTGACAAGCGACCTCGGCGCCTTCCAGACCTTCGTCATCGAGGAACTGACCTCGACGCCGAATGTCGACACGGTGCGTACCGCGCTCACCATCCGCCGGGTCAAGGATGAAGGCCTGGTCTCGTTCGAGCGCCCCTGAGGCCGCGAACGCCTACGCGTGGCGAATTCCTGGCCTTCGCCACACCGGCGCCGCGTTGGTATTCGACAGACGCTGATGTACAAGGCTGGACGGCTCTACCGGACTTGGTCGCTCGACTGACCGCTTGATTGGTTTCTCAAGCAATTCCAGGAAAAATGTGTAACGGTTTTCCGCCCGGAATTGCTTGAGAATAGATAGCGTAGGCAGCGTGAATTCCGGGGGCGGCCCGCCATGGGAAGGGGACCATGACTCGATTTGCAAGCCCGGTCTCGGCGCTTATCATCTGCGTGAACGAGGCCGATATGATCGGCCCGTGCCTGGAAAGCATCGACTTCTGCGCCGAGATCATCGTCGTCGATTCAGGCTCGACCGACGGCACCATCGAATGCGTGCAAGGCTATATCGCCAAGGGCTACCCGATAACGCTGCTGCACAATGACTGGCCGGGGTTTCCGCGTCAGCGGCAATTCTCGCTCGACCACGCCACCCAGCCCTGGTGTCTTTCGATCGACCCGGACGAGCGCGTCGACGACCAACTGCGGCAGTCGATCGTCGCCATCACGCAGGCGGACGACGACAAGATCAGCGGCTGGTACATCCGCCGCCGCGATTGGCTGAAGGGCTATGGCTATGCGCACCGCTGGGTGCTGCACAACAGGCTGATGCGGCTTTTCCGCCGGGAAGGCGCCACCATGGATCTCACCGCGCGGGTGCACGAAGCTTTCCACGTGCCGGGCGAGACCGGCACGATCGAAGAGGGCGTCCTGCTGCATCGCCGCGAAATATCGGTCGAGGAGGATCTTGCCCGGGCCAACGCCTATTCCGGCCTCAAGGCCGTCACGCTGGTCGAGAAGGGCAAGAACCCCGGCCTGGTGCGCCTAGTGCTGTCGCCGTTCGGCAACTTCCTGAAATTCTACCTGGCCAAGCGCTACTTCCTGTGCGGCCGACATGGCTTCGTCTACTCGATGTCGGTGATGATCTATTCCTTCGCCACCGAGGCCAAACTCTACGAAGCCTCGGAACGCAACGATCCCTTGTGAGCCGTCAGGCCTGGATCAGGACCTGTTGTCCCGGCCGAGCGCTTCAATGGCTGTGATGAGCCCGGCAAGGTCATCGTCGTCTTGCAAGCGCCTGATGGCGAAGCCGCGTTGAATCGCCGCCTCGCCGTCGACCAGCCAGCCCTGTGCCAGACCGGCGCGCCGTCCCGCATGCATGTCGGCGAGCTTGTCGCCGACGATCAGGGAGTGCCGGAGATCGAGAGCAAGGCGTTTGCCCGCCTCGATCAGCATGCCCGGATTGGGCTTGCGCATCGGATGATCGGCAACAGCGAGCGGCCCGACACCGGCCTCGTGGTAGGCGCAGGCAAGCACCATGTCGACGAACACGCCCTGATCGTTCAACAGCTCCAACACGCGGCCGTTCACCGCCGCAAAGACGCTCCAGTCGAAATAACCGCGCGCAATGCCGGACTGGTTGGTGACCACGACGACGGGGATTCCGGCGTGGTTGGCGGCCGCGATCGCCGGCAGCATCTGTGGCCTGAGCTCGATCTCGGCCGGGTCGCTGGGATAGTCGGTATCGACGTTGATGGTGCCGTCGCGGTCGAGGAACAGCGCCGGCAGGCGCTCGGGGAAAACCCGGTCGCCGATCCGCTCGACCCACACACCCGGCTCGGTCAGCGGCGTCACCACCTTGTCAGCCATTGCTGAGGCGCGTTTCGACCACTTCGCAGAGATGATGATAGAGGCACAGATGCCCCTGCTGGATGATCGGCGTCGAGGTCGAGGGCACGTTGAGCAGGATATCGCACAAGGGCTTCAGCTTGCCGCCGGTGTCGCCGGTCAGGCCGATCACCGTCATGTCCATCATCCGCGCCTGTTCGGCGGCGGCGAGGATGCTCGGCGAATTGCCGCTGGTCGAAATCGCCAGAAGCACACCGCCGGCCGAGCCATGCGCCTCGACCTGGCGCGAGAACACCGTGTCGAAGCCGTAGTCGTTGCCCCATGCGGTCAGCACGGCGGCATTGGCCGGCAGCGCGATGACATTGTAGGCCTTGCGCTCCTTGAGGAAGCGGCCGACCAGTTCGCCGGCGATATGGATGGCGTCGCTGGCCGAGCCGCCATTACCGGCGATCAGGAGGGCCTTGCCCGACGAAAGCGCCGTCACCACGGCACCCACCGCCCGCTCCATCTCGCCGGTCAGGTCACGTTCGACCATCGCCGTGATCGCGGCCGCCGAGCGGACAAGATAGTCGTTCAGTTCAGACATGAAACCCTCAGTTTGTAGAGCCGGCGCGCAATTTGCCGATGGTGCCGGTGGTGCTCTTGCCGGCAACGAGATCGACCAGCACGACGCGCCCGCCGGCCTTCTGCACGACATCGGCGCCGACCACGGTGTCGATCGTATAATCCGCGCCCTTGACCAGTATGTCGGGCAGAAGCGCCTCTATCAGCGCCAGCGGCGTGTCCTCCTCGAAGACGACGACGGCGTCGACCGAGGCCAGGGCCGCGAGCACGCAGGCGCGGTCATGCTGGTCGTTGACCGGGCGGCCCGGCCCTTTCAGCCGCCGCACCGAGGCATCGCTGTTGAGGCCGAGCACCAGCCGGTCGCACTGGCTGCGCGCCGCGTGCAGCAGGCTGACATGGCCGGCATGCAGGATATCGAAGCAGCCATTGGTGAAGCCGACGCTGAGACCTTCTTCCTTCCAGGCCGCCACCATGCGCGCGGCCGATGCGGCATCGAGGATGGCGTCCTTGTGAGCGGTTGGTCCGTGCGAGCGAAACAGCGCGCCGGTAAGCTCTTCGACCGTCAGCCGCGCGGTGCCGCGCTTGCCCACCACGACGCCGCCGGCGGCATTGGCGATCGAGGCCGCAGCGACCGGATCGGCACCCGACGCCAGCGCCAGCGCGAATGTCGCGATCACCGTGTCGCCGGCGCCCGAAACGTCGAACACTTCGCGCGCCTGGGTGGCGATGTGGCGTGCCTCATCGGGGCCGACGACGCTCATGCCCTTTTCGCTGCGGGTGGCGACGACGAAGTCGAAGCCATGCGCCGCAACCAGTTCGCGAGCGGCCTCGACGATCTCGTCATCGGTAAACACCGCATGGCCGACGGCCTCGCCAAGCTCCTTGCGGTTGGGGGTGATGGCGGTCGCGCCGGCATAGCGGGCATAGTCACGGCCCTTGGGATCGACCAGCACCGGCTTGCCCGCCTCGCGGCAGATGGCGATCAGTTCGGCGGCGACGCCGTCGAGCAGGATGCCCTTGCCGTAATCGGACAGGATGACGATGTCGGCCCCCGAGAGTGCGGCACGGAAATGCCAGATCAGTCCCGCCCGCTCCGCCTCGCCGAGCGGCTTGATTTCTTCCTCGTCGAAACGCAGCACCTGCTGGTTGAGAGCGCTGAAGCGGCTCTTCGACGACGTCATGCGGCCGCGCTGCTGCGAAAGGCCCGCTGTCTCGGCGCCAAGCTCGCCAAGCATCCGCACCAGGCTGTCGCCGGCTGTGTCAGTACCGATCACCGACACCGGAATGGCACGCGCGCCGAGCGAGACGATGTTGGCCACGACATTGCCGGCGCCGCCCATGGCCGAGCTTTCGCCGCGCCCATGCAGCACCGGGATCGGCGCCTCCGGCGAAATCCGCTCGATAACGCCGTTGACGAAGCGGTCGAGGATGAGGTCGCCGACCACCAGCACGGCAACATCGCCAAAGCGCGCAATGGCGCGGTGCAGGGGTTCGGGAGAAGGCGGATTGTGCTTGATCATGTCACTGGCAACGCGAGGGTAAGGCAAATCTCAATCGTGCTGAAAATTGTCAATTTACGGGCCGGATCGTTCATGCCTGCCGATATACCGCAAATCCACGCAGCGCAACGTCAGGACATGACCCGCGACTGTCCGAAGCGTCAGCTCTTCTGCAAGGCAACGTGGACGCCAAGCCCGACCAGCACCGCGCCGCCGGCCCTCTGCATCAGCCGCTGCGCACGGCTCGAACGCCGCAACCGGCCGATCACCATTCCGGCGAGGAAGACGCAGACGATGTCGGCCGAGGAGAACATCAGGTTGACGATGGTTCCCAGCACGACGAATTGCAGCCACACCGGAAGCGCCGCCGAGGCGTCGATGAACTGCGGCAGGAAGGCCATGAAGAAGATCGCCGTCTTGGGATTGAGCACTTCGACGGTGATGCTCTCGAAAAAAGCGCGGCGGGCCGATTTGCGCTCGATGACGGGCAACGCTACGTCGCCATCGACACGCTTGCGAAACAGCGAGACGCCGAGCCAGATCAGGTACAGCGCACCAATCAGTTTGACCGCCATGTAGAGCGGCGGCACGGCATGGAACAGCACCGACAGGCCGGCGGCGGCGGCAAAGACATGCACATAACCGCCGAGATGGATGCCAAGTGCCGCCGTCAGTCCCGACCAGCGCCCGCGCGCCATCGTCTGCGCCGCGGCATAAAGCATGGCCGGACCGGGGATATAGGCGAAGATCGCCGTGGTGGCGAAAAACGCGATGAGCAGTTCGGTCGACGGCATTTTTTGTCCCTCAGTAATGGCGTTTCTGACAGGCTGTTGGCGATAGCACAGATATGGGTATCTTCGAATTCGTCCTAGCACCCTTTCGAGGTGTTTGCGCTGCCCCTCACCTGCCTGCCGGCATCCTCTCCCCGTATAGAGACAGGGAGAGGGACGCTCTGTCCGATGGTTGCGCCAATTGTATGCATTGAAGAAAGCGCGCCGGCGCCGCGGCCAGCCTCTTTCTCCCCGTCACTATACGGGGAGAAATGCCCGGCAGGGCAATGAGGGGCGGCGCCCACTTCGACCATTGCCGGTCAGCGTCACACGTAGAATTATGGTCATCCAAAACGATTGCCCTGCTGTACCTGCTTTGTCGACAGCCCGGCTAGCCTCCCTTATAAGGACCGGAATCGCAAGCGACCAGAGGCCTTCATGATCATTGTCACGGGCGGCGCCGGCATGATCGGCTCCAACATCGTCGCCGCGCTCAATGCCGAAGGCCATGACGACATCCTGGTCGTCGACGATCTCACCGACGGCCACAAGATCGCCAATCTCGCCGATCTCAGCATTGCCGACTATCTCGACAAGGACGATTTTTTGCCGCGCATCGAGGCCGGATCGCTCGGCCGCATCGAGGCGGTGTTCCACCAGGGCGCCTGCTCGACCACCACCGAGTGGAACGGCAAGTTCATGATGGAGGTGAACTACGCCTTCTCCAAGCGGCTGCTGCATGCCTGCCAGGCGCTGCGCGTACCCTTCCTCTACGCCTCTTCTGCCTCCGTCTATGGCGGCGGTTCGGAGTTTCGCGAGGAGCCGGCGCTCGAGCGGCCGCTCAACGTCTACGCCTATTCGAAGAAACTGTTCGACGGCTATGTCAGGCGCACCGTCTTCGATACCGACCATTCGCAGGTCGCGGGCCTGCGCTATTTCAACGTCTATGGCCCGCGCGAGGCGCATAAGGGCGCCATGGCCTCGGTCGCCTTCCATCTGTTCAACCAGGTCGAGCGTGGCGAAAACCCGAAATTGTTCGGCGCTTACGATGGCTTCGGCCCCGGCGAACAGAGCCGCGACTTCATTCATGTCGGCGACGTCGCCGACGTCAATCTGTGGCTGTGGAAGCGCGGCTCGAGCGGCATCTTCAACTGCGGCACCGGCCGCGCCCAGCCCTTCCGGGCTATCGCCGAAACGGTCATCGACACGCTGGGCAAGGGCGAGATCGAATTCATCCCCTTCCCCGATCACCTCAAGGGCAGCTACCAGAGCTTTACGCAAGCTGATATGTCCCGTTTGCGCGCGGCCGGTTATAACGGCCAGTTCCGGACAGTGGAAACCGGTGTCAGAGACTATGTCGAATGGCTGAAAGCCCAACGATCCTCGTGATCGGCCCACGCTGGGTGGGCGATATGGTGATGGCGCAGTGCCTGTTTTCGGCGCTGAAGGAGCTGCATCCCAACGCCGCCATCGATGTGCTGGCGCCAGCCTGGGCGGCGCCGCTGGTCAAGCGCATGCCCGAGATCCGCCAGCAGATCGACTTTCCGCTGAAACCCGGTGCGCTCGAATTCACCCATCGTCGCCGTTTCGGCCGCCTGCTGCGCGGCCGCTATGACATGGCCTATATCCTGCCGGGCAGCTGGAAATCGGCGCTGATCCCGTTCTTTGCTCGCATTCCGCGCCGTTTCGGCCATCTGCGCGAGATGCGCTATGGCCTGCTGACCGATATCGTGCCGCTGCCGGATGCCGTGAAACGGCGCACCGCGCAGGCCTATTTCAGCCTCGCCAAGGGCGGCAGTTTCCGCGCGCCTCACCTGACCGTGGATGCCGGCAACCAGGCCACCCTGCTCGACCGTTTCGGGCTGGCGCCGCGAAAGTTCGTGGCCCTGATGCCTGGCGCCGAATTCGGCCCGGCCAAGCGCTGGCCGAGCGAAAGCTATGCCGGTCTTGCCCGCGAGTTCATGGGCAAGGGCCTGAAGGTCGCCCTGTTCGGTTCCAAGAACGACCGAGACGTGACTGCGGAGATCGCAGCCCTTGCCCCCGGCGTCGTCGACCTCGCCGGCCAGACGCGGCTGGAGGACGCCATCGACCTGATCGCGGCGGCAAGGCTGGCGGTGTCCAACGACAGCGGGCTGATGCATGTGGCGGCGGGCGTCGGCACACCGATCGTCGCCGTCTATGGCTCGACCTCGCCTGAGAACACGCCGCCGCTGGCGGAGCGCCGCGAACTGGTTTGGCTCGGCCTGTCCTGCTCGCCCTGCCACCAGAAGGTCTGCCCGCTCGGCCATCTCAACTGCCTGAAGACATTGCAAGTCGGGCAGGTCGCGGCGGCGGCGGATCGGCTGCTGGAACTCCCGGCCGCGGCATGAAGGTCCTCATCGTCAAGACATCGTCGATGGGCGATGTCATCCACACCTTTCCGGCCGTCGAGGATGCCAGCCTGGTCAGGCCGGACGTGTCCTTCGACTGGTGCGTCGAGGAGGCGTTCGCCGGCATCGTCGCTTTGCATCCGGCGATCGGCAGGATTCACACCGTCGCCATCCGGCGCTGGCGCAAGGCGCTGTTCAGCGGCGGCACCTGGCGTGAGGCGGCCGCGCTGCGCCGCACCTTGCGCGAATGCCGCTACGACCTGGTCATCGATGCGCAGGGCCTGCTGAAGTCGGCCCTGGTGGCAAGGCAGGCCGGCGCACCAATTGCCGGCTTCGACCGGTCGAGCGCGCGCGAACCCTCGGCGACGCTGTTTTATGACGTCACCTACGGCGTGCCGCGCGACCTGCACGCCATCGAACGGACGCGCCGGCTGTTCGGGCTGGCGCTCGGCTACAAGCCCGATCTGTCGACGCTCAACTCCGGCATCGTGCCACCACCCGGCGGTCTCGCCGGCATCACTGGAAAAACCGCCTTCCTGCTGCACGGCACCAGCCGCGAGGACAAGAAATGGCCTGTCGAAGACTGGATCGTAACAGCCCGTCTGCTGGTCGAGCGCGGCATGACGCCGGTCACCACCTGGTCGAACGAGCGTGAGAAGACGGTTGCTGAAGGGATCGCCAAAGCCGTGCCATCCACTGTCGTGGTGCCAAAGTCGCCACTGGCCGACATTGCCGCCATCCTCGGCCGCTCGACGATAATCATCGGAGCCGACACCGGCCTGACCCACCTCGCCAGCGCCTTCGGCCTGCCGACGGTCGCGGTGTTTTTGGCCACCGAGCCGGGTTTGACCGGTCCACGCGGGCCCTATGCGGCGACGCTGCTGGCCGTGCCTGGGGCGCGTTTGGCGCCGGCAGAGGTGGTGGCGGAAGCGGACAGGCTGTTGGAGCGCCAGACACTTGGTCGGGCCAACGCTGCCAAGAGTTGATTTTCTCAATCAATTCAATTGGAAAGGTCAGCGCCGCCCCTCATTGCCCTGGCGGGCATTTCTCCCCGTAAACGGGGCGAAAGAAGCTGGCCCGCAACGCTGGCGATTGGCGAAACCATCGATGAGGCGTCCTTCTCCCCGTTCACGGGGAGAAGATGGCGGCAGCCAGATGAGGGGCAGCGCGGCGTTTGGAATTGAGCAAAAAGAGGCCGAGTGCCCCTCGCCTTTGACGCCTAGATAAACTGCACCTGGACGATCTCATAACCCCTTGCACCGCCGGGCGCATTGACCTCGATGGCGTCGCCGACTTCCTTGCCGATCAGCGCCCGTGCAATCGGCGAGGAGATCGAGATGCGGCCGGACTTCACGTCCGCCTCCTGGTCGCCGACGATCTGGTAGGTCTTCTTTTCCTCGGTGTCCTCGTCGACCAGCACGACGGTGGCGCCGAACTTGACCTTGTCGCCGCTGAGCTTGGTGACGTCGATCACCTCGGCGCGCGCGATCAGATCCTCGAGCTCGTTGACACGGCCCTCATTGAGGCTCTGCGCCTCCTTGGCGGCATGATATTCGGCATTTTCTGACAGATCGCCATGCGAGCGCGCCTCTGAGATCGCCTCGATGATGCGCGGCCGCTCTTCCTGCTGGCGCCAACGCAGTTCTTCCTTCAATGACGCGAACCCCTCGCCTGTCATCGGGACCTTGTTCATGATGCCTGACCTTTCCTGCCGCCACCCCCGCGTTTCGGGGGAAGCCTTGTCGTTGGGTACAAAAAGAAAACGGTCCGGCAGCCTCGGGCTAACGGAACCGTTTCACCGCAATTTGCCCCAATATAGCAATCTTCCCGGGTTTTTCACGCCCAAAAATCGGTTTTGCAAAAATCATCCCCGCTTTCACCGAGACAGGGGCAGCAAAAAGCGGCCGCGATCGCTCGCGGCCGCTTCGATAAGCCCTGCGGCCTGATCAGCTCCGCATGAAATGGTCGATCTGCTCGGACAGCATACCGTATTCGCGCGATCCCTTGCCGGTGCGCTTCTCGATTTCCATCAGTTGCTGCTGGGCGCCGGCCAGATCGCCGATCTGCAGATGCGCCTCACCGAGATATTCGCGTACCAGCGTGTAATTCGGGTCGATGCGCAGCGCTTCCTCGTAATAGCCGAGGCCCACGGTGACACGGCCGGAATGGCGGTGCGAATAGCCGAGATAGTTGAGGATGCGCGGATCCTGCTTGTTGGCGGCCAGGCTGAGCACGGCGATCGCCTCGTCATAGCGCCCGGCCATCGCCAGCGCATGACCGGCATCATAGATGCTGTCGTCGTCCAGCATGCCTTCCTTGGGCGGCACGCATTTCTGCTTCTTCTTGTCCCAGACTTCGCCTTTTTTGCACTGAGTGGTGGTCTGGTCGCTGCCACCGCCACTGCCCGCCGCGAACACCGGGACGGAGAAGAACTGCAGCGCGACAAGAGCAGTCGCCGCCTGGATCAGCATTCTTTTATGCATCGAAGCCTCCTTGAGGGGTGAGAATAGAACACTAACGCCAAGCGCTCCGCGTTTCATCCCGGAAAAAAGCAGGGGTGGAGAACATCAGGTGACGGATGCCGCAAATCCGCTATCATCCGGCAAACGACGGACGGAGACGGCCCGTGCAGCGGCGGCTTGAAAAGGACTGGGACCTTACGATCGGCCCCGACACCGTGCGCCTGTTCATCCTCAAGGCCAAGGCGCTGAGTGCCGCCGTCAACGAGGATTATGCCGACGGCGCCGAACACGAGATCGAGTTCGATGGCGATACGCACGACAATCACCATCATGACGGCCTTGCCGAGGAAAGTTCGGAGAACCTGACCGAAGAGGAATTGCGCGAACTGATCAACGACCTCAATGTCGATGAGGCGGCCGAACTGATCGCGCTCGCCTGGGTCGGGCGTGGCGACTACGACGCCTCGGAATGGTCCGATGCCGTGACGGCGGCGCGCGAACGCGCCAACAAGCGCACGGCGAAATATCTGCTTGGCATGCCGCTGCTTGCCGATTGGCTGGAGGAAGGCCTCGAAGCGATCGGCGCGTAACGCAGCGGTAACCGATTGTGATCGGGGGAAAGCGCCCGTCCAGGCAACTTCGGCGTGCTGGCGCCGTTTCCGAGCGATGGCAACGCTGAGCTTTTCCCGAGTTTGCACCTTGGCGCTGCCTCTGGCGGCCGCGGTTCTGCTGGCGACGCCGGCCGACGCCAGACACCGCCACAGGCATCACCAGCCGCTGTCCCCTCGGATGGAGCAGCCGTTGACGCAACGTCTGGACCAGCCGGTGAGGGTCAAACAGCGCGTGAGAGCGCGGGGTAAGCAGCCGCCAAAGCAGACGCCACAGGAAGCGCAAGAGCAGCAAACCTCGCCCGCCGATGTTCCGGTGCCCGAGCCGCGTCCCACGGACGCGCCAAAGGCCGACGCCGCACCGGCTGAAGAGCAAAAGACGGAAGGCTCAAAGGCCCCGGACGCCTCCGACCGGCTCAATGAAGAGAAGTCTCGTCAAGCAAAGCAGGCGCGCCCCGAGCCGTCAGCCCCCGAATCTTCAGCCCGAGAGCCGTCAATCGAAACCGAAAACGAGCCGGAGCCGCCGGCCGAGGTGCCGATCCCGACACAAAGGCCCGACACCGCCGAACCTGAGGCCCAGCCACCGGCTGTCGCGCCGCAGCCGCCTGAAAAACCGGCGGATGCCGGCGACGAGAAGATGCTTCCTGACCCGCGCTCGGCCGACCGGCCCGGCGAAAAGATGCCTGCAGAGGAAGTCGCCTGCCGCGCGCGGCTGAAGGCGCTCGGCGTCGAATTCGAGGAGCACAAGGCGGAAAGCAGTCCCGAAATCGGCTGCGCAATCCCCTACCCCATCATTCTGAAGTCCCTTGGCAAGTCGATCGCGATTGCCCCCGGCACCGAGCTCAACTGCCCGATGGCCGAGGCAGCGGCGCGGTTTGCCGCCGACGTCATCCAGCCGGCGGCGAAAGCCGAATTCGGCGTCGACCTCAAGTCGATCAACCAGGCCTCGGCCTTTGTCTGCCGGCCGCGCCACGGCACCCGGAAACTGTCGGAGCACGCCTTCGGCAACGCGCTCGACATCGCCAGCTTCACCTTGTCGGACGGCAGGAAGGTCGAGGTCGGTCCAACGCCGCCCGAGAAGGACGGCAAATTCCTCAACGCCGTCCGCAAGGCCGCCTGCGGGCCCTTCAAGACCGTGCTCGGGCCTGGCGCCGATGCGGACCACGCCTTGCACTTTCATCTTGATCTCGAACCGCGCAGGCATGGCGGCACGTTTTGCCAATAGGCTCACAGGCAGCCATAGGCTCACAGGGAGCGTGCCGCAATTCAGCCGCAGGCGTGAACGCGGGCGCTGAGTTTTCCTTTACCCTTGATCGTTAAAATGCCGGATATCCAGAATTAGGATTCCGCCAATGGCCGGCAAATTTCGCGCCGTGTTTTTCGCCACCGCGCGCCGATCGAAACCAGCAGCGCTGCTGGCCGCCGGCCTCACCCTCGCCGCGGTTTCGGCCTGCAACACCGGCAGCGTATTGTCGCTGCAGCCGGCCGTCGATGTCGGCGCGCAAACCTCGGCCGTGCCGCAATATACGGGCATGCAGAGGCTTGTCCCCTCCAATCCCTATATGACGCAGGCCGCCTATCCGCGCATGGATACCCCGATGTCGCCCGTCGAGCAGATACCGGCCAGCGAAATCGACTGCCGCCAGCAGCTGAAACGCCTCGATGTCGCCTACACCGACCTGGCGCCGATCCATGAAGGCCAGTGCGGCATCGACTATCCGGTCAAGGTCACGGCCATCGGCAGTGTCGAGATGAAGCCCGCCGCGACGCTGACCTGCGACATGGCCGCCACCTTCGCCGCCTGGACGAAGAACGAACTCGTTCCTTCAGCCCGCTGGCGCTACTTCTCCGGCGTCAAGACCATCCACCAAGGCTCGAGCTATTCCTGCCGCAACATCGCCGGCGAAGGCGTGCTTTCCGAGCACGGCAAGGGCAACGCGCTCGACGTCATGAGCATCGAACTCAACAATGGCGACGACATCGACGTGCGCAAGCCCGGCCTGTTTGCCTTCCGCACCCGTGGCTTCCTCAACAATGTGCGCGCCGATGGCTGCCAGTATTTTACCACCGTGCTCGGCCCCGGCTATAACTACGACCACCGCAACCATTTCCACTTCGACATCAAGAACCGCAAGAACGGTTATCGCGCCTGCCGCTAGCAAATGATCAGGCCGGCCCGGTGCCAGCGGTGGAAGCGACGATGTGTCGTGCCACCAGATCCTGGATGCGCCAGAGGTTCCTGTCGTGGATACCGCTTTCCTCCAGCTTGCTGACAGTCCGGAACAGATACTGCGCCGACGAGCCCCAATGTCCGGCAGCCCGCGCCAGCGTGTCCGCAACCTGCTCCGGCGGCAACCGCCCGGCATAGGCCCGGCCGTCTGGCGCGGCGACGAAGGCCAGGGCGCGCAGCGGACCGTCCCTGGTCAGGACCTTGATCCAGCGCGGCACATTGGTTGGCGGGTTGGCATCGATCTCGCGGCGCATCAACTGGCCGAGTTGCCCGAAATGGTCTTCCACTGGCAGCCGGTAAACAATGCCGTTGCAACTGCCGCCGCGGTCGAGAGCCAGCATCAGGGCCGGCAAATCGCGGGTCCCACGCCAGCGGGTCAGTTTCAGGCAGAATGAGCGGTGCCACCCTGGCGCCGTGGCCGGGCGCTGCTCGACAGGAACGAATTCGGGATTCCAGATCAGCGAGCCGTAAGCAAATATCCACAGCGCTTCAGGCCGGTATTGCGACAAGAGTTGCTCGACAAGGCCGTCGAACTCCGCGTCCGTATGCTCGGCTGTTCCAGACTCGGGACCGGGATCCGGTTCGATGCGCTCGACCCTCGCGACAAGGTCGGCGGTCAACGCCATCGGTCCGCGGCCTGCCGATTTCCCCTTCATTCCTGCCCCCGCGCAAAAACGATGGCCGACGATAAACCGGCTGCGCATCGCTGGCCATTGATTTCCAGGGACCGTCAGGCAACAGATACCGCACGAATCGAGCCTCCTTCATGAGCCAACGAAGCCTTCGGCGACGCGTGACAATCTGGCTGGCGGCCCTGCTGGGCGCCTGGCTGGCGCTTGCCTATCTCGCCGCGCCGGAATTCTGGACATTCCGGGAGCGCGGCTTTCGCGACCAGCGCTTCGAAATGGTGACGCACACGCCGCAAGGCATTCCGGGCGACCCGATCAATGTCGGCCTTGTCGGTACGGAAAAGGAAGTGGTCCATGCCTTTGCCGTCGCCGGTTGGGACACCGCCGATGCCGTCACCCTGAGAACCGCCATCGATATCGGCGAAAGCGTCCTGTTTTCCCGCCCCTATCCCGATGCGCCGATGAGCCGCCTGCTGTTCGAGGGCCGCGCCCAGGATCTCGCTTTCGAAAAACCGGTGGGCGACAGTGCCGACCGGCGCCACCACGTCCGTTTCTGGCAGACGGATACGGTCGGCGACGACGGCCGCCCGCTCTGGCTGGGTGCCGCCAGCTTCGATCGCGGCGTCGGCCTCAGCCACGATACCGGCGCGATCACGCATCACATCGGTCCCGACATCGATGCCGAACGCGACTTCGAGATCGGTGACCTGAACGCAGCCGGACTGCTGGCATCGACCAGCGACCTGGCCGGCATCGGCGCCACCAAAACCGGCCGCAATGGCGGCGGTGACCCCTATTTCACCGACGGCAAGGCGATCATCGGCGTGCTGAAGCAGTTGCAGTGACCCACGGCAAGGTCAGGTCGTGGTGATCACGATTTTGCCGAACGGCCCCTTCTCCAGATGCTGTAGGGCCTGCGGCACCTCGTCAAAGCCAAAGACCTTGTCTATGACCGGCTTGATGCCGAGCGTCTCGATCGCCTGGTTCATCCGCTCGAAGGACCGGCGATGGCCGATCGACAGGCCCTGCACGACGATACGGTTGCGCATGAACGGCAGGATCGGGAAACTGAGTTCCAGCGAACCCAGGAGGCCAATGATCGAGAGCCGGCCATCGGCACGAAGCGCATTGAGCGATCGCCGCGCATTGTCGCCGCCGACCATTTCCAGAATGTGGTTGACGCCCAGCCCATCGGTCAGCTCACGCGCGGCCTCGTCCCATGCCGGCTGGGTGCGATAGTTGATCACCTGCCAGGCGCCGAGTTCTTTTGCTCGCTCAAGCTTCTCGTCGCTGCTCGAGGTGACGATGGCGCGCAAACCAAAAGCCTTGGCGAACTGCAGCGCAAACAGCGACACGCCACCGGTGCCCTGGATGAGGATGGTCTGGCCCGCCACCGGCCTTGTCGCCTCGGCCATTGCAAACCAGGCCGTCAGCGCCGCGATCGGCAGTGTTGCCGCCTCGATATCGCTGAGCGATGGCGGCGCCAGCACGGCAGCATCCTCGCCAAAGACAACATGGTCTGAAAGCATACCCGGCAGCGAGGAACCGAGCGTATGCTTGTGCAGCACGGGCGGCGCATCGCCATCCGGCCAATCGGCGATCACCTGGCCAAGCACACGCTGCCCTACCTTGAAGCGGCTGACCGCGCCGCCGACAGCCACCACCTCGCCCACCGCATCCGATGTCGGCACGAAAGGGACTGTCTGGTGGAAAACATTGTCGTGCACGCCGTCTGGCCGGTGACGCGCGCGCTTACGCCAAAGGTACGGGTTGTCGTCGACGCTCTTGTCCAACATTTTTCGGCGCCAGCATGGGACATCGCCTGAAGACCTGGCTGTCATCTTCTAAAAATGCTGGCGGACTATTTTCGAGCGGCCCGCCGCAATGCTATTGAGCCCTCATGCTATACGTTGAAATTGCTATCGTGGTCGTCCTCATCTGCGTGAACGGCCTTTTGTCGATGTCCGAACTCGCTATCGTTTCATCGCGCCCGGCACGGCTCAAGGCGATGATCGACCGTGGCGTCAATGGCGCCGGCCGTGCGCTGGATCTTGGTTCGAATCCCGGCAAGTTCCTGTCCTCGGTGCAGATCGGCATCACCCTGGTCGGCGTGCTTTCCGGCGCCTTCTCCGGCGCGACGCTGGGTGACCGGCTGTCGGTGTACCTAGCCACGACCGGCATGCGCGAAAGCGTCGCCGACCCGCTCGGCGTCGGCATTGTCGTTGCCATCATCACCTATTTCTCGCTGATCGTCGGCGAACTGGTGCCCAAGCAGATCGCGCTGCGCGACCCCGAGCGCGTCGCTGCCCGCGCGGCTCCGGCGATGACCATCCTCGCCACCGTCTCGGCGCCCCTTGTGTTCCTGCTCGACATTTCCGGCCGCGCCATACTGTGGCTGCTTGGCCAGCGCGGCGAAAGCGAGGAGAAGGTCACCGACGAGGAGATCAAGATGCTGGTCGCCGAGGCCGAGCATCACGGCACCATCGAGTCCGACGAGCGGCGCATGATCGCCGGCGTCATGCGGCTCGGCGACCGCGCCGTGCGCGCGGTGATGACGCCGCGCACCGAGGTCGACTGGATCAATCTGCAGTCCGACGACACGACGATCCGCAAGCTCCTCATGGAAACCCAGCATTCGCGCCTGCCGGCCGGCGACGGCGGCGTCGACGTCATGGTCGGCGTCGTCCAGACGCGCGACGTGCTGGCCGCGATCCTTGCCGGCCGCACGCTCGACCCGCGCAGGCATGTGCGTGCCGCGCCCATTGTCTACGACCAGGCCGACGCGCTCGACGTGCTGCATAAACTCAAGGAATCCGACGTGCCGATGGCGCTGGTGCATGACGAATACGGCCATTTCGAAGGCATCGTCACGCCCGCCGATATTCTCGAAGCCATCACCGGCGTGTTCCGCGCCGACCTCGATGCAGGCGACGAGGAAAACGCCGTCAAGCGCGAGGACGGCTCATGGCTGCTCGCCGGCTATATGCAGGCCGACGAGATGGCCGAGATCCTGGGCATCGACCTGCCCGAAAACCGCGACTACGAGACGGTTGCCGGCTACGTCCTGTCACACATGCACCATCTGCCGGCGACCGGCGAATGCGTCGACGCGCAAGGGTGGCGCTTCGAGGTGGTCGACCTCGACGGCCGCCGCATCGACAAGCTGATCGCCACCCGTCTACCCGGCACCCACCGCGAGGCGGTGCGGTGATTGTTTGAATGTCGGCTTTAGGCCTTGGCGGTCATCGACGGTAGGCCGGTGGATTGCGTGGCCGGCGACCTCTACCGCTCCGTGAACGTGCGAGCGAAGGAATCGAGCATCGGCCGTGCCAGATACTCGAAGAAAGTCCGGTCGCCGGTGTTGATGAACGCCTCGACCGGCGTTCCGGGGTAAAGCTGCTCGGGCTTCACGCCGGGCGGCAGGTCGGCGGCAATCTTCAGTTTGACGCGGAAATAGGGCTCATGTGTAGCCTCGTCGATGAGCCGGTCCGCAGAAATTTGCGCCACGGTGGCTGAAACCTCGGGGGTGAGCCGCATGTTCAAGGCGGACAATCGCAGTTTCGCCGGTTGGCCGACACGGACCTGATCGACGTCTTTCGGCCGCAGCCTTGCATCGACAATCAGACCCGGTGCCGTAGGCAGGATCTCCATGATTTTTTCACCGCGCGCAATCACGCTGCCCTTGGCATTATAGGTCGAAGACACCACGATGCCCGCGGCTGGTGCCTTGATCGTCGTCCGCCGCAGCACCGCCTCGGCCGCCCTCATTTGTTCCTCGATGTCGGCCAGGTTAGCGCGAACCTCGTCCAACTTCGTCAGTGCCTCCTCCACGCGCTGCGTGGTGAGGTGCTCGGTCTGCTCCTGGGCCTCGATGATCTGGGTGTTGGCCGCTGCCAGATTGGCCTCCAGCGCCCCGGCCTGCCCGACGAGATCGGCCTCGCTGCGCAAAAGCTGCGAGTATTCGCTACGATTGGTGAGGCCCTTGTCCAGCAGGCTGATCTTGATGCCGAGCTCCTTCTTCACGATTTCAGCCTGTTGCTGAATGGCCTCTTTCTGGGCCTGCAATCCCACGACCGACTGCCGATGCATGGCGACGCGTTGGGCGAGGATCGATTGTTCCGATCGAAACCGGGCGAGTCTGGCATCGAATTCCTTTTGCTGCTCTCGAATCAGGGCTTCGAAATCGGGCTGGAATGGTGCTGGCGCCGCTTTGGTGATTGGCGCGAGCCTATCCAACCCGTCGCGTTCCGCCTCCAGCCGCGCCGCACTCGCCCTGAGCGCGATCGACTGTCTCGTCAGCCGGTTGAGCTCGGCCTGCGCGGCTGTCGGATCCAGCACGATCAGATCCTGGGCCTGTTGCACGCGATCGCCGTCATGGACCAGCAATTCCTCGATGATGCCGCCCTCGGGATGCTGGATCAGGATGTTTCCGCCGGTCGCCGAGATCGTGCCTTGCGTGATCACCGCTCCAGACAAGGGCGCGCTGACGGCCCAATAGCCAAAGCAACCCACCAATAGCGCTGTTGCCGCGTATCCGGCAAATGCCACGCGCCTTATGTCGGTACGCGGGTTGCTCTCCTCCCAGGCGAGGCTCTGCGCCGCCATCATCTACGATCCAAAACGCATGTTATGCGTACGGATCGTCGTGGCGAATGACCCTGTCATCACCGTATTCGGCTGCGCGGGAAGGCCCTTGCCAACGACCGAATGCCGTAGCACCTCGCTGCTTGGGCCGAAGGCTTCGATCGCGCCGCCGCGCAGAAGCATCACGCGGTCGCAGGACGCGGCAATCGAAGGGCGATGCGTGATCACGATCATCGTGACGCCGGCCGCCTTCGCGGCGGCGAGTACCGCCTCGAGCGCCACTTCGCCCGTGCCGTCGAGATGGGTGCTGGGTTCATCCAGGACGAGAATTCTGGGATTGCCGTAGAAGGCGCGCGCCAGACCGATCCTCTGGCGTTCGCCGCCCGACAGCGTTCTGTCCGACGGACCTATCAATGTCTGGTAGCCGTCCCGCTGCGCCAGGATCAGCTCATGCGCCTCAGCCCGCCTTGCTGCCTCGATGATCGAGGCGTCATCTACATCAGGGTCGAAGCGGGCGACGTTTTGCGCGATCGATCCTGGAAAGAGCTCCACCTCCTGCGCGAGGTAGCCGACATGCTTTCCGAGCTGGTTTTCGTCCCAGCTCCTGAGGTCGGCGCCGTCGATCCTGACGGCGCCGCCGGTCGGCCGGGCGGCGCCCACAAGCAACCGCGCCAGCGTCGATTTGCCGGCGCCGCTCGGGCCGACGATGGCCAACGCTTCGCCGGCGCCAATTTGGAAGTTCAGCCGCTTGAGGATGGGTTCGGTGCCGGGCTGGGCATTCGGCGCCATGAAGAAAACGTCCTGCACGGAAATCGCGCCTGCCGGATCGGGCAGGATCAGTTTCCGCGCTTCGACCGGACGCGCCGCAAGCGCCGTCTCCAGCCGTTTCCACGCTCGCTGGGCGTCGGCGATTTGCCGCCAGGCGCCGATCAACTGGTCGAGCGGCTGCAGCGCGCGCGACGACACCAGCGAGGAGGCGAAGATCATGCCTGCCGTCATCTGCCCGTTGAGCACCAGCCATGCGCCGGCGCCGAGGATCGCCAGTTGCAGCATCATGCGCAGCGCCCGCGAGGCACCGCTGAAGATCGCATTGGCACTCGAGGAACGGTCATGGAAGGTCAGCGCTGCCGCCACGTGCCGTCGCCAGACCCGCGCGGCGTTCTCCACCATGCCCATGGCGCGCAGCGTCTCCGCATTGCGGGCAAAAGCCTGTTCCGCCTGGCTGGCCAAGGCCGAACGCTCCGCGGACAAGGCGTCGTTCCTGCCGATGGCAAGCTGGTTGGCCACGATCAGGAACAGCAGAAGCGTCGCGCCGGCGACCGTCACCCAGAACAGCACCGGATGGATGAGATAGAGCAGGGCGAGGAAGACAGGGGCTAAGGGCAGGTCGAACAACACCGCCACGCCGCGCGACCTGATGAAGGCGCAGACAGAGGCGAGGTCGCGCAGCGGCGACAGGCCGCCGGCATATTTTGCGCCAAGCGAAACGGCGAATGTGCTGGCACCAAGCTTCCGGTCGAGGGTCGCCGCAACGCGCTGCGTGTAGACGGCGCGGATCGCGTCCAGCAGCCCGAGGAAAGCGAGCGCGAGAACCGCGATGACCGAAAGATAGACAAGCGTCTCGACGCTGGAGGACGGCAGCACGCGGTCATAGACCTGCAGCAGGTAGAGTGGAATCACCAACAGCAGGAGGTTGATCAACAGCGAGAAGACGCCGACATCGGCGATGGCGCGCATGAAGACCGGACGCAGGCTAGACGGTCCAGTCATTTCGGCATTCCCCGACGCTGCATGATCCCGAAACCTTACGCGTGGCCCCCAAACTCGGAACCGCCGTGCAGCGTGCTGCTGCTGTGCGTGGCGATACTGTGCGTGGTGGTGCTGCTGGTGATGTTCAGGGCGTTCGCGGGCGCGCTGTCCAGCGTATAGGCGCGGATGTAGTCGATCTTCATCTCGGCTGGCGTGGCCAAATGATCCGGAGGGGTGCCGGCCAAGCCGCCGACCGCGAGATCGACCAGCATGTACATGGGCTTGTTCATGTCGGACGGCGTCGCCGCTTCTGCGACCTGCACACCGTCATAGGTCCAGACAAGCTTGTCCGGCGTCCAGAGCAGGCCATAGGTGTGGAAACCGGCGGGGTCCGAGACACTCACTGTCGACGTGACCTTGGTGTGCGTTCCGGTCTCATTCGAGTGCGCTGTCATGATCAACGAGTTCGGGGCTTGGCCGACCGTTTCCACGACGTCGAGTTCCGGCGGCCACGAACCGTCTTCAGGAAGCAGCCAGAAGGCCGGCCAGGCACCAGCGTTCTCGGGCAGGTCGGCCCGGATTTCGAAATAGCCATAGGTTTGCGAGAAGGAATCGTGGGTCGTCAGGATGCCGGAGGTGTATTCGTAATTGTTGATCAGCGGCTTGATCTCCGCCGGCGCCTGCGCCGCGGTGATGGTCAGCACGCCGTTGTTCAGGCTGAACGGGTGGACGGAGCTCGTCGGTGCGAAATTGGCGTCGATGTACCACTGCAGTTCGCCATTGCTGCTCAAGGTGCTGCCGTTCGGCGCTCCCCACGAGAAGTTGGTGTCCCACGTGCCGCCCTGGCCATTGTGAAGATTCAGCGTGTTGAAATCGTCGCTGAAGGACAGGCTCATTCCGGACTTGTCGATCGGCAACTCGAACTGGCTGGGTTGCAGCTTGTCGATGGTCGTGTCCTTGAACTCGAGGATCTCGCCGGACCCGAGGTTCAACAGCACGTTCGATCCCGCCTGGATCATGCTGGAGTGGATGGCGTCGAACGACGTGAACCCATAGCCATTCAGGCGAACGGTGTCGGTGGCGGCAAAATTCGCTATCAGGTCGCTTCCATTGCCTTTCGAGACGATGAAAGTGTCGTAACCGCCGCCGCCATCGATCAGCACATCGTTTCCCGCGCCGCCGTCCAGCGTCTGGTGCCCGGCCTTGGCGGTGATGATGTTGTCCAACCCATTTCCGAAAGCATAGTTGTTGGCGTTTGTGACGACGAGGTTCTCGACATTGTCGGGGAGCTTATAGCTCATCCATGTGCTGATCGTGTCTATGCCTGCCCCGGCGGCCTCGGCCACTTTGTTGCTCGCCGCATAGAGGTAATAGATGTCATCGCCTGCGCCACCGTGCATGGTGACACCGGATGCTCCGTAGAACGAGTCGTTTCCGGAGCTGCCGTACAAGTCCGGCCCGGACCCTGCTGCCGAGAACCAATGGTTGGAAGCGCCGCTGTAGGGAAGAGGAACGCCTAAGGCGTTGACGAAGAAGCTCATCGGATAAATCCTTCTCCTGATGCCTCGCCTGCCTGGATCGTTCGATACGAGTTCCAGGCGGTCGCATCCGGACCAAAATTGCCATGCACGATACCGTTCCAGGAACTTGGCACATAGTTCCCCATTGCATCGACCATTCAGTGACGTTTTCCGGACTGGAAGCACAACAACCCGACGAATGGTCTACAGACCGTAATTCGACGGACGAAATATTTAATAAAATTTTACAGAAGGCACCGATCTACTTACCGCTATGTTTGGTTCAGGTCACGCAGAAGCTCTCCCTGTTTTTTGATGGGGTCGTGCAATTGCCGCTCTGGCAACAATGCGTCGACGCGCCGGGATAGCGCTTCGACGTGGTCGACCTCGATGGCCGCATCGACAAGCTGATGGCCACCCGCCTGCTCGGTACCCATCGCGAGGCGGTGCGTACACTCCAATATCGCGACTGCCGACTAATCAACATCCAACGTGTTCAGCCACTGGGCGACGCGCTCGATGGTCTGGCGTTCCTGCGGCCCTTGCATGGTGAAGCCCTTGACCAGGCGGGATTGTGGGGCGTGGCTGGCCACAACGTCCAGGCTGTCACCCGGGCCAAAGCCGCCATGCGTGATGAACGGGACGATGGTTTTTCCCGCCAGGTCGTGCAACGCGAGGAAAGAGCGTATGACAGGCGGGGCGGTCTCGCCCCAAATCGGGAACCCCAGAAACACGGTGGCATAAGCCGCCATGCTCGGAAGCTGCGACCGGAGCGGCGGTCGGTAGCCACGATCGCGCTCCCGCCGCGCTTGCTCGACGGTCTCGAAATAGTCGGCCGGGTAAGGCGTGGCCGGCGCGATCTCGAACAGTTCGGCCGGCAAGGCACGGCTGAGCTGCCCGGCGATGACACTTGTATTCCCGCTCCGCGTGAAGAACGCCACCAGCGACTTGCCGTCGGCCGACGATGCGGCTTCGGCCTCTTCGGTCGATGCCGCGACCCCGGCCGTGAGTGGCAGTAGCAGCGATGACATGAGGATGTCCCGTCGGGTCGGCTTGTCAGTATCGGTCACGGTTCAGATCCCACTCACAGGCCGGTCATCTTCAGTCCCGCTTCGGGCAAACGTTCGCCCCGAACCTCGATCTTCGCCAGAGCGTCGGCGAGTTCCCGCAGGTCCTGCACCGTGAGCGTGACGTCGACCGCGCCGAGGTTCTCCTCCAGACGGTGCAGTTTGGTGGTGCCGGGGATCGGAACGATCCAGGGCTTCTGCGCGAGCAGCCAGGCGAGCGCGACCTGGGCGGGCGTGGCTCCTATGCGCCCGGCGACGGATTTCACGACCTCGACCAGCGCCATGTTGGCCTTGCGCGCCTCCGGCGAGAAGCGAGGCACAAGGTTGCGGAAATCCGTAGCGTCGAACTTGGTGTTCTCGTCGATCTTGCCGGTCAGGAATCCCGCACCCAGCGGGCTGAACGGGACAAAGCCGATGCCGAGTTCCTCGCATAACGGCAGGATCTCAGCTTCCGCGCCGCGATAGAACAGGGAATATTCACTCTGGATGGCCGCGAGCGGCTGCACCGCATATGCGCGGCGAATGGTCTGGGTACCCGCTTCCGACAGCCCCCAATGCTTGACCTTGCCTTGGGCGATGAGGTCCTTGAGGGCACCCGCCACATCCTCGATCGGCACATCGGGGTCGACACGATGCTGGTAGAAGATGTCGATGCGGTCGGTTTTCAGCCGCTTGAGGCTGGCCTCCGCCACCTGCCTGATGTGCTCAGGCCGGCTGTTGGTGCCGCCGCTGCGGGCACCTGTCACGAGATCGATGTCGAAGCCGAACTTGGTGGCTATGGCCACCTGGTCGCGAATGGGGACTAGAGCCTCGCCCACGAGTTCCTCATTGGCAAAGGGTCCATAGGCTTCGGCCGTATCGAACAGGGTGACACCGCGATCATGGGCGGCGCGGATCAATTTGATCATCTCGGCCTTGTCGGCAGGTGGCCCATACGCGGAGCTCATGCTCATGCAGCCGAGGCCGAGGGCGGAAACCTCGAGGTCCCCGATTTTTCTGGTTTTCATGGTGATCTTCCTTGTGATTGTTCGGGAGCAAGCGCGGCTCAGGCCTTCTCCGGCGCTTCCACGCCGGAGAACACCAGGACGCTATCGGGAAGGCGTGCACCCTGGATTTGAATTGCCGCGACCGCGGCATCGAGTTCCGCCAGTTCGTCCGATGTGAACTGGACCGAGCCGGCGCCGATATTGTCGAGAAGGTGCGGCATCTGCGTCGTGCCGGGAATGGGCACGATCCACGGTTTCTGAGCCATCAGCCAGGCGAGCGCGATCCGCGCGGGCGTGGCCTGCTTCCGCTCGGCCCAGCTCTTAAGCAGGTCCACCAGCGCCAGATTGTGCGGCAGGTTGTCCGCCGCGAAGCGGGTCTCCACCCTGCGGATGTCACCTTCGGCGAACCGCGTGTTGGCGTCGATGGCGCCGCTCAGGAATCCCACCCCAAGCGGGCTCCACGGCACGAAACCAATGCCGAGTTCCTGGCAAATTGGAAGGACTTCGGGTTCCGGTCCGCGCCATAGCATCGAATATTCGCTCTGGACGGCCGTGACCGGCAGCGCGGCATGCGCCCGGCGCAGTGTCTTCAGTCCCATTTCGGACAGGCCCCAGTGCAAGACCTTGCCCTGCGCCATCAGGTCCTTGACCGCGCCGGCGACATCCTCGATCGGAACCTGCGGATCGACCCGATGCTGATAAAGCAGATCTATGCGGTCGGTGCGAAGTCGCTTCAGCATGCCCTCGACCGCTGGTTTGATGTGATCCGGCCGGCTGTTGAGGCCCGGGAGCCGCTTGCCCGTTTCCAGGTCGATGTTCCAGCCGAACTTCGATGTGATCACCACGCGGTCGCGGAACGGCGCGACGCCTTCACCGAGGATGCGCTCCACCTCGTGGGGACCGTAAGCCTCGGCGGCGTCGAAGAAGGTGACGCCCCGGTCGAAAGCCGTGCGGATGATGTTTATCATCTCTGGCCGCGGCGGAATGATTGTCTGATAGGTCCGGCTCATGTTCTGGACACCGAGGCCGATGGCGGAGACCTCCAGCGAGCCGAGCTTGCGCCGTCCGCTCAGCGATTGTGTGCCGTTGATGCCTGTCACCTGAGCGGTCGCTTGAGCCTGCGAACCGGTGGCGGCGAGAAGCGGCGCCGCCGCCAGGCTTCCCGCCGCGCTCAGAAAGCCACGGCGCGCCATTCTCATATGTTCGCTTGCCATCTTTCCTCGTCCTTCTCTGAAATTGCGTCCGGACCCTGCTGCAGACCACGGCATGCGCATAAGATAGGGGATGTCTGACCTTACGATAATGTGCTATAATCCGTATGTCATTGTTAGCTGAGCTAATAAATACCCCATGCAGAACTTCAACGACCTTGCCGCTTTTGCAGCCGTGGCCCGGGAACGGAGCTTCACGCGTGCCGCAGCAAAGCTCGGTGTGTCACCCTCGGCGCTCAGCCAGACCATCCGCAATCTCGAGGAGCGTGTCGGGCTGCGGCTGCTGACGCGGACCACGCGCAGTGTTGCGCCGACCGAGGCCGGTGAGCGCCTGTTGCGCACCCTGGCGCCCCGCTTCGAGGAGATCGAGGCCGAACTGGCGACCTTGAACGAGCTGCGCGAGAAACCGGCTGGAACCGTGCGCATCACCGCCGGCGAGCACCCGGCGATTTCCGTGCTGCAGCCGGCGCTCAAGCGGTTCTTGCCGGACTATCCGGACGTCCAGGTGGAGATCATCGTTGACTACGGCCTGACCGACATTGTCGCCGAGGGCTACGACGCCGGCGTGCGCATGGGCGAGCAGGTGGCGAAGGACATGGTGGCGGTCCGCATCGGCCCCGACATCCGCATGGCGGTGGTCGGTTCACCGGCCTACTTCGCGCGGTTTCCCGTGCCGGAAACGGCGCACGACCTCGCCGCACACAAATGCATCAACATGCGGCTGCCGACCCACGGTGGATTGTTTCCATGGGGGCTGGAGAAGGACGGCCGGGAGGTCAAGGTACGCGGCGACGGTCAGCTTGTGTTCAACAATCTGGGCATGCGCCTGAGTTCCGCTCTGGATGGCCTGGGGCTTGCTTACATGCCGGAGGACCAGGTCCTCCCCTACGTCTCCGCCGGGCGGCTCGTCCGGGTTCTGGAAGACTGGTGCCCCTATTTCCCTGGTTACCACCTCTACTATCCAAGCCGACGGCACACGTCACCGGCCCTATCCCTGCTGGTGGACGTTCTGCGGCACCGGAATATTTGACCGGGTGCCGCGCTTATGCGTTCGGCCCCTCAAACCGTGGCTTCGATCGGCTCGGCAAGTCTGGGGTTCGAGCGTGCGGCGATCAGGCAGCTGGCCACGATGAGGCCGGCGCCCGCAAGCGTGGTCCAGGTCACCGCCTCGTCGAAGAAGAACCACCCGAGCGCGATCGCCCAGATGAAGGCCGAATATTCCGTCGGGATCAGATATTGCGCTTCGGCACGCGCATAGGCCCAGCTCATCAGGAATTGGCCGGCGAGCGACAGTGCCGTTACGCCTGCGAGCGGAAGCCAGAGATTGCTGGGCAAGGCAATGGCGAGCCAGGGTGCCGCAAGACCAAGCATGACCGCAACGCCAAGGTTCTGGAACAGCATGATCTCGATTGGCTTGGCCAACAGCGCCTGTTGCCGGGCGAGGATCAGATTGTAGGCGTAGAAAACCGTCGACGCGAGCACCGCCGCGGTGCCGAGCAGGGCATCCCTGGCGTAGCTCGTGTGGCCGAACTGTCCGGCCACGATGATGACAACGCCCGTGATGCCGGCCAGCGAGGCCCAGATCGCCTTGCGTTGTATCCTTTCGCCTAAAAGCAGCGCGGCCAGCAGGAGCGCAAACAGCGGCGCCACGAAACTAAGCCCGATCGCCTCCGCCAGCGGCAGCCTGGCAAGCCCCCAGAAGAAGCACAGCAGGACAATGCCGACAATCGCGGCGCGCAGCGCATGCAGCTTCAGCACCGAGGGTAAAGGAAGCGAGCGCGGCCCTGCCAACCAGCCCGCGCCCGCGACCACGGTCGCCAGCATGCTGCGCCAAAGCACTGTGTTGTAAACGCCGACCGCGATGACCAGCACCTTCATCGCCGCATCCATGCCGGAGAGCAGGAAGATGCCGAACACGCAGACGAGCACCGGGATCGTGGGGGAGATTGCGCCGGCCAGGCTGGATGATTTCACGGATTTGCTCGAGTGAGGGATTGCAGCCTGACATATCAGGGCAATCTGGCAGGGCCAGATGGCAGCCTCGCCCATATGGCGGTCCAACACCCTCGGTCTTTGGCGCGACCGGGAATTTGAACTTTTTTGCCAATCGTGTCGATTTCGCCATTGCCCGTTCGTCGTATCATCGAACCAACCCTAACCAAGGAGAAAGACCATGCGGTTCATGATGCTGATGATCCCCGGCGGCTACGCGGAGGCGGCGCCCGATGTCATGCCCGATGCCAAGGCGGTAGAGGGGATGATGAAGTATAATGAGGAGCTGAAGAAGGCCGGCGTGTTGCTGGCGCTCGACGGGCTGCATCCGCCGTCATCGGGCGCGCGGGTCAGCTTCAAAGGCGGCAAGCCCGTTGTCACCGACGGGCCGTTCGCCGAGGTCAAGGAAGTGCTGGGCGGCTATTGGGTGATCGACGTGCGCTCGCGCGAGGAGGCCATCGAATGGGCCCGCCGCTGCCCCGCTGGGGAGAATGACGTGATCGAGGTTCGCCGCGTCTTTGAGATCAGCGAGTTCCCCGAGGACGTCCAGAAGGTGGCGGAAGGTTTTGGCGAGCTGAAGGGTTGACGGCCACAGCCACCATCGAAGCGGTCTGGCGGATCGAGCAGCCGAAGCTCACCGCCAGGCTCGCCCGCTATCTCAGGGATGTCGGGCTGGCCGAGGAGATCGCAGGCGATGCCTTCCTGCTGGCGCTGGAGCGCTGGCCCCGGGACGGCATCCCGCGCAATCCGGCCGCCTGGCTGACTGAGGTCGCCAGGAATCGGGCGCTCGACCGGCTGCGCCGCACCACCATGATCGACGGCAAGCATCGCGAACTTGCCATCGACCTCGCCGAGCTGGAGCGCGAGATGCCCGACATCGAGGCGGCGCTCGACGAGGATATTGACGACGATCTTTTGCGGCTGATCTTCACCGCTTGCCATCCCCTATTGCCGGCCGAGCAGCGCGCCGCACTCGCCTTGCGGCTGCTGGGCGGGTTGTCGACGCCGGAGATCGCCCGCGCTTTCCTGGTGCCCGAAGCCACGGTCGCCCAGCGCATCGTGCGCGCCAAGCGGACCCTTCGTGACGCCGCCATCCCGTTCGAGACACCGCGCGGGCAGGAGCGTCGCGAACGCCTCGCCGCCGTGCTGGAGGTGGTCTATCTCACCTTCAACGAGGGCTATGTGGCGACGACGGGGCCGGACTGGCTGCGCGCCGATCTCTGCGGCGAAGCGCTGCGCCTCGGCCGTTCGCTGGCGGCGCTGATGCCTGATGAGCCCGAGGTGCAGGGGCTGGTGTCGCTGATGGAACTCAACGCCTCGCGCTTCCCTGCCCGTACCGGCAGAGCCGGCGAACCGATCCTGCTGCTCGCCCAGGACCGCAGCCGATGGAACTGGTCGCTCATCCAACGCGGCCTCGACGGCCTGAACCGCGCCATGACCCTGACGACCACCCCCGGCCCCTATCTCCTGCAGGCGATGATCGCCGCCTGCCATGCCCGCGCGGTGACCGCCGCCGACACCGACTGGATCGCGATATCGGCATACTATCAAGCCCTGGCCTTGGCGGCCCCCTCGCCCATCGTCGAAATCAACCGGGCGGTGGCCGTCGGCATGGCGTTCGGACCGGCGCAAGGCCTCGCCATCGTCGAAGCGCTGAAGGACGAACCGCGCCTGAAGGACTCGCATCTCTTGCCGACGGTGCGCGGCGATCTCCTGGAGAAACTCGGACGTCCGGCGGAAGCCCGCGCCGCGTTCCGCCAGGCCGCCCAATTGACCAGCAATGACAGGGAGCGTGCGCTATTGCTGGCGCGCGCGGGTGACTAGAGCAATTCCTGGAAAAGTGTGAAACGGTTTTCCGTCCGGAATTGCGTCAAAACAAAGAGTTAGAGCACTGCTCTAGGCACCGCTTGCCCCGGCCCCCACCGCGAGCCGGTGCGGTGACGCGGACGCCACCATCGACGCTGTGCGGGTTTAGCGCTGGGCTTGTTGGGCCGATGGCCAGCCTGTATCGTCCATGACTGTCTTGGCGGCGGTTCTCGCCTGTAAAGTCGTGCCGGCCATGGGGAGGCGAACCTTGAGTTCAGTCCAGGCACAAGACGTCAAGCAGATCATTGCCTATGGCAGCGGCAAGACCGCATTGAAATACATCGCCTTCTCGGCGCTTGTTCTCGTTGTCGGGCTCGTTGTCGCCTTCGGCAGGAATAACTGGCTGTTGGGTGTTCCCCTGGCGGCTGTGGCGGCCGTCATGATTGTCTGGCACATCAACGGATTGCTGACCGCCGAGCCACTGTTGCTGCTATCGCCGGCCGGATTGCGTCTCAATCTCGACGGCTATGTCTTTCTCGACATCCCCTGGCGGGAAGTGGAGGGCATTTCCTCACTCGACCTTGCCTTCGAGGTGTTGAAGAAGCGATGGTATGACTTCTCGGGGGACAGGCCGGGCTACTCGTTGGGGAAAGACCAGTACCGGGATGTCACCGCGCTGCAGGTCTCCGAGCCGTTCGCGGATAAAACGGTCTTGCCTCTATGGAGGGCTGTCAACCGAAACAGCAGGGGGTTAAAGCGGTTCGGCATCGGTATGGCGACCTTCATGCCCGCCCAGAACGCCACGGCCTCGCGACTGAGCAACATTTTCCCCACGCAGGATGGCAAGCGGTTCGTCACACTGCCGCACAGCGTGCTCTCCGTCAGTCGCGATCGGCTTCGCGCCGAAATCGAGGCCCGTTGGCATGCCTTCGGCGAAAAGACGGCTACGGGCTAGCCAGTCGCCTTGGTCGCCTCAGTGCGCGTCCGGAGGCGGCGCCTTCGGTGTGACATTGCGCAGGAACGGAACCAGCGCCGTGGCGATGACGAAGGCGGCCATGATCACCAGGAACGCATCGGCATAGGCCATGGTCGATGCCTCGCGATAGGCGAGCGCCCACAGCTGCTTCAACGACGCGGTATGACCATCGGCGACAGCGCCAGGTAACTGGCCATAGCGCTGCGCGACATTGTCGACGAGCCGCATCGCGGCCTCGTTCTGCGGCGTCAGGTGCGAGGTGATCGTCAGGAAATGGAAGTTGGTGCGGTCGTTCAGGATGGCGCCGCAAATGGCGATGCCGACGGCACCGCCGAGATTGCGCATCGTGTTGAACAGGCCGCTGGCATATTTCAGCCGTTCGGGCGGCAGGCTGCCGAGGCCGAGATTGACGCTCGGCGCGACGGCGAAGACCTGCGGGAAGCCACGGAACAGTTGCGGGATCAGAAGCTCGGCAGCACCCCACTGGCTGGTGATGGCGCTAAAACTCCACATCGACGCGCCGAAGGAGGCCAGCCCGAACATCATCAGCCAGCGCGTGTCGAAGCGCTTGGCAAGGAAGATGTAGACAGGAACGCCGACCATCGAGGCGACACCGGTGGAAAACACCGCGAGCCCTGTCTGCAAGGCGCCGTAGCCCCGGACATAGCCGAGGAACAGCGGCGTCAGATAGATCGTGGCGAAGATGCCGATGCCGGTGATGAAGGACAGGAAGCAGCCAATGGCGAAATTGCGGTTGCCGAAGGCGCGGAAGTCGACCACCGGCTGCGCATAGGTCAGGCTACGGATGACGAACAGAACCATGGTGATGCCGGCGACGAAAGCGCCATTGCGGATCGTCGCATCGTCGAACCAGTTCCAGCGCGAGCCCTCTTCCAGGACGTATTCCGCGGTACCCAGGCTGACCGCCATCAGCACGATGCCGATATAGTCTGCCCCCTTCAGCAGCGACGGATCGGCCTTGTCGATCTTGACCAGAGCCGCGACGAGGACGGTGATGATGGTGCCTGGAATGACGTTGACATAGAACAGCCAGTGCCAGTTCAGCGTGTCGGTGATCCAGCCGCCGATAACGGGGCCGAGCGTCGGCGCGATCGAGGCTATGCTGCCGACCACCGCGGCTGCGTAGACCCGCCTCGGCCCCTGGAAATAGTGGAACGACGAGGTGAAGACCGTCGGGATCATCGACGCCCCGAGCAGCCCCTGCAGCGCACGGAACACGATCATGCTTTCGATGCTCCAGGCGAAGCCGCACAGCATGCTGGCCAGCGTGAAACCGGCCGCCGAGATGGTGAACAGCCAGCGTGTCGAGAACACCCGCGTCAGCCAGCCCGACAGCGGAATGACGATGATTTCGGCCACCAGATAGGACGTCTGTACCCAGCCGATCTGATCCTGTGCCGCCGACAGGCCGCCGCCAATATCCTGCAGCGAGGAGGCGACGATCTGGATGTCGAGCAGCGCGATGAACATCCCCACGCACATCACCATGAATGGCAGGATGCTGGCGAAGAAGGATTGCGGGCGCTCTGGCATGGCGTCCTCAGTGCGCGCCGGTATCGACCGTGACTACGGTGGACAGGCCTGGCCGCAGCGCGACCTTCCGCGCCTGGTCCGGGTCGATGGTGATGCGGACGGGAACGCGCTGGACGATCTTTGTGAAATTGCCGGTGGCGTTCTGCGCCGGAATGACGCTGAAGATCGCGCCGGTCGCCGGCCCCAGGCTGGTGACATGGCCCTTGAGCGGCTGATCGGGCGCAATGTCGGTATAGACCGTCGCCGCCTGTCCGTCGGCCATGCTGCGCAACTGGTCTTCCTTGAAATTGGCGTCGACCCACAGCCCTGTCTCCGGAACGATCGTCAGCAGATAACTGCCCGGCGAGACATAGGTGCCGACCTGCGCCAGCCGGTTGCCGACGAGGCCGTCGATGGGAGCGCGGATCTGCGTGAAGCCGAGATCGAGTTCAGCCGTGTCGAGATCGGCCTTGGCGGCTAAAACCGCGGCGGTGGCTTCCGAGATCTGCGTGTTGAGCACATCGAGCTGTTGCCTGGCGGCGGCGAGCCCCGCGCGGGAGGCGGCGACCGACGCTTTGGCCTGGCCGTCGGCCGCAAGACTTCTCTGCGCATCCTGCTGCGAGCCGGCCTTGGTGCTGGCAAGCGCCTCATAGCGTTTGGCATCCTGCGCGGTGAAAGTAGCGGCGGCACTCTTGGCCTCGAGATCAGCTTCAGCCTGTTCGATCAGCGAATTCTGCAGCGAGACCTGGGCGCGCAGATTGTCGAGCGCCGATTGCTGCTGCTGGACGGAAGCCTGCGCACGCTCCACCGCCGCCTTGAAAGGCCGGTCGTCGATGCGGATGATGAGCTGGCCTGCATCGACATGCTGGTTGTCCTCGACGAGGATCTGATCGATATGCCCGGCGACACGCGGTGCCAGCGGCGTGACGTTGCCGCCGACATAGGCATCGTCGGTCGACATCAGGAAACGGCCGGCCTGCCACCACTGAAAGCCATACCAGCCGGCAACGCCGATCGCGATCGCGGCGCCTACCATGACAAACGGCTTGCGCCGCTTTTTGGCGGGAACAGGAATTTGAACAGTCGATGGCTGCGCGGGCTGCAACTCGGCAGCGGAGAGAACCTTGTTCATTGGCGGCGTGCCTCATCCGATCTGTGTTCAATCACCGTGTTGTCGGTGAGCGGCAAGCCTGAGCCTTCGCTGCTGAAGCGATAGCGCTGCCGCATGCGATCGGTGGCCTTGGGTGCCGTCGCCATGGTGAAGCCCTCGCTGTCGATTTCCCTACCGGTCTGGCGGTCGACCAGAACCGGCTCGGCCCAGCGCCCGTCAGCCTTGTCCACCACCACCAGGCTCGGACCTTCGGGCGCCAGATGCCTGTTGCCCCAGGTGAGCAAGGAAAGCAGCACCGGGCGGAAATCTCGCGCCTTGGCGGTCAGCACATATTCATGGCGAAGCGGCCGCTCGCAGTAGACGCGTTTTTCGAACAGGCCGCGCTCGACCAGGCTGTTCAGCCGGCGCGTCAGGATGTTGGGCGCGATCTCCAGGCTCTTTTGAAACTGATCGAAGCGCGTCAGCCCCTGGAGCGCGTCCCGCAGCAGCAGGATGCTCCACCACTCGCCGACATCGTCGAGGCTGCGCGCGATGGGACACGGGCGGGTTTCGAAGCTTGTTTTGGCAACCATGATCTGGGTCTCTTTCAAAATGAAAGTCACTTATAGCCGAGTTAGTTGCATTATGCAAGTAACTCAGGTGTGATCATGGAAGCGAGTGCATGTTTGGGGAAATGAGATAAGCCCCAAGGGGCAGTGGCGGCGCAGCCAAGGTATGGCGTCGTCGGCAGGAAAAACGCCCTGCGGCGTGCCGTCATGCGGCCACAAGCGGTGGATGCCCTGGTCGCGGAGTCCGCTAAGGCACCAGCACGACCTTGCCGGTCGAGCGGCGCTCGTCCAGCAGCCGGTGCGCTTCGCCGGCCTGGTCGAGCGGGAAACGGCCGCCGATCGCAACCCGCAGCTGGCCGCTCGCGGCCAGTTGGAACAGCTCCGACAGGCTCATCCGCAGCACCTCTGGTGGCAGCAGCGGCAGCAGCGCGAAACCCCTGAGCGACTGGTTGCGGCCGATCATGGCTTCCAGGTCGGAAGCCGCGAGCCCGTAGCGGCCGAGTGCCGCAAAGACCAGCTCGCCGCCAGGCGCCAAAGCCTTCAGCGACAGAGCCGTCAGCGCGCCGCCAACCGTGTCGTAAATGATGTCGACCCCGTGTCCGTCCGTGGCGTCGCGGACATGTGTGGGCCAATCCGGATTGGCGTAGTCAATTGCGACGTCGGCACCGAGCGACAATGCAAGATCGAGTTTGGCCCTGTCGCTGGCGGCAGCGATCACGCGGCTTGCCCCCTTCTGTCTGGCAAGCTGGACAAGCAGCGATCCAACGCCACCGGCAGCGGCCGGCACCAATATCGTTCGACCGTCCGGCGGGCTCTGCCGCAGCAGATGCAGCGCCGTCAGCCCCTGCACCATCAGCGCTGTCGCCGCTTCGAACGAGACTTCATCCGGCAACGGCACGGCGAGATCGGCTGATATCGTCACCTGCTCCGCATAACCACCATGAGGACGCTGCGAGGCAAACAGCGGCGCCGCGACACGGCTTCCCAGCAGCGCCGCATCCACCCCTTGGCCAACGGCCTCGACGACACCAGCCACTTCCACGCCGGGAAACATAGGCAGTTGCGGCGTCACCGCGTAACGGTCCGCGCGCATCAGCACCTCGAAGAAGTTGATGCCGGCAGCCTGCACCCGGATCAGCACCTCGCCGGCCTGTGGCTCAGGCGTCGGCACATCGACAAGTTCCAGTACCTCGGGGCCCCCGAAGCGGCTGAATTGGACGGCTTTCATGGCAAACTCCGATCGCACTGGCATCGGCCGTGGTTTGCCACTATCTGCGGGGCCTCGACTACACACTCATTTGTCCGCTGCTGACCAGGAGGTGACCATGGCCGGTCCGGTCAAAAAAATGCCGATCAAGAGACTGCCGCTACTGCCGGCGGAGCGCGCGCTGAAAGTGATCGCCGGGCGCTGGAAGGCGGTGATCCTCTACCACCTCTTCGATGGTCCCCGGCGGCTGTCGGCGCTCAAGACGATGATGCCTGGCATCACCCAGAAAGTGCTGATCCAGCAGCTGCGCGAAATGGAGGAGCACGGCCTCGTCAGCCGCGAGATCTTCGCCGAAGTCCCCGCCCGCGTCGAATATTCGGCGACCAGCCTCGGCCTCAGCCTCGAGCCGATCCTGCTGGCCCTTTGCCAGTGGGGCCAGCACCACGCGGACGAGCTGGACGAAAAGTATCGCCTCGCCGACTGCATCATCCGGCCACGGCAGGCGCAGCACGCACAGATGGCCTAAATCGAATGGCATGATGGGTTGCCGACGCCGGCTGCCCGTCTCAGACTGTTGACAGGACGGATCGGCAAATGCACCGCATAGCTTCGGGCGAACTTTATCAGACCTACACTCTCGGTGACCTACGCATCACGTCCTTGCGGGATGGGTATGTCGACATGCCGATCAGGCGGCTTCGGCAAAACGGCGACCAGCCATTTGGCGATGACTTGCCGGAACAGGTCCCATTGTTTGGCGGTCAACTCAGGCTCTCCGTCAACGCCTTCGCGATTGACGACGGAAACGAGATCATCTTGATCGATACCGGCGCCGCGAATGCCTGGCACCCGACCATGGGCCGGCTTCCCCAGGCGCTGGACGAAGCCGGCATCGATGCGGGACGAGTCCGCGCCGTCTGCTTCACCCATACCCATCTCGACCACATCCATGGTCTTGTGCTTGCTGATGGCCGAGACGCTTTCCCGCGCCTGGCGCGCCTGTTCGTTCCCAGGGAAGAACTCGGCCTCTTCCGCGCCGAAGAGCGGCTCGAACGATTTCACGACATGGCGGAACCATTCGAAGCCGGAGACCGTCTCGGGACGCATGTGGACGTTATCGACGCTCACGGCCATGAAGTGGGTCACAGCTGCTTTCGCGTTTCGAGCGGCGGCGAACACATTTTGATCTGGGGCGACACCGTTCACGTCCCATCGCTTCAGTTCGATCGCCCTGAGGTGACGTGGGAATTCGACGCGGATCAAGACCAGGCGCGAGAGAGCCGGATGCGGCTGCTGGCGCTTGCGGCGGACGATCACTGTTTCGTTGCCGGCGCGCATCTGGACTCGCCCGGCATTGGCCGTGTCGTCCGGTCCGGCGGCAGCTTTCGATTTGAGCCGCTATAACTAGAGCAATTCCAGGAAAAGTGTGAGCGGTTTTCCGTCTGGAATTGCGTCAAAACAAAGAGTTAGGGCGGCGCAAGCGCCGCCCCATATCCCTTGGGAGGATAATCTCAAAAGGCGATCAGGCTGCCTTGACTTCCTCGGCAAGCACGTCGGCATCGCGGGCCTTCTTCAGCGCCTTTGCCCACCAGGCGACGTCGTTGACCAGCGCGGTGGCCGCCTGGTTCAGGTGCTCGAGGTCCTCAAGCTTCTTCTCACCCTGGCGGACAGCGAGGAAGTCGCCCCAGGCGATGTGGACGGCCGACTTGACCGGCGCCATTTGCAGCTCGACGGCATGGAGGCGGAGCTGCTCGACGGCACGAGCACCGCCCACGCTGCCATAGCCGACGAAACCGGCCGGCTTCTTGTTCCATTCGTTGGCGGCGTAGTCGATGGCGTTCTTCAGCACGGCCGTCGGGCCGTGATTGTATTCGGCGGCGGTGAAGATGAAGCCGTCATATTCGGCGACCTTCTTCTGCCAGCGCTGCGCTACTTCGTTGGTCGACGGCACCCAGGCGGAGGACGCGACTTCGTCGAAGAAGGGCAGCGGGAAGTCACGCAGGTCGACGACCTCGACCTCGATGTCGGCATGCGACTTGGCTATCTTGGCGATCCATTGGGTGGGGACGTCGGCGAAGCGCGCGGCGCGCGTCGAACCGACGATGATGGCGATTTTCGGCTTTGACATGGGGGGCTCTCCATTCCAGTAAAAAGCTGGTATCGTTTAGATACCGGCGCTATATGAGATACTGTCAACTGCCGACGCAAGGAGGCACCGTTTTGTTACTGAGGCACCCGCACAACACTGAAGACTGCCGCGCGATTTCGGAAATCCTGCAGCGCGTCGGCGACAAATGGACCGTGCTGGTGGTCGGCAAGCTGGGCGGCGGACCGTTGCGTTTCAATGAGTTGCGCGCCGCTGTCGGCGGCATCTCGCAGAAGATGCTGACCACCACCTTGCGTGGATTGGAACGCGACGGTTTCGTCACCCGCACCGTGTTTCCGACCATCCCGCCGCGTGTCGATTATGAACTGACCGAACTCGGTCACGAACTGTTGATCCCGGTCAGCGCGCTTGGCGAATGGGCGCGCAGGAACACCCAGCGCGTCCAGGCGGCACGCGAAAAATTCGATGGCATGCATGGCTGAAACCATTGCGTCGCAAGGACTCCAGCGTTTCGCGGCAAGCGAAACCGCCTGACGGCAAGCGAAATCGCAATCCTCTGAACGCGACCCGGGCAGCTTTGTCTCATGGCGCTCGGGGCAGACCAGCACACAGGCTTCTTTGACGACGACAATCGCGGGCCAAAGGCAGCCCTTCAGGCTCTCGGCGACAGGCCCTCGCAAGGCGCTGGGCTGCAGGGTGTGCATGTCGCGGCCGGCTTGCGGTCACCCTTGCCGCCTTGCAGGCAAGTCGTGTGCGGAAGGTCGTTCTTGACTTCGGCATAGGCGGTTACGCCGAGCAGGCAGACTAGGGCGACAAGGGCTGCCACGAGCCAGCTGTTCAGCATGTGTTGACGCATTGTCTCCCCTCCAACGCCGGCACAATCGGGCGTGAAGGCAACCACTGAATGTCGCGAAACGCATCGCTCGCATCAGCGGTGTTACAATTGCCCTGGTTGGGGCACCGGGGATTGCGGAAACCGGGCTTTCGTCAACCCTCGGCCGGAACGGCTTTCGGCTTGCCCTCGCCGTCCAGCGCCACCATGACGAAATCGGCGTGGGTGACCTTTTCCATCAGGTCGGAGAGATAGCGCTGCGCCCAGGCCTCGACCTTCAGCGTCATCGAGGTGCGGCCGACGCGTTCGACATGGGTGTAGATGCACAGCGTGTCGCCGATCTTCATCGGCTTGGCGAAGGACATCTCCTTGACCGCCGCCGTCACCACGCGGCCCCTGGCGCGCTCGGCGGCGCGGATGCCGCAGGCAAGGTCCATCTGCGCCATCACCCAGCCGCCAAAAATGTCGCCGGCGGCATTGGCGTCCGAAGGCATGGCCAGCGTGCGCAGCGTCAGGTCTCCGATCGGCCGTCCGTCCGCGTATTGCACCATGCGAGAAATCCCCCGAGGTCGATGGCTTGAGATCGATTGCCCTCGATCCCGTAGCGTCACCGTGCGGACGCGTCAACGCGGCAAAGCTTCGCGTGACCGTTAGAAGTAGCGCGCGAGGTTCGAGCGGATGCGATCCAAAACGGTCTTTCCGGAAACGTCAGGGACGAATGCCTTGCCCGTGATCGCTTCGTAAGCCTGCGCATAGATGCGAGAGGCCTGTTCGACGATCTCGTCGGGGATCGTCGGAATAGGATCCTTGTAGGGATCGCAGCGCGCCGCCACCCACGAGCGGATGAAATCCTTGTCGAAACTCTCCGGCCGCGTGCCGCTTGTGAGGGCCTGTTCGTAGCTCGCCGCGATCCAGTACCGGCTGCTGTCCGGCGTATGGATTTCGTCGGCCAGGATGATCGTCCCGTTCTTGTCGGTGCCGAATTCGTATTTCGTGTCGGCGAGGATCAGGCCCCGCTCGGCGGCGCGCGCCTGGCCGCGGGCAAACAGCTTCAAGGCGTAGCTCGAAACGGTGTCCCATTGTGCCGACGTGAGCAGTCCCTGTTCGAGGATCTCTGCCTTGGACAGCGGCTCGTCATGGGCGCCATCCGCTGCCTTGCTCGTCGGCGTGATGACAGGCTCGGCCAGTTTCTCATTGTCGCGCAGCCCGTCCGGCAGCCGCATGCCATACATGTCGCGTTCGCCGCGACGATAGCGGGTCAGGATCGAGGTGCTGGTGGTCCCCGCCAGATAACCGCGCACGACGATCTCGACCGGCAGGATGTCGAGCCTTGTGCCGACGACGACATTGGGATCGGGATATTCGAGCACATGGTTCGGGCAGATATCGGCGGTTTCCTCGAACCAGTACCGGGCCGTCTGGGTCAGGATCTCGCCCTTGAACGGGATCGAGGTCAGGATGATGTCGAAGGCACTGAGACGGTCGGTGGCGATGATGATGCGCCGCCCGTCGGCCAGGTCGTAGTTTTCGCGGACCTTGCCCTTGTAGTGGCCCGGCAGTTCGGGAATGAAGGCATCCGACAGGGTCCGCATATGATTTCCTGCCTTCCGCAGAGTGGCCAGAGCATGATTCCGAAAAGTTGCAGACTTTTCGGAAAAAATCATGCGCCCAAATAATATCCTCGCATAAGCTGTCGACCCCATGCATATCAAGCGCGATTGTCGGTATTCCCCGCAACTCGACCTGGCATCCCAGTCGCTTTTTTCACAACGCATGCCGGAAGGCGCGGCGACTCGGCGAACCCGTCGCGTCTAGGCTGCGGCCAGATTTCCGGAGCCGCTCATTTCAATCATGCAAACTTATGACTTCATCATCGTCGGCTCCGGCTCGGCCGGCTCGGTGCTCGCCGACAAACTGTCGGCTTCGGGCCGCTTTTCGGTGCTGGTGCTGGAGGCCGGCGGCACCGACCGCCGCTTCTACGTGCAGATGCCGCTCGGCTACGGCAAGACCTTCTTCGATCCGGCCGTCAACTGGAACTACAAGGCCGAGCCGGATCCCGGCCTCGGCGGCAATGCCGACCACTGGCCGCGCGGCAAGCTGCTTGGTGGTTCGAGCTCGATCAACGCCATGGTCTGGATCAGGGGCGCGCGCGAGGATTTCGACGACTGGCGCGCCGCCGGCAATCCCGGCTGGGGCTATGACGATTTGTTGCCCGCCTTCAAGGCGCTCGAGGACAATCAGGCCGGTGCCGACAAATGGCGCGGTGTCGGCGGCCCGCTGCATGTCACCGATTGTTCGCACGCCGTCCATCCGCTGACCAAGCGCTATCTCGCGGCCGGCCAGCAGGCGGGCCTGCCGCTCAATCCGGATTTCAACGGTGCTGCCCAGGAAGGCGTCGGCATTTACCAGATTTCGACCAAAAACGGCCGCCGCATGTCGGCGGCACGCGCCTTCCTGCGCCCGGCGATGAAACGCGCCAACGTCCGCGTCGAGACGAATGCGCTGGCAACCCGGGTGGTGTTCGAAGGCAAACGCGCCGTCGGTGTCGAATATTTGCAGAACGGCGAGACCAAGACGGCGCGCGCAGGGCGCGAGGTCATCCTTTCCAGCGGTTCGATCAACTCGCCGCAATTGCTGCAGCTGTCCGGCGTCGGCCCATCCGCACTCCTCGGCGAGCTCGGCATCGCGGTCGTCCAGGCCAACGAGAATGTCGGCGCCAATCTGCAGGACCATGTCGGCATCAATTACACGTTCAAGGGCAAGCTGCCGACGCTCAACCAGACCCTGCGTCCCTGGTGGGGCAAGCTGCTGGTCGGCATGCAATACATCCTGACCCGTTCGGGCCCGCTCTCGCTGTCGATGAACAATGCCGGTGGCTTCTTCCGCACCGACCCAGCGGCAACGCGCCCCAACATGCAGCTTTATTTCCAGGCCTTCTCGACCGTCATTCCGAAGAGCGGCGAGCGGCCGATCCTGACGCCCGACCCCTGGCCCGGCTTCTCCATCGGCCTGTCCAACTGCCGCCCGTCGAGCCGGGGCGAGATCATGATCCGCTCCAGCAATCCGCTGGAGTATCCGAAAATCGTCGCCAATGCCTATTCCACCAATGCCGATGTCGAGGAGATGCTGGCGGCGGTGAAGTTCGTGCGCAAGATCGCCTCGATGCCTGCCATGGCCGAGATCATCGCCGAAGAGGTCCTGCCCGGCCCATCGATCCAGTCGGACGCCGACCTGATCACGGATTTCAGGAAACGCTCCGGCACCGTCTATCACCCGGTCTCGACCTGCCGCATGGGGCCGGATCCCGCGCGCTCCGTCGTCGATCCGCGCCTCAAGGTGCACGGGCTTGAAGGTTTGCGCGTCATCGACGCCTCGATCTTTCCCGACAACATCACCGGCAACACCAACGCCGCCTCGATCATGACCGGGTGGAAGGGCGCCGAACTGGTTCTGGAGGACCAAAAATGAAGATCACCGACGTCAAGACCTGGGTTGTCGGCAACCCGCCGCCCGGCATCGGCGGCAAGTATTTCATCTTCGTCAAGCTGACCACCGATGGCGGCGTGGTCGGTTATGGCGAAGCCTACAACGCCACCTTCTCCGCCCACATCACGGCCAAGCTGGTCGAGGACATGGCCGAGCGTTATCTCATCGGCCACGATCCGCACGACATCGAGAACTTCTTCCGCCGCGCCTATTCCTCCGGCTTCACCCAGCGGCCTGACGTGACCGGGATGGGCTGCTTCTCGGCGCTTGAAATGGCCTGCTGGGACATTATCGGCAAGGAGGCCAATAAGCCGGTCTACAAATTGCTTGGCGGCCAGGTGCACGAGACGCTGCGCTCCTACACCTACCTCTATCCGCACACCGGCAGTGTCCATTCCGAGGACGCGCCGGACGGCAGGAATGTCTACAATGACCCCGAAATGGCGGCGGCCTGCGCGCTCGAATATGTCGAGCAGGGGTTCAATGCCGTCAAGCTCGACCCGGCCGGTCCCTACACCGCCTTTGACGGCCACCAGCCGCGCCTGCTCGACATCGATGTCGCTACCCGCATGGTCAGGGCGATCCGCGAGGCGGTCGGCACCCGAGCCGACATACTGTTCGGCACGCATGGCCAGTTCACAGCCTCCGGTGCGCTGCGCATGGCGCGCGCCATCGAGCCTTATGATCCCCTGTGGTTCGAGGAGCCGGTGCCGCCCGACATGCCCGAAGTGATGGCGCAGGTGGCGCGGGGCACCTCGATCCCGATCGCCACCGGCGAGCGGCTGACGACCAAGTTCGAATTCGCCCGCGTCATCGAGAACCGCGCGGCGACCATCCTGCAGCCGGATCTCGGCCGCTCCGGCGGCATCCTCGAGACCAAGAAGATCGCCGCGATGGCCGAGGCCTATCACATCCAGATTGCGCCGCACTGCTATTGCGGGCCGATCGTCGGCGCGGCCAACATCCAGCTGGCAGTGACGCTGCCCAACTTCCTCATCCTGGAATCGCTGAAGCAGTGGGATGGTTTCCACGCCACATTGCTGAAGAAGAAGATCGAGTGGCAGGACGGCAATGTCATCCCGTCGAAGGAGCCGGGGCTGGGCGTCGAGCTCAACGAAGCGGTCTGCGATGCGCATCCCTACACCGGCAAGGATTTGCACCTGCAGATGATGCAGACACCGTTGATGCCGTGAGCGAAAGCTACGCCTTCATCGGCCTCGGCCATCTCGGCGGCAACCTTGCCGCCAGCCTGGTCCGCAACGGCTTTGCCGTCACGGTCTTCGACCGCGACCCTACCGCCGTCGCGCGCCTCGTGACGCTCGGCGCCACCGCTGCGAACAGCCCCGCCGAGGCCGCTGCTCGCGCCGGCAATGCCATCTCTTGCCTGCCCTCGCCCAAGGTCAGTGAAGCGGTGCTGGCTGGCCCTGGCGGATTGCTCGAAGGCCTGGCCCACGGCGGCACCTGGATCGAGATGTCGACCAACGGCCGCGACGAGATTCTTCGCCTGGCGAACCTCGCCTCGGCCAGCGGCGTCGAGACATTGGAATGCCCGGTCACCGGCGGCGTGCATCTGGCGGCGGCGGGAAAAATCACCGCGCTGGTCGGCGGCGATGCCGCCCTCTACGAACGCCATCGCACGGCGATCGAAGCGATGTGCGCACGCTCCTTCCTGATGGGCCCGATCGGCTCGGCGGCGGTGATCAAGGTGATCACCAACATGCTGGCCTTCATCCATCTCGTCGCCGCCGGCGAGGCATTGATGCTGGCCAAGCAGGGCGGGCTCGACCTCGCCCAATCCTACCACGCCATCGTTGCCTCTTCCGGCAACAGCTTCGTGCACGAGACCGAAAGCCAGCTCGTCCTCAACGGCTCCTACGATATCGGCTTCACCATGGACCTGGCGCTGAAGGACCTCGGCTTCGCGCTGGGCATGGGCAAGGATTTCGGCGTGCCACTCGACCTCGCCACGCGCGTCAACGCGATCTTTCAGCAAGGCAAAGAAGCCTATGGCGGCGGCGCCTGGTCGACCCAGATCGTCAAATTGCTCGAGGATGCCGTCGGCACCGATCTGCGCGCATCCGGTTTTCCGGCCAAGCTAGAGCCTTGACCGGAAGGCCAAAACCAAAGCAATTTCATGAACTTGAATCGATAGCCGGATTCAGCCTCAAAAGGACTTGAATCAATCTGGCAACGCCTTGATTCAATATCTGAGCGTCAGCGCGCCGGGCAGGATCTCGAAGGTCGCCGGTATGCGCCCGGGCGACTCGCCGTCTATGTCGACCAGCGCGCCGTTTCTTTCCACATCACCCAGCGGTTCGACAACCACTTTCTTGCCGCGCAGGATGGTGATCGCCGGATGGTTGCGGTGCCGGCCGCCATAGAGCAGGCGGATGTCCCAGATCAGCTTCAGCTTGCCCGCGGCACGCAGGATGACGATGTCGAACTGGCCGTCGGTGAGCTCGGCATCCGGCGCGATCATCATGCCGCCGCCGAAGAATTTGCCGTTGGCGACCGCCACCAGCGCCATGCGCGCCTCGACCGGGGCGCCGTCATCGACGGTGATCCGGACGTCCTGAAAGCGGTAGCGGATGAACTCGACCACGGTGCGCCACAGGAACAGCGCCTTGGCCGACATCTTGCCCTTGCGCTTGTCGGCATTGACGGCGCGGTCGGTGGCGCCCGATAGGCCAAGGCTGGCGATGTTGATGAAGTGGCGGCTGGCCAGCGCGCCATGGTCGTCGATGTAGCAGATGCGGCCGGCATCGACCTTGCGCCCCTTCGCCTCGGCGATCCGCTTCAAGGTCGCGTCCACCGCCTTCGGCAGGCCGAGCCCGCGCGCGAAATCGATGCCGGTGCCGCAAGGAAGCAGGCCAAGCTCGGTCGTCTTGCCGCTCTCCTCGGACGCCTGCAGCAGCCCGTCGGCCACCTCGCTCGCCGTGCCGTCGCCGCCGGCGGCGATCACCAGTTCGAAACCGCTGGCCGCAAGGTCGATTGCCAGCCGTTCGGCATCGCCCTCGGCTTGCGTCTCGCGCAGCTCGAAATCGCCGAAGTGCTTTTTCAGCGAGGCGCTGACCTCAGGCCAATGCCGTTTCAGCCGGCCGCCACCGGCTATCGGATTGAGAACCACCCCGACTTTCAAAACGCACCCTCCCCGGCGCCGAGCTATGCTCGATCCTTTGCCGGCATTGAAACCCCTGCCAGCCGGAGGAGCAAGGGGCGTGTCGGTCGGAGTGCCAAAAAGCGGGGGGCAGGCTGTCTAAGGCAGCCGGCGTCGAAATTCCGGGCTCTTGGCAAACGGTCCCCGATAATCCCGCTATCCACAGGCCCAGGGCCATTCCCCAAGACCCTTACCCGGCGTACGTTGAACCCATCTCAGGCGGCCACTGATCGCCAAGCCGAAAGGCGAAAGTGAAAGGCGGATTTCCTGAGGCCCGTACGGCCCGAAGCGAGAGCAGGCTTGCCTGTTTCGAGGGACGGTAGCCGAGACCTACGGGGCCGCGGAAAGCGTGCCAACGCCGACGGCGGACCGATGCTGCCATGAAGGACGGCAAAAACCTTCGATGGCCGCAGGGCAAAGCCCGCAAGGGTGGAGACCGGCGAGGTCCCGAACGGACGCTGCTCTCGGGTGGCGGACTGGCAGGACCGTCAAAATCAAGGCCGGCATGGCGCGACGACTTTACGGAAGTTGCTGCCGCGACCGTGTCCTGATCTGACAGGGAGGCGCTGGGAGAAATCCCGGCGCCGACTGTCTTTCTTCTATTCCACACAATTTTTACGGCATTTTCGGTTGGGGCTGCAACCGGAGCCAAAATCGGCTAACGTTCGGCGTCGGAGTCCGTTTGATAACGCGCTCTGCCGAGGTGCATGGCGTGGGTTTCGAGAACCGAAGCGCAGCGGACATTGGGTCCGTGAGCATCGGAAGCGCAGAAAACCGCGTCAGGTGACCGGCAGAGTAGCGTTAGCGAATGGACTTCTTGAAGGGGGACACTTCATGACGTTGATCCAGAAGCTTGCCGTTGCCTATGCTTTCCTGTTCTTCGGCGTCGTCGCCATCGGCTACATACCAGCGTTCAACGATGCCAACGGCAATCTGTTCGGCCTGTTCTCATTGCAATGGTATGACGACCTGCTGCACGCCTTCTCCGGCGTCTGGGCGTTGGCCGCTGCCTTCATCTCGCACCGCCTGGCGGTTTTCTATTTCAAGCTGTTCGGCTCGATCTATCTGTTCGATGGCGTGCTCGGGCTGATCACCGGCTCCGGCTGTCTCGATGCCGGCATCTTCATCAACGGCTTCCGCTCCCTCAACGACATCGAATTCCCCGCCCGCTTCTTCGCCAACCTGCCGCACATCGTCATTGGCGGTTTCGCCGTCTATGTCGGTTTCTGGCTGTCGAAGCGCGTACACGACCACTTCGCCACGGCCTGACCGGCCATGTTCCTGTTCCGCTGGCTGAAGCGCATCATCAAGACGATCGTCTGGCTGATCGTCATCATCATCCTCATCCCGGTGGTCGGGCTGAGCTACGGCTTCCTGACCACGCCGTCGCTTGACAAGACGCCGCTGCCCGGCATCGCCGACGGCGCGCCGCCCAAGGCGCTGGCCGACAAGGTCCGCGCCGAAATCCCCGGCTACCAGCGCCCGGAGGAATCGACCTTCCTCACTTATCCGGAATGGGCGATCGTCTATGCCGCGCGCGAATATGCCGGCTTCGTCGCCAAGGACCAGCCGAGCGGCTTTCCCTACTGGTCCTATGTCGGCCGCTTCTGGCAGGATTACGCCACGGTGATCCGCGCCAGTTCGCCCTACAAGTTCAACTATGCCAACCACCAGATGCTGGTCATCATCGGCACCAGCCACTCGATCGAGCACATCCTGCAATGGGCCTATGAGAACACGGTCGGCCGCATCACCGAGGCGACATCGGCCAAGCGCACCGCCGCCGACATCTACCAGGCCAAGGTGGCGGCCGACTACGCCGCCTTCCTCGACCAGGTGCCGTGGTACCAGTTCCCCTATGCCGAGAAGCGCGCCGGCCTGTTTGCCGTGCAGCCGGCGCCGGGTGACAGTTCTGTCCGCACCAGCGAACGCAAGCTCGCCTTCGGTCTCGCCGATACCATCAAGCAGGGCTATGCCGACCTGATCAAAAAGGCGCTTGCCGCCACCTCCGACCCGGCCTTCCTCGACATCCATGTCTGGGCCAGGGGCCCGGTCGGCGAAGCCACCCGCAACGAGCCGGACACCTTGCTGGAGCGCGATTACGGTGCCGATGGCACCATCTTCGTCACCAAGCGCTATCAGGTGTTCACCGACATGATCCCGCGGCTGATCGACAAGGGCGTCTCCTTCGTCGAGATCGGCGGCAATGACGAGATCATGGTCACGGTGCTGTCGACCGACGCGATCGCCGTTCCCGAAGGCATGCGCATCCTGTTCAGCTATCCGCTTCCGGCCGACCCCTCGACGCGCCGCACCGGCATGGTCGTCGCCGTGCGCAAGCTGCATCTGGTGCTGCCATCGCTGATGAAGGCAGGGGCAAAGCTCGAACACATCTACGACTACTGAGACGGCAGCCAAAGCCATGCGTCGACTGATCCGGATTGTCGGCTGGCTCGCGCTCACCCTGGTCGTGCTGATCATGGTGGTGCTCGTCGGCTTCCGCGGCGCGGCGGCTTTGCGCGAGACGCTGTCGCCGCAGGAGGCGGTTCCGGCGGGAGCCCTGTTCGCGACGGTCAACGGGCTGAAGATGCACTATCAGGTCTGGGGTCCGCCGGACGGACCGTCGCTGCTTCTGTTCCATGGCACGGCCTCATGGGCCGAAACCTACCGCGATATCGCCGCGCCGCTGGGCGAACAGGGCTTTCGCGTCATCGCCGTCGACATGCCGCCCTTCGGATATTCGGAAAGACCGGCCGATCAGGACTATTCGCGCGCCGCCCACGCAAGGCGCGTGCTCGGTTTTGCCGACGCGCTCGGCCTTCGCCATTTCAGCGTCGGTGTCCACTCCTATGGTGGCGGTGGCGTGATCGAGGCCGCCTTTTCGGCCCCGGATCGCATCGACGCGCTGATCCTGCTCGACGTGGCGCTTGGCCTCGGCCGGAGCGATGTGCCAGCCTTGCCATTCACGTCCCTGCTCAACAGGGACTGGCCGCGCCAGCTGCTGACCGCCTCGACCTTCACCAATCCGTTGATGACCGGCCCTGGTCTGCGCAAATTCATTGAGAACGACGATCTCGTCACGGCGGAGCGCATTGCGATCTACACGCGCCCGCTGAACGTCAAGGGCACGACCAATGCCGTCGGCCACTGGCTGTTCAGCGGCCTCTACAATGACGAGCGGAAATCGCTTGCCGCCAACAAGACGAATTATCGCGCCTTCACGCCACCGGTTCTTGTCATCTGGGGACGAGAGGACTCAACCACGCCCCTCCCACAGGGTGAAGAGATCGCTTCGCTGTTTCCGCATGCCGAACTGGCCGTTCTCGATGGCGTCAACCACATCCCGCAGGTCGAGCGCCCGCAGGACGTGGTGCGGCTGATCGCGAATTTCCTCAAACGGACCTTGCCGGCCGTTCGATAGGTGTGTGCCGCCACGCTCATTCCACAATAGCGGCAAAATCCCGCCTTGTTCGCGCGCGATGGAGTGTGCATGTTGCCCAAAAGCGCGACATGCACCTGAATGGGCTGCCGGGGGGCATCTCGAAGGGACAAGACCGTGATCAAGACCGCCCTTGTCGCCATGACCATTGTCGGCTGCGACTGCGACGCCAAGCTGTGCGAATATATCGGCGAGACGCCGGCCAAGTGGTCGACCATCGCCGAGTGCGAAGCCGCGATGAAGAGCCAGATCCTGCACCAGCGCAATTTCAATTATCCGCTCGTCTCCGGCATCTGCCGCACCAAGGGTTCCTCGTCCTCCTCGCAGCTGGCCGCCACCGCATCCGGCCCGGAACTGAAGCCTGCCAGCAGGATCGTTCGGACGGAAAGCCCGCTGCCGCCGGAACTGAGCCATCGGCCGAGCGTCCCGGTCGGCACGCCGACGACGGCCGTGGAAGCAGACGCTGCCAGGCCTGTCGCCTATGAACAGGTGGTCGATGGCGGCACCGGCGTGCTCTATCGCACGAAGAACGGCTATGCCGTGGTCAAGACCGATCTCGGCCGCGCGGCTTCCGCAACCGCCGACGCGGCAAAACGCTCCGTGAACTGGCTGGCTGGCCTGGTGCCGACGGGGCTTTAGAGCAATTCCAGGAAAAGTGTGAAACGGTTTTCCGTCCGGAATAGCGTCAAGACAAATAGCCCCTACATCTTCAGCCTCAGGTTTTCCCAGAACTTGTCGATCAGCGGCTGTTCGGTGGCCAGGTCCTCGCTGCCGACGCGCGTGATGAACAACAGCCCCTGATCGGCAAGGCCGTAGCCGACGATCTCGAAATACGCAGTGTCGGTGCGCGTCTTCACCTCGGCACGGATGCCGGTCAATTCCTTGCCGTCGGCGAGCTTGCGCGTCGTCGGCTGCTGCGTCAGTTCGGCACCGGCCTGCACCGATTCCCTGGTCATCTCCTGCAGCATCAGCTGGTTGAGCGACACCGGGTTCATCTTGCCATATTCCTGCACCACGACGATCGTGCCGAGCGCCGAGGCCATCAGATATTGCGTGATGTTTTCGCCGAGATCGGTCTTGGTCACCGAAATGGTGCTCGGATGGACGAAGGAGAAACTGTCGCCGGAAAAGGTGGCGAATTCGTTGCGCTCGAGCGTCACCTTGCTCTGCTTGCCGCCGGGCAGCGTAATATCAGTGCTCTCACCGGGATCGATGTCGACCGTCACGCCATCGATGGTCAGCTTGAACGCCTTGAGGTCCTCGGCTCCGGCCGGTCCTGCGCACAGCACAACGAGAGTGAGGACTGCCGCTGATACCATCCGCATTGACTATTCTCCTGCTTCTTACGCCACCCCACTCAGCGCCTTGATGGCACGGTAGAAGGTCGAGGAAAACAGTTCCGTCGGGTCATAGTGCCGTTTCGTCGCCAGGAAGGCCGGCAGCTCGGGATAGGAGGCCAGCAACTCCTTGCCCGTATAATGCAGCTGGTAGGGCAGGAAGAACCGCCCACCATGCTTGATCGTCACGTCGATCAGCGCCCGCGTCAGCGCCCGCATCTTCGCATTGCCGTCGGCATCGGTGGGCTGGTTGATGTAGAGCACCAGCGAATAGGCCGGCTCCGGCGCATAGGTCAGCGCCACGTCCTCCTTGTGGACGATGCGCACCGAGGCATTGAGCACCGGCAGCGACTGGTTGCGCAGGATCTCGCGCGCTTCCGTGATGAATTCGACATAGGCCGCACGTGGAATAAAATATTCGTGCAGTATGTCGGTCTCTTCAGTCAAATCGTTGAACAGATATGGCACTGAATCGTGCATCGGGTTGTTGCGGGTGACGAGACACGCCTCGCCTTGCGCCATCGCCGAGGTGCGTGCCACCGTGCAGTTCTCGAATTTCGGCTCCAGCGTCTTTTCGGTGAACCACTTCAGCTCCTGGAACAGGCTGCCCCATTTCGCCAGATTGATGATCACCCGCTTCAGCCCGACCGAGCCCGGTTCGCCGATCGCCGGCTGGTCTGCCGGCGGCTGCTCGGCCACCTTGTCGTAGCGGTAGACGATCATGTCCTCAAGGAAATTGCCCGGCGCCGTCGACAGATGGCCGTAGAACAGCCCGATATCCTTGTTCGGCTCCAGCACCTCGGCGAAGAACTTTGGAAAATCGTCGGATTTGATGATTTCGCGCGAGGTCCGGTAGACGGCGTTGTCGACGATATCGAGCGTCGCCTCCAGCACCACGCCGAACAGGCCGTAGCCGCCGACGACATGGCGGAAAAGGTCGCTGTTTTCGGTAGGCGAGCAGGTCGTCACCGACCCATCGGCCAGCATCACCCGCATCGAACGGATCGAGCCGGCCACAGAACCCGCCTGATGGTCCATGCCATGCGCATTGACCGACAGCGAGCCGCCGACCGAAAAGATGTCGGTCGATTGCATCGCCTTCACCGCGAAGCGCGGATGCAGCATGTTCTGGATGTCGTGCCAGCGCGCACCGGGCTGCAGCGTCATGGTCTTGGCCGCCGCATCGACGCTGACCTTGTTGAATTTTTTGAGGTCGAGCACCAGCGCATTGTCGTCGAAGGCATGGCCGCCCATCGAATGGCGGATGGCGGCCAGCGACACTTTGAGCCCGTTGGCGCGGGCGAAGGCCAGCGCCCTGGCGATATGGTCTTCCTCGCTGACCTCGACCACTCCATAGACCGGCGTCCGTGACAGGCCGCTGGCATCGTTGATGTCGCCGCCCTTGGCCAACCAGGGCAGCGAAGGATCGAAGGCGGGGACGTTCTCCAGCGGCCTCAGCGGCAGGGCGATGCCGTCAATATCGGCGATGCGCCCGGCGTTCTTCGGCCCTGAAGGCCCGCGCGCCAGCCGCGCCATGGTGGTACCGCCCCACAGCACCGCGCCGCCGACCACGGCCGCGCCGAGCACCAGCCGGCGCGACAGGCGGAACCCTTTCTGTTCGTCAGCCATGCAGATCCCCCGTTGGCCAAGGGATAGCGCGGCTATTTGGCAAAAACCATAGCCGGCGGCATGCGGCTCGACATCGGCATACCGGGCCGAAATGATGTGAGTTGAATATCTCAGATGTTAGTGCTGCCCCTCATCCGCCTGCCGGCACCTTCTCCCCGTAAACGGGGAGAAGGGAGAAGCTCCAACGCTGGCGACCTCTACGAAGCCTTCTTGATCGACGTCACCATGCCGGTCTTGTCATCGACGGTCACCGCCACCTTGGCGCCAACCTTCAGTTTGCCGACCGCCGCTTCCGGTGACAGCTGGTAGATCTTGCCGTCGTCGAGCGTGATCGACTTGGTCGTCGGGTCGACCGCCTGGATGGTGCCCTGAACGGTCGCGGCATAGGCCGTGCCGAGGAAGGCGAGCAGAGCGGCGGTGGTTACGAGGGTTCTTTTCATCGGATGTACTCCGTGCTGTTTCGGTTTTCCGGGCCGTCGCGTTGGGTAACGACAGCACCGAACGAGCTGACACTGGGCCGGAAAGCCTGCTGGCCGCAAATCACGTTGGATAAATTTTCGCAACGAAATCATAGGCTTAATTCTGACACATTGCTTGCGGCCGGTGTGACATCCAGGCGTTTCGGTTTCCCCGATGAGCGCACTTCATTCCATGAAATGAGTCCTTTAACTGGATTGCGGCAGGTGGTCTCCAGCCATCACGCCACCGCCGCAATCCGTATCGTCCGGCATCACGAAACAGCCCGCTGAGATTCCATCGGCACAAATTTTGTTTCATGGATCGGTGATACGCCGGACGAACATCCCCATCGGTTGAAAACCCGAGACCGATGCACGATGGTATCGACGATTGTGGAAAGGGAAGCCCATTTCATGAACCTCGCAGTTCGCACCGCGCTGTCCGTGCTGCTGGCGTTGGCCCCGATATCCGCCGAAGCGCAAAGTTCCGGTCAGGGCGGCGACAAGGTCGTTGGCGTCGCCGCGGACGACCCGGATATGGCCGCAGCCATTGCGCAAGCGCGCGCCAGCCTCAATGAATTCCTGACATTGTCGGACGCTCCCCCGGCCGGAACATCAGACTTCAAATTGAAGGTCGAGGTCAGGGACGGAGACGCCACCGAACATTTCTGGATCATCCCCTTCCACAAGACCGCAACCGGGTTTGCCGGAACATTGGCGAATGAACCGCAGGCCGTGCACAACGTCGTGGCCGGCCAGGAACTCGAATTCACCCGCAACGATATTTCCGACTGGGGCTATACCAAAAACGGCCGTCAAGTCGGCAGCTTCACCGTCTGTGTGTTGTTCAAGACAATGGCGAAGGAAGACGTCGACTATTATCGCCAGAATTACGGCTTCGACTGCTGACGTCGCGTCGGCAGATCAACCTGCCGCGTCCCTCCCGCCGATCTTGCGCACCAGCGCCGCGGTCGCCAGCATGGCGCCCATGTCCGAGATCATCGGCGCGACATGCCTGGTGTAGTCGAGCGGCACCGATATTTCGGGCAGTTCGAAGAAATTCTTCGCCTGCGGCAGCAGCAGGAAACCATCGCCGCCATTGAGCGCGACGCGGGCGGGATCGTCCGGCCAGGTCTCGCCCAGCCATTTCAACGCCTGGGCCAGCCGTCCCATCACCAGCGGCCGCGCCGCCTCGACATTGTCGGTACGGAATTCATAGGCTGCATCAAGTTCGGGCACGCCGGACGACAGGTCCTGCATTTTGCTGGCGAACATGCCGCGGAAGAAGCCCATGACCGCATTGGTGCGCCGCGTCGCCACCAATATTCCCGGGAACGGCTCGATGGCCTCGAAAGCGACGATGACGCCCTTGAAGGTTGTCGCCTTGGTCTTGGTCGACGCCCCATCCCAAAGGTCAGCCTCGTAGAGTTCGAACGCAAACCCGTCGTAGCGTCCCGATATGATATCGTCGAAGCGGCTCATGCTGGCGCCGCCGACCGTCTCGCGCGGCAACCGGTCGAAGGAATTCGGCGTCACGTCGTGCTGGTAGCGCATATCCCCGATGAAGCCGAAGATGATCGGCATCAGCGTCTCGCGAAACGATTGCTGCAGCCGCGTCGCCGGCCGGATCGCCCGGAAATAGAGCAGGATCGCCGTCACGAAACCGATGATGTAGAGAAACACATGCGGCGTCGAGAACCATTGCTCGTTGGGGTCGGCGACCTTGTTGAACAGCCAGGCGATCAGCGCCACGGCGACCAGCACCAAGCCAACGAAAAGCGGCGTCCGCCAACGCACCTGCCGCAGCGTCGAAGCCCTCGCCGCTTCGTAAGCTTCGATGCCCTTCCGGATGGCTGCGATGTCAGTCTCATCAGGCATGAAATCCGCTGTTTCCACCGCTGCCCCCCGCAAGCCTCGACGAGTTCATGATAGCTGGTTTTGTCCGATGTATCGACTGCGGTGCCTCTTCGACAAATGTTCGCGCAGCCCCTCATCGCCCTGCCGGGCGTTCGTTGTTTGAAAAGCCAAGCAATTGGCTTTTCATCCGCTGCGCGGACCACGCCTCACCCCCGTAAACGGGGCGAAGGACGCCTTATCAAGTGATTTCGCCAATCATCAACGCCGGGGGAAAAGCGCCGACGATGCGACTAGCGGTCTTCTCCCCGTTTACGGGGAGAAGGTGCCGGCAGGCGGATGAGGGGCAGCGCGACGCTTGTAGGATAGGCAAAGTCTCGTCGCTTGCCGCACTAAGGAAAGATCGCGCTCAACCGCCCCTCGACCTTTCCCCTGATCGCCCTCTCCAACCCTGCCACCGGCACCAGCCGTTCATGGTCCCGGTCCCGCAGCCGCACGAACGGATACAGCCGGTAAGACGCAACCACACCACGCGTCCCTGCATCGGTGCTGACATCGACAACGAAAATCCCGCCAATGCGCCCCGGCCAAGGCTGGCGGGCAAGGGCGGTGCCGAGGAAATCACCGAGCCCATAGGCGACGACGGTCTCACCAATTCGCTCCATCGGCTGCACCACATGCGAATGATGGCCGGCGATCAGCCCGACGCCCTGCCCGGCCAGGCGCCTCGCCAGCGCCCGCGTCCCGGCGCGCGGAAAGTGCCGGAACTCCCAGTCCCAATGCGGCACCGCGCAGAGGAGGTCGAGACCGCGCGGCCAGCGCTCTGCATCGCTGGCCATGGAAACACGCCCGGCAAACAGATCTTCATCCGCATTGCGCCACAGCGTGAAGGCCGCCAAGCCGACATCCAGCGGCCCGACTTTGACCGGCTGCACCGGGCCGTCGGCGGCCAGGCCAATGGTGCGGATGCCAAGCCGCTTCAGCGCCGCCACCGTCTCGTCGAAACCGGTGACGCCCTGGTCGAGCGCATGGTTGTTGGCCAGCGAAAGCACCAGTCTTTCCCGCGCAAGACCGACCGCGGCGAGCGCCTCGGCCAGAAACCGCTCGCTCATCGCATGGTGCGTGCCGAGCTTTGTGCCGAGCACGGCGCTCGGCCCGTCCACGACAGGGCTTTCGCAATTGCCGATCACCAGATCGGCAGCGCCAAGCAGTTCTTTTATCACTGGATCACAGTCCGGCGCGCTGCGGTTGGCCACCGCCGAGATGTCGCCGATGAAGGCAAGCCGCACCGTCTTTCTTGGCGGTGGCTCCATCAACGTCCCCGCCATCGGCGCAAAGCCGTTGCCGTCACCGCCAAGCGACGGCTTCAGGAAACGCGGCAGCCAGGACAGTTTGTAGGAAAGCGGATAGTTCGACACGCGATGCCCAATCGTTTGCCTTCTGTAGACCGTCCGCCGGGCTGGTTGAAGCGTAACCGTCGACAATCATGCAACGATTTGGACAGCGCATCTGCGCTGACAGGCGCGCCGCCGCAAATCTGTGTATGGTCGCCCGACACCGCTTGGGAGAGAAAGATGACACGAATAGCAAGCCTGCTGGCATCCGTCTTCGTTGTGCTTTTGCCCTGGTCTTCCGCCAGTGCTGCCATGCCCGAAGCGGCAACCGCTCTGTTCGAGGCAAAAACCGTGGCCGCGCGCGACAGCGCCCTGTCGACGCTGGAGGCTGCCGCGCCGAAAGATCCAGCGTCGGCCTATGCGGCCGGCGCCGGCGAGTTCTTCACGGCGCTGGAATTGCTGGCGAGCGGTCTGCACCGCCATGGTTTCGAAAGCCCGCAATCCTTCATGCTGCCGCTGATGCAGCTGCCGGTGCCGCCCAATCCCAACCCCGAGCCGCTGACCTACGAAGAGTTCCGCGCCATACTGGTCGCCTTCCGCGACCGGCTGGCAAAATCCGCCGCCACGCTGGGTTCGGTGCCCGCCGATGCCGATATCGGCATGGTCATCGATCTCACCCATGTCGGCATCGACCTCAACGAGGACGGCACGATCGCCCCGGACGAAAGCATGGCGGCGATCATGGCCGCGCTGTCGCGCGGCAGCATTTCGCAGGGCGACACCGCACCGGCGCTGACCTTCCGCTTCGACCGCGCCGATGGTTACTGGCTGCAGGGCTATGCCGAGTTCCTGATGGCGCAGGCGGATTTCTGGCTGGCGCATGATTTCAAAAACACTTTCGACGGTTCGTTCCACATGCTGTTCCCGCGCGCCAAACTGCCATTGCAGGACATTCTTGTGCCCCCGCCGAGCGAGATGGGCTCGAACATCTTCTCCTCGGAATGGCGCATCGCCGATTTCATCTCGATGGTGCATCTCATCAACTGGCCGGTGGTCGAGCCGGAACGCCGCAAGGCGGCGCGCCAGGAATTGCTCGAAATGATCCGGTTGTCGCGCGAGGACTGGAAAGCGATCCGCGCCGAGACCGACAATGACCGCGAATGGCTGCCCGGCCCGCAGCAGAAGGGCGAGAACCCGCTCACCGGCCTCGAAGTCGGCGAGGAGCAGGTCCAGGCCTGGCTCGCCACTCTGACCATGGCCGAGGACCTCCTCGAAGGCCGCGCCCTGCTGCCGCATTTCCGCATCACAGGCAAGGGCATCAACATGAAGCGCTTCTTCGACGAGCCGAAGCCTTTCGACCTGGTGCTGTCGATCACCGGCCCGGGCATCGCGCCCTACCTCGAAAGCGGCAAGATTCTGACCAGCGAGGATTTCGACCAGATCCAGCGCGAGTTCGGCGGCGGTGGTTTCCTGACGTTTGCGCTGTGGTTCAACTGAGGCCCGGCAGAACTTGGGTTCCTCGCCCCCGCAAAGCGGGGGGTCCGAAGGACGGGCGAGACCCGTGGCTCGCCCCGGCTGGGTGGCCGCGAAGCGGTCGGAGAGGGGCTGCGGCGCTGGCAAGTTTGCTCTGAACATTCAACGCCGCGCCGCCCCCTCTCCGTCTCGGCTTCGCCGAGCCACCTCTCCCCCACTGACGTGGGGGCGAGGAACCCGCGCTGTGAGCCCTTAGAAAATCGCACCCTGGTACAGCACCGCTTCCGCCTCCCCCGGCGCGAACCGGCGCGCCAGCGAGCGAAACGCGCTGTGCACGCCATCGCGGTCGATGTTGCAGCTTCTGAGATGGCGCACCGCCAGCGTCGGATCGAAGGCGCTGCGGCCATGCAGGACGCGCTGGTTGTCGAAGACCAGCACTTCGCCCGGCTGCAGCAGGTGCTGGAACTGGTTCTGCGGATCGCAGATCAGCCGTGTCAGTTCGGCCAGCGCCTCGATCAGGCTGTCGATCCGGTCCAGAGGCGCCCATTGCGGTGCCAGGCAGCGGTCATTGTAGCGGATGCCGGTGACCGCGCCTGTCGCGTCGAGGCCGATGACATGCGCCTCGGCGCTGAAGAACACCTCGCCTTCATGCTCGCGGTGGAAGGTGACGCCATGCCGCGTCAACAGGTCGAACAGTTCGGGCGTGTGCCTCCGCATCCGTTCGGCGACATGAAAGCCGTCGACCATCAGCGAGGTGCCGCCGGTGCCCGCCCCCGTACGGATGGCGTGGAAGAAGATGAAGCCCGGCGGCGCATAGCGGAACGGTTCGTCGGTGTGCGGGATCTGCGCCCGTGCTGTCTCGCCCGCCACCCGCGCATCCGGCCGCGAGATCAGGTCGAACACCTTGCCGTAGCTGGTCTCGCGGATCGGCCCGTAGCGGCCGGCAACCCGCACTGTTGCTTCCGTCTCGGCCGGAACGCCGGTCAGCATGGCGATGCCGTGGTCGCGCAACGCCCGCAGCGACTGGAACAGTGCCTCATCATCCGCGACCACCGCGTCGAAAGCGAAGCGCCCGAGCCGTGTAGCGAGATCGTTGTTCCACAATTGCGGCTGGAAACGCACCGGGCCTGAGCCACCGGCATGACCGGCGAGGAAAGCCGCGTCGTAATGTGACACATGCCCATCCTGCCAGATGGCGGTGATCTGCCCGGGCGTGGAGACGTCGAAGCTTTCGGCATGGATGGCCTTGTCGATATCGGCCGGCGTCAGCCACCTCTTGCCCGAGGCGGTATCGCCGCATTGCTCGCATTCGCAGGCCAGCCGCAGCCAGCGCGTCGAGAGTTTTGCCGAGCGCCCGTCCGCCAGTTCGACAGTGACATGTGCGCCTTCGGCCCGCATGGCACGGATCGGCGCCGCTTGTAAGGCTGCGTGTCTTGGCTGGCTTGCATGTTTTGGCGTGTCGAGCATCTGGCATCCCCTGCGGTTGAATTTCTTCGACAAGCCTAGGCAGGGAAAATCCCCCTTCAAACGAGTTCCCTTCTGCAAGTTTTGAGATAAACTCAAAACATGACGGCGTTGAGGGATTTGCCGCTTTCCGGTCTTAGGGCGCTGGTGGCCGCCGCCAGGGCCGGCAGCCTGACACGCGCCGCCGAGGAACTGGGCGTCACCCCCGGCGCCATCGGCCACCAGATCCGGCAGTTGGAAGAGCGGCTCGGCGTCAAGCTGGTCCGGCGCGAAGGCAATGGCATTGTGCTGACCCGCGCCGCCGAGGCCGCCTTGCCCGACATCGACCGCGGCTTCGATGCGCTCGCCTCCGGCATGCGCCGGCTGCGCTTCGAACGGCGGGCCGAGACCTTCACCATCTCGGCCGATCCGTCCTTCGCCTCGCTGTGGCTCGCGCCGCGCCTTGCCATGGTGCGGCCGGCCCTGGGACGGCTCGAGGTCCGCATTGTCGCTTCCATCGGGCTCGATGCCATGGCGGAGGAAAGCGTCGACCTCGCCATCAGCTACCGCAAGGGATCGGCACCGGACATCGCGGCACTTGACCTCTTTACCGAACGGGTCATCCCGGCCTGCGCGCCGGCGCTGGTCGAGGGTCATGTCGGGCCGGACGCGGCGGAGGCGCTGGACAGGATGCCGCTGCTGCACATCGACCCGATGATGGGTGACGATGTCTACCCCACCTGGCGGGACTGGTTCACTGCGGCAACGCGGCAAAGGAAAGATATCGACCAAGGTCCACGCTTCGGATTGACCATTGTCGCCGCGCAAGCAGCGATCGCCGGCATGGGTGCGTTGCTGGCCAGTGAACTGGTGTTGCGCCGCCATCTCGACGCGGGCCATCTCGTCGAGATCGCGCGCGAGGTACCGGCACTGACCATCAAGCGCCGCATTGTCTGGCCCGAACACGGCTCGAAAGCGCGCCGCGCCGCAGCGGTGGCGGCGGCACTCAGGGCAGCCGCGGGTACTGGCATCGATGGCGCCCTGCCCGCTTGAAATGCTGCCCAGGTCTAGCGCGCGAAGCCGTGCAAGCGGCTGAGAAACCATTGCAGCGGATTGCCGACGAAGGCGCGGGTGACGAACGTGTCGTGGGCGGCATCCGAGGCGAGGAAGGCGATGGTGCCGGCTTCGAGGCGGCGCGGCGGATCGGAACTGGCGTCTATCCCCTGGCTCGTCAGCAACTGCCTGATCTCGGCATTGCCGGAAGCTGAGGACTTGCCATAGGCGCTGACGAAGAAACTCTTCCGGTGCTGCGCGATCCAGCTGGCGAAGATGTCGGCTTCGTCGAAGACCGCGTCGAGCAGGATGACGCCGAGCAGGCGTCCGATGATGTCACCGTTCCTGAGAATGAAGGCGGCCGGATTGTAGCCGCCGCTATAGGCGACCAACACCACCGGCATGGCGTCGAATTTTGCCGCCTTGGCACCGGTCAGCCTGGCCAGGCCTTGCGCGGCCTCGGCCATAAACCTGGCAAAATAGCCCGGCGTCCAGAAATTGCCGGCGCTGGAATCCTGCGCATTGCTGGCGAATTGCGGCGCCACCACAACGGCGTTGAGGCCCGACGCCTCGACCTGGGCGACGACCCGCTGGCGGCCAACCACATCGCGCTGCAAGGTCGCGCCATTGCCGTGGAAGAACACGACGATGACCGCCGGCCTGGCCGGATCGAACCCTTTCGGCACCGCCAGCAGCGTCGAGCGGTCGGAATAGGTCTCGTCTTCCCAATAGATGCCGCCGCGCGGCGAGGTGTGGCCGCGCCTTCCATCCGCCCCCGTCACGTCGAGAAACGGCGCGGTGCCGTCGGGCAGCTTACCCCGGTAGGGAAAGGGCGATGCCTTGAACGGCACGATGGTCGAGATGGCCTTGTGCAAGCGCGCCCCCTGGCTCGCCACCGGAAACACCGCCGTGGCCAGCAGTCCGGCGACGATGGCGCGCCGGTCCGGCATCAGACCGCGACCAGCCGGATGGCCGGTGCCTTCGACGGCAACAGCACCGCGAAGAAGGCCGGAATGGCGATGAGATAGGCGATCGCCGACCATTGCAGCACGGCGCTCAAGCCAAAGCTGGTGGCGACGATCGGCACCGCGGCCGAACCGATCACCGAAAAGCAGCCATTGATACCCCAGGCCCAGACGAACAGATGCTCCTTGCCGAGCCGCGCCAGCCAGGTCATGGCGGTGGCCATCGGCATGCCCATCAGGAAGGCCGGCGGCGACACCAGCAGGAAGCAGAGCAGCAGGCGGACCGCATAGGGATAGGCGCCGATCCAGTCGAGCACCGGCGACAGATAGAAGCCATAGGCGAGCAACAGCACGCAGACCGCCAGCAGCACTATAGGCAGCAGGGTCCTGGCACGGTCGAAGATGCGTTCGGCAAACAGGCTGCCGAGGCCGGAAAACACCAGCATCGACGAAATCAGCACCGAGGCCGACACGGTCGGATTGGCGAGCGCGACGGTGAAGCGGCTGATCAGCCCGACCTCGACCATGATGTAGCCGAGGCCGAGACAGGCGAAATAGAGGATGGTGCCGAGCTTGCCGCGCGAACGCGAGAACACGATGCGCCAGCCGAAGAGGACCGGCAACAGCACCAGCGATGCCGCCGTGATGCAGGCAATGCCGAGCGTCGCCCAGATCAAGAGATAGCCCCAATCGTCCTGGAACAAATCGAGCCGGTCGAGCGTGCGCGGCAGGTCTGGGACCTTCACATAGGCGGCGAAATAGGGCTGGTCGTTGCTCAGCGCCCGCGCGTCGAAGACATAGTCACCGGCGAGTTTTTCCCAGCCGCCGGTCAACAGCGCGTGCCAGGTCATGCGCTGCAGTTCCGTCGCCGGCAACACCTGCGGGCCGGCATCGCCGCCGGCACCCGCACAGGCATCGAGCGTCGGATCGGCCGGCGCCGTCGGATCGCAATCAGGGTTCGCGGGCGCGGTCGGATCGGCGGGTGCGGTCGCATCGGCGGCGGGGTGGGTCAGCGTCGCATCCTGTCCGCTGCCGAAGATCGACGCGCGGTAATCATCGAGTACCTTTTGCGCGCCCGAACCGTCATAAACCATTCCTGGATAATAGACCTCTTCCCAGGACATCGACTTGGTGTAGTCGCGCAACGTCTTGATTTCGGCCTCGGTGAAGCCGCCGCGCTTGAACAGCACGGTCGTGGTCGAGAGATAGCTCGAGACGGCGAAGATGTCGTTGGCGGCACCTTGGCTGTCGAACGTCCTCGCCGCCTCGGCGATGGTCGAATAGAGCTTCAGCACCGATTTCGGTGGCTCTTCCTTGTTCCACAGGGTGACCGACAGCACGCCGCCATCGGCGAGCGCATGCATGTAGCTCAGCATCGCCTCACGCGTGTAGGCATATTTTTCCGAAATGGCGAAGCCGCCGGGATTGGACAGGCCGACGCTGTCGGCGAGGCTGAGGTCGATGACGTCGTAGCGTTCCGTCGTGTTGGCCAGGAACAGCCGCCCGTCATAGTCGATCACCTTGAGCCGCGGCTCGGCCAGGATGTCGCCGGTGACATCCCTGAGGATCGGATCGCGAAATGCCCGCAGCGTCATCGGGTTGCTCTCGGCGACGGTCACCGAGGTCGAACCGGCATTGAGCGCGGCTTGCGTGGAGATGCCGCCGCCAAACTGCACGACGAAGGTTTTGGGCTTGTCCTTGATGACATAGGGATAGTGCATCGGCAAATAGCGGAAATAGACCTGCTCGGCCGGCGCCAGGTTGCGCATGATGCCTTCCGGCCCATCACCGTCGCGATACATGCCGACATAGGTGTTGGCCGGCACCTCGGGCATGCCGAAGGCGGCGTTGTCGCTCAGGCCCGGCGCGAAATGCATGTATGAGCTGGCATAGACCTGCAGATCGCCAAACGGCGAAACGCTGCGGTAGATGCGCTTGCCGTCCGGAAAATTGCGGGCGTAGGCGACGCCCTTGTACTGCGACACGGCAATGTCGGGGATGCCGAGCAGGCCGGGCAGCATGAGGTAGCCGGCGATCGACAGCGCCGCGACGGCCACGCCGGCGACTACGCTCTTCCACGCGCCGAACGCGAAGAACCACAGCAGCGAACCGGCGGCCCAGAGCAGCAGCGGCACGACGATGATGGTTTCCGGCGCGAACAGATAGAGCGACACCAGCACGACGAGGCCGGCCAGCCCCGAGCCGGTGAGATCGGCGAAATAGACGCGGCCGAAGGCGGTGCGGCTTTTCAGGAAGACGATACCGAGGAAGAACGCGCCGGCCAGGAACGGCAGGAGATAGAGCAGGAAATTGGCGAGCAGCCGCCATTTCTGCGCGGGGTCCGAAACCAGGAAGATGGCGTTGAACGGCACCGTCTGGGCAACGAGGTTGGCGCCGACGGCAAGCGGCCCGATCAGCAGCAGGGCCGCGGTGGCGGCGCCTTGCCAGTGGCGGTCGAACCAGTTTTTGCCGGCGAATATGACGACGCTGGACAGCGAGAAGCCGAGCATAGCGAGGCTGACCACCAGCGAGCCGAAATGCGACCAGCTGCCGACGGCGAACACTCGCATCACAGCGATCTGCAGCGCAATAATGGCGCCGGCGATCAGCCCGACCGCGAGATAGTGCGCGAGCCGCGGCGCCTCCAGCGAGGCGATGCTTGGTCGAGAGGTCGATACGACAGCCGTCATTCAGGCCCCTTGATGCGGCAACTCAACCGTTGTGCGTGCCGACGATCTGGTCACCTTCCAGCTTGGTGAACGGCACGAACGGCACCACCTTGCCATTGTAGATGTCCGAGCGGACGATGTTGAACGTGCCGTCGGCAAGCTGCTGCTTGATCACCTTGAGCACGTGCTGCGCGCCCGGTGGGCCGACCGGAATGACCATGACGCCATTGGGCTTCAACTGCTGCAGCAGCGAGGGCGGGATATGGTCGATGCCGCAGGTGACGATGATCTTGTCGAACGGGCCGACGCTTTCCCAGCCATAATAGCCATCGGCATTGCGGCTGGTGACCGAGCCGAACACACTGTAGCCGCGATCGATCAGCGCGTCATAGGTGCGGCGCGTGCGCTGCGCCAGCGGATTGATGATCTCGATCGTGTGCACCTTGTCGGTGAGGTTGGCGAGATACGCCGACTGGTAGCCCGAACCGGTGCCGACCTCGAGCACGGCCTCGCCGAACTGCACGTCAATGGCCGTCGTCATGCGTCCGACCAGATGCGGGCCGGAGATGGTCACGCCATAGCCGATGTCGAGGAAGGCATGGTCGTAGGCGCGCCCCAGATTCTGCGGCAGCACGAATTCCTCACGCGGCGTCGAAAGGAAGGCGCGCTTGTTGCGGTCGTCCAGCACATCCTTGTTGTAGACCATGATCTGGAAGCGATCGAATCGCTCGGCCAGCAACTTCGGATCCTCGCCGCGATTGGCCACCATCCAGTCGATGAACGACTTTTTGTCCTTGAACGGCACTTCGGCGTTGCGGTCGTAGGGCACCGGCAAGGCAGCCCTGACGGTGGCCGGAAGAATGGAAAACGCCGCAGCACCCGCCGACAGCGCCAAGAAGTCTCGACGCTTCATGGAAAAAGCCTCCAAAAGTGGCCTTTGCCACCCCAAAACCAAGCACTTCAACCCGATTGCACCGCCTCCCAAAACGAGTCAATGGCCGTCAGGAAGCGGCCGTCCGGGCGGTGATTTTGTTGCAAGCGGGCAACAGTTTTGCCGACGCCATCGGCTTTTTCAGCACCGTGGAATGGCGCGCCGCATTGCCGCAGGGCTCGCTGAAGCGCCTTTGTCTTAAATTAGCAAGGGCTGTTTTGCTTGACTCGGCCGTCAAAAACAGGCAGCAAACCTGCCTCGGAAGGGCTGTAATACCGCGTGCATGATCGTGGACGAGCCTTTTTTGGCACAAAGTTCACGTCTCTCGGTTGGTTTTGAGAGGGATTGATTAACCAACTTTGTCCATATTTTGAAGCAATCGGCAACCAACAACAGGCGCGGCAAACGCGTCGGGGACCACCTGGGATCACTCACAGAATGGTCGTCGCGGCTGACAAGGCCACGTACGGGGAAAACCGATTGGAGCAAGATTGGTTGCATGGCGTTGTCGAGTAAACACAAAATAATCTGGGACCAGCGCGATGGCGGCGAGTTCGTCGATGCGCAGCGCGCCCCTTCCTTCAACCCGAAACGGATCGTCCGCTGGGTCGCGGTGCCCGGCGTCAGCGCGGCCGTCGGCCTCTGGCTGATCGGCACAATGGCTGGCCTCAGCTCCGTTGGCGCCTCGCTGTCGGCGACGTCGGGCGGCGGCCTGCCGCAGACGCTGGCCATGCCGGGCTCGCTGGCGATGGCCGATCCGCTGAAGCAGCATTTCCTCAGATCCTCGGCACCGTTCGTGCTGGCCAATGCCCATGGCGGCGCCCAGGCGCTGCACGAGCACGCCGTGCAATGCGGCGCCAGTTGCTTCAAGCTGGCCAGTGTGAGCCCGCTTGCGGAAAAATCCGCGCGCCTCGTGGCGCATGCGAAGCCGGAACAGCCAATCTTGAAGTCGAAGGCGCAGGAGCGCTTCGAACGCATGGAAGCATCGCTGTCGCCGACCAAGCTCGCTGCCGCCTTTGCTGATGCCGGCAAGTCCCTTGCCACGGCCAACGCCCGCCCGGTGATTTCCGGCACCGCTCCGCAAATCGCGGAGGCCTCGCTGGTGCCGTCCGCCCAGGTGATGGCCAGCCTGTCGAACGACATGCCGGCTCCAGCGGCGGAACGCTTCGCCCGTGCCGACACCGGCTCCGTTGTCGTGCAGACCGCACCGGCGCCGGCGGGCTTTGCCCAGTCGGAGACGCCTGACAACGCGCAACTGGCGCTGGCTCTCGTGGAGTCGATGCCGGTCGAGGACGAGGCATTCGCCTCGCCGCTGCCGATGACCGAATCCTCGGCCGATGTTGCAGTTGCGCCTGTCGAGACCCAGCAGCAACAGCCCGGCGATGCCGCCGCGCTGCCGGATGCGCTCACCGACGACGTGCCGCTGCCGACCCGACGCCCGCAATATGACACGCCGCAACCCAAGGCCGTGGAGCAGGACAAGCCCGCGCCGCAGCCCAAGATTGCTCAGCCCAAGATGGCGCAGCAGAAGCCGGCGCCGCAGGCAAAGCCGGTCCAGCAAGCCCAGCCGGCAAGGCCGGCCCGGGCCGGCCGGTCGGGCGAGAGCGGCGACGTGCTGGCCTATGCCAAGCCGGACACGCCCTCGGGCGGCCTTGGCCAGGCGTTCAGGAACCTGTTCAACGGGCCAAGCGGCGGCAGCGGAGCCGGTCATGGCGTCGCCGTCTACGACATCAGCGCCAAGACCGTCTACATGCCGGATGGCCAGCGGCTCGAGGCGCATTCCGGTCTCGGCGCCATGGTCGACCAGCCGCGCTATGTCGACGTCAAGGATCGTGGCCCGACGCCGCCCAACACCTACAATCTGTCGCTGCGCGAATCGCGTTTCCATGGCGTCGAGGCCATCCGCCTGACGCCAGTGAACGGCGGCAACAAATACAACCGCAACGGCCTGCTCGCCCACACCTACATGCTGCGCGGCGGCCGCGCCGAGTCCAATGGCTGCGTCGTCTTCAGGGACTATTCCCGCTTCCTCGCCGCCTTCAAGAAGGGCAAGGTCACGCGCCTCGTCGTGGTGCCGCGCCTGAACGGATCGCCGACCCGCGTGGCGACGGACAACGCTCGCGGCGCCTGACCGCGACAGGCAGGCATCCCTCGGCACCTGCCTCCTCCTGACAGCCTTCTGTCAGGAGCCGCATCCAGGCATGCGCCTCGCCTCATCGCGCTCTTTCCATTTTCGCCAAGACCTCCCATATTCGGGACATGGCCAAATCCCCCGACAAGAGAACGCCGCCGACGGCGGATGACGACCGCGCCGCGCCGAAGCGGCGCAGCCCGCTGACCGATTTCCTCGACGCCTCGGAACCGCTGCACAGAGGCGGCTTTGCCGAGATGCCGCAACCCGAACTGTCGGGCACACCACTCGCCGGTTCGATCGCCGACTGGGCCGAGCAGATCGAGCAGGAGGCCGAAAAGGAAGGGCGCCAGACCGGCAAGGGCGACGGCGGCAAATCGCCAAAGCCGTCGAAGAAGATCCCCGAGCGCTCCGCCGCCCCGGGTCGCAGCTCGCGCGGCACTTCGATGGGTGGCGCGGCAACGGCCAGGGAGCGGACCGCGGCCGGCCTCAATCCGGTCGCAGGTCTCGATATCTCGCTGGAAGACGCCGAGACAATGGCCTCGAGCAGCGTCACCGCCACGGTCGCAGCGCTGTCGGCGCTGATCGAATCCGGCAATCCGCTGCACAAGGATGGCGTGCTGTGGACACCGCACCGCCCTGCCCGCCCGGAGAAATCCGAAGGCGGCATCGCCATCAAGATGGTGTCGGACTTCGAACCGGCCGGCGACCAGCCGACCGCCATCAAGGACCTGGTCGAAGGTGTCGACAACAGCGACCGCACCCAGGTGCTGCTCGGCGTCACCGGCTCGGGCAAAACCTTCACCATGGCCAAGGTGATCGAGGAGACGCAGCGCCCTGCCCTGATCCTGGCGCCCAACAAGACGCTGGCGGCGCAGCTCTATTCCGAGTTCAAGAAATTCTTCCCCGACAATGCGGTGGAGTATTTCGTCTCCTACTACGACTACTACCAGCCGGAAGCCTATGTTCCGCGCACCGACACCTTCATCGAGAAGGAATCCTCGATCAACGAGCAGATTGACCGCATGCGCCATTCGGCGACGCGCTCGCTGCTCGAGCGCGACGACGTCATCATCGTCGCCTCGGTGTCCTGCATCTACGGTATCGGCTCGGTCGAGACCTATACGGCGATGACCTTCCAGATGCAGATCGGCGACCGGCTCGACCAGCGCGCGCTGCTCGCCGACCTCGTTGCCCAGCAGTACAAGCGCCAGGACATCAATTTCGTGCGCGGCTCGTTCCGCGTGCGCGGCGACACGATCGAGATCTTTCCTGCCCACTTGGAAGACCGCGCCTGGCGCATCTCGATGTTCGGCGACGAGATCGAGCAGATCACCGAGTTCGACCCGCTGACCGGCCAGAAGACCGGCGAGCTGAAAAGCGTCAAGATCTACGCCAACTCGCACTATGTGACGCCGCGCCCGACACTCAATCAGGCGATCAAGTCGATCAAGGAAGAGCTCAAGCAGCGTCTGGTGGAGCTGGAGCGCGCCGGCCGCCTGCTGGAGGCGCAGCGGCTGGAGCAGCGCACCCGTTTCGACCTCGAAATGCTCGAGGCCACCGGCTCCTGCGCCGGCATCGAGAACTATTCGCGTTATCTGACCGGCCGTCAGCCGGGCGATCCGCCGCCGACCTTGTTCGAGTACATTCCCGACAATGCGCTGGTCTTCATCGACGAAAGCCATGTCACCGTACCGCAGATCGGTGGCATGTATCGCGGCGACTTTCGGCGCAAGGCAACGCTGGCCGAGTATGGCTTCCGTCTGCCCTCCTGCATGGACAACCGGCCGCTGCGCTTCGAGGAATGGGACGCCATGCGGCCGCTCTCGGTCGCCGTTTCGGCGACCCCGGGCGGCTGGGAGATGGAACAGGCCGGCGGCGTCTTCGCCGAGCAAGTCATCCGCCCGACCGGGCTGATCGATCCGCCGGTCGAAGTGCGCCCCGCCAAGAGCCAAGTCGATGATGTCGTCGGCGAGATCCGCGAGACCACCAAGGCCGGCTACCGCACGCTGGTCACCGTGCTGACCAAGCGCATGGCCGAGGACCTGACCGAATATCTGCACGAGCAGGGCGTGCGCGTGCGCTACATGCACTCCGACATCGACACGCTGGAGCGCATCGAGATCCTGCGCGATTTGCGTCTCGGCGCCTTCGACGTGCTGGTCGGCATCAACCTGTTGCGCGAGGGCCTCGACATTCCCGAATGCGGCTTCGTCGCCATTCTCGACGCCGACAAGGAAGGTTTCCTGCGTTCGGAAACCTCGCTGATCCAGACCATCGGCCGCGCCGCCCGCAACGTCGACGGCAAGGTCATCCTTTACGCCGACCAGGTCACCGGCTCGATGGAACGGGCGATGGCCGAGACCAGCCGCCGCCGCGAAAAGCAGATGGAGTGGAACGCCGCCAACGGCATCACGCCGGAATCGGTCAAGTCGCGCATCTCGGACATTCTGGACTCGGTCTACGAGAAGGACCACGTCCGCGCCGACATCTCGCAGTTCACCGACAGCGCCGGCGCCATGATGGGCAACAACCTCAAGGCCCATCTCGACGCGATGGAGAAACAGATGCGCGACGCCGCCGCCAATCTCGACTTCGAGAAGGCAGCCCGCATCCGCGACGAGATCAAGCGGCTGCGCGAGATGGAACTGTCGATCTCCGAAGACCCGCTGGCCAAATATGCCGACATGGAAAGCCCGGTCTCGGGCCGTGAAAAGGGCAAGCACAACAAGGGCGTGGCCAAACACCGTACGGCAGAGGAACAGGAGCGTTTCCGCAAGCTCGACGAAGCACGTGCCGCCGAAGAAGCGGCCAAGGCTGCCCGGCCCAACCTCTTCCGCAAGCCGGCGCTTGACGAAATGGGCGCCGACGGCGCGGTGCCGGTGAAGAAGCCGCTGTTTTCCAAACCCTCGATCGACGATATGGGCCCCGGCACCGACATGCCGACGCCGGCAGGTGCAGTGTCGCGCTCGCTGTTCAAGAAGCAGTCGGCGTCCGAAGCGCATGGTTCCGACTTTGGTATTCCCGGAGAGCCGGTCAAACCGCTGTTCAAGAAGAATTCGCTGGACGAGATGACGGTGCGGCGGACCGAAAAGCCGGTCGAAGGAAAAGTTCCGGCGAAGCCACAGCCGATCTCCCCCCAAGTGGGGGAGATGTCCGGCAGGACAGAGGGGGGCGCGAAGGAACGCGACGGCAAGCCAGTCGTTCGCCAGCGCGCCGGCATCGGCTCCTACGAGGATCCAGGCGATGCCCGCCGCGAAAAGCGTCGGCCTGGCAAGACCGGGCGGCCGGGGAAGTAGCGCTTTTTCCCTTCTCCCCTTGTGGGAGAAGGTGGATCGGCGCGCAGCGCCGAGACGGTTGAGGGGTGCCGCACAGTTGCGAACTTTCGGCGCCAGCCACTAGAATGCGCGATGACCGTCACTCGCAGACTTCAGGAAGACGAGTTCAAGGCTTGCTTTGCAGAGCCTATGACGAACGTCACCGCGACCGCGGAGGCTGCAGTGGACATATGGTCGTATGTCGACGCGCTGGATCTGGATGAGATCGGGCTGCCCTATCTGAACGACGTACACCATGTTTACCGGGACGCTCAAAACCGGTTTGACCAAGTTTTGATTGGCACCGGCAGATTCAACGCCCTTCTTGTAATCGTTGTTGACCTTGGCCGAAGAACGGTGTTCGGGCATTTCCTGCTCGACCTGAACGAAGAGTATGGATCGACAGGCGGTCACTTGAGGCCTGTCTGAGTCTCGTCTGCCTGGGTCGGCCTCTTGCTTCCACCCCCGCCTTTGGTGTAATCGCTCCCCACACTCAACGTCTTGTATTGAAAGGAGGGCTCACGTGTTCACGTTTCATCGTCACCATCGTCAGCGTGGCCCGATTTCTGCCCTGCGAGCCAGCTTGCAGGGCTGACCAGGGACGGTCCGGGTTTTTCCCGCTTCGATTTTTTGGTCTGCCCTTCGTGGTGCCGCAACGCCGAGCCTGATGGCCAGCACGCGCACCGTCAAAGTGCATCCGGAGTTGTCTCCGGCAAGACCAGAGAAATCCAATGGCCCTGATCAGCCTCAAATCCCTCGGCGTCACCATGAGTGCGCCGCTTTTTTCCAATCTCGACCTCACCATCGGCAGCGGCGACCGGCTCGGCATCGTCGCCGCCAACGGCCGCGGCAAGTCGACCTTGCTCAAATGCCTGACCGGCGAGATGGAGCCGACCTCCGGCGACATCACCCGCACGCGCGGCCTGCGTGTCGGCCATGTCGAACAATCCGTTGCCCCTGCCCTGCTCGGCCGCACCTTTTATCAGGTCGTGGCCGATGCCTTGCCACCCGAGCAGGCCGACAGCGAGATGTGGCGCGTCGACGTGGTGCTGGATTCGCTCGACGTGCCCGAAGCGATGCGCGAGCGAGAAATGCAGGCGCTGAGCGGCGGCTGGCAGAGGCTGGCCCTGATCGCCCGCGTCTGGGTCACCGACCCTGACGTGCTGCTGCTCGACGAGCCGACCAACCATCTCGATCTTGCCCGCATCAGCCAGCTGGAAAGCTGGCTGAACGCGCTGCCGCGCGAGGTGCCCGTCATCATCGCCAGCCACGACCGCGCCTTCCTCGACGCCATCACCAACCGGACGCTGTTCCTGCGCCCGGAACAATCGCCGGTGTTCGCGCTGCCCTACTCCCGCGCCAGGCAGGCGCTCGATGAGGTCGACGCCTCGACGGCGCGCAAGTTCGAGCGCGACATGAAGGTCGCCCAGCAGTTGCGAAAGCAAGCCGCCAAGCTCAACAACATCGGCATCAACTCCGGCAGCGACCTGCTCACCGTGAAGACCAAGCAGCTCAGGGAACGCGCGGAAAAACTGGAAGACGCGGCGAACCCGGCGCATCGCGAGAAATCGGCGGGCGCGATCAAGCTCGCCAATCGCGGCACGCATGCCAAGGTGCTGATCACGCTCGACGATGCGGCGGTCGAAACGCCCGACGGCACGCTGCTGTTCAGGACCGGAAAGCGCCACATCTGCCAGGGTGACCGCATCGTGCTGCTTGGCCGCAACGGCGTCGGCAAGTCGCGCTTCGTCACCCTGATCCGCAACGCCATCGCCGAACCCGACACGGTCCAGAACGTGAAGGTGACGCCGTCGACGGTGCTCGGCTACAGCGACCAGGCGCTGTCTGGCATCAGCGGCGGCGACACGCCGCTGGCGATGGTATCGCGCCGCTATGATGTCGGCGAGCAGCGCGCCCGCTCGCTGCTCGCCGGCGCCGGCGTGGTCATCGAGATGCAGGAGAAAAAGATCGGCGTGCTGTCCGGCGGCCAAAAGGCGCGGCTGATGATGCTGGCGCTGAGGCTCGCCAACCCCAATTTCTACCTGCTCGACGAGCCGACCAACCATCTCGACATCGACGGCCAGGAAGCGCTGGAGGAGGAATTGCTGAAGCATCAGGCAAGCTGCGTGCTCGCCTCGCACGACCGCTCCTTCATCCGCGCCATCGGCAACCGCTTCTGGCTGATCGAGAAGCGGAAGCTGACCGAGGTCGAGGACCCCGAGGGTTTTTTCCGTGAGGTGGCTGAGGGCGCCGGCTGAACGGAGAAGGCCAATATCGCGCTGACATGAAGTTTCGACCTGTTTGCGACAGGTCGAAACTTCGTATCATTGCGTGAGACGTTACATTGAAGGACAGGTTTCAATGCTGAACATCAACCCGCCTATTCATCCCGGAGAAATTCTCCGCGAGGAATATCTCATACCGCTCGGGCTGAAGCCTTACACGCTGGCCAAAAAGCTGCATGTGCCGCGAACGCGCATCGAGCGCCTGTCCAGCGAAGCGACACCCGTGACGCCTGATACCGCGCTACGCCTTGCAAGGTTTTTTGGGACCACGCCGCAGTTCTGGATGAACATGCAGTCGAGCTATGACCTTGCCGTCGAGGGAGAAGCCAAGAAAGCCGAGCTTGATACGATCGAACGTTTGGAGACTGCTGCCTGAAGTAAGTACGTCAAACCTCCCGCAGAAACGGCTACAAAAAATTTCGACGACCTGTCGGCTCGCCTGAACCTGCCTCGTCCTTGGGATGCCGACACGATGATGCCGGCGCCAACCCAGGGAGAACTATCATGTCGGTCCTGTCATCCATCGGTCGCATCGCAACCCGGTACGCGGCGGCACGCGCCCGCCACCGCAGCGAACGCATCCTGCTTTCACTGCCGGCCGCACTGCGCAAGGATATCGGCTTTCCGGAAATCTTCGACGAGCAGAACAGCCGTCGCCGGTGATGCAGGCCGCCAAGGTGATCGCCAGTCAATCATGCGTATCGCCCGAAAGCGGCGTCGCCTGCATCGACGCGCGCTTTTCGAAAGCCTCGAACCAGCGCGTGAGCCGCGCCCGCGCGCGAAAAGGCGGCAGGTTGCGGAACGCCATCCAGGACAGCGTGGTGGCGAGCGCTATATGGCCGACATGGAGCGGCGCTTCGTCGTCCAGCGTGCTTTCTATCCAGTCGTAGCTCGCCTCGATCTTGTCGCGGTAACCATCAGCAAGAGCGCCATAGCGCAGTGGTTCGGGTCTCCTTTCCGTCTCCCAGCGCAGGGCGATGCCCGTTTGCGCCAACCCTTGAGCGACTGATTGCAGACGCAATGCCTGCCAGCGCGCCTCGCCGTCTTGCGGCAAGAGCTTGCGGCCGTCATGCAGCGTGTCGAGATAGGCGCAGATGACATCGGAATCGAAGAGCGCCGATGCGCCGGGCCGCAGCAGCACCGGCACTTTGCCGAGCGGGTTTTCGGCGTAGACACGAGCGTTTCGCAAGGTCGGACTGGTCTCGTGATGAATGACCTCGAGCCGATCGGCAATGCCGATCTCATGCGCGAAGACGAGCGCCTTGCGCGCGAAAGGTAAGTGGGTCTGATAATAGAGGATCATTGTCGTCCCAGGGATTGAGGAAGCGGCGCGCGATCCACCCGTTCTAGCCTGCGCGCTGCGAGAATTGCGCTCTGATTGGCGGCCGCCGACGCAAGTTCGTTTCACGCCTTCCGTTCAAACCGCCGCTTGCACGGCCTGTCGGCGCCCGGCCCGCCAAAAAATTTCGCCGCCATGTAGGATTGCCGTCACCTCGTGCGTCCTAGGGTTCGCAAGGCCAAGCCAAACGCCCAACCAGACGCAAAGAGGAGCAAGACATGGCTGACCAGACCCCCGTTCAACCCAGGGCAGAAGTGCTCGGCGGATTGACCCCCTACCTGCAGGTGGATGGCGCCTTCAAGGCTGCCGACTTCTACAAGAAGGCCTTCGGCGCGGAGCAGGTTTTTGCCTATCCGGCGGATGAGCAGGGCCGCACCATGCACATCCATCTCCATGTCAACGGCTCGACGCTGATGCTGGGCGACGCCTATCCCGAGCACGGCCATCCGCATAAGGCGGCGCAGGGCTACACGCTGCAGCTCCATCTCGACGATGGCGACATCGACACCTGGTGGCAGCGCGCTGTCGATGCCGGCTGCGAAGTGGTCACACCGTTGCAGGTGATGTTCTGGGGCGACCGCTGGGGCCAGCTGAACGATCCGTTCGGCGTTGCCTGGGCGATGAACGCGCCGGTGAAGTAGTTTCCTAGCGAGCAGGCGTCGCCCGCCAGGGCTGCGCGCTCACCGCGCCGGGTCGTATCCCCGCCGACCCGGCGCTCGTTTCAGCAAAGGAGTTCACCATGTCCTATGTCGATGGTTTCGTACTTGCCGTGCCAAAGGCCAAACTCGACGACTACAAGAAGCTCGCCAACCTCGCAGGCCCCATATGGATGGAACACGGCGCGCTCGCCTATGTCGAATGCATCGGCGACGACGTACCCTATGGCGAGCTGACCTCGTTTCCGCGTGCCGTTCAGGCAACTGACGACGAGATCGTCGTCTTCGCCTGGGTGGTCTATGAATCCAGGCAGAGCCGCGACGCGGTGATGCCCAAGGTGATGGCCGACCCGCGTTTGACACCCGACTGGGGCCCCATGCCCTTCGATATGAAGCGCATGATCTTCGGCGGTTTCCAGCCGTTCATCGAGCTTTGAGCAACTGAGCCCCCACCGCTTCGTCATCAACTCTGAGGAATGGTGGCGTCTCTGAGCCTGGCGTTTAGGGTGACGACGATTTTTCGCATGACTGCAGCGATGGCCACCATTGGCTTTTTGCCGTTGGTGATGAGGCGTTTGTAGAAGGTGGCGAACTCGCCCCTTCCGGCAGCGGCGTGCAATGCGGGCATGTAGAGGATGCTCCTGATTTCCGGTCGTCCGCCGCGGATTTTGCGGTAGCCTTGCTTTTGTCCGCTGTCGTTTGGATGAGGCGCGAGCCCTGCAAGGGCTGCAGCCTTTCGGCGTGTCATGGTGCCGAGCTCGGGCAAGATGGCCAGCAGCTTGGCGGTCACGATCGGGCCGAGACTGTCCATGGCCGTGCAGATGGCGGCTCGATGCTTGAGGGCGCTGCTACCGGCGATCAGCTCGCGCATGGCTGCATCGATGGCTTGGATCTGACGCTCGACGACTTTGATCACGGCCTCGAAGGAGGCAGCGAGCTCGCGGCCACCAGGTGCCTTGGCGCGGTTCTTCTCTGCGATCTTGATGGCGATGAGTTCCTGGACGGCGGCGCACCAGGGCGCGCAAGCGGGTCTCGTCGGGGTCCGGGGCTTGCCAAAGGGTCAGCTTTTCCCAGCGTTCGCGACCGTAGGCTCTCAACATGGCGGCATCGATGGCATCGCTCTTACCGTGCGTGCCGTAGGAGCGGATGAAGCTCTTGACCTTGAGCGTGTCGGCGCGATGGCAGGCGATGCCGGCGCGCAGGCACTCTTCGAGCAGCAGGCTCTCATGGCCACCGGTCGGTTCGCAGACCACGAGATCGGCCTGTTTGTGGCTCTTGAGGAAGGCGCGGATCGTGCGTCGCTGGTTGTCGATGACTTGGGTGGTGGTGCCGTCGGCGGCGGTGATGGTGTCCTTGGCGATATCGAGGCCGAGGCACAGGCTCGGTTGTTGATGCAAGAAGGCCATGCTGGTGGTATCCTTCTAAGGCTTCGGATTGTTTGCGGGCGTGGCGCAAGCCAGCGGCCAATCAACTCTCCAAGCGATGGCGGACAAAGACGGCAGGGACCATGATGACGTCGGGTGTTGCCCGATCCCAGGGACGGTCGCCTGCCGCCGGGACTGCCGGTTGTGATGGGCCGCAGTCCCGGCCGCCACACTACCCAATCCTGCTCAAACAATCCTATGGCGAAGCAAGGAGCGAAGCGACGCGGCGCAGACCATAGGATCCATGCCGTGACGTTAACGCTTTGAAAACGGTGCAGAATTCTGCTCCGTTGCATCCTTCGATCGATGTCGCGGCATGGGTCTTCGCGACGCCGCTTCGCGGCTGCTCCGCCCGTGGATGACGAAGCTGGTAGGCTTCGGCATCGGCTGACCAGCGTGCTAATCCAGCCTATCCAGCAGCGGCTTCAGCCTGTCCCCATAGCGTTTCCACAGATCGACCGAGCCTTGATACATTGGCTGGCGCACCTGCGCGGCGGACGCCGTGCGCACCGGTCGGTCGGTCTCGTGGAAAGACAGCACGGCATCGTCCCACGGCAGTCCGAGATAGTCGATGAGCGCCCGGCTCTGCCCTTCCTGATCGGCGACGAAATCCTCGTAGCGCACATCATGCACGACGCCGGGCAGCACCTTGTGCCAATGCGCCATGATGTCGGTGTAGAGATTATGGAAGTCCGCGAGTTCGCCGAGGTCATAGCCGTAGCGGTGGCTGTCGCCGCGGAAATGCACCTTGTAGATCGACAGGCAGGTTGCCGCGGCATCGCGGGCGCAGTGGATGATCCTGGCCTTCGGCATCATCATGTGGATGAAGCCGACAAGCATGAAGTTGCCCGGCATCTTGTCGGTGACGTGGCCAATATGCGGATAGCGGGCATGCAGCATGTCGAGATAGGCCTGGCCTGCCTCGGCAAAATCCGCGTCGTCTACATCAGACACGCCCCAGGGGAAGCCGCCCGGCATGGTCGCCGGAAACTGCTTGCCGACCGCTTTCTTCAGGATGCTGAGCTCGCCCGCGCCATAGACCTTGGGATGGCTGGCGATGATCTGCTCGACCAGCGTCGTGCCCGAACGCGGCATGCCGACGACGAAGATCGGCGCGTCATCGGTGATCGAGCTCGGCCCGTGCCTTTCGAAGAAGCTGGTATCGAACACCGTCTTCATCGCCTCGAATTCCGCGCGCGTCCTGACGGGATCATAGTTGATCCCCTTGCGGCGAATGGCATTGCCTTCTGTGAAATAGTCGAAGGCCCTATTATAATCCTTCAAATCGTCATTGGCCTTGCCGAGGCCGAAGGACAGCTGCATGCGTGCCAGGCTGTCCTGCGGCGCCTTGGCATGCTGGGCTTCCATGCCGGCCAATTCGGCATCGCGCTCCTTCTGGCGCTTGACCTGCGTCAGCATCAGCCAGGCCGTGGCCATGCCGGGGTTCACCGCCAGCGCCTGCCGGAACAGATCGGCCGCCTCGTCGAGCTTGCCCTTTTCCATCAGCCCGACACCGAGCCCGTGCAGAAGATCGGCATCCTTGGGGCGGATGGTCAGCGCTTCGCGAAAAGCCGCCAGCGCCTCGTCCAGCCGTCCGGCTTCCTGCAGGGTTTCGGCAAGCCCGATGCGGGCACGCACATGAAATGGATTGCGTGCGACCGTGCCGCGATAGATCTCTTCGGCCTCCTCGAACTGGCCGATCTGCTTCAGCGACGAGCCAAGATTGTCGCGCGCGGCGAGTTGCTCCGGCCGCAGATCCACCGCGCCACGGAAGAAGTCGATTGCCGCAGCGACGCGGCCGAGGTCGCGCATCACCGTGCCGAAATTGTTGAGGAAATCGGCATTCGTCGGCTGCAGGCTCACCGACTGTTCGATGAGATCCAGCCCTTCTTCGCTGCGCCCGGTCTGGTGCAGCAGCAGCCCCAGGAAATGCGCCGCCGCCGCATGTTTGGGCTGACGCGCCAGCACCTGCCGGTAGATTGCCTCAGCCTCTTGCCGGCGCCCAGCCTGGTGCAGTTGCAGGGCCTGCTGCACATACTGGTCGAGGCCCAGTGGCGGCTGTCCGCCCGCGCCAGACCTGGCTCCCGCACCCGCCGCTCGTCTCTGATCTCTGTTAATGGGAAACCTGCCGTGTTTGTCCGCCTGCCGCGATCTAGGCCATTGGCGCGTCAGGTTCAAGTCTCGGCGTGGTTCTGCGGCTTTTCCGTAGCCGCCAAGGCGATCAGATCAGACGGTTGGTCTCGGCAACCTGCCTGGCCCGCCTCACCGTGCCATCGGTATCGGAGATCGTTCGCCTTGCCGCCTCGTCGCTTCTGATGGTCAGCCGTGCCGACTTGACGATCATCGGCTGGCCGGTGGGGCCAACGGCAATGGCATGTATGGCGATTGGCTTGATGACCGGATTGACCGCGACGGTCTTCGCCCTTGAGCTTCTTGTGGAAACCATGGTTCTGTCCTTATTCTGGAGTAAATAAAAAATATCGAACCGGGGAAATGTCCCAGCGCATTCTCAAGAATTTTTTAGAAATATGCCGAACCATAGCAGAATGATCTGAATATCTATAGCGATCTATTTTTTAGCCGCAGCGGGTTTATTTTCTGAATCATCTTGAATCGGCGGCCCGATCGATCTACATGAGGAAGATCGTTTTGGCCAGAATTGGCATCTCGCGGCGTCAGAGGTTCTCGACCCGCCAATCTCATTCCAAATCGTCGATACCGGACGCGCGGCACATTCGCCGTGCGACGATTTTTCAATTGGCGAAAGACTGATATGACCACCGGAACCGTGAAGTTCTACAATGGCCAGAAGGGTTTTGGCTTCATTCAACCAGCCGACGGCGGCAAGGACGTTTTCGTCCATGTCAGCGCGTTGGAGCGCGCCGGTTTTCCCGGCTTGGCCGAAGGCCAGAAGCTGCAGTTCGAACTGGAGCGCGACGGCAAGGGCCGCGAATCGGCCGCCAATCTGCAACTGATCTGATCCGGCCGAATTCGATGAACGCTGACCACGGATGTACTGGCAGCTCTCGAAGGCGGCTTATTTCCAGCGATAGCCGGAAATAGGAAAGCGGGGCTCGTCCCCGCTTTTTTTGCTTTCAGGCCGCTGTTTCACATAACGCCCAAGGCGTGAACCAATCGAAGGCCAGGACGATGCCGGACCGCACCACCCATTCCATTGCCCACTTCACCGCAGCTTTCGCGCTCGGTGGGCTGGAGGGACCGTTGCCGGCCGGCGACTACGACATCGATCATGACGAAGAGCTGATCGAGGGCATGTCGCGTATTGCCTGGCGCCGCGTCGCCACCTTCATTCACCTGCCGGCAAGGGCGGTGAAGAACCCGACCACCAGCCAGCTTGTCGCCATCGACCACCTCGAACTCGAAACCGCGCTGAAGCGCGACCGGGAGAATGCAGCATGATCCGTTTCCAACAGAATGCGCGTCCGCGCACCGACACGCCCTCGCACCTTTTCGCCATTGGCCAGACGGTGCGCATGAAGAGCCGCACCGGCCTCGTCCAGAAGACGGCGGAACTGTTCGAGATCAAGAGCAGGCTGCCGGTCAAGGACGGTTCGCCGCAATACCGCATCCGCAGTGCGCAGGAGACCTACGAACGGGTCACCACGGAAGACAATCTCGAACCGGCCGACAATCCGGTTGTCACCGACAAGCCGGTCGTCTGAGATCCCCGAAAAGCCAGCCAACACGCACAAGGAGCAGTCCATGTCCAAGGGTCAACAGCGAAGCAATCGCGAAGCACGCAAGCCGAAGAAGGACAAGGTCGTGGCCAAGCCCGCCTCTCCGTTCGGCTCATCGGTCAAGCAGGCGGAAAGCGGCCTGAAGCCAAAGTCCAAGGGCTGACAGCCCTTGGGGGCGCTTCGCATGCGCCCCATCGGCCCCGCTGTGAGCAGGCGTTGAACTGACGCAACAGGTCCACGCAATGCTCTGCTACGGAGGCTTGCTTGAATTTCGTCATCGAATTCTATCGGTCGCGCGACGCCGAGGAAGCAACACTCGACAAGGTGTCGCTGGAAGCGCCGACCCTGCGCGCCGCCCTGCAGGGCGCCACCGCACTCTTGCATACGCTCGCAATGCCGCAAATCCCCGACCGCCTGCGCATCTCCGATGAGCATGGCAGCGAGCTTTATGCCGGGCCTGCCGATGGGGCTTATCCCGCTTAAGCAAACCGTAGTCGGATATCATTCCGGCGCAACCGCAAGCGTCTCGCAACGTTGGCCCTGCACACTCGCACGCAGGAGCCCGCCCGATGTCCCTCACTGCCTTTGCCATCAACTGTTCGCTCAAAGCTTCCGGCGACAAGGCAAAATCCTCCACCGACAAGATCATCACCGATCTGCTCTCCGCGCTCAAACCGCATGGCGTGAAGGGCGAGGTCGTGCGCGCGCTTGATCACGACATCAAGCCCGGCGTGCTCTCCGACATGGGCAAGGGCGACGGCTGGCCGAAGCTGCGCGAAAAGATCGTCGCCGCCGATATCTTCATCCTCGGTCTGCCGATCTGGATGGGGCAGCCCTCCAGCGTTGCCAAGCGCGTCATGGAACGCATGGACGCCTTTCTCGAGGAAACCGATAACAGGGGCCGCATGCCGGCCGCCGGCAAAGTGGCACTGGTGGCGATCGTCGGTAACGAGGATGGCGCGCATCACTGCCATGCCGAATGCTTTCAAGCGCTCAACGATGTCGGCTTCACAATTCCGGCCAATGGCGGCGTCTACTGGGTCGGCGAGGCGATGGGCGACGTCAACTATGTCGATCTGCCGAAGACCCCCGAAAAGGTCGCCGGCATGATCGAGATGGCCGCGTCAAATGCCGCCCATCTGGCCGCCCTGCTGAAGGCCAAGGCCTATACTGGCGTGGCCAAGTAGCGCCCTCTCAGCACGGCCCATCGCCGACGATGCGGTAGTCCGCGGCGCGGGCTTCGCAGGCGTTGGGGAAGCTGCGCATCTCGCCATGGCGGCGGCCGCAGACGGGCGCGTATTCGCGGGTGCAGAACGTCTGCTCTTCGCCGCTACCGCCACCACCGCCGTCACCGCGGCAGGGGCCGTCGCGCACGATGCGGTAGCCTGCGCGGTCGGCAAGGCAGGCATTGGCGAAGGTCTGGCGGTCGCCGCCGCGCCGGGCACAGACCGGCTCGTATTGCTTGGTGCAGAATTCGGGACGCGGCGGACGCGGGCGCTGTCCCGGCCCGTCATCGACGACGACAGTGCAGGCGGCCAGAAGCGCCGACAGGCACAGCACGGCAAACCCTTGCCGCGAGAAGCCAAAACCTTGCCGCGAAAAAATTGACGCCAGGAATTTCATGCTGATCTTTCCCTCGATCCCATCCCTGATCGCGATCCTCGCCATTCCCCTGTCAAATGCAACCCCTGTTTGCAACCTCACGCCGGGGGCAGCGTCTGGAACCGGGGCGATCGGCAGCGGCTGTCATTAGCCGCCTCTGGCCCATCCGTGACCGTGGCTGTGGGCCGATGACCCGATCCACAACCGAGCCTATTTGCGGCCGGTCGACGCTCAGATCGGTCGATTCTTGCGTCGGGATGCGCCCAGTGCGGCGGCCCGCGGCGCTATCTTGCAACCTTCACGTTTCCGTGCGATAAATTCCGTGTTCGGGCATTTGCGACCCGGAGAGCGGAACGTTTTGGACGACCTTTCCCCGATACTGTGAATCTCTGACGGCCCCGTTTTCGGCGGGGGGTTTGACCATGCGCCAATGCATGACTGCCGAAGCAACCACCGGGAACTGCCCTCGACGCCAGGTGGCGGGCAGGACCACCAAAGACTGAACGGGTGAAGGAGTTTCCCCAATGGCCCAGACCGGCACCGTTAAATTCTTCAACGCGACCAAAGGCTTCGGTTTCATCACGCCCGACGGCGGCGCCAAGGATGTGTTCGTCCATATTTCCGCGATCGAGGCATCGGGCCTGCGCACGCTCGTCGACGGCCAGAAGGTCACCTTCGACGTCGAGCCGGACCGCATGGGCAAGGGCCCGAAGGCGGTCAACCTCCGCGCCGCCTGAACCATCGGCGCGCCGCCCGTCCCAGACGGCAGGCGAACGAGAGTCCGGAGCTTGCCCAGCCTCTGGGCACGCTGACAGATTTTTCAAAAGGCGCGGCGATTTTCGTCGCGCCTTTTTCATGTCCTCTGCAAAGCAGAAATGCATGTCGCCCGGAAGTGGATCCGGTTTTGGGTCAACGACATGCATCATAACAAGGGCTTATGGCGTGACGTGCTTTAAGTGCCCGTAAAACTTTCTCTTGCCGATGGCGCTAAAATAAAGGACAAATTTCCTCTCGGGCATTTGCCGGCCCGAGACTGGAGTTTATGGGATCAAAGGAGCTTCCCATGCCGCAGACCGGCACCGTCAAATTCTTCAACCATGCCAAAGGCTTCGGCTTCATCACGCCGGACGATGGCGCGAAGGATGTCTTCGTCCATATTTCGGCCGTGCAGGCGTCGGGTCTTCCCGGTCTCGAAGATGGGCAGAAAGTGACATTCGACACCGAGCCGGACAAGCGCGGCAAGGGACCCAAGGCCGTCAACCTGTCTGTCGGCTGAGCCGGCTTCATGCTGCCGGCCCGAGCAGGGCAGCCCAGCTCATTTCGAGCCTGGTTTTTGTCGCCTCTCTTGGATCGGCAGGTCGAAATCCGTTCAGCCTCCGTTCAGACACGGTCGCATATTAGTCTTGGGTAAAGCCGGACCGCATCCCCTGCAAAACTGCACGGCCCGGTACGAAGGAGACCAAGATGAACAGAATTTTCAAGACAGCCGTGCTGTCCGCCGCCGTGGCGGCCACCATGCTGGTGGCCTTGCCCGCGGCCAACGCCGATGAATGGCGCCATCACCGCCACCACGGCAACGGCGATGCCATTGCCGCCGGCGTGCTTGGCCTTGCCGCTGGCGCCCTGATCGGTGGCGCGCTGGCCAATGACCAGCCACCGCCTGACTCTTACAGCTACTACGATGACGGTTACTACGATCGTGACGTGCGGGTCCGCCCGGCCCCGGTCCGCCGCTACTATGCGGAGCCGCAGGTGGTCTACGCCGATCGCTACGCCGAACCGTGGACGCGTGGCTGGTACGAGTATTGCTCGGACCGCTACCGCACCTTCAACTCCCGCACCGGCACGTTCACCGGCAATGACGGCGAACAGCATTTCTGCACCGCAAACTGAGTGCATGTCGCCCAAAAGTGCGCAGCGGTTTTGGGATAACGGCTTGCACCAAACAAAATTCCAAAGCGCGAAAGCGCTTTAGGGCTTCCCTGCCCCAGACAAAAAAGCGCTGACCGCATGGCCAGCGCTTTTTGTTGTTCTTCTTCGACCGTTTCGAAGGATCGCGCTACACCAAGCCAGGAATTTAGACCAGAAACGGATTGGTCCTGCGCTCCTCGCCAAAACGGCCGCCAGGACCATGGCCGCAGATGAAGCCGATGTCGTCGCCCAGCGGCAACAGCTTGTCCTTGATCGAAGCGATCAGCGTTGCATGGTCGCCGCCCGGCAGGTCGGTGCGGCCGACCGAGCCGCGGAACAGCACGTCGCCGACATGGGCGAACTTCGCCGCGCGGTTGTAGTAGACGACGTGGCCCGGCGCGTGACCGGGGCAATGCAGCACCTCGAACACGTGGCCGCCGAACGACACCGTCTCGCCCTCGGTGAGGAACCGGTCGGGCAGGCAATTGCGCGAGCCGGCAATGCCGTAGCGCGTGCCCTGGTTCTCCAGATTGTCGAGCAGGGACTTGTCGGCTGCATGCGGGCCGATGATCTCGATGCCCAGCGCCTCCTTCAGTTCCATGGCGCCGCCGGCATGGTCGATATGGCCATGCGTGATCCAGATTGCTTCGGCCGTGATCGCATTGTCCTTCAGCACCGCCAGCACCTTGTCGATGTCGCCGCCCGGATCGACGACGACGCCGTGCTTGTCGTCCATGTCGAACAGGATGGTGCAGTTCTGCTGGAACGGTGTGACCGGCACGATGCCGGCATTGAGCTGACCCATGATTGTCCTTTCGGTGTTTACGCGGTGATGTAGAGGCGTCAGAGAAAGGCGTCCACCCCTCGAAAGGCGAACAGTCAGTCATCCCAGAAACGGAAATGGGCGGCCGAAGCCGCCCATTTGAACAAACCTGAGACCGTCAAGCCTACTTCTTCATGGCGCCCAGGACCGCGCCGATAATGCCGGTCAGGATCGCGCCACCGCCGGCGCCGCCGACGATGTTGTTGAGGTTGAGCGCGCTGCCGAGACCGCTCGTCGCCGCCGCTGCCGCTGCCGGATCGATCGTACCGTGGCCGAGCAGGCTGCCGAGGATCGCCGCGCCGCCGACGCCGCCAATGGCGCCGCCCAGGATTTTGGGAAGCTGCCCCAGTGCCGCCGTCTTGATCGCTGCACCGACCGCCTGACCACCGATGATGCCTGTAATGATCTGAATGATGATCGGAAGAAGCGTGTTCATGTCCATATGATTAGTCCCTCCATAGCTGCCAGCCTCCCGGGCCGACACCATCATGAGACGCCGAATTGGAGGAAAGTCAAATGCAGAAACGCTGAAATAAAAGGGGCGGCTCGAAAACCGCCCCTGCTTGCGCGAAAAGCTGTGACTATCGTTATTCTGCGGCGATCGCGTGCTTCGGCTGAACCGCGGCAGAATAGTCGTTCATAAGGTTCTTGGCGATTTCGCCGACCTCGAATCGGTAAGGACCGATCTCCGAAACCGGCGTTACTTCCGCCGCCGTCCCGGTCAGGAAGCATTGTTCGAAGCCTTCGAGTTCTTCCGGCAGGATGGCCCGTTCGATGACTTCCAGGCCGCGATCCCTGGCCAGCCCAATGACCGTGCGGCGGGTGATGCCATCGAGGAAGCAGTCGGGCTTGGGCGTATGGATCTTGCCGTCCTTGACGAAGAAGATGTTGGCGCCGGTTGCTTCGGCGACCTGGCCGCGCCAGTCGAGCATCATGGCGTCGGCATAGCCTTTGGCTTCGGCGGCATGCTTGGACATGGTGCAGATCATGTAGAGGCCCGCCGCCTTCGATTTGGAGGGCGCCGTGCGCGGGTCGGGCCGGCGCCATTCCGCCATGTCGAGGCGAATGCCCTTCAGCTTCTGCGCCGGATCGAAATAGCTTGGCCACTGCCAGATGGCGATGGCGCAGTTGATGCGGTTGTTCTGCGCCGAAACGCCCATCTGCTCGCTGCCGCGCCAGGCGATCGGCCTGACATAGGCATCCTGGAAGCCCTGCTTCTTCAACAGCGTGGTCGAGGCGTCGTTGAGCTCGGCGACCGAATAGGGAATCTTGAAGCCGAGCAGGCGCGCCGATTCATGCAGGCGCTCGGTGTGCTCGTTGAGCTTGAAGATCTCGCCGCCATAGGCGCGCTCGCCCTCGAAGACCGCGCTGGCGTAGTGCAGACCGTGGGTCAGCACATGGATCTTGGCGTCGCCCCACGGAACGAACTCGCCATTCATCCAGATGAAACCGTCCAGCTGATCGAAGGGAACGGATGCCATGGTAACCTCCCGCGGGCAGCCGCCCGCATATCTTAGTGTCGTTGCGTGTTCTTTTTGGCCGCGTCATGCGATTGGAGACGCCGGCCGATGTCTCGAAGCGTAGGCGGAGAATCGCGCTCTGGCAAACTCAGGAAGTTCCGGAAAAACCGGCCTGCCTTGCCTTTTCGTTCGCAATCCGCCCAAAAGCTTGTCAAAAATTACCATTGCAGGGAAATTACGTCAATAGTACTGACATAATCTCCCGTTCCCATGGAGAAATGATGACGGATCGAAGCCCAGCTGCCGGAAAACCGATCAGGACCGCGATGTCAGTCGAGGACGGCATCGACTTTGCCATCATCGAACTGTTCTTCTTCGCCTATCGCGACTTCACCTCCGATCCCGATCAGATCCTGGCCGACTACGGTTTCGGCCGCGCCCACCACCGGGTGCTGCATTTCGTCAACCGCCGGCCCGGCCTGACGGTTGCCGAACTGCTGGACGTGCTGAAGATCACCAAGCAAAGCCTGGCGCGCGTGCTCAAGCAGCTGATCGACACCGATCATGTCGTGCAATTGCAAGGCCCGCGTGACCGCCGCCAGCGCGAACTCTATCCGACGGCGAAGGGCCGTGCGCTGGCGCTGGCCCTGGCGCGGCCACAGTCGCGCCGCATCCGTGCTGCATTGGAAGATTCCGGCGCCACCGAACGGACCTTGGTGGAACGCTTCCTCGAAGCGATGGTCAATCCGGAACTGAGAGCTCAGATCGACGTTGGGTCCGCAAAAATGTCAGGGAAAAGCCATGGAGAGCACTGAGAGGGTCGATCAGGCGGTCGCACCGGACGACGACGCGCCGCATCTGCTTGTGGTCGACGACGACACCCGCATCCGCAATCTTCTCAAGCAGTATCTGACCGAGAACGGCTTTCGCGTCACCGTCGCCGGCAATGCCGGCGAAGCCAGGCGCAAGCTTGCCGGCCTCGATTTCGACCTGCTTGTGCTCGACGTGATGATGCCGGGCGAAACTGGCGTCGACCTTACCAAATCACTGCGGGCCGAAAAGAACGTGCCGATCCTGATGCTGACAGCACTTTCGGAAACCGACAGCCGCATCTCCGGGCTCGAGGCTGGCGCCGACGACTATTTGCCAAAACCCTTCGACCCGCGCGAACTGATCCTGCGCATCAACAACATCCTGCGCCGTGGCGGCCCGGCGACGACGCCAAAGGTCGAACAGCTGGTCTTCGGCCCCTACACGTTCCAGATCGCCAGGCGCGAATTGAAGCGCGGCGGCGAGGCACTGAAGCTGACCGACCGCGAGCAGGAAATCCTGGCGATCTTTGCCGCACGCGCCGGCGAGACCATCCCGCGCCACGAACTGGTCGGCGACGATTCGGAGGTCGGCGAGCGCACCATCGACGTCCAGATCAACCGGCTGCGCCGCAAGATCGAGCGCGATCCGTCCAACCCGGTCTGGCTGCAGACCGTGCGCGGTATTGGGTATCGGCTCAGTGTAGAATAGAATACCGGCCGCGGCTCGATTGGCCGTGGGCGAAATGAAAAGAGCCAATGGCGACGACGGAACTGGAAGGGCCGGGACCTGACGGCTTGAGCGCACGCGCCATGCGAACGCTCAAGGCGGTGCCGCGCATCTGGAACCGGTTCTGGCGCCTCGTTTCGCTTTACATGCCCAAGCGCCTTTATGCGCGCTCGCTAATCATCGTCATCGCACCGATGATCCTTTTGCAATCGGTCGTCGCCTTCGTGTTCATGGAGCGCCATTGGGCAACGGTCACGCAGCGCCTGTCGCAGGCCACCGTGCGCGACATCGCCGCCATCATCGACCTGATCGAGACCTACCCGCACGACGCCGACTACGCCAACATCATCCGCATCGCCCAGGACCGCATGCAGCTGAAGGTCGATCTGCTGCCGCCGGATCCCCTGCCGCCGCCCGGTCCAAAACCGTTCTTCTCGATCCTCGACGACGTTCTCTCGGCCGAGATCACCCGCCAGATCAACCGGCCGTTCTGGATCGACACGGTCGGCAATTCCAACATCGTCGAGGTGCGCGTCCAGCTCGAGAACAAGGTGCTGCGCGTCTTCGTGCGCCGCAGCCAGGCCTATGCCTCGAACACCCACATCTTCCTGATCTGGATGGTCGGCACCTCGCTGGTGCTCCTGATGATCGCCATCCCCTTCCTGCGCAACCAGATCCGGCCGATCCTGACGCTCGCCGAGGCCGCCGAAAGCTTCGGCAAGGGCCGGCCGATGCCGCGCGATTTTCGCCCGCGCGGCGCCGAGGAGGTTCGCCGCGCCGGCTTTGCCTTCATCCAGATGCGCGAGCGCATCGAGCGCCAGATCGACCAGCGTACCGCCATGCTGACCGGCGTCAGCCATGACCTCAGGACCATCCTCACCCGCTTCAAGCTGCAGCTGGCGCTGGCCGGCGGCAAGGCCGAGACCAAGGCGGCCCTCAACCAGGATATCGATGACATGCAATCGATGCTGGAAGGCTATCTCGCCTTCGCCCGTGGCGAAGCCTCGGAGGACCCGGGACGCTTCGATCTCGAAGCCTATTTCCAGAAGCTCGGCGACGAAGCCGCCTTGCGCAAATGCAAGCTGTCGACGACGCTTTCCGGCGATCCGACCGTGCATGTCAGGCCGAACGCCTTCGCCCGACTGTTGTCCAATGTCATCGGCAACGCCTTCCGTTATGCCAAGACGGTGGAGGTCAGCGCCAACCACGGCCGTGGCTCGCTTGTGGTCACCGTCGACGATAACGGTCCCGGCATCCCGGTCGACAGGCGCGAGGACGTGTTCAAGCCCTTCGTGCGGCTCGACGAGGCCCGCAACCTCGATGCCAGCGGCACCGGACTCGGCCTGTCGATTGCCCGCGACATCGCCCGCAGCCATGGCGGCGACATCACCCTCGACGACAGCCCGCTCGGCGGCCTGCGCGCGGTGATCAAGGTTCCGGCTTAGGCAAGCCCAAGTATCAAGCCCAAATACCAAGCCAAGTATCAAGCTTCATCCGCTCGTCATGAAATCATGGTGAAGAGCGCGCATGAAACGCGCGACATCACTTGATTCGGCCCTGCCGCACCATTTCGACCCCGTGCCCACCCGGGTGCGCTGGAGCGAAGCGAGGGCAGCCGGCTGGTCGCCGTTCCGGCATCGTCTCAAGGCAACCGTCGACCTTTCCAGCAAAGGGCCGCCATGCGCATATTGATGGTCACCGACGCCTGGCGCCCGCAGGTCAACGGCGTCGTCCACACGCTGGAGCGGCTCACCGAAACGCTGAAATCCTTCGACGTGGCGGTGGATTTCCTGACGCCCAACATCTTTCGCACACTGCCCCTGCCGACCTATCCCGACATCCGCCTGGCGCTGACCACGCCCGGCCATGTCGCGCGCCTGATCGATGCCTACAAGACGGACCACGTCCACATCGTCACCGAGGGACCGCTCGGCATCATGGCGCGGCGCTATTGCCGCAATGCCGGCCGGCCGTTCACCACCAGCTATCACACGCGCTTTCCCGAATATCTCAGCGCCCGCCTGCCGGTGCCGGAAAGCTGGGCCTATCGCTGGCTGCGCGATTTCCACAATTCCGGCCAGGGCACGCTGGTTGCCACCCAGTCGCTCGCCGATGACCTTTCGGCGCGCGGCTTCAACAAGCTGAGGCCATGGACGCGCGGCGTCGACATCGACCATTTCCGGCCGGATAAGCGCAAGGACCTCGGCTTCCCCGGCCCGGTCTTCCTCTGCGTCGGCCGCGTCGCCATCGAAAAGAACCTCTCCGCCTTCCTCGACCTCGACCTGCCCGGCAGCAAGGTGATCGTCGGCGAAGGACCCGAGCTTGCCAAATTGAAGGCGAAGTATCCGCAGGCGCATTTCCTTGGCCACCGCCCCAATGACGAACTGGCGGAGATCTATGCCTCGGCCGACGTCTTCGTTTTCCCCAGTCGCACCGACACCTTCGGCAACGTCATCATCGAAGCGCTGGCCAGCGGCACGCCGGTCGCCGCCTATCCGGTGACCGGACCGATCGACATTGTCGGCGACGGTTTTGGCGGCGCGGTCTCGAACGACCTACGCGAGGCCTCCCTCGCCGCCCTCAAGGTCGACCGCGCCGAGGCGCGCGAACGCGCCATGCGCTACAGCTGGAAAGCCTGTGCAGAAATGTTTCTCGACACGGTCGAGGAAGCGCTCGGCAGGACGCGCAAGCTGGCGGCCTAAGGCCTGGCGCGCAGGATGGCGAGCCTCCCTCCTTCGTCATCCACGGGCGGAGCGTCGGCAAAGCCGGCGCGCAGACCCGAGGATCCATTCCGTGAGCTAGAAGCATCCGCTGCGGTGAAGAGTCTGCGGACCATGAATAGCCGCGAAGCCATTTATGCTGGATCAGAGGCAAGACGACTTTCTGGACCGCTCCGCTCTTCGGCCACTGTCGCGGCATGGATCCTCGGGTCTGCGCGGTCGCTCCGCGCCCGCTCCGCCCGTGGATGACGAAAGTCAGAACAGCCGCCCGCCGTCCGGCACCCTGCGCTCGATCGCGCCGAGCACCACGGCGCCCTCCTCGTCGGGAAAGCCCAGCGTCAGCACTTCGGACATGAACGGCCCGATCTGGCGGGGCGGGAAATTGACCACCGCGAACACCTGCCGGCCGACCAGCGTTTCGGGCGTATAGTATTTGGTGATCTGCGCCGACGATTTCTTGATGCCGATGTCAGGTCCGAAATCGATCTTCAGCTTGAAGGCAGGCTTGCGCGCCTCGGGAAAAGGTTCGGCCTCGATAATCGTGCCGGCGCGGATGTCGACACGATCGAAATCGGCAAAACTGATCTCGGGCTTGCGCTCTTTGCTTGCACTCATTCACGTACTGCTCAGGCGTTGCCGTAGGTCTCGAACAGCACGCCGGCCAGCGCGTCCTTGGCCGAGGTTCCCGACCAGACGACGAACTGGAACGCCTGGAAATAGCATTCGCAGGCTTCCAGCGCCGAGGACAGAAGCACCTCGACCTGCTGGCTCGACGGCTCGACCCCGCCGGCCAAAAGCAGCGACTGGCGAAACATGATCGCGCCCTCCTGCTCCCAGAGGTCGAAATGGCCGAACAGCATCTGCTCGTTGATCAGCGACAACAGCCGCATCACTTCCAGCGCGCGGGTCTCCGGCACCTTGATGTCGAAGGCGCAGGCCAGGTGCAGCGCCTCGAAATCCTCCATCCAAGAGAAGGAGACGTGATAGTCGGTCCAGCTGCCGGCGACCGAAATCGAAATTTCATCATCGCCGGCCCGTTCAAAGGACCAGTCATTGTTGTGCGCCACCTGCTCGATAACATCCACCGGATGGATTTCGCGGGAGTATTCGAGTTCGAGAAGTTCCATGGAATGCTTCCTGTCGTTCTGAGGAGCGCCGCCACACGCTCCGCGGGAGGGCACACAACGAACAATCTGATCTAGAACTCGGACGGCCAGGACTTCTCGACGCAAAGACCCCAGACCGGACCCCACCGCCCGGCCGCATGACCCTGCTCCGAATCATGCAACAAATTCAGTCTATTGATCGGGAGTCGCGTGAACAGCCCAATTTTTCGCACTGCGGCATTCGCATGTGGAAAGGCGCTGTCACAAAGATTCATGCAATGCCGTTAAGCGATTCACGGCAAAGCGATTTTCAGGATCGGACTATGTGGAAAAGTTTAACGATTATTTTTTTGCGCGGGGCTTCGCCGCCGCCGCTGGTGCGGCATCACCGGCCAGTTCGGCGAGCTTCGCCTCGAGCGCTTCGATGCGGGCGGCAAGCCTGGCATTCTCGTCCCGGGCCTTGGCGGCCATCTCGCGCGCGGCCTCGAATTCCTCGCGCTGCACCACGTCCATCGAATTGAGGATGCGCTCCGCCTGCCCCTTGAAGGCAGTCTCCACCTCGCGGCGAACGCCTTGCGCGGCACCCGCGGCATCGGTCATCAGCTTGGCGAATTCATCGAGAATGCGGTTCGGTCCGGTCGACATGGCAAATCCTCGCTTGCTTGAAATGACGTAGTGGCGCAGAGCGCGGAATGCAAGAACGTTGAGGCCTGGTGCGGGCTCTGCGTTGCTATGGCGCATGGGGATGCCATGCTTATGCGAAGCCTTCAAATCGTCCCAAGCTGTACTTAAGGACGCCAAATCGCCTACTGTGTCGTCACCACGTAGTGCTTCAGCACGCTCCAGTCAGGGTCAACCAATGGCAACGCCCCCGCGCCGACCGACAAATCCGATGGCAGCCGCCGAAGCGGCCTTCAAGCCGATCAAGAAGCCTGCAGCGCCCATTCGCGAAGCCTCGACCGCCCCGAATGTCCGCGAGCTTGTCTCGATCCGGATCGACCGGGCCGTGCTAGACCATTTCCAGGAGGATGGCCCCGGCTGGCAGGACAGGATCAACGACGCGTTGCGGCAGTTGGTGGCCGCCAAGGGTTGAGTTCAACACGCACGACGCGATGGTTCGCAGTGAGAATTCGTCCCGGCACTTGACGGCGACCACGTTGCCTTGACCCTGCCAAAACCCTGCCGCATGGTCCGCGCCCGAACGCGACCGCAACCGAGAGCTCCCCGTTGAACGAATATTTCCTGCTGCCGCTGGCCTCGTTGCCCTTCCCCAACATCAACCCGATCCTCATCCAGATCGGGCCGCTGGCGGTGCACTGGTACGGCGTCGGCTATATCGTCGGTATCCTGTTTGCCTGGTGGTATGCCAAGCGTCTCGCCGCCAACCCGAAACTGTGGCCCGACGGCATCTTGCCGATGAAACCGGAGGACCTCGACGATTTCATCGTCTGGGCGGCGATCGGCGTCGTGCTCGGCGGCCGCACCGGCTATGTGCTGTTCTACGATTTGGCACGCTACATCGCCCATCCGCTCGACATCTTCGCGGTCTGGCAAGGCGGCATGTCGTTTCATGGCGGCCTGCTCGGCGTCATCCTGGCCATGACGCTGTTTTCCATCAAGCGCGGCATCCGCACCTGGTCGCTGTTCGATGTCGTGGCCGCCGGCGTGCCGGTTGGGCTAGGCCTGGTGCGCGTCGCCAACTTCATCAATTCCGAGCTCTGGGGCCGGCCGACCGACGTGCCGTGGGGAATAGAATTCCCCAATGGCGGACCGTTCACCCGCCATCCCAGCCAACTTTACGAAGCATTCCTCGAAGGCATCGTGCTGTTTATCGTGCTGCGCATCCTCACCCATTCGCGTCTCAAGCTGAAGACGCCGCGCTTCGTCGGCGGCGCCTTCATCTGCGGCTACGGCCTGTCGCGCATCTTTGTCGAGTTCTTCCGCGAGCCCGACCAGCAACTCGGCTACCTCCTCGGCACCAACTGGCTGACCATGGGCATGATCCTGTCGACGCCGATGGTGCTGGCCGGCATCTGGGCGATGGTGACCGCCAAGCCGGTGACGCAAGCGCAGCCGCAGGCGACATGACGCGGCTGAAGACCCGCATCGTCGACCTGATCGAGGCGCTCGGCCCCCTTCCCGTCAACGAATACATGGCGATGTGCCTGTTCGACCCCGCGGACGGCTACTACACGACGCGCGAGCCGTTCGGCGCCGCCGGCGATTTCGTCACCGCGCCGGAGATCAGCCAGATGTTCGGCGAACTCGTCGCCGTCTGGCTCTACCAGGCGTGGCTGGCGACGGGCAAACCGATGCCGGTCACCATCGCCGAGATCGGCCCGGGCCGTGGCACGCTGATGAAGGACATGCTGCGCACGCTGTCGCGGCTCGATCCTGATCTGACCAACGGCGCTGCCTTCGCCATGATCGAGACCAGTCCGCGCCTGACCGAGGTCCAAAAACAGACTCTTGGCGCGACACCTTTCGCGGTTCGCTGGCACGAGACCATCGAGACCCTGCAGGGTCAGCCACTGCTCATCGTCGGCAACGAATTGTTCGACGCCGTGCCGATCCGCCAGTTCGTCCGCGCCGGCACAGGCTGGCGCGAGCGCATGGTCGGCCTCGACGACGAGGACGCCCTGTCTTTCTTCGCCGGCGCCGGCTCGGTCGACCCGACGCTATTGCCCGTTAACGCGGCTGAAGCGCCGCAAGGCGCGATCGTCGAGGTCGCGCCCGCCCGCACCGCCCTGATGGCGGCCATTGCCGAGCGTATGGCCCGCCATGGCGGCGCCGGCCTGTTCCTCGACTATGGCCATCTGCAACCGGGTGTCGGCGACACTCTGCAGGCCTTGCGCCGGCACAATCACGAAGATGTGCTGGCCAATCCCGGCGAAGCTGACCTCACCTCGCATGTCGATTTCGCCGCCCTTGCCGCAACCGTGCGCGCGCATGGTCTCGACGCCCATCTGTCGACGCAAGGCGATTTCCTGCTCGGCATGGGCATTCTCGAGCGCGCCGGCAGGCTTGGCGCCGATGCCGGCCAGGCGGCCCGCGACAAGATCACCGGCGATGTCGAGCGTCTAGCCGGCCCGCAGGCCATGGGCGAACTGTTCAAGGCGCTTGCCGTCCTGCCGCGCGGTGTGACCATCCGGCCGTTTGCCACGGCGGATTGACTTTTCACCGCTGCCCCTCCCAATCTCCCGTCCGGTAAAAGAGCGGCCCGGCCGCCGGCCGCTTTTTCTTGACGAAACCGCCCACACGGACAACAACGCCCGCATGCTGAATCAGACCAAACCGGATCCCGTTCGGTCGCCGCTGCTGGACAAGGCGCAGGCACAAGGCATCCGCCACGGCTATTTCACCCGCACCGGCGGCGTCTCGACCGGCATCTACCAGGGCCTCAACATCGGCGCCGGATCGGATGACGACAAGGCGCTGGTGGCCGAGAACCGCGCCCGTGTCGCCGCCTGGATGGGCGTGCCGGCGAGCCATCTGTTGACCGCCTGGCAGATCCATTCCCCCGACGTCATTGTCGCCAGGGAACCCTTTGCCGGCGAACGCCCGAAGGCCGATGCCATCGTCACCGACCGGCCGGGGATCGCCATCGGCGCCTCGACCGCCGACTGCGGCCCGGTGCTGTTCGCGGATGCCGGGGCGCGCATCATCGGCGCGGCGCACGCCGGCTGGAAAGGCGCTTTTACGGGCGTGCTGGAAAACACCATTGCCGCCATGGAAAGCCTGGGTGCCCGGCGCGAAAACATCGTTGCCGTGCTCGGCCCTTCGATCGGACCCGACAATTACGAGGTCGGGCCTGAATTCGTCGCCCGCTTCGTCGAGGCCGATGCCGAAAATATCGGCTACTTCGCGCCCTCCGCCACATCAGGTCATGCCATGTTCGACCTCGCCAGCTACACGGTCGACCGGCTGGCCAGGGCCGGGGTGACCGCCGAGGGCCTCGGCCGCTGCACCTATGCCGAGGAAGATCTGTTTTACTCCTACCGGCGCACCACGCACCGTGGGGAATCCGATTACGGCCGGCAGGTTTCGGCCATCGTTTTGGAGAATGAATAATGGCGCTGCATTTTGAACGATCGGAATTTGACGCGCGGCGTGACCGGCTGATGATCGAGATGGCCGAGAAGAAGCTCGACGCCATCCTGCTGTTCGCGCAGGAAAGCATGTACTGGCTGACCGGCTACGACACGTTCGGCTTCTGCTTCTTCCAGTGCCTGGTGGTGAAGGCCGACGGCTCGATGGTGCTTTTGACCCGCTCGGCCGACCTGCGCCAGGCTCGTCACACCTCGATCATCGACGACATCGTGCTGTGGACTGATCGCAACGGCGCCAACCCGGCGGTCGACCTGCGCAATCTGCTCAACGATCTCAACCTGCTCGGCGCCCGCATCGGCGTCGAATACGACACGCACGGCCTGACCGCCTATAATGGCCGCCGGCTGGACGAGCAGTTGCAGACCTTCGGCCAGATCGCCGACGCGTCCGGCATCGTCGGCCGGCTGCGCCTGTTCAAGAGCCCGGCCGAGATCGCCAAAGCCGAGAAGGCCGCGAACCTCTCCGACGATGCACTGGACGCGGCACTGCCGCTGATCAAGCAGGGCGGCGACGAAGCGCTGATCCTGGCCGCCATGCAGGGCGCTGTCTTTGCCGGCGGCGGCGACTATCCGGCCAATGAGTTCATCATCGGCTCCGGCGTCGACGCCCTGCTCTGCCGCTACAAGGCCGGGCGCCGCAAGCTCACCAAGAACGACCAGCTGACGCTCGAATGGGCCGGTGTCTTCCATCATTACCACGCGCCGATGATGCGCACCGTGCTGACCGGCAAGGTGTCGAAGCGCCATCAGGAACTGTTCGACGCCGCGCGTGCCGCCCTTCTCGCGGTGGAAAAGGCGATGACGCCGGGCAACAGCTTCGGCGATGTCTTCGATGCGCATGCCCGCACCATGGAGGCGCACGGCCTGACCAAGCACCGGCTGAACGCCTGCGGCTATTCGGTCGGCGCCCGCTTCACGCCGTCCTGGATGGATATGCCGATGTTCTACCAGGGCAACCCCGAGCCGATCGCGCCGCATATGACGCTGTTCGCCCACATGATCATCATGGATTCCGAGACCGAGACGGCAATGACGCTTGGCCGCACCTACCTGACCACCGAATCCCAGCCGAAGCCGCTCTCCCGCCATGATCTCGACTTGATCGTACAGTGAATCCATAATGGGAGGCGTTCTTCGCCAAGGAGTTAGAAGGCAAATGAGACGATCGCATATGACGACCGTGTCATTGCTTGTGGCATTGGCTCTTGCCTCCTGCACCAACGCAAAGGACGTTCTCGAACCTTCCGCCATCACGCCGCCGGCAGCGCAAGGCAGCACTGCGGCCACCGCTGCCGCCACGTCACCAGCCGCGCCTGCCACCGCCACGGGCGTTCCTGCAACGACCACCGGCGCGGCCGCAACCACCACCCCGCCGCTCACTTCAGCCCAGGCTGCTGCCATCCTGTCGAAGACCCGGCTGCAGATCGCGCCGATCGTCGGCGCTTCGGTGGAGGCCGCCACACCGCTGACGGCGGAATTGCAGACGCGCGCCAAACAGCGTGGAATTACGCTTGCCGGCAGCGCCGACCAGACCGCGACCCATGTGCTGAAGGGCTATTTCTCGGCGATTTCGGAAGGCAAGGACACCACCGTCATCTATGTCTGGGATGTCTACGACCCGGCCGGCAATCGCCTGCACCGCATCAACGGCCAGATGAAGGCAGCTTCCACCAATTCCGGCGCCGACAGCTGGAAGGCGGTCTCGCCGGCCACCATGCAGGCGATCGCCGACCAGACCATCGACCAGTTCGCGGCGTTTCTTGGCGGCAAGGCGGGCTAGCAAGGCGTGCTGAAGTGTTGCCTCTCGGCGATGGCACGAACCTTTCTTGAGTTTAGCCGGCGGATTCCCGATCTCGGCGCTTGCAATACCGGCGCGGGCCGCTAAAAGCCCGGTTAAAAGGTGCGGGAGAGTCTGTCAGGCCTTCCCATCCTCCACCAGGAACGGTGCATGAAACTCTTCGCGGGCAATTCCAACAGGGTGCTGGCCGAAGCGGTCGCCCGCTATCTCAACATCCCGCTGGGCAAGGCCAGTGTCAGGCGCTTCGCCGACCAGGAAATCTTCGTCGAAATCCAGGAAAACGTTCGCGGCGAGGATGTCTTCATCCTCCAGTCGACCTCATTCCCGACCAACGATCACCTGATGGAACTGCTCATCATGATCGACGCTTTCATGCGCTCCTCGGCCAAGCGCATCACGGCGGTGATTCCCTATTTCGGCTATGCAAGGCAGGATCGCCGGGCGTCGGGCCGCACGCCGATCTCGGCCAAGCTGGTCGCCAACATGATCACCCGCGCCGGCGTCGACCGGGTTCTGACGCTCGACCTCCATGCCGGCCAGATCCAGGGTTTCTTCGACATCCCGACCGACAATCTGTTTTCGGTGCCGGTGATGGCCCGCGACGTGAAGGCGAAATACAAGCAGCTCGGCAATGTCGTGGTGGTCTCGCCCGACATTGGCGGCGTGGTGCGGGCGCGTGCGCTGGCCAAGCGCTTCGATGCGCAACTCGCCATCGTCGACAAGCGCCGTGAGCGCCCAGGCGAATCGGAAGTCATGAACATCATCGGCGCGGTCGCCGGCAAGGATTGCCTGCTGATCGACGACATCGTCGATTCCGGCGGCACGCTGTGCAACGCCGCCGATGCGCTCTTGGCCAACGGCGCCACCAGTGTCACCGCCTATATCACCCATGGTGTGCTGTCGGGCGGCGCTGTCGCCCGCATCAGCGGCTCGAAGCTGCAGGAGCTGGTGATCACCGATTCCATCCAGCCGACGCAAGGCGTGCTCGACGCACCCAACATCCGCGTCATCTCGATCGCCGACCTGATGGGCGAAGCGATATCGCGCACGGCGACCGAGGAATCGGTGTCGAGCCTGTTCGACTAGAGCAATTCCAGGAAAAGTGTGACGCGGTTTTCCCGGGAAAAGCGCGCAGCGCTTTCCCTTGGGAATTGCGTCACGGCGCCGGGGCCTCAAGTCGAGGCGGGGTTCGCCGCATGGCTTCGCCATCTCGCGCGCCGCGCATATAGCCGCGCGGCGAGGAGCCCAGCATGCGCTTGAACATGGTGATGAAGGCCGGCACGCTGTCATAGCCGAGATCGAGCGCCACCCGGGTGATCGGCTCGCCATCGGCGAGCCGTGGCAGCGCCGCGAACAGGCAGGCCTGCTGGCGCCATGTCGACAGCGACAGGCCGGTCTGGCGCTGGAAGGCGCGCGTGAAGGAGCGCCGGCTCATGCCGGCGGCATCAGCCCATTCATCGATCGTCGCATGCGGCGAAGGTGCCGCGACAAAGCGCCGGCACAGCGCCGCCAGCCTCGGATCGGATGGGAATGGCAGGCCGAGCGGCCGTTCCGGCAAGGTCGGGATTTCATGCAGCAACAGGTTCATGATTAACCCGCCGCGCCCTTCCAACTCGCCGCCTTGCGGCAGTTTCTCCGATTCCACGATCAGGCTGTGCATCAACTCGGTGACGCCGACGACGCGCAAGCCTTCCGGCAGCCCCGGGATCGCGCCCGGCATGACATAGACCGAGCGCATCGAGACATCGCCCAGCATCTCGACGGAATGCTCCGTGCCGGCCGGAATCCACATCGCGTGGTCTGGCGGCACCATCCAGCGCCCGTGCCGCGTCGTCACCAGCACGACGCCGACCAGCGCGTGCAGCAACTGGCTGCGGCTGTGGCGGTGCTGCGGCACATGGTAGCCATCGGGATATTCGGTCGGCAACGCCACCGCCGGCCCGGCGACCTCCTCCAGCCATTGCCAGCGGCTCTGGTGCAATTGGCCGAGATCGGCATTGCCGGCGCGAAAGATTTCCCTGCCATGTGGCATCGGCTATGGCCCACTTGCGAAACTATTGGACCAAACCACGAAAGAAGTCGCGCGGCAAGCAGCCTATAAGGCATCCGTCCCTAAGGCGGCCGCAGGAGCGTCCGCCAGATTGCCTGCGGGCGTGCCCGCCAAAAAGACCACGGAGCCTGCCTTGACCGATACGACAGCCGCCAGCGTCGCGCCACCAGCGACCGCCAGTCACGCCTCAGCCCAGGCGACGGCCTTCACCGTCATCCTGGCGGTGAGCTTCTGCCACTGCATCAACGACATCATGCAGTCGCTGCTATCGGCCATTTATCCCTTGCTGAAACAGAATTACGGCCTCGATTTCTGGCAGATCGGCCTGTTGACCTTCACCTTCCAGGTGACCGCCTCGCTGCTGCAGCCGGTGATCGGCATGATCACCGACAAGCGGCCGATGCCCTATTCGCTGCCCTACGGCATGGCCTCGTCGCTGATCGGCCTGGTCGTGCTGGCCTATGCCGGGCACTACTATTTGCTCCTGATCGGCGCCTCGCTGATCGGTATCGGCTCGGCGATCTTCCATCCGGAATCCTCGCGCATCGCGCGCTTTGCTTCCGGTGGCCGGTTTGGCCTGGCGCAATCGCTGTTCCAGGTCGGCGGCAATTTCGGCCAGTCGATGGGCCCCTTGCTGGCAGCTTTCATCGTCGTGCCGTTCGGCCAGACCAGCATCGCCTGGTTCGCCGTCGGCTCGCTGATCGGCATCGTCGTTTTGTGGCAGGTTGGCGGCTGGTACAGCCGCCTGCGCGCCGCGCAAGGCACCCGCAAGGCGGCAAGCTTCGTCTCGCCCTTCCCGCGCCGCAAGGTGATGAACGCATTGATCGTGCTGACCTTGCTGGTGCTGAGCAAGAACGCCTACATCGCCAGCCTCGCCAGCTACTACACCTTCTATTCCATCCATAAGTTCGGCGTGTCGGTGCAGATGTCGCAGATAATGCTGTTCCTGTTCCTCGGCGCCTCGGCGCTGGGCATCCTGCTCGGCGGCCCGTTCGGCGACCGCTACAGACAGAAGGCGATGATCTGGTTCTCGATCGTCGGCGTGCTGCCCTTCACGCTGGCGCTGCCCTACGCCAATCTGGAATGGACAATGGTGCTGACGGTGCTGATCGGGCTGATCCTGTCGTCGGCCTTCTCCAACATCGTCGTCTTCGCGCAGGAACTGGTGCCGGGCCGTGTCGGCATGATCGCCGGCATCTTCTTCGGCTTCGCCTTCGGCATGGGCGGCATTGCGGCCGCCGTGCTCGGCGTCGTCGCCGACATGAAGGGCATCGATTTCGTCTTCCAGATCTGCTCGTATCTGCCGCTGCTGGGACTGCTGACCGTGTTCCTGCCGAACATGAAGGAAGCGAGAAAGGCCTAGACAGTCGTTGCTAGAGGCAGAGGCAAAGTGGGCGTCGATAAGACGAGATGCCCCGCCTTGCCCTGCCCTTCACCCGGCGAAGCAAGGCTTCAAGGCCGGATTTGGGGATGGCAACTCCTTCAGTGAACGGGCGCATCAGGCGCCGGCGGGATCGAGAAAAACGAAAAGAGAGTGGATGAGGTCGCCGTGGAAATGCGCGACGTCGATTCCAGTCACGGCGACAGGGCCGTTGGGTGGCCCGGACTGCCAGCGCAGCCGCCCGACGCCGTGATGGCCGATGGCAGGGCCTATCGCCGTGAAGGCGAAGCCTGGCGGCAGGCGCGACAGCAGCTCATTCACCGCATGATTGATCGCGGCATGGCCCGTTGCCGAAGCATCCGGCTCGTAGAGCACGGCATCGTCGGCGTAGAGTTCGCGGATCGCCACAAGGCGCCGGTCGGCGTCGCGTTCGCCGAATACCCGCGCAAGGTTAGCCTGCATCAGGCCGTCGTAGTCGGTCGATTCCGCGTTCATCTTCCACCTTCCGGGTCACGAATGCCGGAGGAGGCGGATCGCGCAAAAAAGCTCGATCCGATGTCTCTCGCCCGTCCGGTCGAGAAACTATCGTTCACGGCCGCGCGCAATGCAACGCCCGGCTGAAGTGCGGCTGCGACAGGCCCGCCAGCGCTGCCAGGCGCGCGAGCTCGGCGCACTCGTCGGAAGCCGACAGAAGCACCCGCCCAATGGCGGGTGCCGCTTTTATGTCTGATGTGACCTATGCCTTGAAGAAGGCCAGCAGGTCGGCGTTGATGACATCGGCATGGGTGGTCGCCATACCGTGTGGAAAACCCTTGTAGACCTTGAGCTCGCCCTTCTTGAGCAGCTTGATCGACAGCAGCGCCGAGTCGGCGATGGGGACGATCTGGTCGTCGTCGCCATGCATGACCAGCACCGGCACGTCGATTGCCTTCAGATCCTCGGTGAAGTCGGTTTCCGAGAAAGCCTTGATGCAATCATAATGCGCCTTGGTGCCGCCCATCATGCCCTGGCGCCACCAATTGTCGATGACACCCTGCGAAACCACGGCGCCCGGACGGTTGAAGCCGTAGAACGGGCCGGCCGGAACGTCGCGGAAGAACTGGGCGCGGTTGGCCGCCTGGGCGGAGCGGAAGCCGTCGAACACCTCGATCGGCAGGCCGCCGGGATTGGCCGGGGTCTTGAGCATGATCGGCGGCACCGCACCGACCAGCACCGCCTTGGCGACGCGGCCGCCTGAGCCGTACTGCGCGACATAGCGCGCCACCTCGCCGCCGCCGGTCGAATGGCCGACATGGATGGCGTTCCTGAGGTCGAGGTGCGCGGCAAGTTCCGCGACATCGGCGGCATAGGTGTCCATCTCATTGCCGATATCCGTCTGGGTCGAGCGGCCGTGGCCGCGCCGGTCGTGGGCAATGACGCGGTAGCCTTGTGCCAGGAAGAACAGCATCTGGGCGTCCCAGTCGTCGCTGCTCAACGGCCAGCCATGATGGAAGACGATGGGCTGACCGGTTCCCCAGTCCTTGTAGAAAATCTGCGTGCCGTCCTTGGTGGTGATCGTGCCGCTGCCGGAGCCGGACTTTGTCTGCGAAGCCATCTCAATCTCCTTCGATTGTTGTCGCGATAAACAATATCGCGATATCGATATGGCTAGCGCAACTCTGAACCCTTGTCTACAAAAATATGTATCGCGATATCATTTTTCGTGGTACTGAATTTCCTACGTCGGCAAAAGGAACGCGTCGTGCCTCTCCCGTTGGACAACCAGCTCTGTTTCACACTCTACGCCACCTCAATGGCGATCAACCGCACCTACAAGCCGATGCTGGACGAGATGGGGATCACCTATCCGCAATATCTTGTGCTCAACGCGCTGGGCGAGGCCGACGGCATGTCGGTCGGCTCGATCGCGCAGAGGCTCGCTTTGGAATCGAGCACCATCACGCCGCTGGTGAAGCGGATGGAACAAGCTGGGCTGGTGACCCGCCAGCGCAGCTTGTTCGACGAGCGCCAGGTGCAGGTCGACCTGACGGCCACTGGACGTGCGCTGCTGGTCCAGTGCAACTGCCTCAACGAGACCTTGATCGAGCGCTCGGGCATGACATTGGCTGAGCTTGATGCGCTGAACCGCCAGATCCAGGCGCTGCGTGATGCGTTGAGCGGCGGTCAGGAGTAGCCGCTGGCCAGCGCTCCCGAGCGCCCATGCCGTAACCGCTGCGATCACCAGTCAGATATTCTCCCTTGTATAAATTTCGAACGGCAGAATGGTGGTGAAGTTGCCGCCCTCATTGGGGTTGGCGACGGCGCGCACCATGCCGCTCAGCGCTTCCTGCGCGATGCGGGCGAGCGGGTGCGAGATGATGAAGGTCAGCGTGCCGTCGAGCAGCGCCGGGCGGGTCGACTCCATCAACTCGTAGCCGACGACGACGACGCGGCCGGCGCGGCCGGTGGAGCGCAGCGCGGCAATGGCGCCGGTGATGCCGCCACCGGCGACATACAGGCCGGAGAGATCCGGATTTTCATTCAGCAGTTTTTCGGTCATCTCCTGCGCAATGGCGCTGGATTCGAAGGTCAGCAGCGGCTCGAGCAGCGTGAAGCCTGGAGAGTGCTCGCGGAAATAGGAGCGAAAGCCGCTCTCGTTCATCTCCTGGCAGCGGTAGCGGTGGTTGCCGACAAGGATGCCGAGCTTGCCGGGCGCGCGGCAGACATGCTCGAACACCCAGGCCGCGGTGCGCCCGACCTTCCAATTGTCCAGTCCGATATAGCGCACATGTCCGGTCGCCGAGATCTGCGAGATCAGCGCGAACACCGGCACGTTGCGGGCATGCAATGTGTCCACCGCCTGGGTGACGAGAGGGTGCACCGCGGCGACGACGCCGACGGCATCGCATTCGGCGCCGAGCGCCAGCATTCGCGAGGCGACGTTTTGCGGTGACAGGTCGTCGAGAAACTCCGTGCGCAGCTCTATCTCGCAGTCGGGCATCGTTTCGGTTGCTAGGCGCAGCGCATCGGCCATGTTGCGGTAAAAGGCGCGGCCGGGCTGGTGCAGCAGGAAACCGAACCGGTAGCGTGGCCGGGCCGCCGCCACGCGGCTGCGCAGCGCGCCCATGCCGTAAAAACCGATCTGCTCGGCCGCCAGCTTGACGCGCTCGCGCGTGCCCTGGCGGACGGCGCCCGAGCCGCTCAGCACCCGGTTGACGGTGGCCACCGAAACATTTGCCTCGGCGGCTACATCCTTGATCGTTGGCCGCTTGCCATGATCCATTTTATCTCATCAGCCTGTCGCAATTGATACAAAGATATCATTCTTCCCGCGAGATTGATATGAATGACACAATCATTTTGGAACAAACATTCTATTCTTGATTCATTTTGGATCAAGATGTTTATCTCAGGGAAAGCAAGCAAGGCGGAAGCACCGCCAGCCCAGGGATAGCAGCAGCACAGCGCAGACAGGTTCTCGCCCACCGCCCTCGGGCGGTGTGAGGCAGCGTGCGCGTGCGGGCCATCCCAGGCATGGCGGGTGGAGGATCTGCATGGACGATCTCAGATACGGCGTGCGCGACAAGCGCGGCGACTGGAAGCCGAACGGACGCATCGAGGGGGCGCCGTTGTGGAACTGGCCGCCCAGGCTGCCGAAGATCCTGGCGTGGCTGCCCGGCTATATCTGGCCATGGAATGCCTTCCACATGGCCACGGCGCTGATCTACTGGTTCTATGTCGTCCCGAGCGTCGAGACGATGAAGACCATCGGCTGGGGCTGGGCGCTGTGGCTCTACGCCGTCAACGCGGCGGCGATCCTCGTCTTCTACGGCATTTTCGAGCTGCGCTATTACATCAAGCGCACCCAGGCGACGCGGTTCAAATACAACCACAAATTCCCCGGCGATGCGCCCTCCGACGTGTTCTGGTTCCAGAGCCAGAATCTCGACAATTTCCTGCGCTCGTTCTTCATCACCATCCCGTTGTGGACGGTCGTCGAAGTCGTCTTCCTCTGGTGCTTTGCCAATGGCTACGTGCCTTGGGTCGGCTGGTCGGATCATCCGGTCTACCTCGCGGCACTGGTGCTGGTCGCGCCGGCCATCCACGAGGTGCATTTCTTCTTCATCCACCGCCTGATCCACTGGGGCCCGCTCTATCGCTGGATCCATTCGGTCCACCACAATTCGATCAACCCGTCGCCCTGGTCGTCGCTGTCGATGCATCCGGTGGAAGGGTTTCTCTATCACGCGGTCGCCTTCTGGCACCTCGTCATCCCGTCCAATCCGATCGTCGCGCTGTTCCAGCTGCATGTTGCCGGCTTCGGCGCCGTCAATGGCCATCTCGGCTTCGACAAGCTGGAAGTGACCGAGGACACGGCCGTCGATAGCCACGCCTACACGCATTACCTCCACCATAAATATTTCGAGGTGAACTATGGCGGCGACGGGCTGATCCCGCTCGATAGGTGGTTCGGCACCTGGCACGACGGCACCCGAGAGGGCGAGGCCATGATGGACGCCCGCTTCCAGAAAAAGAAGGAACGCATGAACGCCAAGGCCGCGGCGAACCATTGATCACATGACGCGGCGCGCAATCGGGAGAGGTGCGCGCATGCAGATGAATTCAAGTTTTTCTAAACCCGTCTGACGACGGCAACCGGGAGGAAATGAAATGAAAACGATCACGAAACTGCTGACGGCGATCATGCTTGCGGGCGTGGCGGCCACATCGGCCACCTCGGCAATGGCTGACGGGGCGAAGATCTTCGTCATCGGCGGCAAGGCCGACGACCCGTTCTGGTCGAAGGTCAAGAAGGGCGCCGACGATGCCGGCAAGGTCGCCGAACTGACGGGCGGCTCGGTGACCTGGCTCGGTCCGCAGAACTACGACAATCTCGGCCCGGACGCGGCCAAGCTGATCCGCACCGCGCTCAGCCAGAAGCCGAGCGCCATTGTCGGCCCTGATTGGGTGCCGGAGGCCATGGACGACGCTTTCAAGGAAGTCGTTGCCGCCGGCGTGCCGCTCATCATCTACAATTCCGGCGGCATGGACGCGGCCAAGCGGCTCGGCGCCATGAACTATGTCGGCAATGAAGAATACGCCGCTGGTCTCGGCGGCGGCGCCTATTACGGCAGCCATGGCGCCAAGAACGTGCTGTGCGTCAACACCTTGCCGGGTGCCACCAACACCGAAGACCGCTGCAAGGGCATTGCCGACGCCATCGCCAAGAGCGGCGGCAAATCCAGCCAGTTGCCGCTGCCCTCGTCCAGCTTCGGCAACCCGACCGCGGTCGCCGAGGCGATCAAGGCCGCCGTGCTGAAGGACAACAGCATCGACGGTGTCATCACCATCAGCGCCGGCGACGCCAACAGCGCCGCCAATGCGATCAGCCAGGCCAATGCCGGCGACAAGGTCAAGCTCGCTTCCTTCGACATGGACGAGACCGGCCTGCAGCGCATCAAGGCTGGCACACAAATGTTCGCTGTCGACCAGCAGCCCTATCTGCAGGGCTATCTCGCGGTGTCGCTGTTGAACGGCTTCGTCAATTATGGGCTCGACCTGCCGACCAAGCCGGTGCTGACCGGACCGGGGATCGTCGACGCCGCCAATGTCGACGCGACAATGGCCGGTGCCGCAGCCGGCGCTCGCTAACGCCACCTTGCCTTCTCCCCTTGTGGGAGAAGGTGGACCGGCGCGCAGAGCCGGGACGGATGAGGGGCGCGTGACGGAATGCCGTCGCTGCCAAGCTGGAGCACCCCTCGCCGTCGCCTTCGGCGACACCTTCTCCCACAAGGGGAGAAGGGGGAGCCGCGTTTCAAGCTACAACGCCAGGGACATTTCGATGACATCCCAAGCCCACCACCAATCCGCGATGGCGGCCACCGCGCCACCCCCTCAGCACTCTTCGATGCCCTCGATCGGCAGCCTCGTGCGCCGGCCCGAGGTCGGTTCGCTGATCGGCATGATCGCCGTTCTGGTCTTTTTCTCGATCTTCGGCGGCGCCAATTTCATGTCGGCCGGGGGTGCCGCGAGCTGGCTCAACGTCGCCTCGGAACTCGGCATCATCGCGCTTCCCATCGGATTGCTGATGATCGCCGGGCATCTCGATCTCTCCGTCGGCTCGATGGTCCCCGCCAGTTCGATGACCATTGCCATCCTGTCGGGCCATTACGGCCTGCCGATCATCGTCGGCATCCTCGCAGCACTTGGCCTTGGGCTCGCCGTCGGCTTCATCAACGGCGTGCTGGTGATCCGCACCAAGGTGCCGTCCTTCGTCGTGACGCTCGCCACGCTGTTCGCATTGGCCGGCCTGACGCTCGGCCTCTCGGTCATCCTGTCCGGCAGCACCAGCGTGGCGCTGAAGAGCGGACCGACCGCCAAGCTTTTGTTCGGCGACTATCTCGGCGGCAAATTCGAGGTGACGCTGTTCTGGTGGATCGCCGCCATCCTGATCGTCGGCTTCATCCTGAATTTCTCGCGCTTCGGCAACTGGATCCTGGCCATGGGCGGTGACGCCGTCAGCGCCCGCAATGCCGGCATCCCGACCGACCGGGTGACCATCGCGCTGTTCATGAGCAGCGGCCTGTGCGCCTCCTTCGTCGGCATGTCGCAGGCGATCCTCTACAACAGCGCCCAGGTGGCCGCCGGCCAGTCCTTTATCTTCAACTCGATCATCGCGGTGGTCATCGGCGGCGTGCTGCTGACCGGCGGCTACGGGTCGGTGGTCGGCATCGTCTTGGGCACGCTGACCTTCGCCATCGTCAACCAGGGCATTTTCTACACCGGCTTCGACGCCAACTGGGCAAGCCTGATCATCGGCGTCCTGCTGCTGGCGGCCGTGCTGATGAACAACACCTTCCGCACCATGGCGCTGACCTACGCACCACGTGCCAAATCGAGGGCAAGCTGATGACGACGCCCCTGCTCAGGCTGACTGGAATCAACAAGTCGTTCGGTCCGATCGACGTGCTCCACGACATTTCGCTGGAGGTCAACAGAGGCGAGGTGCTGTGCCTGCTCGGCGACAATGGCGCCGGCAAGTCGACGCTGATCAAGATCCTCTCCGGTGTCCACAAACCGACATCGGGCACGATGGAAATGGACGGCAGATCCGTCGCCTTCGACAGCCCGCGCGACGCCAGCGACCATGGCATCGCCACCGTCCACCAGTTCGGCGGCACGTTCCCGCTGATGAGCATCGGCCGCTCCTTCTTCGTCGGCGCCGAGCCGACGCGACGCTGGGGGCCGCTGACCATCTACGACCGCAAGCGGGCCAACGAGATCGCCGTCACCGAGATGCGCCAGCTCGGCATCACCCGCATCGACGATGGCGACCGCCTCGTCGGCGGACTGTCCGGTGGCGAACGCCAGGCACTGGCGATTGCGCGCGCCGTACATTTCGGCGCCAGCGTGCTGATCCTCGACGAGCCGACTGCTGCTCTTGGCGTCAAGGAGGCAGCGCACGTGCTGCGCATTGTGCTCCAGGCGCGCCGCAAGGGCATCGCGGTGATCTTCATCACCCACAATGTCGTCCACGCGCTGACCGTCGGCGACCACTTCGCCGTCCTCATCAGAGGCGCCAAGGCTGCCGACTTCCGCAAGGGCGAGAAAAGCCGCGAGGCGATCACCGACCTGATGGCGGGCGGCGAGCAGATGGCCGAGCTCGAAGCCGAGATCGAGAACTTCTCGGCGGCTGATGACGGGCATGCGCCGCGCGGCGCGAGCCATGCGTGACCAGTGAAGACGCCCATCTCCTCCCGGGCATCTTCCTGTGCGGCCGGCGGAATGCGTGGTCCGCCGGCCGCCCTTTTTCAACCAACCAAAGACAGGCTTGCAGGAACCAGAAATGGCAAAGTGGATCAACGCGTGCGCGACCGATGACATCGAGGAAGAGGACGTCATCCGCTTCGATCACGAAGGCCGGACGTTCGCCATCTACCGCAGCCCCGACGATGCTTTCTTCTGCACCGACGGGCTGTGCACGCATGAGAAGGTGCATCTGAGCGAAGGGCTGGTTATGGAACACAGGATCGAATGCCCGAAGCACAGCGGCGTGTTCGATTACCGGACGGGCGAAGCGCTGCGCGCGCCGGTCTGCGTGAACCTGAAAACCTACACCACGAAGGTCGAGGACGGCCGCGTGTACATCGAGGTCTGACATGTCCGATACCTTCACCCTTGCGGCTTGCGTCGAAATGCTGTGGCGCGACCGGCCGATGGAATGGCGCGTCAAGCGCCTCACCGAAATGGGCTTCCAGATCGGCCTCTGGAACTGGCCCGAGCACGATCTCGCAATGCTGGAGAAATCCGGCGCCACCTTCTCGATCATGAACGGCTATCTCAGCGGCAGGCTTACCGATGACGAGGGCGCTGCCGAACTGTTGAAGACGGCGAAGGAGACGGCGGCGGTCGGCAAGCGCCTCGGCGTCGCGCGGCTCAATCTGCACGGCACCGGGCTGGGTGATGGCGGCCTGCCGGTCACGCCGTGCGAGACCGTCACCGGCGCGATGTGGCTCAAGGCGCGCGACACGCTGAACCGCATTGCCGACCTCGCCGAGGCGGAAGGCGTGACCTTCACGCTGGAGAATTTGAACCTGCCGGTCGACCATCCCGGCGTGCCGTTTGGGCGTGCCGAGGATACGCTTGCGCTTGTATCGAGCGTCAACCGGCCGGGGCTCCGCCTCAATCTCGATCTCTATCACGCGCAGATCGGTGAAGGGAATTTGATCGAGCTGTGCCGCGCCTGTCTGCCCTGGATCGGCGAGGTTCAGGTGGCCGACGTGCCCGGACGCATGGAGCCCGGCACGGGCGAGATCAATTACCGGGGCATTGCCCACGCGCTGAAGGGCATGGGCTATCGCGGGCCGGTGGGCATGGAGGCGTTCGCCTCCGGCGATCCCGAGGCAGCCTTGCTAGCCTTCCGCGAAGCTTTCACAGTCTGAGGGAACAAGAATGGTCACCAAGAGCAGCCGCCCGACCGTCGCCGACATCCGCGCCATGAAGGGTCGCGGTCAGAAGATTTCCATGCTGTACGTCACCTCGCTCGAAGAGGCGGCGGCAGCGGACGCGGCCGGCGTCGACATGCTTTCGATCGAGGGCCGCTTCTTCTCGCCCGAGATGCGCGAGGCGGCCGGCCGTTGCTTCGTGCAGGTCGGGCTTCCCTATGGTCCCGCCGGCAATCTGGTCACGGCGGAGGACTATCTGAAAACCGCCTACCACTTCATGCGCGTCGGTGGCGACTGCTTCTACTGCGCCGCCTCGCTCGATATCCAGAAGGCGCTCTGCGACAATGCCGTGCCGGTCGTCGCTCATGTCGGCCTGATCCCCTCGCAATGCACCTGGACCGGCGGCTTCAAGGCGGTCGGCAGGACCGCCGAGAGCGCGCGTGCGGTGTGGGACCACGTCAAGCGCCTCGAGGCCATCGGCTGCTTCGGCGCCGAGCTGGAAGTGGTGCCCGACCGGGTCGCCGAACTGATCACCAGGAGCACGCAGATGATCATGCTCGGCATGGGCGCCGGGCCGCATGCCGATGCGCAGTATCTGTTCAGCGAGGATGTGCTCGGCCACACCGCCGGCCACAGACCGCGTCACGCCAAGACCTATCGCAACTTCGCCGCCGAGTATGAGCGGCTGCAGCGCGAGCGCATCGCCGCCTATCGCGAATTCATCGCCGACGTGCGGACGGGCGCCTATCCCGAACCGCAGCACGTGGTCGCCATCCCCGACGAGGAGCTTTCCGCGTTCAAGGTCGCCTTGGGCCTCTGATTTCCCCCGGCCTGAATGGAATCATGGGGCGGTCATGGCGCGAGCCCACAATGACCGCACGGCGATCAGTTGGCCGAATGCCAGACGATATCGGGTGGCGAACTCTGCTCGAGAACCATATCGACGTTCGGCATGTCGTTGCCATGCACCTTGGCCTCGGCATCCCTCTTTGAATAGCCGAGGTCGGTCCACCTTTTCAGCAGCCGCTCTTCCAGCTCGGCGCGCGGTTCTGCGAGGAACACTGTCAGGTCGAACAGCCGTGCCAGACCAGACCATGGCGCGCGGTTGAGGAGCAGATAGTTGCCCTCCACGATCACATACCGGGTTGGCGAAGCGATGAGCCTCGCTCCGGCGCGTGACAGGTCCAGGCTTCTGTCGAAGGTCGGCACGGCAACCGTGGCCTCGCTGTCACGCACGCGGCGCAAGGTCAGTTCGAAGCTGTCGAAATCGAATGTCTGGGGCGCCCCTTTGCGAGGGCGCAGCCCAAGCTGATCCAGCACGGCATTGTCGTAGTGAAAGCCATCCATCGGCAGGATCTCGGCGCCTTCCGATGCCAGTTCCGCCCGCAATCGCTCGGATATGTGTGATTTGCCGGCGGCAGGCGGGCCGCCAATCGCAATCATGACGCGGACACCGCCGGCCTCGGTTTTGCGAATGCGCGATACGAGATCGTTCCAGTCGTTCATGATCTGCCCGAGGCTTTCTAATCGTTGCCTGCCAGCCAGCGGACGATGTTCGCCATCAGCTTGCCGTAGAGCGGCCATCCCAGGAAATCCTGCGACAGCCAGTGCGGGCCGATATCGGTTGCCCAGGCAACCGTGCAGCCGCGGCCGTGATTGCGGACGGCAAGCAGTGGCCAGTCCGCGCCGCGGTGGTGGCACGTCGCCAGAAGCCGGGACGAACCGTCGCTCCTGAAATCCAGCTTGTTCATGCCGAGGATCGGCGGCAATGGCCCGTCAATGCCGGCAAAAATCGGATGCGACGGCTGCAGGATGGAGGCCTGCAGGCCCTGCGGCACCTCCATGCCGTCGCAGAACGGCAGGCAGCGCACGGGCAGCACATCCTCGACCGGGGTGTCGTAGAACCGCGCCGTCCCGAACATGCCCTGAAACCCCATATAGCCGCCCGCCAGCATCAGCCCGCCGCCAGCTTCGACATAGGCTTTGAGCACCTCGAGGCGATTGACACCGACACGCCCGGCGCGGGCATCCGGCGTGACCAGCAAGGTCAGCGCGCCGACATCGGAGATCACCACCGCCTGGTACTCAGCGAGCGCATCGAGGTCGAAGGGAAACTCGGCGGCGCAGCGATCGCCGCCGATCTGCGTGACCGCGATGCCCTCGGCGGCGAGCGCGGCATTGAAGGCTGTCGCGCCATTTACCCACGTCGCGCTTGTCAGCACGTCACCGCCGGCAGCGACCGAAGTCGTCGCCGCGAAGGTCTCGCCTGCCAGCAAGAGTTTCATCGTCGCCCTCGCGCTGTTCGATTGAAAGACGTTGGACGGCGGCGCCGGCTGGAAACCGGCGCCGCCTGGTTTCAACCACCCGGGATCAGAACTTGAACTCGGCCAGGTTTTCCGGCGTCACGATCTTGGCCGGGCCGAGGATCAGTTCGCCGCCGGCGCCGATCGTGTATTCGCCGAGCCGGCCGGCGCTGAACTTGTCGCCTTCCTTGCCGGTGATCTTGCACTGCGCAAGCGCCTGGGCCGCCTGGTAGGTCAAGTAGCCGAGATCGGAGACGTTCCACCAGATGTCCTGGGCGGCGCCATCCTTGATGTATTTCGAGATCAGCGTCGCCGGCGCCAGACCCGTCAGCTTGACCTTGCCGATCAGGCCGGCTTCCTCCAGCGCGCGGGCCGCCGCGGGCAGGCCGATGCCGGCCGGAACGATGATCGCCTTGAGATCAGGGAAAGCCTGCACCAGCGCCAGCGCCTGCTGTTGGTTGATCTGCTCGCTCTCCTCGCCATAGGCGACCTGGACCAGCTTCATCTTGGCGAATTTCGACTCTGCCGCCATCTTCTTCTTCATGAAGTCGATCCAGGCGTTCTGGTTGGTGGCCGTCGGCGTCGACGACAGGATGGCGAACTCGCCCTCGCCGCCGGTCAGATTGTAGGCGCTCTCCAGCATCATCTCGGCCAGGCTGTCGCCCTTGGCCTGGTTGACGAAGATCGAGCGGGCGTCGCCGGCCACGTCGGAATCGTAGGAGACGACCCTGACGCCCTGCTGTGCCGCGCGCTTCAAGGCCGGAGCGACGGCATTGGCGTCGTTGCCGGAAATCGCGATCACGCCGACCTTTTGCGAGACAAGGCTGTTGATGAAATCGATCTGCGCTTCGGCCGTCGCTTGTGAGGGTGCGACCTGGATCGCCTTGCCGCCGATTTCCTTGGCGGCCTCCTCGGCACCCTGCTGGGCGACCTTGAAATAGGGATCAGTGTCGAGCTTGGGCAGGAAGCCGACCGTTACCGGTTCCTTGGCGCATTCCTGGCTGAGAGCCAGCGAGGTTGGTGCGAGCAGAACCGCGGATGCGAGCAGGGCTAATCTAAACGCTTTCATTTGTGAACTCCTCCGTCAGAACATTCGGGCTTGAAGGAAGGGGCCCGAGATCACCCCTTGGTTTCGCGCAGAACGCGCGATCTTGAGAGCCGCTCCTCCAGGGAGCGCCAGTAATTGCCGACCAGCAGCGAGCCGATCAGAAGCAGGCCGATGATCATGCCTTGCGCGTCGCCGCCGATCTGGTTGAGCGCCAGCACGTTGCGGATGATGGCGATCAGCAGCAGCGCCAGCATGACACCGGTGAGCCGCCCCTTGCCGCCAAAGACGCTGACGCCGCCGAGCAGGACGATGGTGATGACGTCGAGCTCCATGCCCAGCGCATTGTTGGCGCGGGCGTTGGAAAGCCGCGCCGTGTAGACGATGCCGGCGATGGCCGCGACGACGCCGGAGATGACGAACAGCTTCAGCACCATTTTGCGCGTGTCGATGCCGGAATAGCGCGCCACTTCCGGGCTGCCGCCGAGGGCGTAGATGCGCTTGCCGGTCGGCGTCTTCTGCAGCACGACCGCGAAGACCGGCGCCAGCACCAGGAACGGCACGATGGTCCACGGTATCTCGGTGCCCGGCAGATTGTTGATGCCGAAATCGACGACCGCGGGCGGCAATATGTTGACCGAACCGGTGCCAAGCAGGATGTAGCCAATGCCGCGATAGAGCGCCATGGTGCCGAGCGTCACGACCAGCGACTGCAGCCCGAGCCCCGAAACCAGATAGCCGTTGAAAGCGCCGAGCAGGCCGCCGGCGACAAGTGTCAGCGGGATGGCCGCCAATGTCGGCACTCCGGCCTGGACGAGCAGGCCGAAGACGACGGACGTCAGCGCCAGTACCGAGGCGATCGACAGGTCGATCTCGCGGGTGATGATGAGCAGCGTCATCGGCAGGATCAGCAACGCCTTTTCCGAGGCGCTCGCCGCCAGTTGCGACAGGTTGAAGCCGGACACGAAATTCGGCACGAAGACCGCCGCATAGAGGAAGACGGCGAGGCAAGCGGTCGCCAGCAGCAGGTCCCAGAAGTCGATCGAGCGGATAAACTTCTTCATCTCGCCCTCGCCTGTCTTGCCTGCTCAGCGCGCCGCACGATGAAAGTGTCGATGCCGATGGCGACCAGGATCACCAGGCCGTAGACGCCCTGTAGCCAGAGCGGGTCGACGCGGACCAGCGTCAGCCCGTTCTTGATGACCAACAGAGTGAGCGCGCCGAGGATGATGCCGAGCAGCGTGCCCGAACCGCCGCGGATGGCGACGCCGCCGACCACCGCCGAGGCGATCACGGTGAGTTCGAAGCCGAGCGCCACACGCGCATCGATGGTGGCATAGCGCGATGCCCAGAGCGCACCGCACAGGCCGCCGAGCAGGCCGGCCATGCCGAAGGCCAGCAGGATGCGGCGGTCGACAGGAATGCCGATGAGACGCGCGCCATCAGGATTGGAGCCGGTAGCGAACAGCTCGCGTCCGGTGGCCGTGCGATAGAGCAGCACATAGCCGCCGCACAGGATGAGAATAGCGATGACGACGATTAGCGGCACGCCGGCCACCTTCAGGCCGGTCATGTCGAGCCAGGCTTGCGTGACTTCGTCGGCGCTGATCTGGTCGCCGGCCGCCCAGATCGAATTGAAGCCGCGAAAGATAGACATCGAGGCCAGCGTGACGACGATGGCCGGGATCTTTCCCCTGGTGACGACAAGGCCGTTGAGCAGCCCGGCAAAGCCGCCGACCGCGCAGGCGGTGATCAGGCCGATGCCGATGTCCAACCCCGGATAGGCCTGCACCATGCTGGCCGCCATATAGGCCGAAAGACCGATCACGGCGGCAATCGAAAGATCGATGTTGCGGGTGATCAGCACCAGCATTTGCGCGAGGGCCGCGACGACCAGCAGTGCTGCGTCCATCGACACCGCCGTCAGGTTTGCCGCACTGACCATGCGCGGGTTGATGATGGTGACCGGAATGGCGACGGCCAGCATTGCGGCGAGCAGGCCGAACTCCCGCCGCTTCAGGAAATCGAGTGGTCCGTTTGTCTTCTCCTCGCGAACGGCGCGCTCCAGGTGCAGTGCCTGGTCGGCGCGTTCATCGGTCCTGGTCGCCGCTTCCAGGACTTTTTCCTGAGTGGCTTCGCCGCGCGCGAACTCGGCCGTCTGGTGGCCTTCGCGCAGCACGACGATGCGATCGCACATGCCGATCAGTTCAGGCATTTCGGACGAGATCAGCAGGATCGCCATGCCTTGCGCGGCAAGGTCGGCGATCATCGCATGCACTTCCGCCTTGGTGCCGACATCGATGCCTTGAGTCGGCTCGTCGAGGATGAGCACACGCGGTTCGGTGCGCAGCCATTTGGCCAGCACCACCTTCTGCTGGTTGCCGCCCGACAATTCCTTGACCGGCTGTCCGTAGCCGGAAAAGCGCAGCTTCATGCGCTTCAGCCAGTCAGCGACCAGGTCGATGGCGCGGTCGGTGCCATAGAGGCCGGCGGGCGCCGCTTTGTCGAGAACCGGCAGCACCGCATTGTCGAGGATGGAGAAATCCATCACCAGGCTCTGGCCCATGCGGTCTTCCGAGACATAGGCGATGCGCGCATCCATGGCGTCGCGCGCCGAGGCGAAATGCACGGGTTTGCCATCGATCAGGATCTCGCCGGCATCCGGCCCGTCGATGCCGAACAGCACGCGCGCAATCTCGGTCCGCCCGCTGCCGACCAGGCCGCCAAGGCCCAGCACCTCGCCGGCGTGGAGCTTGAGGTTGATGCCGGAAAAGCCGCCGGCGCGCGAAAGCCCCCTCGCCTCCAGCACCAGCGCCCCGATGGCGTGGTTTCGTTCCGGATAGAGGTCTGTCACTTCGCGGCCGACCATCATGCTGATGGCGGCAGCGCGGCCAAGCTCGGCCTTCGGCTCGACACCGATCAGGCGCCCGTCGCGCAGCACCGCGATCCGATCTGCGATGCGGAAGATCTCGTCCATGCGGTGGCCGACGAACATCATCGCCACGCCGTGCAGCCTGAGATCGGCGACAACGGTGAACAGCCGCTCGACCTCGCGTTGCGACAATGCGGCGGTGGGTTCATCCATGATCAGCACCCGCGCATCCAGCGACAGCGCGCGAGCGATCTCGACCAGTTGCTGTTCGGAGGTGCGCAGCGTTCCCAACCGCGTTGCAGCCGGCACATCGAGACCCACCGTCGCCAGCACCTTGCGGGCGCCGGCAAGCATGGCGGCGTTGTCGATGCCGCCGAAGCGGTCGCGCGGCATGTGGCCGAGATAGATGTTCTCCGCCACCGAAAGATCCGGGAACAGGCCGGGATGCTGATGCATGACCGCAATGCCCGCGGCCTGCGCGTCGTGCGGCGATCGGAAGACTATTGCCTTGCCGTCGACCTCGACGTGACCGCTGGTGGGAGAATGCACGCCGGCCAAAAGCTTGACGCAGGTGCTCTTGCCGGCGCCGTTTTCGCCAAGCAGCGCCAGCACCTCGCCGGAGCGCAGGTCGAAGGAAGCGTCCTTGAGCGCAATCGTACCGCCGAAAGCCTTCGTCGCCTGAACCAGGGCAACGGGAACAGCAACATCCCGCACCACCGCAGCGTCGGCTTCGCCTTGTGTGCCCGAGTGCAGCACATCTCCTCCCTGATCTAGTTATTTTTTCAATTTGCTATATTAAATAGCTCAAAGGCGCAACGGTAAAATTGACTTCCACGGAGCTCGCGCGCACTGTCGCCTGATGAACAGGCGCCGCAGGGTGCCTCGACCGCAGGGGATTATAGCCCCTCGCGGCGGAAGGTGACATTGGGGAGATGCGGGTTTTGTCGGGGAAAGGCAGCAATTCTGTCAAAGTTCGGCACTATAATGAGCGCTTTGTCCTCGATGCCATCCGCCGCCTGAAGGAAGCGTCCAAGTCCGATCTGGCGCGTGCGGCAAGTCTTACGCCGGCGGCGGTGGCGGTCATTGTCGATGGGCTTGAATCCTCAGGATTCGTAAAGCAAGTGGGAAAAAGATTCGGACAACGCGGATCGCCCTCCACGCTCTACAGGCTGACACCGGAGCGCATCTACAGCGTCGGCATCAAGATCGGCCGGCGCGCGCTGGAAGCCGTACTCGTCGACTTCGCCGGCGAAATCCGCGCCCGCGAGTCGCACGAATACCGCTTCCCCGATCCTGATCTGGTGCTCAAGGCCGGCAACATGTCGCTGGCCAATTTCGAAAAACTGGTCGACGGGCTTGGCGATGCCAGCATCGTCGGCGTCGGTATTGCCTCACCGTATTTCCTCGGCGGCTGGAGCGAGGAACTCGGCTTCCCCGATGATCTCGGCAGCCGCTGGGAGGCCATCGACCTGGAGACATGCTTTGCCACACCGCCAAAGACGCCGGTGTTCGTCGAAAACGATGCCACCTCGGCGGCGCTGGCCGAACTTGTCCAGGGCGCGGGCGCCCGGTTCCGCGACTTCATGCACATTTCGATCGACACTTTCGTCGGCGGCGGCCTCGTACAAGGCGGCAAGGTCCATACCGGGCCGCACGGCAACAGTGCCGCGCTCGGCCCGTTGCCGGTCTCGCCCTCAAGTCTCGATTCGGTGGCCGCCAAGCCGGCGCGCTACCAGAGCCTGCTGCACCGCGCCTCGATCTACGTGCTGGTCAATCATCTCAAATCACGAGGCGTGGTGATCAATCGTGTGCGGGAGCTCGATCCGCTGCCGCCGGGCGCACGCGAGCCGCTGTTCGAATGGATCGATGATTGCGCGAATGCGCTGGTCGAGGCGATCATCGCCATCACCTCGATCATCGACATCGAGGCCATCGTTCTCGACAGCATTCTGCCGCGGCCGATCCATCTCGAACTCTTGGCAAGGGTGCAGACCCAGTTCAACCGGACCAGCGCCATCGGCATTGTGGCGCCGGAGATCGTGCCCGGGCAATTCGGCCCCGAGGCCTCTTCGATCGGCGCCGCCATGTTGCCATTCTCGGCGCTGCTGGCTCCCGACAGCGGCGTGCTGATGATCGGCAAGGACCGGACGAAACTGCTGAGCGCGCTTTCGACTTTGGCTGGAAACTGAGTGCCAGGCGCAGACGGCACCCACAGCCCGTCCCGCGCAGCCATCTTGCTCCGGCGGCAAGGCTGAGGCTTGCGATCACGAAGCGGTGACGACCGTAACGAAGGCTCAGTAGGCCGCGAAGACTGGACATGGGCGCCGGGCAAAGCATTTGCGGCGTGTCCAACGGAAGTCTGGGCGCGATCCGCCAACCTCTCAAGGAATTCATGATCATGTTGAATAGGCGTACTTTTTCCACCGCGCTCGTCGCCGGGGTGGCGACGAGCATACTGGCCGGCTCTGCCAAGGCGCGAGCCCAGACGGCCCCCAAGGTTCGCCCCGAGGTTCGCCCCGAGGTTCGCAATGTCGTGCTGGTCCATGGCGCCTATGCGGATGGCTCGTGCTGGTCGGAGGTGGTTGGCCTGCTGCAGCAGGCCGGCTTCAACGCAACCGTCGTCCAGCATCCGCTGACCACGCTGGAGGCGGGCGTCGAGGCAACGCGCCGTGCGATCGCTCTGCAGGATGGACCGACGATCCTTGTCGGACACTCCTTTGCCGGCATGATTGTCAGCGAAGCAGGGATGGATCCAAAGGTGTCCTCGCTCGTCTATGTCGCGGCGCGCGCGCCGGATGCCGGTGAAGACTATACGGCGCTGGCCAAGACGTTTGCGGCGCCGCCCGCCTCGGCGGGCCTTGTCTGGTCCGCGGGCTATGGCAAGCTCAGCGAGGAGGCTTTCCTGCGGGATTTCGCCGGTGGCATTCCTCGCGAGAAGGCACGCATCCTCTATGCCGTCCAGGGACCGATCTCGGACACGCTTTTCTCCGGAAAGACAACCCAGGCGGCCTGGCGCTCGAAGCCAAGCTGGTATGCCGTCTCGACCGAGGATCGCACCATCAACCCGGATCTCGAGCGCTTCATGGCCAAACGCATGAACGCCAGGACCATCGAGGTGAAGGCCAGCCATTTGTCGCTGATCTCTCACCCGCGTGAGATCACTCAGCTGATCTCGCAAGCCGCGGGGCAGCTCAGTTAGAGCAATTCCAGGAAAAGCGCGTAGCGCTATTCCCTTGGGAATTGCGCCCAAACAAGGAACTAGAGGTTGACTGGGTCTGGGGCGGTGTGGAATTCGACCGCCTCAGGGCGGCTCGTCCGAATGGCGCGCCCCCAAGCCGACTGGCCGGCCGGGAATGCTGAACCGCAGGACGTGCCCGCAACCGCCTCCAGCCTCCGGCTTGCACCTCCGGCCGCCTTCCGCTATAGAGCCGCCACCCGCGTAGACACCCTTGGAGGCAACGCGGCGGAAGGCTGCCTTCCCTTGTGATCCCGAACAAAGCTCCGTCTCAAAGCGGTAGCCCTCATTCGGACATCGAGGTCTGGCGGCTTTCGACGTTTACGGCTTGGGCACATTGCCTGCCGCAAACGCTCCATAACACGCGAAAGGAAAAGCCATGAGCCACGATACTTACGAGCTCAAGGCCGAAGCGCGCGAACAGGTCGGTAAGGGGTCCGCCCGTGCAGTTCGCCGCAACGGTAAAGTGCCTGCAGTAATCTATGGTGACAAGCAGCCTCCCCTGGCGATCGCTCTCACCTACAAGGACATCTACTACAAGATCCATGGCGGCGGGTTCCTGACCACGATCGCCACGATCGATGTCGACGGCAAGAAGATCCAGGTCCTGCCGAAGGACTTCCAGCTCGACCCGGTCAAGGATTTCCCTGTCCATGTCGACTTCCTGCGCATCGGCAAGGACACCGAAGTCAATGTCGACGTGCCTGTCCACTTCATCAATGAGGACAAGTCGCCCGGCATCAAGCGCGGCGGCGTGCTCAACATCGTGCGTCACGAAGTCGAGTTCCACTGCCCGGCCAATGCGATCCCGGAATTCATCACCATCGATCTCACCGGCACCAACATCGGTGATTCGATCCACATCTCGGCGGTCAAGCTGCCGGCCGGCGTCAAGCCGGTCATCTCCGATCGCGACTTCACCATCGCGACCATTGCCGGTTCGTCGGCGATGAAGCCGGAGGCTGAAGAGACGGTCGAAGCGGCTGCACCTGAAGCGGCTCCTGCCGCCGAAGAGAAGTAACTCTTTCCCGCCCGGAGCAGACGATGCTTGTTTTTGCAGGCCTCGGCAATCCGGGCGCGAAATATGCTGATAACCGGCACAATGTCGGCTTCATGGCGGCGGACGCTATCGCCCGCCGCCATTCCTTTTCGCCCTGGTCGAAGAAATTCCAGGGCCTGATTTCAGAAGGCACGCTCGGCGGCGAAAAGATCATCCTGATCAAGCCGCAGACCTTCATGAACCTGTCCGGCCAATCGGTCGGCGAAGCGCTGCGCTTCTACAAGCTTGAGCTTTCCGCCCTCACCGTCTTCTATGACGAGATCGATCTTGCCGAAGGCAAGCTGCGCATCAAGACCGGCGGCGGCGCCGGCGGCCATAACGGCATCCGTTCGATCGACGGCCATGTCGGCAACGCCTATCGCCGCGTGCGCATCGGCGTCGGCCATCCCGGCGTCAAGGAAATGGTCCAGCATCATGTGCTCGGCGACTTTGCCAAGGCCGACCGCGAGTGGCTCGATCCCTTACTCGACGCGATCGCCGACAACGCCGCCATGATCGTCAAGGGCGACGAATCCGGCTTCATGAACAAGGCCGCCCTTGCCGTCCAGGGCAAGGCCGCGCCCGAGCCGGAAAAGCCGGCGCAAAAGCAGCCGGCGGCAAAACAGCAGAGCCATATCCGCCAGGCGCGCCCGCAGCAGGCGCCCGCCAAACTGCCGGAATCCGGCCCGATGGCCGCCATGCTAAAAAAGCTGTTCGGAAAAGACTGAAGCGACCGGCACCTCCTGACCATACAGGCAGCGCCGACCATGCAAAACTACATCGCGCCGACGGCCATGCCCTTGGTCGTCTCCTCGATCGCGTCCTTGACCAGCGCCATGGCCTTGACGCGATGGCCGCCCTTGTCGGGCAAGGCGGCCTGAAGCTGGTTGAGCGTGGCCTGGAGATCGGACAACGCCGTGCTCATATGCGGTTGCGCGGCATTGGCCGTGCTGGTCGAAAGAACCGTTGCACTGCTGGCAATGGCAGCTCCAGCCATGCCGAGCACGGCGATATTGCGCAGACTGTCACGATGGGAAAGCTTGAATTCGGTCATTTCAGAACTCCCTCTCTGGTGAAACTGCCGTCATGCGACATCGCTAAAATTAGCTCACGCGCGAATCACGCCGTATTGACGAACGCGTGATCGGCGGCCGGCGCGCCTTGCCGGCAGGCGATGCCCCAGGCTAGCAGTTCACCCAGCGTCGGCGGCAGGTGGCATTGGAATGGCGGACACTGTTTCTGACCTGGCCGCACAAGCCAGGCAACTGGGCCTGGCCGGCGATTTCGGGACGGCTCATCAGCTGATCGACCGGGCCAAGCTTCTTGCCGGCAACGATTCCGCCGGGCGTGCGACATGCGCCATCGAGCGCGGCCGGCTGTACAATTCCGCTGGACAGCGGGATTTGGCACGGCCGCTGTTTGAAGAGACATGGCGGCTGGCGCGAGAGGCGCGGGCCCATGTGCTGGCGGCCGACGCGGCCCACATGCTCGCCATCGTCGGAACGCTCGACGACGCCGTCGAATGGACCGCGATCGGCCTTGCCTATGTCGGCGAACACCCACAGGCCGACCGATGGCGCGGGCCGTTGCTCAACAATCTCGGCTGGTCCTATTTCGATGCCGGTCGGTTCGAGCATGCATTGCCTGTCTTCGAGCAGGCGGTGGATGTGCGGCGGTCGGACGGCCAGGCCCGGGAACTGCGCGTCGCCCGCTACGCCGTCATCAGGACGCTGCGCGCGCTCAAGCGCCTCGACGAGGCGCGGCTGTTTGCCGAAGAGGTGGCCAGCGCGGCGGAAGCCGATGGCGATCAGGCGCCTTACATTGACGAGGAACTGGCCGAGTGCCATGCCGGGCTCGGCGACATGGAACGCGCACGCTTCAGCGCGCGCCGCGCCCTCGCCGTCCTTGAGAACGACCCAGCCTTCGCCGGCCAGGACCCCCGCCGCCTCGCCAGATTGCGGGACCTGGCAGGCTGATCACCGGCCATGGGTTCGCCTCGGCCGGGCCGCCCGTCCCGCTGGGGGCTTGACGTTGATCACCCCTATCGCCCATAGCCCTCATCAAATTTCGCTTTTCCCGATAGGACTGGACACAATGGGTTTCAAATGCGGCATCGTTGGCTTGCCCAACGTCGGCAAGTCGACGCTCTTCAACGCGTTGACCAGGACGGCGGCGGCGCAGGCCGCCAACTATCCGTTCTGCACCATCGAACCGAACACCGGCGAGGTGGCGGTGCCCGATCCGCGCCTGCAGATGATCGCCTCGATCGCCAAGTCGAAGGAGATCATCCCGACCCGCATCTCCTTTGTCGACATTGCCGGCCTTGTGCGCGGCGCCTCGAAGGGCGAAGGGCTGGGCAACCAGTTCCTCGCCAATATCCGCGAGGTCGACGCCATCGTGCATGTGCTGCGCTGCTTCGAGGATGACGACATCACCCATGTCGAGGGCCGCATCGACCCCGTCGCCGACGCCGAGACGGTCGAGACCGAGCTGATGCTCGCCGACCTCGACAGCCTGGAGCGCCGCATCGTGCAGATCCGCAAACGCGCCTCGACCAAGGACAAGGAAGCCACATCAGTCCTGCCGATGATGGAGGCCGCACTAGAACTGCTGCAGGCCGGCAAGCCGACCCGTATCCTTCTCAAGGGCATCTCGGCGGAGGATCTGCGCATCCTGCAGGGACTGAACCTCTTGACCTCGCACCCCGTCCTCTATGTCTGCAACGTCGCCGAGGCCGACGCCGCCACCGGCAATGAGCATACCAGGGCCGTGGAAAAGATGGCCACCGCGCAGGGCGCCGGCACCGTGGTGATCTCGGCCGCGATCGAGGCCGAAGTCGCCCAGCTCAGCGATGAAGAAGAGATGGAATTCCTGTCCTCGCTTGGGCTCGATGAGCCTGGCCTGAACAAGGTCATCCGCGCCGGCTACGATCTGTTGCATCTCATCACCTATTTCACCGCCGGGCCGAAGGAAACGCGCGCCTGGACCGTGCACAAGGGCGACAAGGCACCGCAAGCCGCCGGCGTCATCCACACCGATTTCGAACGCGGCTTCATCCGCGCCCAGACCATCGCCTACAATGACTTCGTCACGCTGGGCGGCGAAGTACCGGCCAAGGAAGCCGGCAAGGCGCGCGACGAAGGCAAGGAATACGTCGTCCAGGACGGCGACGTCATGCTGTTCAAGTTCAACACTTGATTTGATCGAGGTCACGCCGCCATGGCGGCGTGATTTCCAATCTTTCGCAGACGCCTACGAACCAGCTACTGCATGGCCACCGTCCGGCCGCTCACCCAGACCCTGGCGATGTTCGCCCGTGCCGCATTGAGCACGATCTTCTGGAAGACATCGTCAAGCGTGTCGTCGGCCACGTTGATGTGGATGTTTGACGCGCTCGCCCTGGTATCGATCAGCAGCGCGTCGAATTCATGCCCGACGCGAAAACTACCTGTCGGCAGGTCGAGCGCTTCCGCGCCGCCGGCAGTCGCCAGCCAGAACGCCTCCTGATGCGTAATCGGCTCGCCGGGCGCACCGCGCTGTTCCGGCGGCAGGCCGGCGTGGACGCCGCTCTGCAGTGTCCTCGACGCCGACAATGCATGCCGGCAGCCGTCGAACAGCGACGGGCTGTAGCCGCCGGAAATATCCGTGCCGAGCCCGACATGCATGTGCCGGTCCAATGCGGCGCGCAGCGGAAACGCGGCGTTGGCGAAGTAGACATTGGAGAGCGGACAATGGGCGACGCCGGCACCCTTCTCCTTGATCAGGTCCATGTCCTGCCCGTCGATGAAATTCGAATGCGCCAGGATGGTGTGGCGCGTCAGCAGGCCAAAACTGTCCAGGCTTGCCGCGTCGGTGCGGCCGAAACGTTCTTCCACGAACTGCTTTGCCCAATCGCTCTCCGAGCAATGTGTCTGCACGTGGCAGCCGAATTCGGTCGCGAGCTTACCCAGCCCTTGCAACGCCGCATCCGTGCAGCTCGGGATGAAGCGTGGCGTGATCACCGGCTGGACCAGCGGCCTCTCGCCCGGATCCAGGGACCTGACCGCCGCGATGAAACGCCTGCTGTCCGCAACCGCACTTGCCGCATCGGCATCGCGGTAGAAGGGCGGACACTGCTCGAGATCGTCCATCACCACCTTGCCGACAAGGGCGCGCTGGCCCTTTTCGAGGCAGATCCCGGCAAGCGCCAGGCTCGCCTCGACATGGACGGTGGCGAAGTAGAGTGCCGTGGTGGTGCCGTTGGCGAGCAGATTGTCGACCAGATCGGCGTAGACCTCGCGGGCGTAATCGACATCCGCATAGCGGGCCTCGAGCGGAAACGTGTATTTCTGCAACCAGACTTCCAGCGGCACGTCCAGCGCCTTGCCCATCTGCGGCCATTGCGGCGCATGGATGTGCAGGTCGACCAGGCCGGGCAGCAGGAACTGACCATCGGCAAGCCGTACCAACGTGCCCGCCTGGCGGGCATCGCTTTCCCGCGCCGCATAGTCCGGATGGCCGGGCGCCAGAATCTCGGCGATACGCCCCTGCGCGTCGATGCTGAACAGATAATCCCTGAGCACCTCCAGCCGGCCGCGCTCCGGTGTGTGGAAGGCGGTGCCGAGCAGCGTGAAGGGCTGTGTCGTCATGGGCGGCTCCGGTTCGGCTAACAGTTTGCTTGGTCTGCAAAAAACAGTTGGCAACCATTTCGGCCGCTGTCTTTTGGAGCCGACTGATCCCATGATCGGGCGAGAATTTCCAGAGGGGACATCATGGAACGCGTTGCGCCAGAAATCACTTTGATCGCCCAGCCGGACGATCCGTTGCCCCTGGGCAAGGCCGCCCTGCTCGGCCTCCAGCACGTGCTGGCGATGGACGTCTATATCGTGCCGTTCATCATCGCGTCGGTGCTCGCCTTCAGCGTCGGCGACGCCGGCGCCTTCATCCAGTCGGCCTTCGTGGCGGCAGGCATCGCGACGCTGATCCAGTCGCAATTGCTGATGCGGCTGCCTGTCGTGCAAGGGCCGTCCTTCGTCCCGATCGGCGCGGTGCTGGCGATTGCCTTCGGCGCCGGCGGCGGCATTGCCGGCCTTTCCGCCGTGATCGGCGCGCTCATTCCCGGCGCCATACTGGTGATGCTGCTCGGGTCGCCGACCAAGCTCTTCCACCGCCTGGTAAACCGCTTCGTCCCGCCGATCGTCGGCGGCGCCATCATCATCGTCGTCGGCGTCGCCCTGATGCCGGTGGCGCTCAAGGAAAGTGTGTTCGCCGTCCACGGCACCGCCACCGTCGGCGGCAACATCATCCTCGCCTTCATCGCCGCGGCGGTGCTTGTCGGCTGCATGCTGACCGGCATGACGCTTGGCGCAAAAGGCGCCTGGTTGCGCCTGCTTTCGGTGATCATCGCGCTTGTGGCCGGCAGCGTCGCGGCCGCCTTCATGGGCCAGCTGGACATGACGGGCGTTTCCGCCGCGACCTGGTTCTCCCTGCCGCGCATCGCCTTCCTCAACCTCGACGTGACCTTCTCGCTGTCGGCGACGCTGACGATGCTGATCGTCTACATCGTCGTTCTCGCCGAGACCACCGGCACCTGGTTCGCGGTCGGCGCCGTCATCGACAAGCCGCTGTCGGATGAACAGCTCGACAGGGGCGCTACCGGTGAAGGCCTCGGCTGCCTGATCAGCGCGCTGCTGTGCAGCACGCCGGTCACCGGCTACTCGTCCAACGCCGGCATCATCGCCATCACCGGCATCGCCAGCCGCGCCGCCTTTGCCGCCGCCGGCATCTTCCTGGTGCTGTTCGGGCTGATCGGCAAGCTGTCGGCGGTCATCGCCTCGATCCCCGGGCCGGTCATCGGCGGCGTCTTCGGTGTTCTCTGCGTCGTCATCGCCATGAACGGTTTTCGCGTGGTGCGCGGCACGCCGCTGACCGAGCGGAACATGCTGGTCATCGGCCTGCCGATCCTGATGGCGCTGTTTGCCACGCTGGCGCCGCCGGACTTCGTCAAGACGCTGCCGGATATCGTGCAGTACATTCTGGGCTCATCCATCGCCTTCGGCGCCGTCTGGGCCATCGTGCTGCACCAGATTCTGCCGAACGCCCGATAGGCGCGCCACGGACATGAGCTAGCCACCAGATATCAGGCCCAAAGTGTCGCCTATAAAGCTGATAATATTTGATTGTGACGGCGTCCTTGTGAACAGCGAGGAGATATATCAGGCAACCGAGCTTGAATATCTGGCGGCGGCGGGCATCACGTTCGAACCGAGCGCCTACACACAAGCCTTCATGGGATTATCTCCCGCTATGTGGCAGTCGAAGCTCGAAGCAATCGGCCAAGAGCGAGCCAAGCCGCTCTCTCCGCGCTTTTTTGAACAGCTTGCCGGCTACACCAACGAACGCTTGCGGAAGGATCTGGCCGCCTTACCCGATGCACGGGATGTGATTAGCCGGCTCCCGGCATCGAGATGTGTCGCGTCAAGCACGCCGCTCGCCCGATTGCGTTGGAAACTCGAACACACAGGCCTTGTCGACCTTTTCGATCCTCATATCTTTTCATCGGACATGGTCGTCAACGGCAAGCCGGAACCAGACCTGTTCTTGCACGCGGCGGGTACGATGGGTGTCCATCCAGCGGAGTGCATCGTGGTCGAGGACAGCGTGAACGGCGTCCTGGCGGGCAAGGCAGCGGGTATGCGCGTGATCGGATTTACCGCTGGCAATCATTGTACGGGCACTCATGGCGATGCTCTGTCGCGACATGGCGCGGATGCCCTCGTCAGCGCATACGAGGACTTGGAGGTCACTCTCGCCAGTCTCTAGATTCGATCCATTGACGCGTCTTCCGAGCCCGGAGCGCTGTCCCCGCCCGACCCGGGCTTGTCTTGATTTTGTCATGCCACAGGTCTAAGCGGCAGGCACACGCTCGGCGCATGCCACGAAGCGCTGCGCAATCCGACACCAGCGTCAATCTGAACAAACCTTATCTGGCAGGGGAGATCTGGCGATGATCAAGGCATTTGTCGTGGACAATGATCGCCTGCGCGTCGTCGACGACCTGCTGGCGGATGGCGACAGGGTCGTCTGGGCCGACCTGATCAATCCGACCAAGGAGGAAGAAGCCACCATCGAAGGCTGGCTCGGCGTCGCCATCCCGACCCGCGAGGAGATGGAAGAGATCGAGATTTCCAGCCGTCTCTACATCGAGGACGGCGCCTACTTCATGACCGCTACTCTGCCGGCCCAGACCGAGGTCGATGATCCCCTGATGTCGCCGGTCACCTTCGCGCTCGCCGGCAACAGGCTGATCACCATTCGCTATCACGAACCGAAGGCGTTCAAGACCTTCCCGCTGCGCGCCGAGAAGGTGGCGACCGGCTGCACCAGCGGCGACACCATCCTGATCGGCCTCTTGGAAGCGATCGTCGACCGTCTCGCCGACATCCTTGAGCGCGCCGGCCGCGACATCGAGGCGATATCGCGCGACATATTCGAGGCACGCTCGACCAAGGTGTCGAAGCGCAACCGCGACTTCCAGGAGCTGCTGAAAGCCATCGGCCGCAAGGAAGACATCGCTTCGTCCGTCCGCGACAGCCTGATCTCGTTGCAGCGCCTGGCCGGCTTCCTCGCCCATGTCGCCACCCAGACCAAGATGAGCAAGGACGTCCGCGCCCGCATCAAGACCTTGTCGCGCGACGTGCTGTCGCTCGCCGACCACGCCACCTTCCTGTCGCAGAAGATTTCCTTCCTGCTCGATGCCACGCTCGGCATGATCTCGATCGAGCAGAACGCCATCATCAAGATCTTCTCGGTCGCCGCCGTCATCTTCCTGCCGCCGACACTGGTCGCCTCGATCTACGGCATGAATTTCGACATCATTCCCGAGCTGAAATGGCAGCTCGGCTATCCCTTCGCCATCGGCCTGATGATCCTGTCGGCGATCCTGCCCTTCTGGTATTTCCGCCGCCGCGGCTGGCTCTGACCGCTGCCGCCGGTGCCGGCTGCCTCACGCTGGCTCACCAGAAAGGACTTGACCAAATCGCGCGCTGCCTGCATCCGGGTTCGCCGATCCATGCGGATCGCGCGTTCTGCAGGGATGCCAGACCATGACCGCAAAGACATGGGCCTATGAGGATTTCGTCGAGGGCGCCTCGTTCGACCTCGGCACGAAAGAAGTGAGCGCGGCCGAGATCGTCGAATTCGCCGGCGAATTCGATGCCCAGCCGATGCACCTCGACGAGGTGGCCGGCAAGGCCAGCATCCTGGGCGGCCTATCGGCCTCGGGCTGGCACACCTGCGCCATGTTCATGCGCATGCTGTGCGATGCCTTCCTGCTGGACTCCACCTGCCAGGGCGCGCCCGGCGTCGATCAGGTCAAGTGGAAGAAACCGGTTCTGGCTGGCGATACGCTGAAAGGCAGCCTGGTTGTCCTCGCCAAGCGCCTGTCGAAATCGAAGCCGCAACTCGGCTTCGTCACCATGCGCAGCGAGCTGGTCAACCAGCGTGGCGAAAGCGTTTTCGAGCTTGAGAATTCCGTCATGTTCCTGACGCGTGATGCCGCGGGGAATGCGGCATGACCCTCGACGAATTCTTCCGCATCGGCACCACGGTGACGCTGGGCTCGCACACATTCGAAGCCGAGGCGATCAAGGCGTTCGCCCGCAAATACGACCCGCAGATCTTCCATATCGACGAGGAAGCCGCCAGGAAGAGCGTGCTCGGTGGCCTCTGCGCCTCCGGCTGGCACACCGCCGCCACCTGGATGAAGCTCAACCTCGAAGCCCGCATGGACGCCGGTGGCGCCAGCTGGAACGGCCCCGGCCCGATGCCCGAATTCGGCCCCTCGCCTGGCTTCAAGAACCTGAAATGGCTGAAGCCCGTCCATGCCGGCGAGACCGTCACCTTCACGCGCAAGGCGGTTTCCCATCGCCCAATCTCATCGCGCCCCGGCTGGCGGCTGCTCGCGCTTCACTCGGAAGCCTTCGATTCGACCGGCGACAAGGTGCTGGAGTTCGAGAGCGCTGTGTTGGTGAAGGTGGAGTAGTGAGTAGTGAGTAGTGAGTAGTGAGTAGTGAGTAGTGAGTAGTGAGTAGTGGGTAGTGGGTGTTACGCCTGTTACCGAACGCCGATCTTCACTATTCACTATTCACTATTCACCACTCACTAATGCCCTTCAAACCCGATCAGCGTCCGCACCGGCACACCCAGCGCCTCAAGCTTGGCGCGCCCGCCGAGATCCGGCAGGTCGATGACGAAGCAGGCGGCAAGAATATCGGCGCCGATCTGGCGCAGCAGCTTCACCGCCGCTTCCGCCGTGCCGCCGGTGGCGATCAGATCGTCGACGAGGATCACTTTCTCACCAGGGGCAACGCCGTCCTTGTGCATTTCCATCTCGTCCAGCCCGTATTCCAGGCTGTAGGCGACGCGCACCGTCTCATAGGGCAGCTTGCCCTTCTTGCGGATCGGCACGAAGCCGGCCGAGAGCTGATGGGCGACGGCGCCCCCAAGGATGAAGCCGCGCGCCTCGATGCCTGCTATCTTGTCGACCTTCTGCCCGGCATAGGGATGCACCAGCTCGTCGATGGCGCGGCGGAAGGCGCGCGCATTGCCGAGCAGCGTGGTGATGTCGCGAAACAGGATGCCGGGCTTCGGATAGTCCGGAATGGTGCGGATCGACGCCAGCAGCGTGTCTTCGAGCGAAGGTTTCATGAGGCGGCTCTCCGGGTGATCCAGCTGGCAAGTGCAAACGGCGCAGGGACCAAACCCGACGCGACCGACAACGGCTAGCGCGATGTGACGCCCGAGACAAGCGCATCCGGCAAGGGATTGGCCTCGTTCGCTCTGTCCCATGCCTGCGCGACGATCTTCCACTGCCCTTGGCTCTTCACCAGCAACAGCATTTCCATGGACCGGCTGGTCTCGGCACTGTTCTCGATCATCTCCGCCGCGACCGCCGCGATCGCGATGTTGCCGAAGACACAGATATCGGTACCGAGCACGGTCTCCTGGAGCGATCGCAGCGACGTGCGTGACAGACCACGCATCCGCTCGACGAAATCGACAACACTGATGCGTCTTGCCGGGCGGGCTGCCGGATAGAGGCTGGCGCCGTCCAGGAAATCGCCGACGAAATCATCCCACCCTGGGGCGATACTCTCATCCCAGCTAAGGCTGGCAAACTGCCGGTCGATGACGGCCCGTATCACGTCCTCGTCCGTACCCATTCCGTTCGCCATGATCCGCTCCTTCCGTTCGGCCGCCTGCACCGGAGATTGGCACGCGACACTTGTCCGATCGAATTGCAGCCCATCAGCTTCATAAGCCGTCCGATCTCGATCCGCATCTGTTTGAGCGCCGCGCTATGCCAAAGGACTGGTTGCCGAACTCTCGCATAGAGGTAAAAAAGGGGCGCCTGAAGCGCCCCTTCCGGTCGAACCATGGTCGCTACATGACCCATCTTCTGCGAAAAATACTGACCGTCATCATGGCAACCTCGCTCCTGAGCTGGGCGCCGGCAGTCGTCTCCGCTGCCGAGCGGGCCAGTTGGACGGTCGTGCTACGCCCGACAGATTTCGTGGTCGGCGACGCGCTTGGACAATTGCATACGCGTCGACAATGGATCACTGGATTCGACGAACGGTCCGGCGCGTTCGAGATCGCTCTGCGCAGGAAGGCAATCGCGATTTCGGCGCCGCGCTGTCGGATGAACTATCTGATTTTGACGATCCCCGTTTATTACCCTGAAAATCCGAAGCAGGCATCCGTCCGCGAGCGTCGCGTAGTCTATGATGCTCTCGTCGCACTGCAGACGAAGGGCAAAGGCAGCGCAACTGTTGGCGTTGAGGCGCCTGAGCCTCTCGCTCGCAAAGGAAAACGAGGTATCGAGCTTCTTGCCTGCAACCTGTACTTTGCCTTTCCAATATCGGTGCAAGTGTCGACGCAGTGAGCTGTTGCCGGCTTCAGTCTCCTGGAGCCCGCTGCTCGAGAACGAAGACAAATTGACGTCCCGGCTGGCGCGGGCAGAAAGCACCCAAGCGCGTCGCGTGAATCCGCTTCGACGCGACGCTTTGGGACTTACATGCCGAGATCGGAGCGAAGCTCGGCCTTGGCCACTTCGTATTCGGCCTTGAAGTCGTCCCGGTTGAGCAGGATTGCGGCAATGACGCTGCCGGAAATCTTGCCCATCTCGACGTCGGACGCATAGTGGATACCGCCAACCTCACGGTTGTGAGCGTATTCGGCCGCGCGCGCCATGATCTCGGCGCGCTTCTCCGGGACCATGTCGGCCAGGATGATGCCCATCATGGTGCCGACGGTGGCGTGGCCGGACGGCCAGGAGCCGGAGCTCGACAGCTTGACCGCCGGCTTGACGAGATCGCTGAGCTGGTGCGGACGGGGGCGCTTCCAGACATCCTTGGCCGGATCGACGACAGCGCCTTCGGTCTCGACGACGCGATCGAAGAAGGCGCTGAATTTCGGCAGCTTCTCCTTGGTGAAATTCGGCCCCATCACATTGGCGAAGCGCCAGACATTCTCCTCGGAATCGGCAACGGCGCTGGCCACCATCTCGGGCGTGCGCGTCACCTGCAGTGCCAGCACCTCGCCAAGTTCGGCCTTGGTCTCAGCCGAATCGTTTGCCGGCGGCGGCGGCAGGATCATCGTCAGGTCGATGTCCTTGTTGGTGACGAAGGGTTTTGCGTCTTCGGCCTGGGCGGCCGAGCCAATGACCAGCAGCAGCAGACCAGCCGCCAGCGATGCGTATTTCTTCATGGGTGCGATCCTTTTGTTCGGAATGACGCAGGATCGCTATGTGCAGTGACGGCCATGTGACACACCGCCACCGGAAACGCGAAAGGGCGCCTCGAGGCGCCCTTTCGTAATCATATGTTGCCTTGGCGCTGCTTAGTGCGCCACGCCTTCCCACACCTTCCGCTTGACCAGGTAGACCAATCCACCAAACACCAGGAGGAAAAACAGCACGTTGATGCCGGTATGCTTGCGGGCTTCCATGTGCGGCTCGGCCGCCCACATCAGGAAGGCAGCGACGTCGCGGGAATATTGGTCGACCGTCTGCGGTGCGCCATCATCATAGGTCACCTGGCCGTCGGAGAGCGGCTTGGGCATCTTCAGCGACACGCCGGACATGAAGTACGGGTTGTAGTGCGTGCCTTCGGGGATGACCATGCCGGCAGGCGGCGTCTGGTCGTAGCCGGTCAGCAGCGAATGGATGTAGTCGGGGCCGCCGGCATCATACTGGGTGAAGATGTCGAAGACGAACTGCGGAAAGCCGCGCTCGACGCCGCGCGCCTTGGCCAGCAGCGACATGTCGGGCGGCGCCGCGCCACCATTGGCGGCCGCGGCGGCCTCTACATTGGCGAACGGCGCCGGGAAATAGTCCGATGGCTTGCCGGGACGGTCAAACATCTCGCCGGCATCGTTGGGGCCGTCATGGATGGTGTAGGTGGCCGCCAGCGACTTGATCTGGGCATCCGAATAGCCAAGGCCCGTTGGGCCTTCCAGCGTGCGGAACGCCACCAAATTCATCGAATGGCAGGCCGAGCAGACTTCCTTGTAGACCTTCAGGCCGCGCTGCAGCTGGCCCTTGTCATAGGTACCGATCGGACCCGTGAAGCTCCAGCTCATCTCCTTCGGCTCATTGATCGGGAAATGCGTCGGCGCTGCCGCATTGTGCGCCTCTTCGGCCGCGAAGGCGGCGGTGCCGGCGGCCACAAGGCCGATCAGCGCCAGCGAGGTGAGAATCTTTTTCATGCCAAATCCCCTTAGATTCTCTACCGCTCAGCCCTTGGTCTCTGGCGCGGCCGTGGCGCCCGCCGGATGCCCGCTGCCACCCTTGTTCTTCTCGAGCACCGCCTCGGTGATCGAGTTCGGCAGCCTGCGCGGCGTCTCGATCAGGCCAAGCACCGGCAGTACGATCAGGAAGAAGGCGAAATAGAACAGCGTCGCCGCTTGAGCGTAGCCAACGTAGTTGCCCACGAACTCACCTATCAGGAGGGTCAACAGACCGCCGCCTTCCGCCGGCTGCGAGCCAAGCCAGCCAAGCAGGATGGCATCGGCCACGAACAGCCAGAAGAACAGCTTGTACCAGGGCCGGTAGACCGCCGAGCGCACCTTGGAGGTGTCGAGCCACGGCACCAGGAACAGCATGACGATGGCGCCGAACATGCACAGCACGCCGCCGAGCTTGGAGTTGATCGGCCCGATGTTGAAGGTGATGGCGCGCAGGATCGCGTAGAACGGCAGGAAGTACCATTCCGGCACGATATGGGCCGGCGTCTTCAGCGGGTTGGCGACGATGTAATTATCGGGATGGCCGAGATAGTTCGGCAGGAAGAAGATGAAATAGGCGAAGATGAACAGGAACACGATCATGCCGAACGCGTCCTTGATGGTCGCGTAAGGGGTGAAGGCGACGGTGTCGGTCTTCGACTTGACCTCGATGCCGGTCGGGTTCGACTGACCCACGACATGCAGCGCCCAGACGTGCAGCACGACGACGCCGGTGATCATGAACGGCAGCAGGTAGTGCAGCGCGAAGAAGCGGTTCAGCGTCGGGTTGTCGACGGCGAAGCCGCCGAGCAGCAACTGCTGGATCCACTCGCCGACCAGCGGAATGGCGCTGAAGAAGCCGGTGATGACGGTGGCGCCCCAGAAGCTCATCTGTCCCCATGGCAGCACGTAGCCCATGAAGCCGGTCGCCATCATCAGGAGATAGATGATGCAGCCGAGGATCCAGAGCAGTTCGCGCGGCGCCTTGTAGGAGCCGTAATAGAGGCCACGGAAGATGTGCATGTAGACGGCGATGAAGAAGAACGAGGCGCCGTTGGCATGCATGTAGCGCAACAGCCAGCCGGAATTCACGTCGCGCATGATCTTCTCGACCGAGCCGAAGGCGAGATTGGTGTCGGCCGTGTAGTGCATGGCCAGCACGATGCCGGTCAGGATCTGCGCCACCAGCATGATCGACAGGATGCCGCCGAAGGTCCACATGTAGTTGAGGTTGCGCGGCACCGGATAGGCGACGAAGCTGTCATAGACCAGCCGCGGCAGCGGCATGCGGGCGTCGAACCAGCGTTCGATACCGGTTTTGGGCGTGTAGGTCGAGTGTCCCTCGCTCATCGAAATATCCCCCTGCCTCAACCGATAAGGATCTTGGTATCGGAAATGAACTTGAATAACGGCACAGCCATGTTCTCAGGCGCCGGGCCTTTGCGGATGCGGCCGGCGGTGTCGTATTGCGAACCATGGCACGGGCAGAACCAGCCGCCGAAATCGCCTTCCTGGCCGAGCGGAATGCAGCCGAGATGCGTGCAGACCTGAACCATCACCATCCAGGCTTCCTTGCCCGGCGTGGTGCGGTTGGCGTCGGTCGCCGGCGCGTCGGACGGCAGATTGGCGTTGCGGGCGATCGGATCCTTCAGATCGGAAAGGTTGACGGCCTCGCCGTCCTTCATTTCCTTTTCGGTGCGGTTGCGCACCACGACCGGCTTGCCGCGCCACTTGACGATCAGCGACATGCCAGGCGTCAGCGAGGCGACATCGACTTCGACTGAAGCGAGCGCCAGCGTCGAGGCATCGGGACGCATCTGGTCGATGAACGGCCAGGCGACGGCACCGGCCCCGACCACAGCGGCCATGCCCGTGGCGACATAAAGAAAATCTCGACGATTGGGATCGTGGATGTCGGTTGCGCTCACGGGTGCCTGATCCTTTCGCCTCTTCCGCGCCGGTGGCCGAGCCTTGTTCCCCGCTCAATCACGCCAACCCGACAGCGCATGGCGAACAGGCTAGCGAATTCCTCCGGCATTTGGACTTCGGTTTATGCGTGAAGCCCGTTTTTGTCCAGACGGGTCAAGGCACAAGGGCAGATTGTCGCGGGGACAAAATCCCCTATTGCCTGGCGGGACGGCGAATGGCCGCAAAAGGCGGCTAAACAACCGGGAAATATCAGCAAAATCCGAGCCTGTAGCTTGCCTCGACACGGGGCGTTGGTGTGATCTATCCTCCCAGGCATGGCACACGTCATAGACCGTGAGGAATGGGCAGTTCGCTCCGACCACTGGAAGGGCGAGTTGCAATGCGGTGCCTACGGCTCCAACTCCTGCCTGATCTTCAACTACCTGCCCGATGTCGGCGGCGGCCCGCGGCTGCACGCCCACCCTTACGCAGAGATATTCATCATCCGCCAGGGTACCGGCCTGTTCACCGTCGGCGACCAGGAAATCGAGGCTTCCGCCGGCCAGATTGTCATCGTGCCGCCCCACACGCCGCACAAATTCACCAATCTCGGTCCGGGTCCCCTGGAAACCACCGACATTCACGAGAACGGCAAGTTCATCACCGAATGGCTCGAATGATCCTTACATCGCCCCCAACCGGACAAGCACCGCCTTGGGTATGCCATACTCGCGGATGACGGCCTCGTGCCTGCGCAGGCCGCAAAGTTCGCGCTGGATGAAATAGGCGTGCACGGCCACAGCAGCCTCCTTGAGAAGCCGGGGACGCAGTTCCTCGTCTGCATTGTCGCTTAGCCGAGCCAGCGTTTCCTCGACCTTTTGGCCAGCACGGCCGAGTGCCGCGGCTTTCTCGGCCAGGATTTCATGGCCGAGCGCGTCGAAGGCCGCTTCGGCGGCCGACGAGCCAGCAAGATGAGATGGCGGACGCAAGGACATTTCAGTTCCCCTTCCCGAGCACGAAGCGGTGGGTGACGAATTCTTCGCCTGCGACGCGCCGAAAGCCAAGCCCTTCATAGAAGCCGAAGGCTTCCGGCGGCGCGCGGGTGTTCAACACCGTGAAATACTGGCGAGCCCTATCGATGACGGTCTCGACCAGCATGCGGCCAAGGCCGGCGCGGCGGTGAGGCGCGCTGACGAACAGGTGCCGGACCCGACCCTGATCCTTGCCCTCGACATAGGGATCGATGTTCAGCCCGCAGACACCGGCGAGCTCCCGGCCATGCCATGCCCCGTAAAGCGCCTCGCCCCGCTTCAGGAACTTGTTGCGGCCGCCAGAGTTATGCCCGCTTGCCCAGCCATCCGCCAGGCGCACCAGCATCCAGTAGCCTTCCAGCCGGCTCTCGTCCTTCAGCCTGTCGAAGGCCGGCGCGGTCGGCCGGAGCCGCCTGAGCAGATAGCCGATCTCCGGGTTGACCTCTGGCGTCCCACCCATGCGCCTACTCCGCCGGCCGCGTCTCTTCCAGCACGCTTTCCTCGTGATAGAGGAAGCCGCCGGACTGCCGCTTCCACAGCCGCGCATAAAGCCCGTCGAGCGCCACCAGCTCGTCATGCGTGCCTTGCTCGACGATGCGGCCGCCGTCCAGCACGACAAGGCGGTCGAGGGCGGCGATCGTCGACAGCCGGTGGGCGATGGCGATGACCGTCTTGTTCTCCATCAGCCGGGTGAGATTCTCCTGAATCGCCGCCTCGATGTCGGAATCGAGCGCCGAGGTCGCCTCGTCGAGGATCAGGATCGGCGCATCCTTGAGGAAGACACGCGCGATCGCCACGCGCTGACGCTGGCCGCCCGACAGTTTCACGCCGCGCTCGCCGACAAAGGCTTCGTAGCCGGCGCGATCCCTGTTGTCGCGCAGGCCCAGGATGAACTCGTGCGCCTCGGCCTTCCTCGCCGCCGCGATCACCTCCGCGTCGGTCGCGTCCGGCATGCCGAGCTTGATGTTGTCGCGCAGCGAACGGTGGAACAGGGCCGTATCCTGGCTGACGACGCCGATATTGGCGCGCAGCGAATTTTGCGCGACATCGGCGACGTCCTGTCCGTCGATCAGGATCTTGCCGCTCTCAAGATCGTAGAGGCGCAGGATCAGATTGGCGAGCGTCGTCTTGCCGGCACCCGACGGCCCGACCAGACCGACCTTCTCGCCCGGCTTGACGACGAGGTCGATGCCGTTCAGCACGCCGAAACCCTTGCCGTAGTGGAACTCGACATTTTTCACGTCGATACGCCCACCCGCCACGACGAGCTCCCTGGCATCGGGCGCATCGATGAGGCCGAGCGGCTGCGAGATCAGCGCCTTGGAGTTCTCCAGCACGCCAAGGTTCCGCAATATGCCGTTGAGCTGCATCATCAGCCGGCCAAGCAGCATGTTGAGCCTGAGCACCAGCGACAGCGTGAAGGCGACCGCGCCGACGGTGATCGAGCCCTCGACCCAGAGATAGACGGCAAAACAGCCGATCGCGGTGATCATGATGCCCGACAGCGTCGTCAGCGCCATCCGCACGCCGGTCAGCCGGCGGGTGAACGGGCGCAGTGCATCGAGATAGATGTCGAAACCGTTCCTGATGTAGCGGTCGTCGCCGTCGGCCGAAAACAGTTTCAGCGTCTGCACGTTGGAATAGGAATCGACGATGCGGCCATTGATCATCGAGCCCGCCTCGGCGGTCGCCTCGGCGTGTTTGCGGATCGCCGGCAGATAGAGCCTGGCCAGCCAGCCAAAGGCCACGATCCAGACCACCACCAGCGCCGCCAGCCTGAGATCGAGCCCTGCGACCAGCGCCAGCGTCGTCACCGTATAGACGAGCATGAACCAGACGACCTCGATGAAGCTTTCCATCAGGTCGCCGGTCGCCTGCCCCGCCTGCCAGACTTTTGTGGCGATGCGGCCGGCAAAATCGTTCTGGAAGAAGGCATAGGACTGGCGCGAGACGTGCCGATGCGCCTGCCAGCGCACCAGATTGTAGAAGCCAGGCGTGATCGTCTGCTCGTCGACCAGCGCCGACAGGCCGACGACGATGGTGCGGATGACCAGCACGACCGCGATCATGAACACCAGCTCGGGGCCGGCGGCGGTCCACAGCGCATGCCAGCTGCGCTCGCCGGGAAGCTGGTCGAGGATGTCGACCAGCCGCCCGACGAAGTAGAACAGGCCGGCTTCGACCAGCGGCGCGATGCCGCCGATGACCAGCATGGCGAAGAAGGCGAACTTCGCCTGGCCGACATAGTGCCAGAGAAACCCGCCGACGCTCGACGGTGGCCGAAGATTCGCCGGCTCCCTGAACGGATAGACCCAGTTCTCGAACCAGCGATAAACGGCTGTCATCATTCGGCAGCTTGGCCCTTTGCGCCAATGTCGTTGGCAACGATGTCGTTGGCGACGTCGGCCGGGATGTCCTCAAGCAGGAACCCGCCCGACTGGCGCTGCCAAAGCTGCGCGTAGAGCCCGCCCCTGGCGACCAGGTCCTCGTGCGAACCTTCCTCGATGACCCGACCCTGGTCCATCACCACAAGCCTGTCCATCGCCGCGATGGTCGACAGCCGGTGGGCGATGGCAATGACGGTCTTGCCCTGCATGAGCTTGTAGAGGTTCTCCTGAATGGCCGCTTCCGCCTCGGAATCCAGCGCCGACGTCGCCTCGTCAAGGATAAGTATCGGTGCGTCCTTCAACATAACGCGAGCAATAGCGATGCGTTGCCGCTGGCCGCCGGACAATTTGACGCCGCGGTCACCGACATAGGCATCGAAACCCTTGCGGCCCTTGTGGTCCGAAAGCCCGCCGATGAAGTCCAGCGCCTCGGCGCGCCGCGCCGCCTCGACAAGCATTTCGTCGCTGGCGTCCGGCCGGCCATAAAGGATGTTCTCGCGCACCGAACGATGCAAAAGCGAGGTGTCCTGCGTCACCATGCCGATCTGGGCGCGCAGCGAATCCTGCTTCACACCGGCGATCTCCTGGCCGTCGATGAGGATCCGGCCGCTTTCCAAATCGTAGAAGCGCAGCAGCAGATTGACCAGCGTCGACTTGCCGGCGCCCGAGCGGCCGACAATGCCGACCTTCTCGCCCGGCTTCACCGCCAGCGACAGGTTTTCGATGACGCCCTTCTGCTTGCCGTAGTGGAAGCGGATGTCCTCGAAGCGGATCTCACCCCTGGAAACGCTGATCTCCTTCGCATCCGGCCTGTCCTCGACCAGGCGTGGCAGCGAGATCGAGGCAATCCCGTCCTGCACCGTGCCGATGTTTTCGAACAGGCCCGACATCTCCCACATGATCCACTGCGACATGCCCCACATTCTGAGCACCAGGCTAATGACCACGGCGACGGCGCCAATCGTCACCACCTGGCCGAGCCACAGCCACAGCGACAGCGCGGTCACCGAGAACAGCAGCAGCGCATTGAGGATGTAAAGCAGGCCGTAGAGCACCGTCACCAGCCGCATCGAGCGATAGACCGTGCTGAGGAAGCCGGCCATCCCCTCCTTGGCGAAAGTGGCTTCGCGGCGCGCATGGGAGAACAGCTTGACCGTCTGGATGTTGGTGTAGCTGTCAACGACTCGGCCGGTCATGGTCGAGCGCGCATTGGCCTGCTCCTCGCCGACCTTGCCGAGCCGGGGAATGAAGTAACGCAGCAGCGCGATATAGCCGACCAGCCAGACCACGAGTGGTGCCGCCAACCGAAAGTCCGCCGAGCCGACGATGAAAAGCATGCCGAGGAAGTAGACAATGACGTAGTTGAGAACCTCGATCAGCTTGATGACGCAGTCGCGTACGGCGAGCGCTGTCTGCATCAACTTGGTGGCGATGCGGCCGGCGAACTCGTCCTGATAGAAGGCCATCGACTGCTTCAAAAGATAGCGATGCACCTGCCAGCGGATGCGCATGGGATAATTGCCCATCAGCGTCTGCTGGTTGAGCAGCGAATGCAGCCACACCGTGCTCGGCAGCGCGAACAGCACGATGAAGGCCATGCCGGCGAGCTTCCAGCTCTCGGTCTGAAGAAAGGTCTCGCGGTTCTGCCCCGACAGCCAGTCGACGATGCGGCCCATGAAGCCGAACATCCACACTTCGGCAATGGCGATCGACGTCATCAGGACCGCGTCCGGAATGATGTAGGGCAAGGCGCCGCGCGTGTAGTGCAGGCAGAAGGCGACCAGCGTCTTGGGCGGCTCGACCGGCTCCTCTGCCGGGAACGGATTGAGCCTTTTTTCAAACCAACTGAACAACATGAGAAATGCTCACAAATCTGTTTTCCGCTTACGCGGCGCGGGAACGTGCGAAGTCCCCGGGCTGTGTGGCGCCCAGGGCCGACGGTCCGGAATCATCCGGACCGTCGGCCCTGCTTCGCGCAATATAGGGGCTCGCGGGCTTTTCGCCGACAGGCTCGTTTGCCGATCCTGACGGTGCGGTGTCGACAAGCTGGATTTTCGCACCCGGTCGGATCAGCCGGATGATCCGGCGCACCAGCGACGGCCGGCTCGGATCGGGCACCGCGCGCGAAAAATCGACATCCGGCAGCATGCCGCGATGCGGGCGGCGGCGGACCTCGGCATGGACCGCCGACGAATAGGTGTCGCCGATCAGCAGCGCCCAGGTCGCCATCTTCTGGTCGTGCAGGCTTCTTGAGCCAGGTATTCTGTAGGGATCGAACATCGGTCCGTCCTCCGTGTGAAAATAGAGATGAAAAGGCGAAGCAATGTCGTCCGCCGGCATTCGGCCGGAGGCATGCATCGCGTCGGTCTGGACACGACGCCAAGCATCGGTCTGGACACGACGCCAGGCATCGGTCTGGACACGACAAGTGTCGGTCTGGACACACTCAGGTGGGGCGTTCAGCCCTTTTGACTTTTTGAAAAACATCGCAGGATTCCTTCGAGAGCCGAAAAGGTGTTTCGGCGGGAATCGGTGCGATCAAGTCTTAGAGAGTCAGGAGAATTGTCGTACCGAAACCGCCGGCAGGCAGGTAAGCCCACGAGAGGGGCGCTGGATGTGCATGGTCATCATGAGTTTCCCCTCCATCGGTTCGGGTTGACAATGTTGGCCGTATACCCGACTTCGCAAAAAATGGCCAGCCGCAGGTCCAGCAATTTCCAAAACCACGACCCCGCTGTGGCCGATCTGCCACTTATTAGAAGGATGCGGAAATGAACTGTCGTCTCCGCATCGCGCTCTACCAGCCTGACATTGCCGGCAATACCGGGACAATCCTGCGCTTCGCCGCTTGTCTCGGCCTTGGCGTCGACATCATCGAGCCGGCCGGCTTTCCGCTTTCCGACAAAGCGCTCAAGCGTGCCGGCATGGATTACCTCGAAATGGCTGCCCTGACCCGGCATGTCGACTGGCACGCCTTCGAGCAGTGGCGCAAGGCCCGCGCGGATCGGCTGGTGCTGCTGTCGACCAAAGCGACGACCCCCTACACCAACTTCAGCTTCGCGGACGGCGACATCCTGCTGTTCGGCCGCGAATCCGCAGGCGTGCCGGATCCGGTCCATCAGGCGGTGGATGCGCGGCTGACCATCCCGATGCAAGGTGCGGCGCGCAGCATCAATGTCGCGCTCTCCGTCGCCATGGTGGCGGGCGAAGCCGTCCGGCAGCTCGGATAGGATCCGCAGCCCGTCGACGACACCACGCTTGCCGTCGCCGACGACAGCGGTTTCTCCAGCCATTCTCACCCAGGCGCACATCGCCTTCTCCTGTCATTTGCCCAATCAACGTTTCTTCGCTACAAGCTCAACTTAACTTGAGGTCAAGCGGAAAATGGGAAATGGCTCCAGTAACGGAATTGACGGTCGGCCAGGTGGCCATGCGCAGCGGTGTCGCGGTGTCGGCACTGCATTTTTATGAGACGCGCGGGCTGATCCGCAGCCACCGCACGTCAGGCAACCAGCGCCGCTACGGCCGCGACGTGCTGCGGCGGGTGGCGATCATCAAGGTCGCTCAGGAGGTCGGCATCTCGCTCGCCGAAATCGGTGCCGCACTTGAATCACTGCCCGAGGGCCGCACGCCGACGCGCGACGACTGGAACCTTTTGTCGACCGCCTGGCGCGACGGGCTCGACCACAAAATCGCCCAGTTGAAGAAACTGCGCGACGGGCTGACCGACTGCATCGGCTGCGGCTGCATGTCGATCGACAAATGCCCGCTCAGGAACAAGGGCGACCGGCTGGCAAGGGAAGGCACCGGCGCGAGAAGGTTGATTGCACCTTGAATGGAATGCAGCGCGACAAAGGAGGTAGATCAGTGCCGGGACACCTGATCCAGGCCGAGGAAGAGACGCAGCTCATCACGATCTACCGGATCGACTCCGGCGGCATGCCAACCCTGTACACGTCAGTGAGTTTCGAGGAGGCGCGGAAGATGGGGTTCGATAAATTCGGCAGGCTGCTTGGCGAGAACCTGATCTTGGATTCTCCAGGATTGCGTGATCTGTTCTCATTGTGACAGCAATTAATCCGCCGCCGGCAACCGCCTGATGGTGAATTCGATCAGGTCGCCCGGGCGTTCGAACCAGCTTTCGATCTCGGTCCAGTAGGCCTGTTTGGGAAAGCGTTCGAACCATTCTTTGGCCTTGAGCCGCGCATCGGAGCGCGGCAAGACGAAGGTTTCGCGCAAAAAGCCGTCGCGCGGCATGCGTGCGCGTTCGGCCCGGCTTTGGTCCAGCCTTTTCTTCAGGCCATCCAGCGGCGGTCTTGCCGGGGTGCGCACGAACCACTCCTTGCACCTGGCGCATGGCCCCGAAACCGGAAACCGAGTTTCGGAAAGGATCATGCGCAAAACCAAAGTGACTTGACCCTATTCCCTAAGAGATTAGGGATCGCGCCCGGAAAAGACGAGTCTTTTGTCGACTCACCGCCCCGCAACCGGAGACGGCGCTTTGGAACGACCTGAAATACCCGCTGGCCTGCCCGCCGACATCGAAGAGAAGAAGATGAAGGCACGCCTGTGGTTCGAGGCGCTGCGCGAACGCATCTGCGGCGCCTTCGAGCAGATCGAGCAGGATCTCCAGGGCCCTCTGGCCTCATGGTCGCCGGGCCGTTTCGAAAAGACGCCCTGGGAGCGCGACCAGGGCAAGGGCGGCGGCGGCACCATGTCGATGATGCATGGCCGCGTCTTCGAGAAGGTCGGCGTCCACACCTCGACCGTCTATGGCGAGTTCTCACCCGAATTCAGGAAGCAGATGCCCGGCGCCGAGGAAGACCCGCGCTTCTGGGCCTCCGGCATTTCGCTGATCGCGCATCCCTGGAACCCCAACGTTCCGGCCGTGCACATGAACACGCGCATGGTGGTCACCTCCAGGCAATGGTTCGGCGGCGGCGCCGATCTGACGCCGGTGCTCGACCGCCGCCGCACCCAGGACGACGCTGACACCGTCGCCTTCCACCGCGCCATGCAATTCGCTTGCGAGAAGAACGCCGACGTCGCCGACCATCCGAAATTCAAGACCTGGTGCGACGAGTACTTCTTCCTGCCGCACCGCAACGAGCCGCGTGGCACCGGCGGCATCTTCTTCGACTGGCTGCATTCAGCCGAGGACAAAGGCGGCTGGAATGCCGACTTCAACTTCGTCCAGGATGTCGGGCGCTCCTTCCTTGTCGTCTACGGTCACCTTGTGCGCGCCAACTTCAACGAGAACTGGACCGACGGCGACCGCGACGAACAGCTCATCCGCCGCGGCCGCTACGTCGAATTCAACCTGCTTCACGATCGCGGCACCATCTTCGGCCTGAAGACCGGCGGCAATGTCGCCTCGATCCTGTCCAGCCTGCCGCCAGAGGTGCGCTGGCCGTAAGCATGAGGTCTGCGGGAGGCGCACGGAGCTTTGATGCAACCAGACCGCCTCTTGCGTGTTATGATCTTTGCCCCGCTCATGGCCCGAAGCTTCAACCCCGATATGGACCGTGGGCCAAGAAAAGATATGGCGGAGCCTCGACCGGCTCCCCGGAGGAAAAGGAGAAATCCGATGAAGGCATTCCACTGCGGGTCGCTCGTACCCGGCTGTGAGTGGCACACCCGTGCCGATGAAGAGGCAGAAGTGATGCGCCGTGCCGTCGAGCATATGCGTGAGACGCATGGCGAGACTGTTATCCGCGAGACGATGATCGAGGCGATCCGCTCGCGCATCGAGAAGGTTCGCGACGCCGCCTAGGTTTTGCCCGGCTTTGCTTCGTGGGCGGCGGCAAGCGAACCGCGCCGGCGCTCACTATTGGACGAAAGCGGATAAACGGCTTTGGGCCGCGCCGCCCGCGACTCGCGTTTGACGCCATCGCGGTCACGGCGCGAGCCAGATTTTTCAGGTCAAAAATCATATTTACCTCCGCTAAAGTAAACCCTGCGGTAACCGAACCCGTGCCAATGTCGCGCGGACAATCCGGCTACAGTGGGCTGCCTGAGAAGCCCGTCGCCACCAGGCGCTGATCCGGAACGGTGGGGCGAGGTGTTTCGCGCATGCGCGAAAAGTCCGGCAATCGAGTGCGTTTCCGCATGGCGGCGCTCCTGCTGTGCGCGCTCGTCGGGGGGTCCCCGTCCATTGCCCAGGAAATGACGACATCGTTGGTCGACATCCACCAGGGTTCGCCGCTCAGTGACCGCGCGAGGAGCCTGGGCAATGGCGGTTACGAACTGCAGAACGGAACCTTTGTCTCGTTCAACCAGTGGTACCGCGCAAGCTGGGTCGACATGCATGTGGACCTTTTGACCCAGATCACCGAGGATACCGGCGTCCTTTGGGGTTTCGGAACCGGAGAAGAGGGCGAGAAGTATCGGATCGCGCCCAGCCTCAAGCTTGGGTTCCTCACTCAGATGCATCCCAACCCCAACAGTACGCTTTCCCTGTCGTTCACCACGACCTTCGGCGGCAAGCTCACCGAAAAGTCCTGTGAAGCCGACTATGGCGACTTCGGTACCTACAGCGTCAATTGCCGGCTCGCGGCCAGCCAGATGGCGCCTGAGGAAACCTTGAAATATCTGGTTAATGCTAAACCGGAAAGCCAGCATCTCTGGCTGAACTACCGTGTTACTTTCTGATCGCCGCGAGCTGCGAATGGGGAACTCATCTGGCTCCGAAAGCGATCGCTCATCCTGGTTGTTGTCTGACTGGAGTAAGAACATGTCGGGTACTTGCATGAAGTTCGGCCTCGCCGTCGCCCTTGTCATCCTTTCGGCGCCATTCGCGTCGGCGCAGGAGGCCCTCGACGCCGATGAGATGGCCGCGCTTTGCCACGGTGGCGGGTCCATATGCGTGAGCGCGACGATCCCGGCCGCGCCGGCGGCGCAGACGGTACAGAACTGGATGAGCCCCGACGTCGGCGCCGCATGGGCAGCAGGGTACAAGGGCAAGGGCGTCACCATCACCATGGTCGACGACTTCAGCAGCTCGTCGCGCTTTTCCGGCAATTTCGGCCTCGGGGTTCAAACCCAGCGGCACGGTGAATGGACCCGCGAGGAAGCCAGCATGGTTGCGCCCTTGGCGACCATAAAGTCGAAAGACTTCACCACCAGTTCATACGTCCCGCTGGCGAGCGGCCTGAACGTGCTCAATCTGAGCTACGGCATGTACGCCAAAGCGGGCTACAGCTCAAACCAGATCGGGTGGGCACCGGAGGAAGCTTCGATCATCTCCTACGCCACCAGAGGAATGGCTGTTGTTTCGAAGGCGGCTGGCAACGACTCGGTTGCCGTGGGCGGCGTCACCGGCGGCCAGCAGGATTATCTCGACCTGGCCCTGATCGGAAAACCATCTGCGATCTTCGTCGGCGCGCTATCCACCAACGGCACGACGTCGAACAAGGCCCAGCTTGCCTGGTATTCCAACTACGCCGGCTCGAGCACGGCTGTGCAGAGCCATTTCCTCGTCGTGGGTGTCACCGGCGACAAGACCGGCCTTTACGGCACGTCCTTCGCCGCGCCGATCATTTCAGGATATGCTGCGATCATCGGCAGCAAATTCACCAAGGCCACGCCGACCCAGATCACCAACGATCTGCTCAATGCGGCTCGTACGGATACACTGGTCAACTATAACCCCTCCGTCTACGGCAAGGGTGAGGCGAGCCTTTCTCGCGCCCTGGCTCCGGTGGCAATCAGATAGGCGCGCAGCATTTCGCTCGACGAGCGCGACGCGCTTTAGGTTTCCAGCGCCTTTGCCGCGCGGTCGAGCAGCGCGCCGCGATCCGGCGCGAATCCCGCTTCGACCCATTCCGTCTCGAGGTTCTTGAGGATTTCGCCGAGCTTCGGCCCCGGTGTTGCGCCAAGCGCCGTCAGATCGGCGCCTTTCAGCGGAAACACCGGTCTTTCCCATTTAAGCGCGAAGGCCAGCAGGCGCGCAAAGCCGCCGGCTTCGAGCAGCGCGTCATTGTTCTCGACGGCGCGCACCCGTGCGGCGGCAAGCGACAGCCGCAGCCGATCGACAAACCCTTGCCGCTCGCCGCGATAGAGCCTTTTTGCCAATTCGCCTTCGGTCGTCTTCGGCTCGACGGCGGTGGAGAGTGCCCAGTGGCGCAAGCGGTCTGATTCCGCGGTCGAAAACCGGAGCCGCTCGGCCAGCGTCTTCATGCGCGCGGCATCCGGCGGCACGATCGCCTCCAGCCGCAGCATCGGGTCCGCCGCCCAGCCCAGATCCTTCTCGGCCTTGCTCAGCCCGTGGATGGCATCAATGCCCCATTTCTCGCTTTCCGGCAGCGCGGCGGTCAAGACACCAGCCTGCCGCATCCAGAGCAGTGCCCGTGACGGGTCAGGCGCCGACAAAAGCTTCTTCAGTTCGGACCAGACGCGCTCCGCCGAGAGTTGGGCCAGGCCCTCCTTCAGCCGGGCGCAAGCCTTCAGCCCCTCGGCGTCCGGCCGACCTTCGCCATACCAGGCGAAGAAGCGGAAGAAACGCAGGATGCGCAGATAATCCTCGCGGATGCGCGCTTCCGCATCACCAATGAAGCGCAGCCGCCGCGCCGCGATATCGGCGATGCCGCCGACCAGGTCGATGACAGTACCATCGGCTTCGGCGTAGAGCGCATTGATGGTGAAGTCGCGGCGCTCGGCATCCAGCTTCCAGTCGCGGCCGAACGACACTTTGGCGCGGCGGCCGTCGGTCTCGACATCGGCGCGCAAGGTGGTGATTTCGTACGGCTTGCCGCCGGCAACAACCGTGATGGTGCCGTGCTCGATGCCGGTCGGCACCGGCTTGAAACCTTGCGCCTCGGCGCGGCGGATGGTTTCCTCGGGCAGGCAGGTGGTGGCGATGTCGATATCGGCGACCGGCTGGCCCATCAGCGTGTTGCGCACGGCGCCGCCGGCGATACGCGCCTCCTCACCGCCCTCAGCCAGGGCGGCAAGCAGGCGCTGCAAATGCTTGTCGGTGAGCCAGTCGGCCCTGCCCGCGATCGAAACACTCACGCATAGAGCCTTTCATAGAGCGTACGGATAATGCCGGCGGTGACACCCCAGATGCGCCGGTCGCCATAGGGCATGTCGTAGAAGAACCATTCGAGATCGTTCCACATGCGGCTGTCGCGCTTGTGGTTCACAGGGTCCATCAGGAAGCGCAGCGGCACTTCGAAGGCGGCATCGACCTCCTCGGCGTTCAAAGTCAGCTGGAAGCCGGGCTGCACGATGCCCAGCACCGGCGCGATGCGGTAGCCGCTGCCGGCGACGTAGTCGGGCATGCGGCCGACGATCTCGATGCGGTCCCCGCCAAGGCCGATCTCCTCGAAGGTTTCGCGCAGCGCCGCCGCCTCCGGACTGGCGTCGGTGGGGTCGATGGTGCCGCCGGGGAAGGCCACCTGCCCCGAATGGCTGCGCAGCTTTTCGGCACGTTTGGTCAGGAGAACCGTCGCCTCGCCATCATGATCGACCACCGGGATCAGCACCGCCGCATTGCGCAGCGGCTTGCCCTGGTTGAGGCGTGGATGGCCGGGATTGAAGCGATGATCGCCATAGTCGTCGCCGGCATGCGCGTCCGGCTGCGCGGCGAAGCGCGCGCGAAAATCCGCCGACGAAAACGGCGCCAGTGATACCTGGTCCATCATGCGCTCAGCCGTTTCAACTGGTCCGCCGGCATGATCGGGAACACAGCGCCCTTCGAGCGCACGGCAAACATCGTATTGCCGCCGATTTCGATCTCCTCGCCATGTCCGACCAGTTCATACATGACAGGCCGCCCCACCAGCGCCTCCAGCCGGCCGCGCACCAGCACGTAGGGCTTCAGGCCGCCGGTCTCGTTCTCGTCGACGAAGCGCAGCGGCCGCTCCGGCCCGGCCTCGACCACATCGCCGACATTGGTGCGGAAGGTGATGATCTGCTCGTCGCCGCTGCCCGAAACATCCATTTCGACGGCGATGAAGGGCGCATCGGCGACGCGGATGCCGACCTTTTCCACAGGCGTCACCAGATAGGTCCTGCCGTCCGCGTCCTTGCGCAGCACGGAGGAGAAAAGCTGCACCAGCGGCATGCGGCCGATCGGCGTGCCCAGATAGAACCAGGTGCCATCGGCCTTGATCTCCATGTCAAGATCGCCGCAAAAGTCGGGATTCCAGCGCTCGACGGGCGCTGCGCCCTTGCCGGCACGCGCCGCGCGCGAGATCAGCGCCTCCAGGCCGCGCGCCTCGGTAGCGCTCGTAAGGCTTTGTTCGCGATGTTCGTAGTGTTCCGTCATCGTCACGAAATAGTCACTGTTGTTCCGCTTGTCAGCCTAAGTCTGTGATTTAAGTTCGACCATAGGCGCTACGCGAGGCCGAATCGCGGCAACCTATGATATGGTGCGGGCCGGTATTTCCAACCAAAGGGATCGAGCCGAATGAGCGTGATGGTCAAGGAAAACCCGATCAGCGAAACCGACATGATCGCCGAGGCCGAAAAGGCGCTGGCCGACATTTCCAGGATCCGCGACGGGGTCGGCCGGGTGATCTTCGGCCAGGAGGCCGTCGTCGAGCGCACTTTGGTGGCGCTGCTGGCCGGCGGCCATGCGCTTCTGGTCGGCGTCCCCGGCCTCGCCAAGACCAAGCTGGTCGAGACGTTGGGCGTCGTGCTCGGCCTTGATTCGCGCCGCATCCAGTTCACGCCCGACCTGATGCCGTCCGACATCCTCGGCTCCGAGGTGATGGAGCAGGACGAGACTGGCAAGCGCTCCTTCCGCTTCATCTCCGGGCCGATCTTCGCCCAGCTTCTGATGGCCGACGAGATCAACCGTGCCTCGCCGCGCACCCAGTCGGCGCTGCTGCAGGCGATGCAGGAATACCACGTCACCATTGCCGGCGCCCGCTACGACCTGCCAGCACCCTTCCATGTGCTGGCGACGCAGAACCCGCTGGAGCAGGAAGGCACCTATCCGCTGCCCGAAGCCCAGCTCGACCGCTTCCTGATGCAGGTCGACATCCTCTATCCCGAGATCGAGGCCGAGCGCCGCATCCTGCTGGAAACCACCGGCATCGAGGATGCGAAAGCGCAGAACGTGCTGCAGCCGGCGCGATTGAAGGAAATCCAGACGCTGATCCGCCGTATGCCGGTGCCCGAAAGCGTGGTCGAGGCGATCCTGACCCTGGTGCGCTCGGCGCGTCCCGGCCAGGGCAATGCCGAGACCGACAAGCATGTCGCCTGGGGCCCCGGCCCGCGCGCCAGCCAGGCGCTGATGCTGTGCACAAGGGCGCGCGCGCTCTACGATGGACGGCTGGCGCCCTCGATCGATGACGTTCGCGCGCTGGCCGAGCCGGTGCTGCAACACCGCATGGCGCTGACCTTCGCTGCCCGCGCCGAAGGCACCAGCGTGCGCGATGTGGTGGCGAAGCTGGCCAAAGGTATCTGATGGCGCGTATTGGCGAGGTCCAGGCACCGACGGAGACGAGAGACGCGCTCGCTCGCGGCCGGTTGCGGGCTTCGCTGGTGCCCGACCTGCTGGTCGAGGCGCGCCGCATCGTCAACACCGTGATCGCCGGCTGGCATGGTCGCCGCAAGCGCGGCATTGGCGAGAATTTCTGGCAGTTCCGGCCCTATGTCGAAGGCGATTCCTCGCGCATCGACTGGCGCCGTTCGGCCCGCGACGACCATACTTATGTGCGCGACCGCGAATGGGAAGCCGCTCATACGGTGTGGCTGTGGGCCGACCCTTCGCCGTCCATGCTCTACAAATCGACCGGCGCCAGCGTTTCCAAGCAATCGCGCGCGCTGGTGCTGGCGCTGGCCATGGCCGAGCTGTTGTCGCGCAGCGGCGAGCGCATCGCCTGGCCGGGCCTGACCGACCCCTTCACCGCCCGCAACGGCGCCGAGCGCATCGCCGCTCAGCTGATGCATGCCGGCGACTTGCCGGCAAAGCCTGACCTCACAGACATCAGGCGCTTCTGCGACATCGTCATCGCCAGCGATTTCCTCGATCCGGTCGAGGAAACGATGGAATGGCTCGACGTGCTCGCCCGCCACGGCGTGCGCGCCCATCTGATCGAGGTCGCCGACCCGGCCGAGGAAACCTTCCCCTATGCCGGCCGCACCGAGTTCACCGATCCCGAGAGCGGCGACAAGCTGACCGCCGGCCGTGCCGAAATGCTCGGCGACGAATACCGCCTGCTCTACACCGCCCGCCGCCAGGAGCTGGCCGGCTGGTGCAAGCGGCTCGGCTGGAGTTTTACCGTCAACCACACCGATCGGCTCGCGTCCGACGCACTGGTGCGCCTGCACATGGCAATGACCGCTGATGGCGGTTATGCCGGGCTGACCTCTGGTCATGCCGGGCCAACCTCCGCTCGTGCCGGGAAGGCGGTCGCATGAGCTGGCTGCCGCTCTCCTTTGGCGCCCCCATGGTGCTGTGGGGCCTGCTGGCGCTGCCGGTGATCTGGTGGCTGCTCAGGCTGACGCCGCCCAAGCCGCAGGCCGAAATCTTCCCACCGCTGAAGATCCTGGCGCGCGTGCTGAAGCGCGAGGAGACCCCGCATCAAAGCCCCTGGTGGCTGACGCTGCTCAGGCTGCTGATGGCGGGCCTCATCGTCGCCGCCCTTGCCGAACCGGTCTTCAACCCGCGCGAAAAACTGCCGGCCGAGGGTGCCGCTCTTGCGCTGGTCATCGACAATGACTGGGCCAGCGCCGCCGACTGGAACAAGCGCGTCGCCACCGCCGAGCGGCTGATCAAGGACGCCGGCTCGAACGGCGTGCCGGTCATCATCGCCTTCACCGCCGAAAAGGCCAATGCGGAGATCGGCCCCTTCGATGCCGCCGCCGCGCTCGACCGGCTGCGCGCCGCCAAGCCGAGGCCGATCCCGACCGACCGGCCCGCCGTCTATGCCCGCGTCGCCGGCGTGCTGGAGACCTTGCCCGGCGCCAGCGTTGCCGTACTGGCCGACGGCCTCGCGGCCAAGGGCGACGAGGCCGCCTTCAACACGCTGTTGTCGAAGAATGCCGCTCGAATCGTGTGGGCAACCGCCGACCGGCTTTCGCTGACTGGCCTGACCAGCGCCGACAACCAAGTCGACGGTTTTGCGCTGACCGCCATCCGCGCGCCCGGCGACCCGGCGCCGGAACAGGTCACCGCCGGCGCCTTCGACGACAAGGGACGCCGCATCGCCGATGCGACGCTGACCTTCGCACCGGGCGAGGCCACCGCCACCGGTACGATGGCGGTGCCGTTCGAGCTGCGCAACGACTTCGCCTCGATCGCGCTCGACGGCGAGCGCCAGGCGGGTGCGGTGCGCGTGCTGGACGAAAGCTCCAAGCGCCGCCGTGTCGGGCTGTTGTCGCAGGCCGAGGCCGACCAGGCGCAGCCGCTTCTGTCGCCGCTCTACTACATCAGGCGCGCGCTGCAGCCCTTCGCCGACCTGGTCGAACCCTCCAGCGCCGATCTCGCCGACGCCATCCCGCAGATCCTCGACCAGAAGCCGGCGATGATCATCATGGCCGATATCGGCACCATTCCGGCGCAGGTCCGGCAAAGGCTGGTCGACTGGGTCGACAATGGCGGCACGCTGGTGCGTTTCGCCGGCTCGCGGCTGGCTGCCGCCGGCAATGATGACGATCTGCTGCCGGTTCGCCTGCGCACCGGCGAGCGTTCGCTCGGCGGCGCATTGTCATGGACCTCGCCGCAGCCGGTCACCGAATTTCCCAAGGCCGGTCCGTTCGCGGACCTGGCGCCGCCGACCGAAGTGACCGTGAGCAGGCAGGTGCTGGCCGAGCCGACACCCGACATCGTCGAGCGCACCTGGGCAGCGCTCGCCGATGGCACGCCGCTGGTCACCGGGCTGAAGAAAGGCAAGGGCACGCTGGTGCTGTTCCACGTCACGCCCGAGGCGACCTGGTCGAACCTGCCGATATCCGGCAGCTTCGTCGAGATGCTGCGCCGTATCGTCCAGCTGTCGCGCAACCAGGGCGCGGCGATCGCCAATGCCGAAGCCGCCGCCACATCGCTGGCGCCCTACCGCATGATCGCGGCAGACGGCTCGCTGGTGCCGCCGACGCCGGATGCGCGGCCGCTGGTGCCGGGAGCCGGCGCGCCGGTGACCTTCGAGAACCCGCCCGGCCTCTACGGCTCGGAAACCGGCGTTTTCGCCCATAACCTGCTCGATGCCGCAAGCACGTTCGTGCCGCTGGCCCGCCCGCAATTCACTGTTCCGGTCACCACCATCCAGTACGCCTTCGATGAATCGCGCAATTTGAAGGGTTCGCTGGTCACCGCCGCCCTGGTGCTGATGCTGCTCGACACGCTGGCGGTGTTCTGGATGGGCGGCCTGTTCTCGCGCCGGCCGCGCCGCGCCGGCGCGGTGACCACCACCGCAGCGGTCCTGATTGCGCTTGGCGCATTGTTCGGCCATGCCGATTTCGCCCGCGCCGACGATGCCAAGCCGGGCGACGAGGCGGCCATCACGGCGATTTCGAAGACCCGCATCGCCTATGTGCTGACCGGCGTGCCGGGCGACGATTCGATCAGCCGCGCCGGGCTCGAAGGCCTGACCCGCTTCCTGATCGAGAAGACGGCGCTGGAACCCGGCGCACCGGCCGGCGTCGACATTTCGAAGGACGAGCTGTCCTTCTATCCCCTGATCTACTGGCCGATCGATCCGGCGGCCCCCATGCCGAGCCAGGCCGCGATCGCCCGCATCGACGCCTATATGCAGCAGGGCGGCACGGTGCTGTTCGACACGCGCGACCAGTTCGCCAACGGCATCGGCGCCGATTCCACCAGCCCGGCGACCGAGCGGCTGCGCGACATCCTCGGCAACCTCAACGTGCCGCCGCTGGAGCCGGTGCCCTCGGACCACGTGCTGACCAAATCCTTCTTCATCCTGCCGGAATTTCCCGGCCGCTTCAGTGGCAGCCCGCTCTGGGTCGAGGCCTCGCTCGACGCCAGCAACACCGACAACCGGCCGGTGCGCACCGGAGACGGCGTCTCGCCGATCATGATCACCGCCAATGATTTCGCCGGCGCCTGGGCGGTCGACGAGAACGGCGATCCGCTGCTGCCGACCGTGCCGGCCGACCCGATGCAGCGCATCTATGCGCTGCGCGCCGGCGTCAACATCATGATGTACATGCTGACCGGCAACTACAAATCCGACCAGGTGCATGTCCCCATTCTGCTCGAACGGCTGGGGCAGTAGGATGAGGCTCCTTGTTGCTCGACTTGAGTGGATCGACCCTCCCTGCAAGAGGGAGGGTAAGACATGAACTGGTCGATCTCCTTTGAACCACTGATCTCCTGGCCGTTGCTGGCCTTGGTTCTGGTGCCGCTGGCGCTGCTTGCGCTTGTCGGCCTGTGGTTTCGCCAGCGCGGCGGTGTCCTGCGCTTCGTCGCCCTGCTGGCGCTTGCCGCCGCTTTGTTCAACCCTGTGTTCCTCAATGAGGAGCGCGAGCCGCTGAAGAGTGTCGTTGCGCTCATCGTCGACCGCAGCCAGAGCCAGGACATTGGCGACCGCACCAGGCAGACCGATGAGGCGGTGGCCGGGCTGCAGCAGCGTCTCGGCCGCTTCAAGCAATTCGACGTCCGCGTTGTCGAGGCCGGCAAGTCCGACGCCGCCGAGGAGCGGACCGAAACGCGGCTGTTCGGCGCACTGGAAGGCGCCTTCCGTGACGTGCCGCCGTCGCGCATCGGCGGCGCCATCATGATCACCGATGGCGAGGTGCATGACGCGCCCCCGGGCGCACCCGACTTCAACGCCCCGCTGCACGCTTTGATCACCGGCAATGACCACGAAAAGGACCGCCGCATCCGCTTCGAGAACGCGCCGCGTTTCGGCATCGTCGGCAAGCCGCTGGACATGACCTACCGCGTCATTTCGACGGAGAACGAGACCGGCCCGGTCGATGTGCGCGTCTCGGTCAATGGCGAGCAGGTCGCGGTCGAGCATGCCACTGTCGGCCAGGCCATGCCGCTGCAGGTGACCATTCCGGGCGCCGGGCGCAACATCATCGAACTCGCCATCGACCGCGAACCCGGCGAACTCACCGACACCAACAACCGCGCCATCGCGCTGGTCGACGGCATCCGCGAGAATTTGCGCGTGCTGCTCGTTTCCGGCGAGCCGCATGCGGGCGAGCGCACTTGGCGCAATCTGCTGAAATCCGACGCCTCGGTCGATCTCGTCCATTTCACCATCCTGCGGCCGCCGGAAAAGCAGGACGGCACGCCGATCAACGAATTGTCGCTGATCGCCTTCCCGACCCGCGAGCTGTTCGTCGAGAAGATCAAGGATTTCGACCTCATCATCTTCGACCGCTACCAGCACCGCGACGTGCTGCCGATCCTCTATTACGACTACATCTCCGAATATGTCGAAAAGGGCGGCGCGCTGCTGATCGCCGCCGGCCCCGAATATGCCGGCGAGGCTTCGATCGCACGCACGCCGCTGATGTCGGCCCTGCCGGCGATGCCGACCGGCGAGGTGGTCGAAAAGGCGTTCTATCCGCGGCTGACCGAACTCGGCCAGCGTCATCCGGTGACGCGCGGCCTCGATGGTTCGGCCACCGAGCCGCCGCACTGGAGCCGCTGGTTCCGCACCATCGGCGTGCAGAACCCGCAAGGCGAAGTGGTGATGAAGGGCGCCGACAACCGGCCCCTGCTCCTGCTCGACCGCAAGGGTGAAGGCCGCGTCGGCATGCTTCTGTCCGACCAGGGCTGGCTGTGGGCGCGCGGCTTCGAGGGCGGCGGACCGCATGTCCAGCTCTACCGGCGCATCGCCCACTGGCTGATGAAGGAGCCCGAGCTCGAGGAAGAGCGGCTGACCGCCGAGGGGCGCGGCATGGTGCTGGAGATCCGCCGCCAGACCATGGCCGACGATCCAGGCCCGGCGCAGATCATCACCCCGTCCGGCAAGACCGTGACCGTCAAGCTCGACAAATCCGAGCCCGGCGTCTTCCTCGGTAGCGTCCAGACCAATGAGATCGGCCTGTTCCAGGTCGCCAATGGCGATCTCACCGCGCTCGCCCATGTCGGCCCGGTCAACGCGCCGGAATTCGCCGACGTCGTCTCCACCGAAAACCGCCTGAGGGCACCGGCGGAAGCCACCGGCGGCAGCGTGCGCCGGCTGGCCTCGTCCACGGCCCTTGGCAGCGACGTGACCCTGCCTTCCATCGTGCCGGTGCGCTCGGCCGGCGAAGCGTCGGGCAGCGACTGGATCGGCCTGCGCACCACCGACGACAGCGTCTTGAAAGCCGTCTCGCGCGTGCCGCTGTTCGGCGGCTTCCTCGGCCTCGGCCTGCTGCTCCTGGCGATGGGTTCGATGTGGTACCGCGAGGGAAGGTAGCGCGGCGCTTATTCCTTCTCCCCGTTCACGGGGAGAAGGTGCCCGAAGGGCGGATGAGGGGGTGAGAAGCGGTCCGCGTAGCGGACGAAAAGCCAATTGCTTGGCTTTTCGAGCTTCGAACGCCCTGAGCCTGCGAAGGGCCGCCTCCTGTGCGATCTGTTATCTAACTGCGGCGAACCGGCCCCTGCCCTCCGCTATGGCTCCGGGCGTTCGTCGCTTCAATCGACAAATCGTTGTCGATTGATCGCCCTACGGGCGACCACTCCTCACTCCTCCGGCTCCGTCGTGAACAGCAGCGGATAGCCTTTGGCCTTGCCGGCGTCGGTGGCCCGCGTCGCCTTGGTCTCGGCGACATCCCTGGTGAACACCGCGACCACGCAGACGCCGCGCCGGTGGGCGGTGATCATGATGCGGTGGGCCTGGTCCTCGCTGAGCTTGAACTCGCCCTTCAGCACCGTCACCACGAATTCGCGCGGCGTGAAATCGTCGTTGATGAGGATGACCTTGTAGAGCTTCGGCCGCTCGGTCTGCGACTTGACCTTGGTACGCGGTTTTGTGGTGATTTCAGGCATCGGAACCGACAGTTTCGCGATCGGGCTTCACCGCGCATTTTGCCACGGGCGGCAGCGATCGTCCATTTTGATTGGCGTGCGGACCACCGGCGGGAGAGCCCGGTCATCCACAATCATGTGGGGAATTGTCGGGCGCGGTTCAACGGCCCTGGCGGCCGAAGATACGGCGGTTCGCGCCGGCATCCGCCCGGCGTTCCAACCACGCCGCGATCGGCCATCCGGCAACGCAGATCAGAGTCACGGCCAGAAGCACGATCAGCAGCCATGCCTGGACAGGCGTAATGTAGTCCCAGTTGCTGGAAATTATCGGCGCGAACAGCGAGGGTTCGGTACGGCCACTGGCCGGGTCGGGCACGGGGCTGGCGGTGAGCAGAATCAGCGCCCTGGCGACACCGGTGGCCACGAGGCCGCCAATCACCATGGAACGCAAAATGGACGAAAGCCGCTTCTTCATGCGGATTGTCCTACACGGCCGGCGTTGAAAACGGGTTAAATGCGATCGAGGTGGCTGGCTGTGAGCCACCGGTGTTCAGCCGCCCGATCGGGTGCCTGGCAGAAGGCCGCCCCAGCCGGTTTGCGGCTGGGGCGGCCTTGCTAGAACTGATCTCGAAGCCGATCAGGGCTTCTTCGGGGCAGCCTTCGGAGCAGCCTTCGCGGGCGCCGCCTTCGCGGGGGCCTTCTTGACCGGGCACTTGTGCTTCTTGGTCACCTTGCAGACGGTCTTCTTGGCGACCTTCTTCGGAGCAGCCTTGGCCGGAGCGGTGGTCGTCGCGGCAGCGGCCGGAGCGGTGGTCGTGGCGGCAGCAGCCGGGGCAGCGGTCGTGGTGGCAGCAGCGTTGCCGAGAGCCGGCATCGAGAAGGCGAGAGCAACGGTGAGGCCGAGGGCCGACAGAAGGGACTTTTTCATGGCTTCATTTTCCTTTTTATGCGGGTCGATTTCGAGCGTCACTGGACCGGGTCGTTCGGTGTCACTCCAAGCAGCTTCAAAGCGTTGGCGAGCATCCGGATGCCCTGTGCCTGTTTCTTGGCAGCACAATACCGGTTGCCCTTTCTCTGAAGTGCCTTTGCCGCGGTGACCTGCGTTGCCGTGGCATGGGTTTCGAGGGCTTCATCAAATTGGTGGCTGAGATTGGCGCACCGTTCGCTCCGGGTGAGCGGCGCCTTTGCGTCCGATTGTCCGACAGCGGCAGTGACCAGGCCAAGGCCCAGCAACGCACCCAACAAACTGATCGACAACCTTGGCATCGGTTTTTCCGTGAACCCGGAGATTAGCGTCGCAGCCGATAATCTGACCGCCACGGCACCGTTATGCCGCCCTACCTTTTCAGGAGTTTTTCCCGATTGTAGAATTTTGTTTCTGGATTGTGTCTGGCCGGCCCGGCTGATGCGTGTCGCCCAAAGTGGCCCCGGTTTTGGGAAAACGACACGCGTGGAAACAAAGACCTTTACAGCGGCCATAGCTTTCCATGTGGAGAAGGTGGAATTCGTTCTCCCTTGAAATCCAAGGCACTGGCCAACATATGGCCCGAATTCTATCGTGTGGCTCACCTGCCAGAATGACTTGGCCGGCAATCGAGACAGGGCACCTCGTGAAATCCGACGCACACATACTGATCGTCGACGACGACAAGGGCATCCGCGACCTGCTTCAGGAGTTCTTCCAGAAGCGGGGGCTGCACACATCGGTTGCCGCCGACGGCACCGAGATGGAGGCCATCCTGCGCCGCTCGCAGGTGGATCTCATCGTGCTCGACGTGATGCTGCCCGGCAAGAGCGGGCTGGAACTGTGCCGTGACCTGCGCGCCCAGTATACGACGCCGATCATCATGCTGACCGCCGTCACCGAGACAACCGACCGCGTGGTCGGCCTGGAAATGGGCGCCGACGACTATGTGCCCAAGCCCTTCGATCCGCGCGAACTCCTGGCGCGCATCCGCGCCGTGCTGCGGCGCAATGGTGCTGCCGAGCCGAAGCGCGCCACCACCAAGCAGATCTACCATTTCGCCGGCTGGACGATGGACTGTTCGCGGCGCCGGCTGACGGCGCCCGACGATGTCAGGGTCGAGCTGACCATGGCCGAGTTCAACCTACTGCAGACCTTCGTCAAGAGCGCCCAGCGCGTGCTGACCCGCGACCAGCTCATCGAACTCTCCGGCGGCGACAGCGACTATTCCTTCGACCGCAGCATCGACATCCTGGTCAGCCGGCTGCGGCGCAAGATGGAAGATGATCCGAAAACGCCGAAACTGATCCTGACGGTGCGCAGCGGCGGCTACCAGTTCCTGCCCGAGACGACCTCCGAATGAGACGTTTCCTGCCGCAGACCTTGCCTGTCTGGGTGCTGCTGATCGTCATTGCCGGCCTTTTGATCAGCCAGGTCGCGACCCTCTACATCGTGTCGCGCGACCGCGCCGCCGCCAACGACGTGGTCGACCTCTACCGGCTCAACGACCGCGCCTTCTCTTTGGTACAGCTGATGAGCAGCGCCACGCCCGAGGAGCGCAAGGCAACCGCCGCGGGCCTGTTCAACTCGACTTACGCCCTCACCGTCTCGGACACGCCCGCCGTCACCTCCTCGATCGCCGGCGATGACGAGCTGGCAGAACTCGAGGACATCCTCGTTGGCCGGCTGTCGAAGTTCGGCGTGACCGACGCGCGCGTGCGGCGCGATCCGGCGACGCGCGAGGCCGACGACGCCAGCACCGCATCCGGCCCCGACATCGGCCAGGTCGAGCGCGACCTTCTGGTGCTGGCCGCCGATTTCGCCCAGAGCGACAAGCTGACGGCCTCGCTGCGCTTCGCCGACGGTCAATGGCTGAACTTCACCGAGCCGATCACGCCTGTCGGCCCGATCCTCAGCTTCGACAGCCTGCCGCTCTATGCGTTGATCGCCGGCCTGGTGGTGATCATGTCGATCTGGTCGCTGCGCCGGCTGACCGCGCCCTACCGGATGATGGAAACCGCCGTGAACAGGATCGGCAAGGATTTGAAGAGCCCGCCGATCGCCGAGTCGGGTAGCCGCGAGGTTCAGGCTGCCGCGAGGGCGATCAACGCCATGCAGGCGAGGTTGCGCGAATATGTCGAGGACCGCGAACATCTGGCTGCCGCGCTCGCGCACGACCTGCGCACGCCGATGACGCGCATGCGGCTGCGCCTGGAACTGTTGCGCAAATCGGCGGTGCGCGAGGCGCTGGCGCATGATCTCGCCGATGTCGAGAGCATCGCCAGTTCAGTGATCGACTTTGCCACTTTCGAGGTGAACGAGGAGAAGCCCGAGCGCATCGATTTCTGGTCACTCGTGGAATCGATCGCCGACCCCTATCCGGAGGTCTTGTTCGACAATGACGACACCCGTTCGCGCGGCCTGATCTGCATCGCGCGGCCGGTGGCGCTCAAACGCTGCGTCACCAATCTGGTGCAGAACGCCGTCACCTACGGCAAGAAGGCGCATCTCAGCCTGCACCGCTCGGACGGCACCATCACGCTCACCATCCGCGACGAAGGACCAGGCATACCACAGGCCCAGATCGATGCCGTGTTCGGCTCCTTCGTGCGCCTCGAACAGTCGCGCAACCGCCAGACCGGCGGCCTCGGCCTCGGCCTCACCATCGCCCGCAACATCGCGCGCGCGGCTGGCGGCGAGATCCGCCTGTCCAACCATCCGGACGGCGGGCTGCTGACGGAGCTGCGCCTGCCGCTGGCGGCCTGACGCAGCAATGACGTCAAAACAAGGATAGCGAGGCGCTTACCGCCGCAGCACCGCGCTCAGCACGTCGCGGATGCCGATGGCGCCGACAAAGCGCGACTGGTCGTCGAACAGCGCCACGGGGGCCGTCTGCGAGCGGTGCATGGCGAGCATGACGGTTTTCAGAGAGGTGCCGGGATTGGCCCAGAACACTTGCGCCGCTTCCTCCGGCTGGGCCTCGACATCGGCGCAGGAGACCCACACCGCCGGCTTGCCGTCGCGTTCGGCCGCCGCCACCAGCCCGTGCTCGTCGATCTTGAAGCGCGTCGTCTTGCGCCGGTCGAGCCACACCCAGCCATTGTCGCCGTGCTCCAGGTCGCGGCGGTCGCGCATGACGTTCCAGGCGGTCAGCACCGAGAGCGGGTTCACATTGGCGATGAAGTCGCGGACATAGTCGTTGGCGGGGCGCAGCACGATGTCTTCCGGCGCGCCGGTCTGGACGATGCGGCCGCCTTCCATGATGGTGATGTGGCTGCCGATCTTCAGCGCCTCTTCCAGATCGTGGCTGACGAAGATGATGGTCTTCTTCAGTTCCGCCTGCAGCTGCAGCAATTCATCCTGCAGCTTGGTGCGGATCAGCGGGTCGAGCGCCGAGAACGGCTCGTCCATCAACAGGATCGGCGCCTCGGTGGCAAAGGCGCGGGCAAGGCCGACGCGCTGCTGCATGCCGCCCGAGAGCTCATGCGCGTATTTCTTCGACCACTGGTCGAGATTGACCAGCTTGAGCTGCTTGTGCACGCGCTCCTTGCGCTCGGCCTCCGGTACGCCGGCAAGCTCGAGGCCAAGGCCGACATTTTCCTCGACCGTGCGCCACGGCAACAGGCCGAACTGCTGGAACACCATCGCCACCTGCTTCTGGCGCAAGCGCCGCAAGGTGGCCTGGTCGCAGGTCACGACATCGACGATCTTGTCGCCGTCCTTGACCAGCACCTGGCCGCGCGACACCACGTTGAGGCGGTTGACGGCCCTGAGCAGCGTCGACTTGCCGGAGCCTGACAGGCCCATCAGCACCGAAATCTCGCCCTCATGCACGGTCAGGCTGGCGTCGGCGCAGCCCAGCACATTGCCGGTCTTCTCGAGGATTTCGGCGCGCGTGGCCCCCTTGTCGATCATCGCCAGCGAGCCGGCCTGGTCGGCGCCGAAGACGATATCGACGTTCTTGAAATCGACGGCGACGGTCATTTCTTGCCTCCAACGCCAATGCGGGTCATCCGGTCGAGCACGATGGCGAGCACGACGATGGCGAGGCCCGCCTCAAGCCCAAGATCGATACGGCGCGAGCCGAGCGCGCGGTTAATTTCGGTGCCGAGGCCACCGGCGCCGATGAGGGCGGCGAACACCACCATCGACAGCGACAGCATGATCGACTGCGTCAGGCCGGCCATGATTGTGGGCAGCGCCGAAGGCAGTTCCACCTTCCACAGAAGCTGGCTCTTGGTGGCGCCGAACGCCTCGCCGGCCTCGATGATCGACTTCGGCACCGAGACGACGCCGAGATGCGTGAGCCTGACCGCGGTCGGGATGACGAAGATGATGGTGACGATGAGGCCGGGCGCATTGCCGAGGCCGAACAGCGTCAGCACCGGGATCAGGTAGACGAAGGTCGGCAGCGTCTGCATCAAATCGAGCACCGGCAGCATGATGCGGTAGACCTTCGGCTTGTGCGCCGCCCAGATGCCGAGCGGCACACCGATGGCCATGGCCATGGCCGCGGCCGCGACGACCAGCACCAAGGTCTGCACCGTTTGCTTCCACAGGTTCTGGTTGATGATGAAGATCAGGCCGAGGAAGACACCGATGGCGAGCGGCCGCGAGCGCTGCAGCAGCCATGCAATGATCGCGATGACCAGTGCCAGCAGCACCGGCGGCACCAGCAGCAGGATGTTGACCAGCCCGTCGAGCAGGAAGTTGAGGCCATTGGAGAAGGCCCTGAAGATGGTATCGAAATTGTCGGTAAGGAAGCCGAAGAACGCCTTTCCCCAGGCGCCGATCGGGATCTTGTGGTCGACCATGAATTGCGAAATCGGATCCATCTCACCCCTCTTCGTCCAGGAGCCGCCCTGCTCTCGGCTCGCGCAACGTCATCTTGTCACACGATATGAAAAAGGGCAGCCTTTTCTAAGATGGCTGCCCTTCCTGGTTCGGCCTTGCCGAATTCAGTCGGCTCAGCTTCCGAGCGCGGTCTTGATGGCCGCAGCCGCGTCACCGCCATCGAAGGTGGTCACGCCGGCAATCCATGGCTTGACCGCGTCTGGATTCTTCTTCAGCCAGTCGGTCGCCACCGTGGCGGCATCGCCACCCTTGAGGATCGCGTCCATCATCTGGCCTTCCATGTCCAGATTGAACTTGAGGTTGGCGATGAACTTGCCGGCATTCGGGCACTCGGTGGTGTAGCCCTTGCGCACATTGGTGAACACGGTGGCGGCGCCGAAGCCGCTGTCGCCCATGCCGTCGAGATAGGTGATCTTCATGGCGCCCATCACCGGATGCGGCGTCCAGCCGAGGAAGGCGATCCACTCATTGTTCTTCATCGACTGCTCGGCCTGCGTCAGCATGCCGGCCTCCGAGGACTCGACGAGTTCGAAGCCGTCGAGCTTGTCGGCGGGATTCTTGATCATGTCGAGGATGATGCGGTTGCCGTCATTGCCGGCTTCGATGCCGTAGATCTTGCCGTTGAACTTGTCCTTGAACTTGCCAAGGTCGGTCAGCGACTTGACGCCGGCATCCGCCACGTAGGTCGGCACGACGATGCCGTAGCCGGCGCCGGTCAGGTTGGTGCTGATGGTCTCGACCGAGCCATCGGCGGTGTAATCCTTGATGTCGTTGGTCATCGACGGCATCCAGTTGCCGAGGAAGACATCAAGGTCCTTGTTCTTCAGCGACGCCATGGTGACCGGCACCGACAGCTGGATCACCTTCGGCTCGTAGCCGAGCGCGGTGAGCAGCACCGAGGCAACCCCGGTGGTCGCCTGGATATCGGTCCAGCCGACATCGGAAAGACGCACGGTCTTGCAGCTTGCGGCGTCACCGGCGAAGGCGACGCTCGTGGACAACAAAGCCGCCAGGCCGAGGCCGGCGGCGAAGGAATTCATACGCGACATAGACAGTCTCCCATTGTGATTCTTTGGCGAAGCGTAGTTACGGTTTCTCTGCCCGCCTTGTTTCGTCAGCCAAACACCATTCTGGTGTGGATTCAAGCGGTAAGGCAATCACGATCAACGGCGCAGACTGGCCAATCAGCGACACGGTTGACGCTTTTGTTGTGCAAGGCTGCTTTTTCGGGGGAATGCGGCGGCGGGCCCTCCCCGCGCGGAGGCAAGTCAGCTTAAAAGAGCGGCATGGCCAAGCTCTACTTCAACTACGCAACGATGAATGCCGGCAAGACGACGATGCTCTTGCAGGCGTCGTACAATTATCGCGAGCGCGGCATGACGACGATGCTGTTCGTCGCCGGCCACTACCGCAAGGGCGACACCGGCCTGATCTCGTCGCGTATCGGGCTTGAGACCGAGGCCGAGATGTTCCGCGATGGCGACGACCTGTTCGCCCGCGTCGCCGAACATCACGACCATACGACGGTGCATTGCGTCTTCGTCGACGAGGCGCAGTTCCTCGACGAGGAGCAGGTCTGGCAATTGGCCCGCATCGCCGACCGACTGAACATCCCGGTGATGTGCTACGGCCTGCGCACCGATTTCCAGGGCAAGCTGTTCTCAGGCTCGCGCGCGCTGCTGGCGATCGCCGACGATCTGCGCGAGGTGCGCACCATCTGCCGCTGCGGCCGCAAGGCGACGATGGTCGTGCGCCTCGGCGCCGACGGCAAGGTGGCCCGCCAGGGCGAACAGGTGGCGATCGGCAAGGACGTCTATGTCTCGCTCTGCCGCCGCCACTGGGAAGAAGAAATGGGCCGCGCCGCGCCCGACGATTTCATCGGCTTCATGAAAGCCTGACCATGCTACCCTGCGATCCGCGTCAGGCCGCCGAGACGCGCCGAAGCGGAAACCGCCAGCCCAGCCGGACACCGAGCGTCGCCACGGCGATCAGCACCATGCCGGCGGCCTGCGCCGGCCCAAGCGGATGCCCATAGACCGCCCAGTCGATGATAATGGCAACGACAGGATAGATGAAGGTGATGATGCCGATCACCGGCGTCGTCAGGCGCGGAAAGGCCGAGTTCATCAACACATAGGCAATGCCGGTGTGCAGCACGCCGATACTGACCAGCCAGCCCCATGAATGCGCGGGAACATGCTGGCCGATCCCGGCGAAGGGCGCGAGCATGACAATCCCGACGATCGTCTGGCAAAGCACGGTGACCTCCGCGCGCTGCTGGCCCAGGCCCTTGGCGAGGATCGTCGCCACCCCATAGAGCAGCGCGGCGACCAGCGTCAGCGCGATGCCCAGCGCCCATGCCGTGCTGGCCTGCGCATGCGAAACCACCAGCCCGCTGGCCAGCACGACGCCAAGAAACGCGCCAAGCATCCACAGCATCTGGTCGAGCGAGATACGCTCCTTGAGGAAGACCACGCCGATGACAACCACGAAGAAGGGCTGGACGTGATAGACGATCGTCGTCGTGGCGATCGAGGTCATGGCGAAGCCGGCGAAGAAGGCCGTCCAGCTCAGCACCATGCAGGCGCCGCCAAGCGCTGCCAGCGCGAGTCGCGACGGCGACAGCGTCCTGTCCGGCAAATAGCCCCGGAGCAGGCACCATGCGCCGAGAAACATGGCGCCGAACACGCAGCGCCAGAACACGATTGTCACGGGATGAAGCCCCGCTTCCGTCACGAAGGCGCCAACCGTGCCGGCGATCGTCATCGCAAAGGCCAGGCTCGCGGCCGGAAAACGGGAGGTTGGCAGGTCCTTCATCGAAAATCCCTCGGGACTATGCCTCGGACGGGCGAGACCCATCTGGCCAGCAGGATAGCTTTCAAACAAGCGAATAGATTTGGACCTAGCTATTCGATATGCTGATAGCACCATGGCCGCTCCGCTTGACCTCAATTTGCTGAAAACCTTCGTCGCCGTCGTCGAGAGCGGCAGCCTGTCCAATGCGGCGCCGCGGGTCGGCCGCAGCTAGTCGGCGGTCAGCATGCAGATGCAGCGGCTGGAAGAGATGGTGGGCAACCAGCTTCTGGTGCGGGGACCGAGAACGGTTACCCCCAACGCCATCGGTGAGGACTTTCTCATCTATGCGCGCCGGTTGCTGAAGCTGTCGGATGAGGCCTGGGCGAGCGTCACGCGGCCGAAGGAAACGGGCAGCGTGCGCCTTGGCGTACCGGACGACTATGCAGCCTTCCTGCTGCCACCCGTCCTGTCGCGCTTCGCCGAGGATCATCCGTTGGTGACGGTGGAATTGGTCTGCGAACAGTCGACCGCGCTGGTGAAAACCCTGGCGGAAGGGCGGCTCGATCTGGCGATCGTCACCCGTTTGCCGGAGCAGGCGCTCGAGGTGATCCGGCTCGAACGTTTCGTCTGGGTCGCCTCGCCAAACCATGTCGCGTGGCAGACCGATCCCTTGCCCGTCGCGCTGTTCGAGCCCGGCTGCGCCGCCAGGATGAACGTCCTGCAGGCACTTGGCGAAGCCGACCGATCCTACCGCTGCACCTATTCCAGCGCCTCGCTGCTTGGCCTGATCGCGGTCGTGCAGGCCGGGCTTGCGGTCGCGGGTCTCGCTCAACGCAGCGTGCCGCCATCGCTGCGCATCATCGGCGGCAATGAAGGCCTTCCCGTGCTGCCGGATCTCGAAATCGGCATTCTGCGCAACCCGGTGTCGACGACGCCGGCGGTCGATCGGCTGCATGATTTCCTGCGCCGCGACCTCGCACAGCAGGCCTGAGATCATCGTCCTGGTCGCAGGAGATTGGGTGTCGGCCCGCCTATCCCCAATCCCGCCACGATGCAGCTTGTTAAGGCCTCGGTCCTATAAGGCCGTCAGCCAGAGCTCTCCAGGGTCAGCCATGCTTCGAGCCATTTCCTCAGCCAGCCTTCTTCTGCTTGCCACCTCCATGGCCGCTCATGCCGGCGGCGACGCCGTGCAGGGCAAGCACGTTTTCAACCGCTGCATCGCCTGCCATGAAGCAGCCAGCGACCGCGACAAGGTCGGCCCGCATTTGCTGGGTGTCGTCGGCCGCACCGCGGGCACCGCGGAAAGCTTCCTGGGTCATTATTCAGAGGCAATGAAGGGTGCGGGCGCTGGCGGTCTCGTCTGGGACGAGGCAAATCTTGCCGAATATCTCAGGGCTCCCAAGCTCAAGGTTCCCGGCAACAAGATGGCTTTTGGCGGCCTGACCAATGATGACGATATCGCCAACGTCATCGCCTATCTGAAGGCCGACCCGAAGCCCTGAGTGCGCACCACGGCGTCGGCTTAACCTGATATGTGTGCCTGCAACTGGTTCAATTCCCTGCCGAATTCAACATATCAGCGTTGGCGAAGAGCGATTGCTTCGCCGGCATTAAAGTTCAATGACAGTTGAACTAGGCCAAGCCGGCTGGCTAATCACGCCATGACCCCACCTTCATTGTCTTTCAAGGCCTTGGCGGATTCTTTTGTTTTCACGCCGCCCTTGTCTTCACGTCTTTCAATCCCCGGATGCCCCACATATATTCGCCGCTGTTCGCAACCAGCGACCGGAAGCCGAAGCGGGAGGCCCCTATGGCGACATTGCAGAATTTCGATGCCGAAATTGCCAAGACCAAGCAGGTCGTCCAGGACATGCGCACCAAGATCGAGCAGTCCGGCACCGTGCTTGATACGCTCGCCACCGCGGACAAGAAGATCGGCGACGCCAATTTCGACATCGAGAACGCCCGCATCGAGGATGTGCTGAAGCAGCAGAAGGTGATGGAAGGCAACATTGCCGACCTGATCATCGGCCTTGAGGACGCCACCAACGTCTTCGGCGCCGAGTTCGAAAGCATGAAGAACTATTCCGGCTGGGAAAATTTCGTCGGCATCTTTTCGGCACAGCGCAAGCAGCGCATGCGCACCGACCGCGTCCGCAACATGTCGCTGACCGGCAATCTGCAGGAACTTCTGGCCAAGTCCGACACCATCGTCGGCATTCTGAAGGCGCAGAAAGAGGTCCTCGACCAGCGCTACAAGACCTCAGAGGCCAGCCTGTCGCAGGTGATCGAACGCCGCAAGACCACCATGTCCAATCTCGAAGCGGTGCAGAAGCGCATCGAGGAGCTCAATCCGATGCTGCTCGACATCGAGAACAAGATCGCGGCCTCGACCAGTCAGAAGGACCGCACGCAGCTCGAAGGCGAACGCTCCGTACTCGCCACCGAATACAATGAGAAGCAGGCCAAGGAACAGGAGTTGCTGGCCGAAAGCCAGACGCTCGAGCGCTACACCTCGATGTTCCAGACCTTCGTCGATTCGCTTAACAACCAGATCGCCGCGCAGTCGACGCTGATCAACAAACTGACCATCGATACCGAGCAGCGCATCGTGCTCTACAAGGCGTTGGAAGATTCGCTGAAGACCGCCGCCCAGCAGGACGTCGCCCACAAGATCAACACACTGGGCAGTCAGGTCGACAACACGGCGGAAGAAACCATGGCCGGCATCGGCGCCGCCTCGCAGAAGCACATCGGCGACCTGCTTGAAATGCACGAGAAGAACATGGTCGCCAGCGCCGACATCCAGCGCCGCAAGAAGCTCGCCGACGACGCCTTTGCCCGCCGCTTCGACGAGGTGCTGAAGAAGCACAATTCGGCCAATTACGTGCAGTCATAATTGCCGCGCGCATTGGTGCGACAATCCCAGGACTGACAGCATGACCCCCGAAAACGACGCGGCGGCGCGGTATTTCTCGGCAATCACGGCCGCGCTCAGCGGCCTTGAAGTGTTCATGCGCGACGACCGCTCGCCGCTCTACCGGCATGGCATCGTCGCCAAGATCGTTGCCGAATACATCGCCCGGCTCGACAAGTCCTTCTCCTGCTGGCGCAACCGGCTGGGCTTCATGGACACGTTCCGCATTTCGCGCGCCGAAAGCGGCTTCCCGGTGTTCCAGAACCTGCTCGAACTGGAAAACGACCGCCGCCAGGCCGATGCGCGGCTCGCCAACATCCCGCTCGCCGGCGAGCTGCGCGAGGAGATGGCCGACTTCATCCTGCGCCACAAGGAATTCCCCGAGGCGCTGCAGAAGTCGATGGCCGAGCGGCTCTATCTCGAGGACGTCAAGAGCGAGCAGACCTTTGGGCCATTCACGCTGGCGCAGACGGCCAAGGTGTCGGTCAATCCGAAGACGGCGCGGCCCTATTATCTCGTCCATTGGGCGACCTTCGACGGCAGTGCCAACCTGCCCCTGGTCTATATGGTGACGGTCGAGGATTCCTCGGAAAGCATGATCCGCCAGCTCGTCGACAGCAACGGCAAGCTCAACGACAAGGTCGACATCCCGCTGCCGGTCGACGGCCTGCTCAATCCCGAGCTTGCCCACCGTTTCGACGATTTCACCGAAAAGAACTCCGCCTACACGCTGTCGCCGGCGACGATTGCGGTGAATCTCGACAAGGATTTCGAGCCGTTGCATCCCAAGCAGCTGCGCCGCGTTGTGCTCGGCCCCTTCTATTCGGCCGGGATTACCGACAACAATTCGACGGTCACGGAAGTGCTGGCCAAGGTGCGCAAGCCGGAAAATGCCTGGCTGCTGACCTGGACCATCCAGGAGGTCTATTCCAAGGGCGAGAAGCCCGGCCGCAAGGGACTGTTTTCCAGCGAGAAGACGACGCAGGAATTCTTCATCAACACCGACGATCTTGAAGCCGCGCGCCAGGGCGTGTCGAGCTACGAGAACCACGCGCTGATCCCGCATGAGGCCTATCAGGCGCTCTATGCCGCCGGCGAAGCACAGAAGATCTTTGGCGGCTACAAGGTTCATATCCTGTCCAACGGACAGGTCATCTCAGACGTCTGACCGTAACACCACGGAGCACACTTCATGGACACCGGCCTGACCACCATCCCGGAAGCTGCGATCGAGAAGCACCGCGCCACCGCGCAGAGTTTTATCACCCGCATCGTCGTGCTGGAGGATCCCTCACGCGAATCCGGCACGGCCTTGGCCGGCACCAACCGCCGCTTCGTCTCCACCGTCTCGGTCGGCTCGGTGCGCCGTACGCGCGAGGTCGAGCTGACGAAGACGGTCGGCGCCGTCCATCCCGATGACCAGTTGCTGACCATCCCGCAGCACACGCTTCTGTTTCGCGCCCGTCGCGGCACGGCGATTGCACTCGCCGTATCGGATGTTTTCGCCGAAGGCTCCGACCTCGAAAGCCTGCAGGCGAAAAACACCCGCGCCCTGCTCGAAGGCGACGAAGCCTCCGCCTTCAAGAAACTCCTGTCGGCCTCGGCCTACATCTCGGCCTTCAGCCTCGCCTCCTATCTGTTCCAGCTGATCGACAGCGACGGCGAAGCGCCCAACGACATCCCCGAGCCGGATTTCCTGTTCGACACGCCGCAGGATGCGGTGAAGTCGATCCTCGCCGGCCTCGACAAGGCGATAGCGGGCTCGAAGGATGATGCCGACCTGATGATCAGGGCGCGCGCCTTTGCCCGTGTCGCCATCGACGGGCTGCTGGCCAGAAAAGGCCGCTTCGATGGCATCGGCCCGTTCGAGAACGCCCATATCCGCATCGATGCCGACGATTTCACCCTCGATGGTTTCGACGTCGCCCCCGGCAAGCGCTCCAAGCCGCTGGTGATGACCTTCAAGAAGCCGGAAGAGGTCGTCGGCAACCACATCGCCAAATACCAGTCGGTCAAGCTCGCCAGGATGCTGATGGCCTATGATTTCGAGCGCGAGCTGAACCCGTTCGTCGAGCTCGGTGGCTTCCTGTTCACCTTCATCGGCGACGGCGCGCCCGGCACCGGCAAGACGACGCTGATCCAGATGATCGCCGGCCTCGTCAACGACTACTGCCAGGTTGCCGGCTATCCCTTCGCCTACGAGAATTTCGGCGTCGACCAGATCTCGTCCTACCAGGGCAAGTCGGGCCAGAACTGCCGCCAGTTCATCAACAATGTCTTGAACCCGCGCGTCATCGGCTTCGGCACCATCGACGACATCGACCAGGTGGCGGCACGCCGCTCCGACGACCGCGCCTCGGCCGGCCAGCAGGAAATCACCGGCGTCCTGATGGATGCCTTCGCCGGCGCTTCAACCGTGGTGCGCGGCAATTGCTCGTTCGGCATGTTCTCCAACTATCCCGAAAATGTCGACGACGCGCTGCGCCAGCGCGCCGGCGCCCGCTGGCTGGTCGACGGTCCGCAGACCCGCGACGACTATATCGACATCTTCGTGCTGCTCGCCGGCAAGAACCACGAGATCCCTCTGGGCAAGCACGAACTCTACGCCGCGCAGGAGATCCAGCGCGCTGTCGAGGAGGCCTATGAGGAGCATGAGAAGCCGCAAGAGGACGGGCTGATGCGGGTCTACGAGCGCTACATGAAGGAGAATGGCGCGCCCAAGACCATGGCCGACATCGGCACCTATCTGCACCTGATCAAGGACGCCGAACCGCGCTTCACCGGCCGCGCCATCAAGAACGTCACCGACGCCATCAAGATGCGCGCCATGGACATCGAACTGCCCGATGACTGGTTCGAAAAGCCGGAAGCCTTCATGCACAAGGGCTATGACGAGAAGAAAGCGATGATCGAGGAACTGCGCGGCCCGTTCTCGATGGACATGGTCATGCAGGAGATTAACCGCTACGCCGATTCCGAGTTCCGCTATTCCGACAAGTCGGACGATGCCGCCGTAGAAAAGCTCCTGCGCGACGCCCGCCTGCGCGAACGCGCCGCGCGCGAGATGGAGGAGATGAAGAAGAAGGGGCTGTGGAATGCGTGAGCCGCGCCAGCCTTCCCTTCTCCCCTTGTGGGAGAAGGTGTCGCCGAAGGCGACGGATGAGCGACTATCTGAGGTGTCAAGTTGCATTTGCGAATTCGTTACGCGCGTCGCGTGCTTTTGCGTTGAGAATGACGAGCAGCTTGCGGGCGAGCGCAATGCGGATGACCATTTTCTCCTTTCCGGCGGTCTGCAACCGTTGCTTGAAAGCTGCCAGATGCGGATCATATTTGGCAACGATGCTGGCGACGAGGAAGAGGACGCCGCGCGGCCCCGCACGACCACCGCGCACTGGTCTTCGACCGCTGCGCTTGCCGCTGTCATTGGCGATCGGCGCCAGACCGGCCAGCTTGGCGATGGCCTTGTTGGAGAGGATGCCGATCTCGGGCAACTGCGCCATCAGCCGCGCCACGGTGCGAGAGGCAACACCCTTGAGCGAGCGGAAGGCCCGGTCGAGGCATGCCCACAGCGGATCGTCATCGATGAGCGTGGCGATCTCACCCTCGAGCCTGCGGCTTTGGCGCGCAAGCAGCGCGATCACCTCATCAAGGCTGGCGATGGTTTCGGCATCGGCAGTGCTCTTGCGCTGCTTTTGAATGGTGAGGTCACCTCCCACTTGGGAAAGCCGCGCAACCAGCGCCTTGAGCCGCTGCTGGGCCGCGCTCGGCGGCGGCGTCGGCTTGAGCCGCTTGACGGCACCATAACGGGCAATCATGGCGGCATCGATCCCGTCGGTCTTCTCCAGGAAACCCATTGCCTCGGCGAAGTAGCGAACGCTCCTCGCATTGGCCATGCCGCAGGGTTGCCCCATCTCCCACAACAGCAAGAAGGCCAACCGTTCGTAGCCGCCACTGGCCTCCATGACGACGAGTTCGACAGCATGGTTCTGACACCAGGCGGCCAGATCGGCGATGCCTGCCGCATCGTTGGCGAAGCGGTTTGCCGCTCCCATCGGCTCGATATGGGCATCGAGCCAGTCTTTCGAAATATCTATTCCACAGAGGGTCGTGTTCACGGTAACCTGCCTTGTGCGTGCGATTGGAGCCAAGCGACTATTCGGTCGTGCGTGACGAAGGCGAAGATCCCAGGCTCATCCACGGTTGTAGCCGCAGGGGTGTCGGGCGACTTCGCCAAGCCTCGAATCGGATGGCCGTCCGGTTCGAGGCTCAGTCGCTTCCATCGCACAAAGTCTCCTCCGTGCAGATACAAGGGGTGTTCCAGCTTGACGCCGACGGCGCTCCGGCACGCACCCCTCAACCGTCTCGGCGCTACGCGCCGATCCACCTTCTCCCACAAGGGGAGAAGGGAGAGCCGCGCCCCTCATCCGCCCTTCGGGCACCTTCTCCCCGTGAACGGGGAGAAGGAAAAGTGAACGCCAAGAAACCCGACCTTCTGCGCGACAACGAACTCATCTACGGCCGTTTGCTCACCGTCGACGAGCCGCATCTGATCGATCGCTACAACAAGGCACTGGCCGCGTTCGGCAAGAAGCCCACCAAGCTCACCAGCTTCCAGATCGACCGCACCGGTTTCTCGCCCGAAGTGGCCGAGGAATGCGGCGACTACGATTATCTCGACCCTGACGAGGTCAACCGCCGCTTCATCATCCTGACGCCGTCGCAGATCGACCTGCCGGTGGTGCACACCGCCTTCTCCAACACTTCGCAGCTGATGTTCGAGTTCATGTCGAAGAACCAGCGCGCCATCGACGCGCTGACCATCAAGGACGTCATCTACGGCGAGATCGAGGATTCCGTTCCCAAGGTCAACGACATCGAGGACCTGCTGTCGATCAACCAGGTCGAGTTCAAGGTGCTGTCGGCGGAGGACGTGCTGGGCAAGGCCGCCGAACTCGGCAAGCTCGTCGACCGGCTGAAGCAGGAGCCCGACGCCTGGCGCGACAATGCCATGCTGACCCGCATGGTGGAGCTGGCGAAAATCTGCGGCGATATCCGAGAGAACGCACTGGTGCCCGACCAGGTGATTTTCCGCCACAATGCCTACTGGACCAGCCATTTCGGCGGGCTCTATGTGTTCGTCGACCCCGACATGACAACGGTGATCAGCGATCCGGCTGCCCCGGGCTTCCGCCGCTCGCGGCCGTGGCAGGTGAGCTATCTCTCCATCAACGACGCCGACAAGGTGTTCAAGTTCCTGGCCAGCACCGGCCGCATCGAATTGCCGCGCGCCTCCTGGATCGAGGCCTCCGGCTATCTCGAACACCGGGCCGAGATGGTGGTGCGCGCGCTGATCCGCGACGCCGAGCCGGACCGCAATCTGACCGATGTCGACAAGGTCTGGCTGCAGACCTGGATCCAGAGCCATGCCGACCTGATCACCAAGGACGGCAATTTCCCTTTCCTCAACGCCGCCAAGCGCGAGATCGCCCAGCTCGGCCACCTCAAGATCGACGATGTCTTCCCGCAGCAGCGCTTCCTGGTGATCCGCGCCAAGCCGGACCATCCCGACGCCTGGCTGACCAACCGGTTGATTTCGGATTTCGTGCCGTCGGACTTCGTCTCGCGCTACATCTTCAACAAGGACGGCTTCTACAAGGACTATGACGGCTTCAGCGACGCTTGGCGATCGCATGTTGTGGACGTTCTGAAAACCACATATTTGAAGGACAAGGTGGCGTTCCGCACACGCCTCTACGGCCTGACTGACTAGAACGAAATGAACCGTCATTTCGTTCTAATTGTTTTTGCGCATGATTTTACCCAAAAAGCCTGCAACTTTTTGGCATCATGCTTTGAGGGGGTGACACAGCCATGCTCGATCCGATCGTGAACTTCTTCACCCGGATTTTCCAATGGATCGGCCGCGGCATCGGCCTGTTGATCGGCGTCATCCTGTGGCCGTTCCTGTGGGCCGGCCGCTGGTACACGCAGCGCGGCTGGATCCTCAAGGCCGTGTTCGGCCTGGCCCTGCTGGTGCTGATCGGCCTCTACGCCAACTTCTTCTACGCCACCCAGTGGTGGAACAATTTCAACCCGAACTATCCAGACACCTACACGTTCGAGAAGCGCAACGTTTCCGCCGGTGAGCAGGTGGCCGCCGGCACCGGCACCGATACGGCCAAGACTTGCGGCAACTCCGGCATTGCCCAGATCGCGGCCGACTTGACCGACTTCAACGTCAACCAGAATGCCTGGATCTCGTCGATGATCCTCTACAAGCTCGGCCTGTTCGGCATCAACTGGGACGATACGCCGTGGATGGACAACAAGGCCTCGTTCCAGCGTGGCATCAACCAGGCTGTGCGGCGCACCGCGACCGAGCTTGCCGACAATCTCGGCCGCGTGCGCACGACCTCCCAGATCGATGCCGATCTGCAAGACGCGCGCGGCAATCTGCAGTTCGACGAGTACACCTGGTATTTCGGCGTCAGCCCGTTCGGCCCGAAGACGCCGACCCCGAGCTATTATCGCGACGCGGTGCGCAAGCTGCGCTCGTTCAACGCAAGGCTGGCCACCTGCCAGGCCACTTTCGATGCCCGCGCCGACAATCTGAAGCAGTATATCGACCGCATCGCATCGGACATCGGCTCGACCTCGGCCATCCTCAAGGAGCGTGCCGAGAACCACAACAATGGCTGGTTCGACACCCGCGCCGACGACCGCTACTGGTTCGCCTATGGCCAGCTCTATGCCTATTACGGCCTGATGAAGGGCGCCCAGGCCGATTTCGAGGATGTCATCAAGGAAAAGCACCTGCAGAGCCTGTGGGACACGATGGACGCGCAATTCGTCTCGGCGCTGCGCATTCAGCCCTTCATCATCGCCAATGGCCGCGAGGACGGCTGGCTCTTGCCGACGCACCTGACGACAATGGGCTTCTACATCCTGCGTGTGCGCTCCAACATGGTCGAAATCAGCAACGTGCTGACGCAGTAGGCACACCGGTCGCAACTCTAGCGATGGCGAATTTGCGCCGTCGCCTCTGTCGCATTCCGTGCATTGTGCGGCTGTTTTGAGACGGCGGAAGCGCCCTTGCTCTGGCTTCTATACGGCGCGGCAAGCGGAGCCAGAAAGAACCGAGGACAGGTCGGCCGGCCGCAGAAGAATTTTCTCTATAGGAAACATAGTTGCATGGAAGTTGACGCCACGGCAGCGACAGGGTTAGAACATGCCCGCGCGCCCGGTTTCAACCTGCTTGCGATAGAGCTCAACCCCGTCCCCTCCACCGTTCAGTCCAGAGGAAAGCCATCATGGCCGAAGTGAAGTCCGACATCGAGATCGCGCGCGCCGCGAACAAAAAGCAGATCCAGGAGATCGGCCAAAAGATCGGCATCCCGACCGAACATCTGCTGCCCTATGGCCACGACAAGGCCAAAATATCGGCCGAATTCATCAAGTCGGTGAAGGGCAACAAGGACGGCAAGCTGATCCTGGTCACCGCCATCAACCCGACCCCGGCCGGTGAAGGCAAGACCACCACCACCGTCGGCCTCGGCGATGGCCTCAACCGCATCGGCAAGAAGGCGATCGTCTGCATCCGCGAGGCTTCGCTTGGCCCGAACTTCGGCGTCAAGGGCGGTGCCGCCGGCGGCGGCTATGCGCAGGTCGTGCCGATGGAGGACATGAACCTCCATTTCACCGGCGACTTCCACGCCATCACCACTGCGCACAATCTGCTCTCGGCGCTGATCGACAACCACATCTACTGGGGCAATGAGCTCGGCATCGACACCCGTCGTGTCGTCTGGCGCCGCGTCATGGACATGAACGACCGGGCGTTGCGCGAGATGATCTGTTCGCTCGGCGGCGTCGCCAACGGCTTTCCGCGCGAGGGCGGCTTCGACATCACCGTCGCCTCGGAAGTCATGGCCATCCTGTGCCTGTCTACCGACCTGAAGGACCTGGAAAAGCGCCTCGGCGACATCATCGTCGCCTACCGCCGCGACAAGTCGCCGGTCTACGCCCGCGACCTGAAGGCCGACGGCGCCATGGCCGTGCTTTTGAAGGACGCCATGCAGCCGAACCTGGTGCAGACGTTGGAGAACAACCCGGCCTTCGTTCATGGCGGTCCGTTCGCCAACATCGCCCATGGCTGCAACTCGGTCGTCGCCACCACGACGGCTCTCAAGCTTGCCGACTATGTCGTCACCGAAGCCGGTTTCGGCGCCGATCTCGGCGCTGAAAAATTCTTCGACATCAAGTGCCGCAAGGCGGGCCTCAAGCCGGCAGCCGCCGTCATCGTCGCCACCGTGCGCGCCATGAAGATGAATGGCGGCGTCAAGAAGGAAGACCTCGGCAAGGAAAACATCGAGGCGGTGAAGAAGGGCTGCGCCAATCTCGGCCGCCACATCGAGAACATCCGCCAGTTCGGCGTGCCGGCGGTGGTTGCCATCAACCACTTCTATTCCGACACCGACGCCGAAATCCAGGCGATGAAGGACTACGTCGCCTCGATGGGCGAAGAGGCGATCCTGTGCAAGCATTGGGCCAAGGGCTCGGCAGGCATCGAGGAGCTTGCCAACAAGGTGGTGGCGCTGGCCGAATCCGGCGCCTCGCAGTTCGCGCCGCTCTATCCGGATGCGATGCCGCTTTTCGAGAAGATCAACACCATCGTCCAGCGCATCTATCGCGGCTCGGAGGCGATCGCCGACAAGTCGGTGCGCGACCAGTTGCACGCCTGGGAGCAAGCCGGCTACGGCAATCTGCCGGTCTGCATGGCCAAGACCCAGTACTCCTTCTCGACCGACCCGAACCTGCGCGGCGCGCCGACCGGCCACACCGTGCCGGTGCGCGAGGTCAGGCTTTCGGCGGGTGCGGGCTTCGTCGTCATCATCTGCGGCGAGGTCATGACCATGCCCGGCCTGCCCAAGGCACCGTCCTCGGAAAAGATCTTCCTCAACGAGGCCGGCCAGATCGAAGGCCTGTTCTGATCTTTTGTCCCGACAAGCGAAAGGGCGCCGCATCGCTGCGGCGCCCTTTCTGTTTCCAGGGATTTTACGCCGCGGCGCGCGCCAGCGCCCGCTGGTTGGACGCATAGATCGTGTCACGCTCCGGCAAGGCGCCGGTCTTCAGGCACTCGACCCATTCGGCGGTCTTGAGCACCGCGGCGAAGCGCGACTGCAGGATGATCGTCACCACGCGGTGGATCTCCTCGGCCGAGGCATAGCCGGCGCTGTTGGCATAGGGCACCGCGCCGGTCGCGTCGGACAGGAACTCGACCGCAAACCCCATATGGACAGCGTGGATGATGGTCGACAGGTCGCAATTATGCGTCATGTAGCCGACCACCGTGAGCGTATCGATGGCGTTGGCGCGCAGCCACTCTTCGAGGTCGGTGCCGGTGAAGGCTGAGGGCAGGTTCTTCTCGACATAATGGTCACGGCCGCGCCTGGCGATTTCCGGGTGGAGTTCGCCGCCGTGACTGCCCTTGGCGAAGATCGGCGAGGTTTCGGGCGCCATCTGCTTGATAACAACCACCTTGATGCCGGCCGCCGCCGCGGCATCCATGGCGCGTGCCACATTGACGACGCTGTCGCGGAAGGGCGGATGCTGGATGGCCAGGTTGCCGCCATCATAATCATTCTGGACGTCGACGACGATCAGCGCGCGGCGCGGCGTGGTGTTGGCTGGGTCAGACATGGTGTTTTCCTTTCCGGCTTGAATGCGATGGGCCGAAAATAGGCCAGTCGACGAGCGGCCAAAAGTGGCCCGATTGACATCACTCGAAAGAATTGGGACAATCCGCTTTTCACTAGCGGAAGTAGCCCATGACCGCCCCGATCATTGCCGTCCTCGCCTTCGATGGCATCAGCCCGTTCCATCTCTCCGTGCCATGCCTGGTGTTCGGTGAGGACAGAACATCCCTTGGTCTGCCGCGCTTCGAATTCCGCATCTGCGCGCTCAAGGCCGGCCCCGTCCATACCGAAGCCGGGCTGACGGTTGCCGCGCCGCACGGGCTCGACGGGCTCGATGGCGCCGACATCGTCATCATCCCAAGCTGGCATCATCTCGGCGAGCCACCATCGCCGCTGCTGATAAAGGCGCTGCGTCAGGCGCACGAGCATGGCGCATTGATCGTCGGCCTGTGTCTCGGGACCTTTGCCATCGCCGCTGCCGGGCTGCTTTCAGGTCGCGGTGCTGCGACGCACTGGGCCTATGCCGAGCGGCTGCAAAAACTCCATCCCGACATCGCTGTCGATGCCACGGTGCTCTATGTCGACAATGGCGATGTGGTGACCTCGGCGGGCGTCGCCGCCGGCCTCGACTGCTGCCTCCACATCGTGCGCGCCCGCTATGGCGCTGAGGCCGCACTCCGGCTCGCCCGCCAGATCGTTCTGTCCCCACACCGACAGGGCGGACAGGCGCAATTCATAGAGCGCCCCGTGGCAAAAAGCGCCAATGCCGACCGTTTCACCCAGGCTCTCGACGCAGTGCGCGCAACGCTCGGCGAAGCGCACAGCCTCGACAGCGTAGCCGAGGCCGCCGGTCTGACACGACGTACATTCACCCGCCGCTTCCAGAAATCGATCGGCACCAGTTTTGGCGATTGGCTGACCAGCCAGCGGATCGAACTGGCGCAACGGTTGCTGGAAGCGACGGAGAAATCGATGGATATCGTCGCCTTCGAAGCCGGCTTCGGCAGCGCCACCTCGCTGCGCCAGCATTTTGCGGCAAGGCTCAGGACATCGCCGGTGCAATATCGGCGCGAGTTTTCCAGGCGGGTAGATCGGGACGAACGGGTGGCGCAGGCCTGATCGCATGCCAAGGGAATTCAGTCGCGCTTGACGGCCCGCGCTGGATTACCAACCACCGTCGTGTTCGCAGCTACGTCACGCGTCACCACCGCGCCAGCACCGACGATGGCGCCCTCGCCGATGCTGACGCCGCCAAGGATGATGGTGCTGCCGCCGATCCAGGCATTGGCGCCGATCTCGACCGGCCTGGCGATCTCCAGTCCCGCTTGCCGCCCTGCCGCTTGCCTGTGGTGCTCGGCGCAGTAGATCTGCACATTGGGACCAAGCAGCGTCCCCTTGCCGATGCGCACGCTTGCCGTGTCGAGAATGGTGCAGCCGGCATTGAGGAAGACGCCGTCGCCGAGAAAGATGTTGAAGCCATAAGCGCAGTGGAACGGCGCCTCGACACGGGCGCCCTCGCCCACCTTCCCGAGCAATGCCTTGAGGCCTGGCCCGAGATTGCCGCGCTGCCGCGGCGGCAGGCAATTGTGCGCGAACACCGCGTCGCGCGCCGTGACGCGCAGCGCCTCCAACTCGTCATCGAGGCAAGAGTACCATTCGCCGGCCGCCATCTTCGCGCGCTCGCTTGCAGCCATGGCAGGTCTCCAATTGACGTCATTGCAAAGCATAGTTGCGACCAGCAGAAAAGCGCCAATCCAAGTACTGGTCAAATATCGGACCTATGGTAGCCTGCCGTCTCAAGGCCGTCCTGGCCCGGGGATCGAGGGGATCAACATGCTCTATCTTCTTGCACTTCTGATCGGCGTCATTGCCGGTCTGCGCGCCATGACCGCGCCGGCCGCGGTCGCCTGGGGCGCCTGGCTCGGCTGGCTGCCGGTTGCCGGCACCTGGGCCAGCTTCATGAGCCATTGGGCTGCTGTCGGCATCTTCACCATCCTGGCCATCGTCGAGCTCGTCACCGACCAGCTGCCGTCGACGCCAAGCCGTAAAGTGCCACAGCAATTCGGCGCCCGCATCATCATGGGCGCTTTCACCGGCGCGGTGATCGGCGCAACGGGTGGTTCCACCATCGGCGGCCTGATTGCCGGCGCCATCGGCGCGGTCATCGGCACGCTGGGTGGGGCCGAAGCGCGCGGCCGGCTGGCGGCCGCTTTCGGCAAGGACCCGCCCGCCGCCTTCATCGAGGACGCGGTGGCGATCATCGGCGGCCTGCTGATCGTGGCGGCGGTGGCATGACGGAGAAGACTTTCGACGCCATCATCATCGGCGCCGGACAGGCCGGCACACCGCTCGCCGGCAGGCTGAACGCAGCCGGCATGAGCGTGGCGCTGATCGAGCGCAAGCTGGTCGGCGGCACCTGTGTCAACACCGGCTGCATCCCGACCAAGACGATGGTGGCGAGTGCCTATGCCGCGCATCTGGCGCGACGCGCCGCCGACTATGGCGTGACGCTCAGTGGCCCTGTCGGCGTCGACTATAAGGCGATCAAGGCGCGCAAGGACAAGGTTTCGGGCGCCTCCCGCACCGGGCTGGAAAGCTGGATCGCCAGCATGGACAAATGCACCCTCTATCGCGGCCATGCGCGCTTCGAATCCGCCAACACGGTGCGCATCGGCGACGATCTTCTGACCGCCGAAAAGATCTTCCTCAACACCGGCGGCCGAGCCTCCGTGCCCGACCTGCCCGGCATCCATGACATCGACTACCTGACCAATTCCTCGATGATGGATCTCGACGTCCTGCCGCGCCATTTGATTGTCGTCGGCGGCAGCTACATCTCGCTCGAATTCGCGCAGATGTTCCGCCGCTTCGGCTCGGACGTCACCGTCGTCGAAAAGAGCCCGCGCCTGACCGGCCGTGAGGACGAGGACGTCTCGGCCACCATCCTGTCCATTCTCGAAAACGAAGGCATCGCGGTCCATGTCGGCGCCGACGACATCGGCTTCGCCAAACAAGGTACCGACATCGCCGTGACCTTCTCGGCCGGCAAGCCGCCGGCTGTCGGTTCGCATGTGCTGCTGGCGCTGGGGCGCACCCTCAACACCGACGATCTCGGCCTCGACAGAGCCGGCGTCGCCGTCGACAAACGTGGTGCCATTATCGTCGACGACCAGTTGCGCACCAGCGTGCCGGGCATCTGGGCGATGGGCGACTGCAACGGCAAGGGCGCCTTCACCCACACCTCCTACAATGACTACGAGATCGTCGCCGCCAATCTGCTCGACAATGATCCGCGCAAAGTCAGCGACCGCATCGAGGCTTACGCGCTCTACATCGATCCACCACTCGGCCGCTGCGGCATGACGGAAGCGGCGGTGAAGAAATCCGGACGCCGCGCGCTGGTCGGCCAGCGACCGATGACCCGCGTCGGCCGCGCCGTCGAAAAGGGCGAGACGCAAGGCTTCATGAAGATCCTTGTCGATGCCGACACCAGGGAAATCCTCGGCTGCTCGGTGCTCGGCCCCGGCGGCGACGAGGCGGTGCATTGCGTGCTCGATTTGATGTACGCCAAGGCACCGGTCGACACGCTGGCGCGCGCGGTGCACATCCATCCCACCGTCTCGGAACTGCTGCCCACGATTGCGCAGGAGTTGAAGCCGCTGGCCTGAGGCATCTCAAGCTCCAGACTTTCTGCATTGGTGCATTGCAGCAATGTGCATTGTGCATGGCTTAGCTCCTCGTTCAATCTCCAAATTGAACCGATTCAGTCTGGACACCCCATGCCTTTGCCGATCCTTGCGCTTGCCATTGCGTCCTTCTGCATCGGCACCACCGAATTCGTCATCATGGGCCTGCTGCCGGAGGTCGCCGCCGACCTAGGCGTGTCGATCCCTTCGGCCGGGCTGCTGGTCACCGGCTATGCGCTGGGCGTCGTCTTCGGCGCGCCGATCGTCGCCATGGCCACCGCGCATCTGCCGCGCAAGCCGGTGCTGGTCGGGCTGACTGCGTCGTTCGTCGTCGGCAATCTGTTCTGCGCCATCGCGCCGGACTATTGGACGCTGATGGCCGCGCGCGTCTTCACCGCTTTTGGCCACGGCGCTTTCTTCGGCATCGGCTCGGTCGTTGCCGCCAGCCTGGTGCCGCGCAACAAGCGCGCCAGCGCCATGGCGCTGATGTTCGCCGGCCTGACGCTTTCCAACATTCTGGGCGTTCCCGCCGGCACAGCGCTAGGCGAAGCTTTCGGCTGGCGCTCCACATTCATCGCCGTCGTCGGCATTGGTCTGATCTCGGTCGCCGCCATCGCCTGGCTGGTGCCGTCCGATGTCACTGAGCCGAGCGGCGGCGGCCTGCGCGGCGAGTTGCGGGTGCTGGGCAAGCTGCAGGTCTGGCTGGCGATGCTCATCGCTTCCCTTGCCTCGGCCAGCCTGTTTGCCGTCTTCACCTACATAAAACCCTACCTCACCGACGTGTCCGGCCTGTCGACCTCTGCGGTTACCTGGGTGCTTTTGCTGTTCGGCGCCGGCATGACCATCGGCAACATCATCGGCGGCCGGCTGGCAGACTGGAAGCTAATGCCGACCGTCATCGGCACGCTGCTGTTGATGGCGGTGCTGTTCGTCGGTTTCATGCAGTTCGGCGCCATCGCCAGTGTCGCCATCGGCATCGTCTTCCTGTGGGGCCTGCTCATCTTCGTCGTCGTGCCGCCGCTGCAGATTCGCGTCGTCGAGGCCGCGTCCGAGGGACCGAACCTTGCCGCCACGCTGAACCAGGGCGCCTTCAATGTCGGCAATGCCAGCGGCGCCTGGATCGGCGGCGTGGCCCTTTCGGCCGGCGTCTCCTACGCCCACCTGCCACTGGTCGGCGCGGTGCTCGCTTTGCTGGCTGTAACCGTTGCGGTGCTGTCGCAGGCGCTGGACCGGCGCGCGCCTGTCCCACTTCAGGCTGCCGCAGAGTAACCTCTTGCGCCCATAGCGCGGCCGGCTGGACCAATCGACATCGATAGCCTCAAATGGGCATGTCTTCTTGCTCTTGATGGAGGAAGTCATGCAGAAATCGATCGAACGCATCGCCGGTGACAGCGAGGGCGTGTCCTTTGAATTCCCGGTGTTCCGCTTCGCCGGCACCGATAAAGCGGCACCCTCGGCCTATCTGCAGGCGGCCCTCCATGCCGGCGAACTGCCGGGCGTCGTCGCCATCGACGCATTGATGCCGACGCTGGACAAGGCCGCAGCCGAGGGCCGCATCAAGGGCGATATCACCATCGTGCCCTGGGCCAACCCGATCGGCCGCGCGCAATATCATTTCGGCGAACACCAGGGCCGCTTTCATCTGGGCACCCGCACCAATTTCAACCGCGCCTTTCCGCTGCTTGCCGCGCCCGACGCCAAGCTCTTGCCCGACACCAGCTTCGGTGGCGCCGATCAGCGGCTGAAGTCACGCCTGGTGCAGCTGTCGCTCGGCCACGACATCGTGCTCGACCTGCATTGCGACGATGAGGGTCTCGCCTATCTCTACGTCCACACCAGCCTGTGGCCGGCGATGGCCGATTGCGCCGCCGCCATGGGCGTCGATGCGGTCGTGCTGTGGAGCGAGGACACTGACGGCACCTTCGAGGGCGCCTCGATCATGCCCTACCAGAATGTCCCCGCCGATGTGGCGAAGTTCGACCGTCGCGTCGCCACCACGGTCGAATATCGCGGCATCCTCGATGTCGATGGTGCGCTCGCCGCTGCCGACGCCGAGGGCCTATACCGGCTGCTGGTGGCGCGCGGCGTGGTCATCGACAACGCGCTGCCTGCGCCCGGTCCTTTCAAGGGTGTCGTCGCTCCCTTGGAAAACATCGACATGATGCCTTCGCCCCGGGCGGGTGCGGTGCTCTACGACGTGAAGCCCGGCGACCACGTCGCCCGTGGCGATCGCCTCGCCACCATCGTCCACGCGCCCGGCGAAACCGACGGCCGCGCCGAAGTGTTCGCGCCGCAGGACGGCATCATCCTGACCCGCCGCTCGCGGCGCATCATCCGCGCCGGCGAGGATCTGCTGAAGCTGGTTGGCGACAGGAAGAGCGCCGATGCGAGGTCGGGTACGCTGGAGGATTGAGGAAGCATCTGCCTGCTCGCTTTACCCAGGCACCCCATAGCTTCGTCATTCTAGGGCGGAGCAAGGAGCGAAGCGACGCGGCGCAGACCCTAGAATCCATGCCGTTACTTCTGAGCGCCGCGGCGGTGCGGAATTTCTGCTCCGCTGCATCCAAGGTCTAAGGTCGCGGCATGGATCTCAGGGTCTCCGCGACGGAGCTTCGCCAGGGGATGATGACGTTGGGAGGCTTCGCCTCATCCCGACTGGCTGCCGCATGCAGCAGCACTATCCGGAGATCGCCAGCCGCGCCTTGGCCTCCAGCCATTCGGCCATTTGCCGATACGGCACCGGACCATGGCTGATGCGGGCGACGCCGAGTTCGGCCAGCCGCTGGCGTGGCGGCACATGCGCCAATGCGATGATGTTGACCGGCAGCGCCGTGGCCTTGCACAGCGCCTCGATCAGTCCCTCGTCACCGAGGCCGGCCGCAAAGAAGCCGCTCGCTCCGGCCTTCTCATAGGCATGCGCCCGCTCGATCGCCTGGTCGAGCAATGCCCTGTCATGCGCATCGGGCTTCGCCTTGAGGAAGATGTCGGTGCGGGCGTTGAGGAAAGCCGGAATGCCGGAGGCCTTGACCGCCGCTGCAGCGGCTTCGACCCGCTTCACCTGCACGGCGATTTCGTGCAGGCCGGTGCCGCCAACGATCTGGTCCTCGAAATTGAAGCCGATGGCACCAGCCTGCAGGGCGCGTGTCACCGTCTGGGCAACGACTTCCGGCTCGACGCCGTAACCACCTTCTAGGTCCATGGTCACCGGCAGGTCGACCGCCGCCACGATACGCTTGATGTTGTCGAGCGCCAGTTCCAGCGGGATTTTCTCGCCATCGGCATAGCCAAAGGCGGCCGCCACAGGCCAGCTTCCCGTCGCGATCGCCTTGGCGCCCGCCTTCTCGACGATCTTGGCCGAGCCCGGATCCCAGGCATTGTAGAGAACGATCGGGTTGCCCTTGACGTGAAGGGAATGGAACGTCCGCGCGCGCTCAGCCTGATCGGTCATTGGTATTTTCCCGTTCTCTGGATATTGGATGTATAGTGTAGGCAACGCCACCGGCTGTGGCGATGTGCCAGAGACCGAGAAGCGGCGGCCACTGAACAGACTTTTCAAACCTGTTGCGCATCCGGTTTTTCGCCGCTATGGATTTCGCCATGAACATGCGTTCGACCAAGACCATTTGGTGGTGGGCCTGCTGACAGCGGCCTGTTCGAACGCGCGTGCGTGAAAAGAGAGGGTGGCCGCAACGGAAAGTCCGGGCGGCCATTTGTTTTTCCAAGCCAGTCCCGGGTCCGTTGCCCCAACAAGCTGATGGAGACGGCAATGACGATGAAGGTTCTGGAAAACGGCGCTGAAAGCTTCGTGACCGCGGGTGGCATCACCATCACCCGCGAGCGCCATGACCGGCCCTATGCAGGCGCGATCGATACCTATGTCGATGGCTTGAACTCGCGCCGGGGTGCGGTGTTTTCCTCCAATTACGAATATCCCGGCCGCTACACGCGCTGGGACACCGCCATCATCGATCCGCCGCTGGTGATTTCCGCGCGCGGCCGCGCCATGCGCATCGAGGCGCTGAACCGCCGTGGCGAGGCGCTGTTGCCGGTCATCGGCAAGACGCTCGGTAGCCTTGCCGACATCACCATCGCCGAGACGACGAAGACGCTGATCCGCCTCGGTGTCGCCAAGCCAGGCCGTGTCTTCACCGAGGAGGAACGCAGCCGCGTGCCTTCGGTGTTTACCGTGCTGCGCGCCATCACCGCGTTGTTCAAAACCGAGGAAGACGCCAATCTCGGCCTCTATGGCGCCTTCGGCTACGACCTTGCCTTCCAGTTCGACCCGGTCGACTACAAGCTCGGGCGCAAGCCGAGCCAGCGCGACCTCGTCCTGTTCCTGCCCGACGAGATCCTGGTCGTCGACCATTATTCAGCCAAAGCCTGGACCGACCGCTACGACTATTCAGGCGAGGGTTTTTCGACCGAAGGCCTGTCGCGCGACGAAATCGCCGAACCGTTCAAGACCGCCGACCGCATTCCGCCACGCGGCGACCATGAGCCCGGCGAATACGCCAATCTCGTGCGCAAGGCGATGGATAGTTTCAAGCGCGGCGACCTGTTCGAGGTCGTTCCCGGCCAGATGTTCTATGAGCGCTGCGAGACGCAGCCATCCGAGATCTCGCGCAAGCTGAAGTCGATCAACCCCTCGCCCTATTCCTTTTTCATCAATCTGGGCGAAGGCGAATATCTGATCGGCGCGTCGCCCGAAATGTTCGTGCGCGTCAATGGCCGCCGCGTCGAGACCTGCCCGATCTCCGGCACCATCAAGCGCGGCGACGATGCGATTTCGGATAGCGAGCAGATCCTGAAGCTGCTCAACTCCAAGAAGGACGAGTCCGAGCTGACCATGTGCTCGGACGTCGACCGCAACGACAAGTCGCGGGTCTGCGAGCCGGGTTCGGTGCGAGTCATCGGCCGCCGCCAGATCGAGATGTATTCACGCCTGATCCACACCGTCGATCACATCGAGGGGCGGCTGCGCGAAGGCATGGACGCCTTCGACGCCTTCCTCTCGCACGCCTGGGCGGTTACCGTCACCGGCGCGCCGAAACTGTGGGCCATGCGCTTCATCGAGCAGAACGAGAAAAGCCCCCGCGCCTGGTATGGCGGCGCCATCGGCATGGTCAATTTCAACGGCGACATGAACACCGGCCTCACCTTGCGCACCATCCGCATCAAGGACGGCATCGCCGAAGTGCGCGCCGGCGCCACATTGCTGTTCGACAGCATTCCCGAGGAAGAAGAAGCCGAAACCGAACTGAAGGCATCCGCCATGCTCTCCGCCATTCGCGACGCCAAGACGGGCAACTCAGCCAGCACCGAGCGCACCACCGCGCGCGTCGGCGACGGCGTCAACATCCTGCTCGTCGACCATGAAGACTCCTTCGTCCACACGCTGGCCAACTACTTCCGCCAGACGGGCGCCAATGTCTCGACCGTGCGCACGCCGGTGCCGGAGGAAGTCTTCGACCGGCTGAAGCCCGACCTTGTCGTGCTGTCGCCAGGACCGGGCACGCCGAAGGATTTCGACTGCGCCGCGACCATCAAGAAGGCCCGCGCCCGCGACCTGCCGATCTTCGGCGTCTGCCTTGGCCTGCAGGCGCTGGCCGAGGCCTATGGCGGGGAGCTGCGCCAACTGCATATTCCCATGCACGGCAAGCCCTCGCGCATCCGCGTCTCGAAGCCGGGCATCATCTTCTCCGGCCTGCCCAAGGAAGTGACCGTCGGCCGCTACCACTCGATCTTCGCCGATCCGGTGCGGCTGCCTGATGATTTCATCGTCACGGCCGAGACAGAGGACGGCGTCATCATGGCCTTCGAGCACCGCAAGGAGCCGATCGCCGCGGTGCAGTTCCACCCGGAATCGATCATGACGCTCGGCCACAATGCCGGCATGCGCATCATCGAGAACATCGTCGCCCACCTGCCCCGCAAGGCCAAGGAAAAGGCAGCCTGACCTCGATGGCCGAAGCCGAGAACACGATGGCGATCGCAGCCAAGGCGGCCGCGAAGCGCAGGGTTGCCAACCTTGCCTTCTGGTCGATCGTGGTCGCCTTTGTCGTGCTCGCGCTGAAAGCCGCCGCCTGGTACGTGACCGGCTCTGTCGCGCTCTATTCCGATGCACTGGAATCGATCGTCAACGTCATTGCCTCGGGCGCCGCCTTCTGGGCGATCCAGGTCAGCTACAAGCCGGCGGACCAGGACCATCCGTTCGGCCATCACAAGGCCGAGTATTTCTCGGCCGTGCTGGAAGGCGTGCTGATCGTGCTCGCGGCTTTGCTGATTCTCAACGAGGTCTGGCGCTCCTGGCAGGCGCCGGCGCCGCTGGAAAAGCCCTGGAACGGCCTTGCCGTCAACGGTATTGCCACGGTCATCAATGCCTTCTGGGCCTGGACGCTGATCCGCGCCGGCAGGGCCGAGAAATCGCCGGCGCTGGTCGCCGACGGCAATCACATCATGACCGACGTCGTCACCTCGATCGGCGTCTTCGGCGGCCTGGTCGGGGCGATCCTGACCGGCTGGCAGATCCTCGATCCGGCACTCGCTGTCATCGTCGCGCTCAACATCCTGTGGCAGGGCTGGCATGTCATCGGCTCGTCGATGAACGGCCTGATGGACCGCGCCGTCGACACCCAGGAGCATATGCACATCCGCGACGTCATCTCGGCCAATTGCAAGGGCGCGCTGGAGGTGCATGACCTGAAGACCCGCATCGCCGGCCGCGCCACCTTCATCGAGTTCCATCTGGTCGTCGACGCCGACATGTCGGTCGGCGCCAGCCACGTCATCTGCGACCGCATCGAGGATGCGCTGAAGGCCGAAATCCCCTCGGTGCGCGTCACCATCCACGTCGAGCCTGACGACGAGGCGAAGTTGCCGAAGGGCACGACGGCCGTGCCGTTTGCTTGATGCGGCTCACCACGTCTTGACAAAAAGAGCTTTGATCCGCTCGAATTCCCTGACGTTGCGGGTCACCAGCGTGAGGTTCCGAGCACGCGCCTGCCCGCCAATCAACGCATCGTAGGGACCAATCGGAGTTCCCAGTGTCGCAAGCGTTGCTCGAATCTCTCCGGCATGTCTCGCGTCTTCCCGGTCGAATTCCAGAACGGGGAACTGCAGAGCTTCGATGCGCGTTAAATTCTCGGCTTTTCGCTGGCTCTTTTCAGCACCATAGTACAGTTCGTGCAGGACGATCGCAGAGAGAGCAAAGTCCTGCGGCGTATGCTGTTTGAGCAGAGCCAGCAGACCCTCATCACCCTTGATGACTGCGATAACGGCATTGGTGTCGAGCAGGTAGATCACTTGAAGACGTCATCCAAGGCAGGTCGATCCTGCCCGTCCTGGTGTTCCAGCGCTGCCTCGGCGAAATCGTTGTCAACTGGTCCGATCACTTGGTCGAGCCACGCCCAATCCTGCGCAAGCGGCTCCAGGATGACGGTTTGCCCATGACGGCGAATCGAAACCTCGTCTGTTTCGAAACGGAACTCCTTGGGCAGTCGCACAGCCTGTGATCGTCCCGACCAGAACACTTTTGCCTTGTCCATCATGCTATCCTCAAGTGAGATATAGCAAAGATATATCCCTTCAAGACGACGTAGACAAGTCCGACCTCACGGCGCGCAGGCCGATTGCGGCATCGGCTCCAGTCGGTAGACCTTGTCGTCCGACTTCGTCTTGCCGTCGGCGGCCTTTGAGCAGAGATCGACGATCGCCAGGCTGCTGTTGGGGTTGGCCAGCATCATCATGCCATTGGCGCCGCGCTTGAGGAAGATCTCCTTCTGCGCAATGTCGCAGGAGAAATCGCTCAGCTTCGAGCTTGCCGCACAACGCCACTGGTCGGCCTCGCCCTGGCAGGAATAGGTCTGCGTGACCTTGCCCGGCTTCAGGCGCGTCGTGACCGAAACGGCGATGTCGGCGCCATCAGGCCAATTGGCGGCGTCACCGCTCGAAGCGTAGGAAGCGAGTTCCACCGGCCCTCGAAAAACCCGGATCGACTGCGTCAGCTGGTTGGGGTGTGAGCTCATATGCGCCGCATCATAATCGCGGCCATAGCAGAAGGGCTGGTCAGGCTTCAGCCGCTCGCGCAGCGGGGCCCCGAGCGCCGGGTCGATCGGATCGATGCGCGCGAACTCCGCCTGGCAGGTCGCGACCGGCATCGGGTCGAGGCGGAAATTGTCGTCCTCGGAGCCGAGCGCCTGCCTGTCATATTCCGCCTTGCCGAGTTGTTCCTCCGAATCCGGATCGAGGTAAATATCGGGCGACAGGTCGGACAGCAGCACCCGGCCCTTGTCGTCGACCTTCAGCGAGGCCAGCGTGCGGTCGCAATCCATGCCGCAGCGGATCGGGCCTGATGTGCCGTCTTCGGACTCGTGATTGCACCAGCCGCTGGCCCATTGCGGCGCCTTGGCGCCCCGCACCGTCGTGGTGACAAAGCCATTGTAGGAGGTGTCCGAATTCGCGGTCGGTTCCTCGTTCGGCCGGCTGACCGGGTCATGGCCGTAGTAGAAGAAAATCCGCGCCACTTTCTGCTTCGGATGCGCCTTGAGATGCGCCGGGTCGTAGACACGGCCGAAACAGGCGTCCGCCCCGTTCGGGCTGAGTTCCCTAAGTTTAAGCGCGTCGTCGGCGACAGCCGTGCCTGCCAGCAACCCGAGCAACACAACGCCAAACCCCGCGCCGGCAATTGTCTTCCATGCCCCTGCCCTGAACGTCATGTGACCCTCTCCTCGCATCGGCAGGACGTAACGTCAATTTATGCTAGTATTACGGCCGCAGCCACGCAAATTGCGGTGAAATCCAGGGAGGATGCCATGCGCCGACGCGACATGTTCCGCGCGGTTCTTGCCGGAACCGGAACGCTTCTTGGCTTGCGGGCAGTGCAGGCCGCGGCCACGGAGCCGGCCAAGCTGAAGGTCGCCTATCACCTGAGCGATCCCGACAAGGTCAACTTCGTGCTCGGCAACATCAAGAACCACTATGAGGGCACCGGCGGCAATGTCGACATCGTGCTGGTTGTCCACGGCCCGGCCCTGGCCGCCTTCAAGTCGAAGGGCATATCGGCCGCGGTCTCGGGTCGCTTGGCCGGCCTGGTGCAGCAAGGGCTCGTGCCGCAGGCCTGCGCCAACACCATGCGCGGCATGGACATTTCGCTCGCCGATCTGCTCGACGGTTTCCATGCCGCCGACAAGGGTGGCGTCGTCAAGCTCGCGGAACTGCAAAGCCAGGGCTATGCCTATCTCCGGCCATAGTGCACAGTCTTGACTCCGGGGCCGGGAACGGCTGGTCTCGCCGAAACCCTCCGGAGGACCAGCAGTGTCCACGACCGCGCTTACCATTCCCGATCTCGCCGGCAAGGCGGTGCTGGTCACCGGCGCTTCTACCGGCATAGGCGCAGCACTGGCGCTGGCCTATGCCGCGCAGAAATCCAGGGTGGCGCTGCATTACAATTCGAGCCGCGATGCCGCCGAGAAACTGGGCAAGACCATTGCCGACAGCGGCGGCGAAGTGTTCCTCGTCCAGGGCGATTTTTCCGTTGCCGCCGATGTCGAACGCGTCGTCGAGGACAGCGCGCAGCATTTCGGCCGCCTCGACGGGCTGGTCAACAATGCCGGCGGCATGCTTGGCCGCGTGCCCTATGCCGAGCAGACCGAAGCGCACTACGACGCGGTGATGGACCTCAACGCCCGTTCGGTGCTGACAGCCTCGCGCAAGGCCATCCCGTGGCTGAAGAAGCAGGGCGGCTTCATCGTCAACACCTCGTCGATCGCCGCGCGCAATGGCGCCGGCGGTGGCGCCGGTCTCTACGGTTCGGCCAAGGCCTTCGTCTCCAATGTGACACGCGGCATGGCCAAGGAACTGATCGGCTTCGGCATCCGCGTCAACGCCGTGGCGCCGGGCACGATCCTGACCCCGTTCCACGAGCGCTATTCGACCGACGAGCAGATCAAGGGCATGGTCGCCACCATTCCGCAGGGCCGCGCCGGCACGGCGGAAGACTGCGTCGGCGCCTATCTGTTCCTGTCGTCGGACCTGCTGAGCGGCTACATCACCGGCCAGGTGATCGAGGTGAATGGCGGCCAGTTGATGCCGTGACCGGCTATCTGCATACTGAAGGTCCGCATACTCTTGTCGGAGACTTTGAAGGGGAGACAACAGAATGTACGGACTGATCGGCAAGATGCGGGCATCGCGCGGCCAGCGCGACGCGGTCATGGACGTCCTGCGCGCCAGCACCGGTGCCTTGCCCGGCTGCCTGAGTTACATCATCGCCCGCGACCCCGCGGATGCCGATGCGATCTGGGTCACCGAAGTGTGGACCGACGCCGAAAGCCACAAGGCCTCGCTGCAACTTCCGGAAGTCCAAGCGGCCATCGCCAAGGCGCGCCCCTTCATCGCCGGCTTCGAGTTCCAGGTGGAAACCCACCCCGTCGGCGGCTTTGGCTTGGCTGACGGCAAGACGGGCTGAGCCTCAACAGAGCAAGCGCATTCTCGAATGCGGACCCATGGCCGGGCGCTAGCGCGCGTCGGCACGGCGCTGAGGATAGTGGCATTGATACGGAATACTCCTCAGTCACCCTCTGCTTTAGAAAACAGAGCGTCAATATCTCGATGCCCCTCGATTATGTTGGCGACTTCGAAGAAATCGTCCCGATAACGGAAGAAGATCACATATCCGCGAAATGCGTAGCTTCTCACGTCAGGTCTGAGTTCGTGTCGCGCACGCCCGATAGTGGCTGGCAATGTCGCGAGGTCGCGACATTTTTGACGCAAGACCTCTACAAACCGTCTCGCGATTTCGAGGTTGCCGCTTTCTCGAGCGATATGCTCAAGAAGACCGACCAAGTCTGCTTGGGCTGAAGGGAGCATGCGAAGGCGTGGCACCCCTAGAGACCTTCCTTTGCGAGCTGTGCCGCCTTGGCGTCTAAAGATGCATCAATGTCCTGTTCGGTGGCTTCACCACCCTCAGCAAACGATTTGTCAAGCATAGCGCGTAAAGCCTTCAGCTTTTCCTCGCGTTCTTCGACCAGGCGCAGCCCCTCGCGCACGACTTCACTGGCCGAGCCGTAGCGGCCAAGCTTGACGATGTCGGAGACAAAATTTTCCCAACGATCTCCCAATGATACGTTCATAGGTGTACCTCCTTGTCCCTTTCATTATACGCAAATAACAAAATTTGCGCAATTACTGACATCAGCGTGAAAATGCCCGTACTGACGTAGACTCCAAGCCAGCGTCGCCAACTGAGAGAAATCGTGCCCATTTTCGCCGCAAGGGTTCGTATTTTCGCGGCCGGGTCTAAGACCGAAACATGGATTCCTCGGCCCAGCAGCCATCCCCTGACCAGCCCGCCACCGAGCGCATGGCGCGGATGGGCAAGCCTTGGCAATGGCTGGTCCTGCTCACCATTTCCGCCCTGTTTGCCGGCGCGCTCGAACTCGCCGCTCTGCCGGCGGCGCTGCTGATCGGGCCGATGCTGGCGGCGATCATCGCCGGCACCAATGGCGCTACGGTGCGGGTGCCGCGCCTGCTGTTCGGCTCCGCCCAGGCCATTGTCGGCTGCCTCGCGTCGATCTCGGCCGACATCTTTCCCGTCTTCTACCAGGAATGGCCGCTGTTCCTGGGCGTGGTGATTGCGACAGTCGCAGCCTCCAGCCTGCTCGGCTGGCTGACCAGCCGCTGGCGCATCCTGCCCGGCACCACCGCCGTCTGGGGCTCCTCGCCAGGTGCGGCCACCGCCATGGTGCTGATGGCTGGCGCGTTCGGCGCCGATCAGCGCCTCGTCGCCTTCATGCAGTATCTGCGCGTCATCTTCGTCTCGATGACGGCGGCTCTCGTCGCCAAGATGTGGGTCGACACGTCGGGCATCGAAATCACGCCGATCATCTGGTTTCCGCCGATCGATGCCCAAGCCTTCGCCGCCACGTCAGGCATCGCGCTGGTCGGCGGCCTGGCGGGCAAGCTGTGCCGGCTGCCCTCGCCCTTCTTCCTCGGTACCTTCATCTTCGGCGCCGTCATCCATCTCGGCCTTGGCATCGAGATGCAGTTGCCGCCATGGCTGCTGGCGGTCAGCTACGCCATGGTCGGCTGGTCGATCGGGCTGAACTTCACCAGGCCGATCCTGCGCCATGCGACACGCGCGCTGCCGCAGATCATCGCCTCGATCGTGGCGCTGATCGCCTTTTGCGGCGGGCTCGCCTTCCTGATCAGCCACCTGCTCGGCATAGATCCGCTGACCGCCTATCTGGCGACCAGCCCCGGCGGCATGGACAGCGTCGCCATCATCGCCGCCGCGGCGCAGAACGTCGACATCTCCTTCGTCATGGCGCTGCAATCGGCGCGCTTCCTGATCGTGCTGCTTGTCGGCCCGAGCGTTGCTCGGCTGGTGGCGAGAAGCATCCGGGACTGACGGCTTTTCCCCATCGGAGCCCTACTCCTCGCCACCCCCATTTTCGCCCTGCGCGCCGCGGCGCCAATAGGCGGTGACCAGATGCCTGTCGCGTGGCAGGCCCCATTCCCTGCGCACGATCCTGCGGATCTCGCGGAAGTCGGTGAATTCGCATCCGGCCCAGACGAAAAGGCCGTCGGCAAGTGCGGCGTGGCTGCGCCCGCGCAGGGCTGCCGGCAGCAGACTGGCGGTGCCAGCGTCGCGGCCATGCCGGTAGAGCCAGCTGATGGCGATGGTCTCGCCTTGCGGCAGCGCGATCCGGTCGTCAGGACCATCGACCTCGATGAGCGCCTCCACTTGAGTTGACGGCGGCGGCTGCTCGAGGATCCTGCCAATGGCCGGCAGCGCGGTATCGTCACCGATGAGAAACAGGGTCTGCGCTTTCGGTGCATCGCCGCCACCGGGTCCGATCATCCCGATCACGTCTCCCGCCTGGGCGTTCTGCGCAAAGGTGGCGGCCGGCGTATCCTGGCCGGGGTGCAGCACGAAATCGACATCGAGCCAGCCGCTTGCCGAATCGATCGCCCGGATCGTGTAGACCCGTATGGTGAGCGCATCCTCGCCCGAGGGCCAGACAAGTAGGCCGTCAGTGCCCATGGAGGGCCAGACTGGCCGCCGGCCACGTGGCGGCAACAGCAGCCGCATGTGGAGGCCGCCATGGGTGAAGCGGCCGAGGTCCGTGCCGGCGAAGCGCAGGCGCTGCATATGCGGCGAAATCCGCGTCGACGACACCACCGTGATCTCGCGGAAGAAGACCGGCGTGCCGGCATCGCTGCCGTCGCCTTGCCAGCGCAATCCACTGGCCGTGCCGAGATGCTGGGCGACATGGCCGGCGACCGTCATCTTCATGTAGGAGAGGCAGGTTTCGTCTGTTGCCGCGACGCGGATCAGCATGGCGTCGCCTTCGAGCGTGGCGCTCAAAGACCCGTAATACAGGCGAAGCTCCCATCGGTCGGCAGCGCCGGTTTCGATCTCGAATTCGCCGTGCTCGGCGCGCAGGCGCTCGATCGCCGACCTGATTGCCGCATCGCTGATGCGGGTCTGCGCGCTCGACTGGTCCATCGCTGAAATCCTTCGATAGCAGTTCAAACGAAGCCACCGAAATATCTCGGCCTCTTCGCCATCGCCGGGCATGCCACAGCGTCGCCAGGGTTTCCACAGAAACTTGACTTCAGTAATCATATTTTATCAGGACGCCGGAGAAGGCGGCCTATGCCGGCTCGGCTTTGCCGCCATCGAGGTCAAAGCGCAAACGCCCGGCCTCGATCCGCACGCGCAGCTGGCGATACGTCGCGAGATAGCGAACCCCGACGATAACAGCCGCAAAGCCGGCAATGGCGGCCACGCCAAGCGCCCAGCGCGGGCCGACATCATCGGCCACCCAGCCGACCACCGGCGCGCCGAGAGCGGTGCCGCCCAGCGTTGTGGCCAGCAGGATCGCCATCACGCGCCCACGCATGGCGGGCTCGGTCGAGAGCTGCACCAGGCTGATCGTCGAGGTGGTCATCGTCTGCGCAGAGATGCCGATGACAACGAGCGCGAGGCCAAACAGCCAGTAGTTGGGCGTGACAGCGGCCAGGCTGAAGCCCAGACCAAAGATCGCGGCACCCGCCAGAAGAAACGCCAGGCGGGGTTGCTCGCGCCGGGCGGCCAGCAGCGCGCCGCTGACCGATCCGATCGCCATGGTCGACGTCAGCAGCCCGTATTGGCCGGCGCCCGCGTGAAAGACGGAGACGGACATGGTCGAAATGAAGATCGGGAAGTTGAGCCCAAACGTGCCGATCAGGAAGAGCATCAGAAGGATGGCTTTGAGATCAGGACGCTTCCACACATAGGCAAAGCCCTCGGCAAGGCTGCCGCGGCTCCGCTGCGCCTTGTCCTTCAGGTGAAGCTTGCCGACACGCAGCAGGCCGAGCGAGGCAAGGACAGCGGCAAACGATGCAGCGTTGATCAGGAAGACCCAGCCGGAGCCGATGGAAGCGATAAGGGCGCCGGCGACCGCGGGCCCGATCATGCGCGCGACATTGAACGAGGTGGAATTCAGCGCCACGGCATTCGACAGGTCTGCCTCGCCAACCAGATCCGAGACGAATGTCTGGCGCGCCGGCGCATCGAACGCTGTCGTGCAGCCAAGCAGGAAGGCGAACACATAGACGTGCCACAACTGCACGAGCCCGGCGACGGTGAGCAGGCCGAGGCCGAGCGCAAGCAGGCCCATCGCGCCCTGCGTGGCGAGCAGCAGCTTGCGCCGGTCGAGATGATCGGCGGCAAAGCCGGTCCATGGCAGCAGCAGGATCTGCGGAGCAAACTGCAGCGCCATCACCACGCCCATGGCGGTCGCGTTGTTGTGGGTCAGTTGCGTCAGCACCACCCAGTCCTGCGCGGTACGCTGCATCCACGTTCCCACATTGGACACGATCGCGCCGCCGGCCCAGACTCGGTAATTGAAATTGGCCAGCGAACGGAACGTGCCTTTTGCCGGACCACTCATCCGTCGGCCGGGGAATTGCCGCCGTTGAAGCGGCCGAACATGCGTGCCATCGCCACGCCCATCAGGAGGGTGCCCAGCCCCAGCGCAAGGACGTCAGCCGCGGATCGCAGGTCGAAATCTCCGACACGGAGCACCAGGAGATAACCGATCGCCAGGTTCAGAAATCCCCACAGCACGTTCACGGTCGAGGAAGAATGCCCCTGGCCGCGCGGCTTGGCGAAGGGACTTTGAAAAGGCCGCCCCATCACGCCACTGACGAAATGCGGCACGGCGTTGGTCAGCACGGCGCCGCCGAAGAAATAGGACACGCAGTCGATCCATTGCATTGTCAGGCACTCCTCTTCGCCAGGAGATCGAGGACGTCCCGCGTCGTGCCGCTTTCGCCGAGTTTCGGGAAAATGCGATCGATGCTGTTGGCGTGGGCGTCGGGATTGCCGTCGGTCATGGCATCGACGGCCAGCGTGACGTTGAACCCGAGATCGCGGGCATGGCGTGCTGTCGCTTCGACGCCCATGCTGGTGGAGACGCCGGCGATCACCACCTGGGTAACGCCCTCGCCCTTGAGCCAGGTTCCGAGATCAGTGTCGACGAAGGCGTCCACGGTGCGTTTGGTCACGGTGTGGTCCGCCGGCTGCTGCTGCAATTCGGGGACAAGATCGGCCCAGCCGGCGGGAAATTCCCGCATGCGAGGCGCCTGCTCCGTCCGACCTGGAGGCGCGCCGGCAACATTGACGAGCACGACCGGCAAGCCGCGGCCGCGGAACGCATCGGCAAGCGAGCTCGCCCGCCGCACGACGTCACCGATCGGATGGACAGCGGGCAAGGAGACGATGCCTTTCTGCAGGTCGATGACGATAAGTGCCGTTTTCTGGTCGAGCGTGGTGACTGCCATCCGTGTTTTCCTTCCGATGATTGGAACAGCGCGCGTTGCACGCCGGACGATTGGTCAGAAGTCGGCGAGGCGCCCGAGCAGTTCGACGGCGCCTGCAAGTTGCTCCTGCTCCTCGTGGTCAAGCTTCGACTGGATGGCGCGGAACAGCCAATCCTGCCTTGCCGCCCGTCCGGTCGCGATCATGTCCCGGCAGGCCGGTGTGAGCGACAGGAGGGTCTGCCGGCCATCGGCCGGATCCGGCGCACCTTCCACCAGACCGGCCACTTGCAGCGCTGAAACAATGGCGCCCATCGATTGCGGACGCATATCCTGAGCGCGCGCCAGCGTCGTGACCGTCGCCGGACCCTCTCGGTCCAGATGCAGCACCACTGACTTCTGCGACGAGGTCAGATCGCCGTCGCCTGCTTGTTCACGCAGGCGCCGGATCAGCCTGCCGGCGACAACCCGAAGCTCGGCCGCCAAAGCCATCGCACGCATGGTTTCCGGATCGTCTTGCGGAGACACGTGATCTTTCATGGCTGCTTTGTAACAAATATGAAGGTAAACTTCAAAGCTTACCTTCATATCTAGGCATCACAAGGCCGTGACCTCAGGCCGGCCAAAGGTCGTGCCCGCCTATCGCGGCGCCGCAAGCCGCTCGGGAAGGAAATCGACGAAGACGCGCACCTTCGGCGACAGATGGCGATTGGAGGGCCACAGCATCCGGAACTGGCCACGGCCGTCGACATGATCGTCCAGCACGGTGCGCAGCTTGCCGTCGCGCAGCGCCTCGCAGACCAGGAAATCGGGCATGCAGGAGATGCCGAGTCCGGCGAGCGTGGCGCCCTTCAAGGCTTCCATGTTGTTGCAGGTCAGCATCGAGCGGATCCGCGGTTCAGCGCTTCCGGTCATGAACGGCCACTCCAGCAGCCTGCCGCTGTTGAGAAAGCGGAAGTTGATGCCGAAATGCCTGATGAGATCCGCCGGCTCGCCGGGAGTGCCATGGCGGTCGAGATAGGAGGGCGCCGCGCACAACAGCATGCGAAAGGGCGCAACGGGTCTCGACACCAATCGTGAATCGGGCAGTTGGCCGCTTCGAATGGCGACGTCGATGCCTTCCTCGATGACATCGACGACGCGGTCGTTGAAATCGATATCGAGCTCGATTTCGGGATAGCGAGCCATGAACTCCGACAGCACCGGCAAAAGCAGATGATAGGTGACGATCGGGGTCGAGACGCGCAGCCGTCCGTGCGGTGTCTCCCGTGTTCGCGACAGCATCGCCTCAGCGTCGTCGATGTCGTCGAGGATGCGCCGCACCCGCTCGTTGAACAGCCTGCCCTCTTCCGTCAGGCCGATCCGCCGCGTGCTGCGTTGCAGAAGCCGCACGCCGAGCTCCTGTTCGAGCCTCGCGACGCTCTTGCCGACGGCGGAAGCCGAAATGCCGAGCGCGCGGCCGGCGGCAATGAAACTGCCGAGCTCGGCAGTGCGGGCGAAGGCCAGGAGGCCACTGAGACGATCCATCGCATTTCCATTCGAGCGTTTCAGTCCGGTATATCAGGAGATATAATACCATTTTTCCTGAAAGGCTGTCGACCTATCTTGTCGTTACGACCGGCGCCACGACCCACGCGGCATACCGGCGGATGCTGCTTCAGATAGGAAAATCCATGACCTTGAAGACCACAACCGGCCCGGCCGAGCGATGGCTCGTGCTCTTGTCGGTATGCCTTGCCGCGATGACCATGCCCTTGACCTTCACCGGTCCGGCCGTCGCACTCTCCCGCATCGCGGCCGATCTCGGCGGCAGCCCGATCGCGCTCAACTGGGTGACGAACGCCTTCATGCTGACCTTCGGCGCCAGCCTGATGGCGGCTGGCGCGCTCGCCGACAACCACGGCCGCAAGCGCATCTTCCTCGCTGGCCTCTGCCTCTATGTCTTGGCGTCACTGGGCGCCATGCTGGCGCCCGACATCGTCTGGTTCGACATCTTCAGGGCCGCCCAAGGGATCGGCAGTGCCTTGGCCTTCGCCGGCGGCGCCTCGGCACTTGCCCAGGAATTCGAAGGGCCGCTGCGGCTGCGCGCCTTCTCCTTCCTTGGCACCAGTTTCGGCATCGGCCTGGCCTTCGGTCCGATTGCCTCCGGCCTGCTCATCTCCGCATTCAGCTGGCGCTCGATCTTTGTTCTGGTCGCAGCGCTCGCGATCGCCTCGGCAGTGCTGGGCCTGCGCACCATCAGGGAATCGCGCGACCCGGATGCGACCGGCCTCGACTGGGCGGGTGCCGGCACCTTCACCATAGCGCTGGCCTCGCTGGCCTATGGTGTCCTGCAGGCGCCGCAGAGCGGTTGGGCCGATCCCCTTGTCATCGCCCTGCTCGCCGCGGCAGTCGTCTTCTTCACCGCGTTCGTAGTCGTTGAGCGGCGCGTGCGCCGGCCGATGCTCGATCTCACGCTGTTTCGCTTTCCCCGCTTCGTCGGCGTCCAGTTCCTGGCGGCGGCACCCGCCTATGGCTTCGTCGTCCTGCTGGTGCTGTTGCCGATCCGCTTCATCGGCATCGAAGGGATGAGCGAGATCAAGGCTGGGCAATTGATGATCTGCCTCTCGGGGCCGCTGCTGATCCTGCCCCTGCTTGCCGGGCAGCTGGCGCGCTGGACCGCGCCGGCCACGATCTGCGGCGCGGGCCTGCTCATCGCTGCCGCCGGCCTCGTCTGGCTGAGCCTGACACCACCGGTCGCCATCGCGCTGGTGGCGCCGCTGGTGCTGATCGGCATTGGCATCGCCCTGCCCTGGGGGCTGATGGACGGGCTCGCCGTCAGCGTCGTGCCGAGGGAGCGCGCCGGCATGGCGGTCGGCATCTTCAACACCACGCGAGTCGCCTGCGAGGGCGTGGCGGTGGCCATCGTCATGGCGACCCTGTCAGGCTTCACCGCGGCACAACTCGCCGCCCAGGGAGCCTCTTCCAGGGATGCGGCTGCCGCAGCGCAATTGCTGGTAACGGGCAATGTCGGTGAAACGGCGCAACATCTGCCGACGGCGAACGCGGCCATTCTGGTCGGGGCCTACGAGACGGCGTTCGACAGGCTGCTGATCGTGCTGGCCGCGATCACCATCGTCACCGCTCTTGTCGTCTTCCTCGGCCTGCGCCGCGGATCGGCGGCGGAACACGAAGCCGTCCCGCTACAGGCATGCCAGGAAGGGTAGCGGTCAGTGCATGTCGCCCAAAAGTGCGCAGCGGCTTTGGGAAAACGACATGCACCAAAATAAGCGACCTCACGTGATGACGAGGCTCGCTATGCGGTCACCATCCAGCGTGAAGGTCATATCGCCCTCGCCGTTGAAGCCCTTGCCCTTGACGGCGATGCGGACGCGATAGGAGCCTTCCGCCGGCGTGATGCTGACGATGCTCAGATGCGACTTCACGCCGATATTGTCCGACTGGTTCCAGCGCGCGATCTGCTCGCGGCCCTGGAACGACCGTCCCCAGTCGGTCAAGGAGGCATCAGCCTTGAACGTGTTGAGAAAGGCTTCCGTGTCGCCTTCATTGGTGGCCTCGACAAAGCGGCGGATGGGGTCGGGTGTGGTCATCAGTCGAGCCTGTGCATCAAATCATCATCCAGCCAGCGGCCGAAGAAATAGACCAGCTGCTTGTGCCACCATGGCCAGTCATGGCTGACGTCGCCGCCCCAGTAATCGACCCAGGCCGGAATGGACTTGTCGCGCAGGATCTGTTCCAGCTGGCGCGTCTCGACCAGCATGCGCTCTTCCCAGGCGCCCTGCCCGCAGCAGAAGATCAGCCTGAGCGCCTTCAGCCGCGCCAAAAGCTTCGGATCGACGATGCCGGGCAGATAGTCGAGCGGCGAGTTGTAGAAGATGTCGCCCTCCAGCGCCTTGCCGAAGAAATCGCGAGCCGAATAGACGCCTGACAGCGATATGACGCCGCTGGCGAGTTCCGGAAACCGGAAGACGAAGTTCGAGGAATGGTAGCCGCCCATCGAACAGCCCGAGAACAGTGGCTTCAGCTTGCGCCCGCCATTAGCTTGCACTGCTGTGGCCAGGACCTCCGGCAGCGCCTCCTCGCGCACATAGCGGAAATAGGCCTCGTGGCGGGCGATGCGCTGCGCGGCATCGACATGCTTGTTGAAGAAGGACTCCGAATCGATGCCGTCGAGCGTGAACAGCTGGATGCGGCCGGTGTCGATGAACTCGCCAAGCGCGCCCACCCCGCCGGAATCCTCGAACTGATAGAACCGTCCCTGCGAGGTCGGGAACACCACCACCGGCCGCCCGGCATGACCGTAGCGCTTGTATTCCATGTCGCGGCCGAGCTTGCCGGAGAAATGCTTGTGATAGGAGATGTCCATGGTCTCAAGCCTTTTCCGCGTGGATATAGGCGACCGCTTCACGCAGTGCCGCCTGATCCTTCGAGCGCATCTGGTAGGCGTAATTTCCCATGGCGCGGCTGAAAACCTCTTCTATCGGCTGATGGTGGACGATCTTGTCGCGGTGCGCGGCTAGCACGTCCTCATGGCTGTGCAAATAGTGAAGGTGCCGCTTGCGGCTGGCATAGGCGGTGAAATACTTGCCCTCATAGGGCCCGCCGGCGGCGTCCTTGACCACCATGTCGGCCCACGCCGCGTAGACATCGATGTCGAACGTGTAGTTGATGGCATCGGTCATCCAGGCGCCGGGCGGCCGCATGTTGACCTCCAGCGCGATGATCCGGTCGTCCCTGGTCTCGAACAGTTCGATATGGAAGAAGCGCTCGCGCACGTCGAACGCCTTCAGGATCTTGCGGCCGGCCTCCTCGACCGCGGGCCGGATCTGGGGAAAGCAGGTGTAGCTCATATGACGGTCCTTGTTGACCACTTCCATGACGCTCTGGTCGTAGCGGTGGCTGGCTGCCAGCACCACCTCGCCGTCGCGGTTGACCAGCCCGTCATAGGTCACCACCAGCCCTTCGATGAACTGCTCCATGACGAAGGTCACATCCTCGGGCTTGTCCCGGAAGAACTGGTCGAGCTCCCCTGTGTTGGAGATCTTGAAGGTGTTCGAGGCGCCGGAGCCCGAATCCGGTTTCACCACGACGGGGTAGCCGACGCGGCGGATGAAGGTCATGGCACCGGCACGATCGGAGCATTTGCGCTGCGCGATCGTCTCGACGCCGCTCTTGCGGAAGAAGGCGCGCATGCGGCTCTTGCGCTTCAAGTTCTTCACGAAATCGAGCTTGGTGCCGTAGATGTTGAAGTCAGTGCGGATGTTGGCTTCCAGCTCCAGCCAGTGTTCGTTGAGCGATTCGAAACGGTCGATGCGGCCCCATTTGTGGATGAAATGCCCCATCGCCCGGAACACCGGGTCGTAGTCCTCCATGTCGGCGACGCGGTAATATTCCGAAAGCGCTGCTTTCAGTCTGCCGTCCAGCGCGTCATAGGGCGCGTCGCCAATGCCGAGCACCGTGGCGCCGGCCTTCTTCAGCCGGTCGCAGAAATCGGCACCGTTGGTCGGAAAATGCGGCGAGAAGAACACGAAATTCATGGACAATCCCCTCCCGGTGACAAGGCACCGCAGCCCCGTCGGCATCCAAGTCTGGCGCATTTGCGGCGCGCGGGGAAGAGCATCCGCATTAGGGATAATGTTCAACGGATTCAGCCCCCCGCTTGCCTCTACGGGGGCGCTCCTGTATGAGAACCGGCATGAACACGCGCGCCATCACCGCTTCCCGTCAGACCGGCTTTGCCGGCGAGACCGTTCGCGCGCTTGCCTCGACCCTGCTTCTTCTCGGCCTTATCGGCGATCGCCGGGTTCGCTGAAGGAGCGCCCGGCGGTCGAACCGCCGCGCAAGCGCATGCTCCTTGGCCAGTCTCAAAATTGGCAGTCACATCAAGCGAACGAAAATCTGGTAAAGGCGCCACTCGCCAGCAATCCGTCTGAAGACGGATACGAGGGCCGCCGGGAGAACAAGACGATGAACGCACGAGAACAAATCCGCCCTGATGCCGCGGTAGCCGGCAACGATGCCGGATCAGCCCACGGCATGCCCGACGCGGCCCGCAAGTATCAGCCCTATCCGACTGTTGGCCTCACCGACCGGACCTGGCCCTCAAAGGTGATCGACAAGGCGCCGATCTGGTGTTCGGTCGACCTGCGCGACGGCAACCAGGCGCTGATCGACCCGATGGGCCATGAGCGCAAGGCGCGCATGTTCGGCCTGCTGCTCGACATGGGCTTCAAGGAGATCGAGATCGGTTTCCCCTCGGCCTCGCAGACCGATTTCGACTTCGCCCGCTGGTGCATCGAGGAAGGCAATGTCCCCGCCGATGTCTCGCTGCAGGTGCTGGTGCAGTGCCGGCCGGAGTTGATCACCCGCACTTTCGAGGCGCTGAAGGGCGCCACCAACCCGATCGTGCATTTCTACAATTCGACCAGCGAATTGCAGCGCCGCGTCGTCTTCGAAAAGGATGTCGGCGGCATCAAGCGCATCGCCACCGACGCAGCCAAGATGATCACCGACATGGCGGCCAAGGCCGGCGGCGGCTATCGCTTCGAATATTCGCCGGAAAGCTTTACCGGCACCGAGCTCGAAGTGGCGCTGGAGATCTGCAACGCCGTCACCGAGATCGTCAGGCCGACTTCAGACAACAAGCTGATCATCAACCTGCCGTCGACGGTCGAGATGTCGACGCCCAACATCTATGCCGACCGCATCGAGTGGATGTGCCGCAACCTGGACAACCGCGAGAACCTGATCATCTCGCTGCATCCGCACAATGACCGCGGTACCGGCATCGCCACCACCGAACTCGGCCTGATGGCGGGTGCGGACCGCGTCGAAGGCACGCTGTTCGGCAATGGCGAGCGCACCGGCAATGTCGACATCGTCACGCTGGCGCTCAACATGTACACGCAAGGCGTCGATCCGGGCATCGACTGCTCCGACATCAACCGGATGAAGGACGTCTACGAATATTCGAACCAGTTGAAGATCCCCGAGCGTCACCCCTATGTCGGCGAGCTCGTCTACACCGCGTTTTCCGGCTCGCACCAGGACGCCATCAACAAGGGCATGAAGGCGCTGAAGAAGGCCAACACCAGCCTGTGGGAAGTGCCCTATCTGCCGATTGACCCGGCCGATGTCGGCCGCAGCTACGAAGCGATCATCCGCATCAATTCGCAGTCGGGCAAGGGCGGCATCGCCTATGTGCTGCAGGCCGATTACGGCCTCAATCTGCCGCGCAATCTGCAGATCGAGTTCAGCCAGGCGATCCAGGCGATCACCGATGCCGAAGGCAAGGAAGTGCCGGCCAAGCGCATCTATGAGCGCTTCCTCGAAAGCTATGTCGACCAGCCGGGCGCGCGCCTGAAATTCCTCGACCACCACACCTATCCCGATACCGTGGTCAAAGGCCGGCGCGTGGTCGAGGCGATCATCCTCGACAACGGCAAGGAAGTGACCATTACCGGCACTGGCACCGGCCCGATCGACGGCTTCGTCAATGCGCTCTCGCGCCATGTCGGTGTCGAGATGTCGGTGCTCGATTATTCCGAGCACTCGATGCAGCGCGGCTCAAATGCCTCGGCGATTTCCTATGTCGAAATGGAATATCCCGGTGGCAAGCTGTTCGGCGCCGGCATCAACACCAACATCGTCGCCGCCTCGCTGGAAGCGGTGACTTCGGCCGCCAACCGTATCGTCGGCCGCAAGGCGCGGTAAGCTTTGCCAAGGATTGGCGCGAGAGATCTGAACGGCTCTCGCGCCGGTCATTTTTTCAAGCCCGAACAAGGTCTTGGCCTCGAATGGCTGATGTCGGCGGCGGCGCGCTCGTCCTGTCGCCGACATCGGCCGCGCCATTAACCACCGGAAAATTATCCGGTTAGGTACGCGATCGCATAATGGGTGTATACTTGTGTGGTGGTGCGAGCCCTATATGATCGTATCTCAACCTGTGCCGACTTCGAGAGGATCGACACTTGCAGCATGCCACGCCTGCCGCCCCCGCAGTGCGCGAGACACTGGAGCGACTGCTTGCGAGCGAAACGTTCGGACGATCCGAGCGCGCGCGCAAGCTGATCCGTTATCTCGTCGAACGCGAGCAGGCCGGCGAAGCCGACAGGCTCAAGGGCTTTTCCATCGCCATGGATGTCTTCGGCAAGGACGGCGATTTCGATCCGTCGACCGATGCCGTGGTGCGGGTGCAGGCAGGCAGGCTGCGCGAATTGCTGCAGCAGTATTTTGCCAATGAAGGCGTCGCCGAGCCCGTCCGCATCGCCATTCCACGCGGCGGCTACGTCCCGGCCTACGAGCTCAACGCGATCCGTTTGCCGGAAGCAGCCAAACCCGCCGAACAGACGTCAGCGGCTCCATCCGAGCACCCCGGCGCCGCCGACGATACCCTTGCGGCCGCCGCATTGCTGGCGCCGGCGGCACCCGTGCCCTCGGTGGCGCGCCATCTCAGGTTCTTCTGGATGGCGATCGCCATCGTCATCGCCATGCTCGGTGTCCTGATCCTGCGTCAGGGCAGCGGCGCGCTGCTGGCCGGCGGCGATCTGCCGGCCACGTTCGAGAGCGGCGGCCTGACCAGCAACATCGCGCCGTCCCCCATGAGTGAGGCCTTGCCGCTTGTCTATATCGCCGTCAAGGCCAGCGGCACCGATGCCAGCCGCGTCGCCGCGTCGTTGCGCGCCGGCCTGAGCGGCTTCGATACGATCGACTTCATTGGTCGCGACACCGTCGACAAGACCGATCCGGTCGCCAGTGCAACGAGCTTCATGTTCGATGTCCTGCCTGGGCCGGGCTCAGGCGACATCACCATCGAATTGCAGAGCGTGGCGACCGGACGGGTGCTTTTGTCGCGCAACCTGGCCGCCGCCGACAGCGCGCCATCGGCCGTCGAGGACCGTATCGCCGGCATCCTCAGTTCAGCGCTGCCCGCGTCCGGCACGATCTACAGCTATATCGAACAGAGCGGCATTCAGACCGCGCTGACGCAGTGCCTGCTGCTCAACGACAAATATTATCTCGACCAGAACGCCAAGACCCACGAGGCCGCCTATCGCTGCCTGGAAACCCTTGCCGAGAACGGCGCCAAATCACCGCTGGTCTATTCGGAACTCGCCTCGCTGCACCTGGAGGCTGTGAACGACCACTATGCCTATCCGCCGGATGCAACGATCGAAAAGGCGATGACATTCGCCCATCGCGCCGTGCAGATGGGGCCGACCAGCCCCTATGCCCACCGCTCCTACGGCTACATCAATTCGCGTCTTGGCAACGCCGACGAGGCGCTGCGCTGGATGCGCAAGGCCTATGACCTCAACCCCTACGATCTCGCCATGGCCGCGGCCTATGGCTACGGGCTGATTTTCGCCGGCCGGTATGCCGAGGGGACGCCGATCCTGGCCCATGCGGTGGATGCTTCCAGCGGCCATCCGACATGGTGGGATTTCGGGCTTTTCGCCGGCGAATTCATGCTCGGCGACGCCAACAAGGCCGCGATCGCCAGCTCTGCCCTGAGAACGACCGCAACGAAATCGCACTATCTTGCCGCCCGGCTGATCGGCGCCAGGATCTCCGGTCAGGACAGCCTGGCACGCAAGCTGCTCGATGAACTCACCGCCAAATTCCCGAAATTCGCCGCCAATCCGCGTGCGACCTTCGTCGACCGAAAATATCCGGCCGATCTGACCGAGCGGCTGGTCGGCGCCTTGCGCGCCGCCGGGCTTGGCAACGCCAGCTAACGCCAAGCAGCATCCACGGCTCGGCGCGTCGGCCATTGTCGATTTCGTACGCACCGATCATCGAATAGCGGTTAGCCGGCGCGTTCTGTCACCAACCGTACAAATCGCGAAAATTTTACTGGCCATGGCGCTGGACGAAGAGCAATCCAGCCGCATTTGGTGCCTGGTCCCGTGCCTTTCTCAGTCCCGCAACAAGCCCCCAGCTTCATGATTTCATCGCTCTATGCCGCCGAACAAGGACCTGGTTCGAAGACCATCGTCCTGCTGCATGGTTTCGGCGGTTGCCATGATGTCTGGCGCGAGGTGATCTCGTCCCTGTCGCCTCCCGCGCGCACGCTGGCCTATGACCTGCCGGGCCACGGCCTGTCGCTCGATTTCCCGGGCGCCGGTTCGGCCAAGGTGGCCGCCAGGGCGCTTCTCGCCGATCTCTCCACCCGGGCGCCGAAGCGCGTTCATCTCGTTGGCCACTCGATGGGCGGCGCGGTGGCGGTGCTGATGGCCCTGGCGGAGCCGGAGAAAGTGGCCTCGCTGACGCTTCTGGCGCCCGGCGGCTTCGGTCCGGAAATCAACGGGCCACTGTTGCGCCGCTATGCCGGCGCACGCAGCCCGTCCGAGATCCGCGCCTGCCTTGCCGCCATGTCGGGCCCACGGGCACGGCCTTTTGATCATACCGCTGATACGCTCTGCGAAATGCGCAAGCGGCCCGGGCAACTGGAAAAACTCGCCGAGATCGCGGCCGCCATGACCAGGGACGACCGGCAAGGCGTCATCCCGCGCGACCAATTGGACAGGCTGGCCATGCCGGTGATGGTGGTGTGGGGCAGTGATGACGCGGTGCTGCCCTTCACCCAGGCGGACGACCTGCCCGCGCGCTTTCATGTGCATCACGTGCTGGAGGCCGGCCATATGCTGATCGAAGAAGCGCCCGATCTGGTGGTAAGTATCATCCGGCGCAACATGAACCGTCGCGCCAGGCCCGTTCGCCCGAAACTCGCCGCCGCGACAGGTTGAGTTCCTTCCAACGCACCATCCCCAGCGCCTTGGTCCGTCGATCTCGCCAGTGCATTTTGCCGGCGGCTGTGTTAACCCCGTGTTAACCAAACCCGCGAGGCAGACGCCGATGAAGGACGCAGGCGAAAAGATCGATCCGTCAAGAAAACTGTCCGATGCTATCCGCGATGTGAAGAACGCCTTCGCCGACCGCGACGATGTCGTCGTCGACATGCGCGAGGCGCATCGCATGCGCCTCGATCTGCTGGCCGCCGAACTTGCACCCGTCTTTGCCGATGTTCCGTCCGACATGGACAATTTCGACTTCGTCGTTTCCTCGGGGCTGCAGCCGCGCCTGTGGATCGATGCCGTCAGCCATGTCGCGATGGGGCGCGACCGCCGCACCTACCGCTTTCTCAAGGACACCCGCATTGGCCGCGTGGTGCTTGCCGAATCGACCGAGATGAAGCCGGTTGCCGATTCCGTGACGCGCTATGTCGCTGAGCGCATCGTCGAGCGCCAGAGGATGATGGAAGGCGGGGTCGAGGCCGCCGGCATGAAGCGCGCCGAGGTGGCGGAAGCCGAGCCGCCGCTGCGGTCGATGACGCGCAGCAAGGGCTGGTCGGCCTTCCTGTCAGGCCTTGGCCTGGTCGCCGCCGGCGCGCTGGTCGGCCTGGCGGTGTCGGTCGCCCTGTTCTGGGACCGCATCGTGGCGATGGGGCTCAGCTTGCGGCCATAGCGGCTGCGGCGGCCACGCCAATCTCCAGCGTCTGCAGATCGGCAGGCGGCATCGCCGGCCCGGTCAGGCCGCGTCGCGTCAGGCGGATGCGCCAATTGCCCTTTTCGCCATCGATGTCGAACAGATTGTACTGTGCCGCCGGATGCTTGCCGCCCGGCGCCTGGCCGGCAGCGGCGACGCCAACCGTCGGAATCCGGACCGCCCGGGTACCGATGAAAAACAGCGACGGCAGATGCGAATGGCCGTGCAGGACAAGCTCCGCACCGTGGCGGCGAATGATCTTGTGAAAGCGTGAGATCCCGAACAGCCGCTTATGCTGCGAGACGGCGCCGCGCACCGGCGGATGGTGGATCATGATCGCGCGAAACAGGCCTTGCCCGCCGGTGTCGCGGAGAATCTTGCCGAGCCGCTCCGCCTGCCCTTCCATGAAGAAACCATTGGCCATGAAGGGTGCGGTGGCGCGCGCCGTCGAGACGCCGATCAGCGCGACATTGCCGCGCACGCGAAGATAGGGAAATGCGTTGCGGTCGACCGGCATGTTGACGCGGTCGCCGCTCATCCAGGCCGCCCATGACCGGCAGACCTTGTCGAAGGCCCCTGGCACATAGGCGTCGTGGTTTCCCGGAACCACGGAAACGTCGTGCGGCGATCCCAGCGTCTCCAGCCAGTGTTTGGCCATCTCGATCTCGCCGTCGAGCGCCAGATTGACCAGATCGCCGGTGACGGCGAGATGGTCGGGGTTTTGCGCCTTAATGTCGGCGGTGATGGCGTCGATGACGGCGTCATGCATGTGGCGGCGGCGGTTACGCTGCCAGTTGACGTAGCCGAGCACGCGCTTGGAGGCGAGATCGCGATAGGATACATCGGGGAGCGGCCCCAGATGGACATCGGAAATATGCGCGAGCCTGAACATCCATCCCTCATAGGCGACCAGCGCCCGGCTTTCCACTCAAGGTTTCCTTACCAACCACGGTTTCGCACCTGATGGCGAACCCGGAGGACGCCTTCCGCCAGACCGGCTGGGCAGGTTTGAGGGCTCGGCTGTTCCATCTCTATTTCGTGCTGCGGCGGCCAATGACGCTCGGCGTGCGCGGCCTCGTTCATGACACTGCGACGAATTCCGTCTTCCTCATCCGTCACACCTATGTGCCCGGCTGGCAGCTTCCCGGCGGCGGCGTCGAAGTGGGCGAAACGCTGGCCGAAGCACTGGCGCGGGAACTCGCCGAAGAGGGCAACATCGCGCTGGCAGCACCGCCGGTGTTGAAATCGATGCATTTCAACCGCCGCTCCAGCCGGCGCGACCATGTCGGCTTCTATCTCATCGAGCAGTTCAGCCAGACAGCGCCGAAGCAGCCGGACCACGAGATCGCCGAGGCCGGCTTCTTCCCGCTCGACCATTTGCCGGAGGGCACGACGCCGGCGACGCTGCGGCGGATCGCCGAGGTTTTTGGGGACGAACCCGCGTCGCCCTATTGGTAAGCTTGCCTTAGCCGTTAAAAAAGTTCCGAGCTGTATTGATCAAGAAAATACACGGGGGGCGATTCCATGGATGTCGAACAAGTAAAATCAGTGAGCGTATGGCCCTATGTCGGCTTTTATAGTCTCATGATGGTCGGCTTGACCGTCGTGTTTATCGGCATCGCGATGATCTTTCCGTCGCTACCCGACAGCTTTGGCCGTGCAAGCGGCTTCGCCATTACGTTCGGGTCGACCTTTTTCGCCTCTTACAAATTCATCAAGAGGAACCTTCGGCTTTTCAATCGAGACGAGTATTGGAAGATAACGTTTTTCTCGTCTCTGGCCTCGTGCCTGCTTTCACTGGTGCTCGTAGGCCTTGCTGTTGCGGGCGGAGCCATGCCGGGAAGCGATACCATCCCTGCTCTCGTCTGGGTTTTCATCCTGTTGTTTGCCGGGCTTGTGGTTTTCGGTATCAACGCCCTGGGCTACTCCAGCCGGATGGGCAAGAGTTTCCTGAAAGCAGAACTTGCCAGACAGGCGCGCATCAACGCCGAGACCTTCCAGTAAAGTCTCGGCGATTTCAGATCGCGAACCGCCCCCGGTCATGCGGCGCGCCATAGTCGAGCTCCGGCCCGACCGGCACGATCCGTGTCGGATTGATCGTTTCGTGGCTGCCGTAATAATGCGCCTTGATGTGATGCAGGTTCACGGTCGCGGCGACACCAGGCACCTGGTAGAGGTCGCGCAGATAGTTCGACAGGTTGGGATAGTCGGCGATGCGCCGCAGATTGCATTTGAAATGGCCGACATAGACCGGATCGAAGCGTACCAGCGTGGTGAACAGCCGCCAGTCGGCCTCGGTGATGCGGTCGCCGACGAGATAGCGTTGTTTTGACAGCCTCTCCTCGAGCGTATCCAGCGCCGCGAACAATTCGCCGAACGCCTCCTCATAGGCGCGCTGCGTGGTGGCGAAGCCGGCGCGGTAGACGCCATTGTTGACCGCGGGATAGACCAGCGCGTTGACGCGGTCGATCTCACCGCGCAGGTCCTTTGGATAAAAGTCGAGGCTTGCATCGCCCCATGCGTCGAACACCGAGTTGAGCATCCGGATGATCTCGGAAGACTCGTTGGAGACGATCGTCTGGTCCCTTTTGTCCCACAGCACTGGCACCGTCACCCGGCCGGAATAGGCGGGATCGGCCTTGGCATAGATCTGGTGCAGGAAATCGAGGCCGTAAAGCGTGTCGCCGGTGGCGCCGTCCTCGGCGAGGAAAGTCCAGCCGTTCGCCCCCATGAAGTGATGCACGACCGAGACGGAGATGACGTCTTCCAGCCTCTTCAGTGCGCGAAAAATCAGCGTCCGGTGCGCCCACGGGCAAGCGAGCGAGACATAGAGGTGGTAGCGCCCGGGCTCGGCCTTGAAGCCGCGCGTCCGGCCTTCGGCCGGCACCCCGTCAACGGTGATCCAGTCGCGCCATTGCGACTGCGTCCTCACGAATCTGCCGCCGCTGTCCGCCGTATCGTACCAGCGATCCTGCCACCTGCCCTCGACCAGCAATCCCATGCAAATCTCCTTGCGTCCTGTCGCCCAATGTAGGCGCAAGGTTGCCCTGTCGAAGACGTCAGGCGCTGAACAGACCGTCACCTGACGGAGACGGCGGACATATCAGGCCAATTGCAGCGGCCGAAAATTGATGCTAGCGGACACTCCGCATGTTTGACTTTGCTTTGATCCGGTTTGACCGACGACGAAAGGGCGCCCGCGCTTGATGAAGCGCTGACTGGCGAATGCTGCCGTTTGCAGCAAACCTTTCCTCCTTACCGGAACGCAAAGACCATGAGCCTTGCCGACGTGAAATACCTGCCGGAAACTCCGGCGCACGACCCTGAAATCGAAGCCATCAATGACGAGGCCTTCGGGCCCGGCCGTTTCGTGCTGGCCGCCTACAAGATCCGCGAAGCCGGCGGCCACGAGCGCGCGCTGTCCTTTGTCGCGGTCGACGGCAATATCGTCGTCGCCTCGGTGCGCATGACCCGCATTGCCGCCGGTGCCGGCCGCGCGCTGATGCTCGGGCCGCTCGCGGTGCGGCCGGCCTTCAAGAACCTCGGCATCGGCCGCCGGCTGGTGGCGATCGCACTCGAGGCGGCCGTCAAGGCCGGCGCGCCGGCCGTCATACTGGTCGGCGACGAGCCTTATTACGGGCCGCTCGGCTTCAAGCGCATCCCGCGCGGCCAGATCTCGATGCCGCGTCCAGTCGATCTCGACCGCCTTTTGTCGCATGAGATCACGCCGGGCGCGGTTGCCAGGCTCGCGGGCGAGGTCGGTCATGCCAGCCAGGCCAGGGTCGCCGAGCACGTCTAGACAGTGGCTTGACCTTGCCCTTCGATCCGGGCCTGATCCGGTCCTGTTCTCATAGGAAAGGATGACGCCATGAATCCGAACGGCCAGATCGCGATCGTGACCGGCGGCGGCTCCGGTCTTGGCGAGGCGACGGCGCGCGCGCTTGCCGCCAAGGGTGCCCGCGTCGCCATCTTCGATGTCGGCATCGATCGCGCCGCCAAGGTCGCGGCCGACATCGGCGGCATTGCTGTGCAATGCGACGTCAGCAGCGCCGACAGTGGTGCCGCAGCCGTCGCCGAGACGGCGAGCAAGCTGGGCGAGCCGCGCATCCTGGTCAACTGCGCCGGCATCGCCATTGGCGTGAAGACGATCGGCAAGGATGGCCCCCATCCGCTCGATCAATACCGCAAGGTGATCGAGGTCAATCTGATCGGCACCTTCAACATGATCCGCCTCGTCGCCGATCGCGCAGCGAAGCTCGAGCCGCTGCAGGGCGGCGAGCGCGGCGTCATCGTCAACACCGCTTCGGTCGCCGCCTATGACGGCCAGATCGGCCAGGCCGCCTACTCCGCCTCCAAGGGCGGTGTCGTCGGCATGACACTGCCGGTGGCGCGCGACCTTGCCCGTTCCGGCATCCGCGTCTGCACCATCGCACCCGGCATCTTCAAGACACCGATGATGGCCGGCATGCCGCAGGACGTGCAGGATTCGCTGGGCGCCGCCGTACCCTTCCCGTCGCGGCTCGGCGAACCATCCGAATATGCGGCGCTCGTCCTGCACATCATCGAAAACCAGATGCTGAACGGCGAGACCATCCGCCTCGACGGCGCCATCCGCATGGCGCCGAAATAGCGCTGGCCGACCTGCTGTCGGAAAGGACCGATCCGCCTGCAGGGCCAAGGTGAAGGAGCAAGCTGACCAGGCGACCTTGCCAGATCCGACCTGCAACACCGATAAGCGAATAGAAATTGTGGCGAGCGTTTTGATGAAGCAAAATCAAAATAAGGACGTGATCCGCGAGACCGACGCCGAGGCGATCCGGTTGGCGAAGACGCTTCTGCGCAGTGCCCGCTTCGGCGCGCTGGCGGTGCTGGAACCGCAGACCGGGTCACCGCTGGCAAGCCGGGTCGGCGTCGCCACCGACATCGACGGCGCGCCGCTGATCCTGGTCTCGATGCTGTCGGCGCACACGCCTGCCATGCTTGCCGATCCACGCTGTTCCCTGCTGCTCGGCGAACCCGGCAAGGGCGACCCGCTGGCGCATCCGCGCCTGACGCTGATCTGCCAGGCATCGCGGCTCGAGCGCGGCTCTGACGCGCATGCTCGTGCCGAGCGCCGCTATCTCAACCGCAATCCCAAGGCGAGCCTCTATGCCGGGCTCGGCGACTTCTCGATCTTTCGCCTCGAGCCGCAACGCGCCAGCCTCAATGGCGGCTTCGGCAAGGCATATCTGCTCGATCGCTCCGATCTCGTCACCGGCGGACCCATTGTCGAAGAGCTTGCGGCGAGCGAACAATCCGCCGTGGACCACATGAACGCGGACCATCTCGACGCGATCGCCGTTTATGCGCATCATTTTGCCGGGGCATCTGGCGACGGCTGGAGCATCACGGGTTTGGACGCCGATGGCATGGATCTGGTGTCGGGAGACAATGTTTGCCGGGTATTCTTCCCACAACCCCTGGTATCGGCGCGGGAATTGAGACCCGTTCTGGTCGAGATGGCCAGGAGCGGCCGGGCGGCCGGGCAGGCAAGCGATCAAACTTAATTGCATTTGATCAAAAGCAACACTTGAGATTTGAAAGAAATGTTCTACCCTTCAGAGATGGCGCTGACTCGTCAGTGACCTTTCGCAAGTGAATTTATGGATTCAGGCACCATTGCCCCCATGGCGCCTCGATGAGCAAACAGCATGGGGCATTCATGGTCTCGACAAAGCTAGTCGCCAACGCCGAATCGGCTGCCGAATTTCTGATGCTGATGGGCAACGAAAAACGGCTGTTGATCATGAGCTATCTGATCGACGGTGAAATGTCGGTCGGCGCTATCGCCGAAAAGGTGATGCTCAGCCAATCCGCCCTCTCGCAGCATCTGGCCAAGTTGCGGGCGCTTGATCTCGTGGAAACCCGCCGCGACCGTCAGATGATCTACTACTCCTGCAAATCCGAAGCGGTGCGCGAGTTGCTTGTCGTGCTGGATGGTATTTTCGGCACCGGCAAGGAGGACCTTTCCCAGATGGCGCACAGATTGCGCCGCGCCGGGACTTGACCGGACGCTCCTACGGCCTTTTAGCTCGCTGACGATTTCCGGAGCGTGGCTTGTGTGTCTCTTTCGACGCACGAACCGCGCTCTCGATCTTTGAGCGGAGGACATGGACCCAATTCGCATCGACGACCCACGGGATTCTCGTGTCGCCGCCTATCTCGATATCCGTGAACGCGATCTTGCCGGCCGGCAAGGCCGTTTCGTCGCCGAAGGCAAGGTGGTGCTCGATCTGCTTCTTTCGTCGAGCCGCTTCGGTGCCGAATCCGTTCTTGTCCTGGAAAACCGGCTCAGTGGCCTGAAGGATATCTTGCACAAGGCGCCCGCCGACCTGCCGGTCTACGTCGTCACCACAACGGTGATGGACGCGATCGCCGGCTTCCACATGCATCGCGGCATCCTGGCCATCGGCCGCAAGGAGATGCCGCAAGCGGCCGGACCATTGCTGGATGCCTTGCCCGACCAAGCCCTGGTGGTGGTGCTTGTCGGCATCGCCAACCACGACAATATGGGTTCGATCTTTCGCAATGCCGCCGCCTTCGGCGCCGATGCGGTGCTGATGGACGCGACATGCTGCGATCCGCTGTACCGCAAGGCGATCCGCGTCTCCGTCGGCGCCGTGCTCAAGATCCCATTCGCCTCCTTCACCGACACTCCTGGCTTTACGGCGATGCTCGCCGAACGGGGCTTTGAACAATTCGCCCTGTCACCGCGCGGACGAACCGACATACGCGATGCAAAGCCGGCAGGACGCCTGGCGCTCTATCTCGGCACCGAGGGCGAAGGCCTGCCCGAGAGCCTGCTTGCGCGCCTGCAAACCGTGCGGATCACCATGTCGAAAGGCTTCGACAGCCTGAACGTCGCGGCAGCGTCAGCTATCGCGCTGCACCACTTCTCGCACCGTTAAATGGCAGCACCACCGCTTCAGTTCGCGGCCGCCTTCTGCAAGGCGCGCACGCGGTCGGCGAGGCTGCGGTCGCCGCCGTCGGATCGGCTGTCCGCCGGTGCCGCCAGCGCCTTGGCGATCGGTGAATCAGGTCCCTCGAGCTTGGCCGTCAGGTGGACGACTTCAGCCGCCAGCTCGTTCATCTGCTCGCGCAGCGCGGCACTGCTATTGGCCGAACCCGACGATGCCATGGCGCCGAGATCCGCCTTGAGCCGCTTGTTCTCGCGCGCCAGCGCCGTCAGCCTGGCCTCCAGCCGCTCGCGATCGCTGTCCAGCTTGGCGATCGCCTGATCCAGATCATCGCGCCTCGGGGCCTGGTCATGTCTGCCCGCTTCATCCGGCTTGCCGACCAGCCGTAGGGCCGGTCCGCCATCCTCGGCCTTCGCCTTTTCGCGCAGCCGCGCCAGCTCTTTTTCGCGGCGGTCGAGCTTGTCCTCGCGATCGGCGAGCGTTGCCAGCAGCCGTTCGACTTTCTTGTCGAGTTCGGCCGCCCTTTTCTTCTCCGCCTTCAGGGCATCGCGCGCGGCCTTGCTTTCGGCCGCGATCTCCTGATGGCGCCGATCTGCTTCCTTGCGCTGGCCGCGCAGCAGCGAGATGTCGCTGGCGAGCTTCTGCAATTCGGATTCGCGCGCCACGAGCTCGATCTGTCGGCTGCTGGAGGAAAAACTGGCATCGTCGTACATGTGCTCCAGCTTTTCGAGCTCGAGCGCCCGCTTCTCCAGCTTGCGCTCGGTTTCCTTGAGCCGCTCCGAAAGCTGATGCAGTTCCTCTTCGCGCTGCCGCAGCGCCTCGCTCTTGGCGCCGAGTTCGGCGAGCGCGTGGTTCTTGTCCGTACGTTCGACCGCCAGCCCCTTCAACGCCTCGCGGCCACGGTTGATCTCGACGAGTTGTTCGGCCGCTTTCTCACGCAGCGCCTTGACGTTCATTTCGAGGCGGCGCGTCGCCATGGCGTACTCGGCCCGGATGCGATCCTTGTCGGCCTGGATCTCGGCCTGCGTCAGCGGGATTGAGGCTTCGATGCGCCTGCGGGTCAACGCGACGGCACGCCGCCAGACGGCCGGAGCCACGATCAGCGCCAGAAAGCCGGCACAGAGAAAGCCGAGGGCAAAGAACAGGACCGACTGAACCAAAGGACTACCCGCTATCGGCGGCAACCGCCGGAACTGGACCGCATCATACTGGCATGGCGGAAATCCGGCGCTGCGGCAAGAGCTTGCCGCGGCGCATTGGGGGTCACAGGCCTACAAATCCCATCGAAAACTCGGCATTGCGGTCATGACGGGTTGGACTTTAGAACGGATTCCACGTCGCCCGTTCGGTCAGCTTCAAATAGCCGAGATTGACGCCGAGCCGGGCGCCGACACCGGTGCGGATCGGCACCAGAAGCACATTGTTGTTCTTCAGCACATTGAAGCCGACGCCCGCCACCACATAGGCCGAACCGGCCACGCCGCCGTAGCGGTTATAGAGGTTGCTGACATCGTCGAGATTGTAGACCAGCATCATCACCCGGGACCCCTCGCCGCCGAAATCCCAGCCCAGCGACGGGCCTTGCCAGAACACTTTGTGGTCGCCGGCATTCTTGGTGTAGAGCGTGCCTTCGCCATAGGTCAGGCCGCCGATCAGCGCGCCCGACCCCTCCTCACCGAGCAGATAGCCATTGGGCAGGCCGTAGGAGGCGAAGATCTTCTCGACGACGGTGGCGAGCCCACCCGATGTCGCGCCGAAGAACTTGTGACCGGAATCGATAATCTCCTGAGCGGTGTATTCCTGGGCCCGCAGGGCTGAGGTCGAGAAGACGAGAACGCCCATGAGCGCGATCGCCATTGAGCAGACGCGGAGAAAGTTCCGGCCTGAGATGACACGGAGGAAACTCCGGTCGTAGAATCGGGAAAACATGCTTCCAATCTCCGTCATGGAGCACTTTCGCCGACGCCTCGCATCCGGTCCGGCTCTTTAGGCGGCCGTTAAGGATGACTGTTAGGGGCAAACTATGCCGTAATCCTTTTTCAACCATTAACTCCCACAGGAAGATGGCGGTTCAAAGGCTGGCTTTGGGGTCGCGCGGCGCCGGGAGCCTGCGCGAACACGCCATTTGCCCCGACGACAATTTTGGGTTTGTTGCTGTACGTACGAGTGCTGTGTATTCAGAAAGCCTCGGGTTGGAGCGTGATTCGTGTGGGCAGGCGCGACGATCAATCGCTCGGCCACGAATTGTGGAATTTTGCAGGGATTTTCACCGATGGCCGATCTGTTCACCCTCTCCGCGCCTGACCTGGCGGCGCTTCTGTGCAGCCGCGTCTGCCACGACATCATCTCGCCGGTCGGCGCGATCAACAACGGGCTTGAACTGCTCGACGAAGGCGGCGCCGACGAAGACGCCATGCGGCTCATCCGCCAGAGCGCCAAGAACGCCTCGGCCCGGTTGCAGTTCGCCCGCATCGCCTTCGGCGCGGCCGGTTCTGCCGGCATGCTGATCGACACCGGCGACGCTGAAGCGGTGGCAATCGCCTTCCTCAAGAATGAAAAGCCGGAACTGATCTGGAACGGGGCCCGCGCGCTGCTGCCCAAGAACAAGGTCAAGCTGCTGCTCAACCTGATCCTGGTCGCCAACGCCGCCATTCCGCGTGGCGGCAAGCTGGTCGTCACGCTCGAGAATCTCGAAACCGAGCCGCGCATCTCCCTTTCGGCAAGCGGCCCGATGCTGCGCGTGCCGCCAAAATTCCTCGAACTGCATTCCGGCCACAAGCCGGAAGAGCCGATCGATGCGCATTCGGTGCAGCCCTACTACACGCTGCTTCTGGCCCGCGAAGCCGGCATGACGATATCGATCCATGCGACGGCGGAAGAAATCGTGCTTTCGGCAGCCTGAGCATCCGGTGGATTTGCCGGGAGGGCAAAGTATTTCAACGGCGTAATATTGCCGTGATGGCTCGATGAGTAGCGTTGAGCTTCTCCCAATCGGCCGCGTCGAAGCATCTGCAACGAAAGTCCTTCAGACCGCATCTTTGCAAAAATTTTACCTAATGGCTTTTCGGGTTCTTTACCAGATCGGTCTAGGGTGCTCGGCAGATACCCCGCACGACCGGATTGCCCCAGGGCAAAGAGGACCCGGAAATGAAACGCTGCATGTTCGTCGACGACTCAAGCGTCATCAGGAAGGTTGCAAAACGCATCCTGGGCGGTTCCGACATGGTGGTCATCGAAGCAGCCAGCGGGCTTGACGCACTGGAGATGTGCGCCGCCGACATGCCCGACATCATCGTCGTCGACGGTGCCCTGCCGGATGTGCAGGCGGTTGATCTCATCCGCCGCGTGCGCGCCATGGAAAGCCCGGTCAAGCCGCAGATCCTGATCTCGCTGGTCGAGCTCGATATCGCCTCGATCATGCGGGCCAAGCGCGCCGGCGCCCAGGGCTATCTCTTGAAGCCCTTCAATCGCCCGCAGTTGCTCGAGCGCTTTCGCACCCTGAAAATCGCCGCCTGAGACGGCAGTTCGCGGCTTACCGCTCATTGTTGAGCTATGACGCAAAAACCCGGCCGAAGCCGGGTTTCTTTGTCGAAGATGGCAATAATTCAGGCGACGCTTGCCACGCTCAGGCGCTGACGCGGATGTCCTCGGGTTCGCGCAGCACATAGCCGCGGCCCCAGACCGTCTCAATGTAGTTCTGGCCACCGGACGCGGCGTCGAGCTTCTTGCGCAGCTTGCAGATGAAGACGTCGATGATCTTCAGTTCCGGCTCGTCCATACCGCCATAGAGGTGGTTGAGGAACATTTCCTTGGTGAGCGTGGTGCCCTTGCGCAGCGAGAGCAGCTCCAGCATCTGGTATTCCTTGCCGGTGAGATGCACGCGCTGGCCGCCGACTTCAACGGTCTTGGCGTCGAGGTTGACCACCAGGTCACCGGTGGTGATGACCGACTGGGCGTGGCCCTTGGAGCGCCGCACGATGGCATGGATGCGCGCCACCAGCTCGTCCTTGTGGAACGGCTTGGTCATGTAGTCATCGGCGCCGAAGCCCAGGCCGCGTACCTTGTCCTCAATGCCGGCCATGCCGGAGAGGATGAGGATGGGCGTCTTTACCTTGGAGAGGCGAAGCGTTCTCAAGACCTCGTAGCCGGACATGTCGGGCAGGTTGAGATCGAGAAGGATGATGTCGTAGTCGTAGAGTTTGCCCAGATCGACACCCTCTTCGCCGAGGTCCGTCGTATAGACATTGAAACTTTCCGATTTCAGCATCAGTTCGATGCTTTGTGCGGTTGCACTGTCATCTTCTATCAGCAGAACACGCATTTCATTCCCCTTTTCTGCTGCCGGACCATTTCACGACCCGTCCTGCCCCGGAGCAGTGGTTGCCTTGTGCAGAGGCTGCCATCGAATGGTTAACAAAACCTAATTTCCCGTCCACGACGGTATCAGATTTTTTAACCCCTTTCTACACCCTCTTGAATCTAATAACGAATCCCAGACCCAAATTCCTAATGCAACACATTAATAACCTGGACTAAGTGACTCCAGGGACTCATCGACACGCTTCCGAATCGGCGGCCGGAATTTTTACCCGGCCTTAAGTCCTGACCCGTATGATTAACAATGCCCGTAAACGAATGGTTACCGCCGGCAAAAAACTTTAGGGTTTTGTTTCCCATAGTTCGGGGAAAGCCGGTGGATACGGGCAATGCCTGGGCCTTTTCCAGGTGGTTTGGACGATATGTGCGGGTGTGCGTTTCCGGGAGTACCGAATCATGAAGTCACGTGAAAACCTCGTTCGGCTGAAACAGTTTCAGGTGAATGAGAAGCGGCGGCAGCTGCTGCAGCTCGACATGATGATCGCCGAGTTCGAACGCATGGCCGTCGAACTGGAGCTTCAGATCACCGCCGAGGAAAAGAAAGCCGGCATCACCGACATCAATCATTTCGCCTATCCGACCTTCGCCAAGGCGGCACGCTTGCGCCGCGACAATCTCAGAAACTCGCAAAGCGACCTCGCCCAACAGCGAAGCGCTGCCGAATCATTACTCGGCGAAGCTGAAGCGGAGCTTTCGAAGGCCGAAATGCTGGAATCGCGCGACACCAAGATTCGCGAAGCCGAAACCGGTGGCCGCAGCGCCATGATCGGCTGAACCGGCCGAGATCCGGATCATCGACGTGTCCGCGAGCGCGCAACTCATCGGGCGATAGCATCGAACCGCCTGAATTGCCGCGGAGATCACCGATCTAAGCCGCCCAATCCCCCTCATTTGCGGCAATCGCCCTTGCACGGGCATCCTTGATGTCAGGCGCGTGCTGCTCCGCCCATGCCCTGATCTGGGTGAGCAGTCCCGCCAGGTTCTGGCCGAGCTCGGTCAATTCATATTCGACGCGCGGCGGAATGACCGGGAAAATCTCACGCCGCACCAGGCCGTCACGCTCCAGCACACGCAATGTCTGCGTCAGCATCTTGGGCGTGATGCCCTCGAGCTTGCGGGCAAGCTCGCCATTGCGCAGCCGGCCTTTGCGCAGCGCACAGACCACCAGGTAGACCCATTTGCTGGCCAGCATCTCCAGCACGGTGTGCGAAGCACATGTCCGCCGGAAGGCGTCGTAACCGAAGGGGGAGTCGAAGTCACTATCCATAAGGTACCTATATATCAAGAAGGTACATACTGGACAAGAGAATATTACTATCCAAATGATAGCGGCACCAACCAAGCAGGAGACATCCCATGCGTGCCGTTATCCAGAATTCCGTCGGCGGACCCGACGTCCTTGTCGTTGCCAACCAGCCCGACCCTACGGCAAAGCCCGGCGAAGTGTTGGTCCGCGTCAAGGCAGCCGGCATCAATCCGGTCGATGGCTCCGTCCGCGCCGGTTATTATAAGCTGCTCGGCGAGCCGCCCTTTGTCCTCGGCTGGGATATTTCGGGAACCGTCGAGGCGCTGGGCGCCGGCGTCACCAGCCTCAAGGTCGGCGACGAGGTGTTCGGCATGCCGCGTTTCCCCAAGCAGGCGGCGGCTTACGCCGAGTTGGCCGCAGTGCCAGTCGACGAGATCGCGCTGAAGCCGAAGGCGGCGGACCACATCCAGGCAGGCGCATTGCCGCTGGCAGGCCTGACCGCCTGGCAGGGCCTTGTCCGCCATGGTGGACTGAAATCGGGCCAGCGCGTGCTGGTCCATGCGGGGGCCGGCGGCGTCGGCCATCTGGCCGTGCAGATCGCCAAGGCGCGCGGCGCCTATGTCATCGCCACCGCCAGCCCAAACAAGCTCGATTTCGTCCGCAAGCTCGGCGCCGACGAGGTCATCGACTACACCAAGGGCGATTTTACCACCAAGATCAGCGACATCGATCTGGTGCTGGAGCCAATGGGCGGGGAGCACGCCGAACGCTCGCTGAAAGTCATCAGGAATGGCGGCGTGCTGGTGTCTTTGCTGAACCTGAACGACACCACCAGGGCGCTGGCCAGCGCGCGCGACATCCGGGTCGAACGCATGTCCGTCGTGCCTGACCGGGAAGGCCTTTTGGAACTTGGCCGGTTGATCGACGCGAACAAGCTCACCGTCCATGTAGCGAAGAGCTTCCCGCTCGAACAAGCCGGTGCCGCCCACGCCTTTCTCGCCACCAAGCCGATCGGCAAAGTGGCGCTGACGGTCTGACCGCCAAAACTGCCCCAGGACCAAGAGCCTGCCGGAAATACAAAAAGGGCGCGGAGTGCCGCGCCCTTTTATGTGTTGGCCCGGCTCTGAAGCAATTCCAGGAAAAGTGTGAAACGGTTTTCCGTCCGGAATTGCGTCAAAGCAAAGGGCTAGTGCCGGTATTGCTGGATGCGCGTGGTGCGCAGCCCGGCAAGGCCATATTCGTCGATCGACGCCTGCCAGGACAAGAATTCCTCGGTGGTCAGCTTGTAGCGCTGGCATGCCTCTTCGAGGCTCAAAAGCCCGCCACGCACCGCCGCGACGACTTCCGCCTTGCGCCGGATAACCCAGCGACGCGTGTTCGTCGGCGGCAGATCGGCAATCGTAAGAGGGCTGCCGTCAGGCCCAATAACATACTTGACTCTAGGTCTAACCAGATCGGTCATCGTACTCTCTACAAAAAACTCAAAGACCCAATCCCCGCCACGTTACCGCCACAGCTTTAAAAATTGCCTAAGCAGACCCTAATGACTAGGTAAGGATCGTGAACGGCGCGTTAGTCTTTTCGCAGGCATTTGAAACATCCGGCTGGAAGCCTTGAATCGGCTGGGAAAAATCCGACCGATCGCGGACTGCCGGCAATCCGGGAATCGCCTTGCAAGCTGGCGTCGCCGGAAAGCTTGACCTATATTCTCGACATTGGCATTCAGATGCCGCGCAGAATGAAAGCATCATGAACACTCTCGACCTTCCCGGACGTCCCGAAAACACCCGCATTGTCGTCGCCATGTCGGGCGGCGTGGATTCGTCCGTGGTCGCCGGCCTGTTGAAGCGCGAAGGCTATGATGTCGTCGGCGTCACCTTGCAGCTTTACGATCACGGCGCGGCAACACACCGGGCCGGTTCATGCTGTGCCGGACAGGACATCGACGATGCCCGCCGCGTCTCCGAGACGCTGGGCATTCCCCACTATGTGCTCGACTACGAGGAGCGCTTCCGCAAGGCGGTCATCGATCCCTTCGCCGAGAGCTATGTCGCCGGCGAGACCCCTATCCCTTGCGTCTCCTGCAACCAGACGGTTAAGTTCGCCGACCTTTTGGCCACCGCCAAGGAGCTCGGCGCCGACGCGCTCGCCACCGGCCACTATATCCGTTCCGGCGCCAACGGCGCCCACCGCGCGCTCTACCGGCCGGTCGATGCCGACCGCGACCAGAGCTATTTCCTGTTCGCCACCACGCAGGCGCAGATCGACTATCTGCGCTTTCCCTTGGGCGGCCTGTCGAAGCCGCAGGTTCGCGCCATTGCCGAGGAGATGGGGCTGACGGTGGCCGCCAAGCAGGACAGCCAGGATATCTGCTTCGTGCCGCAGGGCAAATATTCCGACATCATCGCCAAGCTGAAGCCGACCGCCGCCAATCCGGGCGACATCGTCCACATCGATGGCCGCGTGCTCGGCCGCCATGAGGGCATATTGCGCTACACGATCGGCCAGCGCCGCGGCATCGGCATCGCCTCCGGTGAGCCGCTCTACGTCGTCCATCTCGACGCCGAACGGGCCCGTGTCGTGGTCGGCCCGCGCGAGGCGCTGGAGACGCACAAGATCTATCTGCGCAACATGAACTGGCTTGGCGACGGGCCGCTCGCCGATATTCCCGAAGGCGGCCTCGAACTGTTCGCCAAGGTCCGCTCGACCCGGCCGCCGCGTCCGGCAGTGCTGCGCCACGCGGCAGGCGTGACTTCGGTCGAACTGGCCGATGGCGAGTCCGGTATCGCGCCCGGACAGGCCTGCGTGCTCTATTCAGACGACGGCAACGAGGCCCGAATCTTCGGCGGCGGCTTCATCGAGCGCTCCGAGCGCGGCGCAGAAGCCGAGGCCATGCTGACGAAGCTCGCGGCAAGGCCGGCACAGGTTCCCGCAGAATAGGCGCCCGCCTGCCCTGTCGCGCCAGGAGTGCGGCGCGGCCTTCCTTCAGGATTTGGTGTGGGTGACCGTTCCCGCGGTCAGGATGCGCAGCACCCTGATCGCTTCCTCGCCGCTGGTGCGCGGTTCGGCGCGCGTCTCGATGCAGTGGATGAAATGCTCCAGCTCGCGCGTCAGCGGCATCCCTTGCGCGACCGCGACATAGGACGGCTCGTTGGTGGTGAACGCCCATTGGCCGCTGTCCTGCCAGACCGCGTGGCGGTAGACGGCAAGCTTGCGCTCCCACGGCTCGACATCGTCGAACACCGCCATCGCCTTGGTGCCGACCACGGTCAGCCGCCGCTCGCGATAGGGATTGAGCCGCGAGGTGAAAAGATGGCTGCGCAGGCCGTTGGGAAAGCGCATGTGCAGATGCGCGAAATCGCTGAGGTTGTCGAGGAGCGCGGCACCCTCGCCGCGCACCTCGATCGGCTCGGTGCCGGTGATGGCCAGGATCATCGACAGATCGTGCGGCGCCAGATCCCACAGCGCATCGTTCTCGGTGTGGAACTTGCCAAGGCCAAGCCGGTGCGAGTGGATATAGCGGACCTCGCCGAGCTCGCCCTTGTCGATCAGCCCCTTCAGCGTCTCGAAAGCGGGATGGAAACGCAGGACATGGCCGACCATGAAGACGCGGCCATTGTCCTTGGCCGCCTGCACCGCGCGCTCGGCATCCGGCACGGTCAGCGCGATCGGCTTTTCAACCAGCACGTCCTTGCCGTTTTCAGCGGCGCGTACGGCAAGGTCGGCATGGAACTGCGGCGGCAAGGCCATGACGATGGCATCGATATCATCGCGCACGAACAGCTGGTCGGGCTCGATCGCCAGGCAATCCTGTTCGCTGGCAAAACCTTCGGCACGAGCCCGGTTGGCGTCGGAAACCGCGTGCAGCGCGCCGAGCGCCTTGAGGGTGCGGATGTGGTTGCTGCCCCAGTATCCGCAACCGAGGACTGCAATGCGCGGCTTCATCTGTTTCAAACTCTAAAAACTCGTGGCCGAGACATAGCGACGTGCCCCTTCGAACTCAACCCCGGCGGTTGCAACCAAATGTCCACGCGGCAAAGCTTTTTCGGCAAAGAGAATATGCGGCGATATGGAATGCTTCGAAGCTTGACAGGCTCGCCCTCCCAACCTTATATCCGCGCGACCTTGGCGAACGCCCCGAAATGCCTTTCGATTTGAGGCGGATTTCGGGCCTTTCGCCGCCCTGGCGGGGTAGCTCAGTTGGTTAGAGCACGGGAATCATAATCCTGGGGTCGGGGGTTCAAGTCCCTCTCCCGCTACCAGTCCTCACAAACGAACAATTCTCTGTCGAGAAGACTGCGTCATTGAAGGCCAGTCTCCGCGCGGTTTGTAGGCAAAAGCCGGGGATCGACACTCGCCAATGTGTTGCGAATTGCTCTCCGAATTGGCCAACATTCTCCGAAGCTGGGGAGTTGCCTGTTTCAATCCCCAGCTATGGATTTCAGCAATTTCAATGAGATCAAGGCCCGGTGCCTGACCGTGGTTTTGCGTTTCTTTCGGCCAACGAAAGGTGTGTCGTTCAGCAAGGGTCTAAGGCGGATTTTCCAGCGACAGGATTTTAGCGGCTTTGGGCCGAAAGCGGCCCGGCAGCTTTGAGCGAGATGGGTGAGATGTGGGCATCGGTCTAGTGGTGGCCTTCGATTGCCGCAATTGTTCCGAGGCAAATCGTTACCAAGGAAGCGCGGAGAACCGTTGCCATTCTGCCTGTCGCATTCGGCGACAAAAGCTGCTTCGATGTGCCTAAAATCTAACACCGTCTTGTTATGCGACCAGTCGATCGGGTTCGAAACCTACAACATTTGTTCGGTACAGCGTCGATCCTTCAGTCGACTTGCTAAGCTCTACAGTGATCAATTTGTCGCCCACGAACGCAGGGCTTAGTTCTAGCGATAGATATTCGAACAGTGGACGCTCGTGAACAGCGATAATGAGCTGCCGTTTTTCACTCTTTGCGAGCGTGCGCAGCAAAGCCGCGAACTGAGCGACGTGGAGTTCGTCCATCGATTGGACCGGGTCGTCAAGGAGCAGCCAAGGTAGCTCTGGCTTCACGGACAGATGCAGGGCCAGGAATAGCGTTAGCGCCGCTGTGTTGAGATTTCCAGCGCTCAGCATTGCGCCTGGCCGACCATAGCTGCCACCATCCCGGTGCACTGTTTCTAGGATGGCGTTGACGATCTTCGCGCCCGATGAAGGGAGCACAAAGGCTGGCACAAACGGTTCGTTGGGTGCGAGTCGAACGAACAGATCACGCCAAATCGCATTTAGCCGCTCATTGAAGACCCGACCGACGATCGCACTCCTTGCTTCGCTCGCTGCGCGGCCGAGGTTGTTCGCGAGATCTCGTTCGCGCTTCACCCCGCGCTGTGCGGCAGTCAGTTGAGCCAATCTCTGAGTTCGTACGGCAGTTTGGGCATCTCGCTCCGCCTTTTCCGCGGCAAGTGCTAGCAGACGCGCGAGTGTATTCGCTGCGGCTTTGCGATCAGTATGCTGTGCGATTGCCGCCTTGAGTGCGGTCTCGGTTGCCGAGATAAGTCTAGAGAGGGCATTCTGCGTTGTTTCGGCCTCGGCGATCGGCGGCTCGGCAATGGTTTCCGCCAACGTCGACAACGAATTCCGAATTTCCAAACTTGTCGAATCGCGCAAGCGCAATTGAGCGACCTTGCTTGCGGCAGTCGAGTGACGGTTGCGGATCCTAGTTCCTTCAAGGGTCTCCGCTGCAAGGGCTTCGAGCTCGCCCTTGGCAGTGCGCAGCGTCGCCAAACGTTCCTGGTATGTGGTTGCATCCACAGGCGTGATCACGCGCGCGGATTCAGTGCTGCGGCTTCGCTCGAACTCTGCAAGCTGCGTCTGGACCTGCTGGCGTTCCGCAACGAGGGAATTGAGCTTCTCGGACTGTCCAATCAACCGGGCCACTTCCTGTGACAAGTGGGTGCGCAAACTGATATCGGATACCTCGTTAAAGTCTCGATCGCAGACCGGACACACATCATCGGTGACATGTGGCAGCAACGCTGCCAGCGCCTGACCAAGGCCCGCTGAATCACCAGCGATATCAGCGATCTGACCGTTCAACAGCTGCAGCCGGGCCTGCTGCTGATTGATCGACTGGTCCCTGGCGCTGATTGACCTACTTGCGGCAGCAGCTGATGACAACAGCCCGTCAACCCGCGCGATTTCGCGATCGACCAATCTGATCGCACCAATGCGTGCCTCTTCCGGATCGGTCCGCTCGGGGTCGGCCGAATCAGGAAAGATTGGCCTAATACTGGCAATGGAGGTCGCAAGCCGGCGGCCCGGCCCAGCACTATAATTTTCCAGAGCCCGTGCGGCATCAGCCTCTTCATTTTCAAGGGATGCACGATCCTCTTGCGCTTCCTTCGACGTATAGGACGACCATTGGAACTGAAGCGACATAACCCCGCTCACGCGCGCTTCGTGGCGCGCGACGAGTTCGGGATCCTCGCCTTTGGCGAGCATTGCAACGGCAGCGGACAGATCTTCGGGCAAGTCAAGTGCCTTACGCAACTGCTCGAGCTCCGCGTTCAACCGGGCAGCCTCAGCGTTTTGGCTGCGCTCCAGCGCGTCGAGCTCACGCTGTTCGCCCTGCAATCGCCCTTCAAGCTGATCGGCGCGATCGAAATCAGCGCTCAGCTTGGACATCCGAGCCTTGTGGCCGGCCGGATACACTCCGTCGATCAGTGCTTCGAGCTGGTCGAGTCCCAGCAATTTCTTCACGAAACTCGTCAATGGCGTGTTGGACGGATCGCGTGAGGTGGGCGCTTGATAGATATCCAGCAGCCGCCCCAGCGTTGATTGAGACAAGTAGCAGCGGTCGGTGAAAAAGATCCGGCTGTCTTCGTCAAGAATAGGCGTCCCGCGGACCACCCCGTCGCGGACCGATATGTTCGTCTCCGACTTGGGGCCGCCGGTCATCCGCAACACGATGGAAGCCTCCAACGCATCACGATTCACGAGATGGTTCTGAACATTCTCGTCGGACCGCCTCAGGCCCCCAACGTCGCCCGTCAGGGCGAGTTCGATCGCGGTTGCGATGCTGGTCTTACCGACGCCATTCGGGCCGTGAACCAGAACGATCGGAGCATCAAGCGGGATAGTTAGCGTTCCCTTGATGCTTCGAAAGTTGGTGACGACGAGCTCGGTTAGCTGGTAGGTCATGGCAGGACTTCCGATAGGGCACGATCAACCCGCCTGCGCAGTTCCAAGCGTATGCCGGCCTCACCTTGTTCCGCAGCCAATAGGTAGCTGGTCGCCGCGCGTGCTTCTTCCGCAGAAAGGCGGCGACGAACTTCGCTGCTCCAGTCACCTTGCATGATCGTAGCATCGGGCAGTTCAAGTGGAAGTAATACGGCCAAGCAATCGCGTAACCGCGCATCGCCGACCTCTAGGGGGCCAACCGGAAGAATACGGCATACCTGCGACAGTGATAGTAATGTTGCGGCCTCGAGAGGCTGTCCGACAAGGACCAGGGTCAATGTTCTGCGAGACCCGAGTACGTCGAGCGAGCGGCCAAAGGCAAGCACCTCGCGTCGCATGCGCTCCCCCGAACCAAGCGTCGTATCTTGCAGCAGTACAAGGTCGAGCGACTGCTCGGCGGTTAGAACGGCATCGAAGCTATATGTCGCGCTACCAATCCCAAAAGGCTGCTTGACCGTCCGATAACCGTTATCTTTCAACAGGGCGATCGCACGCTCAAGTGGGGTCACAGGCTCGTGCTCCGCTTGAATGCGCCGATTAGGTCGAGTGCATCCGTTGCCGTGTCGATCATCGAGGTTAAGCAGACCTCACGCAGTCCGATCTTGCCAGTCCTTCCCATGGGTCCCGACGACGATCGAGCCCTCCTTGCCTTGGGTGAAGTACTCAGCAGTAGGACAGTGTCATCCGCGTCGGGATCAACGTGCCCAGCTTGTATCATTTTTCCGGCCACATCGTCATTGGCCGCGACAAATACGCGTGTGACGCGCGAGCCCTGCTGTAGGTTGATCGGTGTGGTCATAGCCGTACCAGCGGAGATTGACCAGTCACCGTCGGCAGCGCCTTTGCCGAGGAGTGCAAACGCAATGGCTGCCTGTCGAAGGCCCGTGGTTTCTGGCACATCGGCGATTTGCTGGATGGGATCCGACGACAAGGGAATATAGCGGCCGCTGTCGGATTTGCCGTGATGAAAGAGATCGAGCCCCAGCATCATGGTTGCGATCAGACTGTGAGTGAACTTGAGTCGTTCCGGGTCAGCAGCCATTGCCGCGGCATCGCGAATGTGACGTAGGCCAATCTTGACCGTGTTCCGCTCGGCAGCATTCCATGCTGCTGGCAGTCCTAGGTCCGCCAGCGCAGCGGCCTTAAGTTCGAGAACCGTAAGGAGGAGCGCGAGTAGCAATGGTTTGGCGAAGGCGCGGATTCTTGCAGACTCTTCGATGGCGGGCCTATGTGGAGCATATTGTTCCCCGTAGGCACTAGCCAAGATGCCGCGCTGACCGCCCGAAAGGGCGTCCTCGGCAAAGAGGAAAGCAGTCGGCGCCGCATTCCATTCCCAACCGCTCCCGTTGGCGCCATGGACGAATATATGCTGAACATCGGTGTCCTGCGCCGAGAAGCCGATCATGAGCGTGCGGCGTTGCTGCACCAGGGCTGTCAGATGGTCGCGCATAACCGCGTAGGCAGCGTTGACCCCATATTGTGTGATCTGAGGGGTACGCGCGATCAACAGCGGCCGGTAGACGGCAGAATTAGCAACCGCTCGAACCGCGCAACCATGATATTTAAGAAGCTTCGCGCGGCCGCTCGCGTTCTGGAAATCGGGCGCTCTAATGCAAACGTCGATCTTGGTGCCAACCGCGCCTATCAACTTGTTCTCAGCAGCCTCGATCAGGTAATCCCAGTTCGCCGAGGTAATATCGCGGAAGGCTCCCTCAAGCGTCAGCATCACGACACAGAGATGTTCGACGTCCGGATCGTCACCGGTAAAGCTGCCCGGCACATCGACTGCGGTCCAGAGCAGAAAGTCAGGATCCGGTTCCCCTTCCAGCGGCGTTTCCAATACCTCGGCGTAGAAACCGGCCAAGCGCGACGTGACCGCACGCCGATCCGCCTCTGGCCAGTCGTCAATCGGCAAATCAAGGTGCAACCTCTCCCGCTCTGGCGGTGAGAGGTTTGCGAGGACCTGATCGAGCGCAACCTTGTATCGACATGTCGGATTTCCGGCGTCCATGCGTGACCGCAGATACTCGATCACACGACCAATGACGGCAGGAACGCCAACAACACGATCGAGTGAAATACCTGAGCCAAGCCACAACGCGTATCTGCCGCGCGCTACCGCGCCGGCCATTCCTGGAAAGTCTGCCTCGAGCAACGCGATGGTCTCGGCGACGCTAATTTCCCAAGCTGCTGGCAATCGCCCCCCTTTATACCGTTGCATCACCACGTCGGTTTCCGATTCACGTGCCGATGCAACGCTGCGTACAAGAATAGCGTCTCGTGCGCAAATCTTCAAAGCCGATCCCGGGTTGTCTGTTTAAACTACAGCCTACAACGTCGGCGTCTGTTCCGCACCGGAAGTTAGCCATTGACGATGCGCCTGATTTGCTTAGTCGGGGAAAACTTTCGCCGACGGGTGAAAGTGCCAAATGCATGCAATATACATAGGAATGAAAAAGGAGCCGATTCTGACCGAAGGATCGAAGTATTTGGCGTTTGGCGACAAGATATTGTCATATTATGCTGCGGGAGAACTTCCACAGCTGTTCGTCGAACGGATGCGTCAGCATCGAGGCGACGAATCAGGAGTGTCGTTTCGCGCAACATTGGTCGAACTGCACAATACCGGCGCGATTGACGTCCTTGAGCCCGCCCGCATGATCGCGACCTCGCCAATTTCGCAGAAAGATTTTTTTCTTGTTCAAAACGTCTTTGCCGAGATCATCCCCGAGTTGGTGGACACGGTTCCGGCAATGCTGGCAGCGGTGAAGGCGCTGGTTGCGCGTGGCGGCGAAGATTTGGCCTCCGGCTGGCCCAATGACGCTTTCCGGAAATGGGTGGAGAGCGACGACCGAGCACGCGTCCTGATTGCATCAATCGATCCCGCTGATCCCGAGGATGCAGCCTATGTCTTTCTGGCGCTCGTGGCACTGGCCAAGACGGAGCCGCAGGCTGCGCTGGACCAAGCTATCACATTTCTGGCCGGGCAAGATTTGCCCGCACAATTGGGCGCAGCAAAGGCGATCGGAGCGCTTCCATCGGTCACAACTGAGGAACGAATGCGCTCGCTAAAAGCGCTAGAAGCCGCATCTAAAGTTGGAGCCCAAGACAATCTACTCGGGCAAATTATTGCCGCTGCGGCCGACATTGCACGAAAGGCGCCCACCGAAGTCCTCGCAATGGTCCGGCTGATCGACGCGATCGCCGAGAGCGTGGGCGACCAGGCGATTCATCGCGCGGTCTCAACATTGGTGTTTCATGGCGACGAACTTCCGGCCGAGATCATCGCTGCGTTGACGAAAATCGCGCACAAAATTCGCATCGTGAATAAAGGCACGATCAAATATCTCGGCAATGCATCGGCTACGCTGCTTAGGCACGGGCGAGTAGACGAGGCTCTTGCGCTGATTGTGCCCATCCTTTCTGCGCACGAAGAGCTAAGCTCGCTCGAACAGCTTGATGGGTTTGCGCATGGTCTACTACAGCTGGATCATGAACGCCTAGCGCAGATCATATCGACATGGTTGCTCAGTTTTGAGCGCAACCTCGGCGAGGCAGCGCGCAATCTCGTCGGCGACCATCATGGTGACGCGCTGGTCCTTGAGTTCGATGCAGCCGCGCTCAGCCTTACGGAAAATGAAACTATCGTCCTGGCGCATCGCGCAATCGGCTATCTTTTTTTGCAGCCGATCACCGCAGCCTCGATCGCACTATCGCTGGTGCGAACAGCCTCGGCCAAAGGACGGCAGGCAATCGAAGAGATCCTCTTCGAGCCACTGCTTATCAACTTCTCCGGCGCCCTTTCCGACTGGCTGAAGGCAAAGGCGGCCGTGAGCACCGATCCCGCATTGCCAACAATCGAACGTCTCCTAGCTCGGCTTGATTCCTATCTTGAGGGCCTTCGCCGAGTGGGACTGATCAAGGAATTGCGGCCGTCGGAGCGCGAGCGGATGATCGAGAGTCATAAGCAGGAACGATTGATGCGTCGAGTGCACAAGGAGGGCGCAAAGAGGTCGGTCCTCATGTCGTTGGTGTCGCGTTCGGTGCTACTCTACGGCACTCGCTCGATCAGCTATTTCCAAGATCCGGACGGGAAAAAGCATCGCAATGAGATGCAACTGCATAGCCTTAGCCATAGCTTCGAAGCGCCGCGGCTCGATATTATAGAGCCTTTCGAACTCAACTATGCCCTTCGCGTGTTTCGCACGATGAAGGTCGCGCCATGAAGCTCGTGATCCGCGAATATCTTGCGTCGCTGCGCGAGCGCGGCGAACTCGACGCGGTGCTTCCTGATTTGCTGACAGAACTCGGCTTTGTCGTCTATTCACGACCAGGCCGGGGCACACGACAATATGGCGTCGATGTAGGCGCGGTCGGCAAAGGGCGAGATGGCGTGCGGCGCGTTCACCTGTTTTCCGTCAAGTCTGGCGACCTCGATCGGGGGGAATGGAATACCGCGTCACCGCAAAGCTTGCGACCATCGCTCGATGAAATCCTTGATGTCTATGTGACCAGTCGAATACCACCCGAACACTCTGATCTGCCGATCGCAATCTGCCTCTGCTTCGGTGGGGCGATCGATGAGCAGGTGCGGGCCGAGGTAACCGGCTATATCCGTCGAAACACAACGGAAAAAATCAGTTTCGAGGAATGGAACGGTGACATCCTGGCGCAAGTCATCCTTGACGGCATTCTGCGTGAGGAACTGCTGGCGGCGCCATTGCGCAGCCATCTGCGGAAGGCCGTTGCGATGGTCGAGGAGCCTGATATTTCAATGAACCATTTCGAACGGCTGCTGCGCGCGCTGATCGCGACCCCAGGTGATCGCCCAGCCATTCGGCTTTCGCAGGCACGGCTGATCAATATATGCCTGTGGATCATGTTCGTTTGGGGGCGTGAGGCTGACGATGTTGAAGCGCCCTATCGTGCAAGCGAGCGCGCGCTGCTGGTAGTGTGGCACCTACTTCGCACTGATGTCGTGCGCACAGGGCGAGCCGCGGAAGATGCAAGTCTCGTTCTGAGTGAGATGATCGAGCTTCATTTCGCCATATGGGAAGAGCTGTTTACCAAGAAGATTTTACCGTTCGCCGCTACACGCCATGCTCTTTCGACGGCGATCCACTCCCATGCCTCGATCGATATCAATATCAAATTGTTCGAGCTGGTCGGCCGGCTCGCTCTGCGCGGACTTTGGATGGTTTGGCAGTTGTCGCCAGGTCGGCAACCGGTGGTACTGACGGACGCAGTGCTAGCGGCACATCCATCGGCACTTGCCGAAATAAACAGAATTCTCGTCGAGCGGATCGACACTCTGTGCAACCAGCTCGTCGAAATTGTCTCGAATAACCGCGCCCTTTTGTCGCCAATCGGCGACTGGCAAGCGATTGATATCTCGCTTGCATTTACGCTGCTGGCGACGCGAGAGCGCTTTCATGGCGCGATCGACCAATGGCTTGAGGGACTGACCAGCCGCATCATCTTCGCGTATATGTCGCACGGCGCGTACCCCACGACCAGCCGTTCGTATTGGGATCTCGTCGAGCATCCTGCCGAGCGCAGCGAAGAATATCGCCGGCAGTCTAGCGAAGCCAGCATCCTCTATCCCATGCTGGCGCTGTGGGCCGCGGCCCGCGGCTATCAACAAGTGATCGACGAGATTTCAGATTTCAAGGCAAAGGCGCTTGGCGACTGCACGTTCCAGACTTGGCTTCCGGATGAGGACAGCGAGGCGAACCTCTATCTGGGCAACGGGGATCATGGAGCTGCCCTGACAGGAATTCCGGTGACCGAGGGCACCCGCGATACGCTAGATTTCGTAATCGAGGAGGTCAAATCCAATGGCCACTACGATGCCTTGTCGGTCATCGAGTTCGGTCACTGGCCGATTCTGCTCACCGCTTGCCGCAGTCATCGCCTGCCGGTGCCAGCCCATGTCTGGCGGGACCTTCTCCAGGCAATTAAGCGATCAGCATCGACGCCGGCTACCCCTGGACCCGGCGCTGATACTAACGCGGAGGATTATTCTGGCCCGTTTTGATCGTTCAGCCGATATACCTGGCTGTCAGCTTAGCGGCGCGAACCTGAAACCTAGAAACTGCTGACGTTCGTCAGGGGAGCTGCCGTTCCCACTCAACCGGAAAGCCTCGCACCAGCTGCTGCAATTGCATCGTCGGAGGCTGGCGCCCGTCGAGAATTGCCTCGACCAGATCCGGGGCCAGCAACGTTAGTCGAAGGATATGGGATATGAATGACCGGTCGAGCTTCCTGGCCTCGGCCAGTTCGGAGATCGTGGCGAACTGACCGGTCTCCAGTTGGTGCTTCCACGCAAAGGCCTGGATCACGGCGCGCAGCAGCGTACTGTCGATGCGCGGACGTGTCGGCGCCCATCCCTCGATAGTGTTCGGCGACATCACGAGCTTGCGGCCGCCACGCTTGCGAATGGCCATTGGAATTTGAACGGTGAGGATCTTGCCGTCATCGCTCAGTTCGGTGCCCATCATCATGCGGCCCGCCCAAGGGTCGCCTGCGCCCGCATTTCTGCCACGAGGCTTGTCATGCCCTCGGTTCGCAGGCGGATGGAGATGCCATCGACATCGACCTCGATGCGCTCGACCAACAGCTGAATGATACGAGCCTGCTCCGTTGGAAAGAGTTCGTCCCAGAGTACGTCGAACTCGACAAGACGGTCGCGAACCTCTCCCTCGGTGACTGCGTCGTCCTCGACTCTTGCAGCTGCCCAAGTCTTCACGATGATCTCCGGTTGGCGAAGCATCTTCCTCACCTGGTCGATCACTACAGCCTCGATCTCGGCAGCTGGCAGCCGTTTCACCGAGCAGGTTTCAGGGCCGAGCTTCTGCACACTGGTGGTGACGTAGTAGCGGTACAGACGCCCCTTCTTCCGGGTGTGGGCAGGCGTCATGGCATAGCCGTTCGGCGCGAAGATCAGTCCCCTGAGCAATGCCGGTGTCTGCCGGCGACAATGCCCTGCTCGTTTGCGCGGGTCCTCGGCAATGATCGATCGCACCTTGTTCCACAGATCGAGGCTGATGATTGCCTGGTGCTCGCCGGGATAGCTCGTGCCCTTGTGGACGGCCTCGCCGATGTAGACCCGGTTGCTCAGCAGCTTGTAGAGATAGCCCTTGTCGATGGGCCTGCCACCGCGGCTGGTCACACCCTCGGCGTTGAGCGTTCGTGCAAGCGTCGTCGCCGAGCCAACGGAGGGAAACCTGTCGAAGATCATGCGCACTGTTGCGGCCTCGTCCTCCTGGATGATCAGCTTGCGGCTTTCGACGCGGTAGCCGAGCGGCACGTTGCCTCCCATCCACATGCCCTTGCGCCGCGACGCGGCGAACTTATCGCGGATGCGCTCGCCAATCGCCTCACGCTCAAACTGTGCGAAGGACAGCAGGATGTTGAGTGTGAGCCGGCCCATCGAGGTTGTAGTGTTGAATGATTGGGTGATCGACACGAAGGTGACGTCATTGGCCTCGAAGATCTCAACGAGCTTCGAAAAGTCGGTCAGCGAACGGGAGAGCCTATCGATCTTGTAGACGACGACCACGTCGACCAGCCCGAACTCGATATCCTTAAGCAAGCGCTTCAGCGCCGGCCGTTCCAGCGTTCCACCGGAGATGCCGCCGTCGTCGTAGCGGTCGGGCACGGGAACCCATCCCTCCGCTCGCTGGCTGGCCACGTAAGCCTCACAGGCCTCCCGCTGGGCGTCGAGGGCGTTGAACTCCATGTCGAGTCCCTCCTCGCTCGATTTACGCGTGTAGACCGCGCAACGGAGTTTTCTGATGACTTGCTTTTGCGGGGGCAGTGTCATCGTCGTCACCCGTTACTTTTCTGGCTTCGCAAGCCGAAAAACAGCCAGCCATTCCAGCGCGTCCCGGTGATCGTCCGCGCAATCGCGGAGAGCGACTTGTAGGGGCGACCCTGATACTCGAAGCCGTCGATCAGCACTGTGGCGATGTGCTGTACGCCCTGCCATTCACGCAGCAGCCGCGTGCCCGTAACCGGCATGTTGTCTTTCCTGGCGCCAGAGCGCCGAGGCTCCAGCTGCTCGGCCAATGCCGCGAGCCGTTTCACGGTCTCGGGCTTCAATCCGCCGTAGGCCAGTTCCTGGATGCGATAGGCGAGCCGGCTCTCCAGGAACTTCCTATTGTAGGGTGGCGGCTCCGAGGTGAAGAGGTCGCGCCATTTGGCCTTGAGCGCGCCGATGTCCATCGTCTTCAGTTCGGCCAGGCGGGCCAGCACATTGTCGGTCATCAAGCAATCTCCGTCGCCAAAGTTTCGACGGCACCACCGCTCTGGTTGGGAACGAAGTCGACAAAACTATTCTCCAACTCCGGAGATAGTCTGCTTGACTGTCGGACTCGAAGACGCATGAGCCCCGCGACAATGATCGCGACCAATTCGTGGCGGCGCTCGGCGGCCTCCATCAGATCCGGATGAAGGGGGTTTGGGCCTGGCATTTGTTTCGATTCCGGCAGCTCTTGGTAGTCGAGCTTTAACCATCGAAATCAGCTGCTCCAGTCACCAGCGAATTGCTGTGGAGCGCCGCGAAAAGAACTGTAATCGTGCGCAGGTCCGAGGGGCTTCCTTTAGCACTCACAGCCATCGAAGCGAGGGACGCACCGAGGGAGTCCTATGCCGTTGAGATGCAGAGTGTACGTGCACTTAAACGGCCCAAAACTCGATCCCGCCACGGGCTCATCTGAGTGGGACTGCCCCTGAGATGGCCCCCATCCCAAAGAGACTCTCGAATGTCAGCTATTCAGGACCGTATCCAACGGTGCGGATATCAGAGCGAGAGTTTGAACGGTTGCAGGAAATTTACGGCGTAACTCTGCGGACTGTCGACCGTCGAAAAGTGCGAGTAATCGCAAACCAGTTTCTGAGGGGCAAAGTTTGGGAGCTCGTGAGCGAACCGAGATCAAAGACCCGGATCAAATTTGAAGAAATTCAACAAGCCGTCGGGCCGTTCGTTCGTTTTGCCGAAGGCGGGTTGCTCGGCAATGATGACGCTGCCAATGCTTTGGAGGCCCTATTAGCGGACTCGTACGAGTCCATCTTCATATCGGTACAGCGCGAGCATGTCTGGGTGATGCCAAACGAAGGCCAATTCGAGCCATCCAATTCACCTGTACTCGTCAATCTAAACGCAAGCGTGCTTATGAACGTTGCGCACGGCCTCGTCCTCAGCATGGATCGCGTCGGGAGTGCTATCAAGCAGGACCAAGAGGTCGGCTTCGCGCCTGGCAGCGCATTTCGAGATTTTCTTTGGCAGTTACGGGATTGGGCAAAGTCAGCAGGACACCCGATCAGCCCCTTCAAGCAGGCTACAATTGACGACGCTCTCGATGCGCCGGAAAAAATGGCGTCACCCTTTTCCGAATTCATCTATGCGTTGAACCTCTGCTTTCGCTCCGTCAAATTGCCCATCGCAATCCAATCCGCCAATGGTACTGAAGTGCTCTCGCTTCACGAAAAGGTCGATACTCCAACCGCCCTGGCCGAGCGTCTGAAGGCGGTGGCTGCTGAGGCCAATTCATGGGCCGCACAAGGGGGCCGATAGGTCATCGAAATTCGCGCGTATCGGCCCCCATGTTTGTCGGTACACCACGGAATATCACCAAGCATCTGAGCAAAGGTGCTCGGCTGCGTGCTGGCGGCGAATACGGCCAGCGGATATTTAAATGTCCGAAATATCCCTGACTCTTTCCGAAGCCATAAAGCGCACCGGGATCTCGCGATCGTCATTCTACCGGCTTTTTGCCGAGAAGAGGCTTGTTCCACGCAAGTCCGGAAAGCGCATCCTGATCCTTGCCGACGAGTTGGATGCCTTCGTGCGCTCCTTACCGGCCGCAGAAGTTGGACGAGTCGATGACGACGTCGATCTTGATGTCCAGCACAAGCGCCATTCGAAATGGGGGGGCCCACAATGACCCCCGTTTACCTCAGCCAGCAGGAACTGGCCGACCGCTGGCGACTAAGCCCTAGGACACTCGAGCGCTGGCGCTACCTCAAGACCGGACCGAGTTATCACAAGCTCGGCGGCAAGATTGGGTACTCGGTAGTTGACGTTGAGGCTTGCGAGCGCCGCCGTCGCGCCGAGACACATTCCTCGATTCTCGGCTCGTGGGAATGACGTCTTCGGCAGATTTCGGCCGGGGAATCTCGAACCGCAGAAGCACCGTGTGGATCAAATGAACGTTTCGGCGGAATCTATTCGCGAGCATACGAGCAGAAAGTTGGACCTGCTCGATGCGATATCGATGGATCGTCGGGTCACCGCTGGCGAGTTTCGGGTGGCATTCCGGCTGTTGCAACATGCCAACGCCGAGACAGGTGCGATCTTCCCGTCACAGGACCGTCTGGGCAGTCAGATCGGGATGAAGGAACGCTCAGTGCGCGCTTGCATAGCCGGTCTGGTGCACCACGGTTGGTTGCGGAAGTGGCGCCCGAACCGGCGCACGGCCAATTCGTACAGCTTCGAGAGTAAGCACATCAACGCGGTTCTGGACCGTCAAATTTCGCTTAACGAAGCCAGGAGAGAGGAGCGCAAAACCCGCGCTCGTCCCAAGGCCTGATCGGCATTGAGATGACGGTCAATTCCCGATGACCGGCAAATGGGTGACGGTCGTGATGGTCATCTGAATGACTGTAAACACCTCAACGCTACACCTTAATAAGAAGGCATTGAACAAAGAACACTGCAGTCCGCAAAATCCGGCGACAGAAATATTCGCTTACCTTGTAGACTAGGCCCTCGGCGCTCGCTCACCCGGCGCCTTCTTGAGTGAGCCGACGATCATCGCGCTGCCGAGTAACTTAGCGCAACAATGTCGGGAAATGTCGTTCTTACAGCGTGGCTTCCGCCGCTGTAGAATCAGGGCATGGGCAACGAAGCAGCCGTTGCAGTCAGCTATCGGCCAGCATCGGGCCTGATCCCGTTTGCCAAAAATGCCCGCACCCATTCCGAAGCCCAGGTGTCGCAGATCGCGGCTTCGATCCGCGAGTTCGGCTGGACGAACCCGATCCTTGTCGACGGGACGAACGGTATCATAGCCGGTCATGGCCGGTTGCTTGCGGCCAAAAAGCTCGGAATGCGTGAGGTCCCAGTGATCGAACTCGCCGGCCTGAGCGAGGCCCAGAAACGAGCCTTGGTCATCGCCGACAACAAGCTGGCGCTCAATGCCGGGTGGGACAGCGAGTTGCTCGGGCTGGAACTCGCCGACTTAGGCGACTTCGGCTTCGACCTATCGCTGACTGGCTTTGACGAGATCGAGATTGCGGCCCTCACCAGCGCCGCCAATCCTGGCCTGACCGATCCTGATGACATCCCTGAACAGCCGGAACGACCGATCACCTTCTCCGGCGACGTCTGGATCCTGGGCAAGCACCGGCTGATCTGCGGCGACAGCACTAACGCCAACGATGTCGAGCGCGTGCTCACCGGTGTGAAGCCTCACCTTCTGGTGACGGACCCGCCCTATGGCGTCAGCTATGACCCGGCCTGGCGGGAGCGCCTTGGTATTCCCACCGAAGGTTTGGCAACCGGAACAGTCCTGAATGACGACCGCTCGGATTGGCGCGAGGCATGGGCACTGTTCCCCGGCGACGTCATGTACGTCTGGCACGCCGCCCTTCATTCGGCCTCTGTCGTCACCAGCCTCGAAGCCAGTGGGTTCGCCGTGCGAGCCCAGATCATCTGGGATAAGACCCGGCTGGTCATCGGCCGGGGCGACTATCACTGGCAGCACGAGCCGTGCCAGCCCGCCGGTACGATGGTCCAGAAGGTGGTCGAGCGCGGCGCTGGCGCCCAACCAGCAAAAACTGAAGCAGTGCCTATCGAGACTCTCCGTAAAGGCGACTTCGTGGTTTCGTATAACCCCTACGAGAGCGTCGTTCGCCGCCGGGGCCGGGAGATCACTCGGTTCGGTGAACGTCAGTTCGACGGCATGATGCACTCGATCTCGGCCGCCGGGCGGGTAACTCGTGCCACCCCAGAGCACCGCTTTTCTGTGCGCCTGAACCCTGATGCCGCAAACAAGCAGGTGGTTTACCTTATGCGCCGCGGCAACTGGTGGCGCGTTGGGCGTGTGAGCCTATTCAATTCACGCGGCTTCGGTCTTTCCACTCGCCTTGCCGGCAACAAGGGCGAGGAGGCGTGGATCATTTCGGTTCATGACACCCCCTGCCAGGCGCAGTGCGCTGAGCAGGTTCTCTCGTGCAGATACGGCATCCCGACAACACACTGGGAAGTTGACAGCTGGGCGACAGCGTCCGAGCGCGTGCGGTCGCCGGAGATGATCGCCGCCATTTACGCTAGCCTTTCTCTGAGTGCGCTCGCAGCGCGCGCAACGTTGCTGCTTCGGGATCATCGTCTGGAGCGTGATCAACCGCTCATCACAGGTGGTGAGCGGCTGATGTTCTCGCGCAAGGCGACGCGACTTGTAAGGGCCTGCAATATCTTCGCTCAGATAATGGAGCTTCCTATGCCAGTTTCGGGCGACGAGTTTTCTTGGGCTACCGTCACCGGCAATGATGCGACACCCTTCAGTGGCCCCGTTTATTCCATGGATGTGGACCGAGACCTCCACTACGTTGCTGACGGGCTGATTACGCACAATTGCTGGTACGCCGTGAGGAAGGGCAGGAAGGGCCATTGGGCGGGCGATCGCAAACAGACCACCGTCTGGGCCATTCCGCACCGCAAGTCCGAGACCGGCCACGGTACGCAGAAGCCCGTCGAATGCATGCGGCGTCCGATCGAGAACAATTCTTCTGCTGGCCAGGCCGTCTACGAGCCGTTCTGCGGTTCCGGCACCACGATCATCGCCGCTGAGATGACCGGCCGCTGCTGCCATGCAATTGAACTCAACCCGGGTTACGTCGATGTCTCGGTGCTTCGCTGGCAGGCGTTTGTAGGGCAAGCAGCGGTACTGGAAGGTGATGGCCGCTGCTACACTGACGTCGCCGCCGATCGCGCCCTGGGGGCTGCCTGAGATGGCAAGACCCGGTCACAAGCCAGACGAAGCATCACGTCGCCAGGTCGAAGCTCTGGCCGGCTATGGCGTGCCCGAAACGGGTATCGCCGACATGATCGCTGTTGATCCCAAGACACTGCGCAAGCACTACCGGCAAGAACTCAGGATTGGCCATACCAAGGCCAATTCGGCGGTGGCGCAAAGCCTCTTTCGCAAAGCCACAGGCGAAGGTCCTCAATCCGTTACTGCAGCGATCTTCTGGGCCAAGACCCGCATGGGCTGGAAGGAAACGATCATCAACGAGCACAGTGGCGACCCGATCCAGACCATCAGCCGCATAATCGTCTCCCCATCAGATCCGGAGAAACTGAAGGCAAATCGCGGTCTCGCGCTCGTGAGCACGGATCCCGCGTGGCTGAACCGAGGCACCGGATGATCGAGATCGAGAGATACAGTGTCCGTCCTCCAGATTGAGACGGCGAGCGTTTTCCAGTCCCTGCTCGCCCCTGCCCGTTACAAGGCCGCACATGGCGGGCGTGGTTCGGGCAAGTCGCATTTCTTTGGAGGGCTACTGATCGAGGACAGCCTGGCGGAAAGAGGCCTTCGATCAGTCTGTATCCGCGAGGTGCAGAAGAGCCTCAAGGAATCTGCCAAACGTCTACTGGAGGACAAACTGGCCCAGTATCGCTTGGGAGAAGCAGACGGCTTCAAGGTGTTTCGCGAAGTTATCGAGACGCCTGGTGACGGCGTCATTGCCTTCCAGGGCATGCAGGACCATACGGCAGAGTCTATCAAATCCCTTGAAGGCTTCGGGCGGGCCTGGGTGGAGGAGGCGCAGACGCTCTCGACCACGTCGCTGGCGCTGCTGCGGCCCACCATCCGCGCCCCGGGCTCGGAGCTCTGGTTCTCCTGGAACCCGCGCCGAAAGGCCGATCCCGTCGATGTCATGCTGCGCAGCGGTGAGTTGCCGACCGCAGCAACCGTCGTTCGCGCCAACTGGTCCGACAATCCATGGTTTCCGGTCGAACTTGAACAGGAGCGCAAGGACTGCCTGCGCACAAACCCGGATCAGTATCCGCACATCTGGGAAGGCGACTATGCATCGGTGCTGTCTGGCGCCTACTACGCAGGGTCCCTTGCCCAGGCGAGAGCCGATCGACGCATCGGGAAACTCTCGCTCGACCCTTTGATGCCAATCAAAGCGTTCTGGGACATTGGCATCAGGGACGCGACATCCATCTGGATCGCCCAATTCATCGGCCACGAGATCAGGGTTGTCGACTACTACGAGGCGGTGAGGCAGCCGCTGGCGATCCATCTCGAATGGCTGCGCACGAAAGGCTATGCAGCGGCAACCTGCTATCTGCCGCATGATGGAAACCGTGAAGACGCCGTCACGGCGGTCAGGTTCGAAGACCATATCCGCCAAGCTGGCTTCGCGGTGCAGACGATCCCCAACCAGGGCAAGGGTGCCGCGCTGAAGCGCGTCGAGGCTGGAAGGCGCCTGTTCCCATCGATATGGTTCGATGCCGACCGTTGTGCCGCAGGCCTCGATGCATTGGGCTGGTACCACGAGAAATATGATGAGGCGCGCAATATCGGACTTGGACCTGACCACGACTGGTCGAGCCACGGCGCTGACGCCTTCGGGCTCATGTGCGTGGCGCATGAAGTGCCCGGCAAGCTCCCCGCCAACACACGTGCCAAGGCGCTGGCGCTGAGTATCGTCTGAATTCGAACTGTCAGGTTAATCCCTTCAATTCTAACCATTTTTTCCGTACGCAACTTGCCTGTTTGCCGCTTGTGAGCAAACTGCAAACGGTGGTTTGCAGTTTGAACACCCCGAGGAAACAGCAGCATGACGAGCGCGGTCGCCTATTACCGGGTCTCAACCCAGCGCCAGGGACGCTCAGGATTGGGCATCGCGGCGCAGCGCGCTGCCGTCGCACGCTTTGCCGAAGTCGAAGGCATGAGCATCATTCATGAGTTTACCGAGGTCGAAACCGGAAAGGGCGCGGACGCCCTCGATCGACGCCCGCAACTGACAGCCGCCCTCGCCCTGGCCCGCCAGGCCAAATGCCCGGTCGTCGTGGCCAAGCTCGACCGACTGTCGCGGGACGTCGCCTTCATTGCGGGCCTGATGGTTCAACGCGTGCCGTTCATCGTCGCGGAGCTCGGCACCGATGCGGATCCGTTCATGCTGCACCTTTACGCCGCCTTGGCCGAGAAGGAGCGCCGCCTGATCTCGGAACGCACCAAAGCCGCCCTCGCCTCGCGCAAGACAACCGGCATGAAACTCGGCAATCCAACCAACACGGCCGAGGCTGCAGCAAGGGGCCGGAAGATATCGATCGATGAAGCTGACCGGTTTGCCCAGTCGGTGCTGCCGATCATCGTGTCCATTCAACGTTCTGGCGTCACCAGCCTGCGGGGCCTTGCCATCGCCCTGAATAACCGCGGCGTTCGCACAGCCAGAGGCGGCCGCTGGCAAGTGTCCAACGTGCGTAATATTTTGGCGCGGCAATCTCCTGCGAACCTGCTTTTATAGGGGGGAATTTCCTTGGCGCGGAAATGCACCTCGTTGGCCATCAGCCAGGCGAGGATCGAGCCGCGGAATTGCCATTCGCGTGAGGTCGCGATCACCGGCAGTTCAGCCAGCACCTTGGACGTCACCACATCGGGAGGCTGCTCGATCTCAGGGCTGCACATCCACACGAAGTCAACGGTCTCGAGCGGCAGGGCAACGAATTTCGAATTCGGCATCTCGCAGGAGGCGAGCGCCATGTCGAGCGCGCCCGAATAGAGTTTCTCTGTAAGCGCTCATTTCCCCGCACATTGACGGCCCTTGCAACAACTGATCGCTTTCAGACGGACGCGTCGGGTCAGGCTGCGGCGGCTTTGAGGAAGTTGAAGGGCAGGAGATCGTCGATAGCCACGTTCTCGGGGCGCTGAGGCAGTTCAGTGAGGACGTGGCGCAACCACGCTAACGGCTCGACGCCACAGGCGCGGCAGGTTAACATCAGGCTGTAGACGATGGCGCTGGCCTTGGCTCCGTCGACAGTATCGCTGAACAACCAACTCTTCCTGCCAGTTGCAAAAATCCTGATGTCGCGCTCCAGAAGATTGTTGTCGATCGGCATGCTGCCGTCCTCGGTGTAACGCGTCAGATATCCCCATTGGTTCAGGGTGTAGGAGACGGCGTCGCCGAGCTTGCTGTCCGGCAAGACTTTTGGGGCGATGTCGTCGAGCCATGCCTTGAGAGCATGGAGGATGGGGACACTATGTTGCTGGCGGAAGCGGCGAATGCAGTGATCTCGCGTTTCGCCGTCATCGGGGATTTCGTTCCGCGCCTGCCTTTCAACTCGGTAGAGCTGTTCGAAGAACCGGAGTGCCTGTTCCGGCGGCCCGCCGCCTTTCTTCCTCGCCTTTAGGGCATCGACGAAGCGCCGCCTGGAATGGGCCATGCATCCAAGATGCGTTGCCCCTTCCAGCGTGCGCCAGGCGGAATAGCCGTCGCTCATCACGATGCCGCGGTAATCGCCGAGGAAGGCCTGCGGGTGTATCTGGCCGCGGCCCGGCTGATATTCGAGCAGCACGATCGGCTCGTCACTGTCCTGGCCGCTCCGGTATGCCCACATGTACGAGGTGCTGGCGGCCTCTCTGTCCATTTCCTTCAGCACCTGGACCGTGGTCTCGTCACCATGGATGAGGGGCTGCGATCTGAGCCGCAGCTTCAGCGCGTCATAGATGCGGGAGAGATGCTTTTCGCTCGAGCCGATCACCCAGTGGCCCAGAGCGCCTCGGCTGACAGGAACGCCGGCGCGCTCGAATGCCTGCGCCAGGCGGTAGAGCGGTGTGCCGTCGACATACTTATGAACGAGCGCGAAGGCCAGCGTCGAGGCCGTAGCGATGCTGCCCGGCAAAGGTTGCGTGGGCATCGGCGCGGTCACGACCGGCGTGCTGATCCCGGTGCGGTCGCAATGACGGCAAGCATATTTGAACCGCACATTCTGCAGGACCTTCGCCTTCACCTCGATATGAAGTTGCTCGGTAACGGTCTCGCCCATGCGATGCATCTGGTGACGGCAGCAAGGACAAGCCTTCTGGGCGTCGGGAAGGTCATACTCGACACGCTCGCGCGGCAGGTTTTCCGGCAAGGCCTTGCGGCCGCGCTTCTTTCCCGTCGCCCCTTCGCTCGCCGGCAAGCCCGTGTCCGGCAGGACAACGACATCGCCATCTTCGTTGTCGGCGGCGTCCTCATCCGCGGCCTGTTCGGCTTCATTGAAGAGGCGGTCAATGTGTTTTTCACTGCGCGGCGCAAAACGATGCAGTCGTGCAAGCGCCAGCTCTTCCTCGAGTTTGACGACGCGTTCGGTGAGTTGACGGTTCTCCGCCCGAAGCGCAGCAATACGCGCCATCAACTCTTCAACAGTCGGTTCGCCGGGTCGATTCATCAGATTCTTGAATCGAAAGCATGCCGGCGCGTCAATCGCTCAATTCGAGAGCCCTCAACCGGCAACCTGATATTGCCGCACCGGATGGCGGACCATCGCATCGATATCGATGCCGTCGAGGATCCAGTGCAATTGCTCGGTCGTAAGCGTGACCACCGCTGCCTCCCGGCGCGGCCACCGGAACTTGTCCTCGGTCAGCCGCTTCAGGACCAGCACGAAGCCGGACCGGTCAAAGAACAAGAGCTTCATCCGGTCGCGACGGCGATTGCAGAAGGCAAAAACCGCTGGAGCAAACGGATCGAGCGCCATCGTCTCTTGGACCAGAACCGCAAGGCTGTTGATGCCGGCCCGGAAGTCGATCGGCTCGCGGTGCAGGTAGACTTTCAGGTCAGCGCCCAGTCTGAACATGACCCAGTGCTCCGATGGTCGCCGTCAATGCATCCACATCACCGCATTCCAGCGTCAACTTCACGCCGTTCGGCAGTGACGCGCTCACCTTGGCTGGAGAGGAAAAAAGCGCAGCCCTTTTGGCTTCCGACCCATGCACTTCATCAGTAAGCGCGAATTTCCCCGCACCTTTTGCTGTTGAGTGCTCTGATGCATGAGGTGTCCACCCAAATAGGTGGACACCTTGTGATGGAAGAAGATGATCAGAAATTGCAGGTAAGGCTTGTTGGTCGGAACGGGCGACGCCGATACGACCCTGCATCGAAGGACCGTCTTGTCTCGGCCTGCCTTGAGCCTGGCGTGTCGGTATCGAGGCTTGCGCTCGAACATGGGGTCAATGCGAACCTTCTTCGGAAGTGGATAAAGAAGCGCACTGAGACCCAGTCCCTCCCGCCGTCCTCATCACCGGCGTTCATCCCGGTTCAGATTGAAAGCACTTCCGATCGGGTCTTGCTGCGACAGAGCAGCATGGCTGCGGTGGATTTGCCGGCGACCTGTGATGAAGTGCATGGGTCGGAAGCCAAAAGGGCTGCGCTTTTTTCCTCTCCAGCCAAGGTGAGCGCGTCACTGCCGAACGGCGTGAAGTTGACGCTGGAATGCGGTGATGTGGATGCATTGACGGCGACCATCGGAGCACTGGGTCATGTTCAGACTGGGCGCTGACCTGAAAGTCTACCTGCACCGCGAGCCGATCGACTTCCGGGCCGGCATCAACAGCCTTGCGGTTCTGGTCCAAGAGACGATGGCGCTCGATCCGTTTGCTCCAGCGGTTTTTGCCTTCTGCAATCGCCGTCGCGACCGGATGAAGCTCTTGTTCTTTGACCGGTCCGGCTTCGTGCTGGTCCTGAAGCGGCTGACCGAGGACAAGTTCCGGTGGCCGCGCCGGGAGGCAGCGGTGGTCACGCTTACGACCGAGCAATTGCACTGGATCCTCGACGGCATCGATATCGATGCGATGGTCCGCCATCCGGTGCGGCAATATCAGGTTGCCGGTTGAGGGCTCTCGAATTGAGCGATTGACGCGCCGGCATGCTTTCGATTCAAGAATCTGATGAATCGACCCGGCGAACCGACTGTTGAAGAGTTGATGGCGCGTATTGCTGCGCTTCGGGCGGAGAACCGTCAACTCACCGAACGCGTCGTCAAACTCGAGGAAGAGCTGGCGCTTGCACGACTGCATCGTTTTGCGCCGCGCAGTGAAAAACACATTGACCGCCTCTTCAATGAAGCCGAACAGGCCGCGGATGAGGACGCCGCCGACAACGAAGATGGCGATGTCGTTGTCCTGCCGGACACGGGCTTGCCGGCGAGCGAAGGGGCGACGGGAAAGAAGCGCGGCCGCAAGGCCTTGCCGGAAAACCTGCCGCGCGAGCGTGTCGAGTATGACCTTCCCGACGCCCAGAAGGCTTGTCCTTGCTGCCGTCACCAGATGCATCGCATGGGCGAGACCGTTACCGAGCAACTTCATATCGAGGTGAAGGCGAAGGTCCTGCAGAATGTGCGGTTCAAATATGCTTGCCGTCATTGCGACCGCACCGGGATCAGCACGCCGGTCGTGACCGCGCCGATGCCCACGCAACCTTTGCCGGGCAGCATCGCTACGGCCTCGACGCTGGCCTTCGCGCTCGTTCATAAGTATGTCGACGGCACACCGCTCTACCGCCTGGCGCAGGCATTCGAGCGCGCCGGCGTTCCTGTCAGCCGAGGCGCTCTGGGCCACTGGGTGATCGGCTCGAGCGAAAAGCATCTCTCCCGCATCTATGACGCGCTGAAGCTGCGGCTCAGATCGCAGCCCCTCATCCATGGTGACGAGACCACGGTCCAGGTGCTGAAGGAAATGGACAGAGAGGCCGCCAGCACCTCGTACATGTGGGCATACCGGAGCGGCCAGGACAGTGACGAGCCGATCGTGCTGCTCGAATATCAGCCGGGCCGCGGCCAGATACACCCGCAGGCCTTCCTCGGCGATTACCGCGGCATCGTGATGAGCGACGGCTATTCCGCCTGGCGCACGCTGGAAGGGGCAACGCATCTTGGATGCATGGCCCATTCCAGGCGGCGCTTCGTCGATGCCCTAAAGGCGAGGAAGAAAGGCGGCGGGCCGCCGGAACAGGCACTCCGGTTCTTCGAACAGCTCTACCGAGTTGAAAGGCAGGCGCGGAACGAAATCCCCGATGACGGCGAAACGCGAGATCACTGCATTCGCCGCTTCCGCCAGCAACATAGTGTCCCCATCCTCCATGCTCTCAAGGCATGGCTCGACGACATCGCCCCAAAAGTCTTGCCGGACAGCAAGCTCGGCGACGCCGTCTCCTACACCCTGAACCAATGGGGATATCTGACGCGTTACACCGAGGACGGCAGCATGCCGATCGACAACAATCTTCTGGAGCGCGACATCAGGATTTTTGCAACTGGCAGGAAGAGTTGGTTGTTCAGCGATACTGTCGACGGAGCCAAGGCCAGCGCCATCGTCTACAGCCTGATGTTAACCTGCCGCGCCTGTGGCGTCGAGCCGTTAGCGTGGTTGCGCCACGTCCTCACTGAACTGCCTCAGCGCCCCGAGAACGTGGCTATCGACGATCTCCTGCCCTTCAACTTCCTCAAAGCCGCCGCAGCCTGACCCGACGCGTCCGTCTGAAAGCGATCAGTTGTTGCAAGGGCCGTCAATGTGCGGGGAAATGAGCGCTTACCTTCATCACAGGTCGCCGGCAAATCCACCGCAGCCATGCTGCTCTGTCGCAGCAAGACCCGATCGGAAGTGCTTTCAATCTGAACCGGGATGAACGCCGGTGATGAGGACGGCGGGAGGGACTGGGTCTCAGTGCGCTTCTTTATCCACTTCCGAAGAAGGTTCGCATTGACCCCATGTTCGAGCGCAAGCCTCGATACCGACACGCCAGGCTCAAGGCAGGCCGAGACAAGACGGTCCTTCGATGCAGGGTCGTATCGGCGTCGCCCGTTCCGACCAACAAGCCTTACCTGCAATTTCTGATCATCTTCTTCCATCACAAGGTGTCCACCTATTTGGGTGGACACCTCATGCATCAGAGCACTCAACAGCAAAAGGTGCGGGGAAATTCGCGCTTACGTTTCTCTTCGATCACATGGGAAAGCGCTACCTCGAGTTCGATGCGAACGTAAGGGTGATCGCGGCACAAGGCGCGCAGAATGGCTGGCAGCCAGGCCGCTCCGGCAGGTCGATCATAAGCCAGTGAAGACAAGCGATTGCGCTGGCGCCTTCATTGCGCCGCTTTATCCCAATCGGAGGTCCAGGGCGGCAGTGGTATTTCGGAGGGCTTCTCGCAAATCGGCCGGTCGATGACAATACCGTAGTCCCTGGCAAGCCCAGTGACATCCGTATCCACCAGATGCGCGCAGGCGATCTCGAAGAGATTGCCGAGAATGATTGATCGTGCATTCCATACACGCGCGGTACCATCGAACGAAGCGGTTGCTAGCCGCGTCCCATCCGGACTCCAAACGATGTCAACAATCGCTTTACTGTGCCCGACAAGTCGAGCGATTTGCTTGCCCGTCGCCGCATCCCATACCTTGCCGAGACTATGGATCGGATCCATCAACAAATTACCGGACGCGGTCGCGAGCCGCGTTCCATCGGGGCTCCACTCAACATGAAGGAACACACCTTGGTCGTCTTCGAAAACCGCGATTTCCCTTCCACTTGCGACATCCCATATGCGGATTGCACCGCCATTATCGAGTATACTGCCGGTTGCGACCGCCAACCGCGTCCCGTCGGGACTCCAAGCAATGTTTGAGATCTCAAATTGCTCATGGAGCGCAGCGGTTACCTTGCCGGTTGCGGCATTCCAGACACGTACGGTTTGATCGGTTGATGCCGTTGCCAACCGTGTTCCGTCCCGACTCCATGTTATGAATCTGACAGCTCCCATATCATCCTTTAGGATGACCTCGCCTCCGCTGGCGGCGTCCCAAACGTGGCCTGTGCCATCTTCTGAAGCTGTCGCTAGACGGTTGCCAACTGGGCTCCATTCGACATGCACGATGGCCCCAGCATAATCGCTGAGAACATTTGTTTCTCGGCCTGTAGCGGCATCCCAAATACGAACCGTGCTATCCTTCGAGTCAAGAATGTCGCCAGAGGCCGTGGCTATGAGCGATCCGTCCGAACTCCATGCAACCCAATTCATTTAATCTGTGTGCTCCCCAAGCACAGTTTCCTTTTCGCCCGACACTGCATTCCATACGATGGCAGTTTTGTCCTTGGAAGCCGTTGCCAACCGCTTCCCGTCCGGACTCCATGAGACATTCGAGACTTCGTCGGCGTGCCCTGCGAGCACCGCGATCTGGTTGCCGGAAACGGCGTCCCACACCCGGCCCGTCTTATCGCTGGACGCCGTCGCCAGCCGGGTCCCATCCGGGCTCCAGGCAACCTGCAAGACTGAATCCTTGTGCCCGTTGAGTGCCAAGACCCCGTGGTTTGTTGCCATATCCCATTCGTTGATCACAGAATCCTCAGATATGGCCGCCAGTCGCGATCCGTCAAGACTCCATTCAAGACGATTGATACCTTCCGAACCGAACTGAAATCTAAGTATCCATAGTTGATTGCCAGTAAAAGTATCCCACACCCGAACCGTTCCATCATCGGACGCAGTCGCAACCTGTGATCCATCCGGGCTCCAGACTGCGACATTGACACCCAACTGGTGACCATCCAAATTTGCGACCTCGTTAGCGGTCACAGGATCCCAGATCCGTACCACGTAGTCTTGAGATCTAGGATCGTTTTTTGGCACGGTTACCAGCCGGGTTCCGTTCGCACTCCAGGCAATTCGAGCAACTGTGATTCCGGCTCCTTTGAGAACGGCGATCTCCCGGCCCGTCGCGCCATCCCACACCCGGCCCGTGTTGTCATCAGACGCCGTCGCCAGCCGCGTCCCGTCCGGGCTCCAAGCAATTTGATCGACCCCTGCCGCGTGCCCGTTAAGGACCGCGATCTCCCGGCCCGTCGAGGCATCCCACAGACGGCCTGTATTGTCCCAGGACGCTGTCGCTAGCCTCGTCCCGTCCGGGCTCCAGGTGATTTGATTGACTCGCTTCCCATGCCCCTTGAGGACCGCGATCTCCTGCCCCGTCGTGCCATCCCACACGCGGCCCGTGTTGTCGTCAGATGCTGTCGCCAGCTGCGTCCCGTCCGGGCTCCAGGCAATGTCGGTGACTTGGCTCTCATGTCCCTTGAGGACCGTGATCTCCCGGCCCGTCGCACCATCCCATACCCAGACGGTGTTGTCCCAGGACGCCGCAGCCAATCGCGCCCCATCCGGGCTCCACGTAGAGTTCCAGAACTGGCCCTTGTGCCCCGCGACTACCGCAATCTCTTTTTCTGTTACGACATCCCAGACTCGTCCTGTAAGGTCATCAACCGCTGTTGCCTTAAGCGTTCCATCCGCGTCCCAGGCTATGCGACTCACTTCGCCTCCTGCCCGCAACCTCTTAATGAGGTGTGGCGTCAGCAGTGCATTGCTGATCGCGCCGAGTGTGACTTTGAGCATGGGCGTTCGGTCGGCTACATCCCGCGGCCACGCCGCGAGCGCGAGCTTCATCGCGTCGGTCGCATCGTCAGCCAACGCTGCACTCGAAAGGGCCGCGAGCGCCGAGGTCTGGTTTTTTAGAGCCAGCGTTGCCGCCTGCTTCTCTCTTGCTGCGGCGATTCTGGCTTTTTCGGTTAGAAGATTGCTTCTGTCGCGCTCGGCCTCCGCGACTGCCCGCTGCCGGTTCGCAACATCTTCTTGTATTTTGGCTTCATGCCATTGAATCCCTGCGAAGGTTGCAACCGCGGCAAAAAGAACAGCTGTAACTGCGGCTATGCCTACCAACAGGCGGCTGCGCCGCTCGATCTTCTCCTGTGCTTCCTGACTCGTCCGAACCAGGCCCTTTTCATCTTCCGAAAGCCAGTTAGCCCGTTGCGCTAGAAAGCCAGTGAAAATCTCAAGGTCGGCTCCGGTTGCCAGGTATTTTGAGCGATCTTCTTCTTGAACGTCGCTCCAATCGCTTGCCTTACCCATCAGTCGCGCAAGACGGCGCATGTTGGGAGCGTGGCGGTTGATCCAGTCCTGCCACCAGGGCCACTGCGTCACCAATTGCTCGTGGCAGATCTCGACGGTATCTGTCCCCGTTAGCAGCAGGCGGCCATAGTCGTCCTCGGCCAATTTGCCGATGAGGGCCCGCTTTGGCTCGCCCTCCGCACCGAACTCTTCGAACCGGGCGGTTCGTCGCGTGGCACCTGCGGTTTCACCCAAGACGATCAATCGGACAAGGATCGCCTCGAGCAGGCGCTGTTCGTCGGCATTGAGCTTCTGCGTGCGCACTTCCTCGGCCACTGTGGCGAGTGCGCCCGCCACACCACCGACCGCCACGAAGCTCTGAACCAGATCGTCGCCGTGCTTCTTTCGCCTGGTCCAGGACGTGTAGAGCGCCATCTGCACCAGGGCCAGATCGCCGGGCCGGTCGCTGACCTGTTGCCGGATCTGTTTGATCAGGGCGTCCTGCTCGTCCGTATCGGTACGGCCGGCCAGCTTGAGGGGCTCCCTGACAATCGCTGCCAAGCCCTCGGTACGAGATCTGCTTAAGGCGGAAGAGCGACTCCTGGCGCCCCAGCAGCACAAACAGGGCTTCATGCGCGGAGCACAGATTGAAATAGTCGGACCTGATGGTCAGGACGATCCGAAAGCCCAGGGCGGCTCCGGGGGCGAGCAGGCTCAGCAGCCAGTCTATAAAGGGCTTGCGCAAGGGCTCCGGCGTCTGGGTGAACAGTTCCTCAAACTGATCGACGACGAGCAGGGTCTCGGTCGTCGCGGCCGGCAGATTGCATTGCAGCGCCAGGGCGAGTTGGTTGGGCTTGTCTCCGTCGATCCGGTCCCAAAGCGCCGCCTTCTGCTCGATTGTCAGCGACAGCTTCTCCGACGCCTCGATCACCCCCTTGCGCAAGCGCTCGATGGGCGAGGCGCCCGGACGCATCACCACGACATGCCAGACCCGCCCCTCCGGCTCGAGCCCGTTGCGGGCACCGAAGGCGCCACCGCGGAAGCGCGGGATCAGGCCGGCCTGGACCAAAGACGACTTGCCCGACCCACTGTCGGCGACCACCGCAACGAAGCGGCTTCGTTGCAGCTTGCCCACGAGAGTCTGCTCACCGGCCAGCCTGTCGTATTCGGCCAGCTTGCCGCTGGCGGCCCGGTCATCGAGCTCGCTCTCACGCCCGAAGAACAGATTGGCGTCGGCCTCCGTCATGGCGCGAAGGCCGACGAAAGGATTGTCGACGACGACTATCGATCCGTCGCCTCCTACGACCGCACTGATGAGGCGTATCAGTTCGTCAGGCTTGCCCAAAGGGTCGCGCACCGCCTGGTAGAGCCGCGCAAACGGAGGCAGCGCCTCCGATCGCACTTCGCCCGCCAGGATAGGAATGAAGGGAATGCGATCGCGCGTCGCCCGCGACAGACCGAGCCGGACCTCCCGCTCGACCCAGTTCACCACGCCCTTCGAGCCGACGTAGACCGCAAACGCCGTGCAATCGCGATCAATCGCCTGCTCGAGCTGGTCCTGCCAGCCCTGCGCCCCCGGAACGAGGCTACCCTCACCGTCCAACCAGACCCGAAGCCCTACCTCGCGCGCCGACACGCTCGCTTCAATCAGACCCTTCAGGCGGCGCGCCGCGTCCGAATCAATCCCGGAATGGCTGAGAAAAAGAAGCGGCAGCCTCGAAACCGAAGCTGTTGCCTGCAACTTTGCCTTGGACCGCCCCATCGCCCCCACCGCGAGCTCGCGCATCCTGATGTTATGCCAGAGTAGCCGCTATTATGCACCCCTTTGGCAAATTGTGCCGCCGGTCCCGGTTTTTGGCCGCCATTTTCCAGCCGTACGCCCCTTTGGGCGCACGGCCTCGTCTCCGGAAGCAAATGCAGATCGCGGACCGAAGATGTTTATGGGTTGACGAGAGGGGTTCGAAGTTTCCGGAGCATGTCTCGCCGGCCATTCAGGTGAGGAGGCGATGGATACGCAGAAGCGCGATCGGCATGATCGTTTGCGCCGGGCACGAGGTTGGCAAATGGACCTTGATCATGGTCTTTATCTCGACTGTCCGTCGTCAGGGTTGTGGACTTGTCCGCCCGCCCTCGGATCAACTCGCCTTTACGCATATGAGACCTACGCCACAGACGCGGTTCAAGCTGTCGCAGCTAGTTCCGGAATATTTTAGCTAACTGGAATGTTTTAGGAAAACGAGATCAGAGGTAGCGGTCATGCCCATTCACCGAGATACGTCCACCCCCGACAAGACCGCCTTGCTTCGCCGGGTTTTCGAGACTGGCAATTTCGAGGGTGAAACCGAGGCAAAGCGAGAGGCGCGTGCCTCCCGCATCATTGCCAACTTTATGGCTGGCATTACCATCGAAGAGGAGCTCGCGGAGTTGTCTCGGAAGCCGCTTGGAAGATGAGCGAGCCAAGGAGGATTTTCAGTGGGGCGCCCTGCCCGCCAGAAGATATCGATAGCCGTTTGTCGTCATCTATCGCGCGCGGGCGGGATGCGTCTCCCAAGCCCTGAATGTCCGCTCCGGTTCCTTAGGCGGTGTCGGCCTAGTTCAAGAAACGTTGATACCGCTCGTCATTGTGAAGATCATGGGTAGCGTACCGACGTGCTGCGGCAAGCATTTCGGAAATCTCTGGCCAGATTGCAAAATCATGCAACCTGCCGTCATCCATGCCAGCGAAACGATCACCCGAATCGGGAACGTAGACATGGTTACCTTGAGCGAAATGCAGATCGCGTTCACCAACCAATTCCCCCTCCGGCAATCGCCAGATCTGGATGCCGTAGTTGCTGGTGACCATGAGAAGCTTGGATCGTGGGACAAAGGTTTGGAACTGCCCGACTGTAACGCCGCTAAGGGTCGCGGTGAGTTGACCATCGATGCAACCGAATACCCTCACCTCATGATCTCCCCAGCTCATAGAGACCAGCGAGCCATCGTCAGATACCGCCGCTTCGCCCCCGTTGAAGCTTCTTTTGTAGCTTGTCACGAGCGGCAGGGAACGGCCAATTGCCCACAACCGCACTAAACCATCAGTGGAAGCTGAGACCACCCGATCGGGCCGCGGGAAGTACACTGCGCTGATTGTGCCACCGCTGCCCGAAAGCGTTGTAATCAGCGCGCCGTCATTTGCCGACCATATGCGAACGTCAAAGTCGTCTGACCCGGTGGCCACTTTTTCACCGTCGGGGGAAAACGCAGCGACGCCAACGGGTCCTTGATGGCCTGCAAGAACCGCGAGCAAATCACCTTTTTGAGACCAGAGTCGCGCGGTATGATCTTGTGAAATCGTAAGTATCTTGCGCCCATCTGGGGAGAATAAAGCCCGGTAGATAACTCCGTGATGACCGACAAGCGTTGCAACTGGTTTTCCGTTGGTCGTATCCCAAAGTCTGGCCGATCCATCATTGGAGACGGAAACCAACAATTTGCTGTCGGGAGAAAACACAGCATCGTTTATGCGATCGGTGTGGCCCAAAAGCACCGCCAGTTCCCTTCGAGTCGCGACGTCCCAAAGAATCATTGTCGGAGGTTCAAGAACCTGTTGTCCGCCGCGAAGGAATACTCCGTCGCCTTCTGAAATTGTGACAAGACGCCGACCATCCGGGGAAAAGCCACCAAGCTTTATTTGATCATGATGGCGTGGAGTAAGTGTCTGGTAGTTGCGCTCATGGGTCCTGTAGAATGCCAATCCTCCCTCGGGACCAAACTTTGCGCCCGTCATCATCTCCCCCACGGCCAATGTCGATCCGTTTGGCGAATAAGAGGCCCAGGTGACTGGGTTCGACGAGGGAACATAACTGGAACCTGCGAAAGGGAGTCTCCCCCATATTCGTCCCACTCCGTCCGGGCCGCCCGAAACGAAGGTCTGGGCGTCAGCTGTCAGATCGATGTCATTTACGCCTCCGACATGACCCCCGACGACTTCGATGCTTGATCCATCCACGACACGATCGAGGCGAACAGAGCCATCATACCAGCCACTTAAGAGATACTGTCCATCGGCGCTGAACTTCACATGATCGGTACTGCTATCAAGCAGTCGAGTTCTGGCCGTGACCGTGCCTGTATTAGGGTCGAAGATTGCGATGGAACCTGTCCCACCAGCTGCGACGAGCCTTCCATCAGGTGAAAAGCTTGCACATCGGATACAGGCGACCGAAATATCGCGGAGCTCGCTGCGCATTTTGCCGGTTGCGACATCCCATATCCTGGCGCTCCCGCCGCGGTCCGTCGTTAGAATCGCGTCTCCCTTTGGAGAGAAGGCAACGTACATAACCGAAACTAGGTCAGGGGCAGCGTAACGCGATGAAACCTGGCCATTTTCTACCGAGTAAAAGTCGACACCCCCTTCTCCTCCGACGACAACGGTTTTCTCGTCAGGAGAAAAGCCTGCGGCCCACAAGTGACCTCGGCGAGCATGCAACGTTGTGCTTCGGCCGTCGCCCGTCGGATCGTCGATGCGCGCAGTCTGGTCCCATGACGCAGATACCAGATATTTGCTATTCTTCGAAAACATAAGCGATGTGACGTAGTCGTCATGTGGCCTCAGCACGCGAACCAATGCTCCATTTTCGCCGCTCCACAATCGCATGCCGCCGCTACTGTCACCTGTTGCGATCACTGTTCCATCTGCTGAGAACACGGCGCTCGTAATAACCGTGGGATGCCCAATCATGTTGGCTATCAGTCGCCCGGTAACGCTATCCCAAAGGCGCGCCACTCCATCGCTAGAGCCGGTGAGGATTTTGTCACCGGTAGGGGAGAACAGCACCAGATTAACGGCAGTTTTGTCCCCTACGGCGAGAACATGTCTCTCTACGAGATTCCATAATGCATCTCGCAGGACGCGCTCACTCTCAGCAGAATCGATCGTTTTGGTGGTGTTTGGGTCTGTTAATGCCGCCACGGCGAGCGACATCGCTGTCCCATAGTCAAACTGTGCCGCACTCTGTCTGCCGAGGTCAGCGAGTAATAGGGATCGGGTTTGCAGCGCTTGAATAAGGTGCTTGTTAGCCAGACTTGCTTCGATCTTCTTGTTCGATCGCTCCCACAGTGCCCACGCGCTGAGCCCACTCAGCAAAAGCAGTGCTGTGACGGCGGCGACAATCACGGTTCTCCTGACCAAGCGGTTTCGCTTTGTAAGCAGGAAGTTTTTCCGCAGCGACTTCGAAACAAAATCCTCTACGCTCGACAGTCGCGCTGGATAGTTGGAATACCAGTCCCGGGCGCGCTCAAGGAGCAACCCCGACAGTAGAGCTTCGGCCTTTCCTTCTTGTGGGGCGCTTGCCCACAGCCGGGAAGCCTCTTCGATCTGCCGCCGACCGAGCAGAAAATCTTGCTCCTCGGTGAGCCAATCTGCCAGTTGCGGCCACGCTCGTAAGAGAGCCTCGTGAGCAACTTGCACTTCTTTCTGATCTTCAGATCCCCGCGTCGTCAGGAGCCTGGCCTGGACCAAGTCATCGATGAGGCGTCGAGATACAGGAGGCAATTCGTGTAGAGGCGCTGGACGGCTCATTCGAGCCCCCTCCTCGTCAACTTGAACAAGCGAGCCGACAAACGCTTCCTTGAGCGCCCTCAATTCAAGGTCAGTAGGGTTCGCTCCAGCGATCGTCTGCTCTGCCTTGCGCCGGACGACATTCTCCATCGGTCGCAAACCAAGCTTGGCATCTCCCAACTGCTCGTAGTCGGTAGATGTCAGGGGGGTGTCCTTTGGTTGGCGCTCATACATTTCGCGTAATGCGAAGGCCAAAAGCGGCAGCGCATCGGGCGACGAACTGACGTCAGCTAGGATACGATCAACGACGTCGTGCCCCAATTGTATCGAGGCGACCCGAGCCGGCCCCTCGATTACGCTTCGAAGACGGCTTGCGGGCATTGATCCTACAGTCAGAGCCTCATGATGAATGACCAGCTCCTCGGACGCCAGAATATCACCCAGTCGGTCTGATCGCACAGTCGCAACGATCAGGAACGGTTCCTTCGACGCCGGACCGGTGACCATTTTCAATGCTTGGAAAAACTTTTCACGCTCCGATTTTGGCGCGACAGTGAAGAGCTCCTCAAACTGATCAATCGCTATCAAAATCGTTGCCTGTCGTGAGGTTCTACGCCGAAGCCGTTCGGCGACGCATAAGAGCTCTTGCGCACCGCCGCCCGCCAAATCCACTTCCGGCCCACCTGCGATCGCAACTGCCTTCAACAGGGATCGCGTAGGATGCGCACCAGGTTTGAAGGGTGGGATAACAATCCAATTTTCAGCATTCCGCCCTAAGTAAGGCAGTACCCCCGCCTTCATCAGAGAGGACTTGCCACCCCCCGAAGCGCCGATGATAAAGGTTAGCGGAGGGCCGCCTTGGACGCGCTTAGCTTCAAGCCGTTGCGCAATATCGATCGTCTCTAGGTCTCGGCCAAAGAATACACCAGCGTCTGCCGCTTCGAACGACAATATCCCGGGCCACGGCGGCCGTCGAGAGTCCCAGTGGTAACCTTGGGCAACTTCCTCAACGATCGCCCGAAGACGCCTCGCTAGGGATGCCCGACCGTCTCGGTTCCACAACTCGGCCTGGAGCATTCGCAATTCGGCTCCAGCTAGCTTTCTGTCATCGCGGGTTAGAAATACAGGAAGGATAGTTTTGCCAAGGGCCCGCGCCTGAGCGAACTCCACAAAGCACCACTTCGATGAAAGCCATGACGAGGTAACAATAAAGATGGCTGCACTGCAACGATCCAGTGCTGCATAAAGCTGCCGCTCCCAATCTTCCCCAATACCAATCCCAGATTCTTTATCGAAGTCTAGAAAGACTCGTTCAAAACTTTGCCTGCGAAGCCAAGTGTTAATTTCGCGGGCCGCTTCGGGGTCTTTGCTGGAATGGCTGATAAAAATGGCCGCCACACAATCCTCTTAAATCAAGGTTTCGTAGGATTGTAAGCATGTTCCTTAGACAAGAAACAAGGGACATCGACTACAGAACACGTCCGGATCAAAGGCGTGTCGGCGCTCCGCCCGTCTCCTCGCATCGTGCGGAAGATGACTTCCGGCCTCAAGCGGATGAAGCAGAGTGCGCTATGGCTGATGAAAATTCCGCTCATCGTTCAAGGCCCAATTCACTGCCGAACTCGACAGAAAATGAAGGAAGTTATGAGTACATAGCAACGTATCGTATCGCCTCGATTTCGGGAACTAAATCGTAACCAGTATTTGAAGACGTTTCAGCGCTTTTGCCGGTGTGGGCTGCCGTTCAATTCCAAGCCTAACGTCTATTAAATCACAACGCGGCTCGTCCGAGTTCACGGGTAGGCCTCTAGTTCCCCCCATCTAGTTTTCAGAGCGTAGCTGACAAAACGCTCGTGCTATCCCTCGCCGCACACCTTGCTCATCGCCCCCACAAGCGTTCAGCTCCCGCGACCACCAATTCGCGCGCCGCGACGCTCGCTTCGATCCGCCGCTTCAGCTCCCGCGCCCCTCCCAGTCGATGCCGGAATCGCTCAGGAACAGCACCGCTCCTTCGAAGCCAAAGCACTTTCATCCGATGTAGCCTCAGACTGTTGCATCCCCCCAAATCGTAGATGGGCTCGGATTATGCGCCGGCCATGGCATGAAGCAACGGAAAAGCCTTTACAAACGTGCTTTGCCGATATTCCTTCCGACGATTGATTCAAAGATGCAGCGATGACCTTCGGGATCATCAACGCGATCAGCCGCTGCCGATCGGCTGGGAAGGGGAACATTGTCATGGAGCCTCTCGCTTCAGCCTCCGTCTTGCAGTCAACTTGGTCCAGAACTGCCAATCGGCTCAAGCAGACGATCGATCGCACACGCTGGATCGCCCTTGCGTTGTCTGCGGTCGCAGCCCTGCTCGCCGCAGTCGCCAGCCAGATCCAAGCACCCCAGCCACCGGCACAGGATCATTTGCGTCTGTCCCTCGCCGTTGGCAGTGCCGTACTCCTCGGCGTCGTCAGCTTCCTGAGCGCCCGCTTGCTCGGTGGTACCCAGGTCGCTGCCTGGACGCGGATCCGCGCGGCTTCGGAGGCCTTGAAGCGCGAGATCTACAAATATGCGGCATCGGCCGCGCCCTATGACGATCCCGCGCAGGCGAAGGTGCGCTTTAACGCTGAGCAGGAGGAGATTGCAAACGACATCGACGACCTGATCGGACTGCTGGAGCGGGAGGAAGGCCCGGGCTCCGCGTCTACCGCGCCCTTCCAATCTCCAGACGAATACGTCGAAAAGCGCGTCCACAGCCAAATCAAATGGTACAACGACGGAGCTGCGACATATGGCGGCTTAGCGAAGACGCTTCGCTGGATCGAATTCACGTTGTCGCTTGTCGCCGCGATCGTCACTGCGGCCGTAGGCGTAGCGGGAAAAACCAATTTCATCGGCTTTTCGTTCGATTTCGTGGCATTGACAGCGGTGTTGACCACGATCGGCGGTGCCATCCTCGCCCATATCGAAGCCTCGCGATATGACTTTCTCGTTGCGACCTACCGCGCAGCGGCTCGCCGGCTCGGCCACGAACTCAACCAGGCCCTTTCGGCATTCGCCATGCCGTCGTCCGACTGGTCAAGCTTCGTCGAGCGGTGCGAGACGATCCTCTCCATCGAGAACAGCAGCTGGATCGCCAAATTCGGCAAGACTTGATCAATTGGTTGCCGTTCGTTTGACGACGCGCTGGGGAAAGCAACGGAAAATCCGACGTCGCGCTAACGCACAAGCCTAGCGGCGGCCCAACGCCGAAAAGATGATCGGGTTGGCCGTATCGGGTCGCTTGTAGTCCACGCTCACTAAGGTGGGTCAAGAAAAGCCTTGCCTTGAGAAAGCAGACTGGCCTCCTGGCGGTTCAGTGAACAGGCACCTAAGCTACCAATCGCGATTTCCTCGAACTCCCTAGGTAAGCTCCACCCCTTGGTGCGACTAATCGGGCGTTCTGGAGGCTTTTTCCTCCCAGTGATCACACGGTAGCTAATTGCAGCGTAGTATCTCAGCGCATAGCTCGCCACCAGTGGCCTGCTGCCGGTTCTGTAGACAGGCACTTAAGCAAACATCGCGATTTCTTCAAACCACTAATCAGACGTTCTGGAGGCCTCATCTCCTTCCGGTGGTCACACAGTGTAGCTAATTGCGGCGTAGTATCTCAGCGCGTATGGCCGGCGCGTTTTGAAGCGACAGGCCGGCCTGAAGGTCCAATTCTGATCCCGCAGCAGCGCTGCGTTAGCCGCGTTGCTCTCATCTAGCGCTCTTGAAGGTCTCCAGAGGCCTCAAGATGACATCATCCATAATTTCCACCAAATGGTTGGCATTCCTGTATTCGACGATTTTGAGCACCCAGGGATACCTTGTTATGGCGCTATACATCCCCCAAGGCTGCTGCCCCTCTTGGATTAGGGTCTGAACAGCAACGGAAGGCAAGTGAGGCACAATAGACATTAGCTCTTGCGGAATACTCCTTGGATCGGAAATATCGGCTATTATAAAACGAGCCATGTGGGCAATTGTCGAAACAGTCTCCTGGATATCCCTAGAGCTTGGCCCTTCAAAATCGTAAATCACCGGCATGTAGTTCCGCTCACGTAAGAGCGCTCTTAGGTGCTCCAGAACTACTTTTCTCTCATTGGTGAAGCGACCTAGGATAAGCACCAACTTCGACGCCAACGAATCCAGAACGTCTCGAAACTCTTCGTTAGCGATCATCAAATAGAGCAGCTGCGCGACTTTGAGATTGTCTGTGGTCAACATCGGCTCGCCATCCGGTGTAATAACGAGGTCGCTCTGTGACGTGTTCTCTATTTTCGTCCGCCAAACGGACGCCCCATAAACGCGAGCCCGGTCTAGCACGGCATCCGTAAAATCTGTTTCAACCAAGCTAGCGCCAACAAGTGATGTCGCCGTTAGGTTTGCACTCGTGAATACCGCTTCCTTGAGCACTGCATCGCTAAGATCAGCCTCTCTGAGATCGGAACCCTGAAAGTCTGCACTAAGTGCATATGCCGCAGTGAGCGTAGCCATTCGAAGATTTGCACCGCTAAGATCTGCCATCATTAGAGATGCCCAACCCAGGTAGGCGCTGCGCAAATCCGCATCTCTCAGCGAGGCAACATTTAGGTCTGCACTTTCGAGGTATGCGCCAGACAGATTCGCGTTGTTGAGCTTGGCACTTTGAAAGTTGGCCCCGTAAAGATACGCCGCCGAAAAATCGGCCCCATTGAGCTGTTTGCCGCCAAAATTGGCGCCATGCAGCATTGCCTCGCTCAGATCAGCACCGTCTAAATTTATATCCATACCAAGCAACGAGATGCCACGAAGATCGATATAGACTTCTTTATTATTATTCCTCCATAAATTCCAAACTTTTCCTCCCTGCCTTAGGATTGCGAACAGATATCGAGTGACTTCCTCATCATGCGGCACGAACTTTTTGCTGGCCAGTAAGATACTTTGACCGTTGTTATTGGCAAACTCCGCGGCAGCCAAATCGGTTTTCGATTGGAAGCGCGGCAGAGAAACGCTGGTCATTGTTGCTTCACTCTCCCGTACGCTTGGCCGTCGAGCGGGCGACAACCTCTTTTTCCATGGAAAGACCCACATAAGACACTCACCACTGTTTCTATTTTACTGGGTGGATACGCCCTACTGGAAGGAGTTAACAGAGTGTCCGGGAATGGCGTAAAAAGCGGACGTCGGTAGAGGGGTTATTTGGCGATGGTGCAGTGCAGCGTGGTGCTTATGGTAACTTCTTGTGTTAGCTTGAGCAAACGGCGGTTTGCGGTTTGCACATCTCGGAGAATTGGCCATGAAGAATGATGTCGCCCACTATCGTGTCTCCACGCAGCGGTAGGTCGATAGGACTCGGACTGGAAGCCCAACGAACAACAGTCGCGCGCTTCGACGGGACCGAAGGCATCACGCTCTTCTTCGAGTTCACCGAGGTCGAAACCGGAAAGGGCGCCGACGCCCTAGATCGAAGGCCACGCCTTGCCGCTGCGCTGGCCACAGCGCGCCAAGCATAATGCCCGGTGGCTTACAACCTCGACCCGGCAGACAGGTTCGTTGTTCCCGACGCCGTGACTTGCGCTTTCGCACTGGAGAAGGTTGGTTTCCAGGGCGCTTCCCTCTACCACTTCAATCAATAAGATCAATCGGTTACGTGCCATCCGCTACCGTCAGCCACTGATTGCTCTCACTCACATCGACAACACGAACCCGCCAGTCGCCCCGTGCAGACAAACGAGGCTCGACAACAATGCCCTATTCGGCAGCCATTGCTAGTCGCTGTTCCGGTTCCTCCGTCGAAACCTCCTGGATCTCATCCGCGGTCGGCTTGATCCGGAACCACGCGGTGTAGAGCGCGGGAAGGAAGAGCAGGATCAACACCGTGCCGGCCGCCGTTCCGCCGATCAGCGTATAGGCCATTGAACCCCAGAAGACGGAGTGCGTGAGGGGGATGAAGGCGAGCACGGCGGCAAGTGCGGTCAGGATGACGGGCCGTGTGCGTTGCACCGTGGCCTCGATGACAGCGTGATAGTCGTCAATGCCGGCAGCGCGGTTCTCCTTGATCTGTTCGGTCAGGATCAGCGTATTGCGCATCAGGATGCCGGCCAGTCCTATCATGCCCAGAATGGCGTTGAACCCGAAGGGCTGGTGGAAGGTGAGCAGCATCGGTACGACGCCGACAAGGCCAAGCGGTGCCGTCAGCATGACCATGAACATCGTTGAGAAGGATCGCACCTGCAGCATGATGACGATCAACATGGCAGCTATCATAGCCGGGAAGACCTTACCCAGCGCGGTGTTGGCCTTTTCAGCCTCTTCGATTGATCCGCCCATTTCGATGCGATAGCCGACCGGAAGGGACGCGATCAACGGCTGAAGGGCCTTCATGATCTGCTTGGAGACCTCCGGAGGCTGGGTCGCCTCATTGATGTCCGCGCGGATCGTGACAACGGGCGTCCGGTCGCGGCGCTTCAGGATTGGCTCTTCCTGACGGATTTCCGAATGCCCTATCTGGTCGAGCGGAATCGAGCGGCCGTCTCGGCTCACGAGTGAGAAATCCGCCAGACGCGCCGGATCCAGCCGCTCGCCACCGGCGCTGCGTGCCACGATGGGGACATTGCGGATGTCCTCGCGAACCTGCGTAACGGGGATGCCTGTCAGGAGGAATTGCAGTTGCTGTGCCACCTCCGCCGGCGAGAGGCCGATGAGGTTCAGCCGATCCTGATCCGGGACGAAGCGAAGCACGGGCGTGCGATTGCCCCAGTCGCGGTTGGCCTGCCGCACATCCGGAACGCTCCGCATGATGTCGAGGGCCTTTTCGGAAATGCTGTAGAGTTGAGTGGAATCGGGTCCCATGACCCGGAACTCGACCGGGAACGGCGTGTAGGGGCCGAACACAAGCTGCGTAACGCGGACATACGCCTCGGGTGCAAGCCCCTGCGCCACCGCCTCTCGGAGCCGGTTCTTCAACGCCTCACGCGCCTCGGCGTCCGGGGTCAGCACGACGATCTTGGCGAAAGCGGGATCAGGAAGCTCCGGGGCCATTGCGAAGAAGAAGCGCGGAGCGCCCTGACCGACATAGCTCGTGACGATCTTGGCCTCGGGCTGTCTGTCCAGCCAATTTTCGAGCTTCTCGACCGCAGCGGTCGTTGTCTCGATGCTACCACCTTCCGGCAGGCGAACCTCCACCAGCACTTCGGGGCGGTCGGATGTCGGGAAGAACTGCTGTTTGACGCCGGCCATACCGACGACGGAAAGCGCGAAGGCGATGCCAACGATACCGCAGGTTACGAACTTATGGCGCACGGCAAACGTGATGGCCCGCCGCAAACGTCGATAGTTACGCGTGTCGTAAATAGCGTGGTGACCGCCTTCGACCGGTTTGATCGCGGGCAGCATCTTGACGCCGAGATAGGGCGTAAAGACCACCGCGACGATCCAGGAGACGATGAGGGCGAACCCCACGACCCAGAAGATGTTGCCGGCGTATTCGCCGGCCGTCGAGCGCGCAAAACCCACCGGCACGAAGCCGGCGATCGTCACCAGCGTTCCCGATAGCATCGGCGCCGCAGTGTGGCTCCAGGCATAGGCCGCCGCCTCGATGCGGTCCATGCCCTCTTCCATCTTCACCACCATCACCTCGATGGCGATGATGGCGTCGTCCACCAGAAGACCAAGCGCCAGGATGAGGGCGCCGAGCGTGATGCGATCGAAGAACCGGCCTGTTTCCAGCATGATGAGGAACACGACGGCGAGCGTCAGAGGGACGGCAGCCGCCACGACGATCCCGACGCGCCAGCCCATGCTGAGCAAGCTGATCAGCAGCACGACGCCGAGCGCCATCGCGAACTTCAACATGAATTCGTCGACTGCCGAGGTGATGTTGACGGCTTGGTCGCTTACCTTGTCGAGCGTCATGCCGAGCGGCAGTGTCTGTGTGATCGCGGCAGTCCTGTCCTCCAGGGCCTTGCCCAGCGCGCGACCATCCCAGCCCTCCTGCATAACCGCAGCGAGCATGATGGTGGGCTCGCCCTGGCGCCGGATGAGGTATGTGGGAGGGTCCTCATAGCCGCGGCTGACCTCGGCGATGTCGGAGAGCTTCAGCGTCCGCCCCCCAGCGACAATCGGCGTGTCTGCGATCGCCTGAACGCTGTCATAGGCGCCGTCGACCCGAATAAAGAGGCGCGGCCCCAGGGTGTCGATCGAGCCTGCGGGCGTGACGGTGTTCTGCCGCTGCAAGGCAGCGACGATGTCCTGTGCCGACACGCCGAGGGTTGACAGCTTGGCATAAGAAAACTCCACGAATATCTGTTCAGGACGTTCACCAAGGATGTTGATCTTCTTGACGCCGGGCACGTGCAAGAGGTCCTGGCGGATCACCTCCGCCTGCCTCGCCAGTTCCCGCATCGGCATGCCTTTGGCCTTCAGCGCATAAAGGGCGAAGCTCACATCCGAATACTCATCGTTCACGAAGGGGCCGAAGACGCCGGGCGGCAGGTTGCCGGCTTCATCCCCGAGCTTCTTGCGTGCCTGGTAGAACTCCTCCTGCACGGCTGATGACGGTGTGCTGTCCTTGAGCGTGACTGTCATATACGCATAACCTGGCCGTGTGGTCGTCTCCACCCGGTCGTACCAGGTCAGTTCCTGAAGCCGCTTCTCCAACGGTTCGGCGACGAGGTCCTGCATCTCTCGCGCCGTCGCGCCCGGCCACGCCGTCGTGACCGTCATGGTCTTGATGGTGAAGTTCGGGTCCTCCGCCCGGCCGAGCATGAGGAAGGCGTAGGCACCGGCAGCCACCAGCAGGAGGATGAAGAACAGGGTGACGGCGCGTTCGCGAACGGCGATCGCGGAAAGATTGAAGCTCATCAGTTGCTCCCGCTTTCGGACCCAGTCCGAACGAGAGCGCCTTCCTGAAGGAGGTGGGCGCCGAGCGACACAATGGGCACGTTGGAGTTCAAACCGGAGATCACGGCGGTTTCGCTGGTTACACGAATAAGCTGGACAGCCTGAAAGTGTACGGTCGAGGTGGCGCTGTCCAACACCCAAACGCCGGTCTTCCGGCCGTCATCGAGCACGGCTCCCAGCGGCACCTGGACCTCCGGCTGTTTCACCTGGCTTGCGAGTCGAATGGTTACCGTCGCGCCAAGCGGTGCCGTGGCAGCCTCGCCGTCGAGCACATAGCGGGCCTCATAAGTGCGGGTCTGGGCATCGGCGGAGTCCGACAGCTGCCGTAGATGCGCCGAATAACGACGCTCATCGCCACCATACACGCTGGCCTCGGCCGCCGAACCGATCGCCGGCCGGATCGTTTCGGGAAGCGCGACAACCGCTTCGCGCGGGCCCGCCTTGGCGGTCCGGACCACTGGCTGGCCGGCAGCGACGACCTGCCCCGGCTCGCCAAGCGTTTCAACCACCGTTCCATCAGCGTCCGCCAACAGGACTGCATAAGCAGCCTCGTTCTCGGCGACCCGTGCGTCGGCTTCGGCGGCGGCAAGTTGCGCTTGGGCTGTATCCATCGCAGCCTTCGCCTGCTCGTAGCGCTGCGGTGTAACCCAACCGGCGCGGAGCAAGCTGGCGTAACGCCGTTCATCCGGCTTTGTCTGAACGACTGTTGCGTGCGCTGCGTCAACGGCATTGCGTTTCGCCGAAAGCGCAAGGCGCAGATCGGTATCGTCAATCCGCATCAGCGGCTGACCGGCTTTGACCTCCTGACCGACATCTACCAATCGTTCCACGATCTTGCCCGGAACCCGAAAGCCGAGATTGCTCTGCACCCTCGCCGCGATGACACCAGTGAAGCCGCGCTCTGATCCGATCACTGGCGCTGCCGACACAAGTCTGACGAAAGGGGCTTCCTGCCTTGGGTCGGTCACCAAAGGAGCCTCCTGAGCAGGAGTAGCAAACGTGGCGAATGCCGCCGCCCATGACATCGCCGTCAGGGTCGATCCCAACACGATAACGGTTCTCTTTTTCACGCTCGTCGCCTCATCTCAAATTAGATTGCGTTCGATTTCTATATCGATTATAGATTACGAACGCAATCAAAAAGGAGAGCAATGATGCGCGTGAGCCGAATTCAAGCCGCGGAAAACCGCGAGACCGTCATCAATGTGGCAAGCCGCCTTTTTCGCGAGCGCGGCTTTGACGGCATCGGCGTCAAGGATCTGATGAAGGGTGCAGGGCTGACACAGGGCGCCTTTTACAAGCAATTCGCGTCAAAGGAGGACTTGGCAGCGCAGGCGTCCAGGCGGGCGATGGAGAGCGCCACCCACCGGTGGTCGGCCGCAACCGCGGCGAACCCTGAGAGTCCGCTCGACGCAGTGATGTCATTCTATCTCAGCATGGACCATCGCGGAGAGAGGATGGACGGCTGCCCGGTCGTTGCGCTCGGCTCGGATGCTGCCAGACAGGGCGCCGAGGTGAAGGCGTCATTCGAGGCCGGGATCAGGGAATACCTTGAAATGCTCGGCAGTTGGGTTGGCGGGGCCGACAATGATGAGGCCGGCGTCAAGGCCATGACCATTCTCTCGACAATGGTCGGCGCGGTGCTCCTCTCGCGGGTCGTCAACGACCCCGACCTTGCGCAGGCTTTTCTGGATGCGGCGACCGGTCAGGTGCGCGAAGCAGCCGCCGCTTGAACGGCGTGGGCAGCGCTGTCGGCGCACCAGGTGATAGGAGAATAGATGCGACGGATTGTTGTTACAGGCATGGGAGCGGTCACGCCCCTAGCTGCCAATGTCGAAGCGTCATGGTCGCGCCTGCTGGCCGGTCGTTCGGGCATCCGTAGGCTTCCGGACGATGTCGTGGGAGATCTGCCGGCGAAGATTGGCGGCGTGGTTCCCTCGTTGAAGGAAGACCCCGACGCTGGCTTCGATCCTGATGGCGTCCTGTCCGCGAAAGATCAGCGCAAGGTAGATCGGTTCATTCTCTTTGCGCTGGCGGCGGCGGAAGAGGCGCTTGCACAGGCGAAATGGAAGCCTGCCTTGGAAACGGATCGCCTGCGCACGGCAACGGTCATCGCTTCGGGGGTCGGCGGCTTCCCTGCCATCACAGAAGCCGTGCGCACGGTCGACCTGCGTGGCGCCCGCCGCCTGTCGCCCTTTACGGTGCCGTCCTTCCTGGTGAACCTCGCAGCAGGCCAGATCTCAATCCGTCATGGCTTCAAAGGTCCATTGGGCGCGCCAGTGACAGCGTGCGCGGCCGGCATCCAGGCGATCGGCGACGCGGCCCGTCTCATCCGCGCGAACGAAGCTGATATTGCCGTGTGCGGGGGCACGGAAGCTTGCATGAATACTGTCAGTCTCGGTGGGTTTGCTGCCGCACGCTCCCTTTCAACCGGCTTCAATTGGGCGCCGGCTCAAGCCTCGCGTCCCTTCGACACATCGAGGGACGGCTTCGTCATGGGCGAAGGCGCCGGCGTGCTGGTCATCGAGGCGTTGAGCCACGCGCTGGCGCGCGGCGCAAAACCGCTCGCCGAGCTCGTCGGCTACGGCACGACGGCGGATGCTCATCACGTCACTTCTGGTCCCGAGGACGGCAGCGGTGCGCGCCGGGCCATGGAGATCGCAATCGCGCAAGCAGGGATTTCGGCGCGCGAGGTTCGTCATCTCAATGCGCATGCGACCTCCACGCCAGTCGGCGACCTGGGTGAGATCGAAGCGATCAAGAGCGTGTTTGGGCGCGATTTCGCGATAGCGGTCAGCGCAACGAAATCGGCGACCGGACACCTGCTGGGAGCGGCCGGCGGCCTTGCTGCCATCTTCTCGATCCTGGCGATCAGGGACCAGGTGGCACCGCCGACACTCAATTTGAGCGCTCCCGATCCGGCCGCGGACGGCATCGACTTCGTCGCAAACGAGCCCCGGCCAATGGAGATGGAATACGCGATCTCCAATGGCTTCGGCTTTGGCGGCGTGAATGCCACCGCCTTGTTCAGGCGTTGGACCGGCCCGGCGGCCCGACGCGAGCGCCAGGAGCGCTCATGATTGGCACCCCTTTACGCCAACCGTTCACGCTTCTCCAACTTCGATCCAACACAAAGAAAGAAATGATTTCCATGAACAAGACCAATCCTGGCGTCGCCCTGGTGACAGGGGCATCTTCCGGCATCGGGCGGGCTACGGCCGACGCCTTGCTAAGCGCCGGCTATCGCGTATTCGGAACCAGCCGTCGCGGAGCCGCCGAAAACTCCGGTGGCATTACCATGCTCGCCTGTGACGTGACCGACGACGCGTCCGTTGCGAAAATGGTCGATGACGTTCTGGCCAAGGCCGGGCGCATCGACCTGCTTGTCAACAATGCCGGCATGGGTCTCTTTGGCGGCGCGGAAGAGTCCTCGATCGCACAGGCTCAGGCGCTGTTCGACGTGAACGTCTTCGGCGTGTTCCGCGTGACCAACGCGGTGTTGCCGACAATGCGACGCCAAGGGAAGGGCAGGATCGTTAATTTGAGTTCGGTACAGGGGTTTATCCCCGCCCCCTATTTCGCGCTTTACTCGTCGACCAAACATGCCATCGAGGGTTATTCCGAATCTCTCGATCACGAATTGCGCCCGTTCGGCATTCGCGTGTCGTTGGTGGAGCCCGCCTATACCCGTACATCATTCGAGGACAATCTCGCCGCCCCCGATCAGTTGCTTGATATCTATGACTCCGCGCGCGCTGGCATGACTATATCCGTTCGGAAATCGATGGAAAAAGGCGACGCGCCCGAAGTGGTAGCCGAGACCGTTTTGGCCGCTGCGATCGATCCCACTCCAAAGAAACGCTATGCGGCGGGAAAAATGGCGCGCCAAGTCAGTTTCCTGCGACGCTTCGTCCCCGCGTCCGCCTTCGACAAGAGCCTAAGAAAACAGCTGGGGCTGCCGGCTTGACGATAAACAACGTGTACATTGAGTAGAGGGCGCAATTCACAATGAATCCTCATCCAAGACAACGGAGCCGGAAGCGCCGATCTGATGAGTGTGGGAAAAGGCGATAGCTCTCCCGCTACCAAAATCTGTTCTAACTCACTGAATAAGAAATTTGCCCGGCGGCAGCGCCCCAGAAGGAGCAACGCTGTCAATGGGCAGGGACGTCGTTGCGATCCCAAGGTCCATCGCACAGCGAGTGGGTTCGCAAAACGATCAGATGGCGCTCGATGACGGTGGGCTTGAGCTGGAGTGGGCAGCACACTTTCGCATGCTCGATTCGATTGATCCGACATTCCGGACCTGAAAAGCCAGGACCACGCGGAGCGCATCGATTCTCGATATCACGCTAAGCGGCGTCCTGGCGACGATTGAACTATGCCGTCATCTGCTTGAGCGCCTTGAGCAGGCGCAGATGCGTGTGGGAATGGTGGTGCCTGACATGCACGGCCGAATAGATCGGATGTGAGATCTTCGGCGCATCGGCAACCAGCTGCGCCACGCCCTCCTGCCGCAATTTCGTCGCCACCGTTTCGGTGACGAAGGCTGTGCCGCCCCGGCTTCGCAGCAGGTAGGCGACGGCGCCGCCATTTCCTGTCGACACCGGGACGTTTTCCAGTTCCGGCAGCATCTGCCTGTGGGCGCGATTGAAAAAGGCGGAATAGTTGGCGCGGATATAGTCCGCCGGCGTGACCGCGTCGAACGCGACACCGCGCGTCGACACCATGACGAAATTCTCTTCGGCGATCTGCTCGTAATGCATGTCGGGAAGATGCTGCGGCGAGTAGAGCACCGCCAGGTCGAGGCTCCCGGTCGTCAGATCCAGGATCATCTGGTTCGAATAGTCGATCTCGACATAGATCGCCAGTTTGGGCAGCGTCGTCCGCACCCACTCCAGCCACCCCTCCAGTACGCGCTCGTAGAGTTCGAACTGGATGCCGATGCGGATGAGCTGGTCGAACTTGCCGACGGACTGGATCTCGCGGCGGGCATCGAGCCATCTGAGCTTGACGGCACGCGCATGGTCCTCGAAGCGGATGCCGGCGACGGTCGGCTCGGTGCCGCTCTTGCCACGGATGAACAGCTGCTTGTCGAGCAGCGTTTCCAGCGAACGGATGCGGCTCGAAACGGTCGACTGGGTGATGCCCAGCCGCTCCGCCGTGCGGTTGAAGTTGCGAGTCTCGATCAGGTCCAGGAACGTGTCGAGCAGTTCGATCTGCATCTTGGCCACCCAGCGCAAAAGCTTCGCAATGGCTACAGCTTTTTGGCCCGGCCCGACAATGGCTAATCGGAATCCTCGATTAACATCCCATGCCGGATTGCGTTGCCGGATATCGCCTTCAGGCGCAGATTTCCAGCATCTTTCAAACATCCGCCGCGGCAGGTCATCCATCCATGTTCATCGTCGACACCGACGTCCACAATTACTGGTCCAGCGCCGAGGTCCTGCTTCCCTATCTCGAACCCTATTGGCGCGACTTCCTGGTTCGTGGCGAAAAGCCGGGCCCGGCGGGAAGCTTTCCGCACGGCCACCGCCCATGGCTGCATCCCGAGGGATTTTCGCGGCATGACATCCGGCCGCAGACCGAGGAGGACAACTATCTGATCATGAAGGAGAAACACCTCGATCTCTACGACATCGACGTGGCAATCCTCACCGCCGACGAGCCGCTGGAAGCCTCGACGCTGGCCAACTACCACTACGCCAACGCGCTGGTGAAAGCCTATAACGACTACATGATCGACTGGTGGCTGCCCAAGGACCGGCGCTTCAAGGGATCGATCATCATTTCGCCGACCGATCCGCACGGCGCCGCTGCCGAGATCCGTCGTCTTGGCGCCCACAAGGACATCGTCCAGGTGCTGGCGAGCCACGGCTCGCAACGCCCTTATGGCGATCCGTTCTATCATCCGATCTTCGAGGCCTGCGCCGAAGTCGGGTTACCCTTCGCCATCCATTTCGGCGGCCAGGGCGGCGTCAACCACAATGCCATCGCCAGCGGCCCGACGACCTATTACTGGGAAACACATGCGCTGCTCAGCCAGCCGGCTATGACCCATGTCGTGAGCATGATTTCCAACGGCGTGTTCGAGAAATATCCCGACCTCTATTTCGTCGTCATCGAGTGCGGCGTGTCCTGGGTGCCGTCGCTGATGTGGCGGCTCGATGCCAACTTCAAGGCGCTGCGCAAGGAGACGCCGTGGCTGAAGATGCTGCCGTCGGAATATTGCCGCCGCAACATCCGCTTCAGCACCCAGCCGCTCGAACAGCCGCAAAACGTCCGGCATCTCTGGGAAACGCTGGAGCACATGGATGGCCAGAACACGCTGCTTTTCGCCTCCGACTATCCGCACTGGGACTTTGACGCGCCGACCAATATCCACATCCCGCCGGCCTGGCGCGACAAGGTGATGGGGCTGAATGCGCTCGAGGTCTACAAGCGCATCGAGGCGCCCGCCGCCAGCGCGAGGGTCGCGTGATGACGCCCACGGCAGCAACCGCACCAGCCCGAGGCCGCACCTTTGCCTGCAAGGTCGACGAGGTCGCGATCGGGCAACCCAGGATCGTCGCCTTCGGCCGCACGAGCATCGGCATATTCCAGCTCGACGACGGCTATGCCGCCTTGCTCAACATTTGCCCGCACCGGGCTGGCCGGCTTTGTGAGGGACCGGTATGCGGAACCACCAGGCCGACCGACCGGGCGGAATTCGTCTATGAGCGCGCAGGCGAAATCGTTCGCTGTGCCTGGCACGGCTGGGAGTTCGAGATCAGGTCAGGAAAATGCCTCGTCGACGACAGGCTCAAGGCGCGGACATTTCCGGTCGAGGTCGTCGGCGAAGACCTCTATCTTGAACTCGGCCGCCAGGCTTCTGGTTGCAGAAGGTGACGACAATGGAAACGGTAAAATTCACGCAGATGAAGGATGGCGACCGCGAGGATTACGCTTTCCTGACCGATCATGAGATCGAATACGCCGCCGGCACGGCCGACCGGCTGCTGGCGGCCATGGTCGAACTCGACAAATCCCTGTCCGGCTACAAGGTGACGCGGCTTGGCCATTCGCTGCAGGCCGCGACGCGGGCCTGGAATGCCGGCGCCGACATCGACTGGGTGGTGTCGGCGCTGCTGCACGACATCGGCGACATCTACGCGCCTTACAACCATGATGAATATGCCGCCGCCATCATCCGGCCGTTCGTGCGCGAGCAATGTGCCTGGGTGGTCGAGAACCACGGTGATTTCCAGCTGCTCTATTACGGCGAGCATGTCGGCGCCAATCCGCACAAACGCGACGCCTTCCGGGACAGCGCCTATTTCGACGATTGCGCCGAATTCTGCGAGAAATGGGACCAGTCCAGCTTCGATCCCGATTATCCAACCAAGCCGCTGGAATTCTTTGCGCCCCTGGTGAAAGAGGTGTTCGCGCGCAAGAGCTATGGTTCCGCAGTCATCAGGACCGGTGTCCGTGTTCCGATGTCGGACGACCATGTCGCGACAGCGCGATTGGCAATGTAGGACACATTGGCGGTTGTCTTGCCCGGCACCGAAGTCCAACCGATGCAGCTATTGTTGGGCTCAAATCGCTCCGCCATAGCGGCGAAGCCAGAAGGCGCGCTAGGCGGCGGTGATCGGGACGCCAGCGGGCCAGTTCCGCCGCTGATCGCTTTGGTCGGCCATGTCTTTGCCGCGTGCAACAAAGCGGCGCCAGCCGCCGAATGAGGAGATGTCGAGAGCACCGTCCAAGCCAGCGGTTTCGACCAGAAAACCCTTGGCCGGGGTGCCGTCGTCGAGTTCGATCGTGCCGATGCCGAGCGGTGCTGGAATAGCGGCGACGAAACGGCCGAAGGCCTCCGGCTCGAACCGCCAGATCTCGACGTCGATCCGCGTGCCGCCATCGGCAACACGGATCAAACCGGGCTTGGGCACAGACTGGCCAGCCAGCGCATAAAGCTTGTAGGCGGCGGCTGTCCTGGTCGCGCGCAGGAACTGTGCACCGAGCTGGTTGAGCTGGTTGTTGAGCGGCATGCCAGACAGATGCGCGCCAACCACCACCAGGTCAATCAAATCGTCGTGGGGCGCGACGGCCGCCGGCTGCGGGCTGGGCCGCGGCCAGCCTGTGGCGCCGAGGACAAGGCCGCTCGCCGCATGGATATCACGGGCAAGAGCAGCGGTCAGCCAGTCCTTCCCCGCCATGGCCAGCAACGTCACGCTCATCGGCAGCCCGTCGTCGCGCTTGCCGGTCGGCACGGCGATGCCGCACATATCGAGCAGATTGACGAAATTGGTGTAGGTGCCGAGCCGGCTGTTGGTGGCGATCGGATCGGCGAGCACCGCGTCGAGGGCATAATGCGTCGGCGCGGTCGGCACGCAGAACAGGTCGACCGAAGCGATGACCGGGGCGAGCCTGGCCTTGTAGGCCTGCAGCGCATAGAGGCCCTTGAAGGCGTCGGCCGCCGACAGGCCGCGTGCGCCGCCGATGATCTTGCGCGTCACCGGATGCATCGCCGCTTCGTTGGCATCCATGAAATCGCGGATCGCCGCATAGCGTTCGGCCACCCAGGCGCCTTCATAGAGCAGGTTGGCGGTGGCGTAGAAATCGCTGAACGGGATTTCCACCAGCCGGCAGCCGAGCTTTTCCAGCATGCCAAGAGCCGCCTCGAAGCCGGCCTGCATCGCGGCATCGCCGAAGAATTGCAGGTCCGCCTTCGCCGGCACGCCGACGCTCAGCACCGGCGGGCGCGCGGCAAGCGCCGGCACCTTGATCGCACGCGAATAGGCATCGGCCGCGTCCTTGGCCGCCGCGACGCCGAACACCGCATAGGCGTCGTCGACGGTGAGCGCGAACACCGAGACGCAGTCGAGCGTGCGGCAGGCCGGCACCACACCGGCGGCCGAAAGTGCGCCGACCGTCGGTTTCAGCCCGACGATGTTGTTGAGGCCGGCGGGGATGCGACCGGAGCCGGCCGTGTCGGTGCCGAGCGCGAAGGAGACGATGCCGCGCGCCGTCGCGACAGCGGACCCCGACGAGGAGCCGCCCGGCACCAGGCTGGCATCGACAGCGTTTCTCGGGATCGGATACGGCGTGCGCACGCCAACAAGGCCGGTGGCGAACTGGTCGAGATTGGTCTTGCCCACCACCAGTGCGCCGGCGGCCTTCAGCCGCGCCACCACGGTGGCGTCCTTGTCGGGCATATAGGCATATTCGGCGCAGGCGGCGGTCGTCGGCATGCCGGCGACATCGATGTTGTCCTTGACCGCGAACGGCACGCCCCACAGCGGCTTGGCCACCGGATCGAACGGTCCGAGCGTTTGCGCCTGCGCCAGCATCTCCGCCTTGCCCGCAAGATGAATGAAGATGCCTGGATCGTCGGCCGCCGCGATGCGGGCATGCACGACATCGATCATGGCAGCGACAGCGACTCCGCTGGCATAGGCCGCGTGCAGACTGCCGATGTCGAAGCGGATTTCGCTCATGTGGCCTCTCCCAGAATAATCACCGGCAGGTCCCACTGGATCAGCACGACGCAGCCGTCCTTCGTCCACACCGAATGCTCGGTCCCGACCGGGTTCAGGATGACGCTGCCCGCGGGATAACAGCCATTCTCGTCGCTCTGCGTGCCCTCGAGCACGACGATGGTTTCCAGCCCGACATGGCGGTGGCGCGGCACGCTGGCGCCCGCCCGGTAGTCGAGGATCGCCACCGACGGTTCGACCGGTCCGCCCTTGAGCAGCCAGTGCACGGTGATGCCGTCGCGAAAAGGCTCGAACGCCAGCTCGCGCCAACCGCCATCGACGAGACCGGCAAAACTGAGATTAGCCATGGGCAAGTCCCTGCAGCACCTGGTCGGTCGTTGCCGTCCAGCCGACGATGGCGCCCTGCGCGCGGATCATGGCGATGGCCGCCGCCTTGAACTCGGGGAAATAACTTTCCGTGGCGTCCTCGGCCAGCAGGCACTCATAGCCGCGATCATTGGCCTCGCGCATCGTCGTCTGCACGCAGACCTCGGTGGTGACGCCGGCGAAAATCAGTTGCTGTGCGCCGAGCCGCTTCAGCTCATCACTGAGCCTGGTCGCGTAGAAGGCGCCCTTGCCGGGCTTCTCGATGACGATCTCGCCGGGCAGCGGCTTGAGCTCGTCGAGGATTGCCGTACCCGGCTCGCCGACGATCAGCACCCGGCCCATCGGTCCGACATCGCCGATGCGGATCGACGGATTGCCGCGATTGCGCTTGGCCGGCGGCAGGTCGGAAAGGTCGGCTTTGTGGCACTCCATCGTGTGGATCACCGGCAGGCCGGCGGTGCGGAACCCTTCGATCAGCCGCTTCACCGTCGGCACGATGGCCGTGATCCGGCTGACATCGTTGCCGAGGCTCGCGCCAAAACCGCCGGGCTCGGCGAAATCGCGCTGCATGTCGATGACGACCAGAGCCAGGGAATCCGGCTTGAACGCAAAGGCAAAAGGCTGCGCGTCGATCTCCGCCATCAGTGATGTCCCGCCATATGCTCGCCGATGGTTTGCACGCTCGCTTGCGCGATCGGCGTTTCGTAGACCAGCGCCCCGTCCGACATGACGAAGATACGGTCCGACAGTTCCAGCAGCTCGTCGAGGTCTTCCGACATCAACAGCACGGCCGCACCCGCATTGCGCGCCTTCATGATGCGGGCGCGGATTTCGGCGACGGCCGAGAAATCGAGGCCGAAGCATGGGTTGGAGACGATCAGCAGGTCGACCTCGCCGGTCAGTTCGCGCGCCAGCACCGCGCGCTGCACATTGCCGCCCGACAGCGAGGCGATGGGCGAGGACAGCGAGGCGGCCTTGACCTTGAACTGCTCGACCAGCCTGGCGCTGAAGGCACGGATGGCGCTGGTGCTGATCCAACTCACCGGCCGACCGTTGCCGTCCATGTCGAAGGTGCGGAAGGAGATGTTCTCGGCCACCGTCATTTTCGGTGCGCAGGCATTCTTCAACGGCTCCTCGGGAATGAGCCGCACATTGAGCGCGCGCGCCTCGGCGCGCGTTGCCGCATAAGCGGAACCGCGCACCAGCACCTCGCCTCCGTCACGCGGCCGCTGGCCGGCCAGAACTTCGAGGAATTCCTTCTGGCCATTGCCGGAAATGCCGGCGATGCCGACGATCTCACCCGAACGCACGCCGAGGTCCTCGATGCGGATCGACTTCAGCCCGGTCCTGTCCGGCGCCTTCAGCGATTTGACCCTGAGCACGATCTCGGCATCCGGCTTCGGCGCCGCACGGCTGTCGAGAGTCGCGATCGGCTGGTCGCCGATCATCATCGCCGCCATCGCCTTGTGGTCGAGATCGGCGACGCGGCCGGTTCCCGTCAGCTTGCCCTTGCGCAGCACGCTGACATCGTCGGCGAAGGCAGTGACCTCATGGAATTTGTGCGAGATCATCAGCACGGTGAGGTCGCCCGCCTTGGTAATGTCGCGCACCAGCCCCAGCACCTCCTGCGCTTCGCCGGGCGTCAGCACCGAGGTCGGCTCGTCCAGCACCAGGAAGGAGCGGCCGAGATAGAGCTGCTTGATGATTTCGAGCTTCTGCTTCTCACCCGCCGCAAGCTCCGCCACCTTGACGTCGAGCGGCAGCTTGAACGGCATGCGCTCCATGAACACGGCAAGCTCGCCGCGCTCCTTGCGCCAATCGATGATGCCGGGAACCTTTTCGCGCGAGATGACGAGGTTTTCCGCACCGGTCAGCGAGGGGACGAGGGTAAAGTGCTGGTAGACCATACCGAGCCCGAGCGCCGAGGCGTCGCGCGGACTGGCGATCGCCACCTCGCGGCCATCGACGAGGATGTCGCCGGAGGTCGGGTGATAAAAACCCATCATGCACTTGACCAGCGTCGACTTGCCGGCGCCGTTCTCGCCGAGCAGCGCGTGGAAGGAGCCCGCCGGCACTTTCACCGACACGGCGTCCAGCGCCGTGAAGGCGCCGAAGCGCATGGTCATGCCGATGGTCTCGACGCCGACCGCTTTCCTGTCACTCATCCCGCCCTCCTCACGGCAGCTGCGCGACGAGCGCCTTCGAATTCGACACCGTGCCGAAGACGCCGCCCTGCATCTTGATCATCTTGATCGCCGCAAGATGGTTGCCGTGGTCGGTCGCCCCGCAGCAATCCTCCAGCATCATGCATTCATAGCCGCGGTCATTGGCCTCGCGCATGGTGGTGTGCACGCAGACATCCGTGGTGATGCCGGTCAGCACGATATTCTGTATGCCGCGCTGGTTGAGGATCAGCTCCAGGTCGGTGGCGCAGAACGAGCCCTTGCCGGGCTTGTCGATGATCGGCTCGCCCTCGATCGGGTAGAGGTCGGGGATGATGTCCCAGCCCGGCTCGCCGCGCACCAGGATGCGCCCGCACGGACCGGGGTCGCCGATGCCGGCATTGATGCGGCGCGAGCGCCAGCGCTTGTTGGCCGGCAGGTCGGCAAGGTCGGGCCGGTGCCCCTCGCGCGTGTGGATGATGGTGTAGCCCTTGGCCCGCATCGTCGAGAGCACCGCCTTGATCGGCTCGATCGGCGCGCGCACCAGCGACAGATCGTAACCCATATGGTCGACATAGCCGCCCGGCCCGCAGAAATCGGTCTGCATGTCGATGATGATCAGCGCCGTGTTGTCGGGCCGCAGGTCGCCATTGTAGGGCCACGGATAAGGCTCGGCGTCGATCGTGTGCTGGGTGAATTCGGCTCTGGCGTTCATAGGCAAAACTCCAGTCATTTGGTGCCAGTCATTTGGTGATCGACAATTCGCCCGGCGCGCCCGCAAGCGAGCGTGTCGGCGACGAGGTGGCGATCATGATGATGAGGGTGAGGATGTAGGGCGCGGCGTAGAACAGGTAGTAGCCCTGCGTGACGCCGACCGATTGCAGCGCTGGTCCGAGCGCCCCTGCCCCACCGAACAAAAGGGCTGCGGCAAAGCAGCCGAGCGGGTTCCAGCGCGCGAAGATAACCAGCGCCACCGCCATCAGGCCCTGGCCCGACGAGATGCGCTCGGTCCAGCTGCCGGGATAGTAGAGCGACAGGTAGGCGCCGCCGATGCCGGCCAGCGCACCGCCAACGCCGGTGGCGAGCAGCCGCACCGTATCGGGGTTGAGGCCCATGGCGCGTGCCGCATCAGAACTGTCGCCGACGACGCGCACGATGAGGCCGGCGCGTGTGTTTCGGAAGGCCCACCACAGGATGACCGACAGAACGGCACCGATCAGGAACAGCACATTGACGTCGAGCGCCGCTTGCACCTGTGGAATATCGGACCAGCCGCCGAAAGGAATGGCCGGCAGATTGGGCGCCTTCGGCTTGATGAACGGCTTGCCGAAGAAGAAGGCGAGGCCCGAGCCGAACAGCATCAGCGCGATGCCGATGGCGATGTCGTTCACCTTCGGGAATTTGCAGATCCAGCCATGGAACAGGCCAAAGCACAGGCCGGCGAAGGCGGCGGCAAGTAGGCCGAGCCAGGGCGAGTTGGTCATCACCGCCACCGCATAGGCAGTCATGGCGCCGAAGACGAGCGTGCCTTCGAGCCCCAGATTGATGCGGCCGGAACGCTCGGTGATCGCCTCGCCCAGCGAGACGAAGATGAAGGGCGTCGACACGCGGATGGCGCCGCCCAGTATGGCAAGCGGCACGCCCCAGAGGCCGATCTCGGTCGCATCCATCAGGCAGTCCCCCGCACGAGATCGGGCCGCTTCCAAAGATCGGGATTGAAGGCCTTGAAGCGGCCGTAGAAGGTTTCGCTGAACAGGATGACGATGAAGATCATGCCTTGCAGCACCAGCACGGTGGCGTCGGGCAGGTCCAGGCGGCGCTGGATCAGCCCGCCGGAGGCGTCGATGCCGCCGAGCAGGATGGCGACCGGAATGATGGCCAGCGGGTTGTGGCGGGCCAGGAAGGCGACGAGGATGCCGGTGTAGCCGTAGCCGGCGGCGAGCGAGGCATTGGCGCTGCCTTGCACGGCGGCGACCTCCAGCATGCCGGCCAGCCCGGCAAAGCCGCCGGCCAGCGCGGTGAAGCCGACGATAAGCGGCCCGACGGCCAGTCCCTGCACCTGTGCGGCCCGCACATTGCCGCCGGCGATGCGCGCGGCGAAACCCCAGCGGGTCTTTTCGATGAGCACCCACGAGAGGATGCAGGCGACAACACCGACGACCAGCCCCCAATGCACGTCCATGCCTGGAATGTTGCCGATGCGGTAGATATCCGCCAGCGGCTGCGTCGACGGCTTGTTGAGCGAGGCCGGATCGCGCAACGGCCCCTCCACCAGCTGGTTCATCAGCGCGATGGCGATGTAGGCCATCAGCAGGCTGGAAATGGTTTCGTTGACGGCCCGATAGTGGCGCAGCGCGCCGACGGCACCGATCCAGATGCCGCCGGCGGCCATGCCCGCCACGCCCATGGCAAGAATGACGATTGGGGAAGGCGCGCCGCTCAACGCGACGCCGATGGCAGCGGCGGCGACGCCGCCGAGCACGATGGCGCCCTCGCCGCCGATGACGACGAGGCCAAGCCGCGCCGGCAGCGCGACGCACAGCGCCGCCAGAAGCAGCGGTGCGGCCCGCGACAGCGAGTTCTGGATGGAGAACCAGGAACCGAAGCCGCCCCGCCACATGGTCTCGTAGAGCAGGATCGGTGACTTGCCGACAAGCGCGATGAACAGGCTGAACAGCGCCATGCCGACGATCAGCGCCACCAGCGGAATGACGAAAGCCTCCGCCCGCCGCGCGATCCATTCGAGCGCCGCCGGATAGACCCTGGCGCCGAAGAGTGCCGGCACGCCGGCCCCTGTCACCGTATCCGTCATCGCCCCGCTCCCCTCAGATCACGCGGTCGAGCCGACGACGCCCTCGACCAGATAGTCCATGCTCTCGAGTTCGATGGCGGTTTCCGGGAAGGCCTGGCCTGCTGTCGCGACGACAGCGCCCTTGTTGCTCTTCAGCGGACCCTTGATGACGGCGAAGCCGCCCTTCATCATTTCGGCCAGCGTGGCGTCGAACTGCTTGCGCGCCGGCTCGCCAACGGCGGGGCCGAGCGGGCTCATCTTGACGAAGCCGTCGGCCAGGCCGCCGCGGGTGAAGTTGGGCAGCGGTGTGCCGGCGACGAGATCGTCGACGAACATCTTGTAGACCTTGGCCCAGTTCCATTCGGCGCCGGTCAAGTATTTTTCCGGCGCCAGCGGGCTCTGGTTGGCGTGGTAGCCGCAGACGAAGGCGCCGCGGCCGGCGGCCGTCTCGACCACCACTTTCGGGCTGTCGACATGGCAGGTGATGACGTCGGCGCCCTGGTCGACCAGCGCGTTGGCGGCTTCCGCTTCCTTGACCGCCAGCGACCATTCGCCGGTGAAGATGACCTGGCAAGTGATGGTCGGATCGACCGAGCGCGCGCCGAGCAGGAAGGAGTTGATGTTGAGCAGCACCTGCGGGATCGGCTTGGCGGCGACGAAGCCGAGCTTCTTGGTCTTCGAGGTGTGGCCGGCGACGACGCCGTTGAGATACTGGCCCATGCCGATATAGCCGAAATAGGAGCCGGCATTCATCGGGTGCTTGGCCTTGTCCCACATGCCGCCACAGTGGCGGAACTGCACGTCGGGGAATTTCGCGCACATGGCCAGCATGTGCGGGTCGAAATAGCCGAATGAGGTCGGGAAGATCAGCGAGGCGCCGTCGAGATTGATCATCGATTCCATCGTCTTCTGGACATCGACCGTCTCCGGCACGTTCTCCTCCTCGACGACGGTAATGCCCTCGATGCCCTTCAGCGTCGCCGCCCCTTCGGCATGCGCCTGGTTGTAGCCATAGTCGTCCTTCGGCCCGACATAGATGAAGCCGACGGTGGCAGCGGCGGCAAAGGCCCTACCGACGGGAAAGGCCGCGGAGGCAAGCCCGAGTGCGGCCCCGGCGGCCGAGGTCTTGAGCAGCTGGCGGCGGCTAAGCATGAATCGGTTGGTCATCTCTTATGCTCCCCTTTAGGACCCTTTCCGGGTCGGTTAACGCCTTCTCAAGAAAGTGCATGCAATCGCTGTGCCAATTCATAAGAAGAAATTTAACCAATAAAATCAATGATAGGCGCAATGGGTCATGCACAAGTGAGAGGCAATTGCATACACTTTTTGCCTTGAAAACAGCCAATTTGACATGCAGATTAAAACATAGGCATAGAAGGTGTGGCCTGAGTCGGGATCGTGCCGTCTGGCGGCAGGATTTCAGGACTTGGGACGGCAAAGCACGGGAGGCGAAGCGGATTTGTCGGCAAAGCGCGGGTTGATCCGGTCGGGCACGACTGTCGATCAGATGGTGCGGGCGATCGGCGACCGCATCGTCACCGGTGTGCTGCGTCCGGGCGAAAAACTCGACGAGGTTTCGCTTGCCGCCCGCTTCGAGGTGTCACGCACGCCGGTGCGCGAGGCGCTCGGCCAGCTCAGCGCCATGGGCCTCGTCGAGCGGCGGCCCAACAGGGGCGCCATAGTCGCCGTCGTCACGCAGGAGCACCTCGCCTCGATGTTCGAGAGCATGGCCGAGCTGGAAGGCATATGCGCGCGCTTCTGCGCCGAGCGCATGACCGGCAGCGAGCGCCGCGCGCTCGAGGTTGAGCATCAGGCCTCGGCGCGGCTGGTGCAGCTGGGCGCCGAGGAAGACTATGAATATTTCAACACCGAGTTCCACAGCAGGCTCTATCGCGGCGCTCACAGCACGCACATCCAAGAGCTGACCGCGACGACCCGCAGTCGCCTCGCCCCCTTCCGCCGCGCCCAGTTCAGGCTGGCCGGTCGGCTGGCCAAGTCCTGGCAGGAGCATGACGCCATCGTCACCGCGATCCTGCGCGGTGACGGTGCTGCCGCAGGCAAGGCTGCCAAGGATCACGTGTCAATCGTCAGCGAAGCGAGCGCGTCGTTTATCGTTGGCGACCAATCGAGAGCCGAACCACAACACCCGTAAAGACCTCCAGCTCACATTCAGGGCCGAAGCCCCGACGAAAGGGCTGCCATGACCCCTTGTGCGGCGTGCTGTCATGCGAGGTGTCCGCGCCGGTTGGAGGGTCGCAAGCTGCTGCCCGGCATGTCGCGAAGCGATGATCCGGACCGGCGCTCGCACCGTGCTTTCCACCTCGCCGAGCCGATCACGCAGGACTTCCGCCGCGCGATGCGGGAAAAATAGCCATGGGCGGCAGGAGCTAGGATCACTCGCTCAACACGACCCCGGACGCCACGATCTGTGCCGTGCGCTCGGTCAGTTTTCCGCGTTTCACAAGCGTGGGTTTGACGTAGGTCTTCTTCATCATCATCACGATCCGCTGGCAATGGCACCGGGACTAAACGACCTCGGCACGCCAACGTTCCACGGCACCCGGCGGCGGCTGGCATCGAAGGCAGCCGCCCTTCCCTTCACCGTGCGCTCAACGCGACCATGCGGTCGAGCGCCGCGGTCAGGCCGTGCAGCGACACCGGGAATGTCAGCGGCGTCTCTGCGTCGGTCGTGACATTGAGCTTCAGCACCTCGCCTCCCCTCAGCTTTCCAAGCGCCGACCGGTCAATGGCAAACACCGCGATGCAACCCGTTGGCAGGCAGGTCCGGAAGCGCTGCGGGGACAAGGGCGGCTGATCGTCGATCTGAAGCGTCACGCCGGAATCAAGCAAGATGCCGAAGGGCAGCAGCAAGGTAGCCGTCGTCGACCCGTCCGCGCGTCTCTGTATCTCCACGGCGAGGAGCCTTTGGCCATTCTTCTGGACCTGGTCCTGCGAAAGCGAGCAGACCCTCGCATTCTCCTGGACAGAGCAAGCCACGCTCCAGTCCTGATAGACTTCACGCAGCGATGACGGCCCGTCTGGAACAGCCGCCACCTGTTGCTGCGCCGCTGCCGGCGACATCAACGAGAATGCGATTAACCCGCTGGCGCAGGCGGCCTTGAGGCTACGCTTCATGTGCAGACCCACTCGCGGACCTTGCATTTCTCTCCCGACGCCTGGCAGGCCTGCAAAGCGAGGTCTTCGGCTTCCCGGCGGGTCTCGGCCGAGTTCACGCCCCAGGGCGTGAAACGGTTCTCGACCTTGTCGGCCATGGCGAGCGCACCGCAGTGCTTGTAGGGAAAGCCCGTTTCGTCGTCATCATTCCAATGGCGATGGTTGCGGAAGACGGCGACGACGTTGCAGGCCTTTCCGCCCGCGTTCTCGCAATATTTCTGTGCGATGTCCTTCGCCTCCTGCCGCTTGTCGGCGCCCCAGAAGAAGCCGTATTTGCTATCGGCTTGCGAATATGCGATGGCCGCCCAGATGCCTTTTTCCTCCTGCTGCGGCTCCGACGGCGCCACCAGGTCGGCCGAGACGACTTGTCCGCTCCACAACAAGGTCAAGCCCAAAACTGCCAAAGCCCGCAATCTCATGGTCGGCACCCCTTTCCTTGATCCCACTCGCTTCGTCTTACTTCGCCGCCGAAGCGACGGAGATCACCACGCAGCTTTTGCCCGTCGGCAGGAGAAGAGCTTCACCGGCATTGCCGCCGAGCTCGTACACCTCGACCTGCCCAAGATGGTCGGTGATCTTGCTGCCCTGCGGAAGAATGGACGGGATGTCGGCGCACGGGCTGGCGAATGGCGCCACCCGCACCATCGCCCCCTCGCAACCCGAAGCGGTGGGCGATGCGAAGACGATGCCGGCGGCAGGCCCGCTATAGTGTTCCGTCGCATAGTCCATGCCGACAAAGGCCTGGAGGGCATGTTTGTCGGCGGCCTGGTCGTTCCACAGGGATTTGACGCTGTATTTGGTACCGGTCGTCAAAATCTGTCCGAGCACCGGATAGACGGTCGAACAGGCCTGCACCCCGGCCTGCTTGACATGCTCGAGGAAAGGCGTGTCCGGAAGTGCCGGGTTGGCTGCCTCAGGCTGTGCGGCCGTCGCGCTGCCGACCAGATTGGCGATCGCGGCATAGTTGCCGGCGGCGAAGCCAAGGCCCGCCACCACCAGCCCCAGCAGTGAAAACCCGACGACGCGCGGCCATCGCCGCCGCCTGGGTTCGACGAGCCTCTGCCGATCCGCCTCGACGGTCGGGCCGCTGCGTTTTGCGGACATGAACTGGTCCTGCTGGCTCATGGTATTGCCCCGGTCATTTGAGTGGCGAAAGGGCCTCCGACAGCCCCTTGAGTGTTGCGGTTACGGTGATCGTCTTGCCGTCGACGGTCGAATAGGAGACCGCCGGCGTCGCATTCTGCGAAATCTGCTGGCGCATGACAGGCCCGACCGGCAACATGCCGACGCAGACCACCTCGTTGCAGCCATTCAGGTGGACGTCGATCGCCTGGCCCCGCCCATCGAACTTCAGCGACACCAGGCCGTCGCTCTTGGCATTCGGCGCGGTGCGCAAGATCATGTAGGGCTTGCCGTCCTGTGTGGCGGCAAGCGACCAGCTGAAGGCCATCTTGCCCGACGCGTCCTCGATCACCTGCGAGACATTGCAGACCTTCTTGCGAGCCTTGAGGTTCTCATCGCAGATCAGCGTCCAGTTCTCGAACGGACGGATGGTGCGCTGATAATCGCCCAGTTTCACGTCAGGCGGCAGCACCACATCCGAAGGCTTGATCCTGTAGGGCGAGGCGACCTGCCCGGCAGCCGGTGCAAGGCCGCCGCAGAGCGCCAGGCAAGTCAGTACGGCAAGTCCCTTCATTCCTGCCTCAGTTCAAGGTGAAGCTGATGCCAGCGCCGACGCCGACGTTTCCACCCGCCGCCGTGCCCGACACATTGCCACGGATGCGGCCGTCCTCGCTGGTGTAGCCCGCACCGAAGGCGAAGGCGCCGGCGTCCCGCCAGAAGCCGCCACCCGCCGCAACGCTCAGCTTTCCGGGCCGGTCGTCATAGCGCAGCGAGGCTGCGGCGAGCCCGATCGCCGCCGCCTGGCGGGCTTCGTCGCGGATGCCGCCGATGTCCGAATTGAGCTGGCTGAGCTTCTGGTCGGTATAGTTGTTGGCCTGCTGCAACGTCGTGGCGGCCACCTTGTCGGTATAGGTGTTGGACGTGCTGATGGCGTAGTTCACCTGGTTGTCCGTATAGGTCTTGCCCGCGGTCAGGCCCTGGTTCAGCTGGTTGACGTTGACCGCATCGGTGCCGGCAACGCCAGGCCCGACATTGGAGATGATAACCGGCGCGTTGACGTCGCCGCCCTGCAGAGTGATGCTGTTCTTCTTGCTGCCGTCAGGATTGGTGTCATAGACGACGGCATTCTGGCTGAGCGATCCGAGGCCCGATTTCAAATCCTCGACAGCCGTGTTGGTGGCATAGAGTTGCGAACCATTTATCGCATCGGTGCTGTTGGCGTTGATCTGTCCGGCGGCGACATTGGTGATCGTCCGCTCGGCGCCAGCACTGCCGACGCTGACGGTGCCGATCGGAGCGGTGCCGGCGAAGGTGTAGGTCTTGCCGTTGATAACGGTGCTGGAGGTGCCGACCGCGGCCTGCGTCGCCGCGCCGGAACCCAGCGCCACGTCGTTGGCGTTGTTGGCCTTGGCGCCCTGGCCAAGCGCCACCGCGCCTTGCCCCGTGGCTGTCGAGCCATTGCCGGCGGCAAGGCTGTTGGTGCCGCTCGCCACGCTCGCCGGTCCGATCGCGACGCTGTCGGTGCCGCTGGCGGTGGAGTCGGCCAGCGTCGAATTGGCGTGGAAATACTTGATGCCGCCGCCATTCGAGATGTTGGTCAGGGCATTGTTGACGGCCGTGAAGCCGTCATAGACGGTCGTATAGTTGTTGCCCTGGATGGTGTAGGTCGGGCCGGTGACCGACCCGTCGGGATTGACCGTGGTGCTGCCGCCGAACAGGTTGGCGACGTTTTGCGACACGCCGCGCAGCTGGGACACGTTGACGGCGTCGGTATTGGCCGAACCCGCCGCGACATTGGTGAGCTTGCGTTCGGCCCCGGCGGCGCCGATCGACACCTCGCCGACCGAGGTCTGCGGGGCGGTCAGGCCAAAGGCCGTATAGCCGGTCTGAGCGCCGACCGAGGTGATCGACTGCGCGCCGAGCGCGACGCTGTTGATGAAGGTGCTCTGGGCGCCGGCGCCGAGCGCCACCGACTGGATGCCGGACGCCAGCGAATTGGTGCCGAGCGCAAGGCCGTCGGCCAGCATGACATGGGCGTTCTGGCCGATGGCGGTTCCGCCGGGTGCTGTCTGGTCGACGATCGCGCCATTGCCGATGCCGATGCCATTGTCACCGTTGACGACCGTCGTCGGACCGACCGCAACCGATTCCGCGCCGACCGCGAGCGAGTCGCCGGCCGTCGAATTGGCATGGAAATATTTGGTCGACGTCGACGAGACCGAGGCGATGGCGCCGGCGAGCTGGCGCACCGTCACCGCATCCTGCGCCTGCGTGCCGTCAGCCACATTGGTGATCTGGCGGTAGGACGTGGCTGTGCCGACCGACACGGCGCCGAGCAGCGTCTTGTCGGTCGTGTTGTACTGGATGAAGTTGGACGGACCGGCAGCGATCTGGCCGGTGGCCGGCGCCAGGGCGCGATCGGAAACCGAGTCGGAACCAAGGGCGACGCTGCCATCGATGCTGGCCTGTGTGCCACGACCGAGCGCGAGCCCGCTGACGCCGGTCGCGGTCGCCTGGTAGCCGACGGCGGTGGAGCCGACCCCTTGCGCGAAGGAATCGGTTTGCGCCAATCCCGTCTCGTTGGTGCGGGCGTAGCGGATGCCCACGCCATTGGCGTCGGTATAGGCGGTCGAGGTGTCGCCGGCGATGTTGCTGATGGTGTTGCCAAGATTGGTGACACCACTGCCGATGTTGGCAATATCGGTCGTGTTCTGCGTGACCTGCTGGTTGGTAGCGAAGAGCTGCGAGCCGTTGACCGCGTCGGTCGAGCCGCCATTCAACTGTCCGGCCGCGACGTTCTGGATCTGGCGCTCGGCTCCAGCCGACCCGACCGAGAACGCACCGGCCGGCGTGGTGCCGGCGAAGGTGTAGGCGGTGCCACCGATCGTGGCTCCGCCAACATTGGCCGTTGCTCCAGACGTCGAATTCAGGCCGATCGCCACATCGCCGGCATTGTTGGCCACGGCGTTGGGTCCGACAGCGACGGAATTCGTTCCAAGGGCCTGGGAATCCGCCAGCGTCGAATTGGCGTGGAAATACTTGATGCCGCCGCCGACATTGATGTTGTTGACGACGGCGCCGATGGCGTCGACCGCCTGGTTGGTAGCGAAGAGCTGCGAGCCATTGACCGCGTCGGTCGACGTCAAGCTGATCCGCCCCGCCGCCAGATTGGTGAGCGTGCGTTCCGCACCGACCGCGCCGATGCTGACCGTCGAGGTCGGATTGGTGCCTTGGAAGGCATAGGTCGTGCCGTTGATCACCGCATTGGGCGTGCCGACCGCTGCGGCGGTCACCGAGCCCGAGCCCAGCGCCACGTCGCCGGAGCTCGCCGCCGCGGTCGCGCCATTGCCGAGTGCGACGTTGCCCGCAAGGCCAGCGGCGCCGGCGGTGGAGCCGTTGCCCAGCGCCACGGAGCCCTGTCCGATCGCCTTGTTGTTGTTGCCGATGGCGACAGCGCCCGCCGCCATATTGGCGGCGGTGGCGCTCGCCGTGCCGTCGCTGTTGGCGATGTTGTTGGCGCCGCCGGTGAAGGCGCCGGTGCCGCTGGCAAAGCTGGGGTCGCCGATGGCCACCGCGCCGTCGCCATAGGCGGTGTTGCCGGCGCCGATGGCCACGGCCTTGCCGCCATCGGCAGTCGCGCCCGTGCCGATGGCGACGGAGTCGGCGGAGAGCGCAGCGGACTGTAGACCGACAGCGACGGCGTTGGTTGCCGTCGCCTGGCTGTCGCGCCCCATTGCAATGGCGTCGTTCTCAGATGCCGTCACGTCCGTGCCGATGCCGATGGCGTTGTCTCCACTGGCGCTCGTTGCAAAAGTGCTTGAGCCGACATAAACGGCGCCTATCCCGGACGCCCTCGTCCCAGCGCCGAGAGAGATGGAGTTCAGGGCGCTGCTTTGGGCGCCGCGACCGAGCGCGGTACTGTTGAGTCCGGTGGCGCGGGATTCACGTCCGACGGCAGTGGAATTGTCGGCGCTGGCTACGGTGCCGATGCCGAGAGCGGTGCTGGCGCTTCCGCCGGCGTTGGCGCTGACGCCGGCGGCGAGAGAATTGTCTCCTATCGCGTTCGCTCCGGACCCGAACGAGGAGGCGTTTGCGCCGCTGGCAACGGCGCCGTTGCCGATCGCCGAGGCGCTGATGCCGGAGGCGCTTGCATTGGTACCGGCCGCGATGGCGCTCGTCCCCGACGCGGTCGAGGTGGGTCCGATCGCGACCGAGTCCGTACCCGTCGCAGACGAGTCAGCCAGCGTCGAGTTGGCATGGAAATACTTGATGCCGCCGCCGACATTTATGTTGTTGAGCGTGGTGCCGATGGCGTTGACCGCCTGGTTGGTGGCAAAGAGCTGCGAACCGTTGACCGCGTCGGTCGACGTCAAGCTGATCCGCCCCGCCGCCAGATTGGTGAGCGTGCGCTCCGCACCGACCGCGCCGATGCTGACCGTCGAGGTCGGCGTGGTGCCCTGGAAGGCGTAGGTCGTGCCGTTGATCACGGCATTGGGCGTGCCGACCGCCGCGGCGGTCACCGAGCCCGAGCCGAGCGCCACGGCGCCGGCGTTGCTGGCGGCGGCGTTGGCGCCCAGCGCGAGCGCATCCGAGGCGCTGGCATTCGCTTGTTTGCCAAGAGCGGTTGCTTGAACGTTGGTTGCAAACGCGTTCTGGCCGATCGCCGTGCTGGACGTGGCTGTAGCATTGGCATTGGGTCCGACGGCGGTGCTGTATTGGCCCGTGGCCTGGGATATGTATCCAAATGCCGCCGCGTTGAGGCCCGATGCGACGGCGCCGTTGCCGATGGCCGAGGCGCTGATACCGGAGGCGCTCGCATTGGTGCCAGCCGCGATGGCGCTCGTTCCCGTCGCGGTCGCGACGGGTCCGATCGCGACCGAGTCCGTACCCGTCGCAGACGAGTCAGCCAGCGTCGAGTTGGCATGGAAATACTTGATGCCGCCGCCGGTGTTGATGGTGTTGAGCGTGGTGCCGATGGCGTTGACCGCCTGGTTGGTGGCAAAGAGCTGCGAACCGTTGACCGCGTCGGTCGAGGATCCGCTGATCCGCCCCGCCGCCAGATTGGTGAGCGTGCGTTCCGCACCGGGCGCGCCGATGCTGACCGTCGAGGTCGGATTGGTGCCCTGGAAAGCATAGGTGGTGCCGTTGGTCACGGCATTGGGCGTGCCGACCGCCGCCGTGGTCACCGAACCAGAGCCCAGCGCCACGTCGCCGGAGCTTGCCGCCGCCGTCGCGCCATTGCCGAGCGCGACATTGCCCGCAAGGCCGGCGGCGCCCGCGGTGGAGCCGTTGCCCAGCGCCACCGAGCCTTGCCCGATCGCCTTGTTGTTGTTGCCGATGGCGACAGCACCCGCGGCCTGGTTGGCGGCGGTGGCGGTTGCCGTGCCGTCGCTGTTGGCGATGTTGTTGGCGCCGCCGGTGAAGGCACCGGTGCCGCTGGCATAGCTCGGATCGCCGATCGAAACCGCGCCGTCGCCATAGGCGGTGTTGCCGGAGCCGATGGAGACAGCCTTGCCGCCGGTCGCCACCGCATTGATGCCCACGGCAATGGCCTGGGCCGAACTGGCCTTGGCGCTGGTGCCCATGGCGATCGCGTCCTGCGCGCTCGCATTGGCCTGCTTGCCGATCGCGGTGCTATTTATAGCGCTCGCCGTTGCGCCCAGCCCCAGCGCGGTTGCGCTTGCGGCGGTGGCCGCGGAGTTATTGCCTAGCGCCGTGGCGGAGACGTCCGTGGCCTGGGCGCCCGAGCCTGCCGCGACCGAACCGACCCCACTCGACACAGCCTGGTTGCCCAGCGCCAATGCGAAATCGGCCGAGGCATTGGTGCTGGAGCCGAGTGCTGTCGAGTTCAGCCCTGTCGCGCTGGCCGACTTGCCCATGGCAACGGCACTATCCTTGCTGGCGACAGATCCCCAGCCAGCGGCCGTGGCATAGTTGCCGCTGGCTGTGGAGCTGGTGCCGAGGGCGGTGGAGTTCCCTCCGGAAGCAACGGAGAAAGTGCCCAAGGCGTTGGCGCCGGCTCCGGTGGCACTGGCCTGAACGCCGAGCGCTACCGAATTGACGCCGCTCGAGATCGTGCCTTGACCCAGCGCCATCGCGCCGCCGGTGCCTGTGGCTTTCGCGTTCAGGCCGAGAGCCACCGAGTATTGTGCCGACGCAACGGATGAACGTCCTATCCCGATGGCGTCGGCCTGCGATGCCGTAACATCCGTGCCGATGCCGATGGCGCTCGTGGCAGTGGCACCTGTTCCCGCAACGGTTCGTGAGCCAAGATAGATGGAGTTGATCTGGGAGGCGATCGACTGAAAGCCGATTGCGACGGCATTCTGGCTGCCCGCGCTGGCGTTGGTGCCCTCGGCTATTGAATCGGCTCCGTTTTGCACGGCTCCGGATCCAAACGCGATACCGCGCACTCCGTTTGCCGTGCCGCCGCCGCCGAAAACCTGTGCTAATGCCGGCGTGGCGATGCCGCCCAATGCGATCGCACCCAGCGCCGCTGCCAAAATCCTGCCGGTGCCGAGCATGCCGAGCCCATGTCCCTTGCGGCGCATGCCAAGCACGCGGTGAGCCATGCGCAGGACCGCCATCAAGCGGCGGCGCAACGAGCGGGAGCCGTGATCAGCTCCAGCAATCCAGTGTCCGGCGAAATGCGCCGTGCTACGCTGAACAAGCGAGCCACTCGAAATGCGATTGTCGGTCATGGTCCCTCTCCGCTGGCCGGCATGGAATCGTCTGACAATTCCAATCCCCAGCAGGAAGACATGATTCCTGCTTGCAGTATTTCACGAAATTGCTGTGTCGTGAGAAAAAAACGGAGCAACTGGACGGAGGTTAACGGCTCGTTACCTTAGCCAGCGCTTTAGAACCAAGTAATCAAACAATGCCGCAAGCGCCGCCTCATCTAATCTTCGAGTTAAGCTTGCCCACCCGCGCCTGCAGTGGCGTCACCTGCCGGTATTTCTTCATGACGGTGGTAAAATGGCTCTGGCTTGAAAAACCGGCCAGATTGGCGATATCGGCGATCGCCATGCGGCTGTCGGCAAGCAGCCTTTCGGCGAAGTCCAGCCGCAGATCGAGGACATACTGATGCGGCGGCACCCCAAACGTCCTGGAGAAGGCCCGCATGAAGTGATAGGGTGAAAGCCCGCAAACCGCAGCCATCTCGGCAAGCGCTATCTTGCGTGTGAAGTTCTCATCGAGGAAGTCCTGCACGCGGCGGGCGCTGCGGGCGGAAAGCCCGCCTTTTACGTTCAGCGCCGGCTGCTGCGCGGAATTCGCCTCGGAAGCCGATCCCGCGGAACCACCATCACGCTGCCGCATGTTTCGGCCTCCTGATGCTTCCCAGACGGAAGTCAACCCGAGGCTGCTCTCCCTGTTCCCCTGAAAAACAATTCGTGATTGATCGAACGCCCGCATTGCCAGCCCCGTTCATTTCATCGATCCGGCCAGATGGCGACAATGTCGAGGCCGCATGCATTCTGAATGACTCCCACGCAGGTTTGGGCATGTACGTGACGGACGTATTTTGAAAAATTCCGGAAGCTTCGTAGGAAATTCCGGTCTTTGATCATTGAGCAGCGGGTGTGGTCTCTTTGCCATACCTTGAGTTCTCAGGTTTTGACCGAAGCAGAGCCGGCCCTGGTCGGCGTTCGTCCCCTGTACTTCTTCATGGTGGCCGCCAGATGGCTTTGGTCTGAAAAACCGGCGAGGTAGGCGACTTCGGCGATCGCGAACTCGCCATCGGCGAGCAGCTTTTCTGCCAAGTCCAGGCGCAGATTGATAAGGTAGCGATGCGGCGGCATCCCGAACGTCCTGGCGAACCTTGCGATGAAATGATTGGGGGAAACCCCTGCGACCGACGCGAGTTCGGCGACCATGACTTTTCGCACGAAGTTCTCGTCGAGATATTCGCGCACGCGTCGAGCGCCAACGGCGGAGAGCCCGCCTTTGGGCGACACGGCCTGCCTGCTGCGGCTGGTGTAGGTGCGCAGCAAATGCACGCCGAACACCGTCAGCAGCGAGTCCAGATAAAGTTCGTTCGGAGGCAGCTTCCCGGTCAGTTCGGCAGTGATCATCCGGGCTATGTTGAGAGCCCTCAGATCGACTGTGCCGAACGCAGGCGGTTCGAGCTCTGTCTCGGTGACATCGAACTCATGAGCCGCCAACTCCGACAGCGCTTCTGGCGATATGGAAATGACGGCGTTTTCCCTGGTCTGCGACCAGGCAAGCGTGCTGTCGACGCCCGCGGGATTGATGACCAGGCATCCGACCGGCGCATCGTATTCGGTGATCCTGTCGCTGCCGAGCGAGGCTCTGAACTTGCGTCCTGGCCTCAGCACAATTCCCGCGGAATGCTCCCTGGCCAGGAATTTCTGCGACCCAGGACCGCGGACGGAATGGATGACGCTGCCGCGCGCCGTAGCGCGTCTGGGGCCGGCACTTTCTGGAATGATGTCCAAGACGTATCGGGCTGTCCGATCGACGCCCCGGGAAACGCCGCTTTCCCGAGCCTCGTCCGCATTTTTCATTCGCCTCGCCTCAAGCCGCCGCCTGAAAATCCCCCATAGCCCCACGCTGCCCAAAACGAGAGTAACGCACATGCCGCGAATAGGAAAGAACATCCGTACTCACACAAAAACTTGTGTTCGGACAAAATGAAAAAATATCGCCAACGAAGCAAGGTCGTGAGCATTCTTTTTTGCACGAATGGTGAGGTCATCTCCATCCGAGCGTTTGGTTCGTCGGATTCGGTGTAAACCGGTCACGCGCTTTCGCACTATTTATCGAGTGCTGATGCAGCGGCACCTGTCCGGCTCGGCATGTCTATGACCTGGTTTCCGCGTTGAATCCGCCACAGCACGGAATCGGCAGGGATCGCGGCGGGCTTACAAATCGCCGCGACGTTTTTCGTAGAGATCCCAAGTGAGTTCCACAAAAGCCAGGAGAACGTCGTCCTGGTTCCAGCCCGCAGCGACCGCAGCCTGCACGATTTCACGGACGAGAGGCCGCAACTGGCCCTGGCATCGAGCCGATATATCGCCGCCCTCCAGAGGAGGTCCCTCGAAGTTGAATGTCATCATTCGGCGCTCCCCTCGCCTGCGATCAAAGTGTTACATCGCTAATTTCATTCCTCCTGATATACAATAGATGTGGCACCAAAGTACAGGAAGCCCTGGGGATCAAAGCAGCACCGAATGATGACGGATCACACCGGTTCTATGCTTTACCTAAGGGTCATGTTGGCTTTTCCAGGCGGGATCCAAGGGAAATTACATCGGCTCAATCCTGCTCTGGAATAGGTACCTTCAGCCGAAGCGCTGACCCGACCACGACCGCCTTCCGCCGAAGGCGCGTCCGCATTGCCTTCTGCAACCGCCCGCTCGATAGTCCCGGCAATGTTCGAGACCATTGCGATTCACTGGACCCAAATCCTGGCGATCATCTCGGTGGTGATGGCGACCGTCGGCATCGCCCACGCCGTCATGACCAAGGAGGATGTGCGCGCCGCCACCGGCTGGGTCGGCGTGATGGTGTTGTCACCGATCCTCGGCGTGCTGATCTATGCCGTGGCCGGCATCAACCGCATTCGCCGCGCCACCATCACCGCACAGCGCCCGCTTGCCGGCGACGCGGCCGCCACCAAGCATGAGCGTGACATCGCCGCCGAGGAGGCGCTGATCGTCGAGCGCTACGGTCAACGCTTCACCGGTCTGCGGACGTTGGGCGACAGGGTGGCGCGGCGCGCGCTCAACCCGGGGAATGCCATCGACGTGCTGGAGACCGGCGACGAGGCCTATACCGCCATGTGCGCGGCGATCGATGGCGCCGAACGCAGCGTCCTGCTCGAGACCTATATTTTCGACAATGACGCCGTCGGCCTGCTTTTCGTCGAATCGCTGGCCAGCGCTGTCGGGCGCGGCGTCACCGTTCGCGTGCTGATCGACGCCGTCGGCGCCCGTTACTCCGTCCCCAGCATCCTCGGCCATCTGCGCCGCGCCAACATCACCGCCGATGTCTTCAACGGCAACATCGTCATGGGCCTGCGCCTGCCCTACGCCAACCTCAGGACCCACCGGAAGATCCTGGTGGTCGACGGCACGGTTGCCTTCACCGGCGGTATGAACATCCGCAAGGGTTTTTCCGCCGAGTTCGCAGGCTCCGTCAGCGCCAGGGACACGCATTTCAAGGTCACCGGCCCGATCGTCGCCGACCTGTTCTCGGTTGCCGCCGAAGACTGGCGTTTCGCCACCAACGAGGCGCTGAAAGGCGATGCCTGGCGAATTGCCCCGCTGTCGCCGGCAGCCGGCCAGCCGATGCTGGTGCGGGCGGTCGCATCCGGGCCGGATGCCAGCAACGAGACCAACCACAAGCTGCTGATCGGCGCCTTCTCGGTCGCGCGCAAGTCGATCCGCCTGATGTCGCCCTATTTCCTGCCGGACCGGGAACTGATCAGCGCCTTGATCACCGCCGCCCGACGCGGCGTCGAGATCGATGTCGTGGTGCCCGCAGTCAACAATCTCTTCCTTGTCGACCGCGCCATGACCGCGCAATTCGACCAGATCCTGAAGAATTATTGCCGCATATGGCGAACGGAGGGCCCATTCGACCATTCCAAGCTGCTTTCGATCGACGGCGTCTGGGCCTATGTCGGCTCGTCCAACCTCGACGCCCGGTCGCTGCGGTTGAACTTCGAGATCGATCTGGAGGTCCTCGACGCAGGCTTTGCCCGCGAGATCGAAGCCCGCATTGGCTCGGCAATCGAAACGGCTATCCCCGTCACGCTGGACTCCTTGCGGGCCCGGCCGTTTATCATCCGGCTGTTCGACCGTATCCTGTGGCTGGGTTCGCCCTATCTTTAGAGAGGCCCCTCATCTTTAATCTTTAGAGAGGCCCCTCATCTTTAACAAAACGACGTGTTTGACGGATAGTTTGGTGTCAGCCATGGAACATAAGCGCAAAGACTCTATTTGAGGTGCATGGTGGAAGCAGCAGGCATGGCAGGCACACTGTGCGGATGAACGGACGCAGCCTCCCAGCAACCATGCTTTTGTCCATTCGCGACAGGCGGATGCAGAAGGCAAACGCGGCTGCGCACAAGGCGACCGCCACCACCGGAACGCTGGTTGCCTCCTACAACGTCCACAAATGCGTCGGCGTCGATCGCAAGTTCGATCCAGAGCGCACCAGCCGCGTCATCCGCGAAATCGATCCCGACGTCATCGCCCTGCAGGAAGCGGACAACCGTTTCGGCGACCGTGACGGGCTTCTCGACCTGCCCCGCCTCGAGCGCGAAACCGGCCTGGTGCCGGTGCCGATTTCAGCCACCGGCAAGGGCCATGGCTGGCACGGCAATGTCCTGCTGTTCAAGAAGGGCGTCGTCCGTGACGTGCATCAGATCAGGCTTCCGGGCCTGGAACCGCGCGGCGCGGTGGTGGCGGAGATCGACCTCGACGGAAACCGGACCTTGCGCATCATCGCCGCCCATCTCGGCCTGCTGCGCCACTCGCGCTCGCAGCAGGCCCGCGTCGTGCTGGACATCATGAGCAGCGCCGACGAGAAGCCGACGCTCCTGCTTGGCGACCTCAACGAATGGCGGCTCGGCAACCGCTCCACACTCAACACGCTGCATGCGACGTTCGGCCCGCAGCCACCGGCAGTCCCTACCTTCCCCTCGAACCTGCCGCTTTTGGCGCTCGACCGGATCATGACCAATCGCCACGGCATGATTGCAGCGGTGGAAGCGCATGATACGCCGCTTTCGCGCGTTGCCTCCGACCATCTGCCGCTGACGGCCTTCGTTCGCTTGTAGCGCCATCGCCCCGGCCGCTGATGGCCGGATCAAACACGACGGCCGTGAAAAGCTTACCGAAGCGTATTGGAACGCTAACCCATTCCGCGAGTTGATGTAACTCAAGGAGGACGAAAACATGAAGAAGTTATTCTTGGCTTCCATGGTGGCATTGGCCGCCACAGCCGCAGTCATTGCGCCCACACAAGCCGCAAGCGTGATCATCCAATCCGACGACAACAACCAGTATTCACCGGACGACCAATCCGACAATGGCCAGATCGTCGTTCGCCGCCATCACCGGCATAATTACGACAACCAGTATGGCGACGACCAGAACGTGCAATACGACAACAACAATGGCGAGTATCGACGTCACCACCGGCACCACAACTGCCACATCGAGATCATCAAGCACTGGCGCCACCATCACAGGGTGATCGAGCAGGTCCGCGTCTGCGGCTGAACCCGCATCCTGTCTTTGCAGCAAGACGACATGATCCGCTTCCGACAGGACGCAATCCACAGCGGTAAGCGATGATGCGCATAGCCACGCCCCTTCAAACGGGTGTGGCTATGCCGCATTGCACAATTTCGCGGCCTTGCCCACAATGCCGGCATGGTCCGATCCTCCCTAGCCGTCCTGGTGATCGATGAAAATCGCATCCGCGCCTCGATCATCGAGGCCGGCCTGCGCGAGGCTGGCCATCAACAGGTTACCGTCATCCATGACGTGACCGGTATTGCCCGGCGGATCGCCGAGATCGAGCCGGACGTCATCGTCATCGACCTCGAAAATCCCAACCGCGACATGCTCGAAAACATGTTCCAGCTGTCGCGTGCGGTGAAGCGCCCGATCGCCATGTTCGTCGACCGCTCGGACCAGGCCTCGATCGAGGCCGCGGTCGATGCCGGCGTGTCGGCCTATGTCGTCGATGGGCTCAGGCAAGAGCGCGTCAAGCCGATCCTCGACATGGCGGTCAGCCGCTTCAATGCCTTCTCGCGCATGGCGCGCGAGCTGGAAGAGGCGCGCAGCGAGCTCGAGAGCCGCAAGGTTATCGACCGCGCCAAGGGCATATTGATGAAGTCGCGCGGCCTCTCCGAAGAGGCCGCCTATACGCTGCTGCGCAAGACGGCGATGAACCAGAACCGCAAGATCAGCGATATCGCCCAGAGCCTGGTGACTGCCGCCGGACTGCTGGGGCCGGCGGAGGACGAATGAGCATGAAGCACCAGATCACCGCCGGCTTCATGCCGCTTTTCGACAGCGCCGTGCTGGTCGCCGCAAGCGAGCTTGGCTTCGCCGCGCGCGAAGGCATCGAGCTCACGCTGCACCGCGAGACATCCTGGGCCAACATCCGCGACCGTATTGCCATCGGCCACTTCGATCTTGCGCATATGCTGGGACCCATGCCGCTCGCCTGCAATCTCGGGCTGACGCCGCTCGCTTCCGAAACCATCGTGCCGTTCTCGCTTGGGCTCGGCGGCAATTGCGTCACCATCTCCAACGCCGTCTGGGCCGGCATGGCGGCGCATGGCGCTGAACCCGATCTCGATCCAGCACGCGCCGGGACGGCACTTGGCGCATTCATCCGCGAACGGGCGGCCGCTGGCCGCGAGCCGCTCCGCTTTGCCGTCGTGCATCCGCATTCCGGGCACAATTACGAACTGCGCTACTGGCTTGCCGCTTGCGGCATCGATCCGTCGCGCGAAATCGAGATCGTCATCGTACCACCTCCCTTCATGGCCGACGCATTGGCCGCTGGGCGCATCGACGGCTACTGCGTCGGCGAACCCTGGAACAGCGCTGCGGTCGCCGCCGGCACCGGCCATATCGTCACCGTCAAGGCACTGTTGTGGAAGAACAGTCCGGAGAAGGTGATCGGCGTGCGCAAGGCCTGGGCGGACGAGAATCCCGAGGCTCTGGCGGCACTGCTGCGCGCGCTGCATCACTCGGCACGCTGGTGCCAGGATCCGGCCAACCACGGCGAATTGGCAGCGGTGATGGCGCGGCCCGGCTTCCTCGGTCTGCCGCCCGCGGTGCAGATGCCGATACTGACCGGCCATCTCCAATTGGGCGGCGGAGCGGAACGAGATATCGACGACTTCTTCCTGCCCTTCGACAAGGCGGCGAACTTTCCCTGGAAGAGCCATGCGCTGTGGTTCTACACGCAGATGGTCCGCTGGGGGCATGTGGCGCACACGCCTGAAAACCTCGCCATTGCACGCGAATGCTACCGGCCCGACCTCTACCGTTCGGCACTGAAGCCGCTGGGTGTCGCGCTTCCCGGCGCCAATGCGAAGGTCGAGGGCGCGCTCAAGGTCGCCACCGCGGTCGGCGCGACCGGGGCCGGCCTGGTGCTTGGTCCCGACGGTTTCTTCGACGGCCAGATCTTCGATCCCGACGAGATCGACGCCTACATTGCCGCCCAGAAATCGGCCCGCGCGGAAGCCTGATCATTTCCGCGCCATTCTTGTGCATTGCACAAAAATTGTGCGTGCACTTGCGTTGATGAACAATCTTTGGCTTGCCCGCCCTGCGGGCTTGTGCGCCGATACTGTGCCATATCGTTGATTTTATTGGTATTTATCATCCATTCCGAAACTGGCACGGTTCCTGCGTTGCAATAGGCAGACTCTTCTCGGGTCACGTAACAGGCGTCCAATGGCGGGCGCTACAGGCAAAGCTGCCGCTCAGGTCAACACGCGATCCCGGATAGACGGACGCGCGCGGCCTGGCCGGCGGCTTTTTTGTTTTGACCGAACACGCAATCGACGGCGCTGATCCCGAGCAGTGCCCAACGGGAGATGACGATGACGAAACGCATCAAGACTGAAGCCCCTCTTGAGGGCATGACCCGTCGCAATTTTCTGATGGCAAGTGCTGCCACCGCGGCAACCCTGGCGGCCGCGCGTGCGCTGCTCCCCTCTGGCGCCTATGCCGCGACCGCCGCCCCGGAAGTCACCGGCGCCAAGCTCGGCTTCATCGCGCTGACCGATGCCGCACCCCTGATGATCGCCAAGGAGAAAGGCCTGTTCGCCAAATACGGCATGCCCGATGTCGAGGTGCTGAAGCAGGCCTCCTGGGGCGCCACGCGCGACAATCTGATGCTTGGCGGAGAGGCCAACGGCATTGACGGCGCCCACATCCTGACGCCGCTGCCCTACCTCATGCACACAGGTAAGGTGACGCAGAACAACCAGCCGATGCCGATGGCGATCGTGGCGCGGCTGAACTACGACTGCCAGGGAATTTCCGTCGCTCAGGAATACGCCGCCACCGGCGTCGGCCTCGACGCCTCCAAGCTGAAGGAAGCCTTCGCCGCCAAGAAGGCCGCCGGCAAGGAAGTGAAGGCCGCCATGACCTTCCCGGGCGGCACACATGACCTGTGGATACGCTACTGGCTGGCCGCCGGCGGCATCGATCCCGACAAGGACGTCTCGACCATCGTCGTGCCACCGCCGCAGATGGTGGCCAACATGAAGGTCGGCAACATGGACGTGTTCTGCGTCGGCGAGCCGTGGAACGAGCAACTCGTCCATCAGGGCGTCGGCTTCACCGCCGCCACCACGGGCGAATTGTGGAAGGGCCATCCGGAAAAGGCGCTCGGCCTGCGCGCCGCCTTCATCGAGAAGAACCCGAACGCCACCAAGGCGATCCTGATGGCCGTCATGGAAGCCCAGCAGTGGTGCGAGACCATGGAGAACAAGGACGAGATGGCCGCTATCATCGGCAAGCGGCAGTGGATGAACGTGCCCGTCGCTGACATCATCGGTCGCCTCAAGGGCGATATCAACTACGGCAATGGCCGCGTCGCCAAGGGCACCGACCTCTACATGAAGTTCTGGAAGGGCGGCGTCTCCTATCCGTTCAAGAGCCATGATTCGTGGTTCCTCGCCGAGAACATCCGCTGGGGCAAATTCGCACCGACCACCGACGTCAAGGCGCTGGTCGATCAGGTCAACCGCGAGGATCTGTGGCGCGAGGCAGCCAAGGATCTCGGCGTGGCGGCCACCGACATTCCGGCATCCTCGTCGCGGGGCGTCGAGACCTTCTTCGACGGCAAGGTCTTCGATCCGGCCAACCCGTCCGCCTACCTCGACAGCCTCAAGATCAAGGCATCGGCTTAGGCGCAACGGCGCTCGCGCGTTGTCGCCCAACGCCCAGGAGTTTTCCAAGACATGTCCATCCAAACCATCGAGGACACCAAGGTGAAGGCGTTTCCGGCAAAGCCCGCCGAACTGGTCACCTTCACAGCCAAGGCCCGGCGCCGCATCGACCCGCTCGCCATTGCCGGCAAACTGGCGACGGCGCTGGTGCCGCCGGCCGTCGTCATCCTCGTCCTGCTCGTCGTCTGGCAGGTCGCCTGCTCGTCACCGACCGCCAGCCTGCCGCCGCCGAGCCAGGTGTGGAACGAGGCCTATGACCTGATCGCGCATCCGTTCTTCGACAACGGCCCGCAGGATATCGGGCTGGCGTGGCGGGTACTTATCTCGCTGCAGCGCGTCGCCATCGGCTTCGGCATGGCGGCGGTGGTCGGGGTAGCCCTCGGCGCGCTGGTCGGCCAGTCGGTCTGGGCGATGCGCGGCCTCGATCCGGTGTTCCAGATCCTGCGCACGGTGCCGCCGCTGGCCTGGCTGCCGCTGTCGCTGGCGGCTTTCCGCGATTCCAGCCCGTCGGCGCTGTTCGTGATCTTCATCACCTCGATCTGGCCGATCATCATCAACACCGCCGTCGGCGTGCGCAACATTCCGCAGGACTACCGCAACGTCGCGCGCATCCTGCGGCTCAACCAGCTCGAATTCTTCGTCAAGATCATGGTGCCGGCCGCCGCGCCCTACATCTTCACCGGTCTGCGCATCGGCATCGGCCTGTCCTGGCTCGCCATCGTCGCCGCCGAGATGCTGACCGGCGGTGTCGGCATCGGCTTCTTCATCTGGGACGCGTGGAACTCGTCGCGGCTGCCCGACATCATCGTCGCGCTCGCCTATATCGGCGTCACCGGCTTCTGCCTCGACCGTCTGGTCGCGGCGGTCGGCGCCTTCGTCACCCGCGGCACAACGGCAAAGTGAGGACAGCGCCATGACGGCCTATCTGAAGCTCGATCATATCGACAAATCCTTCGCTCGTGGCGGCCAGGTCAGCGAGGTGCTGAGGGATATCAGGCTGACCATCGACAAGGGCGAATTCGTCTCCATCATCGGCCATTCCGGCTGCGGCAAGTCGACCTTGCTCAACCTGATCGCCGGCCTGACCAATGTATCCGCCGGCGCCGTGCTGCTCGAAAACAAGGAGGTCGACAGCCCCGGACCCGAACGCGCGGTAGTGTTCCAGAACCACTCGCTGCTGCCTTGGCTCACCGTCTACGAGAACATCAACCTCGCGGTATCCAAGGTCTTCGGCCGCAGCAAGAGCCGAGCGGAGCGGCACGACTGGATCATGCGCAATCTCGACCTCGTGCAGATGGCGCATGCCAGGGACAAGCGCCCGGCCGAGATTTCCGGCGGCATGAAGCAGCGCGTCGGCATCGCACGCGCGCTGGCCATGGAGCCGAAGATCCTGCTGCTCGACGAGCCGTTCGGCGCGCTCGACGCGCTGACGCGCGCCCATCTGCAGGACGCGGTGATGGACATCCATTCGAGGCTGGACTCGACGACCATCATGATCACCCACGATGTCGATGAGGCCGTGCTCTTGTCCGACCGCATCGTGATGATGACCAACGGCCCGGCCGCGACCATCGGCGAGGTGCTTGCCGTGCCGCTGGCCCGACCGCGCCGGCGTGTCGAGCTTTCCTCCGACCGCACCTTCCTGCGCTGCCGCGAGGCGGTGCTGAAGTTCCTCTACGAGCGCCACCGCTTCGTCGCGGCCGCAGAGTAAGATCATGACCGAAAAACGCGCAATCATCGGCAATTGGCAAGCTGCATCGGCAATAGGCAGTCTACCGCACTGCACAAATATTATGCTGCCGTGCAAGGCAGTCTGACTAATCTTTGATCCGCTGCCGGGCTCGGTCAAAAGTCGCCCAGCTGCGGTTCACATTGATTTCATTCGATAATCTAGGGCGCTGGCGAATTGGCACGCTTCCTGCTTTGCAGAATGTAGGTCCGCAAGGGCCAAGTGACACGGCGTCCAATGGCGGGCGCCACAGGCAAAGCTGCCGCTCAGGTCAATGCGCGATCCCGGATGGACGGACGCGCGAAGACCTGGCCGGCGGCTTTTTTGTTTTTTGCGCGATCGACGGCGCTGGCCCAAGCGGCGCCCAACCGGAGACGACGATGACGAAACGGATCGGAACTGGCGCGTCCCTCGCGGACTTCACGCGCCGCGATTTTCTGGCCAGCAGCGCGCTGACGGCGGCACTGTTCACCGCCGCGCTCCTGCTGTTTCCGATCGGCGCCAAGACCCAAAGCAAGGACCTGACGGTCGCGAACCCGGTCTCGTTGCACCCATCGATGCCGCGCCGCTGACCATTCACCCACAAAATATCCGCGGCGCCTCCCACGCCGCAAACCGGAGCCAGACATTGACCGCAAATCTCCCAGCCGCGCCCAGCCAGGACAGTGCTCCCCGGCAGGCGCTTGTAATGTCCACCATCGCCTTCACCGTATGCTTCGCGGTGTGGACGATCTTTTCAATCATCGGCGTGCGCATAAAGCAGGAGCTCGGGCTGAACGAGACGCAGTTCGGCCTGCTCGTCGGCACGCCGATCCTCACCGGTTCGCTCGTACGCATGGTGCTCGGCGTCTGGACCGACCGCTTTGGCGGACGGCTGGTCTACACCGCGACCATGCTTGCGGCGGCGGTTGCGACCTTCCTGCTGGCTTTCGCGCACACCTACGGACAGATGCTGGTTGCCGCGCTCGGCGTCGGGCTCGCCGGCGGCTCCTTCGCTGTCGGCGTGTCCTATGTCTCGCGCTTCTTCCCGGCGGACAAGCAGGGCACGGCCCTCGGTATCTTCGGTGCCGGCAATGTCGGGGCCGCGGTCACCAAATTCCTGGCGCCCTTCGTGCTTCTCTCCTGGGGCTGGCAGTCGGTGGCTCTGATCTGGGCGGCGGCACTCGTCGTCATGGCCGCCATCTTCTGGTTCACCACCGGCGATGATCCGGTCATCCGCGAGCGCCGCGCCGGCAAGGCAGCCCCCACGAGAAGCTTCTGGCAGGAATTCGCGCCGCTCAAGAATGTGCAGGTCTGGCGCTTCGCCTTCTACTACTTCTTCGCCTTTGGCGCGTTCGTGGCGCTGTCGCTGTGGCTGCCGCGCTACCTGATCGGCGTCTACGGCTTCGGACTTGCGACCGCCGGCATGATCGGCGCGGCCTATTCAATTCCCGCAAGTGTGTTCCGCGCCTATGGCGGCGTGCTTGCCGACCGGATCGGCGCCCGGACCGTGCTCTATTCGACGTTCGCCGTCAGTGCCGTCGCGACTCTCGTTCTGTCTCTCCCCTCGGCAGACTACGTCGTGCGCGGCATTAGCGGGCCGATCGCCTTTCATTTCGAGATCGGCCCGCTCGCCTTCATCGCCGTCGCCTGCGTGCTCGGCTTTTTCATGAGCCTCGGCAAGGCCGCCGTCTACAAGCACATCCCGGCCTACTATCCGCAGAGCGTCGGCGCCGTCGGTGGTGTGGTGGGCATGATCGGCGGGCTCGGCGGCTTCATCCTGCCGATCGCCTTCGGCGCCCTCAACGACCTCACCGGCGTGTGGTCGAGTTGCTTCATGCTGCTCTTCGTCATCGTCGTCACCTGCCTTGCCTGGATGCATGTCTCCATCCGGCGCATGGAGCGCGCGGCATCCGCCGAACCTTCACCCCTTTCCTACGCGGCTGAATGAGACCGGACATGACAGAGAAACTCGTCATCATCGGCAACGGCATGGCGCCAGGGCGCATGCTCGAGCATCTGCTGGAAAAGGCGCCCGGCCGCTACCAGGTCACCATCTTCAACGCCGAGCCGCGTGTGAACTACGACCGCATCATGCTGTCGCCGGTGCTGTCGGGCGAAAAGGATTATGAGGAGATCATCATCCATGGTGACGGCTGGTACATCAAGCACGGCATCACCCTCTACAAGGGCCACAAGATCGTTGCCATCGACCGGCAGGCGAAGACCGTCACCTCCGACCACGGCGTCACCGAGCCTTACGACAAGCTCGTCATCGCCACCGGCTCGGTGCCGTTCATCATTCCAGTGCCCGGCCATGCTCTGCCGGGCGTGCTGACCTATCGCGATCTCGACGATGTCCAGGCCATGATGCTGGCGGCCCAGTCGCGCGCCAAGGCCGTGGTGATCGGCGGCGGCCTGCTTGGACTGGAGGCGGCAGCCGGCCTCAACGCGCAAGGCATGGACGTCACCGTGCTGCATGTCATGCCGACGCTGATGGAGCGCCAGCTCGATCCGGCCGCCGGCTATCTCTTGCAGCGCGCCGTCGAACAACGCGGCATCAAGGTCATCACCAAGGCCAACACGCAGGCGATCACGGGCAACGGCAAGGTCGAGCAGGTAGAACTCGCCGACGGCACCATCATTCCGGCGACGCTGGTGGTCATGGCCGTCGGCATCAGGCCGAATTCGGCACTGGCGAAAGAAGCGGGCATCGCCGTCAACAGAGGCATCGTCGTCGACGCCGGCATGCGCAGCAACGATCCCGACATCTACGCGCTCGGCGAATGCGCCGAGGTCAACGGCATGGTCTACGGGCTCGTCGCGCCGCTCTACGAGATGGCACGGGTCGCCGCCCACCAGCTCGCCGGCAGCGAGGCTGCCGCCTTCGTCCATATGGACACGCCGACCAAGCTCAAGGTCACCGGCATCGACCTGTTTTCGCTCGGCGACTTCGCCGAGGGCGAGGACCGCCAGGAGATCGTGCTGCGCGATGCGGCGGCCGGCGTCTACAAGCGCCTGGTGCTCAAGGACGACCGCATCATCGGCACCGTGCTCTATGGCGAGACGGCGGATGGCGCCTGGTTCAACGACCTGAAGAAAAAGCAGACCGACATATCCGAAATGCGCGACACGCTCATCTTCGGCCAGTCCTACCAGGGGGGTGCCCCGCTGGACCCTATGGCGGCCGTTGCAGCCTTGCCGGATGATGCGGAAATCTGCGGCTGCAACGGCGTCTGCAAGGGCAAGATCACAGGCGCGATCACGGCCAAGGGCCTGACCTCGCTCGACGATGTGCGCGCCCACACCAAGGCGTCAGCCTCCTGCGGTTCCTGCACCGGACTGGTCGAAAAACTGATGGTCCTGACCATCGGCGACAAATACAACCCAGCCGCGGTCCAGCCGATGTGCGGCTGCACGACGCTCGGCCATGACGAAGTGCGCCGGCTGATCATCGCCAAGCGTCTGAAGACCATTCCCGCCGTCATGCAGGAGCTGGAATGGACGACCTCCTGCGGCTGCGCCAAATGCCGGCCGGCGCTCAACTACTATCTCGTCTGCGACTGGCCGGACGACTACGCCGACGACTACCAGTCGCGCTTCATCAACGAGCGCGTCCACGCCAACATCCAGAAGGACGGCACCTATTCGGTGGTGCCGCGCATGTGGGGCGGGGTGACCAATGCCGCCGAACTGCGCGCCATCGCCGATGTCGTCGACAAGTTCGAGATCCCGATGGTCAAGGTCACCGGCGGCCAGCGCATCGACATGCTGGGCATCCGCAAGGAAGACCTGCCGGCGGTGTGGGCCGATCTCGGCCAGGCCGGCTTCGTCTCCGGCCATGCCTATGCCAAAGGCTTGCGCACGGTGAAGACCTGCGTCGGCTCCGACTGGTGCCGCTTCGGCACACAGGATTCGACGGGGCTGGGCATCCGCATCGAAAAATTCATGTGGGGCTCGTGGACCCCGGCCAAGGTCAAGATGGCGGTGTCGGGCTGTCCGAGGAACTGCGCCGAGGCGACCTGCAAGGATGTCGGCGTCATCTGCGTCGATAGCGGCTACGAGATCCATTTCGCCGGTGCCGCCGGCCTCGACATCAAGGGCACCGAAGTGCTCGGCCTTGTGAAGACGGAAGACGAGGCGCTCGAACATATCGTGGCGCTGACGCAGATGTACCGCGAGCAGGGCCGCTATCTCGAGCGCATCTACAAATGGGCCAAGCGCATCGGCATACCGGAGATCAAGCGCCAGATCATGGACGATACGAGCAAGCGCAAGGCCTACTACGACCGCTTCGTCTTTTCTCAGAAATTCGCCCAGGTCGACCCATGGTCGGAGCGCGTCTCCGGCAAGGACAAGCACGAATTCCGGCCGATGGCTTCGGTCGGGTTTGCAGAGGCGGCGGAGTGATGGAGATGAACTGGATCGCAATCGGCGCCCTCACCGACATCCCCCGCCGTGGCGCGCGCTGTGTCGCCACACCGCAAGGCAAGGTCGCCGTCTTCCGCACCCAGGACGACCAGGTCTACGCCATCGACGACCACTGTCCGCACAAGGGTGGGCCGCTAAGCCAGGGCATCGTCCACGGCACGGCGGTGACCTGTCCCCTGCACAATTGGGTGATCTCGCTCGAGACAGGCAAGGCGCTCGGCGCCGACGAGGGCGTGGCGCGCACCATCCCGGTCAAGGTCGAAGGCGAGCGCTTGTTCCTGGCGCTGGAAGCGCTGGCCAGCCGCGCTGCCTGACCATGGAGATCGACGCAGCACGCGAGGTGAGGACCACCTGCCCCTATTGCGGGGTGGGCTGCGGCGTGCTGGCGAAGGTCGCCGCGGACGGGCAAGTGTCCGTCCGCGGCGACCCCGATCATCCCGCGAATTTCGGCCGGCTCTGCTCCAAGGGCTCGGCACTGGCCGAGACCATCGATCTCGACGGCAGGCTGCTCTATCCCGAAATCCACGGCCGCCGGACAGGCTGGGACGAAGCGCTCGACCTTGTCGCCTCGACCTTTTCGCAAACCATCGCCGAGCACGGACCGGATGCGGTCGCCTTCTATGTCTCGGGCCAGTTGCTGACCGAGGATTATTATCTCGCCAACAAGCTGATGAAGGGCTTCATCGGCTCGGGCAACATCGACACCAATTCTCGCCTTTGCATGGCCTCGTCCGTCGCCGGCCACCGCCGCGCCTTCGGCTCCGACACGGTGCCGGGAACCTACGAGGATCTGGAACGCGCCGATCTCATCGTGCTGGTCGGCTCCAACCTCGCCTGGTGCCACCCCGTGCTCTATCAGCGCATCGCGGCGGCCCGGGAAAAGCGGCCTGAGATGAAGATCGTGCTGATCGACCCGCGCCGCACCATGACCGCTGATATCGCCGACATGCACCTGGCGATCGCGCCGGATGGCGATGTCGCTCTGTTCACCGGCCTGCTCGCCTGGCTCGGCCAGCACAACGCGCTCGACCGCGCCTATATCACGGCGCACACGACCGGCTTCGGGCAAGCGCTTTTCGCCGCCTCGGCGCTCGATCTTGCCGGCGTTGCCGCGGCCACGGGCCTCAGCGAGGACGAACTTGGCCGCTTCTACAGCCTGTTTGCCGCGACCGCGAAGACCGTGACCGTCTACAGCCAGGGCGTGAACCAGTCGTCTTCCGGCACAGACAAGGTCAACGCCATCATCAACTGCCATCTTGCCACCGGCCGGATCGGCAAGCCGGGAGCCGGCCCGTTCTCGGTGACCGGCCAGCCCAACGCCATGGGCGGCCGCGAGGTCGGCGGCATGGCCAACATGCTCGCCGCCCATATGGAGATCGAAAACCCCGACCATCGCGACCGCGTGCAGCGCTTCTGGAATGCGCCTGATGTCACGCAGAAGCCCGGCCTGAAGGCGGTCGAGATGTTTCAGGCCGTGGCCGACGGGCGCATCAAGGCGCTGTGGATCATGGCCACCAACCCGGTCGATTCGATGCCGGATGCCGACGCCGTCGAAGCGGCGATCAAGGCCTGTCCGTTCGTCGTGGTCTCGGACGTGCTGGCCAACACCGACACCGTCCGTCACGCCCATGTCCGGCTGCCCGCCGCTGCCTGGGGCGAGAAGGACGGCACCGTCACCAATTCCGAGCGCCGCATCTCGCGCCAACGTGCCTTCCTGGGCCTGCCCGGTGAGGCGCGGCCCGACTGGTGGATTGTCGCCGAAGTGGCGCGGCGGATGGGTTTTGGCGAGGCGTTTGGGCATGAGACGCCGGCGGAAGTTTTTGGCGAGCACGCGACACTGTCCGGGTTTGAAAATGATGGTGCGCGCGATTTCGATATTGGGATTTATGGTGGGGTCGATGGGGAGGAATACGACGCGCTGGCTCCATTCCAATGGCCAGCGCCGAGCCCAGGAGGAGGCGCGGCGGAGCACCAACCCACCCGCTTCTTCGCCAACGGCAATTTCTACACCCCCGACCGCAAGGCGCGCTTCATCGCCATCCGCGCCACCACGGAAAACCGCACCAGCCCCGACTTCCCGCTCATCCTGAACACCGGCCGGATCCGCGACCACTGGCACACCATGACGCGCACCGGCAAAAGCCCGCGGCTGTCCCAGCACATCGCCGAGCCCTTCGTCGAAATCCACCCGGCGGATGCACAGCACCACGGCATCGGCGATGCCGACATCGTGCGCATCTCCACACCGCGCGGTGACGTGCTGGTCCGCGCCCTGATCACGCCCCGCCAGCGCCGGGGCAGCGTCTTCGCGCCGATGCACTGGACCGATCAGTTCGCCGCCAGGGGGCGACTCGACGTGCTCACCGCGCCGCTCACTGACCCAATCTCAGGCCAGCCGGCGCTAAAACATGTCGCGGCCCGCATCGAGAAATTTGCCGCCAAGGTCTTTGGTTTTGCCGTGACGCGGCAACGTCCCGAAGCGATCACCGCCGACTATTGGGCAGCAGCCCGCTGCAAGGGCGGATGGCGCGTCGAACTTGCCTTTGCCGACGACGCCGCCGACTGGACAGCCCTTGCCGGCTCGCTCTTCGATGCCTCCCCGGCCGAAATACTCGCCTATCACGACCGCGACGCCGGCCAGCACCGCATCGCCGCCTTCGATGGCGAGCGCCTTGTCGGCGCCTTGTTCGTCGCGCCCGGCCCGGTCGCGGTGTCGCGCGGCTGGGCGACCGAACAGCTCGAAGCGGTCCACGCCAGCCAGCGCGAGCGCTTCCGCATCGTCGCCGGCCGCGCCGGTGCCGAACGGCCCGACGCGGGCGCGACCGTGTGCTCCTGTTTCAACGTCGGAGCCAACCAGATCGTGGCCGCGGTGGCGGCCGGCTGCACCACCGTCGAGGCCATCGGCGGCGCCCTGAAGGCCGGCACCAATTGCGGCTCCTGCCGGTCCGAGATCCGCGCCCTCATCCTGGCCAACCGCGTTCAGGCGGCCGAGTAAGCAACAACTCTCGTCAGCTGACGAAATAGCGCTGCCATTCGAAGTCGGTGATGTGCGACGCCTGCCAGGCGTCGAACGCAGCCTGCTCGGCCCGCCGGCTTTCGGCGTAATTGTCGCGGAAGGCCTCGCCAAAGGCCTCGGCGCAGAAGTCCGACGCAGCGAACGCCTCGATCGACGCATTGAGCGTGCGCGGCAGTTTCGGCTTGTCGAGATTGGCGAGGTTCGAGGTCACCGGCGCCTCGAGCGGCAGGTCCTTTTCGATGCCCTCGCAACCCGCAGCCAGGATCGCCGCGATCGACAGATAGGGATTGATGTCGGCGCCGGGCGCACGATGCTCCAACCGGCAGGCGCCGTCATTCGGCGTCGTGATGGCGCGGATCGGCGCGGTGCGGTTCTCGAAACCCCAGGCGACATCTTCCGGCGACCAGGCGCCACGGTCGAAGCGGCGATAGGAATTGACCGTCGGCCGGAACAGGAGATGCGTTTCCTGCATACGGTTGAGCACACCGGCGAGGAATTTTTCCGCCACCGGCGTCAGCTTGTTCGGTCCCGCGGCGAAGGCCGGCTTGCCGTCGCGCCACAGGCTGACATGGTGATGCGCGCCGCAGGCGCTTTCCTTGCCCGGCGGTTGGAAGCGGGTCATGAAGGTGGCGACCAGGCCACGCTCGGCGCAGAGTTCGCGCAGATGCAGCTTGGCGCGCATGGCATCGTCCGCCGCCTGCAGCGCCGATTTCGGCGTCAGCGCATATTCGTACATGCCGTAACCATATTCGGTGACCAGCGAAGCGACGCCGATGCCGATGCTCTTCATGCGGGTGATGAACTCGGCGGCAAAATCCTGATACTCGCCGCTGCGCACCAGATCATAGTTGATCAGCGAATGGCCCCAAGGCTTCAGTTCGCGGTAGCGCCCGGCGCGCATCAGATCGTGGTCGGCATGGAAGATGCCGAACTCGTACTCAAGCGCGAACATCGGCTCGTAGCCGAGAGCCCTGGCGCGCTCCTCGACGCGAGCCAGCACACCGCGCGGATCGAACGGGCAGACCGCGCCCTCGAGCATGTAGGAGCGGGTGATGCCGGAGGCGAATTTCGGCTTCCAGCCATGCTGGACCACGGTCGCCGGATCGATGATGCCCTTGATGTTGGGAAAGCCGTTCTCCTCATTGGCGCTTGGCGAAGCGAAGGCGACATCGCCCATCGGCTGGCCATCGCCATGGGTGACGCAATAGAGAATGGCGTTGATCGATTCGCCATAGGCCGACAGCTTCAGCGGCGCGATCTTGGAGCGGAACGCACCCGACGTGTCGACCGTATGCACCTCGATGAACTCGACCCCGTCGGCCGCAAGTTTCTTCTGCAACGCTTCGAGCTGGGGCGCGTAAGCCGCGGCCTTGTCCTCAAATTCCACTTTCAGTCCTCCACCAAAGAATGCCGGGCGCCGCTATTTCGCGTTGCGCCGCAAAAATCGCGACAACAGTTCGTCGAGCTCGCAGCGGCCGCTGATGCCGCTTGGCCGGAAGGCCATGCACAGCACGATGACCACGCCGAGCGCCACGCCGGACAGGCCGAGCAATTGCGGCAGCTGGATGCTGCCGATGGTCACACCGGATTCGATGCTGCGGATGAATTCGAGCCCGACCGAAAGCACGATCACGCCGGTCACCGCACCCGTCACCGTCGCCATGCCGCCCAGGATCAGCATCGCCAGCGTGTTGAAGATCATCTGGAAGTAGAACAGTTTCGGGCTGATCGTGCCGGCGAAATAGGCGTAGAGCACGCCCGCCAGGCCGCAGATCAGCGCCGACAGCACCCAGGACATCAGCCGCAGTTTCTTCGCGTCGATGCCGAGCGCGGCGGCCGCCTGCGGGCTCTGGGCGCTGGCCCTCAGCTGCAGGCCCCAGCGGCTATCCTTGAACAGGCGGGCCAGCACGATCACCACCACCGAGAACACCAGCATCCATGGTAGGCCGACCACCTTCGGAATGCCGAAGAAAGCCTGGTTGCCCTTGAACAGATCGGTCCAGTTGAGAAACACCGAATGGACGATGATCAGCAGCGCCAGGCTGACGATGGTCGCGGCGACGCCCGACAGCCGGCTGATCACCTTGCCGCTGACGGCGGCGATGATGCCGACCACAACGAGCGCGATCAGCGCCGATGACACCGGATCAAGTTGCAGCGCGGCGAAGCCGAACGGCGCATTGGGGATCGACAGTTTCTTCATCGCCAGCGGCGTGGAGAGAATGGCAACGCCATACGCGCCGAGGCCGACAAAGGCGCTGTGGCCGAGATTAGCAATGTTGCTGTTGCCCATGAACACTTGCAGGCCGACGACGACGATCAGGTTCACGAAGGCGCCGAGCGCCAGATAGGTGTAGTAGGTCGGCGCGAAATTCAGGATCGCCAGCCCGATCACCAGCACCGGCAGCGACGTCACCAGCCCGCCAATCAGCGACCGCGTCAGGGCGCTGCTGCTGGGCCGCGTGGCTGCAGTAACCGGAGGCGCGGTGTTTTCGATTGCCTGCGACACCTCAAATCTCCCCCACTTCAAATCTCCTTGTCGCCGAGTTCGACCCGCTGGCCGAGCAGGCCTTCCGGCCGGTAGACCAGCAGCGCGACGATGATCACGTAGGTGAGCGCATCCTTGAAGCCCCCATATTCCTGCGGCAGGGCAACCAGCAGACCAACCTCGATGAAGCCCAGCAGCATGCCGCCGGCCGCGGCACCCGCCAGCGAGCCGAAGCCGCCGATGACGCAAGCGACGAAGGCCTTCAGCACCAGGCTGAAACCGAGATCGGGCGAGACGCTGCCGCGGCGCGCGATGATGAAGACGGCGGCGATGCCGGCCAGCGCGCCGGAGATGGCGAATGCGGTGGCGATCACCCGGTTGGCCCTGATGCCCATCAGCCGCACCGTGGCGAAATCGCGCGACGCCGCGCGGATCGCCAGACCCAAAGTCGAGCGGTTAAGAAAGAACACGAGCGCAAGAATGGTCAGGCCGGAGACGATCAGTTCCATCACCTGCAGCGACGATACTGCGAACGGGCCGAAGAACCACATCTGGTTCAGCCCATTGAGGATCGAGACCGACTGCGGCTTGGGCGAGATCAACAGCATGAAAAGATTCTGCACCACGATCGAAACGCCGAAGGCGGTGAGCAGCCCGGTCGTCGTCGGCGCATAGCGCACCGGCCGGAACGCCACCCGCTCGAAGGCAACAGCCGCAAGTGCGGCAGCAGCGACTGCGAGCAGCACGGCGACGATCGGCGAGGTCAGCCCGAGAGCCGCCGCCAGGAACACGCTGTAGGCCGAGACGCCGATGATTTCGCCATGCGCGAAATTGACCAGGCCCATGATCGAGAACACCACCGCCAGGCCGAGCGCGACCAGCGAATATTCCGCGCCGAAGGCGAGCGCGTTGAGAAGCTGCTGCAAGGCATAATCCATGTTGCCGTCTATCCGCCGATATAAAGGTTGAAGAGGCCATGCTCGTCGGCCAGCTCGGCCGGCGGACCCTCATAGCGGAGCGTGCCAGCGCTGACGACATAGACGCGGTCGGCAAAGCGCAGTGCCTGCTTGGCGTTCTGCTCGACCACCAGCAGCGTCAGCCCTTCCCGCTTGAGCTCGCCGATGAAGTCGAAGATCTGCACGACGATCTTCGGCGCCAGCCCGAGCGACGGCTCGTCGAGCAGCAAGAGCTTCGGCCGCGACATCAGCGACCGGGCGATGGCGAGCATCTGCTGCTCGCCGCCCGACAGCGTGCCGGCCGCTTGCCCGTAGCGTTCGCCAAGCACCGGAAACAAAGCGAGGAAGCGTTCGATATCGCCGCGCACGCCCTTGGGATCGCGCCGTGTCGCCGCCCCCAGCCGCAGGTTTTCGCCAACCGTCAGATTGGCGAAGATATGCCGGCCCTCCGGTGTGGAAGTCAGGCCTGCGCGAATGCGGTCCTCGGTGCGGACACGCGAAATGTCCTGGCCGTCGAGAACGATGCGGCCCGAGACCGGCGTGACCAGCCCGGTCAGCGCATTGATGGTCGAGCTCTTGCCGGCGCCGTTGGGGCCAAGCAGGGCGACGAGTTCACCCCGCCCGACCTTGAGGCTGAGGTCGCGCACCGCGCTCACCGCGCCGTAGCGGACGACCAGATTATCGACCGTCAGCACGACGGGGTCTGCCAGGCTCGATCCATCATCACTTGACCTGCCTGCTTCAGTTCAGCGCCGGAACGAAGGTCGGCGGCGCATCGGTGATCAGCACCCGCTTGCCGTTCGAAAAACCCATCACCGGCACGACTTTCACCGGATAGCCCTTCTTCTCGGCGAAGGAGATGACCGGCGCGGTGGTGCCGGGATAGCCGCCCGGTGCGCGGATCGCCTCGCGCAAGGCGGCCGGCTCGACGGTGCCGGACTTCTTCGCCGCCTCGTAGCTGATCTGCACCATGTCGGCGCCGAGCGCGTCGAAGATGCCGTTGATCTTGTAGCCATCGGCCTTGCACTGGGCGAGGAACTTGTCGATCGGCCCGTCGACGCCGGTGGCGCCATGGGTGGCAAACATCACCTTCTCCAGTGAGGCCGGATCGCCGACAGTGCCTTCCAGAGATTTGTCGTCGAAGGCATCGCAGCCGGCCACCCAGCCATCATAGCCATTGGCGCGCAGCTGGCGGATGAAGATGCCGACATCGGGCAGCACGCCGCAAATGTGGATGGCGTCCGGCTTCTGCGGCAACGCCTTGATGCTGGCGATCTGCGGCGACCAGTCCGTGGTGCCCCAGGAATAGTTGAACTTGCCGACGACCTTGCCGCCGAGATGCTCGAACACCTCGCCGAACCACTCCGGCAGTTTTTCGGAATAGGAGCCCGCATCGGGCGAAACCATCAGCGCCACGTTGCGTGCGCCCTTGCCGTAAAGCGCATTGGCGGTCGCCGCCGCATTGATCGGATCGGGCACCGCGCCGGCGATGAAATTGTCGAGGCCGGCCTGCTGCATTTCGAGCTGCGTGTTCGGCGCCGAGAATACCGTGGCGCCATAGGGTGCCGCGATCTGCGCGGTGGGGATCAGTGCATCAGGGAACGGCACGCCGGTGATGATCTGCGCGCCGGCATCGAGGAATTTCTGGCCGAGCGAAACCGAGAGCTGCGGATCGGACCTGTTATCCTCGATCATCAACTCGACCTTGGGATCGCCTGTCGCAGCCGCCTTGTTCAATTTGTCGGCCATGCAGCGCGCGCCCTCGGCTTCGCTGTAGGGCGCATAGGTGCCGGTCATCGCCACCGCGAGCCCGATCTTCAGATCGGCGGCGCCCGCATGCGACACCTGCAAAAGTCCTGCCGCGACGACCGCGGCCCCCAAGATCATCTTTTCCATCGAACCCCTCCTTCTCCCTTGTTGTTCCCGTTCAGGGCGCCGTCACGATGTGGCGGACTGCCCGACATAAACCTCGATGACGCGCGGATCGCGCCACACCGCTTCGGTCTGCCCGGAGGCGATCACCTGGCCCTGGTCCATGACGCAGAGCCGGTCGCACAGCCGGTTGATGAAACGCAGATCATGGTCGATGACGATGGTGGCGCAGCCGACATCGCGGCGAATGCCTTCGATCGCGACCGCCAGTGTCTCGGACTCGCCTTCGTTGAGGCCCGCCGCCGGTTCGTCGAGCAGAAGCAGCGACGGCCCCAGCGCCAGCGCGCGGGCGATTTCGAGCCGGCGCTGGCTGCCATAGGACAGCGTGCCGGCCGGAACATCGGCACAACCATCAAGCTGATACTGGGCGAGCAGCTGGTCGATGCCGATGCGCGCCGCGGCAGCGGGCCGAACCGCCTGACAGGTGATGTGGGCGACCTCAACATTCTGCCGGACGGTCAAATCTTTGAACAGGCGGATGGTCTGGAAAGTGCGCGCGACCCCTGCCCGCGCACAATGCTCAGGACCATGGCCGGTGATTTCCTTGCCCGCTAGCCGGACGCTGCCGGTATCGGGCTTGAGCACGCCGGAGATGGCATTGACCAGCGTCGATTTGCCGGCCCCATTGGGGCCGATCAGGCCGAGGATTTCGCCGGCCTCGCAGGACAGCGAGGCACTACGCAATGCCTGCACGCCGCCAAAGGTCTTGCTGACTGCCTCAACCGACAGCATCGGTCACATCTCCCATCCCGGCCGATGGCTATTTCTCCTGTCGGCCGGTCAAAGGGATGCTAGACCTCCGACTTTTCCATAACAAGTATTTTTTTCCATTTTAGAAAATATTCTTAAGGCGACGGGATTTCAGGGTCGAATTCCGGCCAGGGCTAGGTCACAAGCCGGCGCCGGCCGGAAGCCCATCACGCGGCACGGTGTTGGACATCAGCATCACCACCGGCTCGTCGCCGAGCGCGATATAGGCGTGCTGCATTTCGCCGTCGAACAGGATGCTGTCGCCAGGCTGCAGCACCGTCGGATCATAGTGGATCGTGTGCAGTTCCAGGCTGCCGCTCAGCACATGGATGAACTCTTCGCCTGAATGGCTGCGCCAGCCGCCATTCTCCTCAAAGCTCTTCGCGCGCAGCGTCACCCGCCAGAAAATGTTGGTCTTGTCGCGAAAATCACTGCACAAGACCTCGAATTCCATCGCATTGCCCTGGTGCAGGATGCCGCTGCCGGCGCGTGTGATCGAGCGCCGTGCCTGCATGCCGGGCTTCGGGCTGAACAGGAACGACGCCACCGGCACATGCAGCACGCCGGCGATCATCAGCGCCACGTCGACCGTCAGCCGGGCCTTGCCGTTCTCGAGCTTCGACAGCTGCGAGACAGACAGGCCGGAGCGTTCGCTGAGATCGCGCAGCGTGATGTTCTGCTCCTTGCGCGCATCGCGGATCTTGCTGCCGACATTGCCCTGCATCGCCCACGCCCTTGGCTGCCGTGTTTCCAATTCGACAAGCTCTAGCGGGGCCGCTCTGGGGCGTCCAGCCTTTAGACGGCTACGGCTGGTTTCGGCCATAGCGACATCGCGACGGTGGCAAAGACAGTCTCGAGCGTGCGGCTGACGCGCTCGAATGTTTCCGGATCGGAAAGCAGGTCGTTGCGCACTTCGAGATAAAGGCAGGGCATGCCCTGCTCCAGCCCGTGCCGGTTCAGCGTGTAGCCGATCGCCTGGCGCCAGTCGTAAGGCTCGTTGTCGCCGATCTTCAACCCGGCTTCCGCCCCCTGCGCACCAAGCGTTTTCAGCACCGAGGTGACGAAAGGCGAAGGCTCCCGCCACAACACGCCGATGTCGACGTTACGCCTGACGCCGCCCATCACCGGGGTGAAGGAGTGCACCGAGACCAGCGCCTGCCGGCCAGCGGCGGCCTCAACGATCGCCTGTTCGAGCGGTGCCCAGGCGATGGACTTGCGCAGCCTGACATCGGCCGCGTCCGGCGCCAGATTGCCGGGCACCGGGATGCCGCCGAGATCCGGACGCATGAAATCCCATTCGCCAGCCGGCCTGTTGTAGTCGAGGAACAGCCGCGAATAATGCGCGATCACGGCCGGTGCCCGCAGCGCCCGCGACAGCCGTCGTGTCAAGGCGTCGATACCGATATCGACGGCGAAATGCGTGTCGAGATAGGGGGCCGCCAGACCAAGGTCATGCCACGGCGCAGGCACGGCATTGCCGGCATGCTCGGCGATCAGCAGATAGGGGCTGGCAGCGTCGATGTGCAGCCGCTCGACGCTGGCGGCGGCCAGTGCGGCGATGGCCGCATCGTCAAGCTCTGCAAGGGTTGCAGCGTTCACCGCGCCGCCCTCCGATCAGCCGATGACGGAGCGGACATGGTAGGACTTCGCTGCTGTCGCCTCCGCCAGTCCGGCGCGGCCATTGGTGCGGCCGAGACCGGAATTCTTGATGCCGCCCCAGGGCAGATGCAGGTCGGCATGGTCGCAGCGGTTGAGATAGACAGTGCCGGCCTCGACCTCGTCGAGCAACGCCACGCCGCGCTCGATATCCCGGGTCCAGATCGAGGCGCTGAGGCCGAAATCGCTGTCGTTCATCAGGGCGATCGCCTCGTCGTCGTCGCCGACCGACTGGATGCAGGCCACCGGCCCGAACAGCTCATCGCGCATAATCGGCATGCCGTGGTCGACGCCGACCAGCACCTCCGGCGCGACATAGGCGGCGCCGAGACCGGAGGCTTTGAGCGCGCCATCCGTTGGCATCACGCGCCTGGCCCCTGCCCGCACTGCGCTTTCGGTGAGACCACGGATGGTGTCGGCAGCACTCGCCCGCACCACCGGACCGAGCATCGGCTTCTCGTCGAAGGGATGGCCGACGGTCCATTTTGCCGTCTCGGCGACCAGCGCTTCGACAAAGCGGTCGTGGATCGCCTTGTCGACATAGATGCGCTCGACCGAGCAGCAGGACTGGCCAGCATTGGAATAGCTGCCCTCGGCGATCTGCGGGATCGTCGCCTCGAGATCGGCATCGGCCCTGACATAGGTTGGATCCTTGCCGCCGAGCTCGAGATGAACCTGGGTAAAGGTGCCGGCAGCGGCGGCGTGGACGCGGCGGCCGCCATTGACCGAGCCAATGAAATTCACCGCGTTGACGGCGCCGGACGCGATTAGCTTCTCGGCATCGGCATGGTCGAGATGCAGGCTCTGGAACACGCCTTCCGGGCCGCCGGCAGCACGAAAAGCTTCCTCGGCCAGCTCGGCAATCAGCGGCGTCTGCGGCGAATGCTTGAAGATCACGACATTGCCGGCCGCGAGTGGCGCGGTGACGAGATAGCCGAGCATGGCGGTCGGATAGTTCCAGGCACAGATCGACAGATGCAGGCCGCCCGCCACCGGCTTGGCGTAGCGGCGGATGTTTTCGTCCGAAGGATAAGGCACGTCGGCCAGCGTCTCCGGCGCGACGTCTGCGAGCAGTTGCCCCACCAGCGCCAAGCGCGGCGTCTCATCGGCCTGCCACAGCGGCCGGCCGATCTGCCACGCCACCATTTCAGCCAGCTGCGTCGCCCGCGCCTTCATCTCCTCGCCGAAGCGCAGCAGGATCGCCAGCCGCTCGGCCAACGGCGTCCGCCGCCACGACGGCAAGGCCACGCGAGCCCGGGTGAGTGCCGCCTCGATTGTCCTGCCATCGGCATAGACGCGCGTCGTGTAGATCGAGCCGTCGACGGGAGAGGTCACGGAAAAGGTCCGCGCGGCGGAATGCAGGTTCATGGTCTTGAGATCCATCCAAGAGGAGAGGTCATGCGGGCACGATATCGCGATTTTCTATTTTGGCAAATTTTTTCTAATACCGCTTGATGGAATTTTTATCCGCCCCTATTGTCCTACCATCACGCATTGGCGGCAGCACATGAGGGGTTGAGATGATCGTCTATGATTTCACCGGCAGGCATGCGGTCGTCGCCGGCGCGGGCGGCGGCATGGGCGAAGCGATCACGCTGGCACTCCTCGACGCCGGCGCCTCCGTCACCGCCATCGACGTCAAGGCCGGCCCGGCATCGCTGGCCGCCTATGACGACAGGCTCACCTTCGCCCAGGGTGATCTCACCGACGCCGCTTTCGTCGAACAGGTCGTCGGCACGGCGGGCCGTGAGCGCGGCGGCATCGACTATCTCGCCAATGTCGCCGGCGTGCTTTGGTTCGGCCGCGACAAGTCGGCGCTGGAGATGGACCTCGACGTCTGGGACGAGGTCTTCAACATCAATCTGAAATCCTTCGTGCACACCGCACGCTCCGTCGTTCCGCATATGCGCTCGGGCGGGCGCGGCGGCGCCATGGTGCATTTCTCGACCATCCAGTGGTATCGCGGCGACGCCAACCCGCAGGACGCCTACCAGGCCTCGAAGGCAGGTGTGTGCGCGCTTTCCAAATCGCTGGCCATGCAGCTCGCCGGTGAGCGCATCCGCTCCAACGCCATCTGCCCTGGCATGGCGCTGACCCCGCTGCAGGCGCGCTGGGACACCGAGGAAAAGCGTTCGGCGGTGGCGAGCTACGCGCCGCTTGGCCGCATCGGCACGCCGCAGGACATGGCCAACGCGGCGCTCTTCCTGCTCTCAGACGCCGCGAGCTACATCACCGGCATCGAGCTTGCCGTCGACGGCGGCCTGTTGATGCGCATGTAGAAGGCGAGGTCGCGGCTGGCCAACCCGGCAGCAATTCGGGGCGATTGAGCGGCCGGCAGGGCCGCGCCAAACCTGTCCAACTGTTAATTCGACTTGGGGTCGTTTCGGTCATATTGGTCGATGGGGGTGAAAGATGCCGCCATGGACCAGCAATTGGAAATGCCCCTGCAGACGGTCGTCGCGCCACGCCGTTCGCGTGGCTGGATTCAGTGGCTGATCTTCATTGCCATTGTCGCCGCCACCGGCGCCTATCTCTATCAACGCCCGCATGTCGAGGCCAGGCAACCCGGCGGCAGACGCGGCGCGCCGACGACGATCGGCGCCGCCGCCGTCGAAAAGGGCACCATAGACGTCACGCTCAACGCACTCGGCACGGTGACCTCGCTCTCCACCGTCACCGTCAAGTCGCAGGTCACCGGCCCGCTCATCCAGGTAAATTTCAAGGAGGGCCAGGACGTCAAGAAGGGCGACCTGCTGGCTGAAATCGATCCCCGCCCCTTCCAGGCAGCACTCGCCCAGGCCCAGGGCCAGCTGGTGCGCGACCAGGCCATGCTCAAGGATGCCCAGCTCGACCTCGTTCGCGACCAGAAGCTGGTGGCGCAGGGGACGGCGACACCCCAGACCCTCGACGCGCAAGTCGCCCTTGTCGCGCAGGACCAGGGCTCCGTCCAGGTCGACCAGGCGATGATACAGACCGCCACCCTCAATCTCGACTATTGCCGCATCCTCTCTCCGGTCGATGGACGGGCCGGCCTGCGCCAGGTCGATCAGGGCAACTACGTCACCCCAACCGATGCCAACGGCATCGTCATCATCACTCAAGTCCAGCCGATCAGTGTGTTGTTCACGGTGCCCGAGGACGAACTGCCCGCCATCGCGCAACGCATGCAACAGGGCGCCACGCTGCCCACCACTGCCTTCGATCGCGCCGGAGCCAAGAAGCTCGCCGACGGCCAGCTCGAGACCTTCGACAGCCAGATCGACCCGAGCACCGGCACCATCAAGCTGCGGGCGGGCTTCGCCAACGAAGCGCGTGTCCTCTACCCGAACCAGTTCGTCAACGTCGGGCTTCTCGTCGACGAGCACAAGGACGTGGCGATCGCCCCGATCGCGGCGATCCAGCGCGGCCTGCCCGGCACCTTCGTCTATCTGGTCAACCCCGACAGCACCGTTGCCGTGCGCAAGGTCACGCTTGGCGTCACCAATGGCGAACGCGTCGAGATCCTCGCTGGCCTGAACCCCGGCGACCGCGTCGTCGTCGACGGCGCCGACAAGCTCCGCGACGGCGCCCATATCAACCTTCAGCAGGACGGCCAGGCGCCGGCCCCGGCGCCGGCACAGCCTCGGGCGACAGCGCCAACCCCGGCGGCGGGCCAGCCCCCCGAGCCGGCACAGACGCCCGCCCAGACCCCACAAGCAGCGGCGCCGTCGGACGGACAGACGTCGGATGGGCAGACGCCAAATGGGGAGACGTCAAATGGGGAGACAGCCGGCGGACAGACGGCGGATGGCACGACCCACAAGCATCAGGGCCACAAGCACCGTCACGCGGAGTCCGGGCAGCAGCAATGAGCCCGTCGCGAGCCTTCATCCTGCGGCCGGTGGCGACATCGCTGTTCATGGTCGCCATCATGCTGTCCGGCCTGCTGGCCTATCGCTATTTGCCCGTCTCGGCCCTGCCCGAGGTCGACTATCCCACCATCCAGGTGCAGACCTTCTATCCCGGCGCCAGCCCTGACGTCATGACATCCTCGGTCACAGCACCCCTGGAAGTCCAGCTCGGCCAGATCGCCAACCTCAACCAGATGAACTCGGTGAGTTCGGCCGGTTCCTCCGTCATCACGATGCAGTTCAGCCTGGCGATCTCGCTCGATGTCGCCGAGCAGGAGGTGCAGGCCGCCATCAACGCCGCCGGCAACCTGCTGCCGGCCGACCTGCCGGCGCCGCCGATCTATGCCAAGGTCAACCCGGCCGACGCGCCGGTGCTGACGCTCGGCCTGACCTCGGCGACCATGCCGCTGCGCGATGTGCAGCAGCTTGCCGACACCAGGCTAGCGCAGAAGATATCGCAGCTGCCGGGCGTCGGCCTGGTCAGCCTCAGCGGCGGCCAGCGCCCCGCCGTGCGCGTCCAGGCCGACCCGCGCAAGCTCGCCGCCTACGGCCTCAACCTCGACGACCTGCGCACCACGCTCGGCAGCGCCAACGTCAACACGGCGAAAGGCAATTTCGACGGACCGTCGCGCGCCTACACGATCAACGCCAACGACCAGTTGAAGAGCGCCGACGAATACCGCTCGCTGATCGTCGCCTACAAGGACGGCGCGCCGGTGCGGCTGAGCGATGTGGCCGACGTGGTCGACGCCACCGAGAACAACCGGCTCGCCGCCTGGATGAACAGCACGCCGGCGATCATCCTCAACATCCAGCGCCAGCCCGGCGCCAACGTCATTGACGTAGTCGACCGCATCAAGGCGCTACTGCCGCAGCTGCAGGCCTCGCTGCCGAATGCCGTCGACATCAAGGTGCTGACCGACCGCACCACGACCATCCGGGCTTCCGTTCGCGACGTCGAATACGAGCTGACGCTGTCGATCATCCTCGTCGTGCTGGTCATTTTCGTCTTCCTGCGCAGCGCGCGCGCCACGCTGATTCCGAGCCTTTCGGTTCCCCTGTCGCTCGTCGGCACGCTGGGTGTCATGTACCTGTTCGGCTTCAGCCTCGACAATCTTTCGCTGATGGCGCTGACCATTGCCACCGGCTTCGTCGTCGACGACGCCATCGTCGTCATCGAGAACGTCGCGCGCTATGTCGAGGAAGGCGCGACCCCGCTGCAGGCGGCGCTGAAAGGGTCGCAGCAGATCGGCTTCACCATCATCTCGCTGACCGTGTCGCTGATCGCGGTGCTGATCCCGCTTCTGTTCATGGGCGATGTCGTCGGCAGGCTGTTCCGCGAATTCTCGATCACGCTGGCCACCACCATCCTGATCTCGGCCGTGGTGTCGCTGACGCTGGTGCCGATGGCCTGCGCCAAGCTGCTCAAGCCGGTGGCGGCGGTGCGGGAGAATGCCCTGCAGCGCGCCAGCCGCGACTTCTTCGACTGGGTCATCCGTGGCTATGGTCGGGCGCTGACCTGGGTGCTCGACCGGCAGACGCTGATGCTCGTGGTGGCGGCGGCGACCCTGGTGCTGACGGCCGCGCTCTACGTGATCATCCCCAAGGGGTTCTTCCCGGTGCAGGACACTGGCGTCATCCAGGCCATCACCGAGGCGCCGCAGTCGATCTCCTATGCCGCCATGGCCGACCGCCAGCAGCAGCTGGCCACCATCATTCTCAAAGACCCCGATGTCGACAGCCTGTCGTCCTTCATCGGCGTCGACGGCACCAACACCACGATGAATGTCGGCCGCATCCTGATCAACCTCAAGCCGCATGAACAGCGCACCGCTGATATCACGCAGGTCATCGCGCGCCTGAAACAGGAAGCCGCTTCGGTGGCGGGCGTGACGCTCTACATGCAGCCGGTTCAGGACTTGACCATCGACGGCCAGGTCAGCCGCACCCAGTATCAATTCGTGCTCCAGGACGCCAATGCCGACGAACTGGGAGAATGGACGCCGAAGCTGCTCACAAAACTGAACACGCTGCCGCAGCTCGCCGATGTCGCCAGCGACCTGTCGAACAGCGGCCTTGCCGTCTTTGTCGACATCGACCGCGACCAGGCCGCCCGCTTCGGCATCACGCCGGCAACGGTCGACAACGCGCTCTACGACGCTTTCGGCCAGCGCATGGTCTCGACCATCTACACCACGTCAAGCCAGTCCCGCGTCATTCTCGAGGCCGCCCCTTCGGAGCAGGATTCGCTCAAGGCGCTCTCTTCCGTCTATCTGCCCTCGTCGACGGGCGGCGCGCCCGTGCCGCTGTCGGTGGTGGCAACCACCCATATCGCCACCACGCCGCTGCAGATCACCCATATGGGGCAATTCCCGGCCACCACCGTGTCGTTCAACCTGGCGCCAGGCGCGTCGCTTGGCGAGGCGGTCACGGCGATCGAGAAGGCGCAGACCGATATCGGCATGCCGCTCAGCATCATCACCAGCTTCCAGGGCGCGGCGCGTGCCTTCCAGGCTTCGCTCGACAACACGCTGTTCCTGATCTTGGCGGCGGTGGTGACGGTCTACATCGTGCTGGGCGTGCTCTATGAAAGCTTCATCCACCCCATCACCATCTTGTCGACGCTGCCTTCGGCCGGCATCGGCGCGTTGCTGGCGCTGATGATCGCCGGCCAGGACCTGACCATCATTTCGATCATCGGCATCATCCTCTTGATCGGCGTGGTCAAGAAGAACGCCATCATGATGATCGACTTCGCACTCGACGCGCAGCGCAATGAAGGCAAGGCGCCGCGCGAGGCGATCTACCAGGCCTGCCTGCTGCGCTTCCGCCCGATCCTGATGACGACGCTGGCGGCGATGCTCGGCGCCTTGCCGCTGATGCTCGGCACCGGCGTCGGCTCGGAACTGCGCCATCCCTTGGGCGTCTCCATCGTCGGCGGCCTGCTGCTCAGCCAGTTGCTGACGCTGTTCACCACGCCGGTGATTTATCTCTGGTTCGATCGCCTCGCCGCCCGCCTGCGCGGCATCGAACCCAACCTTCCCCGTGCCCCCGATCTTCCCCGTGCCCATGGTGCGGACGCCGCGCCATGAACCTGTCGGTTCCCTTCATCCGGCGGCCGGTGGCGACGACGCTGCTGACCTTCGGCCTGCTGGCGGCCGGGCTGGTGGCATTTCCGCAATTGCCGGTGGCGCCACTGCCGGCGGTCGACTACCCCGTAATATCGGTGACGGCCTCGCTGCCAGGCGCCAGCCCCCAGGTGGTGGCGAACACCGTCGCCAGTCCGCTCGAGCGGCATCTCGGCGAGATCGCCGATGTCAACGAAATGACCTCGTCGAGCAGCGTCGGCAGCGCCCGCATCACCTTGCAGTTCGGGCTGGACCGCGACATTGACGGTGCCGCGCGTGACGTCCAGGCGGCGATCAACGCCGCCCGCGCCGACCTGCCGTCCAGCCTGCGCTCCAACCCCACCTATCGTAAGGTCAATCCCGCCGACGCCCCGATCCTCGTTCTGTCGATGACATCGGACACTCTGTCCAAGGGCCAGCTCTTCGATGCCGCCAGCACCGTGCTGGCGCAGAAACTCTCGCAGGTCGACGGCATCGGCGAGGTGTCGGTGGGCGGCAGCTCGCTGCCGGCGGTGCGCGTCGAGCTCAACCCGCAGGTGCTCTACGATTACGGCATCGGGCTGGAGGATGTGCGCGCAGCACTCGCCTCGGCCAACGCCCACAGCCCCAAGGGCGCCATCGACGTCGGCGACCAGCGCTACCAGATCTACGCCAACGACCAGGCCAACCAGGCCGACGCCTATCGCTCGCTGGTCGTTGCCTACCGCAACGGCGCGCCGGTCAGGCTCTCCGATGTCGGCCAGGTCAATGATTCCGTCGAGAACATCCGCAATGCCGGTCTAGCCAACGGCAAGCCGGGCGTCCTGATCATCCTCAACCGCTCGCCCAACGCCAACATCATCGCGACGGTCGACCGGGTGAAGGCGCTGCTGCCGACGTTGCGGGCCTCGATCTCGCCAGCCATCGACCTGTCGCTGGCGGTCGGCCGTTCGACCACCATCCGCGCTTCACTGAGCGAGGTCGCACAGACGCTGATGATCGCCATCGGCCTGGTGATCCTCGTCGTCTTCGCCTTCCTGCGCGACGTGCGCTCGGCGCTGGTGCCGATCGTGGCCGTGCCAGTATCCCTGGTCGGCACGCTGGGCGTCATGTACCTGCTCGGCTTCAGCATCGACAATCTGTCGCTGATGGCGATGACGGTGGCCACTGGCTTCGTCGTCGATGACGCCATCGTGGTGCTGGAGAACATCGCCCGCCACACCGCTTCCGGCATGGACCGCATGGAGGCGGCCATCAAGGGCTCCCAGGAGGTCGGCTTCACCGTGCTGTCGATGAGCCTGTCGCTGATCGCCGTCTTCATCCCGATCCTGCTGATGGGCGGCATCGTCGGACGACTGTTCCGCGAATTTGCCATCACGCTGTCGGCGGCGATCCTGGTCTCGCTCGCCATCTCGCTGACCACCACGCCGATGATGTGCTCGATCCTGCTGCGCCCCGAGCGAGAACGCGAACATAGCCGGCTCTACCGTTTCAGCGAGCGTATCTTCGAGGGCATGCTGAGCGGCTACCGCCGATCGCTGTCCTGGGCACTCGACAATCCGCTGCTGATCATGGCGGTTCTGGCGGCAACGCTCTGCCTCAATGGCTACCTCTATGTCACCATCCCAAAAGGCTTCTTCCCGCAGCAGGACACGGGACGGCTGACCGGCTCGATCCAGGCCGACCAGGCGACCTCCTTCCAACTGATGTCGCAGAAGCTCAGCCAGTTCGCCGGCATCGTCAGCAAGGATCCCGCCGTCGACACCGCGGTCGGCGTCACCGGCGGCGGCCAGACCAATTCCGGCTACATGTTCGTGTCGCTGAAGCCGCTGGCCGAGCGCAAGATCTCCGCCGACCAGGTCATCGCCAGGCTGCGGCCCGAACTGGCTGTGGTGCCAGGCGCCACGCTCTTCCTGCAGGCGGTGCAGGATATACGCGTCGGCGGGCGGCAGTCGAACGCGCAGTACCAGTACACCTTGCAAGGTGACAGTTTCGACGAACTGGCGGAATGGGCGCCGAAGCTCGCGGCCGCGCTGCAAACGGAACCCAAGCTCACCGATGTCAACAGCGACCAGCAGAACAAGGGCCTGGAAGCCGACGTCACCATCGACCGCGACACCGCAACACGCCTCGGCATATCAGCCAGCGAGATCGACAACACGCTTTACGACGCTTTCGGCCAGCGCCAGGTGTCCACCATCTATGTCCAGCGCAACCAGTACCACGTCATCATGGAGGTGGCGCCGCAATACTGGCAGACCCCCGATGCGTTGAAAAAAGTCTATGTCAGCACATCGGGCGGATCGGTTGGTGGATCGCAGTCGAGCAATGCGGTTGCCGGCACATTCGTTGTATCAGGCAAGTCCAGCAGCGCCCAGTCGGTCGCCGCCGACGCCGCACGCAACCAGGCCAACAATTCCATTACCAGCACCGGCAGGACGGCGGCCTCGACCGGTTCAGCGGTCAGCACCGGAGCCGAGACCATGGTGCCGCTGTCGGCCGTCGCGCACTATGGCCCCGGCAGCACGCCGCTGTCGGTCAACCACCAGGGCCTGTTCGTCGCCACCACGCTGTCGTTCAATCTGGCGCCGGGCGTCGCCCTCAGTGAAGGCGTCGCGGCCATCAACGCGGCCGCCGACCGCATCGGCATGCCGGCCACCATCCATGGCAGTTTCCAGGGCACGGCGCGCGTCTTCCAGGATTCGCTGTCCGACCAGCCGCTGCTGATCCTTGCCGCGCTGATCGCCGTCTATGTCGTGCTCGGCATTCTCTACGAAAGCTACGCGCACCCGCTGACCATTCTGTCGACCTTGCCGTCGGCCGGCGTCGGCGCCTTGCTGGCGCTGACCCTGTTCAACATCGAGTTCTCCATCATGGCGCTGATCGGCATCATCCTCCTGATCGGCATCGTCAAGAAGAACGCGATCATGATGATCGACTTCGCGCTGGCCGCGGAGCGCAACGAGAATAGATCGGCGCATGACGCCATCTACCAGGCATGCCTGCTGCGCTTCCGCCCGATCATGATGACGACCATGGCCGCGCTGTTCGGCGCCGTGCCGCTGGCGATCGGCCTTGGCGAAGGCGCGGAACTGCGCCAGCCGCTCGGCATCGCCATCGTCGGCGGCCTGATCCTGAGCCAGATCCTGACCCTCTACACGACGCCGGTGATCTACATCTATGTCGACCGTTTCGGTCGCTGGTGCCGGCAATTGCGTTCGCGGGCACGGTACCCCTGGCAGCCAGGCGTGCAAGCTGGACAGTGAGCCGGCTCTCTCTGCCGATCACAAACTGTCAACTTTGCGTTCCTTGCCGTGTCCGGGCTCGATACATCCCTATATCGACAGTGCGGGCCACGAACCGCCGGCGATGAGAGGATCATCGCGACGCGACGGGAGCAGATTGCCCGCGATCGGAAAGCGATAGCCTTACCGCTTTTCCCGTTGAAGGGAGGCGCAACCATGCGCAGTTTTACACCGAAGATCATAGCAATCGCATCGCTCCTGGCTGCGGTGCCCTTATCGAGTGCTTACGCGGTGCATCGCCACAGGGTCGAGCCCGGCGGCATGTCCGTCGAGGCAAGGGCGGTCCTGGATCAGTTGCAGGGTGTCAAGCAGGGGATTGTCGAGGCAATGGATGCGAAGGCGATCACCCCTGAGCAGGAGCACGATCTGATGATGCAGGCCGACAGCATCCATCGCTCGGCCACGGGTGGCGGCGCATACCAAAGCTTGCTCGGCCAGATCGAGAACCTGGATCAGCAACTGCAAGACGATTCGGGCGGCGGCTTCTACATCGGTGACGGCTCCGATGGCGGCTATTACCCGAACGGCTGACGCGGGCCGACAATGACCGCTCGGCGCCCCAGACAGATTTCGGGGGCGCCGGTTTTTCTGCTCGACCCTCGCGCACACTGGCGGAAGCAAGGTTAGAGCCTACTGGACCGAGGCGATGGCGCAGATCGAAGCGGTGTCGCCAAGACCCTGGCAGACGGCCGGACCGCCGAAGCGAGGATCCTCGACCAGCGCTTGTGTTTCGCCGGCGGCTGGCTGGCCGGTGAAGAAAACCGGGACAGGTTGCCCGCCACCATGGCTGGCCGCACTGTAGGCGACGACGCTGGCGGTGTCGGCCGATGGCGCAGCACTGCTTGGCTGCACCACCAGATCGGCGCCGACATAGGTCAGGTCGTAGTTGGCCGAGGCGGCTAGACTGCCCTGTTCGATGGCGTAGGTGCCCGGCGCACTCGCCGTGGTCGCATCGGTCGAGAGCGAGCCGGCGAGCGTGTCGCTGCCGACCAGTCCGAGCCCACCGATCGTGTAGGTGAGCGGCGGATTGGTTGAGCCCTGCAGCCGGCTTTGCGCGTCGGCGACGACGGTGATCGACCGCTTGCCGATTGTGAAATCGGCGCCGGCATAGGTGATGTCGTAGTTCGCGTTGGCGGTATTGGTGATCGTGCCCTGACTGACCGCATAGATCCCGACATTCTCACCGGAAGCGCGATCGAGCGCGCCGACAAGAGCCGTGCCGCTGCCAAGGTCGGAGAAGGTATAGCCAAGCGTCGGATCGGCATTGCCGTAGATCTTGCCCTGACCGGTATTGGCGGTCACCGTGACCGCCCGCTTGCCGATGGCGAAATTGGCGCCGACATAGGTGATGTCGTAGTTCGCGTTGGCGGCATTGGTGATCGTGCCTTGCCCGATCGCATAGATGCCGACGTTCTCGCCCGCGCCACGGTCGAGCGCGCCGACAAGCGCCGTGCCGCTGCCAAGGTCGGAGAAGGTGTAGCCGAGCGAGGGATCGGCATCGCCATAGGTCTTGCCCTGGCCGGCATTGGCCGTGACGGTGACGGCGCGCTTGCCGATCGCGAAATCAGCGCTGGCGAAGGTGATGTCATAGTTCGCGTTGTTGGCGTTGGTCAGCGAGCCCTGGCCGATGGCGTAAGCTCCGACATTCTCGCCAGCAGCGCGGTCAAGTGTTCCGACGAGAGCGACGCCCGTGCCGAGATCCAAGTAGGTATAGCCATAGGATGACGGGTCAGCATCGCCGTAGGTCTTGCCCTGGCCGGAATTGGCCGTGACCGTGACCGCCCGCCTGGCAATGGTGAAATCGTTGCTGACGAAGCTGATGTCGTAGTTCGCATTGTTGGCATCGCTCAGCGTGCCCTGACCGATCGCATAGGTACCGGCATTCTCGCCACCGGCGCGATCCAATGCACCGACCAGCGCAACACCCGTGCCGAGGTTCGAATAGCTATAGCCGTAAGCCGACGGATCGGCATTGCCATAGGTCTTGCCCTGTCCGGAGGTCGCGGTGACGGTGACCGCGCGCTTGCCGATGCTGAAGTTCGAACCGACATAGGTGATGTCGTAATTCGAATTGTTGGCGTTGGTCAGCGAACCCTGGCCAAGGGCATAGCTGCCGACATCCTCGCCCGAAGCGCGGTCGAGCGCGCCGACAAGGGCCGCACCACTGCCGAGGTCGGAGTAACTGTAGGCGTATGACGATGGGTCGGCGTTGCCGTAGGTCTTGCCTTGTCCGGAGGTTGCCGTGACGATGACCGCGCGCTTGCCGATGCTGAAGGTCGAGCCGACAAAGGTGATGTCGTAGTTCGCATTGTCTGCGGTGGTCAGCGAACCCTGGCCGATGGCGTAGGTGCCGACATCCTCGCCCGAAGCGCGATCAAGGGCGCCGACCAGCGCGGCGCCACTGCCAAGATCGGTATAGCTGTAGCCAAGGGTCGGATTGGCATTGCCGTAGGTCTTGCCCTGGCCGGAATTGGCCGTGACCGTGACGGCGCGCTTGCCGATGCTGAAATCCTTGCTGACGAAGGTGATGTCGTAGTTCGAGTTGTCGGCATTCGTCAGCGTGCCCTGGCCGATGGCGTAGCTACCGACATTCTCACCAGAAGCGCGGTCGAGCGCCCCGACTAGAGCGACACCCGTGCCTAGATCCGAGTAAGTGTAACCATAGGATGACGGATCGGCATCGCCGTAGGTCTTGCCCTGCCCGGAATTGGCCGTGACGGTGACGGCGCGCTTGCCGATGCTGAAATCCTTGCTGACGAAGCTGATGTCGTAGTTCGAATTGTCGGCATTCGTCAGCGTGCCCTGGCCGATGGCGTAGCTACCGACATTCTCACCAGAATCGCGGTCGAGCGCCCCGACGAGAGCGACACCCGTGCCGAGATCCGAGTAGGTGTAGCCATAGGACGACGGATCGGCATCGCCGTAAAACTTGCCCAGGCCCGAATTGGCCGTGACGGTGACCGCCCGCTTGCCGATGCTGAAATCGGCGCCGACGAACGTTATGTCGTAGTTGGAGTTCGCGACGTTGAGCGTGCCCTGGCCTATGGCGTAGGTTCCGGCATTTTCGCCCGCTACACGGTCGAGGCTGCCCGTCAGCGACAAGCCGCCGAGATTGGAAACGGAGTAGGTATAGGCTGCAGGATCGCTGTCGCCATAGACCTTGCTTTGCCCCTGATCGGCGGTGACGGTGATCGCCCTTTTGTCGATGGTGAAATTGGCGCCGACATAGGCGATGTCGTAGTTGGTGTTGTTGGCGTTGGTCAACGTGCCCTGGCCGATGGCATAGGTGCCGGCATTCTCGCCGGCGTCACGGTTGAGTGAGCCCGCCAGAGCGACGCCATTGCCGAGGTCCGAAACCGTATAGGTGTAGGCAGCTGGATCGGCGTCGCCGTATGTCTTTTGCTGGCCAGGATCGGCCGTCACCGTAACCGCGCGCTTGGCGACGGTGAACAATCCGGCGCTGTTGAAGGCGAGCCCGTAGCCGGTCAAAGCAGCGATATCGCCGGCGCCGACAGTAATCGTATAAGTTCCGGCTCCGAGCTGCATGGTGGCAAGCGTATTGGGGGTCGAGAGCGACGGTGCGCCGGTGAAGGCGGTGTTGGCGCTGTCGCCGAGATAGGCGTTGGTCACCCCTGCCTGATAGCCCGACACCGTGTAGGTCAATGTCGGCATGGCGGTGTCGCCATAGATCTTCGAAGCATTTTCGGAGGTGAAGGTCAGCGTCGGCTGGTAGGCGAAGACGTAGCGGTTGCCGCTCACGCCCACCGTTGCGCCGGCCGCCGTATTCCAGACCGCCGTGTTGCCGCTGTTGAGGTTGCCGAATGTGTTGCCGGTGGGTGCTGCGGCGTAGACCAGCCAACGCCCGCTGGTCGCGGTGACGGCATCGCTGCCGCGGCTGTTGATGAACTTGCCGCCTGCCGCCAGCACCGGATCCGTTCCACTGACCTTGGCGCCAGCGGCGATCGTCAGGTCGCCCGTCGTCTGCAGCTGGACCTGGCCGGTCGCGGTAACGCCGGCCGTGGTCACGCCGCGCGCGCCGGAGACGGTGCCGACGGCAAGGCCGCCTTGGTCGTACAGACTGATCGACCCCGCATTGCCGGCGATCGTGCCGATCTGATTGCCGCCATTGCCTAGGGCGAAGTCGCCAGAGCCGCCGAGAACAAGTGATGCCGCCGCCAGCCCGTACGTCTGCGTGACCGTGCCGTTCGACGACAGCGCCAGCGTGCCGGCGCCGATCGACACCAGCTGGTCGATCGCGAAGGTCGTCGCAGCCGTCTCGATCTGCCAGTTGGCGAAAGTCAGGCTGCCGACATAGGTCGAGCCGACCGTCGCCGTAGCGGCGTCTTGCAGCGCCGAAAGGGACGTGATCGAGCTGTCCGCCTCGTCGAGACGCCAGTTGCCATAGACGTTGAGGTTGGAGACATTGCCGCCCGACAGGCCCGTGCGGAACGTCACGCCGTTCTGAGCACCTGAGGCATCCGGGCCGCCGTCCTGCACCGTATAAACCAGCACGGCGCTGCCGATCGTGCCGTTCGGCGTCGCGATATAGTAGTAGCCGTTGACGCCGGTGGACACGGTGCCGAGGTCGATGCCGTTGGCGACAGCCGTAACCAACCCGGGATTCTTCACATAGTAGGGTTGGCGCGTGTCCGACGACAGCGGGGTGACGCCGCTGTCCTTGTAGGCGATGCCGGAGATTGCCTGCACGCCGTTCGGGTAAAAGCTTTTCAGATAAGGATACAGACCCCCCGAGCCGCCGCCGAAGGCCGCACTCAATCCATTCGCGGCGCCGTTCTGGAAGTCGCTGGTGGCGAGACCGATGACACTGCCTAGGCTGCTGCCGCTGCCGAAGGCATTGGTGAGACCGGATGTCATCGTATCGAAGGCGCCATTGGCGACGGTGCCAAAATTGACCCCGACAAACCCGCCCACCTGCGTGCCGCCATTGATGCCACTTGCCGGGCCGGTTGAATACGAGTCGCTGATCGATCCCTGATTCAGTCCGGCAAATCCGCCTACAAAGGACGAACCGAGGACCCAGCCTGTTGAATAGGACTGGCTGATGGTTCCCGACGCCGTGTTGGCGCCGACCAGTCCGCCGGCGGAATTGTAGTCGCGCGCGTTCACGCCGACTGTCGAAAACGACAGGGTGATCGAGCCGTCATTCTGACCGACCAATCCACCCGTCGCACTGGCGCCGTGGATCTGGCCGCTTGCCCAGACACCAGAGATGGAGCCTTTGTTCCAACCGGCGATGGCGCCCGTCTCGTAGGACGCCATGACGACCGCATCGACCAACCCGACATTGCGTACCGCGCCCCCACCGCCGATATAGCCGAACAGGCCGGCGTAGTTCGCTCCACCAGGCGTAGACCATAGGTAGTTGATGGTGTTGCCGAGACCGTCGAAGGTGCCGTTGAAGCCGTTGCCGCCGTTGAGGATGTTGGTGTTGCCGTCCGTGCCAATCGGTATGAAGCCCTTGGGGCCGTTCCAGTTGTAGGTGACGGTCGCGTCGATGGTGTTGGCGAGTGCATAGCGGCCGGTGAGACCGGTGTTGATGTTCTGCAGGCCGTTGACGTCGTAGATCAGCGTGTAGCTCTGGCCGTTGATCGACAGCGCCTGCGCGCCTTGCGTGCCGGTAAACGTCACGGCGGCACCAAGCGCATAGGAGATGGTGCCGCCGCTGCCGCCATTGTTGGTGATCAGCGACAGGCCGCCGACACCGCCGATCGTAGCGCCGGCGTTGAAGACGATCGAGTGATAGGCGCTGAGCGTCAGCGTGTTGGCACTCCAACTGATCGGCGCGGCGATGGTGATGTCGCCGGCCTGCGCGCCGCCGCTGCCCGTCGAGATGGTGACATTGGCCAGCGCCAGCTGGTTCTGCAGCGTGGCGACATTGATGACGCTGTCATTGGAACTGGCGGTGAAACCCCCGGTATCGGAACCATTCGAGATGGTGACGTTGTAGGGGTCGAGCAGAAGATCGCCGGTGTCGCCGAAGCGGGCGCGCAGGTCGACGGAACCGGTGAAGTCGAGGCGCTGCTTGCCGGAGACTTCCGTGAAGCCGCCATTGCCGCCGTCAGCCCCACCTTGTGCCGAGATCTTGCCGGCGAATTTCGTCTGCTCGTCCGACCAGACGATCACCGTGCCGCCATCGCCGGTGCCGGTCGCATCGGCGTTGATTGTCGTGGCTGCATCGATCTCGGTCGTCGCCGCGCGCTGCAACGTGCCGGAGCCCTGCTTGTCGCCGCCGATCTTGACCGTGCCGCCGCAGTCCTTGCCCGACGCATCGACCTTGGCTGCCTTGAGCTTCAGCTTGCGGCCGGTGACCGTGACCTTGCCGCCCTTGCCGCCTGCCTTGGCTGAAGCGTCGAGCTTGCCGGAGATTTCGACCGAACCGTCGCCGCCACCCAGCACAATGGCCCCGGACTTGCCGGAGACGGTCCGCGCCTCGACAACACCGGACATGTTGACCGCCTGGCGTGCCGCATCGCGCACCGCCGCCGCCTTGAGCTCGACTGTCCCGCCATCGGCGCTGATGGTGCCGGAATTGCTGACCAGTGCGTTGCCGCCATCCGCCTTGGTCGGCACCGAGACCTGGAGAAATCCGTCGCCGGAAAGGTCGAGCGTTGCCTTCTCGCCCGAACCCAGACCGACCTTGCCCAGCGGCACGCTGATCGAGCCAGCATTGTCGACGCTGCCGCCGATCAGCGCGGCATAGCCGCCACGGCCGATACTGATCGAGCCCTGATTGGAGACAGCAGCTGAAGCCCCCTTCCCCTGGAACGTCAGCTTACCCGCCTTGAAGTCATCGTCGCTGATGTCGAGCGAAGACGCGACAAAGCCGGCGGCGCTGACCTTGCCGGTCTTGGAGATGGCGATGCCGTTGGGGTTGACGAGAAACACCTGGCCATTGGCGTTGAGCTGGCCTGATATGGTCGATTTCGTGCCGCCGGTGACGCGGTTGAGCATCGTGGCCGACGATGATGGCTGGTCGATGTTGACGGTCGCACCCGCGCCGATCGAAAAACTCTGCCAGTTGACGATGGCCGAATTGGTCGACTGCTTGATGCTCAGTTGCGAGGATGACGGGTTCGAGATGGTGACGCCGCCGGAGGCAACACTGCCCCCGGTCGGCAGTTCCTGCGCCCGCGCCGATGTGAAACCGACCAGCGCCGTTGATGCCAGCAGCAGCGCCATCAGCGGCGCACTGGCGCGGTTGCGGCGGTGTGGTGAGTGGCTTCGCATGCTCACGCCTCAGAACTGGATGGCGCCAGCGAGCGAAAAGCGATCGCTGGTCGGCACATGGTCGTCGCGATGCTGGCGGCCCCATTCCAGCGTCAGGCTGGCGTTGGTCACATCGCCCGCAAGCGCCGTGCCGAGCTTCAGGCCAAGCCCGTATGACGCGCCGACGATGTCAGCCGTCTCGAGCACGGTCGGCATTTCGAGATGGACCTGCCCGACAGCGCCGAAGACATAGGGCGATAGCGAAACGATGCCGCCGGTGAACGGCATATACCAGGGCGAGGACAGCTCGCCGCGCAGCACATAGCCGGAATCGCCCTGCAGCGCGCCGGCGTCGAAGCTCGACAGGCCGTTGGCGCCGGTGAGCCCGATCTGCTCCGACTGCAGCAACGGCTTGCCGAACGAGGTCTGCGCGCGGGCGTAGAGATCAAGGCCGAGATGGGTGGCCAGCGGCTGGCTGTAGCTGGCCGAGACCTCGAGCTTCTGGAAGGCGGCATCGGCCCCCTGGCGCGACAGCGGCAGCAGCGGCGTGGCGTCGGCGGCCGAGCGCGCGCCGAGCCCGTCAATGCCGAACGAGGCCACGACATTGCCGGTGAAGACGCCGCCGAGCGGCGTGAACCAGGTGGCGTCCGTGCCGAACCTGATGATGCGAAGCCGATCCTCGGCGATCGGCAGCGAGATCGGCGTCACCGCATTGAGAAAATCGTTCTGCGCATCGAATGAGAGTTCGCTGCTGACGGTCAGTTCGCGGCTGCGTATCCAGGGATAGCGAAGCCTGGCCGAATAACGCTCGAACTCGCTGCCGAAGCCGAGCGTGCCGGGCTCGGCGGTCGGATTGGCGCGTGTGCGGGTGGCTTCCAGGTTGAGCGTCAGCCCGTCATAGCCAATCGGCACGACGATGCCGGCGGCATAGTTGCGGTTGCGCGGAGCATCGGTGAACAGGCCGCTCTCGCCGCCATCGGGATAGCCGCCGATGCGCACATAGACGAGTTCGCCGAGGCCAAGCAGCGAGTTGAAATCGACGCCGACGCCCGTCGACCAGCGCTGCAGCGATGGCGACAGCGAGTTGTCCACCGTGACCTGGCCGCCAAGCGGGCGGTACTTGCCGTCGATGACCAGCACGCTGGCGCCCTTGGCGATACCGGCCTGCAAGGTCGAGCGCAGCCTGGCGCCCGGCGTGTCGCCGGCCAAGAGCAGCTTGCGCTCGATCGCCGACAGCTTGATGCTTTTCTGCCCGACCAGCGGCGCCAGCGTTGCCTCGACCCGTCCGCGTATGCGCTCGGGCAGGTTGCTGATGTCGATCCGTTCGAGGTAGCCGTCGATAACGACGAGCCTGAGCCTTGCACCGTCGTTGAGCTTCTGCGCCGGCAGCACGACCCGGACCAGCGCATAGCCGGCGCGGCCATATTCGGTCTCCAGCGCCCGCGCCGCGGCAAAGATTTCCGCCGCCGTCACCGTGCGATGGGCGAGGCCCGCAACGATCTTGCGCGTTGCCTCGGCCATATCGGGCAGGCCGCCCTCGACGCTGACATCCCTGAGCTTGACCTTCAGCTTCTCGGCACCCGCCGGCGCCTCGAGACCCGATCCTTCCGGGATCGTAACGCCCGCCATGTTGGCCTGCGGTGGCGGCCGGAAACTTGGCGGCGTGATCTGGCTGGCGGTCTCGGCGAACGCACTGGTGGGGAGCCATAGACAAATCGAAGCGGCGAGCATGGCGGACCACACACCGCGCGCGCCGGGCCTGCAGGAAACAGGCAGGCCTTCGGCTTGTTTGCCAATCGCGATCTTGCTTCTATACTTCACCCAGCCACTCGTAATTCGAGGTACATGCGGGCAAGGCTTCGCCGCCGGGCGATCTCTGATCGCTCGTCTTTGCAGCCGTTTCTCGAATTCATGTCCGAAAGGCATGCCCCCGCCCCTCGGATGACGCGGAAACTATGCCTGGCCCTGATGAAGGTCAATTCAACCTGCGGCCGTTCGGCTGACTATTATTGGGAGGGGTTTTCCAAGCTATAGCAATTAGTTAGCAAGTTGCGCCGCCAACCTGTCGCACTTTGACCGGCCCAGTTCTTGGCATTTGGTACCTCTGGACACAACTGTTGAAGGCTGGAAAATGGGCAACGAAACTCCGCTGTTGGAGTTGACTCGAAAGAGCTGGAGGATGGCGCTGAATTTGGAAGATATTGCCGGCAATCCGGCGTTGCATCGCTTCGTTCAGGAGCAATCGCTGGCGCTGATCCAGATCTATGAAGAGAGCCCCAGGCTGGCTTCCATCTTTGCCACGCAGCAGCGCTGGCTGATGGGCCATGTCGGCCTTGCCATGCACTTCAGGCGCGATCCGAACGACCGCCGCAAGGAGTTGACGGTATCGCGTTTCATCGAGGTCGTGCACAAGAATGCCGTGGCCAGCCGCAACACGGCGGACGCTTTCATCAAGGAGATGCTGCACTACAACATCGCCGAATATGTCGCGGGCGGCGACGGCCGCACGCATCCCCTGCAACCGACGGCGGCCACGATCGAGAGATTCACCGGCTGGGTAATCGCTCATCTGCGCACGCTTGACCATATCGATGGCGGCGACCGGCTGGCCAGATACCTGGACCGGCCCGACATGCTTGCCACGCTGCAGCCGCTGATCGCTGACGGACTGCTTGCCTCAAAGCCGGTCCGCGAACCCAACCAGACCTTTTCCCTGTTCATCTGGCTCAACAATGGCGGCATCGTCATGGATTGGCTGATGTCGGGCATTGATCCCGACCATGCCGGCCTGGAGCGGATCCCGACCAGCGTGGTTTCGATCGGCGACTTCGCAAAATGGCTCAAACTGTCGCGGACCCATCTCGGCCGCAAACTGCGCACCGCCGAGGAACTCGGCAGCATCGGCTGGCTTGGCCAGCGTGGCCATTCGGTGATGTGGGTGTCACACGGGTTCTATGAGGAATACATGACCGTGCAGGCCGCCAAGCTGGCGGTCGTCGACAGCGCCTTTGAGGCCTGCTTTCCGCCATCGCAAGGCAGTGGCTGAGCAGCGCCGCGCACGAGAGCAATTCCAGGAAAGGTGTGAAACGGTTTTCCCGGGAATGCGCATAGCGCTTTCCCTTTGGAATTGCGTCGGCACAAGTAGATAGGTCGGTTCTGCGTTTCCCGAGGCAGTGAAGCGCTGCCACGATTTTACGCCCACTGTACACATTCACCCACTATTGGCGGCCGGCGTCTGGACACGAGCCGCGAAGGCTGAAAATGTGTCTTTGCGTCTTCGCGGCAAGGGGGCTTATCGCAGCGGGGGAGAATGGCGCTGACGTTGGAAGAAATTGCCGGTCATCCGGCGCTGCATCGCTGTATTCGCGTCCAGGCGCAGGCGATGAACCAAACCTACGAGACGAACCCGCGGCTTTCCTCGGTGTTCGCCACGCAGCAACGCTGGCTGATGGCGCATATCGGTCTCGCGCTGCATTTCAGGCGGGAGCCCGACGACTATCGCAAGCAACTGACGGCTGCGCGCTTCATCGACGTGATCCGGCAGAATGCCGTGGCCAGCCGCAACACCGCCGACGCCTTCGTCAAGGAAATGCTGCATTACGGTTTCATCGAATATGTGCCCGCGACCCAGGACCGCCGCATCCGCCCCCTGCAGCCGTCGGTGGCCTCGCTGGAGCCGGTTACCCTCTGGCTGATGGCGCATCTGCACACGCTGGACAGTCTCGACGGTGCGAACCGCGTGGCCCTGTTCCTGGCCCGGCCGGACGCACTCGCCATGGTGCAACCGCGGATCGCCGATGGCTTGCTCTCGTCCAATCCGGTGCGTGAGCCCAAGCGGACGTTTTCCCTGTTCACCTGGCTCAACAATGGCGGCGTCGTCATGGACTGGCTGATTTCGGGCGTCGACCCCGACCATGCCCATCTCGACCGGATTCCGACGGGTATCGTGTCGATCGGCGATTTCGCCAGATGGCTCAAGCTGTCGCGAACCCATTTGGCGCGCAAGCTGCGCGATGCCGAGGACCTCGGCAGCGTCGGCTGGCTCGGCCAACGCGGCAATTCGGTGATGTGGGTGTCGCCCGATTTCTATCAGGAATACATGATCGCCCAGGCGGTGAAGCTGGCCATCATGGATGCCGCCTTCACCGAAGCCTTTGGTTCGACGACAGGCCGCTGACCGGTGCGGCATCTCCCGTGCGGGGGATGCACGAATCCGCGATGGCCGCTAGCACTTCAGTTGTCGCCATGCGCGGCATTACGATTGGAGAGGGACCTGCATGAAAAAGCGTTACGAAAAGCCGACGCTGGACAAGCGTCAGAAGCTGTCCAGCGTCACTGCGGCATGTACGCCCTCAACCTGTGTCGATTGATGCTCGCGGGCTTCGCCGACACTGACCTTGAGCAGACTCGGCGTTCTCAATCGATGTCGAACGAGACGCCCTGGGCAAGCGGCAGCGCCTTCGAATAATTCACCGTGTTGGTGGCGCGCCGCATATAGGCCTTCCACGCATCGGAGCCGCTCTCGCGGCCGCCGCCGGTTTCCTTTTCACCGCCGAAAGCACCGCCGATCTCGGCCCCTGACGTGCCGATGTTGACATTGGCGATGCCGCAGTCCGAACCGTCGACACCGAGGAAGCGTTCGGATTCCTGCAGGTCGCGGGTGAAGATCGACGACGACAGGCCGGCGCCGACCGCATTGTGCTCGTCGAGCACGGCGTCGAAATCCGAATATTTCATCACATAGAGGATCGGCGCGAAGGTTTCTTCGGTCACCGGCGAGACTTGGCTTTGCATTTCGACCAGCGCCGGATGCACATAATAGGCATCGGGGTGGCCGTTCTCGACCCGCGTACCGCCGGTCACCTTGCCGCCATGGGCGGCCGCTTCCTTCAACGCCTTCTGCATGGCATCGAACGCCGCCTTGTCGATCAGCGGTCCGACCAGCGAGGACGTCTCCAGCGGATTGCCGACCGAAACACTCTCGTACGCCTTCTTCAGGCGCGGAACCAGCGCGTCATAGACGCTCTCATGCACGAACAGGCGCCGCAACGTCGTGCAGCGCTGGCCTGCCGTGCCCATGGCGCCGAAGGCGATGGCGCGCAGCGCCATGTCGAGATCGGCGGTTGGGCAGACGATGCCGGCATTGTTGCCACCCAATTCCAGCACGGCGCGTGCAAAACGCTTGGCCAGGCGTGGGCCGACATCCCGGCCCATGCGCGTCGAGCCGGTGGCCGAAACCAGCGGCACCTTGGGATGGTCGACCAGGATTTCGCCGACGGCGCGGTCGCCGATCAACACCGGCGCCAGCCCCTGCGGCGCGTCGGCGCCGAAACGCTTCACCGCGCGCTTGAAGATCGCCTCGCAGGCAAGTGCGGTCAGCGGCGTCTTCTCCGACGGCTTCCACACCACCGCGTCGCCGCAGACCAGCGCCAGTGCCGCATTCCACGACCACACCGCGACCGGGAAGTTGAAGGCCGAAATGACACCGACAACGCCGAGCGGATGCCAGGTTTCCATCATGCGATGGCCCGGACGCTCGGTGGCGATGGTCAGGCCGTACAATTGCCGGGACAGACCGACAGCGAAATCGCAGATATCGATCATCTCCTGCACTTCGCCGAGGCCCTCGGACGGGATCTTGCCGACCTCGATCGACACCAGCCGGCCAAGCTCGGCCTTGTGTGCACGCAATTCCTCGCCAAGCAGGCGCACCAGTTCGCCGCGCTTCGGCCCCGGCACCAGCCGCCAGGACTGGAACGCCTTGTGCGCGGCATCGATGGTCTTGGCCGCATCGGCCGGCGAAATCGTCTTCAGCGCGGCAATCTCTTCGCCCGTGACCGGGCTGCGCACGATCAGGTCGCCACCGACAAGCGCGTCCTTGGCCACACCCAGTTTCGCCAGAAGCTCAGCCGTTTCCTTCGCTATGGTCATTTTTGTTCCTTTCAGATCCCGTCGTCATCATATGGCGTCGGGTCAAAGCCTCGCGCCATTTCGCCCGCGTGCCAAAGGCACTCCAGGCACAGTCATGGCGTGGCCTTACTCGTTTCAGGGGAAAATCGCCACCCCGGCATGGTCCAAGGCCAAATTACACGATTGAGCCAGAGACGATTGAGCCAGACGGGCGGACGCGGCTCAGTTGGCCTTTTTTGCCGGCGTGCGCACGGCGCCGTCCTTCATCAAGCGGTCAATATGCATGCGGATATGGGCCGCTTCCGCCGCCGTGTTGGCAAGAGCGATGGCGCGGTCGAAGGCGACACGCGCCTCTTCGCCCCGATCGAGCTGCATCAGCAGCCCGCCCTTGAGGCCGAAGAAGTGGAAATAGCCGGAAAGCCTTTCTTCCAGCGGCTCGATCATGGCAAGCGCGGCTTCCGGGCCGCGTACCTTGGAGACCGCCACCGCGCGGTTGAGCGTGATGACCGGCGACGGCTGCATCTGTTCGAGCAGGCCGTAGAGCAGGTCGATCTCCACCCAGTCGGTGTCCTCGGCCTTCTCTGCCCGCGCATGCAGGGCGGCGATTGCCGCCTGCACCTGGTAGGGACCGGGTTTGCGATGGCGCAATGCCTTGTCGACAAGGGCCAGCCCCTCGTCGATCATCTTGCGGCTCCACAGGCCGCGATCCTGGTCCTCGAGCAGAACGATCTCGCCGTCGCCGTCGAAACGAGCTGGCGCGCGTGCATGCTGCAGCAAAAGCAGCGCCGTCAGCCCCATGATCTCCGGCTCGGTCTGGAACAGCCGCAGCAGCAGCCGGGCGAGCCGGATCGCCTCCTCGCACAGCGGCGCGCGGGCCGGTGCCTCGCCACTGTTGGTCGAATAGCCTTCGTTGAAGATCAGGTAGACCATCGCCGCCACCGCGGCGAGCCGCTCGGAGCGCTCGACCGCGCCCGGCGTCTCGAACGGTACGCCGGCATCGGCAATGCGCGCCTTGGCGCGGGTGATGCGCTGCTCCATGGCGCTCTCGCCGACCAGGAAGGCCCGCGCGATCTGCTTGACGGTGAGACCGGAGACAATGCGCAGCGCGACCGCGATCTGCTGCGTTGCCGGCAGATCGGGGTGACAGCAGATGAACAGCAGCCGCAATATGTCGTCGCGGTAGTGCGCCCCATCCAGCCGCTCGGCGACGTCGCTCTCGGCATCTTCCAGATCGGAGATCTGGTCCTCTTCCGGCATCGGCGCCTGCTTGGCGCGCTTGCGCACCGCATCGATGCCGCTGTTGCGGCCGACAAAGATCAGCCAGGCCGCCGGATCGCGCGGCGGCCCGTTCTGCGGCCAGTTCTTCAGTGCCCTGAGGCACGCGTCCTGGAAAGCCTCCTCCGCCGTATCGAGATCGCGGAAATAGCGCAGCAGCGCGCCCATCGCCTGCGGGCGGGCAGAGCTGATCGCGGAGCTGATCCAGGCAAGTTCGGTCATACGGCAACCTTGGTGGGATTGAACACCGAGACCGGCCGGATCTCATAGGATCCTCCACTCGGATTGACCTCGGAGAGCTCACGGGCGAATTCGACGGCCTCGTCGAGATCGGCGCATTCCAGCGTATAGAAACCGAGGAACTGCTCTTTGGTCTCGGCGAATGGTCCGTCGATGACCACCGATTCGCCCTTGACCTTCCGCAGCGTCGTCGCCGCCGTCGTCGGCAAAAGCCGCGCTACCGGGCCGAGCCGGCCGGCCTTGGCGTACTTGTCCTGAACGTTGAGGAGATTGGCCATGACTTCATCGTCCTGCGCCTTGCTCCAGGAGCTGACGACGTCTTCGGAGGCATAGCAGAGGATGGCGTAGAGCATGGTTGGTCCTTTTCTGTATCAAAGGACGAAACAGTAGGACCGATCCCGACACGACGTCGATAAAAAAATCCTGACATAACGACGGCAATTGCCGCCAGTCACCTTTCGTGCGTCTTCAACCATCTCAGCACAAGCGCTTCCTCGTCATCGAGACCGTCTATCGACCGCTTGCGCTTGTTGGCTTGCGCCATTTCATCAAGCAATCGCCCCTGCGACCAGGCCTCGAAAACCCGCGGATGGATGTAGCATTTGCGGCAGACAGCGCGGGTGTTGCCCAGCCGCTCGGCCACTCTGTCGATGACACTGTTCATCACCCGCTTTTGCTGGGCCTGGCTTTCGGGCAGCTCCGTCTGCGCAAACAGCGATGCGGCATGGATGGTGCCGCCCCAGGTGCGGAAATGCTTGGAACTGAACGCATCGCCGGCGGCGTCCCTGATGTAACGGTTGACGTCGTCGGAGTGGACCGGGCGCCTGTTGCCGTCCTCGTCGAGATACTGGAACAGCTTCTGGCCCGGCAGGTCCTGCGCACCCCGCACGATCCCGGCAATGCGGCGATCGACCAGCTTCAGTTTCCACTCCTTGCCGGATTTCCCCTTGAAGGCGAAGCGCAGCCTCGATCCCTTGATGTCGACATGGCGGTCCCGCAACGTCGTCAGGCCGAAGCTCTTGTTGTCGCGCGCATAGGCGGCATTGCCGACGCGGATCATCGTGTTGTCGAGCAGCCAGACGACCGCAGCGACGACGCGCTCGAACGGCAGGCCATGGCGGCGCAAATCGCTGTCTATCGTGCGCCGCAGGTTGGCCAAGCTTTCGGCGAAAGCGACGAGGCTCGAATATTTGGCACCGTCGCGTTCTTCGGCCCATTGCGGATGATAGCGATACTGCTTGCGCCCCCGCTGGTCCCTGCCGGTCGCCTGGATATGCCCGTTGGCATCGGCCGAGATCCAGACATCCGTCCAGGCCGGCGGAATGACGATCGCCTCGATACGCGCCCTGGCGGCATCCGAGACGGGCTTCCCGTTCGGTCCCTTGTAGGAAAATCCCTTTGCTGTCTTCAGCCGCCGGATGCCGGGCTCGGCATCGCTGACATAGGTCAGTGCGGCGTCCCTGGCCGAGATCTGCGCCCCATTCTTCGGCGCAGCGTCCCCGTCGGTTGACCTGCTGTGCGACAATCCGGGTGTCTGCAGCATGTAAGCTCCACACAAATATGCGTAGATAAGCTGTTGGCCGGCTGCTGGTTCCACGCCCGTGCGAAAGTCGGCTATGCCGTCATCGGCGAATGACTGAACTTGACGACTACAAGGCGTCCTGCAGTTCTATCCCCGGAGCCGACATCCGGCGTCGCACCGCGAGCTTGAACCGGTAGCGCAGGCAACGCCAGGCCTCGGACCGTCGTTTCGGCGCGGCCGCAGCCAGCGCCAGGAAGCGCGCCGCGGTGTCCAGGTCGCCGCGCGCATAGTGGACGCGGGCGATCTTGAGGGCGACAAGCCCCTCCCTGGTTTTGAGCGCGGAGACCGGGATGCTGCAATCGGTGAGCGTGCGCAGCTCGCGGCGCCAATCAAGAAAACGCTTCACCGGCTTGATCGCAAAACGATCGTCGGAGCGCATCGGCGAGACCTCATAGACCATCACAGGCTGCTGAATCATGGCCAGCGACGCCGTACTCATCAGCCGCGCCCAAAACAATGTGTCCTCATCATATGCCAGCCCGACAGGAAACCGCGTCTCGCCGATCAGGTGTCGGGATGCCAGCACGCTGCCCACCGCGACCGAGCGAATGTCGCCTTTCACATAGGCCGCAGCGTTTGCCAGACAGCCAGCCTGATATCCATTCGGCACCTTGATCTGCCGGTCCTGCCCGTTCACCCGACGCCGGTAAGCGCCAACGATCATGTCGGCTTTTGCCTGGCGTTCGGCCTGCTGGAGTAGCGCACGCAAACCGCCCTCAAGATGCAGGTCGTCAGCGTCGATCAGGTACACCCAGGGGCAGAGCACCTGCGCCAGTGCAATGTTGCGCGCGCCACCGGCATCGCGGCAATTGGCCGGCAGCACGCGCAGCGGCAGAGACAATTTCGCGGCGGCCTGCAGTGCCGCGGCAGCCGTACCGTCTGATGATGCGTCATCGACGAGCAGAATCTCGCCGATAACCCCGGCCTCGCTGGCGAGAGACGCCAGCGTTGTAGCGATGGTTTTCGCCGCATTGTGGGCAGGGATGACGACGCTGACCGCTTTCAATACCAAACCCCGCGCGCATCAATACTGCAATTATTGGGCCCCTCGAAACCGACCAAAGGTACCTGCCACTTCACCATTTGAGAAGTCACCTTTGTTCGTGCCGAATAATACCTATGGGCCACCTTGTGCGGACCGGTCCGTTTTCATGCCTTTTCGAGCGCGACCGGAATGACGTCGACAGCCTGCTCGCCGACCTGACCGCCAGTGGTTTTCAGGACGCCGACGATCGGCGCCACGTCGGAATAATCACGGCCATAGCCGACGGTGATGTGGTCGTTGCTGGCCCGCATGCCGTTGGTCGGATCGAACTCCTGCCAGCCGGCGTCGCGTCCGCACCACACCTTCACCCATGCATGCATGGCGTCGGCGCCCTCCAGCCGGGGCTTACCCTTGGGCGGGATGGTGCGCAGGAAGCCGCTGACGTAGCCGGCCGGAATGCCGAGCCCGCGCAGCCCTGCGATCATGATGTGTGAAAAGTCCTGGCAGACACCGCGCTTCAGCTTGAACGCGTCGCTGGCCCGGGTTCGCACCGTGGTTGCGTCACCATCATAGGTGAAATCTCGGTGAATGCGGTTGCACAGGTTCATTGCCGTACCGGGCGGCCGAGCCGGCGATGCTGTCTCGTGCGTAGGCGGTGATCGCCGCATCGATGCCAGAGTGAGCGCTTCCCGCCAGAAAATGATGCGGTGACGCTGACGCCAACGACCGCACAGCGGCCAGTTCCTGCCTGAGCCGGCCGATATCTGGTGACACATCGAGCCCGGGCTCGGGCCGCGACACCGAAACGCGGGCGCTCATACGGATGTCGAGCGCGTCATGCGCATCGCGAAAGGCGATCGAGGTGACGCTGTTGCCGAAAAAATCCGAAAAATCCGACCGTTCATTGGGCGCCGGGGTGAAAGACAGGGATGCCGCAATGACGCGCTGCACGCCTGATATCGTCGATGGCAGCACGCGAATCTGATGGCGGCCGCCGCCGGCCGCCGCTGCATAATCGTAATGGAGATGAAGCCTGATGTCGTAAAGCATGCCTACTTTTCTTGTTTGCCGCAGGTTCTTGTCGCAAAACCGCGCGACACTTTTGGGGAACCTGCCTAACTCTTTGTTTTGACGCAATTCCGGACGGAAAATCGTTTCACACTTTTCCTGGAATTGCTCTAGCCGAAATAGGCCTTGGCGAGGCTGTTGTAGAGACCGCCGATTTCATAAGCGAGGTCGTCCAGCGCCTTTGCCGTCATGTCCGAAGGCTCCTTGATGGCGATCTGGGTGTTAAGCTGCAGAATCTCCTTCGCCGCCGGTGACATGTGCCCCTCGCCGCCGACCGACGGCAACAGGCCGATCTCGGCCTTCAGCCTTTCCAACTGGAACAGGATGGAGCGCGGATTGAGCGGATCGAGTGCCAGAAGATCGATCACCGTGCGCCGGCCGGCCTGCACCGGATATTGCCGGCGATGGGTCATGACGCTGTCGCCGATCTCCAGCATCATGTCGAGCGCGCCGTCCGGCGCCTTGGCGCGGGTCAGCTGGGACAGCGTACGGGCGATCTGGATGCCGCGTTCGAGCCGCCGGCCGATCTCGAGGAAGCGCCAGCCGGCGAAGCGGTACATGTTCTCGTGCAGCAGGCCGGAAAAGCCGGCGAGCTTGCGCAGGATCACCGTCATGGCCCGTGTCGCATCGTCGCCCGGCGCCACGGTCGTGGCGAACTGATGAATGGTCTTCGACAGGTCCTTCAGCGCCAGCCAGCCGTCGGGCGAGAAGCGATCGCGGATCTGGCCCGCGCTGTAGACGGCGCTGTCGAGCGTGCCGATCAGCCCTGACGGGATCGCCGTCTCGACGTCGATGCCGAACGGTTCGAGATAGTCCCTGATGTCGGCGAGCAACGGCATATCGGGATCGGAGGTCTCGGCCAGCCGCACATGGTAGGCGCGCAGGATGCGCACCGTGTCTTCCGAGCGTTCGATGTAGCGGCCGAGCCAGGTCAGGTTTTCCGCTGCGCGGCTGGGCAGGCTACCCGGCCTGGTGCGCGTAAAACTGTCGCCCTCTTGCGGCAGCAGCGTCTCGCGCTCCACCGGTCGGTCGCTGACCACCCAGACATCGGCCGCCTGACCGCCGCGCTGCATGGCGATCGCGGTCGGGTCGAGCGACAGGCCGACACGGGCAAACCCGCCCGGCATCACCGTCCAGCCCTCGGGCGTGCGCGCCAGATAGACGCGCAGGCTCGCCGGCCGCGGCTCCAGCCAGCCGCCGACAAAGACCGGCGTCGTCGACAGCGTCACCGCTTCCTGGCCGACGAAGGCGCCGCCATCGCTTTCGATGCGCGCCACTAGCTCGGCCCGCTCCCCGGCCGACAGTGCCGAGCCGAGCGTGGTCTGGCCATCATCCTCGAAGGCAAGCCTTGTCGACAGCGCAGGGCCGACCACCATGCGGTCGATATTGGCCAGCACATGGGCGCGTTCGGTCGCTTGCCCGCACCACCACGTCGCGACACTCGGCAGCAACAACTCCTCACCCCGCAAAGCGCGTGAAATCTTGGGCAGGAAGGCGAGCAGCGCGCGCGTTTCCATCAGGCCGGAGCCCAGCGCATTGACGGTGGAAACCGCCCTCTGGCGGATCGCCTCGACCAGCCCCGGCGTGCCGATTTGCGAATCCGAACGCAATTCGAGCGGATCGGCGAAGGCGGCGTCGAGCCGCCGCCACAGCACGCTGATCGGCATCAGGCCGGAAACCGTGCGCACCATCAGCCTGCCGCCGGAAACGGTCAAATCCTCGCCCTCGAGCAGCATGATGCCGAGATAGCGGGCGATATAGGCGTGTTCGTAGTAGGTTTCGTTGAGCGGCCCCGGCGTCAGTATGGCGACGCGGCCGTCGCTTTCCCTGGCCATGCCGATCAGCGCATCGCGGAAGCGGCGGAAGAAACCGGCAAGCCGGTGCACATGCATCTCGCCATAGATATCGGACAGGGCGCGCGTGGTGGCGACGCGGTTCTCCAGGGCAAAGCCGGCGCCTGATGGCGCCTGCGTACGGTCGCCCAGCACCCACCACTGGCCGTCTGGCCCGCGGCCAAGCTCGAAGGCACAGAAATGCAGATAATGGCCGCCGGCCGGCGTGGTGCCCACGACAGGCCGCAAATATTCAGGGCTGGCGGCAATCAATCTCGCCGGCAGGATGCCTTTTTCGATCAGCCGGTTTGGCCCATAGATATCGGCGATGGTTTCCTCGAACAGCTCGGCGCGCTGCACGAGCCCGGCGCTGATCGCGGCCCATTCGGCGTCTTCGATGAGCAGGGGCACATGCGCCAGCGGCCATTCGCGCTCATTCGCGCCGGCCTTGTCATAGACGCGGTAGTAGACGCCGGCATCGCGTAGATACTGGTCGGCGCGGGCGAAACGCTGGCCGAGCTTTTCGGCACCGAGATCGTCGAGCGCCTCGATGAAATGCTTCCACACCGGACGGGGATTGCCTGCAGCGTCGACCATCTCGTCGACGACGCCGTCGATCGGCTGGTAGTGCTCCAGCAGGCTGTGGATCTGCGGCTTGCCGCGTATCCTCTTGTGATTCCCCTTTGCCATCGCTGATCAGAGTCTTGCCGGCCGCCTGAGGTCAAGGGTCATCGGGAAATCTTCCGCCGGTTGTTCCTCGCGCAGCACATAGCCTGATGGCGTGTGACCACGCGGTTCGAAGCGTGCAAGCCGCCGTGCCTCCGCCTCGTTGCCGTTGACCGGAAAGGTGTCGTAGTTGCGCCCACCGGGATGCGCGACATGGTAGACGCAGCCGCCGACCGCCCGCCCCGACCAGCGGTCATAGATATCGAACACCAGCGGCGTGTTGACCGGCAGCGCCGGATGCAGGCCCGAAGCAGGCTGCCAGGCCTTGAAACGCACGCCCGCCACCGCCACCTCGCGGTTGTCCGTCACCTTCATCGGCACGATGCGGCCATTGCAGACGATGGCGTGGCGCTCCGGGTTCAGGCCTTCGGTCTTGACCTGCAGCCGTTCGACCGAGGAATCGACGAAGCGCACCGTGCCGCCGATCGCACCTTGCTCGCCCATGACATGCCATGGCTCCAGCGCCTGACGCAGTTCCAGCTTGATGCCGGCGTGCTGGACTTCGCCGCAGAAGGGAAAGCGGAATTCGAGCTGCGCGTCGAACCATTCGGGGCGGAACTCGAAACCGTTGAGCTTGAGGTCGTCGAGCACGTCGAGAAAATCCGCCCAGACATGATGCGGCAGCATGAAACGGTCGTGCAGCGACGTGCCCCAGCGCACGAAGCGGCCGTCGAGCGGGTTCTTCCACGTGCGGGCAACGATCGCCCTGACAAGCAATTGCTGCGCCAGCGACATGCGCGCATTGGGCGGCATCTCGAAGCCGCGGAACTCGACCAGGCCGAGCCGCCCGGTCGGCCCATCCGGCGAAAACAGCTTGTCGATGCAGATTTCCGAGCGATGCGTATTCCCGGTGACGTCGGTCAACAGGTTGCGGAACAGCCGGTCGACCAGCCACGGCAAGGGTGCCGCGCCCTGGTCCGGATGCGGCACCTGCGCCATGGCGATTTCAAGCTCATAGAGCGAATCGTGCCGCGCCTCGTCGAAGCGCGGCGCCTGGCTGGTCGGGCCGATGAACAGGCCGGAGAACAGATAGGACAGCGAGGGATGCCGCTGCCACTGCAGCACCAGGCTCTTCAGCAGATCGGGCCGGCGCAGGAACGGGCTGTCATTGGGCGTAGCACCCCCCACCACGACATGATTGCCGCCGCCTGTTCCGGTGTGGCGGCCATCGATCATGAACTTGTCAGCGCCAAGCCGCGTCAGCCGCGCTTCCTCATAGATCGCCGTGGTTGTCGCCACACAATCCTGCCAGTTGGCAGCCGGATGGATGTTGACCTCGATGACGCCGGGATCGGGCGCGACGCGGATGACGTTGAGGCGCGGATCATGCGGCGGGCCATAGCCCTCGATATGCACGGGTAGGCCGATGGCACGCGCTGCATTCTCGGCGGCGGCGACCAGTTCGAGATAGTCTTCCAGCGCCTCGACCGGCGGCATGAACACGCAGAGGCGCCCATCGCGGGGCTCGACCGAAAGCGCGGTCCGCACCGCGCCACCGATCTCGGTGATCTCCTGTTCGACCCGATCCTGCTGACCAGTCGCCGCGGTAAAGGACGCCGCCTGCTGGCGGCGCGCCATTTCATCGGCGCCTTCCAACTCGGCTGGCGCGGCGGTGGGGAGGATCGCCTCACGCGCCGGCAGCGGGCCACGCGGCAGCGACGGGTCGACCGGCACGATGTAGGGGAACTGCGCCGGCGGCACATAGGGCAGCGTGCCCAGCGGCAAGCGATAACCGACCGGTGAATCGCCGGGCACCAGGAACAGCCGGCCGCGCCGCGTCTTCCATTTTTCCGAACGCCAGCGCGGTCCCGACGCCTGGCTGTTCCAGCGCTGCACCGGCAACACGTAGCCCGACGGCTTGGTCAGCCCGCGTTCGAACACGCGCGCCATGCGGCTGCGCTCTTCCGGGTCTTCCAGCTTGGAATTGGACGGATCGACATTTTCCGGCAGCTTGCCTTCCTTGAGCAGCCACTCGGCCGGATCCTCATAGGCTTCGCTGACCATGGTCTTGTCGATGCCGAGCTCGCCAGCGATAGCTGTCAGCAGGCTTTCGGCCTGTTTCGGGCCGATATCGGCCGAACTCTTTTCGCGCGCGATCAGCGACGGATCCCTCCACACCGGCTGGCCATCGGCACGCCAGTAGAGCGAGAAGGTCCATCGCGGCAGGCTCTCACCGGGATACCATTTGCCCTGGCCGTAGTGCAGGAAACCGCCCGGCGCGAAGCGCTCGCGCAGCTTGCGGATCAGCGCGTCGGCCTTTTCGCGCTTGGTCGGCCCGACGGCAGCGGTGTTCCACTCGGCGGACTCGAAATCATCGATCGACACGAAGGTGGGCTCGCCACCCATCGTCAGCCGCACGTCGCCGGCCGCAAGTGCGGCATCGACCTTGTTGCCGAGTGCGTCGAGCGCCTGCCAGCTTTCATCCGAGAATGGCTTGGTGATGCGCGGATGCTCGGCGATGCGGTCGACCCGCATCTCGAAGCCGAACTCGACATTGGCGAAGCTCGCCATGCCGGAAATCGGTGCCGCATTGCGGAAATGCGGTGTCGCGGCAAGCGGCACATGGCTTTCGCCAGTGAGCAGGCCCGAGGTCGGATCGAAGCCGATCCAGCCGGCGCCGGGAAGATAGACCTCGCACCAGGCATGCAGATCGGTGAAATCGACTGATGTGCCGGCCGGGCCATCGAGCGCGACGAGGTCGGGCTTGAGCTGGATCAGATAGCCGGAGACGAAGCGGGCGGCGATGCCGAGATTGCGCAGGATCTGTACCAGCAGCCAGCTCGAATCCCGGCACGAGCCCTTGCGTGCGGCCAGCGTTTCTTCCGGCGAGAACACGCCGGTCTCCATGCGCACGATGTAGGCGATCTCGCGCTGCAGCCTTGCATTGAGATCGACAAGGAAATTGACGGTGTTTTTCGCGCTGGTGTCGACGGTTCTCAGGAAGGCCGAGAGCAGCGGCCCTGCCGGTTCCGGTGTCCGGTAGATAGCGAGATCATCGCGTATCTCTTCCGGATACTCGAACGGAAACGTCTCGGCCGACGGCTCGACGAAGAAATCGAACGGATTGTAGACCGTCATATCGGCAACGAGGTCGACCTCGATCTTCAGCTCGCTTACCGGCTCCGGGAAGACGAAGCGGGCAAGGAAGTTGCCGTAAGGATCCTGCTGCAAATTGACGAAGTGGTTCGCCGGCTCGACCTTCAAGGAGTGGCTGAGCACCTTGGTACGGGAATGCGGTGCTGGCTGCAGCCTGATGATCTGGGGCCCGAGAACCACCGGCCGGTCATATCTGTAGTGGGTCAGGTGGTAGACGGCTGCCAGAATTGCCATGGGGCCCCGAAGATCGGCGTTTCAAACAAATTCGCCGAACCCTGACACATCTGCCGGCCATTCTCCAAGCACAGATGTTGCGGTGCACCTAATTTAAGCAGCGTTGCCGGCTAAGCTGTGTCGAGATTCAGGTCAGGCCGAGTCGAAAACGGCTGATACCGAGAACCGGAGCGGAGCGTACTTTTGGGTACGTGAGCCCCGGAAGCGGAGGTATCGGTCGTTTGCAGGCCGGCCTCACCTGAATATCGGCGCAGCTTTAGAAGAAGGCCTGAATGCCCGTCTGCGCCCGTCCCAGGATCAGCGCGTGCACGTCATGCGTGCCCTCATAGGTGTTGACGGTCTCCAGATTCTGCGCGTGGCGCATGACGTGGTAGCCGATCTGGATGCCGTTGCCGCCATGCATGTCACGGGCCTGGCGGGCGATGTCGAGCGCCTTGCCGCAATTGTTGCGCTTGACGATCGAGATCATTTCCGGCGCCATCTTGCCTTCGTCGAGCAGCCGCCCGACGCGCAACGATGCCTGCAGCCCGAGCGCGATCTCGGTCTGCATGTCGGCGAGCTTCTTCTGATAAAGCTGCGTGCCGGCCAGCGGCTTGCCGAACTGCTTGCGGTCGAGACCATACTGGCGGGCGCGATGCCAGCAATCTTCGGCGGCTCCCATCGAGCCCCAGGAAATGCCGTAACGGGCCCGGTTGAGGCAGCCGAACGGGCCGCCAAGGCCCTTGGCATTGGGCAGCAGCGCGTCCTCGCCGACCTCGACGCCTTCCATCACCACCTCGCCGGTGATCGAAGCCCGCAGCGACAGCTTGCCACCGATCTTCGGCGCCGAAAGGCCCTTCATGCCCTTTTCCAGCACGAAACCGCGGATCTCGTCCTTGCCGTTCTCGCCCTTCAACTTCGCCCAGACGACGAACACGTCGGCGACCGGCGCATTGGAAATCCACATCTTGGAGCCGGAGAGCTTGTAGCCATTGGCGGTCTTTTCGGCGCGCGTCTTCATGCCGCCCGGATCGGAGCCGGCATCCGGCTCGGTCAGGCCGAAACAGCCGATCCACTCACCGCTGGCGAGCTTGGGCAGATACTTCTTGCGCTGCTCATCCGAGCCATAGGCGTAGATCGGATACATCACCAGCGACGACTGCACCGACATCATCGAGCGATAGCCCGAGTCGACACGTTCGACTTCGCGCGCGACCAGCCCGTAGGTCACGTAGTTGGCGCCAAGCCCACCAAACTCCTCGGGGATGTTGATGCCGAGCAGGCCGGCATCGCCCATTTCGCGGAAGATCGCGGTGTCGAAAGTCTCGTTGAGATAGGCGTCCTCGATGCGCGGCGCGAGCTTGTCGGCGGCAAAGGCCGCCGCGCCGTCGCGCACCATGCGCTCTTCTTCCGAGAGCTGGTCCTCGATCAGGAACGGGTCTTCCCAGACGAATGCATTCTTGTCGGCGGCCATGGCTTTTCGGTCCTCAAACGGGTGAAGCCCGGCTTATCGGCCCGTGGCCTGAAAAAATCAAACGAAATTGCTTCACGGATCAATGAGCGTTAGTAATGGGTCATGAGTGTTCAGCGCCGCCTCCTGCCCAACATCAGTGCCCTCGCCGCCTTCGAAGCGGTGGCCCGTCTTGGCAGTTTTACCGCCGCCGCCCAAGAACTGGATTTGACCCAGGGCGCCGTCAGCCGGCAGATCAGACTGCTCGAAGACCAGTTCGGCCGCCGATTGTTCGAGCGCGACAGCCGCAATGTCAGGCTGTCGACGGCGGGCGAAATCTATGCCGAGGCGGTGCGTTCAGCCCTTGGCCAGTTGCGCGACGCGGCCCTCGGATTGATGAGCAATCGGCATAGTGGCATCCTGAACCTCGCCATTTTGCCGACCTTCGGCACACGCTGGCTGATGCCGATGATCCCGGACTTTGTCGAAAACAACCCCGACATCACCATCAACTTCGTCACCCGCGTCGGCCGCTTCGACTTCGCCAGGGAGAGGCTGGATGCCGCCATCCATTACGGCCTGCCGGACTGGCCGGAGGCGGACTCCACACTGCTGGTGCGCGAAACCGTGGCGCCGGTGGTGTCGCCCGCATTCCTCGCTGGCCGCGCCATCGCTGCGGCGGCCGACATCGGCCGCCTGCCGCTGCTGCACATGGCAACGCGCCCCGGCGCCTGGACGGAATGGTTCGAGCACCAGGGCCTGAGCGCGCCGACCGGACCGGGCATGCAGTTCGAACAGTTCGGCACCGCCGCCCAGGCCTGCATGGCTGGGCTTGGCGTGGCGCTGCTGCCGCTGCTCCTCATCGCGGGCGAACTACAGCGCGGCCAACTCGTGCCGGCACCCGGCCAGCCGATGCAAAGCCGCAGCGCCTATTACCTCGTCGTCCCGCACGACAAGCGCGGCCATCCGCCCGTCGCCAGTTTTCGCGACTGGCTGCTGGGCCAGGTCGAGAAGGAGCCGGCTGTTCTGGCTTGGTAGGCTACTTCCGCTTCAGCGCATCCGCCAGCGCCGCGCCGAACGCGCCTTGCTGTGCGGGCCGCTCCGGCTGGCGCTGCGGTGTTGGCGAGCGCGGCGCCGGTCTGCCGCCACCATTGTCGCGCGGCCCGCCTTTCGATGCGCCACCCTCGCCGCCATCCTTTCGCATGGAAAGCGCGATGCGCTTGCGCTTGATGTCGACGTCGACGACGCGCACGTTCACCACGTCGCCGGCCTTGACCACCTCATGCGCGTCCTTGATGAAACGGTCGGCGAGTTGCGAGACATGCACCAGCCCGTCCTGGTGGACGCCGATATCGACGAAGGCGCCGAAGGCGGCGACATTGGTGACGGTACCTTCGAGCAGCATGCCGGGCTTCAGATCCTTGATGTCATCGACGCCGTCGGCGAAGGTCGCCGTCTTGAAGCCGGGGCGCGGATCGCGGCCGGGCTTTTCCAGTTCGGCCAGGATGTCGCGCACCGTCGGCAGACCGAAACGCTCGTCGACAAAAACGCGCGGGTCGAGTGCCTTGAGCGCCGCGCTGTCGCCCATCAGCGACCGCACATCGCGGCCGCAGGCGGCGACGATCTTCTTGGCCACACCATAGGCCTCCGGATGCACCGACGAGGCATCGAGCGGCTCGCTGCCATTGGCAATGCGCAGGAAGCCGGCGGACTGTTCGAACGCGCGTGGTCCAAGCCGTGGCACCTTGAGCAGGTCCTTCCGGCTGGCGAAGGGGCCGGTCGCATCGCGATGCGCGACGATGGCGTCGGCGAGCGAGGCGCCAAGGCCTGATACGCGGGCCAGCAGCGGCGCCGAGGCAGTGTTGAGATCGACGCCGACCGCGTTGACGGCATCCTCGACCACCGCTTCCAGTGAGCGGCCGAGCCGATACTGGTCGACATCGTGCTGATACTGGCCGACGCCGATCGATTTCGGTTCGATCTTGACCAGCTCGGCAAGCGGGTCCTGCAGGCGCCGCGCGATCGAGACTGCACCGCGCAGCGATACGTCGAGACCGGGGAATTCGGCCGCCGCCGTTGCCGACGCGGAATAGACCGAGGCGCCGGCTTCACTGACAATGACCTTGAGCGGCTTCGGCCCGCCATCGGAAGGCATGTCGGATAGCATGTCCGCCACCAGCTTCTCCGTCTCGCGGCTGCCTGTGCCGTTGCCGATCGAGATCAGCTCGACCTTGTGCAGGCGGATGAGCTTGGCGAGTTCCGCTTGCGTGCCGCGCACATCGTTCTTCGGCGGGAACGGATAGACCGTCGTCGTTGTCAGCACCTTGCCGGTGCCGTCGACCACCGCCACCTTGACACCGGTGCGGATGCCGGGGTCGAGCCCCATCGTCGGCCGCGAACCAGCGGGAGCGGCCAGTAGCAGATCCTTCAAATTACGGGCAAAGACATGGATCGCCTCTTCCTCGGCCCGCTCGCGCAGGTCGCGCATCAAATCGAGCGTCAGGTGCAGCGAAAGCTTGATACGCCAGGTCCAGCCGGCGACGTCCATCAGCCAGCGGTCGCCCGGCAGGCTGCCACCGATGGCATAGGCATTGGCGATCATTCGCTCAACCGGCTTCACCGGCGACGCGTCATCAGCGTCGACCTCGATGTCGAGCGACAGCACCTCCTCATTGCGGCCGCGCAGCATCGCCAGCGCGCGATGGCTCGGCACATTTGCCCAGCGCTCGACATGGTCGAAATAGTCGGAAAATTTCGCGCCGGCCTCCTGCTTGCCGTCGACCACCCGGGCGCGCATGAAGGCGCGTTCCTTCATGTAGGTGCGCAATTTGCCGACCAGATCGGCATTCTCGGCGAACTGTTCCGACAGGATGTCGCGCGCGCCTTCAAGTGCCGCCTTGCCATCGGCCACCTCCTCGGTGACATAGGCCAGCGCCAGTTCGGCGGGCACCAGTGAACGGTCGTTGAGAATAGCTTCTGCCAGCGGCCCCAGCCCGCGCTCCCTGGCGATCTCGGCCTTGGTGCGGCGCTTGGGCTTGTAGGGTAGGTAGATGTCTTCGAGTTCCGCCTTGGTGACAGCGGCGGCGATCTTGCCCTCAAGCTCGGTGGTCAGCTTGCCCTGCTCACGGATCGAACCCAGGATGGTGTCACGGCGCGCATCGAGTTCGCGCAGATAGGCAAGCCGCTCGGCAAGGTCGCGCAGTTGCGTGTCGTCCAACCCGCCGGTGACTTCCTTGCGGTAGCGCGCCACGAACGGCACCGTCGCGCCCTCGTCGAGCAGTTCAATCGCCGCGGCCGCCTGTTCGGGCCGCGCTGCGATCTCGGCGGCGATGATGGCTGCGATGCGCTTGATGTCGGATGCCATGTCATTCCCACTCTTGTCGAAAAGAGCGGCGACCATAGGCGCAGATGCCTGCGCCGCCAACCGCGACGTTTTCAACCGGCGCAGGCGGTCCACAAGAAAGCATGCGGCAACGGAAACCGCCGCGGTTCAGACCAGTTGGGTCAGCACCTCGAAGAAAGCCACGATTTCGAGATCCAGCGGATCATCCACCGGCTCCGGCTGCGATGACATTTTGGCGATCACCACTTCGGTCCTGGGATCGACATAGAGCCATTGGCCATGAATGCCGATGCCGCAATAGGCGCCGTTCTCGTGTCCGGTCTGGTACCATTTGTTGCGGTAACGGCCTTTTGGGAACAGCGGCAGCATGGCGCCGCGCTGCCAGGCTTCCGAGCTGCCGCCGGTGCTGACCGTGTCGCGCACCCAGGCTTCCGGCACGATGCGGCGGCCATTGACTGTCCCGCCTTGCCGCATCATCTCGCCGATGCGCGCCAGGTCGCGCGGCGTCACCGAAATGCCGCCGGCGGTGCGTGCCGTGCCTTCCATGTCGACGCCGATCGAGGCTTCGCTGATGGCACCCAGTGGCAGCCACAATTTCTCGCGCATCAGATCGGTGAAGCGCTGGCCGGACGCGCGCTCCAGCAGCAGGCCGAGCAGGTCGGAATTGGGCGAGCGGTAGCGGAACGTCTGGCCATGCGGCTCGGCAAGCCGCTGCAGGCTCAGGATGAATTCGCGCAGGCTTTCGGTGCCGCCGCCCGGGTTCCACAGCGTGGCGCGGCGGTAGCGGGCAAAGGCGCTTTCAGGGTCGAGATAGGCTTCCTCGAAATCGAGGCTGACGCTCATGTCGAGCACATGCCGGCAACTCGCATCGCCATAGGCCGAGCCGGCAGCTTCGGGAATATACTGCGTCACCGGCGCTTCCGGATCGAACGTCCCCTCGCCTTCCAATATGCCGGCGATGATCGCGGTCACCGACTTGCTGACCGAAAAGATGATGTGGCGGGCGCCGAAATCCATGTGCGGCGCGAACCAGTCGCCAATGATCTTGCCACCCTTCATCATCGTCAGCGCGTCGGTGCTGGAGCGCGTGAGGAATTCGGCCACCGTCTCCGGCGCGCTGGCCACCGAAACCTTTTCGCTGAGCAGGCCGCCCATATCCCGCACGGGTGCTTCGATACCACCCGAAGCCGCGGCCACGCGCGCCGTTGGCACCAATTCGCCAAGGTTCTGGAACGACGATCGATTGAACGGGTTTTCCCGCCAGTTGCCGAGCAACACCTCATTGCGGCGGAAGCCGTAGCGAGTCTCGAACGCGGTCTTGCCGGTCATGGCGTTTCCTTCCAGGTCGTTTCTTGTGGGGGCTCAACTCAGTGCGGCGGCGATGGCGTGCACGGCCTTCAGCGTCGCCGCGGAATAGGCGAGATTGCTGAAATCCGGCCAGGTCGAAAGCTTCACCACGACCATTCCTGTGTTCCAGTCGATGTGGATCATCTGCCCGAACACGCCCCGGCACATCAGCGCGCGCGAACTGGGATTCTCGATCCAGAACTGGTTGCGGTAGCTGCCCTCGGGCAGGCTGGTGGAGAAATCCGGCCCGTGCCTGCCATTGCGCGTCGCCTCGATCCAGTCGGCCGGCACGATACCGCCGCCATTGTCGAGGATCATCTGGCCGAAGCGGCCATAGTCGCGCAGCGTCGCGTTGAAGCCGCCATCGGCCAGCGCATAGCCGGCGCTGTCGACAGTGAAGCAGGCGCTTTCGTCAGCCCCGAGCTTTTGCCAGAGTTCCTCGGAAACCAGTTGCGCCAGCCGCTTGCCGGTCACCCGCTCCATAAGGAAGGCGAGCACGTCGGTCTCGATCGAGCGGTATTCGAACGCCGCACCATGCGGGCGGACCGTGTCCTTCAAGCCCAGGATCAGCTCATACATGTGCGAGGGCCAGCGAAAGTCCGGATCGCTGCCCGGCGGCACCGGCTTCCAGCCGGTGGCGACATCGACCTGGCCGATGTCGGAATAGCGGTCGGTGTATTCCTCGGAGAACCGCACGCCCGTCGTCATGTCGAGCACATGCTGGACGCTGGCGCCGGCCCAGCCGGTGGCGCCGAGCTCCGGCAAATAGTCGGTGACCGGCCTGGCCGGATCAATCACGCCGCGTCCGGCCAGTATGCCGAACACCGAGCCAGTGATGGACTTGGCCATCGACTGCGACAGATGCAGCGTGCGCTCATCCATGCCGTTGAAATAGCGCTCATAGGCAATCTTGCCGTTCTTGAGCACCAGAAACCCATCCGTATAGGTCTGGTCGAGCAGCCCGGCGAGCGTCGAAGGCCTGCCCTCGCTGTCCTCGACCGCCAGCCCGTCGAGATCGGCCTCGGCGCGTTCGAGACGACGGCGATGGCCGTTGCCGCGCCAGACTTCGGTGGTCGGCAGGATTTCCCTGATGTGCTGGAACGCCCAGCGGTTCCATGGCGGCCGGTCCCAGTCGAGCCTTGGCGGCACCAGGGCGGGCGGCGAGCCCTGCATGATCGGCGGCCGCGGATCGCTGTTGCGATAGGAGTCCATGAAAGGCCATTCCCGGAAAAGAAAAGACCCGGCGGCGTGTGCCGCCGGGTCCGTCATGCAGCGATTACTTCTGCAGTTCGGTCCAGATCTTGGTGTAGATGTCCTGGATTTCCGGTGCGCACATCTTCTGGAATTCGCCTTTCGGCTTGGCGTCTGCCGGAATGACGACTTCCGGCGCATCCTTCATGTCGGCCGGCATGTACTTGTCCGAGCCGGTGATGGCGTTGGCATAGCGGTGGAAGGCCGAGAGGCCGGCCGCGTTTTCCGGATCCATGATGAAGTTCTGGAACAGCTTGGCGTTGTCGACGTTCTTGGCTTCCTTCAGAACGACGACGTTGTCGCTCCACAGGCCGTAGCCTTCCTTCGGATAATTGTAGTGGATAGCCGGATTGGCCAGCCGCTGGCGCAGCGCCGAACCGTTCCAGTCGCTGGTCGCCTTGAAGTCGCCGGCGCCCATCTTCTCGATGGTGTTGTATTCCATCGCGATCCAGTTCGGCTTGGCGGCTACGAGCGTGTCACGCACCTTCTTCAGCACCGCCTTGTCGTCGGTGCATTGCTGGCCGCCGACATATTTGATAGCCGCGAAGATGACGTCATTCATCTCGGGAACGACGTTGACCTTGCCCTTCAGCTCGTCCGGCGTGTTGAAGATGATGCCCCAGCTGTCAGCCGGCCCCTTGTAGGTATCGGTGTTGACGACGACGCCAACCGTGCCCAGCGCCCACGGAACGGAATATTTGCGGCCGGGGTCGAAGTCAGGATTGGCCCATTCCGGCGCGACGTTCTTGAAGTTCTCCATCTTGCCGGGATCGGTCTCGAGCACGAGACCTTCCTTGATCCAGATCGGCACGTAGGTCTGCGAAGGCACGGCGATGTCGAAGCCGGTGCCGCCCTGCCGGACCTTGGCGAGCGCGGTGTCGTTGGAATCGTAGTCGGTGATGGTCACCTTGATGTTGTATTTGTCCTCGAACTTCTTGATCACATCGGGGCTGGTGTAGTTGCCCCAATTGTAGATGTTGAGCACGCCGTCGGCGCGGGCAAGGCCGGTCGAAGCGAGCAACGCCAACCCCATGGCGGTCGCTGTTGTCTTCCAGTTCATCGTTCTAACTCCCATTTCAGGTTCAGTCTCGTTTCCTGCTGACGAAGAAAAACAACGTGACGATCGCGACCGAAAGCAGCAGGAAAGCGGTCGATATCGCGTTGATCTCGGGTGTTATGCCGCGGCGGATCTGGCCGAGCATGTAGGTGGGCAGCGTGTCCTGGCCGCCCGATTTGACGAACTCGGTGATGACGACGTCATCGAGCGAGATGACGAAGGCCAGCATCAGGCCGGCGAGGATACCCGGCCACAGAAGCGGCAGCGTGATGCGGCGGAAGGTCTTCCATGGCGTCGCGTAGAGATCGGCTGCGGCGCGTTCCAGCGTCAGGTCCATATTCTCCAGCCGCGCCCGTATCGGCAGATAGGCAAAGGGAATGCAGAACGCCGTGTGCGCGGCGACCAGGTAGCCGATGCCGGAATAGCCGGTGAAGATCTTGATGCGCGAGAAGAAGATCAGCAGCGCCACGCCAGTGACGATCTCGGGCACCATCAGCGGCTGGTTGATCGCCGCATATTTGAAGGTGAGGCCGGGATAGGAGGCGGTGCGCGTTGTGGCGAGCGCCGCCATGGTGGCGAAGATTGTCGACAGCACCGCCGCGATCGAGCCGATCTGGAACGAGCGCAGCGTCGCATCGATGACCTGCGTGTTCTGGTATGCCGACTGGAACCATCGCAGCGAAAAGCCGCCCCATTCGGATGTCGAGCTCGCTGCGTTGAAGGCGTAGATGACCAGCACGATGATCGGCAGATAAAGCACGACGAAGCAGGTCGCCGCGATCGTCGTAAAGCCGGGCTGATGCTTGATGGAGAAGTTGCTAGCCATGACGCACCCCCGACTTGCCGGCATTGCGCACATAGGCAAGCAGCGCCACCATGACGATGATCATCACCGTGATTGAAAGCGCCGAGCCGAGCGGCCAGTTGCGACCCTGCCCGAACTGCAATTCGATGAGGTTGGACAGCATCATGTTCTTGCCGCCGCCAAGCACGCTTGGCGTCACATAGGCACCGAGGGCTGGAATGAAGACAAGGATGGAGCCGGCGATGACGCCCGGTTTGACCAGCGGGAAAATGATCTTCCGCAGCACCTTGAAGCGCGTCGCGTAGAGATCATAGCCCGCCTCGACGAGGCGGAAATCGAGCTTCTCCATGCTGGCGTAGATCGGCAGCACCATCAGCGGCAGGTAGACATAGGCCATGCCGATCAGGATCGCCGTGTCGGTGTAGAGGATCTGGATCGGCGCCGAGATGACGCCGAGCTTCAAAAGGATGGTGTTGATGATGCCCTCGTTGCGGATGATCTGCAGCACGGCGAAGGTGCGGATCAGTAGGTTGGTCCAGAACGGGATGGTGATCAGGAACAGCCAGAGATCCCTGGTCTTTTCGCTGCGCGTTGCCATGAAATAGGCGGTCGGAAAGCCGAGCGCCAAGGTGGCCAGCGTCGTCACCACAGCAAGCTTGATCGAGCGCCAGAAGATGGTGACATGCGCCGCCGCGAGCGAAAGCGTGTCGTCGAAAATGTCGCGTTCCAGGAACACCGATGTCCAGGCGTCGGACGAGAACTGCCATTTGACGTCGCCATAGGCGCCCGGCGTCAGGAACGAGTAGACGAGCACGATCAGCAACGGGCCGGTCGCGGCGAGCAGAATGACCAGCAGCGCTGGTGCTGACAGAAGCCAGCGGTCACGGACATCACGCCGCTCCGCTGCCTTGGCGACTTCTTCCGCGGTGGCCATCAGTCCCTCAGCACTTGCGCGGCATCGTTGCCGATCAGGATGCCGACCTTGTCGCCGCGCTCGAAACCGCAGCCTGCGCTGCGCGTGTTCTGCTGGCGCACGGTGAAGGCCTCGCCGCTGTCGAGCTGGACATGGATATGCGTGTCGGTGCCGAAATAGACGATGTTTTCGACTGTGCCCGACAGATCGCCCTTGTCCTTGGTCAGCTTGGCATGCTCGGGCCGCACCACCACGGTGGCGTTGTCCTTCGGCTGGAAGCCTTCGGCAACGGTCGCCTCGATGGTCGTGCCGGATTTGAGCGTCGCGCGCGTCTTGCCGTTGCCGGTGCCCGATATGGCGGCGGTGAGGAAGTTGGTTTCGCCGATGAAGTCGGCGACGAAGCGTTCCGCCGGCTTGTCGTAAATATCCCAGGGCGAGCCGACCTGCAGGATCTTGCCCGACGACATCACAGCGATGCGGTCCGACATGGTCAGCGCTTCTTCCTGGTCGTGGGTGACGAAGATGAAGGTGATGCCGGTCTCATGCTGCAGCCGCTTCAACTCGATCTGCATCTCCTTGCGCAGCTTGTAGTCGAGTGCGGAGAGCGGTTCGTCGAGCAACAGCACTTTCGGCTGCGGCGCGAGCGCCCGGGCCAGCGCCACGCGCTGCTGCTGGCCACCGGAAATCTGCGCCGTGCGGCGGCCCGCCAGCGCTTCCATCTTGACCAGCTTGAGCATCTCGGCGACGCGCGCCTTGATCTCGGCCTTGGGCTTGCCGAGCATCTCCAGGCCGAAGCCGATATTGTCGGCCACGGTCATATGCGGGAACAGCGCGTAGGATTGGAAGACGGTGTTGACCGGCCGCTTGAAGGGCGGCAATGGCGCGATGTCCTGGCCGTAGAGCAGGATTTCACCGGCGGTTGGAAAGTCGAAGCCGGCGATCAGCCGCAAAAGGGTGGTCTTGCCGCAGCCGGACGGCCCCAACAGGGTGAAGAACTCGTTTTCGCGGATCGATACCGAGACCGTGTCGAGGGCCGCGACCTGCCCCTCACCCGATCCGAAAATTTTGCTGACGTTTACTACTTCAATCGCATTCCGATCCGGTTTGTCCGGCACGATTACGCCTCACTGTTGACCCCGCTCTTGCTGGCGGAGCTGTTCCCCTGTTCGATGTGACCACACGCCCGGTAGGTTGGCAAGCCCGGCATTGAATCACAGTTCAGTCAGTCACTCGGCTTAGCAAGCCGCATGCCATTGTCAGGCCTGATAGGTGACCTTGCCACCGCAGATGGTCGTCACCGGGCGCAGCTTGTGCAGGTCGGCCGGCGCTGTCTTCTCGATATCGGCCGACAGGACCACCAGATCGGCCATATAGCCTGATTTCAGCGTGCCCTTGCTGTGCTCGGCGAATTCGGCATAGGCGCCCTCGACCGTGTAGGCGGCGAGCGATTCATGCAGCGAGAAACTCTGGTCCGGGTCGCTTTCTGCCCATGGTTTGCGCATCACTGCCACCTGAATGCCCAGGATCGGGTCGATCGGTGACACCGGCCAGTCCGAAGCGAAGACGACATGCGCGCCGGCATTCTTCAAGGTGCGCCAGGCATAGCTCAGCGGCCAACGGGCCGGTCCGATGCGCGACACGGTCGGCTCCAGCGGGAAATCCATGGCGCCGGGCGGATGCGGCGGCTGCATCGAAGCGATGACGCCGAGTTCGGCAAAGCGCGGCACGTCCGATGTGGTGGTGACCTCAATATGTTCGATGCGATGGCGGCTGTCGCGCTTGCCATTGGCCTTTTGCGCCGCCTCGTAGCCGTCGAGCACGGCACGCACGGCGCCATCGCCAATCGAGTGGACCGCGATCTGCAGTCCGCGCCTGTCGATGGCGACCGCCAGATCGATGAACTGCTGCGGCGTGAACAGCGGCTCGCCGACCCAGTCGGGTCGATCGGCATAGGGCTCGATCATCACCGCCGTCCAGGAATCGAGCACGCCGTCGTAGAACACCTTGACCATGCCCGAAGACAGCCACTCGCTGTTGTAGCGCTCGGCCATGACAGACGCCTTGTCGAGTATGTCGAGCGTCATGAAATTCTTGTAGTGGAAGGGTATCTGCACGCGGCAGGGCAAGCCTTCCTCGGCCTCGATCTCGGCCAGCAGCTCGAGCTGGTAGAAATTGCCGTCCATGTTCTGGATCGAGGTGATGCCGTGGCGCGCGCACCAGGCGAGCCCGCGCCGCATGATGTCGCGGTCGGCGGCGCGTTCGGCGGCGGACGGCATCGGATCCGGCTCGCCGCCGGTCGCCAGCCCCAGCCGCACCCTGCCCTCGCCGGCAAGATCGAGCACAGGGCCGAACGCCTCGCCTTCGCGCAGTTCGCCGGCTGCCAGCCCATCGTCGCCCATGACGATCTCGTTGCCGGGACCAAGCGTGCGGCCCTGCAGGATACCGGCCATGTCAAGCGCCTTGGTGTTGGCCCACATCGTGTGATGATCGGGTGCCGCCATGCAGAAGGGGCGATCCGGCAGGATGGCGTCAAGGTGATGCCGCGTCACCCGCTCGTTGCCGAGCACGGTATAGTCGACGCCCTGCCCGACCAGCATTTTTGCGTCGAGCTTTGTCGATGCATAGTCGCGGATCGCCTTTTGCAGCGCCTCGAAGCCATGGACACCGCCAAGCTGAAGATGCGCGAGTTCGGCCCCTCCCGAGAACAGATGCATATGAGCTTCGATGAAACCGGGCAGGACCGAACCGCCCTTGGCGTCGATCACCTGTGTGGCCGTCCCCTTGAGCTCTTCGATTGCAGCGCGGCTGCCGATGGCGACGATGGCGCCGTCCTTGACGGCAACGGCCTCGGCGGCGGGATTGTCATCGTCCATGGTCAGCACACGACCATTGATGACGATCAGATCCGCACTACGACCCGCACCCGTGACAGACATCGCGACTCCGCGCTTTTGATGACCGATTGAGACCGACAATCCTGCGCTCAACGACCTGCCACTCCACCGGAGCGGCGCCACGGAACAAAAACGATGCCAGTCCGCTGCCTTCGAAATTCCCCTTGTTATCCCTGGGGACAGCGTGGATAAAGAATGCGACTGATTATTCGCGTTTGTCAACATGCGGAATTTAGAATGTATTGTGGACAGCCCCCTGCGCTTGTGTTGAGACCAAGCGGGGAACGAGGACATCAAGCAGTGAAGCGCAGTCTCGATCGCAAAACCAGGATAGCGCTCGAGCCGCGCAAGCAGCCGCGGCAACAGCGGTCGAGCAAGGTGGTCGACCGGATTCTCGACGCCGCGCTGATCTTGACGCGGGAGCAAGGAACCAGGACACCGACGACGCTCGCCATTGCGCAGCGCGCGGGCCTGTCGGTCGGATCGATCTATCAATATTTTCCCAACAAGGAAGCCATTCTTCTGGACCTCGCCCGGCGCTGGCTGTCCTCCTTCCCCGAGGTGATCGAGAAGCGCATCAAGGTTCCCCGGCCCACCAACCGCGACGAGTTTCGCCAGGAAGTGCGCAAGCTCTTTATCGACACATCCAGTATCTATCTCGAGAACGCGACCCTGATGCCGGTGATCGAGGCCATTTCAGGCAACGCCGATCTCAGGCCTATCCAGGACGAATATGACGAGCAGATCATCGCGCTTTACGCCGCCTGGCTGCGGCATGTGAATCCTGCTCTCGAAGACAAGATCGCCAAACGGCTCGGCCTGGTGATGATGGAGGTCGGGCACGCCTGCCGGCTTGTCGGACTGAAGAGAGATCGCAGGACATTCGACCTCATCGAGGACGATGTCGAAGCCATGTGGCTCGCTCTGGTGAACCCCTATCTCAACCTTGACTGATTTCGCATTTCGAGAGGAACTTTATGAAGACTGTCTATTCGCCGCTTCATGCTGGCCATGCCGGCCAGATGGAACTGGTTACATCAGCCATCGTGCCGGGTTTTGAAAAACCCTCGCGGGCCGAGTTCATCAAGGCGCGGGTCGAGAGCGAGAAGCTCGGTCCGATCGTCCTGCCGCTCGAGTATGATCTTGCCGCCGCCAAGCGTATCCACAAATCAGACTATATCGACTTCCTGCCGACAGTCTGGCCGCAATGGGTGGCCTCCGGTCACGAGGGCACCGCCATGCCCTTCACCTGGCCGACGCGCGGCCTGCGCGGCGACGTGCCGCCAAAGCGCGTCGATGCGCTGCTCGGCTACTATTCCTTCGATGCCGGCGCCACTTTCGTCGAAGGCACCTGGGCCGCGATCAAATCGTCCTATGACGTGGCGCTGACCGCAGCCGGCCTGGTCAAGGGCGGCGAGAGCTCGGCCTTTGCGCTCTGCCGCCCGCCTGGCCACCATGCCGGCGCCGGCTTCATGGGCGGCTATTGCTACATCAACAACGCCGCTGTCGCCGCGCAATGGTTCCGCGACCAGGGCGCCAAACGCGTCTCCATCCTCGACGTCGACTATCACCACGGCAACGGCACGCAGGAGATCTTCTATGACCGCGCCGACGTCCAGGTCCTCAACCTGCATGGTGATCCCCTGGTCGAGTATCCGTTCTTCCTCGGCCATGCCGATGAACGCGGAGCGGGCGCGGGCGAAGGTTTCAACATCAACTACCCCATGCCCTTCGGCACCGGCTGGGACGCCTGGAATGCCTCGCTGGAGGATGCCTGCGCCAGGCTCGCCGCCTACGCACCCGACATCGTCATCGTCTCGCTCGGCGTCGACACTTTCGAGAAGGATCCGATCAGCCAGTTCAAGCTGAAAAGCCCCGACTATCCCAAGATCGGCCGCCGCATCGCCAGGCTTGGCCTGCCGACGCTGTTCGTCATGGAAGGCGGCTATGCCGTCGAGGAGATCGGCATCAACGCCGTCGGCGTTCTGACCGGTTTCGAGGACCGGTAAGGCTGCCGCCGGCACGCGGCTGGTAAACGACGGGCACGAGAAAAAGGGCGGCATGGCCGCCCTCAGACTGCTGACAAACCCCTGGCATTTGCCGGGGGTTTTTGATTCACTGGGTCATGTTGAAGCGACCCGCCCCTGAACAGACCGCGCTTGAGATGGTAACGCTGGATCAGCTGGTTCCGGCTGATCACCTGTTGCGCAAGATCGACCGTGTGATCGATTTCTCCTTCATCCACGATCTGACGGCGCCACTCTATTGCCCGGACAATGGCCGGCCGCCGCTCGATCCGACCTTGATGTTCAAGGCGCTGTTCATCGGCTACCTGTTTGGAGTTCGCTCGGAACGGCAGTTGGTGCGCGAGATCGAGGTCAATGTCGCCTATCGTTGGTTTTTGCGGCTGAAACTGACGGACAAGGTGTTCGACGCCTCGACGCTGTCGCAGAACCGGCGTCGACGCTACGACGACACCAGCGTGTCGCAGGCGATCTTCGACCGTATCGTCGAGCAGGCGATCCGAGCGGGCCTTGTCGATGGCACGGTGCTTTACACCGACTCCACCCATCTGAAGGCCAACGCCAACAAGGGCAAATACGATCTTGCCATGATCGCCAAGTCGCGGGCCGACTATTGGGCCGACCTCGATCGTGCGATCGACGCCGAACGAGGGCTGCACGGCCAGAAGCCGCTGAAGGAGAAGCAACGCCAGCCCGCGGTGAAGGAGACGAAGGTATCGCGCACCGATCCCGACAGCGGCTACATGGTGCGCGAGGGCAAACCGAAGGGCTTCTTCTATCTCGACCACCGCACGGTGGATGCGGCCCACGCCATCATCACCGACACGCACACGACAGCGATCGTCCACGATTCTACGGTCTACCTGTCGCGGCTCGACCGCCAGGTGGAGCGCTTCGGCTTTGATGTCGGCGCTGTCGGGCTGGACGCCGGCTATGCCACGGCCGGCATCGCCAAAGGGCTGGAGGATCGCGCAATACGCGGCGTCACCGGCTATCGCCGCCCAACACCGCCCAAGCCTGGCATGATGGGACCGTCATCCTTCACCCATGAGCCCGAGACCGATGGCTATCGCTGCCCACAGGGCCAGTTGTTGGCCTACGCGACCACCGACCGCAATGGCTACCGCCATTACAAGAGCGCCCCCGCTATCTGCCGCGACTGTCCACTGCTCGCTTCCTGCACCACCAATGCCAAGGCCCAGCGCACCATCATCCGCCACGTCTGGGCCGATGCCAAGGAACGCACCGACGCCAACCGGCTGACGGCGTGGGGCAAGGCCGTCTACCGCCGCCGCAAGGAAACTGTCGAGCGCTCCTTCGCCGACGCCAAGCAACTGCACGGCCACCGCTATGCCCGGTTCCGAAGTCTCACCAGGGTAGCCTGCCAGTGTCTGATCGCCGCCGCAGCCCAGAACATGAAGAAGATCGCCCTGGCCCTCAGCCCAAGGCCAAAACCCCGCCTCGCATGAGGCAGGCAACCCTGACAAACGCTGCTGACGGCCGAAAATCCTGACCCACCAACCCCATAAGAAAAACCCCGCCGAAAATCGACGGGGTTTGTCAGCGGTCTGAGGGCGGCATGGCCGCCCTTTTTGCAAGCTACACCGCAGTGCCAGCGCTTGGCATGGCCATTGGCGCGACAGCCTTGCGTGAGCGGCCGAGATAATAGACCGCGGCCGCCGCGATGACACCGGCCGCCAAGATGGCGATCGCCAGAACCGGCCGATACCAGAACCAGGCAATCGCGATCGTCGTCGTACCGACCAGGATCGCCAGGAAGAAGGCGATGATGCCGGTTCCCATCCGCGCCATGCTGCCGAGGAACGGGATGACGTCGAAGATCACGCCGATCGGGCTGAGGAACAGGGCAAAGCCGATCGTCAGCAGCAAAAGGCCGCCGCCGCGCAGCAGCCAGGTGATCAGCGTGTTGGCGCTGACCGCCTCGGCGAACATCTTGTCGGCCGACACCTGGCCGGTATCGACCATCAGCAACGCATCGCCGGCTTGCGTCTGGTAAGGCTCGAACCGGCTGCCGGCCTGGCGCGCGACGATGCTGACCACGCCGAGTGGCGCGAGCTCATAGCCGATACGGTAATCGCCCAATGTGGGCGTCGTGTTGTCGCTGCCGAGATAGATTCTGCCATCGACGATGCTGAGCGGCTTGGTTCCGGTATAGGCGGCCTTTATCGCCGCCGACTGACTGGACGACAGCGAGTAGTCCTTGTCGCCCTCGATGCGGTCGAGCACCGGCGTATCCAGATCGAAGGCGACGAGCTTGCCCTGCGGGATCTGGAAAGCGCGGCTGTGGATCGCCATTGGCGGATTTTGATGACCGTCCGGCTTCTTGAAATCGGATGAATCGATCTGGCTGTCGTCCCACACCTTCGAATAACTGTAGGTGGTCTCCGTTTCCTCGCCGCCGCCAAGTTTCTTGGTGGTTTCGGATTTGGACTCTTCCTTCCACTGGTACATCTCCACGCTGCGCGACAGGCGCAGTCCTTGCGCGGCGATGCCGAAATCCGGATCCGACAGGCCGCTATCGGCCGTCACCGGCCCGCTGACATGCACCAGTTTGCCGTCATTGGCTGCATCGACGCTGTCGGCGTTGATCGAGATGACGGTACCGGCGCCTTCAGCCAGCGAGCGCGCTGTCTGCACCGCGCGGCCCTCGTTCCAGAACAGCCCGATCACCATCAGCACGATAAGCAGCAGGCCGAAGATGACCCCGCCGACCGCGCGCTTGATCCGCCCGAACCACGAGACTGAAGTGACTTCCCTAAATGAATCGCTCATCGTTTCCCCCGAAACCAAAGATAACAAGATTTAAGCGCGGCCGCCGGCCGCGCATGGAGCCGATCAATCGGCGTGGATTTGCGCGCCACAGTCCTTGGCGCCAGCGCAAGAGTGCACCGCTCGCGTCGTGCCGCCATCGCCGACCCGCCACGGTGAAGCGGAGAGCGGCGCCTGGCTGTTGGCGCCGAGAAGGTCGAGCGCCCGCATGGCCGTCTGTTCGCCTGCCTCGTCACGCTTGACGATCTCGACGTCCTTGAGACCGATCGCGGCAAGCTGCGGCATGACAACGTCAGGATCACCAGCAACGACGATCAGCGATGGGTCCAGCGACGACAATGCCAGCGCCTGTTTTTGCACCGCGTCGAGCGTCAGTTGGGTGCGCGCCGTCATGCGGTTTTGCTGGTCCTCCAGGGTCGAACCACTGCCGACCGCGCTGATCAGCGAGCCGAACAGACCGGCAGAGGTCTCGGCCGATCCGGCCAGTGCCCGGCGATAGACCGTCACCGTGCGGTCGACCTCGTCCTGCGCCACCGGCAAGGTGGTCAGGCCGGCAAAACCTTTCAGGATCTCGGTGATCGCCGGACCAGTGTTGGCCCGCTCGACCGTGGTTGCCACCACCAGTCCCGAGCCGACCTTCATTGGGCTCATGAGATAGCTGGACACGCCATAGGAATAGCCTTTCTCCTCACGGATCACCGAATTCAACCGGCTGGAGAAATCATCGCCAAGCAGGTTGGCGACGGCGGTCGATTCAGCGCGCTCGCCTTCGTCGGTGCCGGGTGCCGGCCGCGCCACGAACAGCGCCGACTGGCTGGCGCCGGGTTCGGGCACCAGCAGCACTTTCTGGCCAGCGCTGAAATGCGCTGCCGGCGACGGTTCGACGGCATAACCGGCGGCGTCGCTTGTCCACGTGCCGAATGCTTTTTCAAGGCCGGCAGCGACGGTTGCGATCGGCATCGGGCCGACGCTGTAGAAGGTCACCGCCTTGGGCGTGAACTCCGCCTTGAACGCGGCTTTCGCCTCGTCGAGCGAGATCGAGGCCAGCGCCTTTGCCGACCAGTCGACCGCTGCTTTGCCCGGCACTTGCGGAATAAGCGCCGCCTTTGCCGCGCGGCCGGCAACGCCAGGCAGATCCGCCTCGCGGCCGTTCAGCCAGTCGACCGTCTGCGCCATCAGCACCGTCCATTCGGTCTTGTCGAAACGCGGCTTCAGCACCGCGTCGGCAAGCAGGCCGAGACCCTGGTCGAGCTTTTCCGGTGGCACGCCAAGCGTCATCGTGGTGGCCAATGCGCCGGCCTGATAGCCGATCCCCGCACCGATATCGCTGGTCGCCTTGGCGAAGTCGGCCGCACCGCGATCGCCGGCGCCACGCGTCGCCATGCTGGCGGCAAGCTCCAGCAGCCCCTCCTTGCCTTCCGGCACGCTGTTCCAGCCACCTTCGGCACTGGCCGCCACATAGGCTATCGGCGCCTCCGGCAAGGTGTAGTGGACGAGCTTGATGCCGTTGGAGAGCGTCGCCGTTTCCATGGCCGGCAATACCGCCGAAGGCGCTTGCCCGGCTGGATGCTTCGGGATGTCGATAGCCACCCGCTCCGGTGCCGTAAAAGGCTGTGGCGTTCCGGACGAACCGATCAGCGCGTCGGGATAGCCGCCGCGCGGCCCGGGCTTCAGCACCAGCACGCTGGCGTCTTCCGGTTTCAAGTGCTGCTTGATCGTCGCTTCGACATCGACAGCACTGGCATTCCTGACGCGCGGATCGTCGACCAGCGCGCTCTGCGCATCGCCGAGAATGTCGGCGTTGTAGGAGACGGTGCCGGCACGATCCTTCAGCGCCTCGTTGCCCAGCCGCGCTGCCTGCAATATGCCGTTGCGCGCGCGTTCGACATCAGCCGGATCGAGCGGCGTCTTCTGGAAATCCACGAAGGCCGCTTTCATCGCGCTTTCGAGCGCTTGCGGAGTCACACCGGCCGCCGCACCCGCCTCGAAGGTGAAACGCCCGCCGAGCAGGCCGGCCGTCCAGCTTGCACTGGCATAGGTAGCGACGCCCTGTTCCGAGACCAGCCGGTTGCGCAGAAATCCGTAGTCGCCATTGCCGAGCAGTTCGGCGGCAATGCTGAGCGCACCATTGTCCGGTGACTGCGCCGCCGGACCACTGAAGCCGACCACGACAACGGGGCTCGGCACGCGATCCTCGAGCACCAGCTTGAGCCGCGCCTGCGTCGGTTCCGGGACGGCTGGGCGTGCCACGTCGGCGCCGCGTGGCACCCGGCCGAACGTGTCGGCAATCAGCGCCTTGGTGTCATCGACCTTGAGGTCGCCGACCAGCACCAGCACCGCATTGTTGGGCAGATAGTAGGTGTTGAAGAAGCCTCTGACATCGTCCAGCGTCGCCGCATCGAGGTCGGCGACCGAACCGATGACCATGCGGCTATAGGGATGCGGCTTTGGGAACAGCCCGGACCAGAAAGCTTCCCAGCCCGATGCGCCGGCCTTGTCGAGCACGTTCTGGCGCATCTCGTTCTTGACCACCGAGCGCTGCAGGTCGAGCTTGGCCTGTGTCACCGAGCGGCCGAGATTGGCCATGCGGTCGGCTTCCAGCGACAGGATCATCGGCAGCGACGACGACAGCCCGTCGACATAGAACACGGTGCCGTCCTCGGTGGTCCAGGCATTGATCTCGTTGCCCAATGCGGCGTGCGCACCGAACACGTTCGGCCAGGCCGGCGTGCCGGAAAACATCAGGTGCTCGAACAGATGCGCAAAACCCGAGCGGCCCGCCGGTTCATTCATCGACCCGACGCGGTAGCGCAGGTTCATCACCACTTTCGGCGCACGATGGTCCGGCACCAGCACCACCTGCAGCCCGTTGTCGAGCGCATAGGTGACGATTGGCTCGGCCTTGGCGGGCGCTGCCGCACCGGCAAGAACCACAAGCACCACCGTGAACGCGAGGAAAACCTGCTTCATGATCACCCCCCAATCGGATGGCCGCAAACAAGCGCGGCCAACCTAGCCCAGTCCGATCGAAGGGAAGCCCACCCTCCTGCCGATCGGCGAAAACCTATCGGAATCGATCGGTCCTCGATACGGCAGCTTCGCAACAACCTCTGGCTTTTTCGTGTCAACGTTTCAGGCGGCCCCGATGCCGCGAAGGAGCCTTTGACGCCCCTCTGAGTCGCACGCGAGTCCATCAGATTCGATTTTGTCAAATCGCGTTTGATGTCGGATTCATCTGCGGGTAGATTAGACCCGAATCAGCCGGTCCTCGGGGGGCGCGGCGACCACCCAAAGTCTCACGTTCCGGAATTTTCCGGCGCCAGACGCGGACGGCTTCGCGTTCCCTGAATGGATTCCGTCTGGTTGGGCGCGGCCCCGCGCCTCGTGTGCGTCTCGTGAAAGTAACGCGTTTTTTAGGGTTCGGCGGCTGGCCTCCAGCATCCGGGCAGCAGAAACGATTCCGGCCAAAAGCAACAAGAATGAGCAGTCCCGCCGCGCTTCTTCAATCCGATACATTGGGCTCGCGCCTGACGTCGCGCGGTGATTTGACCAGCTTCTTCATGGAGCTGACCGCCGAGATCGGCGCCGACAGCTACATGCTGGTTGCCATCGTCCATGACCAGGACCGCAACGACGCGCGCATCGTCTCCTCGAACTGGATCTTCGACGCCATCGAACTGATCGGCAAGCGGCTGATCGCCAGCCTTGCCCAGGGGACCCTCACCGTCGCGCCCGGCATCCGCCCAAGGCCGCTGGTGGCCGCCGAGGCGCCCGACGCCGACGGGCTGGTCTCCGGCGAAGAGGCCCGCCTCCTCGACGTGCTCGGCCATGCCGAGATCTATTCGCTCAGGCTGAATGTCGGCCGACAGCGCCTGTTTGCCCTGTTCTCGGCGGCGGCGGCCGGCCAGATCGACCAGCCGGCGCTGATGAAGGCGCAGCTGAAATGCTGCTACGCACTCTCGCATATTCCGCAGCTGATCGCTGCCGCGGCCATGCAGGATCCGCTGTCGGACCGCGAGCGCGAATGCCTGTTCTGGGTCTCGGAAGGCAAGACCACCGATGAGGTGGCGGTCATCCTTGGCGTGTCCTCCAACACCGTCAACAGCTACATCACCCACGCCATCCAGAAATTCGCGGCCAGCAACCGCGCGATGGCCATCGCCACGGCGATCAGGAGTGGCATCATTTGAAACAAGCCGACATCAAGGATGCAGCGGAGGCCCTTTTCAACGAGCAGCGCAGCCCGTTCGGCGCCTTCTCGCTAAGTTCCGAAACCCATCACGCCGTCACCATTCCCGATGCCGTGCGCCGCTGCCGCTGGATATCAGTCGACATCAACGCCTCGGCCTTCGGCCTGTACTTCGTCAGCCCGTCGCCGGAGCGGGCGCGGCTGGTCCCGTGTTTCGATTCCGACTATCCCGGCATTGCGGTGGCGACGAAGTTCATCTCGGGCGCCAATGGCGAAGAGATCGTGCGCCACACCCACAATTCCACGGAGCCACGCTGGTGGACGGATGACGGCGTCGCCGCGATGGCCGAGACGTTCAGCAACCTCGCCTGGACCGCGCAGATGGCACCACTGGCGCCCGGCACCAGCGGCATAGCCTTTCCCGTCCACGCCGATCGCGGCCAATGCGGCCTCGTCGTCTTCCTGGGATCCGAGATCGCGTTGCCGCAGGACGCGCTCTACGAAATCCACGCCCGCTGCTTTTCCCTGTTCGCCGCCGTCGCCCGTATTCGTCCCGGTGACACCGGCAGGATGCGCGCCATCTCCAAGCGCGAACTCGAATGCCTGAAGCTGACCGCCAACGGCAACACCAGCGAGGAGATCGCGCGGCTCCTGAAGCTGTCGGTGCACACCGCCAACCAGTATCTGACGCAGTCGACGCAGAAGCTCAACGCCGTCAACCGCAACCAGGCGGTCGCCAAGGCGCTGCGGCTAGGCCTGATCGAATAGCCTGACAAAGGTGCTTCAGAAAGCCAGCGGCTCGACCTTGCGGATCCGCGCCTGTTCGATCACCGCTTCCAATAGCGCCGTATTGCGCTCGGGATCCTCGCCGGGCTTTTCGAACGACACGTAATTGACCGCGACCGAGTTGCCGGCCTCACTCAGCGTCAGCTGGAAATAGACGGTCACCCCGGGTGGCCTGAGTTCCAGATCGAGCACGATACGCGGACTGCCGCTCCAGTCGACATGCGCCTCGCCGCCATGGCCGAGCCTGAGCGTGCCTGGCATGAAGAACAGCTCCACCGCTGAATCGACCAGATCCGACAGGCAGGCGAAATGCTCCAGCCGGATGAAGGCGATGTAGTCGGCGACATCGATCAGCCTCAGTTCGCCGACCACTTGCTCGATGGCGCTGGCGACGATGATCTCGCGGGATTTTGCGTGCGGTTGGCGGTTCATGAAATCTGTCTGCGCTCAGCCTTTTTCGAGTAGACGATCCGCACCAGTTCGGCGACGGCCTGGTAGAATTGCGACGGGATCACATTATCGACCGAAACTTGCTTGTACATGGAGCGGGCAAGCGCCACGTCCTCGAAGATCGGGATGTTGTGCTCCTTCGCAATCTCGCGGATTTTCAGCGCCACCAGATCCTGCCCCTTGGCCACCACCAGCGGTGCCGAATCCTCGTCGCGCACATATTTGAGCGCGATCGAGAAGTGGGTCGGGTTGGCGATGATCAGCGTCGCGCGCGGTACCGCTGTCATCATCCGCTTGCGCGCACGGTCGCGCGCCAGCGAGCGCAGCCGCGACTTGACGATCGGGTCGCCCTCGGACTGCTTGAACTCGTCCTTCACCTCCTGCTTGCTCATGCGCAGGTCCTGCTTCCAGTGGAAGCGTGACCAGACGATGTCGATCGCCGCGATCAGTCCCATGACGAAGACGATCGCCACCAGGATGTCGACCGCGATGCCGCGGATGACGAGGCCGAAAGCGACGGGATTGGTGATCATTCCGGCGAGCAGCTTGCGATGATCCTCCGACAGCGTGAAGGTGAGCACGGCGATGGCGAAGCCGACCTTTGCCAGGGATTTCAGGAACTCGACCCAGCCCTGGGCGCCGAACATCCGGGTCCAGCCCTTGGTGATCGAAATGCGTGAAAGCTGCGGCCTGATCCGCTCGCCGACGAATTGCGGCATGTTCTGGAGCACCGAGGCGCCGATGCCGGCAACCGTCAAAAGCACCAGCAGGCTGATGAGGGCGCGGCCCACTTCCAGCATGACGAGCTTGTAGAGCGCGATGACATCGGTTTCGGTGTCCATCGGCCAGGCCTCGGGCTTCTCGAGGAACATCGACAGGAACATGCCGAGGTCGATGACCGCGTCCTTGGCATAGAAGACGGTGAAAACCAGTATGGCGACGAAGGAGGCGAGGATTGCGGTTTCCTTCGAATGGGGCAGCTTGCCCTGTTCGATGGTGTCGCGGACCTTCTTTTCCGTCGCCTCTTCGGTTTTGGAGTCCTTGTCGGTGGTGTCGGACATGCCTTAGGCGGCGTTCTGTGTCGCGGGAAGTTCGAATGCGCCTTCACGCGACAGCCGGATCGTCGTCGTCACGATCGTCTTGCGCGCCGTCATGATGTCGGCGAGGGGAATCCCTTCCGACCCCTGTCCGAGTTCGGCTTCGATCATGCGCCGCGACCGCGCGCCGATCGCCGACAGCACCGCTTCGGCGAGCGCCGCCGACGTGCCGCGCAGCGCCAGCGTGACGAGCTCGGTCGACAGCCCGTCGAACAAAAGCACGCGCGCCTTCTGGGTGAGCAGCGGCAAGTCGTCGAAAGCGAAAAGCCGTGCCCGCACACCGTCGAGGTCTGGCGTGCCGGCGGCTTCCAGGTCCTGCATGACCTCCTCGAGCAGTGGCTTGTCCAGCTCGTTGAGCACGCTGGCGACGCGCGCCTGCCCGGCCGAAGTGTCCTTGGTCGAGGTTTCCGCCAGCACGCTGGCGCGCAGCCGGTTCTCGACGATCCTGGTGGCGGCGTCGGGAACATTGGCCATCGTCACCATGCGCTTGATGATTTCGCCGCGCATCGGCTTGGTCAGCGTCAAAAGCACGCTCGCCGCCGCCTGCGGCGCCAGCTTCGACAGCACCATGGCCGCCGTCTGCGGATGTTCGCCGGCCAGGAAGGTGCCCAGCCGCGAGGGTTCGAGCTTTTCGAGATCGGGCCAGATCGGCGGCGGCCCTTCAGGTGCCGCCTCCGGTTTCTTGTTGCCCATGATGGCGCTCATCTCTTCGGGCGACAGCGATTCGTTGAGGATGGTGTCCATCCTGTCGGCGGAATCGAGCAGGCCGGCGCCCTCGGTGAACTCGGCCTCGAATTCGGCAACGATGCGCTCGAGATCGCTCTGCGGAATGGTCCTGAGCAGCCGGGCGCCCTCGATCAGCGCCTTCAGCTCTTCCTGCTTGAAGAATTTCAAGAGGCGGCTGGCGGACGGCTTGCCCATTGCCACCAATATGGCGGCCGCCTTCTGGGCGCGCGTCAGGGTCGTCAGCGGCGTCATGCTGCCTCTCGCCTCCGCTGCAACCGGCAAGCCCCACCAGCCATGTTTAGGCGCCCTTCGTGCCGGCGATGATTTCGGTCAGCCTGATGCCGAAGCGCGAGGGGTCGCTCTCAAGCACCGTGATCTCGCCGCGCGCGATCTTGCGGCCGTTGACCACGACGTCGACCGGTTCGCCGATGCGGCGGTTGAGCGCCACGGTCGAGCCCTTCTGCAGCGCCATCAGATCGGCAACCGCCATCTCGGTGCTGCCCAGGATGATCTGGACATCGACAGGGATGTTCATGATGACGTTCGAATTGGCGCCCGCGGCCGCCCTGAACGCCGCGTCCGGACGCTGCTCCTCCTCATGCAGGACCCCGCGCAATTCCTCGATGGCGCGGTCGAGCTGCTCGTCCGGCTGGTCGAGTTCTGCTTCCACTTTGGTCTTGGCCATGCGTCTTCTCCAAAAGCTCAGGCGCGCCCGGCACCGGCCGGCATGAGCCCATCGATGAAATCCTGCCCGGCATCGAAAGGATGCCTGATTCGGACGGTGTAATTCTGCCCCAGTTTGCCGAACTCGCATACGAACAGCGTCTGGCCGCGCGCACTGAGCCGAGCCCTTGATTGCGCCGTTTCCTCGAAGTCGATGACCTGGCCCACTTCGAGACTGGCGAGGTCGCCAAGCGTCAGCCGCGCCAGCGGCATGGTGGCTTCGAGCGCCACCGTCGAGCGCATCACCTCTTCCGAAAAGCGCTCCCGCCAGCTCGGGCCGTGGTCATCCCCACCGGCGTTCGCAGCGCCGTCGCGGCTGGCCAGCACGATACGCTGCGGCATCGTCACAGTCACTGTGCCGCTGTCGGCTGGCGTCGAGATGCCAAGAACGATGCGCAGTGCCGCGCCATCACGCAAAACGTGCCGTTTGGCTTCGGCGCCCGACATCGCGCGCGGTACGGGCAGACGCAGGTCGAGCGAGCGCCGCCCCGATCCGTTCAGTGCCTGCGCGACCTGCTGAAACAGCATGGTCGAGACATCAACCTCGATCTGCGACAGATCACGCTCGATCGGCGATGCCGGCGTCTCCGGGTCGCCGCCGAACAGCGTGCAGACCATGATCGCTATCGCCGGCGCATCGATCACCAGGGTCATGGCATCGGAAGACGTGGATGATGCCACGATGGTCATGGCAAACGTATCGCCGGCACGCGAGCGCGCCTCCGCGACGCGGCTGACCTCGACGGCCCTGAGATCGACGGTGACCGGAACGCCAAGCTCACTGGTCAGGCTCTTTTGCAACAGCGGCGCGGCGCGCTCGGCCATGGCCCGGCCGGTACCGATGACCTGGGCGGCCTCGCCACTGTCGCCGACCAGGCGCTCGATGATCAACGAGCGCGCTTGCGCTGGGCTGCCCGGACTGGTCATGGCCGTGTTGGCACCGATCTGTCGTGCATCGCTCAAGCGGCCTTCTTCTCGGCGCTGCCGGTGTTCATCGTGCTCTGCTCGACGGCGTCGATGGTCGGCCGTTCATAGGATGAGATGGTCTTGCGGCCGAATTCGATCGCCACCTGCGGCAGCGCACCGTTCATGTAGGCGAGCAGCGTCTGCTTGACGATGATGTAGAGGCGGTTCTTCTTCTCGCGCACCGTCTTGATCTTGGTGGCGACGGGCCCGACCACAGCGTAGGACAGGAAGATGCCGAGGAAGGTGCCGACAAGTGCGGCGCCGATCAGGCCGCCGAGGATTTCTGGCGACTGGTCGAGTGCACCCATCGCCTTGACCACGCCAAGCACCGCGGCGACGATGCCCAGCGCCGGCAGGCCGTCGCCGACCGCGACCAGCGCGTGATAGGCCTTCATCTTGTCGGACCGGATGGTCTGGATCTCCTCGTCCATCAGCGCCTCGATCTCGTGCGAGCGGGCATTGCCGATGATGATGATGCGGCAGTAGTCGCAGATGAAATTCATCAGATCGTGATTCTTGAGCACCGTCGGAAAGGCCTGGAAGATGGCTGATTCTTCCGGATTGTCGATATGCGCCTCGACTTCGCTGCGCGATTTCGAGCGCAGTTCGCGCATCAGGCTGTGCAGCACGCCGAGCGTTTCCAGGTAATCCTGTTCCTTCGGCACCGCCTGCTTGAAGGCTTCAAGAATGCCCCTGCCGGTATCCTTGACCGTCTTCATCGGGTTGGCGACCAGGAAGGTACCCAATGCAGCGCCGCAGATGACCACGGCTTCCCAGGGCTGGACCAGCACGTGCAGATGCCCGCCCATGGCCATGAAACCGCCAAGGACGCAGCCGAGCGTCACCACAAGTCCAATGAGAATGCCCACGGCAGTTCCTTCCGCATTTCATGTCAGCTGCAGGGATAGTCCCCGTGCCTTGTGTGAGGCTTGAATCCGAGCCGCCAAGGGCGCCGAATGTTGCCGATTCAGTTTCGCGCAAGGAAGTGAGGTTATTGTCACGATATTAAGCTTCGGCCGGAGGCATGACGTTGCTCGATACCTTTACCAGCTACCAATTGATCACCAAAGACATCAGCAAGTCGATCGACCGCATCGAGCAACAGCCGACGGTCGATCGCGATACCAAATATTATCTCGCCAACATCACCAAGGTGAAATCGATCGACGATTTCGTCAACAATGACCGGCTGTTCAAATATGCCATGAAGGCCTACGGGCTGGAGAATATGGACTACGCCAAGGCCTTCATGGTCAAGGCGCTCAAGGAAGGCGTTTCGACCTCCAGCAGTTTCGCCAACAAGCTGACCGACAAGCGCTACGCCGCGTTCGTCAGCGCCTTCAACTTCGCCGCCAACGGCGCCGATGCCACCATCTACAACAAGGCGCAGCAGCTGGTGACGAAGAACTATGCCACGCAGGCGCAAATCGCCGGCCTCGATCCGAATTCGGACTATGTGAAGGGCGAGACCACGTATTATCTCGCCAACATCACCAAGGTGAAGTCCGTCGACGACCTGATGTCGAACAGCCGGCTCTACACCTACGCGCTGGCCGCGTTCGGTCTCGATTCGGCGACGGAGAACAAGGACCTGATCAAGTCGGTCCTGCAAGGTGGCGTGCGCGACCCCAACAGCGTCGCCAACAAGCAGACGAACCCGGCCTACGCCGCACTGGCCTCGGCCTTCAACTTCGAGCAATACGGCGAGAACGCCACCACCATCAATCCGGCGCAGCAGCCAACCGTCGACAAGTATATGCGCCAGACGCTTGAGGAGGATGCCGGCCAGACCAACGAGGGTGTGCGGCTGGCGCTCTATTTCCAGCGCAAGGCGCCCGACATCACCAGTTGGTATGACGTGCTGGCCGACACGGCACTAGCCACCGTCGTGCGCACCGCGCTGGGTCTCCCCGATTCCTTCGCCACCGCCGACATAGACAAGCAGGCGCAGCTGTTCGCGCAGAAACTCAACATCTCGGATTTCTCCGACCCGCAGAAACTCGGCAAGTTCCTGACCCGCTTCACCAGCATGTACGAGATCAACAATCCGACCTCGACGGCCGTGACGTCAGTCAGCGTGCTGTTCGCCCAGCCGGTCACGGTGGGCATCTCCACCGACCTGATGATGGCCATGCAGAAGTTGAAGTTCTGATCATGCAGGACAGTCTCTACGTCGCCCTTTCCGCGCAGATGGCGCTCGAGCGCCGGCTCGACACGATCGCCGACAACGTCGCCAACGCCAACACCGTCGGCTTTCGCGCCACCGGCGTGAAATTCGAGGACGTGGTATCGGGTACCGGACAGAAATCGGTGTCCTTCGCCTCGTCGGGCAAGACCTATCTTTCGGGCGCCCATGGGTCCCTGAGCGAGACCGGCAATCCGTTCGATTTCGCCATCCAGGGCGACGCCTGGTTCGCCATCGACACGCCGGCCGGCACCGTCATGACCCGCGACGGCCGCTTCTCGATGAACGAAAATGGCGAGCTGATGTCGATCGAAGGCCATCCGGTGCTCGACGCCGGCGGCGCGCCGATCCAGCTCGACCCCCGCAACGGCCCGCCCAAGGCCGGCGCCGACGGCTCGCTGCGCCAGAACGACCAGCTTGTCGGCTCGATCGGCCTCTACAATTTCGATCCGGGTCAGAATTTCGTGCGTTACGGCAATTCTGGCATTGTGCCTTCGCGCACCCCCGAGCCGGTCACTGATCGCTCCGATGTCGGCATAGCCCAGGGTTTCGTCGAGGAATCCAACGTCAATCCGGTGCTGGAGATGACCCGGCTGATCATGGTCCAGCGCGCCTTCGAGAACACCGCGGCCCTGATGCGGCAGACGGATTCCTCCACCGACGAGGCGATCAAGACGCTCGGCTCGAAGTCGTAGCATGTCGCTCGACCGGTCCTCCATCCGCGCACCCGAAATCCAGCTCCAGCCGGCGCCGGAGGACCGTTTGGCCGCGTTGGAACGGGTATTTCGACGCTTCAGCAACGCCGATGGGCTGGTCAAGCGCGGCGGTCTCGTCACCGAAGTCACGCCGACGCATTACAAGGTGCGCGGCCTTTCCGATTTCGCCAGGCTGGGCGACATGGTCGAACAGCGCGGCCAGACCGGCGCGCGCCGCGGCGAGATCGTCAAGATCAGCCGCGACGAGGTCGTCGTAGCGCCCTTTGAACGCAGCGCCGATGCCGGTATCGGCGATGCCGTGTTTCGCAGGGGTCCGCTCGCGGTGGCGCCGCACGGTTCATGGCGCGGCCGCACCATCGACGCGCTCACCCGGGCGATCGATGGCGGCCCGCCGCTGATCAGGGGCGACGACCTGTCGGGCAGTTCCACGACGCCCGGTGCCATGGCACGGCAGCGCGTCGGCACCGCCTTCATGACCGGCGTCAAGGTCATCGACATCTTCACGCCGCTGTGCTTCGGCCAGCGCATGGGCGTCTTTGCCGGTTCGGGCGTCGGCAAGTCGACGCTGCTCGCCATGCTCGCCGGCGCCGACGCGTTCGACACAGTCGTCGTGGCGCTGATCGGCGAACGCGGCCGCGAGGTCCGGGAATTCCTCGAGGACACGATCGGCGACAGCATGGCCAAGACCGTGGCCGTCGTCGCCACCAGCGACGAGAGCGCCATGATGCGCCGGCGCGCGCCCGACACCGCCATGCGCGTCGCCGAGCACTTTCGCGACCAGGGCCACCGTGTGCTCCTGGTGCTGGATTCGATCACCCGCTTCGCCCATGCCTTGCGTGAGGTGGCGACGGGAACCGGCGAGCCGCCGGTCGCGCGCGGCTATCCCGCCTCGGTTTTCACCGAACTGCCCAAGCTGCTCGAGCGCGCCGGGCCGGGGGCTGAAGGAAAGGGCTCGATCACCGCCATCATCTCCGTGCTGGTCGACGGCGACGACCACAACGATCCGGTCGCCGATTCCGTGCGCGGCATTCTTGACGGCCATGTCGTGCTCGACCGCGCGATCGCCGAACAGGGCCGCTATCCGCCGGTCAATCCGCTGTCGTCCATATCGCGCCTGGCCGGCAAGGCCTGGAGTGTCGAACAGCGCGCTTTGGTGACGCGGCTGAAGTCGATGATCTCCCGCTTCGAGGACACGCGCGACATCCGCCTGCTCGGCGCCTATCAGGGCGGCGCCGACGCCGAGCTCGACATCGCCGTGCGCCAGGTGCCGCTGATCTACGAGGCGCTGACGCAATCGCCCAGGGACCGCCCGTCAGCCGATCCGTTCTCCGACCTCGCCCGCCATCTCAAGGGAAAGCTGAATGCCGAATCAGGAGACTGAACGCCAGTATACCGAGCGCATCCTGAACGAGATGATCGCCGCGGCGAACGCCGCCGAGGCAGCTCGGGCCGAGGAAGAGAGGGCCGCCAAGGCAAAGGCTGCCAGCGCCATAGCTGCCAAGACCGCGGCTGTTCTGGCCAGAGCCGCCAAGCCGGCTCTGCCCAGATCCGAGCCTGTTCTGGCTCAGACTGCCGCCATGCATATGGTTCCCCGCGTCGAGCCTGCCGAGATGACGCAGGCAAACCGCGAATCGCTGATCGACGGCCTGTTCCCCGTCACCGAATGGCCGCAACCACCAAAGGCGCAATTTCCAAAATTGAGCAAGAAGGCAGACCGGCGAAGCGACTTCGTCATCGCCGCGCTCGGCGTCACGCTCGGCCTGATCTGCGCCCTGTTTCCCTGGTATATCTTCTTCAACCAGGAGCAGTTCGGCGTTCAGGCGATCAAGTTTGGCGGCACGGGCACCAATTCGGGGCGCGCGGGCGGTGGCGTGGTCGCCTCGCGCAGCGCGCCGCTGACGGCCAAGGACGTTCCCAACACCAGCATCGATCCGCTCGCCACCGGAACGGTGCAGGATGACGCCACCCCGGCACAGCCGCCCGGCGACCAGCCCTTCCCCGCCGATGTCGCGAAATTCCGCATGGTCCATGTCGCCAACGGCCGCGCCATGATCGAGGACGACACCGGCCTGTGGATCGTCCAGCGCGGCTCGACGCTACCGGATTCAAGCATGGTGTCGTCGATCGAGCAGCGCAACGGCAAATGGGTCATGCTGACCAGCACCAACCAGGTGATCCAGCTCTCCAGGTAAGGCTGTCGCGGCTCTGCCGCCCGCAAGGTCCGCGCAAGACTGGCGGCCTAGTCTTTGGGCACATGCCCGGAGATTCCCATGGAGCCCGTTTCCCTTTTCGATCTCGCCGCCAAGCAAGCGCAGTGGCTTTCCGTGCGCCAGTCGGCGATCGCCGGCAACATCGCCAACGCCAACACGCCGGGCTACACGGCAAACGATGTCGAGCCCTTCGAAAAGGTGCTCGACCGTACCGCGGTGTCGCTGCAGACCACCGAGGCCGGCCATCTCGGCAGCGCGGCGACCAATGCCGGCTTCACCATCAAGCCGCAGGAAGATGATGGCGTGGTCATGCCGTCCAAGAACACCGTCGTGCTTGAAGACCAGCTTCTCAAGGCCGGCGAGGTGCGCCGCTCCTTCGAGCTCAACACGGCGATCGTCAAGGCCTTCCACTCGATGATGATGATGGCGGTGAAGAGCTGACCATGGACGCACTGACCGCAGCCCTGAAAGTCGCAGCATCCGGCCTTGGCGCCCAGTCCGAGCGCCTGCGCGTGGTTTCGGAAAACCTCGCCAATGCCCAGTCGACCGGCACCACGCCCGGCGCCGACCCCTATCGCCGCAAGACCATCAGCTTCGTCTCCGAGCTCGACCGGGCCTCAGGCAGTTCAACGGTTCAAGTGAACTCGATCGACCGCGATCCGAGTGATTTTCCCGTCGAATTCCAGCCCGGCAACGAGGCCGCCGACGAGAAGGGCTACGTCAAGATGCCCAACGTCAACGTGCTGATCGAAATGGCCGACATGACCGAGGCCAACCGCTCCTACGAGGCCAACCTGCAAGTCGTGAAGCAGGCGCGCGACCTCATTTCAATGACCATCGACCTGATGAGGAACCAATGATCGTGAATGGCATCGGCGCGCTTAACCTGAAGCCCGGGCTGGGCGACACGGCGACCGACCTGCTTCAGGGCGGTGTCGCGCCGGCGACGTCGGGCAACCTTGGCACCTCCTTCGCCGAAGCGGTGAGCCAGGCAGCCTCCAAGACCGTCAACACGCTGCAGAATGCCGAGCAAGTGTCGCTCCAGGCGCTCAAGGGCGATGCCGACACCCGCCAGGTCGTCGATGCCGTGATGAGCGCCCAGCAGGCGCTTCAGACCGCTGTCGCCATCCGCGACAAGGTCGTTTCCGCCTATCTCGAAGTCAGTCGAATGGGTATTTGAGGAGTTAGGGCATGAAAGCACTTGCCATCGCCGCCACCGGCATGAATGCCCAGCAGACGAATCTGGAAGTCATCGCCAACAACATCGCCAACATCAACACCACCGGCTACAAGCGGGCGCGCGCCGAATTCTCCGACCTGCTCTACCAGGTCGACCGCACGCAAGGCGTACCCAACCGCTCCAACGCCTCGCTGGTGCCGGAGGGCGTTTCGATCGGCCTCGGCGTCAAGACGACGGCCGTGCGCAACGTGCATACCCAGGGCGAACTGACCAGCACCGGCAACAGTTTCGACATGGCGCTGACCGGCCGGGGCTGGTTCCAGATCGAGGGCGCCGATGGCGGCACGCTCTACACCCGCGCCGGCGCTTTCAACACCAATGCCACCGGCCAGCTGGTGACGGTGGATGGCGCCAATGTCATTCCGGCCATCACGGTACCGGTTAATGCCGTTGAGGTCATCGTCAACAAGACCGGCGAGGTTTTTGCCCGCATCGACGGCCAGACAGCCTTGCAGAGCCTCGGCCAGCTTCAGATCGCCAATTTCGCCAATGAGGCAGGTCTGGCGCCGCTCGGCGACAATCTCTTCAAGGAAACCACGGCATCCGGCCCGGCCAATGTCGGCGTACCCGGCGATCCCGGCTTCGCCAGCGTCCAGCAAGGCTACCTCGAGGCTTCCAACGTCGACCCGGTCAAGGAAATCACCGAACTGATCTCGGCGCAGCGCGCCTATGAGATGAATTCCAAAGTAATTCAAGCCGCCGACGACATGGCCTCCGTCGTCTCCAAGAACATCAGGTAAGGGATGATGGCCATGCCGATCTCCTGCTCCGCATTCCGCCGCACCGCGCTGATCCTCGCGCTGGTGTCCGGCGGCATGCCGGCTTTCGCCCAGGAATCGGCAAATCAGTCGGCAACCCAGATCGCCAGCAATCAGCCTGCCGGCGAGGTCGTGCTGATCCCCAACCGCGTCATCTATCCCGGCGAAACCATCGAGCTTGCCGCCCTGAAGCAGGTGACCCTCATCCCGGGCAAGCACAAGCCCGACGCCATGGCGACACGTGCCGAAGAACTCCAGGGCAAGGTCGCCAAGCGCACGCTGCTGCCCGGCCGCTACATTCCCTCCACCGCCATCCGCCAAGCCTGGCTGGTCGAACAGGGTGCGGCCGTGCAGGTCTTCTTCATCGCCGGCGGACTGACGATATCTGCGACCGCCGTGACCTTGCAGCCAGGTTCGGCGGGCGACCTCATCAAGGTTCGCAACAGCGACAGCGGCAAGATCCTTTCCGGCACCGTGATGGCCGACGGAACCATCCAGGTCAGCGCTTCATGATGCGCATGCTTACCCTTCTGCTCGCGGCCACGCTCGGCCTGCAGCCAGCGCTGGCCGACGGCCTGACGCCCAAGGCCAAGCACGAGCTCGCCGCCAAGAACGGCGGCGTCTACGACGATCCGGAATATGATCCGGCGACCACCACCCGCATGTTCCGCGTTTCGCCCGGGCCAAGCTCGCTGCCGCCTGGCCAGGTCGCCTCGCGCATCAAGGACATCGCCCAGCTGCAGAGTTCGCGCGACAACCAGTTGGTCGGCTACGGCCTGGTTATCGGCCTCGCCGGCTCGGGCGACAGCCTGCGCAATTCGCCGTTCACCGAACAGTCGATCCGCGCCATGCTGGAAAATCTCGGCATCGCCACCGAAGGCGGTAGCGCGCGCGCCAAGAATGTCGCCGCCGTCATCGTCACCGCCAATATGCCGCCCTACGTGCAGTCGGGCGCCCGCATCGACATCGACGTCTCCTCGATGGGCGACGCCACCTCGCTTGCCGGCGGCACGCTGATCATGACGCCGCTGAAGGCGGCGGATGGCGAAATCTATGCCGTCGGCCAGGGCGCGGTCATCGTTTCCGGCTTCATCGCGCAGGGTCAGGCCCAGCAGTTGACGCAAGGTGTACCGACCGCCGGCCGGGTGCCGAACGGCGCCATCGTCGAGCGGCAGGTGAAAGCCGAATTCGACGACCAGTCGACGCTGACGCTGCAGTTGCGCAATCCCGATTTTTCGACCGCCATCCGCATCGCCGACGCGATCAACGACTATACCAGCCAGCGCTTCGGCATGCGCGTGGCGGCCGAGCGGGATTCCCGCACCGTGCAAATCAGAAGGCCGAAGGCCGTTTCGGCCGCGCGCTTCTATGCCGAGATCGAAAACCTGGTCGTCGAATCCGACACGCCGGCCCGCGTCGTCATCGACGAGCGCACCGGCACCATCGTCATCGGCAACGACGTCAAGATCTCGCGCGTCGCCATCAGCCACGGCACATTGACGGTGCGCATAACGGAAGCGCCGCGCGTCGTGCAGCCCGAACCCTTCTCCAAGGGCGAAACCGCCGTCGAGCCGTTCACCGCCATCGACGCCAGCCGGCCCAATGGCCGCGTCGCGGTGCTCGACGGGCCAGACCTGCAAACCCTTGTCTCCGGCCTCAACCGCCTCGGCGTCAAGCCGGACGGCATCATTGCCATCCTGCAAGGCATCAAGTCGGCCGGCGCCCTGCAAGCCGATCTGGTTCTCCAATAGGCGATGCCGATGATCCCTCCGCTCTCATCCCATGAAAGACGCCGCGCGATGCTGTTCGCGGCAGCGGTTCTCACGGCCATGTCCGCTGCCAGTGGGGGTGCACACAGCGAGGATGTCGTTCGCCAGGTTCTGCCCGGAGCGCAGCCCGCGGTGGCACCCCAGCAATTGACGCGGGAAAAGGCGCCGGATCAAAGCGAGATCGAGCGCTTCTGCTCCAACATCGCCGACGCCGCCCGCGACCGCCGCTATGCCTTGCAGGCCGAGGAGTTGAAGCAGCTGCAGGCCGGCATTGACGAGCGCATGAAAGCTCTGGACGCCAAAAAGGCCGAATACGAGACCTGGCTGAAGCGACGCGAGGTGTTCCTGGCCCGGGCCGAGGACGGAGTCGTCAAGATCTATGCCGGCATGAAACCGGACGCCGCGGCCGAACGCCTGGCAATCGTCAATGCCGACCTGGCCGCGGCCATCCTGATGAAACTCGATCCACGCAAGGCCAGCGTCATTCTCAACGAAATGGACCAGAAGGCGGCGGCGACGCTCACCGGCATCATGGCCAGCGCAGCCCGAAGGGTAGATCCGTCATGATCCGCAGAATGCTCATCCTGTGCGCGGTCGCGGCGCTGTCCGGCTGCGGAACCAATCTCAAGGAAGTCGGCAAGGACCCGGCGCTGTCGCCGGTCGGCTCCGGCATCGACGGCGGCAACACCGGATCCCTCTACAAATACCCCGAGCCACCTCGGGCACCGGTGAAGAAGTTCTCGCTGTGGGACGATCGCCAGAGCCGTCTCTTCACCGATCCCCGGGCGCTCTCGCAGGGCGACATCCTGACCGTCAAGATCAAGATCAACGACCGCGCCAATTTCAAGAACCAGAACGACAGGAGCCGCACCGCCAACCGCAAGCTCGGCTTCGACCTCAGTGCGCAATGGGACAAGTGGAGCACCGCCGGCAAGGGTGCTGGATCGCTCAACTCCGCCACGGATACAACGGCCGATGGCGAGATCAAGCGATCGGAAACGCTTGAGCTCAATGTCGCTGCGATCGTCACCGATGTCTTGCCGAACGGCAATCTGATGATCACAGGGTCGCAGGAAGTGCGCGTCAACGCCGAGCTGAGGGTGCTGACCATCGCCGGCATCGTGCGGCCGGCCGATATCGGCGCCGAGAACACGATCCCCTACGAACGCATCGCCGAAGCGCGCATCTCCTACGGCGGACGCGGCCGCATCACCGAGATCCAGCAGCCGGCCTACGGCCAGCAGGTTCTCGACCAGGTTCTTCCGTTCTAGGGATTGGAGACCAAAGCACCGTGGCCAATGTCGAACAGCCTCAGCCTCGCAAGGGTCCTTCCCTTGTCGTCCAGGGCGCCGCGCTGCTGGTGGTGACGGCCGCCGCCATCGGCATGGGCTGGATGTCCGGCGGCTATCTCAAGGGCGTCGGCGCACCGTCATCGGTGCCGGCTGCGCCTGAAAATGAGGGCAAGGTCACCGAACCCGCTGCCGCGCAACAGCCGGGCACGGGGCCGACGCTCGTCGCGCTGGCGCCGATCACCACCAACATCGCATCCCCCGCCGACACCTGGATCAGGATGGAAGTATCCGTGGTCTACGACGCGCCGCAGCCGCCGGCGATGACGGAGGACATCCATCAGGACCTTCTGGCCTTCGTGCGCACGCTGAAGATGCATCAGGTCGAGGGCGCCAGCGGTTACCAGCACCTGAAAGCCGATCTCGAGGAACGCGCCTCGATCCGCAGCCAGGGTCACGCCAAACAGGTTCTCATCAGGACATTGCTGCTCGAATGAAGAAGTTCCTTCTCGCCGCGGCGCTGATCGGCGCCGCTACCTCCGTCGCGGCGGCGCAGCAGCTGGACCTGGGCGGCATCGGCAAGGCCGACGGCACCACCGTCGGCTACATCATCCAGATGTTCGGCCTGCTGACCGTGCTGTCGGTGGCGCCGGGCCTGCTGATCATGGTGACGAGCTTCACCCGTTTCGTCATCGCATTCTCGATCCTGCGCGCCGGCATCGGCCTGCAGTCGACGCCGGCAAACCTCATCCTGATTTCGCTGTCGCTGTTCATGACCTTCTATGTCATGGCGCCGACCTTCGATCAGGCCTGGAACACCGGCGTCAAGCCGCTGATGGACAACCAGATCAGCCAGACCGAGGCCTTCGAGAAGATCTCGGATCCCTTCCGCACCTTCATGCTGCACAATGTGCGCGACAAGGACTTCGATCTTTTCGCCGATCTTGCCCGCGAGCGTGGCCAGGTCGTTGCCAAGGAGACGGTGGACCTGCGCATCCTGGTGCCCGCCTTCATGATCTCCGAGATCCGCCGCGGCTTCGAGATCGGCTTCCTGATCGTGCTGCCATTCCTGGTCATCGATCTGATCGTCGCCACCATCACCATGGCTATGGGCATGATGATGCTGCCGCCGACCGTGGTGTCGCTGCCGTTCAAGATCCTGTTCTTCGTCCTGATCGACGGCTGGAACCTGCTCGTCGGCAGCCTGGTGAGATCCTTCAACTGACCTCGCCGTCTCGGCGCAAAGCGTCGACTGCCGCAAGGACCGCGCCGTGTGCGAGGCGTCGATTTTTTCTCTAATTATTTTTGCTTAACCGTCCAGTTTAGGTCTTTGGTAGGAACTCGCCGCCATAGTCGCTCGCAGATGGCGGGTGACCCAAACGCGACGGTCATTGGCATGATGCCGCTCCGTCATACCGGAAAAGCCGGTATGTCAAAAGAACACCTGTAAAAACAAGGTACGAGTAGCCATGTCCAGCATCATGACGAACAGCGCCGCATTGACGGCCCTGCAGAGCCTTAACGCCACCCAGAGCAACCTCTCGACCACCCAGGCCCGCATCTCGACGGGTTATCGCGTTTCCCAGGCTTCGGACAACGCCGCCTACTGGTCGATCGCCACCACCATGCGCTCCGACAACCAGGCCATGTCCACCGTTTCGGACTCGCTCGGCCTTGGCGCGTCGAAGGTCGACACCGCCTACACCGGCATGAGCAGCGCGATCACCACCATCAACTCGATCCAGCAGAAGCTGACCGGCTCCTACGGTCAGACCGATGCCGCCAAGGAAAAGACGCAGGTCGAAATCGCCGCGCTTCAGGCACAGCTGAAGGGTTACGCCGACTCCGCCACCTTCTCCGGCACCAACATGCTGTCCGTAAACAGCGGCGCGACGGCCACCACCGCTGCGGACGTCAAGATCGTTTCGGCCTTCAACCGCAGCTCCGCCGGCGCGGTTTCGATCTCGACGATCGACGTCAACGTGGAAAGCATCAAGCTGTATGAAGCCGGCACAGCTGCGACCGCCAAGGGCATCCTCGACACGGCCCGCCTTGGCACCACTGGCGCTGCAACCGCCACGGCACAGAACCCGACCCTTGGTGCCGCTCCCGCTGCCGGCGACACCTATTCGGTTGCCAGCCTTTCCATCTCCACGGGCGGCGTGGCCGCCAGCGACGCTCAGATCTCGCAGATGATGACCGTCGTCGACGCCGCGCTTAAGGATATGACGACCGCCGCCACCAAGCTCGGCGCCGCCAAGAGCTCCATCGACCTGCAGAAGACCTTCACGCAGAGCCTGATGGACTCCATCGACCGCGGCGTTGGCCAGCTCGTCGATGCCGACATGAACAAGGAATCGACCCGCCTCCAGGCGCTGCAGGTCCAGCAGCAGCTCGGCGTCCAGGCGCTGTCGATCGCCAACGGCTCGTCGCAGTCGATCCTGTCGCTCTTCCGCGGCTGATCGCCCTAGACCGACCAATCAAGAAAACGGGCCGCGCCAAAAGCGCGGCCCGTTTCAGACTGCTGACAAACCCCTGGCATTTGCCGGGGGTTTTTGATTCACTGGGTCATGTTGAAGCGACCCGCCCCTGAACAGACCGCGCTTGAGATGGTAACGCTGGATCAGCTGGTTCCGGCTGATCACCTGTTGCGCAAGATCGACCGTGTGATCGATTTCTCCTTCATCCACGATCTGACGGCGCCACTCTATTGCCCGGACAATGGCCGGCCGCCGCTCGATCCGACCTTGATGTTCAAGGCGCTGTTCATCGGCTACCTGTTTGGAGTTCGCTCGGAACGGCAGTTGGTGCGCGAGATCGAGGTCAATGTCGCCTATCGTTGGTTTTTGCGGCTGAAACTGACGGACAAGGTGTTCGACGCCTCGACGCTGTCGCAGAACCGGCGTCGACGCTACGACGACACCAGCGTGTCGCAGGCGATCTTCGACCGTATCGTCGAGCAGGCGATCCGAGCGGGCCTTGTCGATGGCACGGTGCTTTACACCGACTCCACCCATCTGAAGGCCAACGCCAACAAGGGCAAATACGATCTTGCCATGATCGCCAAGTCGCGGGCCGACTATTGGGCCGACCTCGATCGTGCGATCGACGCCGAACGAGGGCTGCACGGCCAGAAGCCGCTGAAGGAGAAGCAACGCCAGCCCGCGGTGAAGGAGACGAAGGTATCGCGCACCGATCCCGACAGCGGCTACATGGTGCGCGAGGGCAAACCGAAGGGCTTCTTCTATCTCGACCACCGCACGGTGGATGCGGCCCACGCCATCATCACCGACACGCACACGACAGCGATCGTCCACGATTCTACGGTCTACCTGTCGCGGCTCGACCGCCAGGTGGAGCGCTTCGGCTTTGATGTCGGCGCTGTCGGGCTGGACGCCGGCTATGCCACGGCCGGCATCGCCAAAGGGCTGGAGGATCGCGCAATACGCGGCGTCACCGGCTATCGCCGCCCAACACCGCCCAAGCCTGGCATGATGGGACCGTCATCCTTCACCCATGAGCCCGAGACCGATGGCTATCGCTGCCCACAGGGCCAGTTGTTGGCCTACGCGACCACCGACCGCAATGGCTACCGCCATTACAAGAGCGCCCCCGCTATCTGCCGCGACTGTCCACTGCTCGCTTCCTGCACCACCAATGCCAAGGCCCAGCGCACCATCATCCGCCACGTCTGGGCCGATGCCAAGGAACGCACCGACGCCAACCGGCTGACGGCGTGGGGCAAGGCCGTCTACCGCCGCCGCAAGGAAACTGTCGAGCGCTCCTTCGCCGACGCCAAGCAACTGCACGGCCACCGCTATGCCCGGTTCCGAAGTCTCACCAGGGTAGCCTGCCAGTGTCTGATCGCCGCCGCAGCCCAGAACATGAAGAAGATCGCCCTGGCCCTCAGCCCAAGGCCAAAACCCCGCCTCGCATGAGGCAGGCAACCCTGACAAACGCTGCTGACGGCCGAAAATCCTGACCCACCAACCCCATAAGAAAAACCCCGCCGAAAATCGACGGGGTTTGTCAGCGGTCTGAAACGGGCCGCGCCAAAAGCGCGGCCCGTTTTGCGTTTGCTCCAGCCCCGCGCAACCCTCGTTTCCTAACCCTCCAAAGCGAGCCTTTAACAGGCCGTTAACCATAACAAGCTAGTCATGGTTAACCATAGCTTACAACGGATTGGCGAATCGGCCCGGTCGGGACGACGGCAATCGATAGGCGGGCGAGCGGCTCGCGAGGGCAACGCCGGTTTTTGAGAAAGACCGGCCTGGAAAAAAGGAGCGAGTTTCTTGGCGAGCATCATGACAAACGCTGCGGCGTTGACTGCACTTCAAAGCCTCAACGCCACCAACAAATCGCTCCAGCAGACACAGGCTCGAATCTCGACCGGCTATAGGGTCGCCGAAGCTTCCGACAACGCCGCCTACTGGTCGATCGCCACGACGATGCGCTCCGACAACCAGGCGCTGTCGACCGTACAGGATGCGCTCGGCCTCGGCGCATCCAAGGTCGACACCGCCTATACCGGCATGAACAATGTTCTGACGTCGATCGGCCAGATCAAGACCAAGCTGCTTTCGACCGTCGGCCAGACGGATGCCGCCAAGGCAAAGACGCAGACGGAAATCACCGCGCTCCAGGCGCAGATGAAGTCCTTTGCCGATGCCGCCACCTTTTCGGGTTCGAATTTCCTTTCAGTGACGTCAACGCAGGTCGCTGCCCCTAATGACGGCGTCCAACCCGACGCCAAGATCGTCTCGTCCTTCAACCGCTCCTCGTCTGGCGCCATCTCGCTCGGAACGATCGACATCGATGTCGAGAGCACGAAACTGTTCGATTCCGGTCTCTCCACCGCCGTCAAGAACCAGGGCACGCTCGACCGCAAGACGTCTGTGTACGCGACAGCGGCGGCCCAGACCCTTTACGACAACGCCTATGCGACCGCGCTCGCCGGTGGCTCCACGGACATTGCCGCCAACACCGCTGGTCAGACAGCTGCGGGGGCGGTCGCCAAGGTCGACAACGTTTCCGCCTTCAATCTCGACATCACGGCATCAGGCGTGACCGACGATATCATCACCCAGATGATCGGCAAGATCGACAAGGTCATGAGCCAGCTGACCGACCAGGCCACCATCCTCGGTTCGGCAAAGAGCTCCATCGACCTGCAGAAGACCTTCACGCAGAGCCTGATGGACTCCATCGACCGCGGCGTCGGTCAGCTCGTCGATGCCGACATGAACAAGGAATCGACCCGCCTGCAGGCACTGCAGGTGCAACAGCAGCTCGGCATCCAGTCCCTGTCGATCGCCAACAGCTCGTCGCAGTCGATCCTGTCGCTGTTCAAGAACGGCTAATCCAGCCGTAACGGACAGATACCCCTACCTCCAATTCACGGGCCGCGCCGCAAGCGCGGCCCGATTTCATTTTCGCACAAGCTTCGAGGGCTAGTGTTCCGGCGGACAATCATGCTGGGAGTCGCTCTATCGTGCCGGAACAGATCCAGAGCATCATCTCGAATCTCCGCGGTTTTGGCGTAAAGCGCCTCGCCATGCTGGCGGGCATCGCCGTTCTGGTGATGGGCGTCATCGGCATCGCCTCGGTCTACCTCAACCGCCCGGCCTACGACACGCTCTATGTCGGCCTCGACCGTTCCGACGTGAACCAGATCGGCCTGGTGCTGGGCGAGGCCGGCATCGGCTTCGACGTCGGCGCCGACGGAACCTCCGTGCTGGTGCCGGCCGGCACCACGGCGCAGGCACGCATGCTGCTTGCCGAAAAGGGTCTGCCGACCAGCGCCAATGCCGGCTACGAACTGTTCGACAATGTCGGCGCTATGGGCCTGACCTCGTTCATGCAGCAGATCACCCGCGTGCGTGCGCTGGAAGGCGAGATCGCCCGCACCATCCAGTCCATATCAGGCATCAAGGCGGCGCGCGTCCACATCGTCATGTCCGAGCGCGCCAATTTCCGCCGCGACGAACAGCAGCCCTCGGCATCGGTCGTCATCCGCTATGCCGGCATCGACGCCGAGAAAAGTGCCCAGTCGATCCGCCATCTCGTCGCCGCCGCCGTGCCTGGCCTGTCGGCCGACAAGGTGACGGTGCTCGATTCCAACGGCAACCTGCTGGCCGCCGGCGATGATCCCTCCAACACCAGTGCGGCCCGCACGCTCGGCGTCGAGCAGACCGTCGAGGCCCAGATCGGCGACAACATTCGCCGCGCGCTGGCGCCGTATCTCGGCCCCGACAATTTCCGCGCCAGCGTCAAGGCCGAGGTCAACACCGACACCCGCCAGACGGAAGAAACCATTTTCGATCCGAATTCACGTGTCGAGCGCTCGGTGCAGTCAGTGCGCGCCAATGAAAACAGCAACCAGAAGCAGGCCTCGACCCCGGCCAGCGTCGAGCAGAACCTGCCGGAGACCCAGGCGACCAGCACCGAGGGTCCGCAAACCTCTTCGGCCAACGACCGCAAGGAAGAGATCACCAATTACGAGATCAACTCCAAGAAGATCGCCACCGTCTCCAACGGCTATACCGTCACCAAGATGTCGATCGCCGTCGTCGTCAACCAGGATCGGCTGAAGGCGATCCTTGGCAAGGACGCGACCCCGGAGCAGATCGCCAAGCGCGTCGCCGAGATCCAGAAGATGGTGACGTCTGCCACCGGCCTCGACGACAAGCGCGGTGACGTCATCGACGTCTCGGCGGTCGAATTCATCGACGGGCTGGACGGCGAGGCGATCCCGCAGGCTGGAATGCTGGATTCCGTCGGCCAGCACGCCGGCACGCTGATCAACGCCGGCGCTTTCATCGTCGTGGTCTTCCTGGTGGCCTTCTTCGGCCTGCGGCCGATGGCGGCGGCGCTGACGGCAAAGGCGACACCCGCTCTGTCGGGCCCCAATTTCGATGAAGTCCAGCGTTCGCTGCCGACACCGGAGGCAGCCGCTTCCGCCGATGCCGGTGCCGCCATCGGCGCCTTGCCCGGCTCGCGGCCCGGCGCCAATCCGCTCGATGATCTTCGCCAGAAGATCAGGCCGGCGCCACAGGAGCGGCTTGCCCGCATGGTCGACCTCAATGAGGAGCGCACCGCGCAGATCCTGCGCAAATGGGCGGCCCAGGAAGTCGCGGCGTAAACCATGGCCTCCGCAGCCCTTTTCGATCTTCTCCCTGATTTCGGCACGCGCGCGCCGCGCGTCAGCCAGCCCCAGGCCGCGTCCGAACACAGACCGGAAGCATCCGCACCGAAGGCCGATATCGGCACGCTGATCGCCGAGGCGGTTGCCCAGGCGGAGGCAACGCTGGCGGAACGGCTTGTCGCTGCCCATGACGCGGCCTTGGAAGCGGAGCGTCAGGCGAATGCCGAGGAAGCAAGGATCTTTCTCGAAAGCTTCGGCGGTGATATCGGCAAGGCGGTCTCGCTGCGCATCGACGCCATGGAGACGCGCGTGACGGACCTCGTCGCAGCCACGGTCGCCCGCATCATCGGCGGCGTTGTCAGCGACGATCTGCAGAAGCGTTCGCTCGAGGCGCTTGCCGGCGCGGTTCGCGAAGCCGTCGGCGACGGCGACGCGGTGCGTATCGCCGTCCGCGGTCCGCTGTCGCTGTTCGAAACGCTGAAGGCATCGCTTGGACCACGCATTGCAAATCTCGATTTCATCGAGGCGCCCGGCTTCGACCTGACGGTGACCATTGACGAGGCCGTGTTCGAAACACGCATCGCCGAATGGTCGGCAACCCTTTCCGAGGTCCTGTCATGAGTGTCGCCGAGGCCGATCACGGCAGGCACGAGATCATCATCGTGCGGCGGGCTCATGACGACCACGACGAAGCCCATCATGGCGGCGTCTGGAAGATTGCCTTCGCCGACTTCATGACCGCCATGATGTGCTTCTTCCTGGTCATGTGGCTGATCAACGCCGCCAACGAACAGACCAAGGCGGCCGTCGCCAGCTACTTCAACCCAGTCAAGCTGGTCGACCGTGAGTCGAGCCGCAAGGGCCTTGAGGATCTCGGCAATGGGCCCCGCGCGGTCGGGATGACGACCCACGACCCGCAGGAGGCGACGAAAAAATCCGGACAAGATGGCATCGGCGCGGCGGGCTCATCCAACCGCAAGCAGGACAAGCAGGAGCCGAACAAGGCTGAGCAGTCCGACGAGCATCTGTTCGCCGACCCTTACGCCGTGCTCTCCGAAATCGCCACCGACACCGGCGTCATGCAGAATGTCAGCCAGAAGGGCGATGGCGGCGCGCAGAGCGCCGGTCCGGCGACGGGCGCCTCGGGCGGCGCGTCCTACCGCGATCCCTTCGAGCCCGATTTCTGGTCGCAGCAGGTCGCCACGCCCGCCGCCGAGGCGAGTGCGCAGCGCCCCAAGATCGAGGGCGACCCGCTCAAATCAGGCGACAAGGCCGCGGAAACGCAGGTCGCCAAGGTCAAGGCCGTGCCGCCGGCACCGCCCGTCAAGGACGCACCTCTCGAGCCCCTGGCCGGAGATGGCAAGGACGCCGCAGCAACGATGGCCAAGGCCGGCGAAACCAAGGCCAGCGAAACCAAAGCCAGCGAAACCAAAGCCAGCAGTGCCAAGGCCGGCGATACCAAGGCTGGAGACAGCAAGGCCGCGGCTGCCGCCAAGGCGGATGCCGCAGCCGCCGCGCAAGAGACGACCGCGCCTGAAGCCGGGCAAAAGCCGCCCACCGCCGCAGCGATGAAGGCCGCGGCCGACGTCAAGCGGCAGCTGGCCGATGCCTTCAAGCCCGGCGACAAGCTGCATGACGGAGTCTCGGTGGAAGCCACCGACAAGGGCGTCGTCATCTCGATCACCGATCAGCTCGACTTCGGCATGTTCGAAGTCGGCTCGGCGGTGCCGAGCCGCGAACTGGTGCTGGCGATGGAAAAGATCGGCCGCATCGTCAACGGCCAGAAGGGCACCATCAGCATCAACGGTCACACCGATGCGCGGCCGTTCCGCAGCGCCAGCTACGACAATTGGCGGCTGTCGACGGCGCGCGCGCATTCCGCCTACTACATGCTCGTGCGCGGCGGCGTCGACGAACGGCGCATCACCGAGGTCGCCGGCTTCGCCGACCGCCAGCCGAAGGATCCGGCCGATCCCCTGTCGGCGGCCAATCGCCGTATCGAGATCCTGATGGCGACCGGCGGATGAAGCGGGCGGCCGTCACCAGCCGGCTGATGGGCCTGTTGCTGCTGGCAGCCGGCTATCCGTCGGCCGGCTTCGCCCAGGACACGCTGCAGCCTTACCAGTTGGTGCGTTCGCTGCAGCTCGTCCAGGACCGCATCGCCGCCGGCGATCACGCCGCGATGCCGATGCAGGCCAAGCTGCTCGAGATGACCGATACGCGCCTGCGCGAAGCGGATGCGGAGGACTTCAAGGATCCCAAGAATTTTCGCGCGCTCCTGGTCTACGGCATGAGCGGCGGCAATCCGGTGACTGTCGAGGCGGCCGTGTCGCGTGCCGCCACGGATCCGGCGGGTCTCGCCATCGCCAAGGGCGTGATCGACTATCTGAACGGCCGGCCCGGCGACGCGATCGAAGCCCTGAGGCCGATCGATCCGATGACACTGCCCGGCGATCTCGGCGCGTTCCTTGCCCTGGTCAAAGGATCGCTGATGGCGACGGACGACCCGGCGGCGGCGCTGACGCTGCTCGACGAGGCCAAGCTGCTCAGCCCTGGCACACGTGGTTGAGGAAGCGGCCTTGCGCCGATCGGTCGGCATCGCCGTGGCGCAAGGCGACGGGGCACGGTTCGCGCTTGCCTCCACCCAGTATGTCGAGCGCTACCTCTATTCGCCCTATGCCAGCCAGTTCGCCGATTCCTTCGTCTCCGGCGTCATCACGCTGCACATGTCGATCAGCCAGGACAAGCTGGCCGATATCACCGCGATGATGGATCCCGAGCGCGAAAAGGTGATCTATCTGCGCATTGCCCGCCGCGCCGCGATCGACGGCCTGAGTGAATTGTCGGCCTTCGCCTCGGCACGGGCCGAGCAGGGTCGTGACGGCAACACCAATCAGGGCGATCCGCGCGCGCTGCTTTACTCCAGCCTGTCCACCGTGACTTCGGGCACGATCGAGGACGTGCGCACCAAGCTCGGCAAGATTGACCGCAGCAAGTTGTCGGACGGTGACCGTGACCTGCTCGACGCCGCGCAGGCGATCGCCGGTGAGGTGGTGGCGCCACCCGCTTCCCTTCCAGCCGCAAGTCCGGCGCCTGCAGACGCTACGCCACAGCCCAAACCTGAAGTCGCCGTCCAGGCCGCTGACGAGGCCGGATTGCCGCCTGTCGAGGGTGCCGTCTCCGAACAGCCCGCCGCCCCGTCGTCCGGCGGGACAGTGGTTGCTGCGCCGAAAGCGCCGGCGCCTTCAGCCGATGCGGCAACGGTGCTGCCGGCGTCGGCGCCGGCAACCTCTGCCGGTCCCGACACGACCGATCCGACCGACGCCGCCATGATGAAAACCCGTCGACAGCTCGACCTGATCGACCAGATGCTTGGAGCCGCCCCGAAATGACCCCCAGCCTCGGCCCGGCCTTGCCAGGATTTACCGCCGCGCGCACGGCGGAACAGCCGGCCGCGCCCGGCAAGAAGGATGACGTCGGTTTCGGCAAGATGGTGCATGGTGGCGCGAGCCAGGCGGAAAAACAGCCGACGGCCGAGACCGGGTCGCGCGACCCGCGCTGGAGCAAACTTGCCGCCGGCCTTGCGGCACAGGCAGGCCAGGACGAACCGATGCCGTCCGGCAAGGTAAGGACCACGCCGACCGGATTGACGGCTGCGAAATCCGCAAAAGACGGCAAGGATGTTGAGGCGGACAAGGACGCCGATACCGAAACGCCGACAACCGACGCCGGCTCAACGCCGCTCGACGACCATCTGCCTCTGCTGATGGCGTTTCATGACCTGCGCCATTTCTCGACATCGGCCAAGTCAGCCGACGCAGGCGAAGCCGGACAGCAACCGGCGCTCGGCGGGCAGCTCTTGCCGAAGGCCTATCGGGCGACATCCGCCGCCGGGCATGACGACCTCGAACCGATGGCGAAACCAGAGCAGGCGTCGCTCGTCGACGGGCCGCTGACGAAGCTCGAGGCCGTCCGCGATGCCGGCGCTGGCGCGCCGCGGCGTGACAATGCAATCGCTGCCGGCCCGCTGCCCGACACGGCGACTGCCGAGGTGCCGGGCGTTGAGCCGAAGCAGGTGGCGCCGCAGCTGAAGTCCATCGCCGACGTCCAATCCTCGTTGCGGTCGGAGCCAGGAAAACAGCTTTCGGCGCAGGCGCGCGTCGACGTGGTTTCCGAGCGCAGCTTCCCTGCCCCGCCGCAGGCTCCGATGAGCCAGGCAGCGCTCAACGTAATCAATGCCGTAGCGGCCGATGGTGGCCCGCAGGCGTTTTCGACAGCCTCCGCGAACACCCAGCTGGCCAGCTCTGTTGCCGTTCCGACACATGTGTTGAAGATCGAACTTCACCCCGCCGAACTGGGCATGGTCACGGCTCATCTTCGCCTCTCGGGAGAACAACTCTCGATTGAACTGAAGCCCGAAACGCACGACGCCTACCGCCGTCTTTCCAGCGACAGCGAAGCAATCGTCAAGTCGCTGCGCGGGCTGGGCTTCGAGGTTGACAAGGTCACCATCATGCAACCGTCAGTGGCCGTTCCGGCTACAACCCGGGCGGATGCAACCGCCTCGCTCACCGCCGCGCCTGGCCGCGACCAGTCCTCCTTTCAGCCCGGAAACTCCGGCGGCGGCAACAGTGGAGCCGGCGGCCAGCAACCAGGCCAGCAGTCCGCAAGGGGGAACCATGATGACGCGCAAGCACTCGGCCGCACCGCTTCGCCATCTCGCGAACGCGCTGGCGGCGATATGTTTATCTAGCTTAGCGAACGCCGCCCTCGCCGCCACCAATCCCTGCGAGCCCGAGATCCTGCGCGCCGCCGACCGCTATGGCGTGCCCGCCGGCATCCTCTATGCCGTCGGCCTGACCGAGACGGGCAAGAAGGGCAGTCTTCAGCCTAATGCATTGAATATAGAAGGAAAAGCAGTCTTCCCAAAGAGCCGGGCCGAAGCGCTTGCCACCTTCGCCAATGCACAGCGCGAGGGCAAGACGCTGATCGATCTCGGCTGCATGCAGATCAACCACCACTACCACGCATCGCATTTCCGCAGCGTCGAGGACATGCTCGACCCGCGCCAGAACGTCGACTACGCAGCGCGTTTCCTGGCCAGTCTCCATGCCCGTCACGAAACCTGGTCGATGGCCGTCGCCCGCTATCATGCCGGTCCCGACAACGACCCGGCGCAGAAGGTCTATGTCTGCAGGGTAATCGCCAACATGGTTGCCACCGGCTTCGGCAAGTGGACAACCAACGCCCGCGCCTTCTGCAACCCCTAAGCGTATTTTCTGCTTCTAATACGCCCATCGCACTGCTTTGGGGTTGCCGTTTTGACTTGCTCAAAACTTCCCACCGAAAGCATATCTGGCTGCACGCTAATGCAACCGGTGCGATTCCAGACTCCCAAGAAACTAGTTACAAGAAATGACGGTTGTTCAGGTTTCCCGCCAGCGGTTACGCCTTTTCCCACGGGGCAGATGTGCTGATTCGGAAGGCGGGGCCGATGATCGTGATCGTTGACGAGCGAGAGCTCGTAACTGAGGGATACAATTCACTTTTTGATCGCGAGGGCGTCGCCTGTGCGGGCTTCGCGCCTGGCGAATTCGGCGAGTGGGTGAACTCGGCCGCCGACACCGATCTGCGTTCGGTGCGGGCCTTCCTGATCGGCGACTGCCGCGACGGCGCCATCTCTCCGCGCCAGATCCGCGACCGCACCGGCGCTCCGGTCATTGCGCTCAGCGAGCAGCATTCGCTGGAAAACACGCTGCGGTTGTTCGAGAGCGGCGTCGACGACGTCATCCGCAAGCCCGTCCATATCAGAGAGATCCTGGCCCGCATCACCGCCATCCGCCGTCGCGCCCATGAGGATGTCGCCTACACCGAGATCGGCGCCATGCGCATCTTCATGGACGGCCGCGACCCCGAGATCGACGGCCAGCCGCTGCCCTTGCCGCGTCGCGAACGCCGCATCCTCGAATATCTGGCGAGCAACCGCGGCCGCCGCGTCACCAAGACCCAGGTCTTCAACGCCATCTACGGCATCTTCGACGAAGAGGTCGAGGAGAACGTGGTGGAAAGCCACATCAGCAAATTGCGCAAGAAGCTGCGCGAGAAGCTGGGCACAGACCCGATCGATTCCAAGCGCTTCCTCGGCTACCGGCTCGTGTTCTGATGCCGCGCCGCGCCAGCCTCGCGCAAGACAGGACGCGTAGCCTCGCTGCCAGTGGCATGGATATTGCGGAGACATCTCGATGAGCCTCTACGGAATGATGCGGACCGGCGTTTCCGGCATGAATGCACAGGCAAACCGCCTGTCGACGACAGCCGACAACATCGCCAACTCCGACACCACCGGTTACAAGCGGTCTTCGGCCGAATTCTCGACGCTGATCATGCCATCGACGGGCGGCGCCTATAATTCCGGCGGCGTCACCACGACGATCCGCCAGGCGGTCAGCGATCCCGGCGTGCTTCAGTACACGACCTCGGTCTCCGATCTTGCCGTCAGCGGCGATGGCTTCTTCGTCGTCCAGGATCCGAGCGGCACACCTTTCCTGACCCGCGCCGGCGCCTTCGTTCCCGATGCACAGGGCAGGCTGGTCAACGCAGCCGGCTTCCAGCTGATGGCCTACAGCTATGCCAACGGCGTGCCGGCGGCGACGGTCAACGGCTTCGACGGACTGGTCCCGGTCGTCGTCTCCGACCAGGGGATGACCGCGACGCCGAGCACCGAGGGCAGCTACACCGGCAACCTGTCGGCTGGCGCTACCCCGGTTGCCGCCGCCAACCTGCCCTCCACCAACTCGGCAGGCGCGCAATACACCTCGAAATCCTCGATGGTCGCCTACGACAATCTCGGCAACAAGAAGCTGCTCGACGTCTATTTCACCAACACCGGCGCCGGCACCTGGGAAGTGTCGGTCTTCGATCAGTCGAAGGCCACGGCTGGAACGTCGTTCCCCTACACAGGCGGTGCGCTGGGCACGGCCAACCTGACCTTCGACACCACCACCGGCAAGCTGACCGGCGCGACCACAGGCGTTTCCTTTACAGTGCCGGGCGGCGCCAGCCTCAATCTCGACCTGTCGAAGATGACCCAGCTCGGAACCGGCTTCACGGTTTCCGACGCCCAGGTCAACGGCAACGCGCCGAGCACCATCGACAAGGTCCAGATTAGCAAGGACGGCACCATCTACGCCCAGTACAAGGACGGCTCCACCAAGGCACTCTACAAGATTCCGCTGGCCGACGTGCAAAGCCCGGACCAGCTCAAGGCCCTTCCCGGCAACGTCTACGCCCAAGGTACCGAATCCGGCGCGGTCCGCGTCGGCTTTGCCAATGAAGGCAAGCTCGGCTCGATCATCTCCGGCGCGCTCGAGAATTCCAACGTCGATATCGCCGAGGAACTGACCAACATGATCGCGGCGCAGCGCAGCTACACCGCCAATTCGAAAGTCTTCCAGACCGGTTCCGACCTGATGGACGTCCTAGTCAACCTGAAGAGATAAACCGGGCGTGGCCCGTGAAAGACCCGCATGTCGTTATCTTCCGCATTGAGCATCGCCCAATCGGCGCTTATGAATACCGCGCGGCAGACCAGCGTTGTCACGCGCAACGTCTCAGACGCCTCCAATCCGGACTATACGCGCCGCATCGCCGTCGTCACCAGCACGGCGCCCGGCGCGCGTTCGGTTGATATCCAGCGCGTAACCAACGACCTGCTCTTCCGGCAGAATCTCGGCGCCTTGTCGGCCTATAGCGGCCAGAACGCGCTCTACAGCGGCATGGATCAGCTGGACGTGTCGGTCAACGGCGTCGACAACGCCTCCTCGCCCTCGACCGCCATCGCCAATCTGCAGCAGGCGCTGCAGCTCTACGCCACCTCGCCGTCCAACCAGAATCTCGGCTCCAGCGTCATCGACGCGGCCAAGCAGGTCGTGCGTTCCCTGAATGAAGGCTCCAAGGCCATTCAGGATTTCCGCACCCAGACCGACGGCCAGATCGACACGGCGGTCAAGGACCTCAACTCGCTGCTCGGCCAGTTCCAGGACGCCAACCAGGCGGTCATTTCCGGAACCCGTTCCGGCACCGATGTGTCCGATGCGCTCGACCAGCGCGACGCGCTGCTGAAGAAGATCGCGGACTATGTTCCGATATCGACCTTCACGCGCGGCGACAATGACATGGTCATCACCACGGGTGACGGCACCACGCTGTTCGAGACGATCCCCCGCACGGTGAGCTTCACGCCATCGGCCGGCTATGCCGCCGGAGCCGCCGGCAACACCGTCTATATCGACAACGTGCCGGTCTCGGCGGGAAGCGGCGGCAACACCAGCGCCAGCGGCAAGCTTGCCGGCCTGCTGCAGTTGCGCGACGGCGTCGCCTCGACCATGCAGAGCCAGCTCGACGAGACCGCGCGCGGCCTGATCACGGCCTTTGCCGAGACCGCGCCCTCGATGCCCAACGCAGCCGGCCTGTTCACCTGGTCCGGCGCACCGGCCGTGCCGGCCGCGGGCACGCTGGTCAATGGCCTGGCCGGCACGATCAGCATCAATGCGGCGATGGATCCGAGCGCTGGCGGCAATCCGACATTGCTGCGCGACGGCGGCGCCAACGGCGCTGCCTATGTCGCCAACACCACTGGCGGCGCTTCCTATTCCAGCCTTCTGGTGGCCTATGGCGACCGGCTCGACAAGCCGATGACGTTCGACCCCGCCGCCGGCATTTCGGCAACGTCCAGCGTTTCCGACTACGCCGCCAATTCGATCGGCTGGCTCCAGGGCATGCGCCAGCAGGCTTCGACCGCCGCCGACGCGAAGCAGGCGCTGGCACAGCGCAGTTCCGAGGCGCTGTCCAATGCGACCGGCGTCAATGTCGATCAGGAAATGTCGCTGATGCTTGACCTCGAACATACCTATCAAGCATCAGCCCGGATGATGAAGACCGTCGACGACATGATGACGGCCCTGTTGAGCGCGGTGGGATAATCCATGACCTCAGTTTCCTCGGCCGCCCTCTCCAACGCCATGCGCTATCAACAGATGCGCATGCAGGCCGACCTCGTCAAAGCCACCAAGGAATCCTCGACCGGGAAGGTCGCCGATGTCGGCTTGGCGCTGGGCGGACGCACCGCTCAGTCCGTCACCTTCCAGCGCGATCTCGACCGGCTCAACGTCATCGTCGATTCCAACGGACTTGTCGCCGCCCGACTTTCGTCGACCCAGACCTCGCTCGGCCAGCTCTCCAGCGTCGCACAGACCTTCCTGTCCAGCCTGACCACCGCATCGTCGGGCGACAACTCCGACAGCCTGACCCAATCGACCGGGCAGACGACGATCCAGCAGCTTACCTCGATCCTCAACACCAGCGTCAACGGCGAATACCTGTTCGCCGGCACCAACACCGACGTCAAGCCGATCAACGATTTCACGGCGGCCGGCTCACCCGCCAAGGCTGCCTTCGACGCCTCCTTCGTCGCCAAATTCGGCTTCACGCCCAATGACCCGGCAGCCGCCAACATCACCGCGGCCCAGATGGACGATTTCATCACCAACGATGTCACGCCGCAGTTCCTCGGCGCGGGCTGGCAGACCAACATGTCGAACGCCACCGACCAACAGATCGTCAGCCGCATCGCGCTCAACGAAACCACTGGGACGTCGACCAGCGCCAACAGTGACGGCATCAAGAAGCTCGCAATGGCCGCCGCAATGGTTTCAAGCCTGATGTCCACCAACATCAGCCAGGCGGCGAAGGACAGCATCGTCAGCCACTCGCAGACACTGGTCGGCGAGGCGCTGAGCGGCATCGCCCAGGTCCAGTCGGAGACCGGTATCGTGCAGAAGCGCGTCTCCGATGCCAGCGACCGCATGAAGACGCAGATCGACCTGTTCGAACGCCATATCCTCGATCTCGAAGCCGTCGACCCGGCCACGGCCGCCACCAAAGTCGCGGATCTTACGCAGCATATCGAGACGTCCTTCGCTCTGACAGCGCGCCTGCAGCAGCTCAGCCTGCTGAAGTACCTGACCTGAAAGCACTGAACCGGAACGGTAGAGCCAACGATGTATCAATTCTCCTACGCCGACGTCCAAAGCACCTCCGTCTCGGACGCCAAGGACCGTGAGCGCGAGCTTCTGACCCGCTCGATCGACATGCTGTCGGCGGCCGCCGCAGCCGGCCTGGAGTCGATGGAGGCCGTGGAGGCGCTCAATTTCACCAACCGCGTCTGGACCGTCTTCGTCGAGGATCTCGGCTCCAGCGACAATGCGCTGCCCAAGGAATTGCGCGCCAACCTGATTTCCATCGGCCTGTGGCTGCTGCGCGAGGCGGAGGACATCCGCCAGGGCCGCACCAACAATTTCGAAGGGCTGATCGAAGTGTCCCAGATCATCCGCGACGGCATTCAATGACCAACACGCTGAAGATATCGCTGAAGCCCAGCGAGAAGATCTACATCAACGGCGCCGTCATCCGCGTCGACCGCAAGGTCACGGTTGAGCTGATGAACGACGTGCAGTTCCTGCTCGAAAGCCATGTGATCCAGGCCGACCAGGCATCGACGCCGCTCAGGCAGCTCTATTTCATCGTGCAGGTCATGCTGATCAACCCGGCCGGCGCTGATGAGGCCCGCGAGATGTTCCGCCGCTCGCTGCCGCTGCTCATTGCAAGCTTCGAGGACGCTGATATCTGCAGCGCGCTGAAACAGATCGACCGCATGGTCGGCGAGGATCATATCTACGAGGCATTGAAGGCGATCCGTTCGCTCTATCCTCTCGAACGCCGCGCGCTTGGCGGCAATGACGATGTTCCGGGCGCCCCGCGCCCGCTGGCCGTGGGAGCACGCTACTAATGACCGTGGACATGACGACGACGATACCGGTTGGCGCCAATTCGACGACCACCTCGACCTCGAAGACGGCGGTCGACTATCAGTCCTTCCTGAAGCTTCTGATCGCCGAGATGAAGAACCAGGATCCGACCAAGCCGATGGATTCGACTCAGTATGTCGCCCAGCTCGCCACCTTCTCGCAGGTCGAGCAATCGGTGCAGACCAACACCAAGCTCGACCAGATCATGCAGTCCTCGGCGCTGTCGCAGGCCGACGCCATTATCGGCCGTTCGATCACGTCGGCCGACGGCAAGACCACCGGCATAGTGGCTTCGGTGACGCTCGCCAGCAGCGGACTGATCGCAGTGCTGCAGGATGGCACCCAGGTCCCCGTTGGTGCAGGCGTGTCGATCAAGCCGGCAAGCTAGGCCAACCTCCGACATGAACGAGGCCGACGCACTCGACATCGTCCAGTACGCGGTGTGGACGGTGCTGACCGCGTCCGCGCCGGTGGTGCTGGTGGCCATGGCGGTCGGCATCGGCATCGCCCTCATCCAGGCGCTGACGCAGATCCAGGAAATCACCTTGACATTCGTGCCGAAGATCGTCGCCATCATGTTGGTGGTGGCGCTCACCGGCCCATTCATCGGCGGCCAGATATCGGCCTTCACCAACGTCATCTTCCAGCGCATCCAGAACGGGTTCTGAACCCTTCGAGGGAAGGTGCGGCGACTTCACTTCGGAGTTGCTGAAAACAGCGGTCCGCTTGCGGCCGGCCCGGTTCCGGCTAGATTGCCGTGCAGGCCACTCCCGGCCAGGCGATCGTTCTGTCCCAATGGCCTCTCGAAATCTCCTGAACCAACCCAGATCGACCAGCGGACCATGTGCGGCATAGCCGGCGTCTGGCGCAAGCGGAACCCGATCGGCGGCGGCGATCTCGCCGATGTCGGCCGCATGATGCAGGCACTGGTGCATCGCGGCCCCGACGACCATGCCAGCTGGAACGACAGCCGGCTGGCGCTGGGTCACCGGCGACTCTCGATCATCGATCTGTCGGCGCAGGCGCGCGAGCCGATGCTCACCGCCTGTGGCCAGGGCGTGCTGGTCTACAATGGCGAGGTCTACAATTACCGGGCCCTGCGCGCGACGCTTGAAGCTGAAGGCAGGCGATTCCGGACGGTCTCGGATGCCGAAGTGGTTCTGGAAGCCCTGCACCATTGGGGACCGGACAAGGCCATCCCGCTGTTCGACGGCATGTTTTCCCTCGCCTATTTCGACGCACGGGCCACTACGCTCTGGCTTGCACGCGATCGCCTCGGCATCAAGCCGATGTCGGTGGCCGAGACGAGTGAGCGAATCCTGTTCGCTTCCGAGGACAAGGCGATCCTTGCCTGTGACGGCGTCGCACGGGCCATCGATGCGCGCGAAATCACGTTGCGTCTTGCCTGGCAAAGCCGCGACTCCAGCTCCAGCCTGTTCGAGGGCATGGAGCGGCTGCCACCGGCGGGTCTGTGGAAGATCACCGACGCCGGCATCGAGAAGCGCTGTTTCTGGCATGTCCTCGATGTGCTCGACGCCGCCCGTATCGCCGGCGACACCGCCACCGACGCCGAGCACATGGCGACGCTGGAGGCGTTGATCCAGGACAGCGTCGGGCTGCACTGCATTGCCGACACCAGGCTGGCCGCCGCTTGCAGCGGCGGCGTCGATTCCGGTCTCGTCACGACGCTGGCGAAACGGTTCAGACCGGAGATGACAGCCTATGTCGTCGATCCGCGCCTTGGCCACAGCGAAGCCGAAGACGCCGAACGCACCGCGCGCCATGCCGGCGTGCCGCTGAACAGGGTGCCCGTCGACAAGGACCGGTTCCTCGAACTCTGGCCAAGAACCATCTGGCATCTGGAGAGCGACGGCTGGCATGCAAGCCATGTCTGCCTGCTGGCGCTTGCCGAGCAGTGCCGGGCCGACGGCATCAAGGTGCTGTTGACGGGTGAAGGCGCCGACGAGCTCTTTGGCGGCTACGACTGGCAGGAAGCCAGCATGCGGCCGTGGCGGCCCTGGTCATGGCCGCAACGGCTGTTTCGCTCCAAGGCCCGGCTTGCCCGCAGATTCGAGCGCCTGCGTCATGCCCCGTTCCGGACATCGGTTGCGGGTGGCCATGGCTGGGACCGCAACATCGTGCTCAGGGCGCTGTCGCCGGAACTGAACTTCCTTCAGACCAAGATTTTCGACCGGCTCGAGCCGGTCGCGTCACTCAGTGACCGTGCCTTCCTGGGATGCTGCCTTCACGACATGTACGCGCATCTGCAGGACCTGTTGAACAGGCATGACCGGCTCAGCATGGCGGCTTCGGTGGAGCTCAGGGTGCCGTTCCTCGAAAACCGGCTGATCGACTTCGCGATCCATCTGCCGAGGCGGCACAAATACCGCCACAAGCAGGGAAAATGGCTGTTGAAGAAAGTCGCGGAAAAACACATTCCGCTTCAGAACGTGAACGCCCGCAAGAACGGCTTCCAGGTATCGAACAACTTCACCACGGGCACGCAGGGTCTGCTGCGCGGCGGCTTGCTGCGCGACGTCATGAAGTGGCCGGCGGCTTCGGTCGAAGACCTGATCGAGTTGGCAAAGCGAGACCAGCCGTCGCGGCTGCGGCTGGTCGGCATGGAGCTTTTCCTTCGCCTGCATGCCGGCGCCCAGACCACCGGCCAGCTCACCGAAGCGCTGCATGCGGCGGTCAGCGACGCTCGCTGAGGAAAACGAACGGGACCGGGCGCAATGGCATGGCATTTCGCGATGCCGACGCAGGCGTGGCCCTCCTCTATCCCCTTGTTGGACCATGATCTTCCGCGCATGACATTCGCCCTTTGCGGCGCGATGCCATAGTTTCGGCAAACGATGCGGAGAAACCGCAAGGATCAGCACGCTGTCGCAGGAACCCATCCATGATTGACGAGAAACCGGATAGCGAAGGCGTTTCGGCGCTGGCGCCGTTCCGGCATGGCATTTTCCGCGCCGTCTGGTCCGCAAGTCTCGTGTCCAATTTCGGTGGCCTGATCCAGGGCGTCGGCGCCGCCTGGATGATGACCACGATCGCCACTTCGCCCTATCAGGTCGCCCTGGTCCAGGCCTCCACCACTCTGCCGATCATGCTGTTCGCACTTGTCGCCGGCGCTATCGCCGACAGCTTCGACCGGCGCAAGGTGATGCTGGTCGCGCAGACCTTCATGCTGGTCGTTTCGGTGCTTCTGACCGTATTCACCTACTATCACCTGCTCACGCCCTGGACGCTGCTTGCCTTCACCTTCCTCATCGACAGTGGCACGGCGCTCAACAGCCCGTCCTGGCAGGCGTCCGTCGGCGACATGGTTCCCCGCAACAAGGTGCCCGCGGCCGTGGCGCTGAACTCCATGGGCTTCAACCTGACACGCAGCGTCGGCCCGGCGATCGGCGGCATCATCGTCGCGGCCGCCGGTGCCGCGGCCGCCTTCGCGGCGAACGCGGTCAGCTATATCGGCCTCATCGTCGTGATGGCGCGCTGGAAGCCTGACGTACCGGTATCGACCTTGCCGCGCGAATCGCTGGGCGCGGCCATGGGGGCCGGCCTGCGCTATGTCGCCATGTCGCCCAACATCGGCAAGGTGCTGGTCAGGGGCGCCGCCTTCGGCTTCAGCGCCGGCGCCGTCCTGGCGCTGCTGCCGCTCGTCGCGCGCGATGTCGTCAAGGGCGACGCCCTGACCTACGGCATCATGCTAGGCTCGTTCGGAATCGGCGCCGTCGGCGGCGCGCTGATCAGCGTGCGGCTGCGGCAGTTGCTCTCCAGCGAGACGATGGTGCGCTGTGCCTTCGCCGGCTTCGCCGTCTGCGCCTTCAATGCCGCGATCAGCCATCACGCCTGGCAGACGTCGCTCGGCCTGCTGGTCGGCGGCGCCTGCTGGGTGATCGCGCTGTCACACTTCAACGTCACCGTGCAAATGGCGACGCCGCGCTGGGTGGTCGGCCGGGTTCTGTCGGTCTACCAGACCGCGACCTTCGGCGGTATCGCGCTGGGCAGCTGGATCTGGGGCGTCGTCGCCGATGCGCATGGCGCCGAGACGGCGCTGATCGCCGCCGCCATCGCCATGCTGGCCGGCGGCGCCATCGGCCTGGTGTTGCCGCTGCCGCAGCAGCAGGTGCTCAACCTCGACCCGCTCAACCGCTTCAAGGAGCCGCATCTCGCGCTCGACCTGAAGCCGCGCAGCGGCCCTATCGCCATCATGATCGAATACATCATCCGCCACGAGGACGAGGCGGAATTCCTCGCCACCATGGCCGAACGCGGCCGCATCCGCCGCCGCGACGGCGCCCGTAACTGGACGCTGGCGCGCGATCTCGAAAATCCCATGATATGGATCGAGCACTACCACACGCCGACCTGGCTCGAATATGTCAGGCACAATGGTCGTATCACCCATGCCGACGCCATGGTCGGCGAGCGCTTGCGGGCGCTGCACAGCGGCGACGAGTCGCCGCGCGTGCGTCGCGTCATCGAGCGTCCGACCACCGCCGGCACGGCGCTGGTGATGGCCAAGGGGCCGATCGAGCACTGATTTCGTCAGGCCGGTCGATGCCTGTTAGCCGGCCGACTGGATCATGTAGAGCTTGCGCGTGGTCTCGCGGATGCGCCATTCGCCCTTCCATCCCTGCGGTAGCACGAGAAGGTCGCCCGGCCCCAGTTCGCGCGCCTCGCCGTCGGCCCGGCTCACCTCCACCCGCCCCGAAATGATGTGGCATATCTCCGACGAACCTGTGCGGTCGGCGGTGAAGCGGCCGGGCGTGCATTCCCAGATGCCGATATCGACGGTTCCGTCCGGCGACTGGAAGAACGAGCGCACGGCCTCGACCTGATCCCCCTCGATGCTGGTCGGCTTGGGTGAGAACGTGCCGATATCGGCCTTGGCGAGATCGTGGAAGGTCGAAAGGTCGATCAAACTGGTCTCCATCAATCAGTGGCCCGTGATGCTGTCGGCGAGCGCGGCCAGTCTCGACGTATGCGCAAGCCCAGCGGCCTCGCGCCCGTCAGCGATGCGATAAAGCTGGTACATCGAATGCACGCCGAGCCAGCGGAACGGCTCCGGCTCCCATGGCCTGACCTTGCGGTTGACCCAGGGCAGCTTCGTAAGCTCGGTGTCCTGGCCAAGGATCAGGTCGGCAAGCGTGCGTCCCGAAAGATTGGAGCTCGACACGCCAAGCCCGACATAGCCGCCGGCCCAGCCGATGCGGGTCGCGGGATCGAGGCCAACGGTCGTGCACCAGTCGCGCGGCACGCCGAGCACGCCGCACCAGGCGTGCTCGATGCGGCAGTTCGCCGTCTGCGGCAAGAGCGTCGTCAGGATCTGATGCAGCTGGTCGATCGTCGCCTGCTGCGTCTGTCCATTGACGTCGGTGCGCGAGCCGTAGCGATAGGGCACGCCGCGCCCACCCATGGTGATGCGCCCCTCGCGCGTACGCTGGGCATAGCAATAGGCGTGGGCGGCGTTGCCGAGAAGTTCATGCCCCTCCCAGCCGATGTCGCGCCACAGCGCCGGCGGCAGCGGCTCGGTGACGATCTGCACGCTGTTGAGCGCCAGCCAGGTCCGTTCCTCGCCGGGAATGCCTGATGTAAACCCCTCCGTCGCGCGGATGATGGTTTCCGCCCGCACCGTTCCGCGGTTCGTCGTCACGCTGCCCTTGGCGATGGCCGTCACCGTCGTCTGTTCGTAGATCGGCACGCCGAGCCGCTCGACGGCGGCGGCAAGCCCGCGCACCAGCTTGGCCGGCTGCACCCGCGCCTGGCCATGGACGACGAAGCCGCCCATGACATTGCGGATATTGATGCGTGCCCGCGTCGCCGCTTGATCCAGCATTTCGACGCGGTCCGGATCGACATCCCAGGCGCGGATCGTTTCGCACTCCTCGCGCGCGCGTTCGAGCTGCGCGGGGTTGGTGGCCACCGTCAGATTGTCGACGCGGCGGATATCGGCATCGATCCCTTCCTCTGTCGCCACCCGGATCACCTCGTCGACACAGCCCGCCATGGCCGCCTGCATGGCGCTCACACCTTGCCGGCTCGATGTCTTGAGATATTTTTCACGCGACCAGCTGAAACCACCCGACAGCCAGCCGCCATTGCGGCCCGAAGCGCCGAAACCGGCAAACTCGCGCTCGATCAGCGCGATGCGCAGCGAAGGCCTGGCCTTCTTCAGATAGTAGGCGGTCCACAGCCCGGTATAGCCGGCGCCGACGATCGCGACATCGGTTTCGATATCGCCAGGCAAAGGTGGCCGGGGTGCGGGAACCCCTCCCAGATCCGCATACCAGAACGATATGTCGCCGTTGCGTTTGGCTTGCATGGAATGACTTTCGGGTTGATGGGGATCAGGTCAGCGTCGCGTCGGCCGAGCTGTCATCGGCCAGAAGCTTGGCGTCGGCACCGTCGAAGCAAAGCTCCACCTTGTCGCCAAGGCCAAAGCTGTCGCCGGTCAGCGGCGAGCGCACGATCGCCGTGGAGTCATCGGCGAGCCTGACCTCGTATTTCGATCCCGAGCCGAGATAGATGGCTTCCGCGATCGTCCCCGGCAGCCGGTTGGTGGTGCCCGCCGCGCTCTGGCCGGGCCGGCGGATGGCGAGCTTTTCGGGGCGCAGCAGCATGACCGGGCTGGCCTCGCCGGCGATCCGCCGAGGCGTCGTCACCGTCTCGCCGGCGATGCTTAGCGCCGTGCTCGCGCCGTCGCTTCGCGCCTCGCCGCGCAGCACGGTGGAATCGCCGATGAAGCGGCCGACGAACAGCGTCGTCGGTTCATCATAGAGTTCGCGGCCGGTGCCAACCTGCTCGATCCGCCCGCGATTGAACACGGCGATGCGGTCCGACAGAACCAGCGCCTCTTCCTGGTCGTGCGTCACATAGACAAAGGTGGTGCCAAGCTCGCGGTGGATGCGCTTGATCTCGAGCTGCAGCCATTCGCGCAGCTTCTTGTCGAGCGCACCGAGCGGCTCGTCCATCAAAAGCAGCGGCGGGTCGAAGACGATGGCGCGCGCCAGCGCCACGCGCTGCTGCTGGCCGCCCGACAGTTCGCTGGGATAGCGATGCGCGAAATCGCCCATCTTGACCATGTCGAGCGCCCTTGCCACACGCGCTTGCCGCGTCGCCTGGTCGACGCCGCGCAGCGTCAGCGGATAGGCGACGTTGCGGCCGACGCTCATATGCGGGAACAGCGCATAGTGCTGGAACACCACGCCGATGTTGCGCTTGTGCGCCGGCACGCCGACGACGTTCTTGCCGCCGACCAGCAGTTTGCCGCTCGTCAGATCGGTGAAGCCGGCCACGACATTCAGCGTCGTGGTCTTGCCGGAGCCGCTCGGGCCGAGCAGCGTCATGAACTCGCCAGGCTCGATCCGCAGCGACACGCCGTCCAGCGCCTTGAAGCCGCCATAGGCCTTGCTGATCGATTCGAGATCGATCGCCGCGCCCTTGCTCTGCTGTCCCTGCTTCATTGGCGTCCTTTCCGCTCGCGACCAAGAAGAAGCATGCCGCCGCCGATCAGGATCGTGGTGGCGAAAAGCAGGATCGTGCCGACGGCGGCAACGGTCGGGTCGGCGTCGCGTGTGATGGAGGAGAATATCTGCACGGGCAAGGTCTTGAGATAGGGGTTGGTGATGAACAGCGACACCACGATCTCGTCGAAGGAGGTGGCGAAGGCGAAGAGCAGGCCGGACAGGATGCCGGGCAGGATCAACGGCAGCGTCACCGTGCGGAACGCGGTCAGCGCTCCCGCGCCGAGGCTCGCCGCCGCCGTCTCGAGGCGCCTGTCGAACACTTCGAGGCTGGCCGAGACCGCGATCAGCACGAAGGGAAGTGCCAGGATGGTGTGGGCAAGCACGAAGCCCAGCAGCGTGCCGACCAGGTGGGTGTCGAGATAGACGGCGTAGATGCCAATGGCCAGCACCACGCCCGGCACCACCATCGGCGTCAGCATCAGCATGCGCAACAGGTTGGCCGGCCCGGCCTTCATGCGGTCGAGGCCGAAGGCCGCGAGCGTGCCGAGCACCGTTGCCAGCGCCGCCACCACCGAGGCGACCTTCAACGAGTTGAGGAAGCTCGACGACCAGTCCGGATTGGTGAAGAAGTTCTGGTACCACTGCCAGGAGAAGCCCTGCGGCGGAAAGGCGAGTGACTTGTTGGCGTTGAACGACATCGGCACGACGACCAGCGTCGGCGCCACCAGCCATACCGCCACCAGCAGGCAGACGAGGCCGAGGATCACGCGGGTGAGCGGTTTCATCTCCATCAGTGCCGCCCCGCTTCCCGGTACCGCGAGCGCATCACGGGTGCTGCGAGCGCCAGAAGCACGAACGTGGTGACGAGCAGCACCACGCCCATGGCGCCGCCGCGACCCCATTGCAGCAGGCTGAGCACCTGGGTCTGCACCAGCGTCGACAGCATGGTCGAGCGCGGCCCACCGAGCAGCGCCGGCGTGATGTAGAAGCCCAGCGCCAGGATGAAGACGATGATCGCGCCGGCATACACGCCGGGCAGCGACAGCGGCAGGTAGACGGTAAGGAACGCGCGCGAAGGTCGTGCACCGAGGCTTTGCGCAGCCCGCATCAGCCTGAGGTCGATGCCCTTCATCACCGAATAGAGCGGCAGGATCATGAAGGGCAGGAGCACCTGCGCCATGCCGATCACCACGCCGGTCTGGGTACGGATCAGCCGGATGCCGTCAAAACCGGCCGACCTCAGCAGCGAATTGATGACGCCTGAATCCTGCAGCAGAATCACCCAGGACAGCGTGCGAACCACCCCGCTCACCCAGAACGGGATCAGCACGCAGAGCACCAGGACGAGCCGCACGCGCGGCCCGACGGCGGTCATCAGATAGGCGTAAGGATAAGCGCAGATCACGCAGACGATCGTCACCCAGGCCGAGATGGTGAAAGTGCGCTGTAGCACCGTGAGATTGATGGGCGCGCCGAAGAACCAGACGTAGTTCTGCACGCCCCATTCCGGCTCCGACAGGCTGCGCAGCACAATGGTGAGCAGCGGATAGCCGATCACCGCGACGAGCAGGATCAGCGCCGGCGCCGTGAGCGCGAACGGCCGCCATGCCCGTCCCGGCCGCACATCGGCGGCGGGTTGGGTCGGAAGCTCGGACGCGCTCACGATCTGCCTCTCGTTCGCTCGCTCAGTTGCCGGCCATCAGCGCGGACCACTTCTCCTGCGCCAGCGCGAAGTTCGGGACCCAGAACTTGAAGTTCTGCTTGTAGCCCTGCTTCTGGCGATCCGGCGTGTTGGTCAGGAAGGCGGCGACGGAAGCGTCGACCTTGGGCTGCGCGTCGCTGTTGATCGGCGTGTAGGAGGTCTTCTCCGCCAGGATTTCCTGCGACTGTTTGCCGAGATAGGCATTGAGCAGCGCGTAGGACGCGTCCGTATCCTTGACGCCGACCGGGATCGTCATCTGGTCCATCACCACCAGCCAATCCTGCCAGGCCGGCGCGTATTTGGCGCCGTTCTTGACCGCGGTCATGGCGCGACCTGTCCACATCATCAGCATGTCGGCCTCGCCGGATTCCGCCAGCTGCTGCGATTCAGCCCCCGTCTTCCAGAAAATCGTATCGGGGCCGAGCTTGCGGACCACATCGATAGCCTTGTCGATATCGGCCACCGTCATCGCCTTCGGATCGCCGCCGGCAACCTTGAACGCCTGTTCCAGCAAGCCACCCGTCGGGCTGCCTGAGCCGTCGATCCCGCGCACGCCGGGGAACTTTGCCGTATCGAAGAAGTCGGCCCAGCTCTTGGGCGGGTTATCCTTGTACTTCTCCTTGTTGTACATCAGCACGACGCCGTAGTTCATCGCCGGCACCGAGCACTCGCCGACCTGGCCTTCCGGGATTTTCGAGACGTCGAGCTTCGTCAGATCCAGCTTCTGGAACAGCTTGCCGCAATAGACGTAAGGCGGCAGGTCGTCGGTGTCGACGACGTCCCAGGCTACATTGCCGGACTCGACCTGCGCCTGCAGCTTGGCGATCTCGGTCGGTCCGTCATTGAGCAGCTTGACGCCGGACTTGTCGACGAACTCCTTCAGCGCGGCCGCCTGGCCGTCCTGGTAGATGCCGCCATAGGAGACGAACGTCAGGGTCTTGCCCTTCAGCGACCCCTCCTTGACCTCGCCTGCGACCGGCTTCTCCTGCGCGAACGCCGCGGTTGCCAGCACGCCAAGCGCCATCACGGCGCTGAGATACAAAGCTTTCGTTTTCTGCATGATTGTCATTCTCCCATTGATGCCCGCATTGGATTGGACCTACCTGGCCGCGAGCGGTTTCCAGGCCGTGTATTGGTCGAGTTCGGCGCGCACCGAGGTCGGCGGCGCTATGATCCACATCACTTCGGCTCGGCCACTGCCGATGTTCTCTGAGCGATGCGGTGTCGAGGTCGTGTATTCGATGCTGTCGCCCTCCTCGAGCACATGGCGCGCCTCGCCGAGCGAGACCTCGACGACCCCGCGCAGCACGACGAGCATCTCGTGTGCGTCGCCATGGGTGTAGCGATCGGGTCCGGTCGAGCCGCCAATGTCGAATTCCCCGACATAGACTTCCATGTCGCTCAGCGGCGGGCGCGACAACAGCATCTTGCGGCAGCCGTCGCTGGGCGGCAGGCTCGGCCGCTCGCTGCGTCTCAGGACGCCATGGTTTTGCGCCGTGCTTTCCTCGAACAGCATGGCGACGCTGACGCCGAGCGCCGAAGCCATCTGGTTGAGCGAAGCGGTGCTGGCGCCGGTCAGGCCGCGTTCAAGCTGGCTGATGAAACTGGCGCTCGTTCCGGTCGCTTCGGCAAGCTCCCGCAAGGACAGCCTGCGGGCGAGACGAAGGCTCTTGAGGCGCATGCCCAGCACCTGATGGGCATGCGTCGCGGCCGATACGTCGCCCGTCTTTACCGAAGCCTTGTCGGACCCCTTGCTCATGCCGTCTTCCACCTCACTTAACATTCTGTACAGTGGCACTGTACAATTGGCAAGCCGCGCATGGTGTCAGGAGTGCACCGATATCTGGGCCAGGCTTGCTCAAATCGGAGGGTGTGTCCTGGGGAGGACGTGCCCGCCGGTCGACAAGGGGATGCGCAGGTGCGCCCTCTACCCCTCGCCCGACAGGTCCCGGCGCGCCTTTTCGAGTTCTTCGGCGTAGCGCCGCATCAGATGGCCCTCGGTCAGCAGACCGAGCACGATGTGGTCGGTGAAATCCTCGACGACCGCCAGTTCCTCGGCGCCGGCGCGCTGGAACGTCTCGGCGGCGGCCTGCACGTTCATGCTGGGCACCAGGACGGCATCCTTGTACTGGGCGAGATCGCGCACCGGCACCTCGCCGCCGGCGGGATCGCTGTGCAGTTCGGCCACGATCAGCACGCCGACATACTGATCGCCCGGGTCGACGGCGATGACGCGCTGGGCAGAGCCGAGCGGGATTTGCTTGCGGAAGGCGGAAAGCGTCGTCGAGGCATCGATGGTCTTGATGTCCTTGCGCATCATCGAGCCGACGGTCAGGCTGCGCATCCAGCCGACATCATGGGCGCTGCGGATCGTTTCGCCACGCAGATGGAAGCGCCATGTCGAGAACGAATAGCCGAAGGTTTCGCGCACCAGGATCGCCGCCATGATCGAGGCCGCCAGGACGACGCCGGTGAGCGTCAGGTCGCGCGTCGATTCCAGTGCCAGGAAGGTCATGGTCAGCGGGCCGCCGACGACGCCGACGGCAAGCGAGGTCATGCCGACGACGGCGGCAACCGAAGGGTCGATGCCGGTCGCCGGCGAGACCAGCGCCATCACGCCGGCGAACGCCTTGCCGAGCAGCGCGCCGAGGAACAGCGAAGCGAAGAACAGGCCGCCGCGAAAGCCGGAACCAAGCGAGATTGCTGACGCCGCGAGCTTGAGCACGAAGACGCTGGCGACCACGGTCAGCCCATAATTCATGGCGAATTCGCGGTGCAGCGCGCCATGGCCGCTGGACAGGACCTGCGGCGTGATCAGCCCCAGCAGGCCGACGAGGACGCCGCCGATGACGGGGCGCAGCGAGGCATCGACCGACAGCCTGTTGAAGCCGCGTTCGATCAGCGTCACCAGTTGCATGATGGCGATCGAAGCCGCGCCGCCCAGCAGCCCAAGCAGCAGGAACGGCACGTACTGGCTGGGCGTCAGCGCCGGCAGCCCTGAAAGCTCGAGCGGAAACGGCACGCCGCCGAACATCTCCGCCGTCAGCGAGGCGCAGATCGCGGCCGTCATCACAGGCGCGACATTGGCGACCGAGTAGATGCCGATGACCAGTTCGAAACCGTAGAAGGCACCCGTCAGCGGCGCATCGAAGGCGGCGGCGATGGCGCCGGCCGCACCACAGCCGACCAGGATGCGGACATCGTTGCGGCGCAGCCTGAAGATGCGCGCCAGCCGCGATGCCAGGCCGGATCCGACCTGTGTGTAGCCGGCTTCCAGTCCGACCGAGGCGCCGAAGCCGCTGGAGATCATCGTCTGGCCGGCGATGATGAACGTGTCGGTCAGCGACATGCGCCCGCCATAGAGCGCGTTGGCTTCGATCGGATCGACCGGGGTGCGGAATTTACGCAACCGCAGCCAGATTACGCTCAGCCCAAGCAAGGCGCCGCCGACCGCCGGTATCAGCGCCTGCATGGGATTGGCGAGCGAGAACATGCCGGAAAGCCGGCCGCCGGGCTGAACGCCGAACAACAGCCCGTGCAAATCCTGCACGATCTGGCTCATCGCCGTGACCAGTATGCCCGCCATGACGCCGACGACGCCCGCCAGGATGACGACGGCGATGCCGCGCGCCTCGAGCAGCGGAATTGACCTCAGCAGCACCGCGCGCAGCCGGCGGGCGTAGACTTGTGGTTGGTTTCTGGAAAGCACCGGGGCGGCTCGCCGATATCAAAGGGACGTGGAAGGCTGATACGCCCAGCGATACAGCATGGCAACCGCGATGCCGGTTGCCCGATGTAAGGATCGTTCTCGAACGGTTTAGAGGCTTCTTTCGATCAATCCCGAGCCCAAAAGGCATAAGTGAGGCGGTCATCTGAAATCCGACAGCGGATTCGCGGCGATGCTCCTTCCCCCGTTCACTTGCGAAATCGACGCACCGCCTGAAGCGTGATATTTTAACCCGTCACTATTTCCCTCAAGGAGGAGAACATGAGTGCGCGGGGGTTGTTTTCATTGGCTGTTTGCCACGATTTTTTTGAGTTCGTCTGCAATAAGCCACTCAAGCATAGATATGCCAGTTAAGCATAATATTTCATACTCCATGTCTCTTTTGTCGGGAGGCAATACGGAAAAACAGAGCCGGCCGACGGAAGGACTTCTTCGGACCGCACAGCAGGACGTCTGCTGTCCTGGCGGTTATCCTTGGTACCGTAACTCAACAAACATGTGTTACGGCAGCTATGAAGATTGCCACGATACCGATGGCGGAGGTTGGTCCTGCAGACAGGTCAACGCCTGCTAATGCAGGTCGCCCAAAAGTGACCTCGGTTCTGCGAAAACGACATGCATAAAAACAAGGACCTGAAGTGCGTCGCATGAATGCGTTTCAACGTGACGCGCTTTGGGCCTTCTTTGCCATCCGATCGAGAGGCAACCGCTTCTGCCGTCAATCCGGTATGGTCAGCGGCCCGCAATCGTCGTCGGCGATGAATGTTGCCAGGAGTTCGGCGGGCTCGGTGGTGCTGGCATTCTCAGCGAAGAGATGGACCGTGCTAGGTGGCTCGAACCAGGTCTGTCCCTCGGTATAGACGACGGCCGGGCTGCCTTCGAGCTGCGAGCGCAGCGTGCCTTTGAGGACGAAGGCGCTGACCGAGCCCGGATGCCGGTGGCGGGGCGTAAAGCCGTTGGGCGGAAATGCCACGATCACCGTGGTGATCGACTTGCCCGGCACGTTCGGCAGTTGCTCACAGGAGACCGGCGTGACGACCGTCTTCGGCCGTGCCCCGGCGGCACCGTCCGCATCGGCATTTGCCATCTGCATTTCCATGCCATCAGGCACGACGCCAATGAAATCGGGGCCGGCCCACTTTGCCGTGAGCGCAAACAGAACCCCGACAGCGCTGACGGCGATAAGAGATTGGCCGGTGCGCAAACGAGCTTGATTGCCGATCATATCGATGTCTCCGAATTCAGGCAGGCAAACGGAAATCGGCGCGCCAACCCAGCTCCTCGACCGCCCTTTGCGTCGAGACCGCCTGGTTGGGCTCCGCCACGTTGAAGATTCCGGGCGCACCCTTGTCGAGCGCGAGCAGCGCTGCATAGGCAGCCGCATCGACATGCACCGGCGATGCGCCGGCAGCCGCATCGGTTCCCGTTCCCGGCCCATAGAGCTGACCGTAGCGCAGGACGACACCCTCGAATGGTGCGTTGAGAACGGCCTTTTCCAAGGCGATGACACCGCCGACGCTGATGCCGCGATTGCCGCTGGCGCCACCGTCCAGCGGGTCGGCTTCGGCATGCGGCTCCGGACCCGGCGCGTAGGCCCAGGCGATGCTTTGCGCCACCATGCGCCGGACACCGGATGCGACGGCGGCCGCGACCAGATTGCGCGTGCCTTCGTCGCGGATACGGGCATTGCGCACGATGGCCTCGCCCATCCGGCTCGGGTCGAGGCCCGGCGGCAGGTCGGTCAGCTGGTGGACGACGATGTCAGGCTTGGCGGCGAGCATCACGCGCGACAGCGCCTCGGCATCGAAGACATCCACGACCGCCGGCTCGACCCCGAGGGCGCGCAATGTCGCGGCCTTGTTCGCATTGCGCGTGGTGCCGGTCACCTGATGGCCGGCGGCCAGAAACTGCGGGATCAGCCGCTGGCCGATGGCGCCCGAGGCGCCGGCAAGAAAAATTCGATGACCCATCGTCATGAACTCCACATCGTCGTAATATCAGTGCACGAACAACATATAAGAGCTCTGATATCATGCGCAAGCCCAATCAGCGTCCGTCGATTCCGGCTCCCGGCGAAGGCAAACGCGGCGAGGAAGGCTATCTCGGCTATCTCCTGCGGCAGGCCGCCGGCGCGCATCGGCTTAGAATGGACAGGGCGCTGGGCGATCTCGGCGTGACGCAGCCGCAATTCGTCACGCTGACCATGCTTGCGGCCTATCCCGGCCTCTCCAATGCCGACCTTGCCCGGCTGGCGCTGCTCACCCCACAAACGCTCAGCGTCATCGTCGCCAATCTCGAACGAGCCGGCTCGCTGGTGCGCAAACCGCATGCCGTTCATGGCCGCATCCAGCACATCGATCTCAGCGACAGCGGCCGCGCCCTGCTGCGCGCCTGTCGCGAGCGCGTGAGAGCCATCGAGAGCGAGCTGACGCAGGGGCTGTCGGTTGCGGAAGAACGCGCGGTCAGGCGCTGGCTGGTCGGCGTCGCCACGGCCACCACAGCCGAGTCCTGATCAGGTCGGCGTGGGCTCACCTGCCTCGTAGAGCACGAGGTTGCGCTCGCCGATGCCAAGCGACGGCCAGCTTGAACGCCACTCGGCGATGTGCGGCGAGCGGAAATGCGCATCGAGCGCGGCCCTGTCGCGCCACGCCTCGGTAACCCGGATCAGCCCCGCGTCGAGCACGTCCCGTGCATAGGAATATTCGAGGCAGCCATCCTCGGCGCGGCTGCCCGAGATCATGCGCTCCATCGCAAGCCTTGCCTCCTCGAATCTGTCGGGCGGCAAACGGATCGTGCCAATGATCAGGAGCATGGGTTTCCCTTCCTTCGCGACATCAGGTCCGGCCACTTTCCCACCCTCGCGCAAGCTTGGCCAGCTACCCTCGCCGGGCTGTCCTATGCGCGGGCAGTCTATGGTTCGAGGACTTCAATGGCGATCAGCGAAAGCATCCAGCCCGGCGCGGTGGCCAAGAACGGCCGCGATGTCTTCTTCGCGCTCGGCATCGTCATCATCCTGGCCGTGCTGTTCCTGCCGATCCCGGCCTTTCTCATCGACATCGGCCTCGCCTTCTCGATCGCGCTTTCGGTGCTGATCCTGATGGTGGCGCTGTGGATCCAGCGGCCGCTCGATTTCTCCTCGTTCCCGACTGTGCTGCTCATCGCCACGATGCTGCGGCTATCCCTGAACATCGCCACCACGCGCATGATCCTGTCGCACGGCAATGAGGGCACGCACGCCGCCGGCTACGTCATTGCTGGCTTCTCCAAGCTGGTGATGGCCAGCGATTTCGTCATCGGCTTGATCGTCTTCATGATCCTGATCGTGGTGAACTTCATCGTCATCACCAAGGGCGCCACCCGTATCGCCGAAGTCGGCGCCCGCTTCACCCTCGACGCCATCCCCGGCAAGCAGATGTCGATCGACGCCGATCTTTCCGCCGGCATGATCGACGACAAGACCGCGCAGCTGCGCCGCCGCGAGCTGGAAGAAGAATCCTCCTTCTTCGGCTCGATGGACGGTGCCTCGAAATTCGTACGCGGCGACGCCATTGCCGGCCTCATCATCACCGCCATCAACATCGTCGGCGGCATCGCCATCGGCTACATCAGGCATGGCATGGGCATGGGCGAGGCCGCCGACGTGTTCATCAAGCTGTCGGTCGGCGACGGCCTAGTCACCCAGATCCCGGCGCTGATCGTCTCGCTCGCCGCCGGCCTGCTGGTGTCCAAGGGCGGCACGCGCGGCTCGACCAACCAGGCCGTGTTCGGCCAGCTCGGCGCCCATCCGCGCGCGCTTTACGTGGCGGCGGCGCTGCTGGTGCTGCTCGGCCTGATGCCCGGCCTGCCGCTGTTTCCCTTCTTTGCACTGGCCGGTGGCATGGCCGCTCTCGGCTACATCATCCCGATGCGCGCCAACCGCGTCCTCGCCGCGGCCGAAGCGTTGAAGACCCAGGAGAAGGCGACCAAGGTCGAGGAGGAGAAGAACTCGGTCAAGGCCTCGCTCGCCACCGCCGAGATCGAACTCCTGATTGGCAAGCAGCTGTCGACCCGGCTGCTGGTCTCGCATCAGGAACTGGTCTTCCGCATGGCCAAGATGCGCAAGAAATTCGCCCAGCAATACGGCTTCGTCGTGCCGGAAGTGCGCGTCGCCGACGATTTCGCCATCCCGCCGAAGAGCTATCAGATCAAGGTGCATGGCACGGTGGTTGCCGAATATTCGATGCGCGTCGGCGAGATCATGGTGCTGCTCGGCAGCCGCGACGTGCCCGAAATACCCGGCGAAGAGATCCGCGAGCCGGCCTTCGGCATGCGCGCCTATTCCGTCATGGAAACCTTCGCCGAGGATCTGAAGCGCGAGAACTACACCTTTGCCGACAACATGTCGGTGCTGCTCACCCATCTCTCCGAGGTGATCCGCAACAACCTGCCGCAGCTCCTGTCCTACAAGGACATGAAGGCGCTGCTCGAGCGCCAGGACCAGGAGTATCGCAAGCTCGCCGACGAGATCTGCACCACGCACATCTCCTATCCCGGTCTGCAGGCGGTGCTGAAGCTGCTGCTTGCCGAGCGCGTCTCGATCCGCAATCTGCACCTGATCATCGAGGCCATCGCCGAGATCGCGCCGCATGTGCGCCGTACCGAGCAGATCGTCGAGCATGTCCGCATCCGCATGGCGCAGCAGATCTGCGGCGATCTCTCTGAAGGCGGCGTGCTCAAGGTGTTGCGTCTTGGCAACCGCTGGGACCTTGCCTTCCACCAGAGCCTCAAGCGCGACGCCAAGGGCGAGGTGCGCGAGTTCGACATTGATCCGCGCCAGCTCGAGGAATTCGGCCAGGACGCCACCAAGGCGATCAAGAAATTCCTCGAAGCCGGCGAGCGTTTCGTCCTCGTCACCGCGCCCGACGCCCGCCCCTATGTGCGCATGATCATCGAGCGCCTGTTCACCACGCTGCCGGTGCTCTCCCATGTCGAAATCGCCAAGGGCGTCGAGATCAGGGTGCTCGGGACCATATCGTGAGCGTTCTTTCGCAGAGCGTCGTCATCGCGGCGTTCCTCGCCTTCTGCCGCATCGGCGCCTGCTTCATGCTGATGCCGGGCCTGTCCAGCGCCCGCGTGCCGGTGCAGGTCAGGCTGTTCGTGGCGGTCGCCGCCACCGGCGGCCTGCTCGCCTTCCTGTGGGACCGCATCATCCCTTTCGTCGATCCGCGCCCGCAGATCCTGGTGCCGATGATCATCTCGGAACTTTTGGTCGGCGGGCTGATCGGCGCCATGACCAGGCTCTACATGGAGGCACTGCGCTTCATGGGCTCGGCGATTGCCATGCTGATCGGCTATGGCGGCTCGGGCGGACCGGCGATCGAGGAGCCGGAACCGCAGGCCGCCCTTGCCGCCATCATCTCGTTCTCGGCGCTGTTGATGCTGTTCGTCTTCGATTTCGACCACGAGATCGTCCGCGCCCTGGTGGCGTCCTACACCGTCGCGCCGGTCAACGTCTTCTTCAACCCGCAGACCGCCCTCGTCGACATCACCGACACCGTGTCGGACACGTTCTTTCTGGTCATCCGCCTCGGCAGCCCGTTCGTCGCCTATGCCATTCTGGTCAATCTGACGATCGGCTTCGTCAACAAGCTGACCCCGCAGATCCCGATCTATTTCATCTCCCAGCCCTTCGTCATCGCCGGCGGCATGATCATCTTCTATTTCGCCATCGGCACCATGCTGTCGCTGTTCGTCGACGGCTTCGTCGACCTGACGCTGGCGAGGTAGCGATGACCACCCGCAAGGACCGCCTGAAGAAACTGGTCAAGGTGCAGGAACAGCTGAAGGCGCTGCACGAGACCCGCCACGCCACCTTCCTGGCCGCGGCAAACGCCGCCGAGGCCGAAGCCCGGGAATTGATCGGCCATTTCGACCAGGACAATTCGCTGTCCGGCCTGTTCCCCGATCTCTATCATCGCCGCATCGCCCAGGCCGTGGTGCGCCAGGAGAAGAGCCTGGAAAGTGCCAAACAAGAAGTCGCCCTCATCGCCGCGGCAAGCGCGCGCACCAACATGGTCGAGCGCGCCTACAAGGACGTGCGCAACCGCGACGAGCGCGAGAGCGCCGACCGCGAACGGCTGGACCTGATCGCGCAGAAGCGGCACGAGGAGTAGCGGCGAGAATTCCGATTATGACCCAAAGCTGACTTACGGACGGAGCGACATGAACGACCGCTTTGCCATGCTCTTTCCTGAAAGCAGATATCGCCGGTCACCACGGGTCCCTCTTCAGCCTGCCCCCGCATGATCCGCCTGTTTGATAAACACTCGACCACCCGTCAGATCCTGCGGAGCGCGTCAGCGGGGAGAAGGCGCGTGGCGCGCCAGGCCGGGTAGAGCGCGCCGAGGGGCCCTGCAATGAAGACGAAGATCAGCGCCTGCGCGATCGACCAGCCCGACAGGTAAGGCACGATCAGACCCGCCGCGAACTTTGTCTTCGCCGCCATTTCCATGGCAAGGGCGCCGAGAATGATCCCGATTACCCCGCCGGCAGCGCTCATGATCACGCCTTCGATAAGAATGAGCCGAAGGATCCGCCTCGGAGACCAGCCAAGCGCTGCGAGAACCCCAATCTCGAACGTCCGTTCGTTCACCGCCATCAGCAGTGTATTGGCAACGGCGACAGAGGCCATCGCCATGACAACCAGTGAAATTGTCCGGGCAATCGCCTGAAGCAGATCGAAGATGCGGATGCTGCTGGCAAACTGCTCGGTGTCGCCCACCGCGAATCCCGGTGCGGCCGCGATGAGCCGGGTTCGTGCAACGGCGATGTCGTTGCTCTCGAGCGGGCGCTTCAACCTCACCTCGTACAAGGTAAACACGTCCTCCCGCGACAGGAGTTGCTGCAGCCCTTCGAGCGGAACGATCGCGCTGTTTTGGTTCAGCACTGACGAGAACGACGCGATGCCGACAATCTGGTAGGGCTGGAACTGGAGTTCGATGGTATCACCGACCCGCTTGTCCAATGCGGTGGCGATCGACTCGCCTAGGATCACGGGCCACTGATCCCCCGGTGCAGGGATTCGCCCCGCCAGGAGGTGCATATCCTTCCACAGGAAGCTGCCGGCGGGCCAGCCCGCCATGACAATATTCGCATCGTCGTCGGCGGTGGTGATGTTCAGGAGAACGCCCGACACGGCCTCGACGTTTGGCACCGCGGTAAGCCCGGAGCCCAGCGACCTAGGCACGGTGCTGCTCACCAGGTTGAACGCGCCGCGCTGGCTCACCACCAGGTCCGCGCCGTTCTCATCGATTCCCGATGCGAACGAGCGCTGGACGCCGGCAGTCAGGCCGGTAAGCGCCACAAAGCCCGCGACCGCCAAGGCGATGCCGAGAACCGTGAGGAGCGTGCGAAGCGGGCGCGCAATCAGACCGCGCAAGGGAAGGGTCAGCTCTGTCATGGGTCAGCGGATCCGCGACATCGGCGCGGGCGTCGACATTGCCCCCATTCGGCTGTCCGAACGGATGCGGCCGTCGGAGATCTCGACGCGCCGACCGCACAGTGCGGCCACATCCTCGTCATGGGTCACGACGACCACCGCAGTGCCGAACTCACGATGCACGTTACCAATGATGCTCATCACGGATTGGCTCGTCTGAACGTCGAGGCTTCCTGTCGGCTCGTCCGCAACGAGAAGCTTCGGGCGGTTTGCAAGCGCTCGTGCAATTGCAAGCCGCTGGCGTTCGCCGCCCGAAAGCTCGGCCGGCCGGAGCGTGGCGCGCTCGGCAAGACCGAAATGTGCCAGAAGTTCGAGCGCGCGAACGCGACGCTGCCGCGCTCCGCCGAGGTTTCCCAACAAAGCCACTTCGATGTTCTCGCGCGCCGACAACGACTGGAGCAGGAAGAAGTTCTGGAAAACGATGCCGATCTTGCTGGCCCGGACGGCTGCCCATGCAGCCCTTCCGTTGATGGCCCGTCCTTCGAACCGAACTTCGCCGCGCGTCGGCCGGTCAAGCCCACAGACCAGGTTCAGGATCGTCGACTTGCCGCTTCCGCTCCGGCCGACAATGGCGACGGTCTCGTCATCCTCGATCGCAAGCGACACATCGTCAACGGCGACAATGCGGCCGCCGTCAAAGTCGCGGCCGACATTGCTCAATTCGACGAGGAGGGACATGAGCACGAGCGGGGAGTCATACCCGGCCTTTCCTGAGATCGGCGACAAGTGCTGGGATCGAGCCGCCGTTGCCGGCGAGCAACTGGGCAATGCGGTCCCGCTGCTGCACGGTCACGGAGCCGCCGTCGACAAAGACATCGCCGATGCAGAGTTGTCCGCGGCAGTGGCGGACACGCCAGTCCACGGACGTTGGGCCGTGGAGCGGCCGGCGGAATTCGCTGCGCACCAGGATGTCGCCGTTAGCCAGAGCCTTTGTGCCGAGCACTGTGAAAGTCTTGTCCTGCGTCCGCTCCAGCTTGTCGGCCAGCCTGTGTGCAATGGCATAAAGAAGCGCATCGACCACCGAGGCGCGGTCTTCCGCACTCGCACGGCGCCAATACGTCCCGAGCACGGCTTGCGCGATCCCCCTACCGTCGAACGCCGCGGAGATCGAGCGGAGCTGCCCCTCGGCGGATCCACCGTGCCCAAGCACAATCGCCGCCTGGCGCACAGTCTCAACCAACTTGACCGCCTCACTCTGCTCATCGGCAGCTGCCGAAAGCGATGGGGCGCAGATCGCGAGTAGCACGGAGACGAGCAACAGCCGGGCCAACGCTGCCCAGCTTGCGTGCGACCATAGGGCTGCTGTCATGATCCTATGTCATCCGATGCGCTGTTGGCTGTCAACATCGAGCCTCTCAGAAGCCTGTGCAGGCGTATGCCCGAAAGTCGCAGCCAGCGGTTCGAGGCGAGCTACCCGCGCTTTCTGCCTTTCCGTCAGGTCGGGATGGCGGTTGGGCACCTGTTTGACGAACGTCGCAGCGACCTGCAGCATCCGCTCCTCGCAGCTGCGGGAAAATGGCAGGCCCAGTTCGCGGTAGATCCGCTTCATCTCGCCCACGGGGTCGGCGATCAGATCCTGCAGCCGCACTTCTGCGAGGTCGGCGGCGGGAATCTGAGCTCTATCTGCCAGATAGTGCATTTCTGTCGCGAGATATTCGCAGGTGATGATCTCCTCCTGCTCGTCCTCGGGCAGTGGCGGCTGCAGGGCGAATGCACGTTGCAATTCGCGCGCCAGAAGGAGGTTGGACCGAAACACGACTTCCGGTGAACGGGAGATGTGGACAAACTTGGCGCCCGGAAACAGCTCCAGGAGGTAGCGGACGCGCGCCGTATGGCTCGGCGACTTGAGCAGAAGTCGCCGCCCGCCCGCAACGAGAGCAAGCTTCTGGACGAAAGCGAACTGATGTGAGCGCCAGCGGCTAAACTCGTCCACCGAAAGCGCGTCGAGATCGTGAAATCGATTGAAGAAGGCCTGCCGGCGGGGAAACATGGCGCGTCCTGCGAGGACAGACATCCCACCCATATTGTTCAACGCGAAATCGTCCTCCGCTGGCAATCTGGCGCCTACCGGCACCACTGCGTTGAGGCGCGTCAACGGCAGCAACGGTACGAAAAGGTAGCGGAGCAGAACCCAGCCGAGGACGAATGTCTGGGGCGCCAGGACCTGCGGCAAGCTCGGCGATCTCAGGCTCGGATCGGCTGCCAGCAGGTTCTGCAAAAACGTCGTCCCGGATCGGAAGTAGCCGAGGACGAACACAGGGGCGTTATCCCGCTCCATCCGGGGAGGTCGCAGCCGCAGCCATAGCCAAAGGATCATGCGCTCCGGCAGGGAGGCGACCGTGCTGATCCCGGAAAGCAGGAGCAGGAGAACCAGGCGCGGCCAATAGGCGGGAGGAATCCGGCCTTCCGCGTGCCACAGGATCCTCAGCACGGCGTCAAGAGGTGCCACGAACATGAAGTGCGGATACGGCAAATAAGGCACCAGCCAACGGGCTGCGAAAGCTCGGATGCGATGTTGGACATTGTGCGATGGCATCATCAAGGAACTTATGATCCATAGGTTCAGATGTTCAAACCGGGCAGGCCACCAGACCTCCTCAGGCAGTCCGGAACATCATGGTCTCGGTGGTCAACCCCGGCCCGAACGCCATGCCGCAGCCGCGCAAGCCCGCTGGCTCCTTCAGCATTTCGGCCATCACGAACATCACGGTTGCCGACGACATGTTGCCGTATCGCCGGAGCACTTCGCGCGATGCGGCGAGCGCGGTCGGCTCCAGTTTGAGTGCCCGCTCGACCGCGTCGAGCACGGAGCGGCCGCCGGGATGCACCGCCCACAAATCGATCTCCTTGGCGGGCCTGCCGCCGAGGATGGCCGGATGCTCGTTGCGCAGCGTCTCGCGGACCGCGCCGGGAACCTGGCCGGACAGCACCATGTCAAAGCCGTCGTCGCGGATGCGCCAGCTCATCAGCTCCTTGCACTCCGCCGCGACGATGGCGTGGAAGCTTTCGAGCAGAATGCCATGCGGCTCAGCCGTTACCAGCGAGGCCGCGCAACCGTCGCCCCATAGACAGAACGAGATCAGCTTCTCGAGCTCGGCGGCTTCCCTGAAATGCAGCGTGCACAATTCGATGTTGACGATCAGCACGCGGGCTTTCGGGTCGGAGCGCACGATATGGCGTGACAGCTTCAAGGCGTTGATGGCGGCATAGCACCCCATGAAGCCGACGATGGTGCGCTCGACCGACGTCGGCAGGCCGCATCGCTGCACCAGCTCGAGGTCGATGCCGGGCGCCGAAAAGCCGGTGCAGCTCGTCACGATCAAATGCGTGATCAGCGAGCGGTCGTCGTCGGCCAGAAGCTTGTCGACGGCCTGTTGCGCGAGCTCCGGCGCGGCGGCTTCGTACATCTCCATACGGATTGCGGTGCTGGCGAACGAGCCCCTGACCGAGGTGCCGTCGCGGTCGATTGCCCCACCGCGCGGATCGTCGGCAGGCGCAAAGCAGGAATAGCGATGTTCGATCCCGGCAAGAGCGACCATTCGCTCGAAGAGCGTAAGGCGCTGGGCATCGTCTTCGAGCAGCAAAGCCCCATAGCGGAGGTAGAACTGATGCACGTCGTGTTCTGGAACTGACGTGGCAATGCGGTTCAGATACGCTTGAGGGGACAAAATTGCTCCGACAATGAGCCCAATCGGGTCTCATAAGAGGTCTAGGAATTGGGGAAGCGTTCCTAAGGTAAACGCCGGCGTAAAGCATTTTATTGCGTAGCGCCGATATTTCTTATTAGCAAACTGTGATACCAGCCTCCGATCCTGTATGAAAGGGACCGACGTTCGGCTTCGCCATCCGGATTGAGTTCACATGCGAGTTCCGCCATGAACAGCGCGCGGCCATGAAGGTACGACCGAATTGCCGGATTGCCGGCTGAAGCCCTAGATTTCCGCATGACCGACATAAACATCCGGCATCTGGAGCCAGAGCTCCTCGACGGTCTCCCGGCCGATGATCCTCGTGCGATTGCATCCCGTCGTGATCTCGTTCGCATCAATGCATTGATGTTCCAGGCCAGGATCATGGCATCGCTCCTGCGAACGAACGTGCCGACGCCGCCGCTACGCATCCTTGAAATAGGGGCCGGTGACGGAAAGTTCATGCTGACGGTGGCGCGGCTGATGGCGCGGCGCTGGCCCGATGTGGAGATCGTCATGGTCGACAGGATCGACCTGATCGGCAAGGATTTGTGCAACTCTTTTGCCGAATTTGGTTGGCAGGCGCGACCCGTAACCGCCGATATATTCGATTGGACAGGGGACGGGCCCTTCGATCTAGTTTGCGCCAACCTTATCCTCCATCACTTCGACGACACGCGCCTGCTGGAGCTGTTTGCCCGGATCATGACGATGGCTCCGATGCTCGTCGCGACGGAGCCGCTCAGGGCCAAGGTGCCACTTGCCGCGACCCGGTTCCTGCGATTGATCGGCGCCTGCGCGGTGACGCTGAACGACGCGGCGCAAAGTGTCCGCGCCGGTTTTCGCGGCACGGAACTTTCACAATTGTGGCAACTGTCAGGTGGAACGCCCGTGATGGAGGCCCGCAAAGGCCTCTTCACTCAAGGTTTTGTCGGCGCCAGCATGCCCGGCACCAAATAATGCACGACGCAATAGTCATCGGTGCCGGCCCCGCCGGCAGTTCTACCGCCATTGCGCTGGCCCAGCATGGTTGGTCGGTGGCAATGGTGGAGAAGGTCGCGTTTCCTCGCCGAAAGGTCTGCGGCGAATTCATGTCAGGCACCAGCCTTGCCTTGCTCGACCAGTTGGGCGTCGGCGAGACTTGGCGCGCGGAAGCCGGCCCCGAAATACGTCGCGTCGGGTTCTTTTCGGGCGATGTCTCAGCCGAGGCGCGAATGCCGCGCGCCAAGACGGGTCTCGGCCGCGCTCTCGGCCGCGATCGTCTGGATTTCGTCCTTTTGCAGGCCGCCGAACGCGCGGGTGTCGAAATTCTCCAGCCTTGCAAGGCTGTCGCTATTCGTCGGCGCGATGATGTGCAGTTTGTGACTGTGGAGACGGAACAGCAACAAAAGGTTTTGAGCGCACCTGTTATAATTGCCGCGCACGGATCCTGGGAAGCCGGGAAACTCCCAAGCCAGATTGAAAGAACGAGCCAACCTTCCGACCTTTTCGGGTTCAAAGCGCATTTTACCGGCGCCGCGCTGGCGCCCGACCTGATGCCGCTGCTGGTATTCCCGGGCGGCTATGGTGGAATGGTAACGGCAGACCGTGGCCGGGTTTCAATTTCCTGCTGTATCCGCCGAGATGTTCTATCCGGGCTGCGCCAACGTTCTGGAAATAGTGCGGCCGCCGATGCACTATGGCGCCATGTCTTGGCCTCGTGCCGAGGCGTGGGAACTGTGCTGGCCAGTGCCGAATTGGATGGCCCATGGCTCGCCGCGGGACCGATTCATCCCGGTATTCGAACCTGCTATGATCAGGGTATCTTCCGCGTCGGCAACATCGCAGGTGAGTCACATCCTGTAATCGCGGAAGGGATTTCGATGGCGCTGCAATCCGGCTGGCTCCTTGCGAGAGAACTGACCGCGTTGGGTAAAGGCCACGAGGGCCACGACGAGGCCGGACATCGCTACGAAAGGCAATGGCGTCGGCAATTCTCGACCCGTTTGCGTGCCGCAGCCTTGATTGCCCGAATAGCGCTTGGGCCTGGCGGCGCGACGGCTATGCGCGCCGTGATTAAGAATTTTCCAGCGGCTTTGACACTTGGCGCTCGATTGAGTGGAAAGACCCAGCCTATTCCGGGCTTTTGACATTAAGCAGCACTGCTCGCTGGGCGTCACCTGACGGTGTACCAAACGTCACGGTGGCGGTTGACCGTGACGAGTTCACAGAACATGCCCCGCAATTCGATCGTGCGTTCTACACCGATCTCCACCTAGAGCAATTCCAGGAAAAGTGTGAAACGGTTTTCCCGGGAAAAGCGCGTAGGCTTTCCCTAGGGAATTGCGTCAAAACAAAGAGTTAGAGCAGTTCACCGTTTCCGTGAAACGGTGAACTGCTCTAAGAAATGGACAGGATCTCGAGTTCGCGCTGCCCCAGCTGGACAATTTCGCCAACGCTTTTGCCAATCAGTGCGATGGCAACCGGTGAACCATGCGATATGGACGCTTGGGAGGGGTTGGCCTCATCCTCACCGACGATGCGGAAGGTCTGCGTGCGGCCATCATCACGCTCGAAGGTGACGGTGTGACCGAAGGCGATCACTTCATTGGACGTCGGCACCGACATAAGCTGGGCCGTACGGACGCGTTCGGCATAATAGCGCATATCCCGAACCGGAACCGCCGATTGCCGTCGCCTCTCGTTGACATCTTCCAGCACGCTGGCGATCTCGAGAGCCTGCTGAGCGCGAGCCAATTCATCCTGCAGCATCTTGAGGCCCGCCTCCGTGACCAGGTTGATCCGATCGGAGATAGGGCGAGCCGGCAGGATGGTTTCCGATGCTGCCTCGGCGCTTTCCTCCTTGGCAAATGCTACGCTCAATTGATCGGGACTCCGTGTTGAACACTGTTGGTAATCGGATAACCCATAGGCGACAACAAAGTTGCAACAATTCGACGGCTGGCTTCGGCAGAAACGGAATGTCTACAAGGGTCGACGGCAGGTCTGCTCCCTTGCCTTCAATGCCAGAACCGGACGGTCCTCTCCCGGCCCAAAAGGCGACATCAGAACATCTGCTCGGCGATGGCCGCTTCTGGCGCGAAGCGGACAACCGATCCTCACACCTGCATTCCGCCTCGCTCCCCCGCAAGCCTGCCACAAGCTTGTTGAGGCATGGTCTGGCTAAGGAAACCCGGCAAAAGGCGGACTTTCTTGGCGATTTCACCACCCAGCGACATCGTTATGGATGTCGCCCGAGCTGCCGATCCGATGGATATCGAGGCTGCCCGCGCCGCGCTGACCAAGCGCGCGAGTGGTGCCGTCGGCACGTTCTCGGTCGATACGGCGGCGTCCATCGATGCCGGCTCGATCCTGTCGCGCGCCACGGCTGACAAGGCGGCGGCGACAGCCGATCCGGCCAAGAAATTCAAGAAGTTCGAGGCGATGGTCTTGCAGACCTTCATCCAGAACATGCTGCCCAAGGACACCGAGGGCGTCTACGGCACCGGCCTCGCAGGCGACATGTGGAAATCGCAGCTCGCCGAGCGCGTCGCCGACGTCATGGCCGAGCGCGGCGGCATCGGCATCGCCAAGTCGCTGCTCGCCGACCACTATATGGACGGCAAGCGCAAGGTGCCGATCGGCCCGGTCTCAAACGGACCGGAAAAGACCGAGATCGATCAGCAAACCCGTCTGTCCACCTCGCTCGTCCAGGAATTGCAGCGCAAGGCCGCCAGGTCGATGACCGGCGACGAGACAACCATAAAAACAGACATCAAGATCTAGGCTGGAAAACACCATGACCGACTCTTCTGAATTCACCGCCAACCTGCCGGCGCGCACCACCGCGTCGGAGGCTCCTATCCCGTTCGCGCGGCCTGGAAACCTTGCCGCCATCATCGGCCGCATCGAGGAGGTGGTCGAGGAAGAGACCGCCGGCATCCGCAGCGACACCAGCTATGACCTCAAGGCGTCGAATGCACGCAAGAGCCGCTATCTCTATGAGCTGACGCGCGCCATGAAGGGCGGCAGCGAAGCCGAGTTCCTCGAACAGCACCGCGAGGGCCTGACCCGGCTGCGCCAGAAACTGGCGAAGAACGAGGCGGCGATCCTGGCGCATCTGAGCGCCGTCAACGAGGTCGCCAGCCTGCTGCGCAGTGCCATCCAGCGTGCCGAAACCGACGGCACCTACTCCGCCGGCGAATTCGGCCGGCTGAAAGGTTAGAGCGCGGTGATGTCGGGCTCGGGTTCCAAATGATCAAGGTCATCGCCATTGCGGTCTGGGTCTGCGCCGCCACGCTCGGCGCGGTGTTCTATTCGTTCCAGGCTGCCGGCGAACGCGGCGTCGGCGAGAAACCCAAGCCGATGCTGGGCGGGCTGGATTACGTCAAGACCGACGTCATTTCGGTGCCGCTGATCCGCGACTCCAAGATCGGCGGCTATTTCCTGGCCAAGCTGGTCTACACCGTCGAGCCGGAGCAGATAAAGAAACTGTCGATCCCGGCCGAAGCGCTGATCACCGACCAAGTCTACACCTACCTCTATTCCAATCCCCAGATCGACTTCACCAAGAAGGCGACGATCGACCTCGATGCCTTTCGCGCCGCGATCCGCGACACCATCAACACCCGCGTCGGCGCAAACTTGGTGCATGAGGTTCTGGTCGATCAGGTCAATTTCCTGAGCAAGGACGAGATCCGCGACAACTGGCTGCGCCGCCGGCAGGATTCCACCACCACGGCGCCCGAGACGGCCAAACCGGTCGAAGCGGATGCGCCGCCGGCCCACTGACCACTGGTGCCCCACCAGCTCGTCCGGTGCGGCGATAGGAACCAGCCTCCAGGATTCGCGTTGACGTAAACGTCAACCCAAAGCTATATGCGGCAGCGACCAAGATCGCAAATGCTGCATGGGCTTCGGCCGGACCGAAATGCCCTGCGCGACAGATGCAACCAGACAGGAGAACAGCGTGAGCGTTCAGGAGATTGCCGAGAAGATCAAGTCGCGCGTGGCCAGCAGCGGGTTCGATCGTTCCGTGAAGTTCGACACCGGCGGCGATGGCGTCATCGTCATCGACGGCGCAACCGTCTCGACATCAGATGCCCCCACCGACTGCACCATCAAGCTCTCGCTCGACGATCTCGACTCGCTGATCGCTGGCGACCTGAACCCGACCATGGCGTTCATGACCGGCAAGATCAAAGTCGAAGGCGACATGACGGTGGCCATGGCGCTCAGCCAGTTGATCGGCTGACGGCATGGATCTCGCAAGCCATACGATGGCTTGGATGGACATGCATAAGACAGGGCTGAAGCGCGCCTCATGATCCATCTGGACGTGCTTCGGGCCTTGTCGGGACACCGTCTTCAAGACGGCACATTCGTTCCACAGGCTTCGGCAATCTTGGCACGAAACCTTCACGCGGCAGAGAACCGCAAGCTGCTCATACCTTTGATTGTGAAATCATCCATTTAGTCTGACCTCGGCTCCATAGGGGCGGCAAAGCAGCGAGGTCGGTAATGAATATCCATAGTGTTCGAGCAGTGGCGCGCGCGGTGCTGATCGCTGCCGTGGTTTCGGTGACTGCGGCGGCGGCCGCCGACGAGCGTGTCCTGATTTCCTACGAGGCCACACCCTCCGTGGGCTTCGACCTGCCAAAGCTGAAGACGGCCGGCTACGCCGAACGGGCTGCCTTTTCGGCGCAGGTGCTTGAGAAAATCGTGCCAAAAATCGTCGCCAGCATAGGCGTCGATCCGGCGGCGCTCGAGACGGAAGTCACACCGGGCGGCTACCTCCTCAAGACCAACGCCTCGCTGCAGACCGAGGCCACGCTCGACGACGCGACCGCCGATCGTCTGGCCGCCGCCTTCGGCTACATTTTCCACCAGCACAGTGTGCTCGTTTCTCGATTGGACGACAGCAGCGGCAGCACGGGCTTCGTCACCGTCCGTTTTCCCAAGGACACGCTCGATGCCGCTGTGGCACAGCGTTTCTTCGAAAAAGCCGATGCCGTGGAAAAGGGCCTGGGCGGCGGTTACACCGCCTTTGGCGACGAGCAGATATTTCTCAATGTCGTGGACGGCAACGGCAAGCCCTATAGCGGCCTCGACAATGCAGCATTTCTGGATGGGCTGAAGCGCACCGCAGCCGCGTTCGGGCCGCCGGCGCCGCAAGTATCGGACTCCGGCACGGCAGCGGCCCGCTTCATCGGCAACGACTGGGACAAGGCCCCCAAAGGCGAGGGCTATGTGAGCCGCCTCGGAGGTGCCGGTTCCCCGACGGTGACCGGCCTGGATGCCGTCGCGACCGAGTATGCCGCGCTGGTCTCAGCCAGCGCGCAGCACTTCGGCTGGAACTGACAGCTTGCGGCCGCAAGCCTTCAGCGTGCCGTGCACGCCATCAAGCGCGCCGTCCACCAGCTCCAGCGCCAGCAGCCGATGCCGCTCATAAGGCCCCGGCATGGCGAGCGAGCCGGTCCTGGCGGCCGAGAAGCCGAAGCGTCCGTAATAGGGCGCATCGCCGACCAGCAGGATCGCCGCGTGGCCGAGGCGAGCCGCTTCGGCGATGGCGTGGCGCATCAGCGCCGAGCCGATGCCGGCATTCTTGAGCGACGGATCGACGGCGAGCGGGCCGAGCAGCAGCGCTGCCGGACCGCCCTCGCCCAGCCGGACATCCCACAGCCGCACCGTGCCGGCGACGCCGCCTGATGCATCGCGCGCGACGAAGGCCAGGCCTTCCGAGGGCCGGCGGCTGCGCCGCAGCTTCTCCGACGATTTTTTCCGCCGCATCGGCCCCATGGCGCGATCGAGCAAGGCTTCGCGTGCCGCGACGTCGGCGACGGTTTCGGCGACCATGGAGAAGGCCGGCGCATGAGCTACGATTTCAACTGACATTTCCATTTCCGCAATCCCTGGCAAGCGGAGATCTGTTCCACAAGCGAGCCCGGGCGGGCGACAAGCGCCCACCTGGGATGATCTGACCGGTTTCTTTCGAACCGTCAGATCACGTAGGATCGGAGAGGCTCGAAGCCGTTGAACGCGACCGCCGAGTAGGTGGTCGTGTAGGCGCCGGTGCCTTCGATCAGCACCTCGTCGCCGATCGTCAGCGAGAGAGGCAGCGGATACGGCGTCTTCTCGTACATCACATCAGCCGAATCGCAGGTCGGGCCGGCAAGCACGCAAGGCGCGGTCTCGGTGCCGTCATGGCGGGTGACGAGGGGATAGCGGATCGCCTCGTCCATCGTCTCGGCCAGACCGCCGAACTTGCCGATGTCGAGGAACACCCAGCGCACATTGTCGTTGTCGGCCTTCTTCGAGATCAGCACGACTTCCGACTTGATGACGCCGGCATTGCCGACCATGCCACGGCCCGGCTCGATGATGGTTTCCGGAATGGCATTGCCGAAATGCTTGCGCAGCGCCGAGAAGATCGCCTGGCCATAGGCCTGCGCCGCCGGCACATCACGCAAATAGCGCGTCGGGAAACCGCCACCCATATTGACCATCTTCAAGACAATGCCTTCCTCGGCGAGCGTCGCGAACACCTTCTTGGCGTCGGCCAGCGCACGGTCCCAGGCGGTCAGGTCGGTCTGCTGCGAGCCGACATGGAACGACACGCCGTAGGCGTCGAGGCCGAGGCCCTTGGCATGACGCAGCACGTCGACAGCCATGGCAGGCACGCAGCCGAACTTGCGCGACAGCGGCCATTCGGCGCCTTCGCCATCGGTCAGCACACGGCAGAACACGCGGGCGCCGGGAGCGACGCGGGCGATCTTTTCGACCTCCTCGACGCAATCGACGGCGAACAGCCGGATGCCGAGCTGGTAGGCGCGTGCGATGTCACGCTCCTTCTTGATGGTGTTGCCGAAGGAGATGCGGTCCGCGGGCGCACCCGCGTCCATCGCCATCTCGACTTCGGCAACGGAAGCGGTGTCGAAGGACGAGCCCATCGCAGCAAGGAGGCGCAGGATTTCCGGCGCCGGGTTTGCTTTCACCGCATAGTAGATCTTGGAATCGGGCAGCGCCTTCTCGAAGGCGCGGAAATTGTCGCGCACGACGTCGAGGTCGACGACGAGGCAAGGGCCGGACGGACGTCGGGTGGCGAGGAAGTCGAGGATGCGCTGGGTAGCCATCGGGTATCTCCAAACACGCCTTTCGGCGCGCACAAGGGTGCGGTCGCGGGCTATCGGCCTCGCGAACACGCGGTGGACAAAGGCGGGACGGAAATCCATGGAACCAGCCGGTGGAGACCCCGGAACCATGAAACGCCGTCTCGCGGCGATGAACCTCAGCCTTGCCCGGCTTCGGTCCGCTTTGTCTGCCTTGGCTTGGATTGGGAGAACCCCGTTCCGCACTGCCGGCAATGAAGGTGTGCCTCTTCAGTAACCCCGGTCTTTGGACAACCGGCAGAGAACCAGAAAGGCCCGCACCGTCGTTGCTTCAAGGTGTCCTCGGGCTGGCGGTTGGCCGCTAGACCGACTGGAGGGGTTGGCTCCAGTTACCTTACCGATTTCCCTCACCATTCGAGGATCGGCGGACACCCACAGGCACGTGCGACTTTGGGCAAGCGCGATATATGGCTGGTTGCCGTCACAATCAATAAAAATCGTATCCAAGGTTGTAAAATTTCTGGCATCGAACAATGTTGGGGCAACCGTATCCGGATATCGAACGATGCCAGGCACGCACGGCCCTTACAACGCCTTTCTCGATCTTCGCCAGATGCCGGTGGCCCATGCCGAGCTCGGCCCGCTCGCCGGCCTGCGGCTGGCCGTCAAGGACATCTACGACGTTGCCGGCTACCGCACCGGCTGCGGCAATCCCAGGAAATTCACAGACAGCCATGCCGCCTCGCGCACGGCACCAGCCGTGCGGACGATTCTCGATGCCGGCGCGCGCTTCGTCGGCAAGACGCAGACCGACGAACTGGCCTTCGCGCTGTTCGGCCAGAACGCGCATTTTCCGTTTCCGGTGAACCCGGCAGCCCCCGACCGTGTCACCGGCGGCTCCTCGTCGGGGTCGGCGTCGGCGGTGGCGGGCAGGCTGGCCGACATCGCTACCGGCTCCGACACTGGCGGCTCTATCCGCGCGCCGGCGAGTTTTTGCGGACTGATCGGGCTGCGCACCACGCATGGCCGCATTCCACTCGATGGCACCATGAAACTGGCGCCGAGCTTCGACACGTTCGGCTGGTTCGCCGACGACATCGAGACCTACGAGACCGTCGGCAAGCTGCTGCTTGGCCGCGACCCGCACCAGCATTCCCTGGACCGCCCGATATCGCTCACCTGGCTGGATGAGATGGTCGCTCGCCCCGCCCTTGCCGAATATGCGGGGATGAAGGGGCTGGCGAGCGCGGTTTTCGGCGCGCCGGTAACGCCAACGATGCGCTTCACCTCGCCCCCCGATGAACTTTACTGGTGCTTTCGCCGGCTGCAGGCCAGGGAGGCGTGGAGCGTGCACGGCGACTGGATCACCAGCGGCGAGCGCGACCTTGGCCCCGGCGTCGAGGAGCGTTTCGGCTTTGGCCGCGCCGTCGATGACCGCACGGCGCAGTCCGAGAAAGTGCGCCGCCTGACCTTTCGCGGCGAACTGAGCGCGCTGCTTGGCAAGGACGGCTTCCTTGTCCTGCCGACGGTGCCAGGCCCGGCGCCCTATGTCGATAGCACGCCGGAGCAGTTCCAGGCCTATCGCGAGCGGGCGCTGCATCTTCTGTGCCTGGCCGGGCTCTCCGGCTTTCCACAGATCACCTTGCCCATCGGTTCGGTCGCCGGCGCTCCGTTCGGCCTGTCGCTGCTAGGCCCTTCCGGTAGCGACATTGCCCTGATACGGCTCGGCCGAAAACTTCTCGACGCAGCACAAAGGGCCTGAACCATGGATACACTGACCCGCATGCGCGCCTTCATCGACGTCGTCGAGGCCGAGGGCTTTTCGGCGGCGGCGCGCAAGATCGGCCGCTCCAAGGCGCTGCTGTCAAAGTATGTGCGCGAGCTGGAGGACGAGCTCGGCGCGCTGCTCCTCAACCGCACCACGCGCCAGTTCTCGATGACCGAGGCGGGCCACACCTACTACCGGCGCGCCTCGGAGATCGTGCGCGAGGTCGACAGCCTGGCGGACGCCGTGCGCGAATCCTCCGGCGACGTGCGCGGCAGGATTAAGCTGTCGGCGCCACGCACCTTCGCCGACGCGCCGATCGGCCAGTCGCTGATCGACTTCGCCAAGCAGCACCCCGACATCGTGCTCGACATCCAGCTCGACGACCGCTTCGTCGACCTGGTCGAGGAAGGCTTCGATCTCGCGGTGCGCATCTCACGCCTGGAGAATTCGTCGCTGATCGCCAGGCGGCTGGCGCCGTTTTCGATAAAACTCTGCGCCTCGCCTGAACTGATCGCCAAGCATGGCATGCCGACGCGGCCGCAGGATCTCGGCCACATGCCCTGCATCGTCGACACCAATGGCCGCGGTCTGAACAACTGGGCGTTCAAGGGCGACAACAACGATCAGCTGAGCGTCGCCGTGTCGGGCCCGATCGAGGTCAACAGCCCGATGGCGGCGCGAGCCGCCGCCGTATCGGGGCTCGGATTTTGCATCCTGCCGGATTTCATCGCCTCGCCCGATCTCAAGAGCGGCCAGCTGGTGACGGCGCTCGACGACCGCATCCTGTCCGGCGGCGGCATCTTCGCCGTCTACCCGCACCGCCGTTATCTGCCGGCCAAGGTCCGCGTTTTTGTCGACTTCCTGGTGCAGTGGTTCAGAACGCGTGAGGTCGCTTGACCTGCCTCGGGCTCTTGTTGCGTGCGTGCCGTTACCCCAAAACCGCTGCGCACTTTTGGGTGACACGCACTGGCGGTCCCAATTTCGCCCCCTTTCTGGTAACCTTCAGTTTCTCTCCAAAGCCAAGGGAATCGCGACCGGGAATGCACCTCAAACGGCACGCAATCATGCTGGCTTCGGCCTTGGCGGCGACCTTTGCCGCCACGGGACCGGCTTACGTGCATCCGCACGTCTTCGCCGAGGCCCGCCTCGACGTGATCCTGTCGCCGGATCACCAAAGTGTGAAAGCGCTGCGTCATCTCTGGCGCTTCGACGACCTGTTTTCGAGTACGGTGATGATGGAGTTCGACAAGAACTCCGACCTGAAGCTTGACGACAAGGAGCTGAAGGAGGTCGCCGACACCGTTCATGCCTCGCTGGCCGAATTCAACTATTTCCAGCTCGTCACGCAGAACGGCAAGGACGTGACGATGGTGCCGCCCCCACATCTGATGGCCAATTTCGACAACGACCAGCTGATCATCCTGTTCGAGTCCGAGCCCAAGGCGCCGATCAAGCTGACCGGCACCATCGACATCGGCGTCTACGACCCGACTTTCTACACGGCGATCGACTTCACCGAGGATTCCAACATCACCGTTGCAGGCCTGCCGTCGAATTGCACCAGCAAGGTGATCCGGCCGGACCCCGATGAAGCCATCAAGGAAAACCAGAAGACCTTGACGGATGCCTTCTTCAACGACCCGACAGGCACCGACATGAGCAAGATCTTTGCCACCAAGCTCGAACTGACCTGTCAGCCAGAAGGATGAAGCCGGTGACGAAACCGTCCCTGCGTTTGGCATTCGGCCTGTTGGCCCTCGCCTTTGTGTCGATGCATTTCGCTGATGTCGCGCACGCCCAGAGTTCGCTCGGCATCGGCGTCAATGACGGCATGGCGCCGACCACCGGCCCGTTCGCCCACATCCTGATGTGGATCAACCTGCGGCAGCAGGAATTCTATCGCGCGCTGGCGACGGCCATGAAGGCGATGCGCCAGGACAACAGCAAGCTCTGGGTGCTCATCGGCCTGTCCTTCGCCTATGGCATTTTCCACGCCGCCGGTCCCGGTCACGGCAAGGCGGTGATCTCGTCCTACATGGTCGCCAATGAAGTGGCGCTGCGGCGCGGCGTCCTGTTGTCCTTCGTCTCGGCGCTGCTGCAGGGCCTGACGGCGATCGTGGTCATGCTGCTCGCCTATTTCGTCCTGCGCGGCACCACCATCTCGATGACCGACGCGGCCTGGTTCATGGAGATCATGAGCTTTGCCCTCGTCACCCTGTTCGGCGCCTGGCTGCTGTGGCGCAAGCTCGGCCCTTCCATCCTGCGCCTGTTCGGCAGGGCGCCGGCCTACAGTCTGTCGGCGGCTCATGCCGGCCATTCGCACGGTGGCCACTCCCATGCCGGCCACGCTGGTCATTCCCATGCCGGCCATTCGCATGCGGCCCACAGCCATTCGGCGCATGCCCATTCGCACGCGCTGCAGGTACATGACGATCACGACCATGTTCATGACCATTCGCACGACCACCATGACCCCGCCGCGCATGACCACCATCACGACCATGGCGCGCACGATCATGCGCATCACGATCACGCGGCGGGCGAGGTCTGCGAAACCTGCGGCCACTCGCATGCGCCCGATCCGGCGCTGCTGTCGGGCGACCGCTTCGACTGGCGCACCGCCTGGTCAGCGGTGGCCGCCGTCGGCATCCGCCCCTGCTCCGGCGCGCTGATCGTGCTGAGCTTCGCGCTGCTCAACGGGCTCTGGCTCGGCGGCCTGCTGTCGGTGCTGGCGATGTCGCTGGGAACCGCGATCACCGTCTCGGCGCTGGCAACGCTTGCGGTGACCGCCAAGAACTGGGCGGTGTATTTCGCCGGCGACGGCCGCATGGGCAACCGCATCCATTCGATCGTCGAGATCGGCGGCGCCGCTTTCGTCTTCCTGTTCGGGCTGCTGCTGCTTTCGGCCAGCCTGGCGAGCGGTGGATAAAGCAGCCGATCTTCATTCAGCGTAATGTTGAGCGCCATTCGACGGCATGGCGTGAAGAGAAATCTTAACGACTTGCCCTCTCTCATGGATTCCTACCAGCAGGTGGGATTTCGTAATGAATCAGGGCATCAGGACGTTACTATTACGTCTTTTAATCGGCATCCTCGCTACCATTGCAGGAATTGCGTTTCGTCCATTCTGGGATTCGGAATGGGGAATAACGACCTTTATTTTCCTGGCCTGGGCTGCGATGTCGATTGGAGTGGGATGGGCCGGAAAAGGCCAACAACATTCCTTTCGTTTCGGGTTCATTGTTGGAAGCGGCTTTGCTTTATCTCTTATCGCGATAGTTCTGACCAAGAGCGTGATTGTCGGCGCAGGGCTACTTATCGCCCTGGCTTACATTGGCATAAAAACAAAATTCTTTGCCCGATGGGGCGATGAATCGGGTTCTCATCCGAAACAATAGCTTCTGTTGTGAAAACGCATCCGCTCACTTGCCGCCCAGTTCATCCTCGATATGGGCTTGGATGATCTCGTCAAAACTCTTCTCGGCGCTGAAGCCGAGTTCCCGTGACCGCCTCGCCTCGAACCTGGTCGGCCAGCCCTTGACGATCGCCCAGATCGTCTCGTCCGGCACCTCGCGGATCAGGCTCACAGTCTTCGATCCGGCGATGCGCTCCAGCGCCTCGATCTGCTCGCCGACGGTGACGGCGACGCCGGGCATCGTCAGATTGCGTCGCGGCCCGACGGCAGCGCCGTCGATCTCCGCGGCATGGATCAGGAAATTCACCGCCGAGCGCGGGCTGGCATGGGTGTGCACGACGGAGCGCGGCACCGGCAGGATCGCCTCATGCCCGCTCAAGGGCTCGCGGATGATGCCGGAGAAGAAGCCGGAGGCCGCCTTGTTCGGCTTGCCGGGGCGCACGCAGATCGTCGGCAGCCGGATGCCGATGCCGTCGAAGAAGCCTCGCCTGGAATAGTCGGCGAGCAGCGCCTCGCTCATCTGCTTCTGCGTGCCGTAGGAGGTCAGCGGCGTCGGATGAAAGTCATCAGGAATGACATCCGGGAATGGCGCACCGAACACTGCGATCGACGAAGTGAAGACGACGCGTGGCGCAAAACCCGCCAGGCGGATGGCATCGAACAGGGCGCGGGTACCATCGAGATTGACGCGGTAGCCGAGATCGAAATTGGCTTCGGCCTCGCCCGACACGATGCCCGCGAGATGGAAGACGACGTCGGGCCGCGACGCGACCAGGCTTTCGGCGGCACCAGCCTCGGCAAGGTCGCCAGTATGGGTGCTGATGCTGACGCCATCCATGGCCGACGCCTGCGGCGGCACGATGTCGTGCAGATCGAGCGCGGTGATCCTTTTGCCGCGCAACGTGCCGTCCTTGGCCAGCCGGGCGATGAGCTTGCGGCCGACCATGCCTGCGGCGCCAGTGATCAGAATGCGCATGTCAAAATTCCCTTACTTGCCCTGATTTTTGCGCTGGCTGCGCGCGCGCAGCCAGAACACGAGGAAAAACGCCAGCACGAAGACAATGCCGAAGATACCGGCGAGCACCGTCGAAAAACTGCCGAGTGCCAGCATCACCGTCGGCAGGTAGAAGGCGGCAATGCCGAACAGAAGCATGATCCAGACCGCCGCGATGGCCGCATTGCGCGTATCACGGTCCATCATGCCGCACCGGAGCGGCGGTCGTTCATCGGGCTGGGTTTCAAAGCTGGAGAACTCCTGAGGCAGGGCCGATCAATGGTCATCAATCGGGCCTAGTGATGGTGGCCGTGATGCGCAATCGCATCGTGCTCATGCTCGTGATCGTCGCCGTCATCGGCACATTGGCCGAATTCCGATTCCACGGTGGCATGGCTGATACCGTGCTCGCTGGCAAGCCGCTTCTTGACGGCGCTGACCACCTGATAGGCATCGACGCGCTCCTCGAGGCAGGCGTGCAGCGTCGCCATGTTGCTTGTCCCATCGAGCGACCAGATATGCATGTGGTGCACTTCGCGCACGCCCACGACCGTCGCTTCGATATCCCTGGCTACCAGGTCCCGGTCGAGGCTTGGCGGCACGCCCTCGAGCAGCACATGGGCCGCGGCACGCATCAGCGACCAGGCCGTCGACAGGATCAGCAGCGAGACCAGAACCGACAGGATCGGGTCGATCGGCGTCCAGCCGGTCGCCAGGATGACCAGTGCCGCCACGATCGCCGCCGCCGAGCCGAGCAGGTCGCCAAGCACATGCAGGATGGCGCCGCGCATGTTGAGGCTCTCGCGGTCGCCGCCATGCAGCACCAGGAAGGAGCCGATATTGACCAGCAGGCCGAGGATCGCCACCACCAGCATCGGTCCGCCCAGCACCGGCGCCGGCGTTTGCAGGCGCTCCCAGGCCTCGTAGACGATCCACAGCGCGATGACGAAGATGGCGATGCCGTTGGTATAGGCCACCAGCGTCTTGACCCGGCCGAAACCGTAGGTGAGCTCGCCGGTCGCCGGCCGCCCCGCAAGATGGAAGGCATACCAGGCAAGGCCGAGCGCGATGGCGTCGGCCAGCATGTGACCGGCATCGGCCAGCAGCGCCAGCGACCCGGTGAACAGGCCGCCAAGCGCTTCCGCCACCATGAAGCCCGCCGTCAGGCAGGCGGCGATCAGCACCCGCTTCTTGTCGGTCGAGCCATGCACATGGCCGGCGCCGCCGTGATCATGACCTTGCGCGCCATGGTCGTGGGAATGCGCCATCCACAAGACTCCTGCTAGGCGCCAAATTCCGCGCGAAAATCCTCGAGCCGTCGCTTCTGCTGGCCGGCGCCGTCGAAATTGGCCGGGTCGAGCCAAGCCTCATAGGACTTGCGCAAGCCCGGCCATTCCTTGTCGATGATCGAATACCATGCGGTGTCGCGGTTTTCACCCTTGACGATGAGGTGCTGGCGGAAAATGCCCTCGAACTTGAAGCCGAACCGCTCCGCGGCCCGCTTCGACGGCTCGTTGCGGTTGTTGCATTTCCATTCGTAGCGGCGATAGCCGAGCGCGTCGAAAATGTATTTCATGAACAGGAACTGCGCTTCCGTCGCCGCCGGTTTGCGCGAGATCAGCGGCCCCCAATAGATGTTGCCGATCTCGATCACGCCATAGGCGGGATCGATGCGCATCAGCGTCTGGCGTCCGGCGACCTTGCCGCTCGCCTTGTCGATGATGGCAAAGAACAGCGGATCCTCGCTGGCCTCGACCTTGTCCAGCCAGGGCTGGAAGGCGGCGCGGGTTTCCGGCGGATAGTCGGGCAGCCAGGCGAAGCGGCCGTCGACATCGGACACGGAAGACGCTTCATAGAGCCCATCGCCGTGCTTTGCGGCGCTCAGCGGTTCGAGCCGGACATATCGGCCGTCGATCGCCTTTCGCTCCGGCCGTGGACGCGGTTGCCAATCTTTGAGATTTTCCGACACCCAAAACTCCAATCCGTTTGACTTTTGCCTGGTGAGGCTCACAAAAACGCAACCCCACAGTAAGAACCACACGGACGGGAAAAATGCTCCACACGATTTCGGCCTTCGACCGTCTCGGCGAGGAAAATGCTTTCGCGGTGCTGGCGAGGGCGACGGCGCTGGCCCAACAGGGCCGCGACATCGTCAATCTCGGCATCGGCCAGCCCGACTTCAAGACGCCGCAGCACATCGTCGAGGCGGCGATCAAGGCCCTGCGTGACGGCCACCACGGCTACACGCCGGCCAACGGGCTTCTGGCGACGCGCGAGGCGGTGGTGCGCCGCACGCTGGCCACCACCGGCGTCGAGGTCTCGCCCGAAACGGTGATGATCCTGCCCGGCGGCAAGCCGACCATGTTCGCCGCGATCCTGATGTTCGGCGAACCCGGCGCCGAGATCCTCTATCCCGATCCCGGCTTTCCCATCTACCGTTCGATGATCGAGTTCACCGGAGCGGCCCCCATTCCCGTGCCGATGCGCGAGGAGAACGGCTTTGCCTTCTCGGCCGAGGAAACGCTGGCGCTGATCACGTCGAAGACCAGGCTCTTGATCCTCAACTCGCCGGCCAACCCGACCGGCGGCGTCACGCCCCGCGCCGAGATCGAAAAGCTGGTCAAAGGACTGGAGAAGCACCCTGATGTCGCAATCCTCTCCGACGAGATCTACGACGTCATGACCTATGACGGCGAGACGCACTGCTCGCTGCTCGGCTTTCCCGAGATCCGCGACCGGCTGATCGTGCTCAATGGCTGGTCCAAGACCTGGGCGATGACCGGCTGGCGCATGGGCTGGTCGATCTGGCCAAACGGCGACAAGGGCGCCCATCTCTACGACAAGGTGCGCAAGCTGGCGGTCAATTGCTGGTCCTGCGTCAACGCACCGAGCCAGTTCGCCGGCATCGCGGCCATCGACGGCCCGCAGGACGACGTCGACACCATGATGCGCGCTTTCGACCGCCGCCGGAAGGTCGTCGTCGAAGGGTTGAACGCTCTGCCCAACATTTCCTGCATCACGCCCAAGGGCGCGTTCTACGCCTTCCCCAATGTCTCGAAGACCGGCTGGAAGGCAAAGAAGCTCGCCTCCGCTTTGCTCGACGACGCTGGCGTGGCGCTGATCGGCGGCCCTGATTTCGGCATTCTCGGCGAAGGTTATGTCAGGCTTTCCTACGCCAACTCCGAGGAAAACATTTTGCGCGCGCTGGACAGGATCGGCGCGTTCCTGGCCAAATAGACATCAAAGCAGGCCGGAGCCTTTCCGGATAATTAACGGCCAGCCGCCATGTCGGTGTCATGATCCGTCGGGAGGCTCGCGGGCAAGACTGTGCCTCCATGTCGGGACCGGTTACGATCCGGAGATTGGGATCGAACCGGGGTGCCCTAGATGTTCTATGCAATCCTTGCCTATCACGTGGAAGATGCGATCAAGGCACTGACGCCGCAGGAAGATGCGGCACTGATGGCCGAGTTGCTCGGGATCACCACCCAGCTTCGTGAGGAAGGCACGCTTGGACCGTCCGCGCGTCTGGGAGCGACGCAGAATGCCTTCACCTTGCGCGGCCCTGGCGACGGCGTGATCATCGACGGTCCTTTCGCCGAGACCAAGGAACAGTTACTCGGCTTCTATGTCGTCGACTGCGCCACGCGGGACGAGGCCATCGCCATCGCCCGCGGCCTTCGCCGCGTCAATCCGACCGCCGTCTACGAGATCAGGCCCATTCTACTGTTCAAGCCCGGCGCGCCGCTGGCTGGCAAATGAGCCGGCGGCGAAAGCCCACTGCTCACCCACGCCCGACGAACGGCATCTTGGTCGCCATCACGGTCATGAACAGCACATTGGCGTCGAGCGGCAGGCTGGCCATGTGGACGACGGCGTCTGCAACGCGCTGGACATCCATCACCGCTTCGGCGGCGATCGAGCCATTGGCTTGCGGCACGCCGACGGTCATCGGCTGCGCCATGTCGGTCAGCGCATTGCCGATGTCGATCTGGCCGCAGGCGATGTCATAGGGACGGCCGTCGAGCGCCAGCGTCTTGGTCAGGCCCGTAATGGCATGCTTGGTCGCCGTATAGGGCACCGAGCCCGGGCGCGGCGCATAGGCCGATACCGAGCCGTTGTTGATGATGCGGCCGCCCATCGGCCGCTGCTTGCGCATGGCGCCGAAGGCAGCGCGGGCACACAGGAACGAACCGGTGAGATTGACGCCGACGATGTCGTTCCAGACCCCGACGGGGATCTCGTCGATGGGCGTCGACTTGTAGCCCATGCCGGCATTGTTGAAGAGCAGGTCGACGCGGCCAAAGGCTTCCGCCACCGTCTCGAACAGATCGTCGACCTCGCCGGCCTTGCTGATGTCGCAGGCAACCGCCAATGCCCGGGCCTCGGTCGGGCCAGCCTCGGCGATCGCGGCATCCAGCACGGATTTGCGGCGGCCGCAGAACACCGTGTTCCAGCCGGCCTTGAGCAGCGCCGTGGCGACGCTCTTGCCGATGCCCGTGCCGGCGCCGGTGACGATGGCGGTTTTTTGCTCGGTCATGGCAGATATCCCCGACTGATTTTCAGGATTTGGCTCGGCAGAAGGCATCGCAAATGACGGCTGCGATGGCAAGCGCAGCCGAGAGAGCATGCCCTCGAAAAGTGGAATCCGGTTTTCGGAGAACGCGCCAGCAAGGGCCGACAAAAAGGGCGGTCATTGGCGACCGCCCTGATCTGAACCGGGCTTGGGAGGAGGAAAAGCCGATCCGACTGTGTAGAATCATGCCCTTCCTGAGTTAACGAAAGGTTAACGCGGGAACAGGCTCCCTGTGCCGTTTTGGCTTACCAGCGCGGATTGGGCGAGGTACCTGCCTTGGCAACCGGCACTTTGGCCGCCGAAACCGTCGCCTCGACATGGTCCACCAGCGCATCCGGCAGGCCAAGCCGGCCGGCGAGCAGGTCGAGATAGCCGCGCTCGGCGCGCGTGTCGGGATCGATGGTGAGGCGCGACGCGGTATAGAGCTCGAGCTTCTGCGCGTCGGTGTGGGCGCCCGCCACCAGCGTGTCGAGATCGAGCGGGCTTTCCAGTTCCGCCATCAGGAATTTCTCGGCGTCGGTACCGATCCCCGAAAGGCTGAGCTTGCCGGCGATCTTCTTGCGCTCCTCGTCATCGACATGGCCGTCGGCCTTGGCCGCCGAGATCATCGCGCGAACCAGCGTCAGCGTGAACTCATCCTCGCCCTGCGGCGCCTGCGACGGATGGAAAGCCGTGTCCTTGGGCGGCGGCAGCAGTTCCGGTTCGCCGGCGGCGGGCGCCTGCTCAGGGGCGTTGCCGGCCTTGTAGTTCTGGTAGGCCTTGTAGGCGAGACCGCCGATCGCGGCGAGGCCACCGAGCTTCACCGCGGCACCCGTCACTTCGCGGCCGGCACCTGTTCCAAGCAGCACCGCCGCAAGCGCACCGGCGGCCAGCGGGTTGTCCTTGGCCATCTGCACCGCTTGTCCAGCCTTGTCGCGGACCGTGCCGCTGGTGCCGGGAATTTGCGAGCCGAGCAGATCGTCGAGAAGCTTCTTGGGATCGAACATTCATTGCCTCCAGCAGATGCCCGGCCGAACGGGCAGGTTTCGAACGCCGAAGACGTAGGTCCCGAAACCTGACATTGCAATGACAGGCCACCGCTTTGCCGCGGCTCCGATGCCCGGATCAGGACCCGATATGCGGCCCCTTGCCCCGCGCTTGCGCCAGCTCGACCTGCCGCTGGCGCTCGGCGTAGCGCTGACGGTCCTCGTCGGTACGGGCATCGAAGCAATGCGGGCACGAGACGCCGGCGGCATATTTCGGCGACGCCAGCTCGCTCGGCGTCAGCGGATGGCGGCAGGCGCGGCACAGTTCCGCATCGCCCTCGGCGAGGCCGTGCGACACCGAAACCCGCTCGTCGAAGACGAAGCACTCGCCTTCCCACAGGCTCTGTTCGGCCGGAACCTCCTCGAGATATCTAAGGATGCCGCCCTTGAGGTGGAACACATCCTCGAAGCCGAGCGACTTGACATAGGCGGTCGCCTTTTCGCAGCGAATGCCGCCGGTGCAGAACATCGCCACCTTGCGGCCTTCGAGCTCGGCCCGGTGCGCTTCCACCCAGGCCGGGAATTCGCGAAAGCTCGCCGTCGCCGGATCGACCGCACCCTTGAAGGTGCCGATCGAGACCTCGTAGGCATTGCGCGTGTCGATGACGATCGTGTCGGGCTCGGAAATCAGCGCGTTCCAATCGGCGGGCACGACATAGGTGCCGGCGCTCGTCGCCGGGTCGATGTCCTCGACACCCATGGTTACGATCTCGCGCTTCAGCCGCACCTTCATGCGGTGGAACGGCATTTCCGCGGCTGCGCTGTACTTGACCTCGAGGCCCGCCAGGCCGTCGATGGCTTCGATGTATTCGATGAGCTCGGCGATCACTGCTTCGCTGCCCGCGACGGTGCCGTTGATGCCTTCATGCGCCAGAAGCAGCGTGCCCTTGATGCCGCGTCCGCAACAGAAGGCAGCGAGCGGCGCGCGCAGCGTCTCGAAGGCGTCGAGCCGGGCAAACCGGTAGAGCGCGGCGACGCGGACAGGCTGGGATGGAGTGGACGGTGTCATTGCCAGAGCAACTAGCCGCTCATGGCCGCCGATTCAAGGCGAAGCGGGTTTCATCAGCCCGTCACCCTGTTTGATGGTAATGGCTGATATGGTAACCCCGCAACGCGTGACATCGCGACACGCTTGGTTTCGTGGACAGGCAAACACCCGTCTGCTAATCGGTTGAAATTCCCATCGGTATGGAGAGACAGATGCCCAGCAAGACCGAAAAACTCCTGTCGCTCCTCAACGGCCAGCCGGTTATCCCGGTGCTGAAGATCACCGATGTCGCCAACGCCGTACCGCTGGCCCGCGCCCTGGCACGTGGCGGCCTGCCGGCGATCGAGATCACGCTGCGGACCACTGACGCGCTGGAAGCAATCCGGCGCATGGCGGCCGAAGTCGAGGAAGCCATCGTCGGCGCCGGCACCATTCTCGACAGCAAGCAGTTCGACGAGGCGGCCGCAGCGGGCTCGCGCTTCATCGTCAGCCCCGGCATCACCCGCGAGCTTCTGGCAGCCGCCGCCGACAGCGAGGTTCCGCTGCTGCCCGGTGCCATCACGCCCGGCGAGATCATGGCCGCGCGCGAGGCCGGCCTGCGTTTCCTGAAATTCTTCCCGGCTGAGCAGTCCGGCGGCATCGCCTCGCTGAAGGCCTTCGCCTCGCCGCTGGCCGATGTCAAATTCTGCCCGACCGGCGGCATCACCGGCAAGAACGCCGCCGACTACCTCAGCCTGCCCAACGTCGTCTGCGTCGGCGGTTCCTGGGTCGCGCCCGACGACATGGTGAAGGCCGGCAAGTGGGACGAAATCGAAGCGCTCGCACGCGCTGCCAGCCAGCTCAGGAAATAGCAGGTCCTTCGCTCACCAGGGCAACGGACCGTTCTCATCGAAATAGCCGCCGGTAGGTCCGCCGGCCTTCAGCGTCGCCAACTGCACGATGATCCCGGCAGCCTGCTGCACCGTACGGCCGCCTCTATGCGCATTGAGGTCCGTCGCGGTGTAGCCGGGAGCGGCGGCGTTGACCATGATGCCGCGCGGCGAAAGCTCCCGGGCGAAGGCCACGGTGATGGCATTGAGCGCTGTCTTCGAGCTGCCATAGCCCATGACATTGGGCGACTGGCCGTTGCCCGCGGCGCGCGCGATCGAGCCGAGATTGCTGCTGACCATGACGATGCGGGCGGCGGGCGATGCCAGGAGCAGCGGCAGGAAGGCCTGGGTAACGCGAAGCGGGCCGAAGACGTTGACGTCATAGGTGGCCTTCATATCGGTGACATTCTCCAGGCTCGGCGGCCGTTCGTAGCGGCCGTCAGGTCCGAGCGCGTCAACATAGCCGGGGGCAATGCCGGCATTGTTGACCAGCACGTCTAGGCTGGATACCTGCGCCGTCAAGGTTCTGGCCGCGGCCGCCACGCTGTCGTCGCTGGTGACGTCGAGCTCGAGCCATTCGACGTCGAGCCCTTCATTGCGCAACGCCTTTGCCGCAGCCTCCCCGCGCTCCGCATCGCGGGCGCCGAGCCAGGCCTTGAACCCCATGGCCGCCAGCCGGCGAGCGGTCTCGAGGCCGATGCCTTTGTTGGCGCCGGTGACCAGCGCATTCATGTTCGTCGTCATGTCCATGTCTCCTTCTTGGTGACCTGGATATGACGTGCATCGATCCGTTTCGCGCGCCGGATACTCGCGTCCTCTTGCCTAATCCTCTCAACCGGTTGCGCGGGGTGCCTAGATCGGCAATGTTGAAGACATGGAAGAAGCCTTGCAGGAATTGATCGCGATCGCCGGCCGCCATGCGCATGGGCGGCGCACCAAAACAGCCATCCCGCGTGTCACCATCGGCCGCAGCGAGGTTCCGAGCCCGCCGCTGCCCGAGCTTTGTCAGCCGACGGCGCTGTTCGTGCTGCAGGGGACCAAAACGGTGCTGATCGGCGACCGTACGCTTCGCTATGGCGCCGGCAGCTATTTCGTCTATGCGGTGGAGACGCCCGCCACCAGCCAGTTGATCGAGGCGAGCAGCGCCCGTCCTTACATGGCCATCGCCTTCGCCCTCGATATCGAGCTGATCGCCGCCCTGATCATCGACCACAAGCCGGCGGTCGAGGGCGACAGCTTCGTGACCAACCGGGCCGATGACGAATTGCTCGATGCATGGCGCCGCATGCTGCGGCTGCTCGACCGGCCAGCCGAAATTCCCGTGCTCGCGCCCATGCTCGAACGCGAGATCGCATTCCGCCTGTTGCAGGGCCCGCAAGGCGCGAAGCTGCGCCAGCTCGCGCGCGCTGACGGCCGCCTGTCACAGATCCGCCGCGCCACCGCCTGGATACGATCGCACTACAACGAGCCTATCGATGTGACTGGTCTGGCCGAGCTCGCGCATATGAGCAACGCTTCGTTTCACCGCCACTTCAAGGCGGCGACCGCCATGAGCCCGATCCAGTATCAGAAGCAGGTCCGTCTGCTGGAGGCGCGTCATCTGCTGATCGCAGAGCCAGGCAGCGCCGCGCGCGTCGCCTTTGTCGTCGGCTATGAAAGCGCATCCCAGTTCAGCCGGGAATATGCGCGCCATTTCGGACTGCCGCCGGCGCGTGACGCCGCGCGGCTTCTCGCCAGGGGCGAGGCCGCCACACTGGAAATCGACTGACGCCCGCCGCCCAAAAGTGACTATGGGCGACAATGAAAAGCCCGGCCGGCTCTTGCCGACCGGGCCAATTCTCCAGACCCTATCGGTTCCCGATCAGTGGCAGACCTTGACCTGCTCGGTCACCCTGTGATGGTGAACCCAATGCGTGACCAGCTTGGTCCTGCAGTGATGCTTGCCGCTCTTGATGATCACGGTTTCGGCTTGCGATGGAGCGATCGCGGCCGAGGCTGCAACCAATGCCAGAACTGATGCCAGTAGTATCTTCTTCATGAATATCCCCGGGTTGGAACGCACCCTTACTAACCCGGAAATAGGTCTGCCGTTCCGGCTTCACGAGAAGTTCAGCCGCGCGTGATCTTGCAGGGATCGAGGCGTCGCATGCATCGCGCCTTTGGTCGGCAAAAAGCCGCGCCGATTGCCCAGCGCGGCTTCTATCACATCTGGCCAGGCGGTTACTTCGTCTGGAAGCGGGCGACCGACATGAACTTGACGGCATTGCCGGTGAAGCGATTGACGTCAGCCACCTCGTTGCTCGGCTGGAAGCCGGCCGTGTAGACCTCGCTCGGCGGCGTATGCACGATATTGTAGGCGTAGCCAGGCGCCGTCGTCGCGCTCGAAACGCTGGCGACGTTATCGCCGCTGGTCAGCGCCCAGCGGGCGGCCTGGGGTGCCGCGGCAACCACCATGGCCCTGGGGCCGGGCTTCTGGTCGCGGGCGGTGGCCCTGGCTTCCTTGCGGGTCGTCTTCACGCCGGCGCCGATCGCGGCGGCCGGATCGGAACCGGCCGGACGGGCAGCAACTGCCTGGCGCGGCGATGCGGCATTGATATCAGACGGATCGTTGAAGGCCGAGCGGGGTTCTTCGGACAGCGACGCAACCTGATATTCGTCGGCATTGCCGACCTGGGCATTGGCCTCGTCGAGCACGGCCTTGACGGCGTCCGGCTTGGCCGGCTCGGGCCGCGCCGTCGGCAGCACCGAGAACGCATCGGTCGCGGTGCTGCCTTGTTCAGCCGTATCCGCCAGCGCCATCAGCACATCCTTGCTGGGCGGCGGTGCGAGTTCCGCGGGCAGCGTGCGTTCGGGACGCCATGTCGGCAAGGGGATGTTGTTGACGGCAACCTGCGCCGGATCGGCGGCTGCAGCCGCCGATGCCGCGGCAGGGTCAGCCTTGCTGAAAGGCATATTCGCCGGCGCCTGCGCGGTCGCCACGGCCTGTTCGGTGGTCGCCGTCGCGTCCGCCATGGCGAACGGAACATTCTCAGGCTCCGCGCCGACATCGGCCTTCGGCCGCGGCGCGAAATCGGGCACCGGAATTTCCTTGGCCGGCAGCGCGGCAATGATCGTTTCCGGCGTATCCTTTTCCGGTTCCGGAGCCTGCTCTTCGGCAATCTGCGGAATGTTGGCGCGCTGCGCTTTCTCGGGCGCGACGATGGCGATGCCTGGCAGGTTGCTGCTCTTGGCGGTCGCGGCCGGCTTCAGGCTTCTAGCCTTGGGCGCCGGCTCGGCCGAAGCGGTTTCGACATCGGCGCTGTCGTCGGCTTCATCGGAGCCGCCGCCACCGAAGAGAGCAGACAGGAACCCACCCGACTTCTTACCGCCGCCGACACTGGCCATCTCGACATTGGGCGTACCCGAACCCTTGCGTGCCTTGTAGGCGGCCATTGCCTGCTCATAGCCCGGCAGCGGCCGGCCGTCGCTTGGCACATGCAGCGTCTTGCCGTTGGGGAACAGGCTGACCAGTTCCTGGCGGCTGATGCCGGGCCAGTGGCGCACATTGCCGACATCCATATGGACGAACGGCGAACCGGAGGTCGGATAGTAGCCGACGCCACCGCCCTGCATCTTGAGGCCGATATTGCGCAGCTTCTTCAGCGGCACGCCGGGAATGTAGAAATCCATCGCCTTGCCGAGCATATGCTGGCTCTTCTCGGCGACACCCCGGCTGCGGCTGCGCAGCATCGAGTTGGTCGCCGGCGAACGGTAGCCGCAGACGACCTGGATATAGTCGGTGGCGCCGCTTTCCCGATAGGCCTCCCAGACCAGGTCCAGCAGGCGCGGATCCATCTTGGTCGGCTCGTTGCGGCGCCAGTCGCGCAGGATGATGTTGATCTTGCGCAAGCCCTCGGGAACGTAGCGGCCGTTGCGCTTGTAGACGATCTCGGCCTTTTCGTGCGTGTGGAGGTGGTAGAGCTTCAGCGAACGAACTTCGGCCTGGGCGCCGGTGGCGGCCGCGGCAACAAAACCAAAAGCGACAATCAAAGCTGCCAGCCATCTCGGCCAGACGCTCAAATGATGATGACGCCCGTTTGTGAGTCGTTCGATTCTGTTCAAATCAAAAGGCCTTGCAGGCTGCCGTTTGTCCCCGGATTTGCCCAAACGGATGTGTCGTTTTCACATCCGAATATCGATCCTAATGGTTAATCATCGCTTATTGAAGCCGAAATGCGGTAACACCATGGCGATATCCCGTCAAAAATTGTTCACAAGGTTTCTTGGTAAACCGCTGGTTTAGATCAGGATTCCGGCTTTGGCCGAACACGATCTGTTACCGTTAGCCTTAATGCGTGAACAGAGCTGTCCACAGGCTTGCCATATTCCAGCCGAAACACCGTTACAGGGCCCACTATGGCACTGCAAGCTGGTCCCGACCTTGCGTCGAATGCTTGTCGCCCGAAAGTGACCTCGGTCCTGGGCGAACGACTGTATAAGAGCCAAAGTCCTAAAGCGCGTCGCGTGAATCCGTTTCGACGCGGCGCGCCTTAGGACGCGAGCCGCTCGACGCGGCCAGTTTCCGGATCGATGCCGTATTCCTTGAGCTTGCGGTAAAGCGTCGAACGGCCGATGCCGAGGCGGCGCGCGACTTCGCTCATCTGGCCGTTGTAATGATCGATGGCGAGCTTGATCATCTCGAGTTCGACATCGGCCAGCGCCCGCACATTGCCGCGTTCGTCGAGCGCCCGCAGCGTGCCGAACCTGGGCTGAAGCACGGCCGGCCGATCCGGCTCAGCCATCGGGGTGGAATCGCCGTCCGGGACCTCCTCATCGCGCGGTCCTGGTGGCGATGAAAAGTGCGGTGCCGTATCGTCAGTTTCGAGATTGACGGTGCCTTCCACCTGCGCCCGGATCTGCGGGAAATCATCGACATCGAGCACGTCGCCGTCACACAGCACCGAGGCGCGGAACACGGCGTTTTCGAGCTGCCTGATGTTGCCGGGCCAGTCATAGGCCTGCAGCACCGCAAGTGCTGCCGCCGAAATGCCTTGCAGGCGGCGGCGCGGGTCGGCGGGCGCCACCTTTTCCATGAAATGCGTGACCAGATGCGGAATGTCGTCCCGGCGGTCGCGCAGCGGCGGCACGAAGATGGGATAGACATTCAGCCGGTAGAACAGGTCCTCGCGGAACTTGCCGTCCTTGACCTGCTGCAGGAGGTTGCGGTGCGTCGCCGAAATCAGCCTGATGTCGACCCTGACGGTGGCGCGGCCGCCGACCGGATCGACCTCGCCGTCCTGCACGGCGCGCAGCAGCTTGACCTGGACGTCGAGCGGCAGGTCACCGATCTCGTCGAGGAACAACGTGCCCGAATGCGCCTCGACGAACTTGCCAGTGTGCTTGTCGGTAGCGCCGGTGAACGAGCCCTTCTCGTGGCCGAACAGGATCGATTCGACCAGATTGTCGGGAATGGCGCCGCAATTGACGGTGACGAACGGTTTCGAGCGCCGGTCACCGGTGCCCTGGATGGCGCGCGCCACCAGTTCCTTGCCGACGCCGGATTCGCCTTCGATCAGGATCGGGATGTTGGAGGCAGCCGCTTTCTGTCCGAGACGTATCACCCTGTCCATGGCCGGGCTGTGGGTGATCATGTCCCTGAAGGTCAAAAGCCCGCCGCGCTTGCGCGATGTGCGCTTGACCTCGCCCTCGACCGCCTCGACCTTCAGCGCATTGGCGATCGACGCCTGCAGCCTGTCGGGCGAAGCCGGCTTGACGACGAAATCGAAGGCGCCGTGGCGCATCGCCGACACCACGGTTTCGATGCCGCCCTGGGCGGTCTGCACGATGACCGGGACGGTGATGTCGCGTTCGCGCATCGCCTTCAGCACGCCAATGCCGTCGACACCGGGCATGACCAGGTCGAGGATCACCACAGAGACGTCGCGGGCGCCAGGCCCGTCGAGCACGTCGAGGCCGGCGGCACCGCCGTCGACGACGATTGCCGTGTGGCCGAAGCGCGTCACCGCCGCCTCGAGCAGCCGGCGCTGCACGGGATCGTCATCGACTATGAGTATGGAACCTGTCATGACTGTCTTGAACTGCCCGCGCTCGAAATCCCCATGGATCATCTTGGCACAGGGTTCTAAATAAGGTTTCAAAAAACCCGGTGAACGAATTCCTTAGGATTTGACCGGCTTGCTCATTCACCTTGATTTTGGCCCCCTGATTCTGGCTCCTTGATTCACAGAAGGTATTGTCGATGCGCATGATGTTTGGTCGGCGGCTTGCGGCACCGGCGTCCGGTCAGGGCGCGGCCGAGCTTGGCGATCTGCCGGAATGGAACCTTGCCGACCTCTATGCCGGCATGGAAGCCCCGGAACTGAAGCGTGACATCGCCAGGGCCGCCGCCGACGCGATCGCTTTCGAGAGCCGCTGGAAGGGCACGCTCGCCGCCGAGGCCGGGCGCGGCAGCGCCGGCAGGCTGGGCGAGGCGCTGGTCGCCTACGAGGCGCTGGAGGAACTGATCGGCCGCATCGTCTCCTATGCCGGCCTGGTCTATGCCGGCAACACCGCCGATCCGCAGCGCGCCAAGCTCTATGGCGACATCCAGGAGAAGATGACCGACGCCAGCGCGCATCTTCTGTTCTTCGCGCTCGAACTGAACCTGATCGAGGACGCCGCGATCGAGAGCGCGCTGGCGACCGATTCCGCTTTCGGCCACTACCGGCCCTGGGTGCTCGACCTTAGAATGGACAAACCCTACCAGCTCGAGGATCGCGTCGAGCAGCTTTTCCACGAGAAGTCGATTACCGGACGCGGCGCCTGGAACCGCCTGTTCGATGAGACGATGACCGACCTCCGCTTCGACGTCGATGGCGAGGAGCTGACGCTGGAGCCGGCGCTCAACCGCCTGCAGGATGCCGACGGCGAGGTGCGCCGCCGCGCCTCCGAGGCCTTGGCCGCGACCTTCCGCAAGAATTTGCGCACCTTCACGCTGATCACCAACACGCTGGCCAAGGACAAGGAAATATCCGACCGCTGGCGCGGCTTCGAGGACATCGCCGATTCACGCCATCTCGCCAACCGTGTCGAGCGTGGCGTGGTCGATGCGCTCGCCACCGCCGTGCGCGAGGCCTATCCGCGCCTGTCGCACCGCTACTACGCGATGAAGGCGCGCTGGCTCGGCATGGAGGTGATGAACCACTGGGACCGCAACGCGCCGCTGCCGGAGACACCGCAGGCGGTGATCGGCTGGGACGAAGCCAGGAACACCGTGCTGTCGGCCTATCAGCGCTTCTCCCCCGAGATGGCCGAGATCGCGCGCACCTTCTTCGACCGCAACTGGATCGACGCGCCGGTGCGCCCGGGCAAGTCGCCAGGCGCCTTTGCGCATCCGACCGTGCCGTCGGCGCACCCCTACGTGCTGCTCAACTACATGGGCAAGCCGCGCGACGTGATGACGCTGGCGCATGAGCTCGGCCACGGCGTGCACCAGGTGCTGGCCGCCGGCCAGGGCGCGCTGATGGCCTCGACGCCGCTGACGCTGGCCGAGACGGCTTCCGTCTTCGGCGAGATGCTGACCTTCCGCTCGCTGCTGGAGCAGACCACCGACAGGCGTGAGCGCAAGGCCATGCTCGCCCAGAAGGTCGAGGACATGATCAACACGGTGGTCCGCCAGATCGCCTTCTACGAATTCGAGCGCAAGGTGCATGCCGAGCGCCGCAACGGCGAACTGACGTCCGACAGGCTCGGCCAGTTCTGGCTGGAAGTGCAGGCCGAAAGCCTCGGTCCCGCGATCAAACTGCGCGACGGCTACGAGGTGTTCTGGACCTACATCCCGCACTTCATCCATTCGCCCTTCTACGTCTATGCCTATGCTTTCGGCGACTGCCTGGTGAACTCGCTCTACGCCGTCTACCAGAACGCCGAGCGCGGCTTCCAGGACAAGTATTTCGAGATGCTGCGCGCCGGCGGCACCAAGCATCACTCGCAGCTTCTGGCGCCCTTCGGCCTCGACGCCACCGACCCCGCCTTCTGGCAGATCGGGCTCGGTGTCATCAGCGGCCTGATCGACGAACTGGAAACGCTCGACGGTTGAGACTTCTCCATCCTGCCAAGAACAGTTTAGCCGGAATGCATGTTGGGATCGCACTATTCTTGCGCTAAATATTTGTTCTTGAAGAACTCTCGACGGACGTTTTCCCGTAGCTTTCCGCAAGCTCTATGATAGCCTTCGCTGCAAGCTCAGCCGGAGCACATGCGGATCGGCGAGGGAAAATCTCAGCCGGCCGTGACGCTCAGGCGAACGCGACAACGGCCGTTGGCCATGGGCAAGCAAAGCCGATCGCCAACAGCTCGAACCGAAGCCGGCTGTTCTGCGAACCCGCGGAACCATCATCGAGTAGTCCATCGCCGAAGGTCATGACCCACGGCAGACGGATCTGACTGGAGAGAGACAATGGGCACTTTTTTCTACGTGGTCCTGGCGTTCCTGGTAGGCGTGTTGGTTGGCTGGTTTATCTGGGGCCGCCTGCGTGGTGAACTCGACAGCCTGCGCGGCGACCTCGACCGCACCCGCAGCGAGCGCGACCGGCTGCGCGCCGACAGCGACCGCCTGACCGGCGAACTCAATGCATGCGGCAAGACCCGCGCCGACCTCGAGCGACAGTTGCGCGAGGCGCAGGCATCCACGGGTGCTGGCGGAGCAAAGGCCGCCAGTCAACCATCAGCCACCCTGATGTCGACGCCGGCCACGGCCAAATCCACTCCGGCGGCCAAGGCTGCACCGGCCAAACCAGCCGCGGCAAAGCCGGCAGCGGCGAAACCCGCCGCGGCCAAGGCCGCGGCTCCAGCCAAACCCGCGGCGAGCAAACCCGCAGCCGCCGGCTCTGCAACCAAGAGCGCGGCCGCTCCCAAGGCAGCAGCTGCCAAGACAGCCGCACCGGCGCCAGCCAGGCCAGCCACGGCCAAGCCAGACAACCTGCGCAGGCTGATCGGCATCGGCCCTGTCAACGAGAAGCTGCTCAAGGGACAAGGCGTGACCAGCTTCGCCCAGATCGCCGCCTGGACGGCCGCCGACATCGAGCGGATCGAGCACGCCCTGCAATTCGGTGGCCGTGTCGAGCGCGAGCGCTGGGTCGAACAGGCCAAGTTGCTGGCGGCCGGCAACGAGGCGGAATTCGCCAAGCAATTTCCTTCGGCGGGAACCGCCAGCAACACCTGAGCGGCCGAAGCAAGGATCACAGCCGGCGGCGCCACGGGCGCCGCCGGTTTGTTTTTGCCGACCCGATCCAGCAGGTCGGCTTTAAGGGGCAAGGTGACGTTCCCTCGATTGCGCGCAGGCGGCCCCCCATATAGAGCGGTCAACGGCTTCATTGACCGCAGCACCCGAGTCCCATGTCCCTGCCCGCCGCCATTTTCCGCAACGACGAAAGCGCGCGTCAGCTCGTCTTCGACCGGCCTGCTGACATCATCGTGGCGCATGAGGCAAAGGACTTCCCGGCGGCGTTGCAAGCAGCACAGGCCGCGCACGATGCCGGCAAATGGCTGGCCGGCTATTTCTCCTATGAGGCTGGCTACCTGCTCGAACCGAAACTCGTTCCCTTGCTGCCGAAGGGACGTCGCGCACCGTTGGTCTGCCTCGGCGTCTTCGACACTCCGGCCGAAGAAGCGGTGCCGCCGCGCAACGCAGCAGCGACCAACGGCCCGATCTTCGATGCAAGGGCGGCCTGGTCGTTCGAGGATTATGAGAAACGCTTCTCGCGGCTGCATCAACACATCAGGCAAGGCGATTGCTACCAGGGCAATCTGACCTTTCCGGTGCAGGCGCAATGGTCTGGCGACCCGCTTGCCGCCTTCAACGCCCTGACCGAGCGCCAGCCGGTGAAGTATGGCGCGCTGGTGGCGCTGGGTGACCCGATCGTGCTGTCGCGCTCGCCTGAACTGTTCTTCGAGATCAATGCCGCCGGGATGATCGAGACGCATCCGATGAAAGGCACGGCCCCGCGTGGCGCGACCAAGGCCGAAGACGAGCGGCAGAAGACCTTCCTGCGCAATGACGAAAAGAACCAGGCCGAGAACCGGATGATCGTCGACCTCCTGCGCAACGACATCTCGCTGATCAGCGAGGTCGGCACCTTGGAGGTGCCGGAACTGTTCCGCATCGAGAGCTACCCGACCGTCCACCAGATGGTGAGCGACGTCAGGGCGAAGCTGCTGCCGGGGCTCTCGATCCGCCAGATCTTCGCAGCACTCTTTCCCTGTGGCTCGATCACCGGCGCGCCCAAAATCCGTGCCATGGAGATCCTGCACGATCTGGAGGGCACGCCGCGCGACGTCTACTGCGGCGCCATCGGCTGGATCGCGCCCGGCGGCACGATGCGCTTTTCCGTGGCGATCCGCACCATCTCGCTCTTTGCCAGTGGCGAGGCCGTCTACAATGTCGGCGGCGGCATTGTCTTCGATTCGACGCCTGAGGAGGAGTATCAGGAGTGTCTGCTCAAAGCCCGCTTCGCGACGGGGACACCGCCGATTTCGAGCTGATCGAGACCATGCGCTGGCAGACCGGGACGGGCTTCCTGCGCTTCGATCGCCACCTTGCACGCCTCTATGGCTCGGCGGCGGAGCTCGGCTTTGCCTGCGATCCGCAGGGAATAGGCGCCGTGCTAGGCAACGCGATCGACGGCTCCCAGACCGCCATGCGCACGCGGCTCGCTTTGGCGCGCAACGGCGAAGCCACCGCCTCGGCGCAACCCTACGAACCGCTGGCCGCCGACAAGGTCTGGGTGCTGCGGCTGGCGCGGACGCGGCTCGATTCAAGCAACACGCTGCTGCGCCACAAGACCAGCCGGCGGCAACTCTACACCCATGCCCGTTCCGAATATCTCGTCACCCAGGCCGACGAGGTGATCCTGGCCAATGAGCGCGGCGAAATCTGCGAAGGCACCATCACCAATGTCTTCGCCGATTTCGGCGACGGCGTGCTGGCAACGCCCCGGCTCGATTGCGGCCTGCTGCCTGGCGTATTGCGCGCCGAGCTTCTGGATGAAGGCCGGGCGGCGGAAGCGATCTACACCTACGATGATCTGAAGTCGGCCAAGGCTCTCTTTGTCGGCAATTCGCTGCGCGGCCTGATTCCCGCAAAGCTGGTGTGACCAGGAGAATGCCATGTTCGTCGTTTCGCTGAACTACAAGGTGCCGTTGACCGAGATCGACCGCTTGCAGGCGGCGCATATCGAATGGCTGAGGGCCTGCTATGCGGAGGGCATCTTCATCGCCTCCGGGCCGAAGAAACCGCGGACCGGAGGCATGATCATCGCGCAAGGCCCGCGCGAAATCCTCGACGCCAGGCTGGCTGCCGACCCCTTCGCCAAGGCGGGTGCCGCGGACTACGACGTCACCGAATTCCTGGCCAGGATGACCGCCGGCGGTCTCGACGCTTTCAAGGAAGCATGAGCTTGGTCGAGGCCCTGCCTACCCACACCCCTTATGATGGCTCGTCGAAGCTGTTCAACATCGGCCTGAAGCCGCTCGACCCCGCAAGCTGGATCGAGGTCGACAGCCATCTCCTGCCCTATCTCGCCGAGAAGCGCCGGCTTTATGCTGAAATCCCCGAACGGGTTTTCGTCGAGGAGGACGGTACACGGGACGCCCAGGGCGAAGTGCTCGACTTGCTCGGCGCGTACCTGCCGGAGAGATTTCCAAACACCCATCGCCGCACCGATGCGGGCGTCGAGGTGGTCGACGCCGCGAACCACCCTGCCCTGCCTTCGGGTCTTGCCGGCGCGCCGCTGGTCGCAGCCTCGCTGCTGGTCCAGGAAGACCTGATCCTGATGCGCCGCGACGACAGCGGCTGGCGGCTCGCGGCGGGTTCGCTGTGCTTTCCCTCGTCCTGGTCGCTGCTCGAAAAGTTCGGCAAGCCGCTGCAGCAGATCCATGAGCCTGTGCCGGGCTTCGGCCCGGGCACGCGCCCCGCCGCATTGATCAACCGCATGTTCGACGGTCTGCAGGGCCAGGCGGTCGAGCGCTTCAACTGGTCGATCCAGGCCGACAATGCGCTCTACCATCCGCTATCGAATGTCGAGCGCATCGACCGCGCCACCAACCGGCCGACACGCTTCCCTGACGGTGACGTCAAGGCGCACGCCTTCATCCGCGTCGAGCGTCAGACGCTGCGCAAGCTGCCGTCCTCACGCGACATCCTGTTCACCATCCGCATCCATCTCGACCCGCTCGCCGTACTGGCGCGGCATCCCGACCGGGCAACGCTCGCAGTGTCTTTTGCCGCTCAATTGGAAGCGCTCGATCTCGACCAGCTCGACTATAAGGGCCTGACATCAGACCGCGCCCGGCTGATGTCGGTCCTTAACCACATGGCCAGGGACGGCTAGCCTCAGGTTGGCGCTTTTCGCTGGTTTATGACAATGATCTGTGATGTAGCGCATGACCGTTGGGCGAAAATGCCCGGGTTTTTGCACGTGTCCGAAGGAGTGCTCGATAAAATGGCGAATGAAAACTGGCCCGTTTACGGTGAGATCACCGGCCCCGTGGTGATGATCGGCTTCGGCTCGATCGGACGGGGAACGCTGCCGCTCATCGAACGCCATTTCAAGTTCGACAAGTCGCGCATGACGGTCCTCGACCCACGCGATACCGACCGCAAGCTGCTCGACGAGCGCGGCATCGCCTTCGTCCAGGAAGCGGTGACCGAGAAGAACTACAAGAAGCTTCTGACGCCGCTGCTGACTAATGGCGGCGGCCAGGGCTTTTGCGTCAATTTGTCGGTCGATACCGGCTCGGTAGACCTGATGCGGCTCTGCCGCAAGCTCGGCGTGCTCTACATCGACACCGTCGTCGAGCCGTGGCCCGGCTTCTATTTCGACGCCAAGGCCGACAATGCCAGCCGCACCAACTATGCGCTGCGCGAAGCGCTGATCAAGGAAAAGCACGACAGACCGGGCGGCGCCACCGCCGTGTCGACCTGCGGTGCCAACCCCGGCATGGTTTCGTGGTTCGTCAAGCAGGCGCTGGTCAACCTCGCCACCGATCTTGGCCTGGAGTTCTCGGAGCCCGCGCAGGAAGACCGCGAGGGCTGGGCCAAGCTGATGAAGAAGGCCGGCGTGAAGGGCATCCATATCGCCGAGCGCGACACCCAGCGCGCCAAGAAGCCGAAGCCGATGGATGTGTTCTGGAACACCTGGTCGGTCGAGGGCTTCATCTCCGAGGGCCTGCAGCCGGCCGAACTCGGCTGGGGCACGCATGAGAAATGGATGCCGAAGAACGGCAAGAAGCACAAGCACGGCTCCAAGGCCGCGATCTATCTGGAGCAGCCCGGCGCCAACACGCGCGTGCGCTCCTGGTGCCCGACGCCAGGCCCGCAATACGGCCTGCTTGTGACGCACAACGAGGCGATCTCGATCGCCGATTTCTTCACCGTGCGCTCCAAGAAAGGCAAGGTCCAATACCGGCCGACCTGCCATTACGCCTACCATCCCTGCAACGATGCGATGCTGTCGCTGGACGAGATGTTCGGCGCCGCCGGCAAGCCTCAGCCGGTGCACCACGTGCTTGACGAGAACGAGCTGGTCGACGGTGTCGACGAGCTCGGCGTCCTGCTCTACGGCCACGACAAGAATGCCTACTGGTATGGCTCGCACCTCTCGCTCGCCGAGGCGCGCAAGCTGGCGCCCTATCAGAACGCCACCGGCATGCAGGTCACCTCTGCGGTTCTGGCCGGCATGGTCTGGGCGCTGGAAAACCCGGATGCCGGCATCGTCGAGGCCGACGAGATGGACTACAAGCGCTGCCTGGAAGTGCAGTCGCCCTATCTCGGACCGGTCGAAGGCCATTATACCGACTGGACGCCGCTCGACAGACGCCCGGGGCTGTTCCCGGAGGACCTCGACCGCAGCGATCCGTGGCAATTCCGCAACATCCTCGTCCGATAGCGTCGCGCGCACCATGCGCCATTGCCTTGCAATCGCCCGGAAATCGGGCGATTGAAGAGATGCGGCCTGGAGCAGCGCGCGTCCCGTCGGACGCACGCCGCTTCAGTACTTTGGACGTTCGCATCGCGCCTGCCAAAATCGAAAACCGATTCTTGGGCCGATGCGTTTGGAGAGGATTTCAGATGACTATTGCGCGCAAAGTTCTTTCGATGGGCGTGGCGGGTTCGGTTGCCCTGATGCTCGCTGCCTGCACCACCACCGGTCCTGACCAGCCGCCAATGGCGGCAGCACCGAAAGGCGTCGAAGGTTCGTGGATCGACGGCACGGGCAAGGCACTTTCGACATTCAACGGCGGAAAATACAAGACTGTTTCCGCCGAGACTGGAGAGCCATTCGCCGAGGGTTCCTACACCATGACCGGCGCCACGTCCCTCGAGATCACCGGCACCTCGCTGATCCGCCACACGCAGATCAACACCAACTGCCTGATGGTCTCCATCAACCAGCTCAACTGCACAGACTCGGCTGGCAAGAACTTCGTGTTTACGCGTCGTACTTGAACCAACACTGACCGAGCTAAAAGGACGGCGGCCCTGTGGCCGCCGTCCTTTTTTGCATTTGCAAATACCCCGGGTTTTTCGCCAGAAAATACCCCGGGTTTTTCGCCAGAAAATACCCCGGGTTTTTCGCCAGAAAATACCCCGGGTTTTGCGGCTGCAAACAACCTCGGCATTTCCGCTTGCGTCAGCCGGAACGCGATGGGAACATGGTCAAAACGCTGGCTGTTATACCCCAGTCAAGCAAGGGCGCTAAACGCCTCTGATCAGCCTACCGGGAGACGAAGATGAAGAAGCTTGCCGCCATTGCCGCCCTGTCCGTGTCGACGCTTGGCCTGTCGGCCGGCGCATCCTTTGCCGACTACACATTGAACATTTTGCATTTCAATGATTGGCACAGCCGCATCGAAGGCAACAACAAATACGAATCGACCTGTTCGGCCGACGAGGAGACCAAGGGCGAATGCATCGGCGGCGCGGGCCGGTTGATCACGGCGATCGCCCAGGAACGCAAGAAGCTCGAAGGCCAGAACGTGCTGCTGCTCAATGCAGGTGACAGCTTCCAGGGATCGCTGTTCTACACCACCTACAAGGGCGCCGTGGAAGAGGAATTCCTCAATCAGATAAAACCCGACGCGGTGACGCTCGGCAACCACGAGTTCGACGACGGCGAGAGCGCGCTGGTGCCTTACCTCGACAAGGCGAAGTTCCCGATCGTCAGTGCCAATGTCGTGCCCAACGACAAGTCCGGCGCAGCCGGCAAGATCAAGCCGTCGATCGTCGTCGAAGTCGGCGGGCAGAAGATCGGCATTGTCGGCGCCGTCACCAACGACACGCCCGAACTCGCTTCCCCCGGCCCCAACATCACCATCGCGGACGACGTCAAGTCGATCACGGCGGAGGTCGAGAAGCTGAAGGCACAAGGTGTCAACAAGATCATCGCCGTGACCCATATCGGCTATAACAGGGAGCGCGATGTCATCGCCAAGATCCCCGGCATCGACGTCGTCGTCGGCGGCCACAGCCATACGCTTTTGTCGAACACCGATCCGAAGGCGGCAGGCCCCTATCCGACGATGGTCGACAATCCCGGCGGCTACAAGGTGCCGGTGGTGCAGGCGGCTTCCTACTCAAAATATCTCGGCGAGTTCAAGATCGTCTTCGACGACAATGGCGTCGTCAAATCCGCCAGCGGCGATCCTATCTATCTCGACAAGTCGATCACGCCCGATCCCGCCGTGCTCGCCCGCATCAAGGAGCTTGGCGCGCCGATCGAGGCCCTGAAGAACAAGGAAGTGGCGGAGACCACCGACGTCATCGACGGCAGCCGCGAGAATTGCCGCGCTAGGGAATGCGCGATGGGCAACCTCGTCTCCGACGCGATCCTCGACCGCGTCAAGGGACAGGGCGTCGAGATCGTCATTTCCAATGGCGGCGGCCTGCGTGCTTCGATCGACAAGGGCACCGTCACCATGGGCGAGGTGCTGACCGTGCTGCCGTTCCAGAACACGCTGGCGACCTTCCAGATTTCCGGCAAGGACCTGGTGGCCGGTCTCGAAGGCGGCCTCAGCCAGATCGAGGACGGCGCCGGCCGCTTCCCGCAGGTCGCGGGTCTCAAATATTCCTTCGACAAGTCGGTCGCGCCCAATGCCGGCCGCGTCAAGTCGGTGGAGGTGATGGAGAACGGCGCCTGGACGCCGATCAACCCCGACAAGGATTATCTCGTCGCCACCAACAACTATGTCCGCCAGGGCGGCGACGGCTACAAGGTCTTCGCCGAAAAAGCCAAGAACGCCTATGATTACGGTCCGGGCCTCGAGCAGGTCGTGGCCGACTATCTCGGCGCCCACCGGCCTTACACACCCAAACTCGACGGCCGCATCACCGAGATCGCCGCGACTGTCGCGGCGGCACCGGCAGCGGAACCGGCCAAGGCTGCCGAACCGGCAAAGCCTGCCGAGGCAACCCCTGCCCCCGCGCCAGCAGAGCCTGCCAAACCCGCTGAGGCCGCAAAGCCCGCGGATACGGCACCGGCAATGCCCGAATTGCCCGCCAATTCAGGCGATATCGCCAACACACCACCGGCCATATCGACGGATGCAGCGCCTCCGCCACCGGCCCCGCCGGCTCCCGCTGCTCCAGCACCTGCACCAACCGAACCGGCAAAACCGGCCGAAGCTGCCCCTGCACCGGCGGCACCAACGCCAGCAGAACCGGCAAAACCCGCTGAGGCAGCGCCAGCAACAGGCAGCCATGTCATCGTCGCCGGCGATACCTATTGGGATCTGGCCAAGAAGGCCTATGGCGACGCGACCAAGTGGAAGCTGATCTATGAAGCCAACAAGGGTCAACGGCCGCATCGGCTTATGCCTAGCGCGACGCTGACCATCCCGGCGAAGTAACGCCGCTTCGGGTTCTGCAATGACAAGCCCGTCCGGGAAACCGGGCGGGTTTTGCGTTTTCAGGCTAAGGTGCGGCCAGACGCTGCATTGAAAACCGGCGCACCATCGCTAGTTTCACGCCGTGTCCGGAGAACCCTTATGACGCTTTCCACCCCTGTCGATCCCAAAGCCGCGAAGGCCCTCGCCCCACGGCCGGCCGGGCATCCGCCGGTCAAGACCGGCAAGGTCGGCGTCATGCTGGTCAACCTCGGCACGCCTGATGGCACCGACTTCAAGCCGATGTGGCGGTATCTCCGGGAATTCCTGTCCGATCCGCGTGTCATCGAGCTCAACAGGGCGATCTGGTATCCGATCCTCTACGGCCTGGTGCTCACCACGCGACCGAAGAAGTCGGGCGCCAATTACGCCCGGATCTGGAACCGGGAGAGGAACGAGTCGCCGCTGCGCACCTACACGCGCGCGCAGAGCGAAAAGCTGGCCGAAGCGTTGCGCGACCTGCCCGACGTCGTCGTCGACTGGGCGATGCGCTACGGCAACCCTTCAACGGTAAGCGTCGCCGAAAGGCTGGTCGCGCAAGGCTGCGACCGTATCGTTTCGTTCCCGCTCTATCCCCAGTATTCGGCGACCACGACGGCGACCGCCAACGACCAGCTGTTTCGCGCGCTGATGAAGATGCGCGCAGCCCCCGCCATCCGCAGTGTGCCGCCCTACTATGACGAGCCTGTCTACATCGAGGCGCTGGCGCGTTCGATCGAGCAGAACCTCGCAACGCTGGATTTCGAGCCAGAAGTGGTCCTCGCCTCCTATCATGGCATCCCAAAACCCTATTTCGAGAAGGGTGATCCCTATCATTGCCACTGCCAGAAGACGACGCGGCTGTTGCGCGACAGGCTCGGCTGGGACGAGAAGAGGCTGATCACCACCTTCCAGTCGCGCTTCGGCGCGCAGGAATGGCTGCAACCCTACACCGACAAGACGGTTGAAAAGCTGGGCAAGGACGGCGTGAAGTCGATCGCCATCGTCAATCCCGGCTTTTCGGTCGACTGCATCGAGACGCTGGACGAGATCGGCCGCGAGGCGGCCGAGACTTTTCATCACGCCGGCGGCAAGAATTTCGCCCATATCCCTTGCCTCAACGACAGCGCCGAGGGCATGGCGGTGATCGAGGCGATGGTGCGGCGCGAACTTTCCGGCTGGATCTAGCACCCGGAACAACGGCCACTCCGGAGCGTTGAGGCGCACCTTCCGGAGAACTCGATGCCCCGCAAACTCGACCTCAGAACTGGCCGGCCCGTCTGGTCGGCCTATCGCGCCCCTGCCGTGCCGACATCGGCGCTGACCCGCGACGCCAAGACCGACGTGCTGATCATCGGCATGGGCATCAGCGGCGCCATGATGGCCGAGGCGCTGACGGCAGACGGTCATGCGGTGATCTGCATCGACCGGCGCGGGCCGTTGAAAGGCTCGACCGCGGCAACGACGGCGCTGGTCCAATTCGAAATCGACCAGCCGCTTTCAACGCTCTCGAAGATGATCGGCAAGGCCAGCGCACAGCAGGCCTGGCGACGCTCGCGGCTCGCCGTTTCCAACCTAGCTGGCCGCATCGAGGATCTCGCAATCGACTGTCGCCTGCGCCGCACCCAGTCGCTTTATCTGGCCGGCACGGTGCTCGGCCCGTCGGAACTGCGGGATGAAGCCGAAGCGCGGCGGCAAGCGGGCATTGCCGCGACCTATCTGACGCCGCAGCCGCTGACGGAGACATTCGGCATCGACCGCGGCGGCGCCATCCTCAGCCACGGCAACATCGCGCTCGACCCGCGCAGACTGACGGCCGGGCTGCTGCTCAAGGCGCTGGGGCGCAAGGCGCGTTTCCATGCGCCCGTCGAAGCGACGGCGATCGAGGACAATGCCGACGAGGTGGTCGTGACAACAAAGGATGGCCCGACCATCACGGCACGGTATGTGGTCCTGGCCACCGGCTACGAACTGGTCGACATCGTGCCTGCCGCGGCCCACCAGATCATCTCGACCTGGGCGATCGCGACGCGCCCGCAACCGCGAAAGCTCTGGCCGGGTGCAGCGTTCATCTGGGAAGCGTCCGATCCCTACCTCTACATGCGCGCGACGGCGGATGGCCGCGTCATCTGCGGCGGCGAGGACGAGGATTTTGTCGACGAGACAAGGCGCGATGAACTGATCGCCGACAAGAGTGCCCGTATTGCCGAAAAACTCGGCCGGTTATTCCCCCATCTCGACGTCAAGCCTGAGTTCGCCTGGACCGGTTCCTTCGGCACCACGTCCACCGGCTTGCCCTATATCGGCGCCATCCCGAGGCACCCACGCATCCATGCGGTCATGGGTTACGGTGGCAATGGCATCACCTTCTCGCGCATCGCTTCCGAAATTATTTCGGCTTCGATCAAAGGACTCGCCGACACTGACGCAGAGCTCTTCGCCTTCAACCAGTGAGTGCAAACCGACAAACAATCCATCATCACCTGATTGTAACGCACCTGAAACACACTTAAGTCTTTGGTGAAGTCGGCTGCGCGGGAATGGCTCTCGCAGCCTGCTTCTGAGGGAGAGCCAAATGGATTTCAGTGGTTTCGATATTGCGGTCATTGTTCTTGTCGCGCTTGTCGTGCTGGTGCTGTTCAAAGGCATCAAGACAGTTCCGCAAGGCTACAATTATACCGTCGAACGCTTTGGTCGTTACACCAGGACACTGAGCCCCGGCCTCAACATCATCACGCCCTTCGTCGACCGCATCGGCGCCAAGATGAACATGATGGAACAGGTGCTCGACGTTCCGAGCCAGGAGATCATCACCCGCGACAACGCCATCGTCGGTGTCGACGGCATCGCTTTCTACCAGATCCTCAATGCGGCCCAGGCTGCCTATCAGGTTGCCGGCCTGCAGAATGCCATTCTCAACCTGACGATGACCAACATCCGTACCGTCATGGGCTCGATGGACCTCGACGAGCTCCTGTCGAACCGCGACGCCATCAACGAGCGCCTGCTGCGCGTCGTCGACGAGGCGGCGCATCCGTGGGGCATCAAGATCACCCGCGTCGAGATCAAGGACATCAACCCGCCGGCCAACCTCATCGAATCGATGGGCCGCCAGATGACCGCCGAGCGTAACAAGCGCGCGCAGATCCTCGCCGCCGAAGGCCTCAAGCAGTCGCAGATCCTCGAAGCCGAGGGCCGCAAGGAAGCGGCCTTCCGTGACGCCGAGGCGCGCGAGCGCTCGGCCGAGGCCGAAGCCCGCGCCACCCAGGTGGTGTCGGAAGCGATTTCCAAGGGCGACGTCCAGGCGCTGAATTACTTCGTCGCGCTGAAATACACCGAAGCACTTGGCAGGATCGGCACCGCCACCAACAGCAAGATCGTGCTGATGCCCTTCGAGGCGTCATCGCTAATCGGCTCGCTCGGCGGCATCGGCGAAATCGCCAAGGAAGTCTTCCGCAGCGAAGGCACGACCGGCGCACAGCGCCAGTCCGCCCGCCCGCCGGTCGTGCGTCCGACCGATAATTAAAGTCTCCAACAGAGGAGAACACCATGATCGATCGTGTCATTTCCGAACTCGGCCCGTGGAGCTGGATGGTTCTGGGCTTCGTCCTGCTGGTGATGGAAATCATCGCGCCCGGCATCTTCATGCTGTGGATCGGCATCGCCGCGCTCATCATCGGCGCGGTGTCGCTGCTGATCTGGGATGCGGCGATCTGGACCTGGCAGGTCCAGGTTCTCGCTTTCCTGGCGCTGTCGCTGGTCTCGGCCTATGTCGGCAAGAGACTGGTCGGCGGGCGCCATGACCCGACCGACCAGCCACTGCTCAACCGGCGTGGCGCGCAGATGGTCGGTCGCATGGCGACGCTCGCCGAGCCGATCGCCAACGGCCGCGGCCGCATCAAACTCGGCGACACGCTGTGGCGTGTGTCCGGCCCCGACCTGCCAGCCGGCACGCAGGTGCGCGTGACGAGCGCCGCGGATACGGACCTGGAACTGACGGTGGAACGCGTCTGAATTTTCACAGCACACACCGCGCGGCGGCGAGGTGTATTGAGATTCAGGTCAGGCCGAGCCGAGAACGATGGCTTTCGAGAACCGGAGCGGAGCGTACTTAAGTACGTGAGCACCGGAAGCGCAGAAAGCCGCCGTTCGCAGGCCGGCCTCACCTGAATATCAATGCACCTCAGGCTGCGCCGATGCGCAGCAGGTCATGGAAATGCACCACGCCCAGCGGCATATTATTTTTGGTCACCACCAGCGCGCCGATATTGTGCTCGTTGAGCAGCGCGATCGCGGTGCCGGCAAGCGTCTGCGGGTCGACCGTCTTGGGCGTGCGGGTCATCACCTCGTCGACGATGACGTCGGCCAGGTGGCGGTGCAGGTTGCGCGCGACATCGCCGTCAGTGATGATCCCGGCCAATTCGCCATTGGCGTCGACGATCAGGACGCAGCCGACCTTCTTCTGCGACAGCGTCATCACCGCTTCCGGCATCTTGGTGCCGAGCACGGCCAGCGGCATCTGGTCGCCGACCCGCATGATCTCGGAGACCATGGTCAGGTTGGCGCCGAGCTGGCCGCCGGGGTGGAAGGTGCGGAAATGATCCGGCGTGAAGCCGCGCGCCTCGAGCAGCGCGATCGCCAGCGCATCGCCGATGACCAGTTGCAGCAGCGTCGATGTCGTCGGCGCCAGGCCGTGCGGGCAGGCCTCCGGGGTGCGCGGCAAAAGCAGCACCACGTCGGCCGCACGCGCCAGCGCCGATGTCTCCCCAGCGGTTATGGCGATAAGCGGAATGGAGAAGCGCCTGGAATAGGCGATGATGCCCTTGAGCTCGAGGCTTTCGCCCGACCACGACATGGCGATGATAGCATCGTCCTTGGCGATCATGCCGAGATCGCCGTGATTGGCCTCGACGGGATGGACGAAGAAGGCTGGCGTGCCTGTAGAGGCCAGCGTCGCCGCGATCTTCGAGCCAATATGGCCGCTTTTGCCGACCCCGGTGACGATCAGCCGGCCTTCGATCTTCGAGATCATGTCGACGGCCTGCGCGAAAGGCGCGGCCAGTCCGTTCTCGAGCGCTTCGGCCAGGGCGGCGATCCCGGCCTGCTCGGTTGCCACCGTTCTCAGTGCCGAATCAATCGACGCTTGCCTGTCCAGGGGCTTCTTATCCAGGGATTTCGCATGCATGGGTGATGCGATTAGCGCTTTGCCGCCCGCCTGTCCAACAGAAATGGCTGTGGCGCCTTGGGGGCAGAGACCTCGGACGCGGTGCTCGATCCCGCAAACAGCGGCACTTTAACCGGACGAACGATCGCCACCTCAACCCTCCGTTAACCATCCCCATTTACGGTTCGGTAAGTATGGCGCGCACAGCGCCGCGCAAGCAGTGGTGGCGATGTCCGGGGCCCAGCCAGAAAAATCAAGAGGACGACAGGGCAAGGCGGTATGCGCCCTGCTGCTGGCGACCAGCATGCTTGCCTTGCTGCGCCCAGGGCAGCTTCATGCCCAGGAGACCGAGCTGCGCGGCGAGGTTTCCGAATCGGCGATCCTGTCCGACCAGCAGCGCAAGGCAAGGCAGCTCGCCCTTGCCGCCAAGGGCCAGCAGGCGCCGGCCAACGCCGCGCAGGACGATACGCCGCCGCGCACCTATCTGCCGGCCAGCGTCGGCGCTGTCCCCGACGACACGAACACCGATGCCGCCACCGGCAGCGTTTTCGATCCACCGCAGGCGACCGACGACACGTCCACCGACAATCCGACGCCGCCCAAGCCTCGCCGCCGCCCATCGACTGCCAGGCAGAACGCGGCGGATCAGGACAAGACCAAAGCGGGCACCAAGACGGCCGACAAGTCGAAAAAGAAGAAAAAAACGACGGCTGCAACCACCGACACCACCGCTTCAACAACGGCCTCCACGACGGACGCTGCCGGTACGACCGACACCGATGAGGAGACGGCCAACCGCCGTGCCCTCACCGTCGACAGCGCCGACAGGCAGAAGCTCGACCCCGGCGCCGAGCGCACCGCCGCCATTGAAGGCCAGAACAAGAAAGCCGAAGAGGATCCGTTCGCGCCCACCGGCGTCAAATGGGGCTCCTTCGTCATCCGGCCGTCGATCGAACAAGGGCTGACCGCCACCACGAATGGTGATTCGAGCAGTGCCGGCACCTCGGCGCTGCTGTCGGAGACGGCGTTGCGCTTTACCGCCGTTTCCGACTGGCGCGAAAACGCCGCCACCATCGACGGCTATGGCCTGTTTCGCGAGACCGTTTCGGGCTACCGGGTTCACGATGCGCAAGGCCGCATCGAAGGCCAGCTCAATGTCGACCTCGACAACGAACTGCGCGCCATCGCCAAGCTCGGCTATGAAGCGGTACCGGAGACGGCGTCATCACCGAATGCCATTGCCGGCGTCAGCACCCAGCCGCTGCGGCAGACGATCGACGGCAGCCTCGGCGTCGAAAAGCACATCGGCAAGATGCAGTACACGCTGACTGGCGCGGTCTCGCACGACTTCTATGGTGACGCCAAGCTTTCGGACGGCACAACGCTGTCGCAGAAGGATCAGGACAACACGCTCTACACGGCGACCTTGCGCACCGGTTACGAAATCTCCCCTGCCCTCACCCCGTTCACCGAGATCGAGGTCGGCCGCCGGGCCTATGATCAGCGCATCGACAATGAAGGCTTCGAGCGTTCCTCGACGCGCCTCGGCGCCCGCGCCGGCCTGCAACTCGACATGGGCGAGAAACTGTCGGGTGAATTCTCGGCCGGCTGGCTGCGGGAAGCGATCGATGACAAGAGCCTGGAGGCGATTTCGGGCGCCACCGTCAACGCCGACCTCAAATGGTCGCCGGAGCGCGGCACCACGATCGGCTTGACCGGCAAGACCACCGTCGAGACCACGACCACATCAGGTGAAAGCGGCGATATCCTTTACTCCGGCCGCCTGACCGGTGAACGCCAGATCCGCGCCAATCTTACCGCAAATGCGGCTCTGGGCCTCGACTGGCGCCACTATGTCGGCATCGATGGCCATGACAGGATCCTGAGCGCCGAGACAGGGCTGACCTGGTGGCTGAACCGCTATGCCGGCCTCACCACAAGGGTGAGGACCGAGAAGCTGACCAGCAACCTGCCTGGCCGCGACTACACCGCCAACAGCATCTATCTCGGCCTGAAAGTGCAGCGTTGAGAACGTCCGAGCTTCGTCATCAACTCTGAGGAATGGTGGCGTCTCTGAGCCTGGCGTTTAGGGTGACGACGATTTTTCGCATGACGGCAGCGATGGCCACCATTGGCTTTTTGCCGTTGGTGATGAGGCGTTTGTAGAAGGTGGCGAACTCGCCCCTTCCGGCAGCGGCGTGCAATGCGGGCATGTAGAGGATGCTCCTGATTTCCGGTCGTCCGCCGCGGATTTTGCGGTAGCCTTGCTTTTGTCCGCTGTCGTTTGGATGAGGCGCGAGCCCTGCAAGGGCTGCAGCCTTTCGGCGTGTCATGGTGCCGAGCTCGGGCAAGATGGCCAGCAGCTTGGCGGTCACGATCGGGCCGAGACTGTCCATGGCCGTGCAGATGGCGGCTCGATGCTTGAGGGCGCTGCTACCGGCGATCAGCTCGCGCATGGCTGCATCGATGGCTTGGATCTGACGCTCGACGACTTTGATCACGGCCTCGAAGGAGGCAGCGAGCTCGCGGCCACCAGGTGCCTTGGCGCGGTTCTTCTCTGCGATCTTGATGGCGATGAGTTCCTGGCGGCGGCGCACCAGGGCGCGCAAGCGGGTCTCGTCGGGGTCCGGGGCTTGCCAAAGGGTCAGCTTTTCCCAGCGTTCGCGACCGTAGGCTCTCAACATGGCGGCATCGATGGCATCGCTCTTACCGTGCGTGCCGTAGGAGCGGATGAAGCTCTTGACCTTGAGCGTGTCGGCGCGATGGCAGGCGATGCCGGCGCGCAGGCACTCTTCGAGCAGCAGGCTCTCATGGCCACCGGTCGGTTCGCAGACCACGAGATCGGCCTGTTTGTGGCTCTTGAGGAAGGCGCGGATCGTGCGTCGCTGGTTGTCGATGACTTGGGTGGTGGTGCCGTCGGCGGCGGTGATGGTGTCCTTGGCGATATCGAGGCCGAGGCACAGGCTCGGTTGTTGATGCAAGAAGGCCATGCTGGTGGTATCCTTCTAAGGCTTCGGATTGTTTGCGGGCGTGGCGCAAGCCAGCGGCCAATCAACTCTCCAAGCGATGGCGGACAAAGACGGCAGGGACCATGATGACGTCGGGTGTTGCCCGATCCCAGGGACGGTCGCCTGCCGCCGGGACTGCCGGTTGTGATGGGCCGCAGTCCCGGCCGCCACACTACCCAATCCTGCTCAAACAATCCTGGGGCGAAGCAAGGAGCGAAGCGACGCGGCGCAGACCCCAGGATCCATGCCGCGACTTATGAGCGCCTCTGCGGTGGTGGGCCTGGAGACATCGTTCCGGACCGCTAACACTCTGGGTCTCATGTAACAGAATGGATCCTCGGGTCTCCGCGACGGAGCTTCGCTCCTGCTCCGCCCGTGGATGACGACGGTGTGGGGCCTAAAAAGCCGCCCCGCGGCGCTCCGACGGCTTCATCTCGTCGAGCAGCGTGCGGATCACCCCGGCCATGTTCTCGTTCATGTCGCTGCGCCACAGCGCGAAGGCGACATTGGCCTCGACGAAGCCTTCCGGCGAACCGCAATCGAAGGTGCGGCCCTGATAGTGGTAGCCGTAGAAGGCCTGCTGCTTTTCCAGCTTCAGCATCGCGTCGGTGAGCTGGATCTCGTTGCCGGCGCCCTTTTCCTGGCCTTCGAGGATCTTGAAGATCTCGGGCTGCAGGATGTAGCGGCCGTTGATGTAGAGATTGGAGGGTGCCGTGCCGGTCTTCGGCTTCTCCACCATCTCGGTGATGCGGAAGCCATGATGCGTGTCCTCGCCGCGGCCGACGATGCCATATTTGTGCGCCTCTGCCGGGTCGCATTCCTGCACGGCAATGATGTTGTTGCCGGTTTCCTCGTAGAGCTCGACCATCGACTTCATGCAGCTCTTTTCCGACTGCATGATCATGTCGGGCAACAACAGCGCGAACGGCTCGTCACCGACCAGCTCGCGCGCGCACCAGACGGCATGGCCGAGACCCATCGGCACCTGCTGGCGGGTGAAGCTGGTCTGCCCCGGCGCCGGCTGCAGCCGCTGCAACCGGGCAAGCTGCTCGTCCTTGCCGCGCTGGGCCAGCGTGTCATAGAGCTCGAACTGGATATCGAAATGGTCTTCGATGACCGCCTTGTTTCGGCCCGTCACGAAGATGAAATGCTCGATGCCGGCTTCGCGCGCCTCATCCACCACATACTGGATGACCGGCCGATCGACGACGGTCAGCATCTCTTTGGGAACAGCCTTGGTGGCCGGGAGGAACCGCGTGCCGAGACCGGCGACCGGGAAAACTGCCTTGCGAACTCTCTTCATGCTTTCAATTATCCGTTTGCTGGCCGGCTCCGCAATCCCTGTTTCGCGACATTTTCACGCCGGAATTGAAGATTACTGGGGCGGGTGAGGGAAACTTCCACCGGTTAAAGCATCGAGGGTGTCTTTTCGTTCCAGGCGACACCTATGGTAAACTAATTCCTAACCCGGTTCGGCGATGAATGGTCTTTCCTGAGACAGAGAAGGAGGAAAACATGTCCGTTCGCAATGCCGCAAAACGTTTCACCAGCGTCATGACGGCCGCCAGCCTCTCGCTCGCTCTGCTGATGCCTGCCGGCCCAGCCTTCGCCGACGCCGGTTTCCGGCAGTGGGTCGCCGGTTTCCGCGCCACCGCCGTGGCGGGTGGGGTTTCCGGCGCTGTCTACGACCAGGCTTTCCGGGATATCAAAGAGCCCGATCCGGTGGTGCTGGAAAAGGCGCGCACCCAGCCGGAATTCACCGCGCCCGCCTGGGACTATTTCGACAACCGCGTCCATGACCAGTCGGTCGCCGTTGGCCAGCAGATGGCGAAAAAGTGGAAGCCGTGGTTGGACAGGATCGAGGCGCGGTTCGGCGTCGACCGCTACATTCTGCTCGCCATCTGGTCGATGGAATCGAACTATGGCGAGATCCTCAAGCGCGACGACATCATGCGCAACGTCGTGCGTTCGCTGGCGACTTTGGGCTATGGCGACCCGAAGCGGTCGAAATATGCCCGCACCCAGCTGGTCGCGGCGCTGAAGATCCTGCAGACCGGCGACATCGATGAAAGCCACCTGATGGGCTCCTGGGCCGGCGCCATGGGGCAGACGCAGTTCATCCCTACCAGCTACCAGCATTATGCCGTCGATATGGATGGCAACGGCAAGCGCGACATCTGGAATTCCATCCCCGATGCGCTGGCGACATCAGCCAATCTGTTGAAGAAGAATGGCTGGCAGGCCGGCAAGACCTGGGGCTACGAAGTCGCCATCCCGGCCGGAAAACTGCCAGGCGGCTCGAAGACGCTGGCGCAATGGCAGGCGCTTGGCGTCGTCAGGGCCAGCGGCAAGCCGTTCAAGAACCTCACCGACAAGGCGACGCTGAAGGTGCCAGATGGCCGTGGCGGACCGGCCTTCCTGATGGTCAGGAATTTCTCGGTCATCAAGGCCTACAACAACGCCGACAAATATGCGCTGGCTGTTGGCTTGCTCGCCGATGAGATCGCCGGCGGGAGCGGCCTGGTCCAGGATTGGAAACGGCCCTTCACCAAGCTCACCTTCGAGGAAAGGCAGGAGTTGCAGAAGCGGCTTTCGCAGCACGGGCTCTATGACGGCAAGTTCGACGGCAAGATCGGTGACGGCACGAAAACAGCCATCATGACCTATCAGGCAAAGGTCGGCTTGACCCAGGACGGCTATCCGAGCATGGAAGTGCTCAAATGGCTCAGACAAAAATAGAGCTGACCAGGGCGCCACGCGCGTTTCCAGCGCACTCGGCGGGCGCCATGGCACTTTGAACTTGCGCCCGGCCGCAAAACCGGCTCCGGTTTGCGGGACCAGGCACAAGGGGATGGAGGAGTGATTGGTTTCGGCCGCGCGTATCGCGTTGCTTGTTCGTCGCACGCCGATCCTTTTTCTGGCGATCGTCCTGCTGGCGATTGGCGCCGCCGGTGCCTTCCATGCGCCGGCCATGGCGCAGGAGCAGCCGCAGCAAAATCGTGGCTGGTCGTTGCGCGATCTTCTATTCCCGCGCCGCAGCGAACGCGTCGAGCCGCCGCTCGACATTCAGAAGGCAAAGCCGAAGCCTCGCAAACCCCGGGTGCCACGTGCGCCGGTCGAACCACAAGTGCCAATAGTTGAGAAGGCGCCAGACGCCCGCACTGTCCTGGTGGTCGGCGACTTCATGGCGTCCGGTCTCGCCGAAGGCCTGGACACCGCCTTTGCCGACAACCCAGCCATCAGGATCGTCGTCCGCTCAAATGGTTCATCCGGCTTTGTGCGCGATGATTTCTACAACTGGCCAGAACAGATCAAATCGCTGATCGAGACCGAGAAACCGGCCGCGGTGGTCGTCATGCTGGGCTCCAACGATCGCCAGCAGATGAAAGTGGGCGATGTGCGCGAGCAGCCCCGGTCGGAGAATTGGACCAAGGAATATGAGCGCCGCACCGACGAACTCGGCAAGGCCATCGCCACGGCCAAGGTGCCTTTCCTGTGGGTCGGCATGCCAGCATTCCGGGTGCCGAAGATGACGTCCGACATGCTGGCCTTCAACGACATCTACCACAAGGCCGCCGAAGGCCATGGCGGCGAATTCGTCGATGTCTGGGACGGCTTCGTCGACGAGAATGGTGCCTTCATCACCACCGGCCCCGACATGAACGGCCAGCCGGTGCGGCTGCGCGCCGATGACGGCATCAACGTCTCCAAGGCCGGCAAGCGCAAACTCGCCTTCTACACCGAAAAGCCGCTGATGAAGATACTGGGCCTGGCCGCGCCTGGAAGCGTGGCCCCGGCCACGGCACCAGCAGGCGCGCCGGTCGAAGCACCGGCGCCGGCAGCCGCACCCATTGTCATCGACCGCACCGTACCGATGCTGCTCAGCGATCCGGCACTCGACGGTGGCACCGAACTGCTCGGCGCCGCCCCGCCGGCAAAAGCCAATCCGGCTCTTCCCGGGGAAAGACTGGTGATCGAAGGCAAGGCGCCGGAGGCGTCGCCCGGACGCGCCGACGATTTCTCCTGGCCACCGAAGGCGGAGCCGCCGGCGACAGCCGCGGCGGCCGACACGACGACGGCGATTACTCCTTAACGCGGTAGCACAGTCGACCCCATCAGCGCCTCATCGATCGAGCGCGCTGCCTGGCGGCCTTCGCGGATCGCCCACACGACCAGCGACTGGCCACGGCGCACGTCGCCCGCCGCATAGAGCCGGTCGACGCTGGTGCGATAGTCGCGGTCATTGGCCTCGACATTCCGGGAGCGGCGGTTGTCGGTGGTGATCTTCATGTCACCCTCGAGTTCCTTCGCCACGCCCACCGCCGCCGGTCCGGCAAAGCCAATGGCGATGAAAGCAAGGTCGGCACGGATGACGAATTCGGTGCCAGGGATCGGCTTGCGCTTGTCGTCGACCTCGCAGCATTTGACGCCGGTCAGCTGGCCCTCTTCGCCGATGAATTCGAGCGTCGCCACCTGGAATTCGCGCTCGGCGCCCTCGGCCTGCGAGGACGAGGTGCGCATCTTGGTTGCCCAGTAGGGCCAGACGGCGAGCTTGTCTTCCTTCTCGGGCGGCTGCGGGCGGATATCGAGCTGGGTGACGCGCACCGCGCCCTGACGGAAGGCAGTGCCGACGCAGTCGGACGCGGTATCGCCGCCGCCGACGACGACGACATGCTGTCCGCCGGCGATGATCGGATGCGACGGCCAAGCCACCGACTGGATCGGCTCGCCGCCGACGCGGCGGTTCTGCTGCACCAGATAGGGCATCGCGTCATGCACGCCGCCGAGATCGTCGCCTGGAATGCCGGCGGCACGCGGCGTTTCCGACCCGCCGCAATAGAGCACGGCATCATGCTCCGCGAGCAGTTCGGCGACGGGCTTGTCGACACCGACATTGACGCCGCAATGGAAGGTCACGCCCTCGCCCTGCATCTGCTCGATGCGCCGGTCGATATAGTGCTTCTCGATCTTGAAGTCGGGAATGCCGTAGCGCATCAGCCCGCCCGGGCGGCTCTCGCGCTCATAGACATGGACGTCATGACCGGCGCGGCCGAGCTGCTGGGCGGCCGCCATGCCGGCCGGGCCGGAGCCGATGATGGCGACCCGCTTGCCGGTCTTCTTCTCCGGCGGATAGGGCCTGATATGGCCGGTCTCATAGGCCTTGTCGGCGATCGCCTGCTCGACCGTCTTGATGGCGACCGGAATGTCCTCGAGGTTCAGCGTGCAGGCTTCCTCGCAAGGTGCGGGGCAGATGCGGCCGGTGAACTCCGGGAAATTGTTGGTCGAGTGCAGGTTGCGGATCGCGTTGTCCCAGTCCCTGTTGTAGACGAGGTCGTTCCAGTCGGGGATCTGGTTGTGGATCGGACAGCCCGTCGGCCCGTGACAGAACGGAATGCCGCAATCCATGCAGCGCGCGGCCTGTTTCTCGACCTCCTTGTCCGACATCGGCAGCGTGAACTCACGGAAATGCCGGATGCGGTCGGAGGCCGGCTGATACTTGTGCACCTGCCGGTCGATTTCGAGAAAGCCTGTTACCTTGCCCATAGTCCAGTTCCTGCTGTCCAGATGGTGCGGTTTTCGCCGCACCCGTTAACCTCTTGAGGCAGCCATGGCAAGCTTGCGCCCGAGGTCAAACTGTCGATGAAGGTGGGCCGGGAAACCTGGGCTCCCCGGCAATTCTCATAAGTCTATTCGGCCGCGACGCCCATGCGCATGCGTTCCATCTCGATCAGCGCGCGGCGGTATTCGACCGGCATGATCTTGCGGAATTTCGGCCGGAAAATCGTCCAGTCGTCGAGGATCTCGCGGCCGCGCACCGAACCCGTATAGTGCACGTGGTTCGAGATCAGCTGATAGAGCCTTTCCTCGTCATGGCTGGTCATGTCGCCCGACACGTCGACGCGGCCCTTGTGGTCGAGGTCGCCGCCATGGTGCAGCAGCCTTTCCATAAGGTCGTCTTCTTCCGGCACCGGCTCCAGCTCGACCATGGCCATGTTGCAGCGCTCGGCGAAATCGCCGGCCTCGTCCAGCACATAGGCGACGCCGCCCGACATGCCGGCGGCGAAGTTGCGTCCGGTCTTGCCGATGACGACGACGACACCGCCGGTCATGTATTCGCAGCCATGGTCGCCAACGCCTTCGACGACGGCGGCGACGCCCGAATTGCGCACCGCGAAACGCTCGCCGGCAACGCCGGCGAAATAGGCCTCGCCCTCGGTCGCGCCGTAAAGCACCGTATTGCCGACGATGATGGAGTCCGCCGCGACGATCCTGGCCTCTTCCGGCGGCCGGATGACGATGCGCCCGCCCGACAGGCCCTTGCCGACATAGTCATTGCCGGCGCCGACAAGCTCGAACGAGACGCCGCGCGCCAGGAAGGCACCGAAGGACTGGCCGGCGGTGCCGGTCAGCTTGACCTGGATCGTGTCCTCGCGCAGGCCCTTGTGCTTGAAGCGCTTGGCGACTTCACCCGACAGCATGGCGCCCGTCGAACGGTCGACATTGCGGATGTCCACCTCAATCTTGACCGGCTGCTTGGCCTCCAGCGCGGGCTTGGCCAGTTCGATCAGCTTGCGGTCGAGCACATCGTCGATCGGATGCTTTTGGCGCTCTGTCCAGTGCACCGCTTCGTGCGGCGCATCGGGCTTGTAGAACATCTTCGAGAAGTCGAGACCGCGCGCCTTCCAGTGCTGGATCACGTCGCGCTTCTCCAGAAGATCGGCGTCGCCGATGATCTGGTCGATATGGGTGAAGCCCATTTCGGCGAGCAGCGCCCTCACCTCTTCCGCGACGTAGAAGAAGAAGTTGATGACATGCTCGGGCGTGCCCTTGAAGCGCTTGCGCAGTACCGGGTCCTGGGTGGCGACGCCAACCGGACAGGTGTTCAAGTGGCACTTGCGCATCATGATGCAGCCGGCCGCGATCAAAGGCGCGGTCGAGAAGCCGAACTCGTCGGCGCCAAGCAGCGCGCCGATGATGACGTCGCGGCCGGTGCGCAGGCCACCATCGACCTGCAACGCCACGCGTGAACGCAAGCCGTTCAGCACCAAGGTCTGGTGCGTTTCGGCAAGACCCATTTCCCATGGGCTGCCGGCATGCTTGAGCGAGGTCAGCGGCGAGGCACCCGTGCCGCCATCATAGCCCGAAATGGTGATGTGGTCGGCGCGCGCCTTGGCGACACCGGCCGCGACCGTGCCGACACCGACTTCCGACACCAGCTTGACCGAAACGTCGGCCGCCGGATTGACGTTCTTCAGATCGTAGATCAGCTGCGCCAGATCCTCGATCGAATAGATGTCGTGATGCGGCGGCGGCGAAATCAGGCCGACGCCGGGCGTCGAATGCCGCACCTTGGCGATGGTCGCGTCGACCTTGTGGCCGGGCAATTGGCCGCCCTCGCCGGGCTTGGCGCCCTGCGCGACCTTGATCTGCATGACATCGGAATTGACCAGATACTCAGCCGTCACGCCGAAGCGACCCGAGGCGACCTGCTTGATCGCCGAGCGTTCCGGGTTCTTGCCGCCGCCGGGCAGCGGCAGGTAACGGTCGGCCTCTTCACCGCCCTCGCCGGTGTTCGACTTGCCGCCTATGGCGTTCATGGCGCGCGCCAGCGTGGTGTGCGCCTCACGCGAGATCGAGCCGAACGACATTGCCCCGGTCGAGAAGCGCTTGACGATGTCGGCTGCCGACATGACGTCGTCGAGCGCGACCTTCTTGCGCCCGCTCTCCTCTGCCAGCTTGATCTTGAACAGGCCACGGATGGTCTGCGCGCGCGCGGTCTCGCTGTCGATCTGCGCCGAATACTCCTTGAACGTCTCCCACGAACCCTGGCGCACAGCGTGCTGCAAGGTGGCGACCGCGTCGGGCGACCACATATGCGCCTCGCCGCGCATGCGGAACAAATATTCGCCACCGACATCCAGGCTGTTGCGCAGCACCGGATCGCTGCCGAAACCGTCCGTGTGGCGGCTGACGGTTTCGCCCGCGACCTCATCCAGCCCGACGCCTTCGATCAGCGTCGCGGTGCCGGTGAAATACTGCTGCACGAAATCGGTCTTCAGCCCGATGGCGTCGAAGATCTGCGCGCCGCAATAGGACTGATAGGTCGAGATGCCCATCTTCGACATCACCTTGAGGATGCCCTTGCCGATCGACTTGATGTAGCGCGAGACGACCTCGTAGGCGTCGACCTCTTCCGGCAACTCGCCGCGCTTGTGCATGTCGGTGAGCGTATCGAAGGCGAGGTAGGGATTGATCGCCTCGGCGCCATAACCGGCAAGGCAGCAGAAATGATGCACTTCGCGCGGCTCGCCGGATTCCACGACGAGGCCGACCGAGGTACGCAGCCCCTTGCGGATCAGGTGATGATGCACCGCGGCCGTCGCCAGCAGCGCCGGAATGGCGATACGGTCCGGGCCGAGCTGGCGGTCGGACAGGATGATGATGTTGTAGCCGCCGGCGACCGCCGCTTCCGCGCGCTCGCACAAGCGGTCGATGGCGCCCTGCATGCCGGCAGCGCCTTCATTCGAGCCATAGGTGATGTCGATCGTCTTGGTGTCGAAACGGTCCTCGGTGTGGCCGATGGAACGGATCTTTTCGAGATCGCCATTGGTCAGGATCGGCTGGCGCACTTCGAGCCGCTTGCGGCGCGAATTGCCGACCAGGTCGAAAATGTTCGGCCGCGGCCCGATGAAGGACACCAGGCTCATCACCAGCTCCTCGCGGATCGGGTCGATCGGCGGATTGGTGACCTGGGCGAAGTTCTGCTTGAAATAGGTGTAGAGCAGCTTCGACTTGTCCGACATCGCCGAGATCGGCGTGTCGGTGCCCATCGAGCCCACCGCTTCCTGGCCGGTGGTCGCCATCGGCGACATCAACAGCTTGGTGTCTTCCTGGGTGTAGCCGAAGGCCTGCTGGCGATCGAGCAGGCTGACATCCTTGCGCAGCGCGCGCGGTTCGACCGGCTTCAGATCCTCCAGGATGAGCTGCGTGTTGGCGAGCCAGGTCTTGTAGGGGTGCTTGGTCGCGATCTCCGACTTGATCTCCTCGTCGGGCACGATGCGGCCCTTGGCAAGGTCGATCAGAAGCATGCGGCCGGGCTGCAGCCGCCACTTCTTGACGATCCTCTCTTCCGGCACCGGCAGCACGCCGGCCTCGGAAGCCATGATGACGCGGTCATCGTCGGTGACGATGTAGCGTGCCGGGCGCAGGCCGTTGCGGTCGAGCGTGGCGCCGATCTGGCGGCCGTCGGTGAAGGCGACCGCCGCCGGCCCGTCCCACGGCTCCATCAACGCGGCATGATATTCATAGAAAGCCTTGCGATCGGCATCCATGAGCTTGTTGCCGGCCCAGGCTTCCGGGATCAGCATCATCATGGCGTGGCTGAGGCTGTAGCCGCCCTGGAACAGGAATTCGAGCGCATTGTCGAAGCAGGCGGTGTCCGACTGGCCGTCATAGGAGATCGGCCACAGCTTCGAGATGTTGTTGCCGAACAGCTCGGAATCGACCGAGGCCTGGCGCGCCGCCATCCAGTTGTTGTTGCCGCGCACGGTGTTGATCTCGCCATTGTGCGCGACCATGCGATAGGGATGCGCCAGCTTCCACGACGGGAAGGTGTTGGTCGAGAAACGCTGATGGACAAGGATCAGCGCGGTCTCGAAGCGCGGGTCCTTGAGGTCCTTGTAGTAGGCGCCGACCTGGTAGGCCAGGAACATGCCCTTGTAGACGATGGTGCGCGCCGACAGCGACACGCAATAGGCGCCGATGTCCTTGTTGTCGTTCTCGGCATAGATGCGGCCGGAGATGACCTTGCGCAGCAGATAGAGCCGGGCCTCGTATTCCTCGTCATCGGGAATATCCGCCGTGCGGCCGATGAACACCTGGCGATGGAACGGCTCGGACGCGACGATGTCGGGCGCCTTCGACAGCGACGAATTGTCGACGGGCACATCGCGGAAGCCGAGCAGCGGCAGTCCTTCGGACTGCGCCGATTCGGCGATGATGTCCTCGATATGGGCGCGCAGCGCCGCGTCCTGCGGCATGAACCAGTGTCCGACACCGTACTGGCCCGCCGGCGGCAGTTCGATGCCCTGGGCTGCCATCTCCTCGCGGAAGAACTGGTCGGGAAGCTGCACCAGCACGCCGGCGCCATCGCCGACCAGCGGGTCGGCGCCGACAGCGCCGCGATGCGTCAGGTTTTCAAGCACGGCAAGGCCGTCCTTGACGATCTGATGCGACTTCACGCCCTTCATGTTGACGATGAAGCCGACGCCGCAGGCGTCATGCTCGTTGCGCGGATCGTAGAGGCCCCGAGGGGCAAAACCGGTTTGGCCAATGTCTGTTCGGCCGATGGCGGTTCGGCCAATGTCGGTTCGGGACGTATTTTTGACGGCAGCCGCTTTCGTCTGCGCGGCCTGGCCGTTCGTCGCAGAGAGCGTCATGTCCGTCATTGTCCTGTCCTCCATTCCAGCCCTTCAGGCGCTGGTTTGCCTCGGCAAGCGCTTGGCTCACCCTGATCCTTGCGGCACGTCTTGCGAAATCCTTGCCGAACCAAGCGGCTTTCCGCATGGTTCGCGTCTGGTATCGTACAGGCCAGCGTCTGGCCGTCCACCTGTCGCTCGCAGCAACAGCCGGAGAGGCCAATATGTTACGCCAATCCAGCCTGTTTTGTGCGACAAAATAAGACAGCACTACTGTCCTAAATTTTTATGGCAGAATTCCCGGACGCACACAAGACCGATTCACAAAAAACTTGAGCTTCCCGCGACATAAAATTACGTGAAGTTGAGGGAAAACGTAAGCTTCAGTCGCCGATCCCGGCCCTGTCGGCTTGGCTGGCTTTAACGGTTTTCCGGCGTGTGGCCCTTGCGATCGGCTTGCGAAACCGGTCAACTCCCCACCGATTTCCCCCAAACCCCGATTTCCCCCAAACACAGGCAGATGCATGTTCTTCGCTTCCGACAATTGGGCAGGCGCCCATCCCAATATTGTTGTCGGCCTGTCGGCCGCGGCCGGCGGCTTTGCCACCGCCTATGGCGACAGCGCACTCGACCAGGCGGTCTACCAGCGCTTCAGCGAGATTTTCGAACGCGAGGTCGCGGTGTTCTTCGTGGCGACCGGCACCGCCGCCAATTCGCTGTCGTTGACCACCTTCAACAAGCCCGGCGGTATTTCCTTTGCCCATCGCGAATCGCATGTCATCGAAGACGAATGCGGCGCGCCGGAGTATTTTTCCGGCGGCTCACGGCTGCATGCCGTCGACGGCGCACTGGGCAAGATCGACCCGCACAATCTGGAGCGGACCATTGGCCGTTTCGCGCCCGAAATCGTCCACTGGGGACGGCCAATGGCGGTTTCGATCACCCAGTCGACCGAGGTTGGCACCATTTACGGTCTGAATGAGATCGAGACGATTTCGGCCATCGCCAAACAGCATTCCGTGCCGCTGCACATGGATGGCGCCCGCTTTGCCAATGCGCTGGTCGCGCTCGACACGACGCCGGCCGAAATGACCTGGAAACGCGGTGTCGACATCCTGTCCTTCGGCGGCACCAAGAATGGCTGCTGGTGCGCCGAGGCGATCGTGCTGTTCGACCTCGACCGCGCCAAGGAATTGGCCTTCCTGCGCAAGCGTGCCGCCCAGCTGTTTTCGAAGTCGCGTTTCGTCGCGGCGCAGTTCGAAGCCTATTTCAAGGACGGCCAATGGCTCGACACCGCGCGCCACGCCAACGCCATGGCCGCCCGCCTCGCGGCTGCGATCGAGGATTCGGCCCACGCCAAGCTGGCCTGGCTGCCGCAGGCCAACGAGGTGTTCGCGGTGATCAAGAAGACCGAGGCCGACAGGCTGCAGGCGGCCGGCGCGGCCTTCTACGACTGGCACAAGCCGCACGGCTTCGACGGCCATATCGGCGAGGACGAGCTGCTCTACCGCTTCGTCACCAGCTTTGCGACCACCACCGAGGAAGTCGACCGCTTTGGCCAGTTGATCGCCGGATAGAAATCCATCTCCCGGACAACAAAAAAGCGGCGCCTTTCGGCGCCGCTTCCGTCTCGGGAGGAGACTTTAGATATTACGCAGCGGTCTTGGCTTCGATCTGCTTAGCCTTGGCCGGAGCCGAGGTGATCGCGATCTTGCGCGGCTTCAGTTCCTCGGGAATGTTGCGCTTGAGGTCGACGAAGAGCAGGCCGTTCTTCAGCGCGGCACCGACGACTTCAACGTGATCGGCAAGCTGGAAGCGGCGCTCGAACGCCCTGGAGGCGATGCCGCGATAGAGCAGCTCGGAGCCTTCGCCGGTGCCCTCGTCCTTGCGCTCACCCTTCACGGTCAGCACGTTGCGGTGGGCTTCGATCGAGATTTCCTCGTCCGAGAAGCCGGCGACCGCCATCGAAATCCGGTAGGAATCCTCGCCGGTGCGCTCGATGTTGTAGGGCGGATAGGTCTGCGCGCCATCGGGCTGCGCAAGCGAATCGAGCATGGTGAAAAGACGGTCGAAGCCGACGGTCGAACGGTAAAGCGGGGAAAAATCAACGTGACGCATGAGGTGTTCTCCTGTCGAGCAACATGGTTTGCGTATGGCCGGTGCGAAACCCGTGAGCGGCGTTTCGGGAGGACCAGCGGCCCCGACATTGGCGACCGCAACCCACATCTGGGGAGCACGCGAATGCATTTCAAGATTTCTCCGGATGGCAAAAAAACGAAGCGCCCTGCCCTTGATGAACGGCAGATGAACCGGCGCTTCGGCGCGCGTTCAGACAGGCACGGCTAAAGTGTCCCCAAGATCAAGGATTGGCAGCACCGGATTTTGCAGAGGTGCCGCAACGAGGCCGAACCGGGTGTTAACGTCCCTTCCTCCCGGATCGACAGAGGCCGGAAGCACGCTCTCGAGCGGCTTCCGGCCTTCCCTCATTGGAGTCCCATAACCCGGAATTCCTTTGCTTTTGGCGTATTGGCGTCTATCACCTTTGGCGGGGCCAGCCATATCAGGCAGGCACGTGAAGACGCCGAGCACGAAGCGCCGAATGACGGATACTTTCCACGACACGCCCCTTTTTCACGAAACTCAGGGCAATCCGCGGCCGGAAAACGCCACCGGCGGCTTCTTCGTCACACGCGATCGCAAGAAGATCCGCTACGGCCTGTTCGCTGCGGTGGCGCGTCCGATGAAAGGCACCGTGGTGCTGCTGTCCGGCCGCAACGAGTGCATCGAGAAATATTTCGAAACCATCCGCGACCTTGCCGCCCGGGGCTTTGGCGTCGCCACGCTTGACTGGCGCGGCCAGGGCGATTCCGACCGGCTGATCCGCGATCGCCAGCGCGGCTATGTCAGGTCCTTCCGCGACTACACGGCTGATCTGGAGCAGTTCTTCGAGGAGATCGTGCTGCCCGACTGCCGCGGACCGTACTATATCCTCGCCCATTCCGCCGGGGCGGTGATTGCGCTGCTTGCCGCGCCGTCCATGGTCAACCGCGTGCGGCGCATGGTGCTGATCGCGCCGTTCCTGACGCTGCCCGACCTGCCGGTCTCGATCCGAACGGTCCGCCGCGTCTGTTCGTTTTTCTGTGTTTTGGGCCTTGGCCGGCTCTATGCCGCCTGGGGGCCACGGCCGAGACACACGCTGCCTTTCCTAGCCAACAAGGTGACGTCGGATCCACTGCGCTACCGCCGCAACACCCGCATCTATGAAGAGTATCCGCAACTGGCGCTTGGCGGGCCGACGATCCGCTGGCTGCAGGCAGCGGCGAAGGCGTCGGAAGCGATCAGCGATCCGGACTTCATGGCGCGGATTCAGGTGCCTCTGCTGATCATCGCCGCCGGCGCCGACCAGGTCGTCTCGACCAGGGCGGTCGAGGCCTACGCCAGAAGTCTGAGGCTCGGTTCGCTGCTGATGATCGACGGCTCCAAGCACGAAATCCTGCAGGAAGTCGACCTCTACCGCGAACAATTCCTCGCCGCCTTCGACGCCTTCATTCCCGGCTCCGACGACCCGACGGCCTGACTGGTAGCGCAGCTCTTCCACCGGGCCGGCATAGCTGACACACCGTTGTCAGGATGATCGACCGACCGCGCCCCGCGGCACGCAAACTGCTAAAGATTCTGACAGCCCGCGCCCGTCCCGGAATGCTCATCTGCATGCGTCGAATTGAACGCCATGGAGATGAGATCATGACCGAGAAAACCTGCGCCGCCTGCGATTGCCAGCTCGATGCCAACCCGATCCGCGTCAAGGTCGGCGGCAAGACCGTTGAGGTCTGCTGCGAGGAATGCGCCCAGGCGCTGAACGAGGCCGGCGCCTCGGCGGCCGGCGTGAGCGAGGATTGAGCCATGCGCCCCGATCACGCAGCGGCACAACGCCTGGCCGGCCAGGTCCCGGCGCCGCCAGCCCGCACCACGGCCATCCTGCAATTCTTGCACGCCCAATGCATCGCGGCGGCGAGATGGCTCGGCCGGCAGATGGAGAAGCGCCGAAGCCGGCTTGCCTTGCTGGAAATGACCGATGAACAGCTCAAGGACATTGGTCTATCGCGCGGCGATGCCTATTCGGAATTCAGGCGGCGCTAAGGCAATTCCGGGAAAAGTGTGAAGCGGTTTTCCCGCGGGAATTGCGTCAAAACAAAAAGCAGAAGCAGTTCGCCGGTTCCATGAAACGGCGAACTGCTTTTGTGGGATTGAGCAGCGCTTGTCGAGAAGTCTCCTGACAGGATTGGGCAGGCCGCTTGCGTAGAATGTCCTTTGCGCCGCCGGAACATTGCGACGTGAGGAAAGAGCATAGCGGTCATGTCGCAATTCCAGGTTCATCCGCTGCTCGACACCGGCATCGTCAAGGTGCGAAACGTCGTCTGCAGCGGCGAGTGCCGGCACAGGAGCGATGAGGAATGCACGTCGGCCACGCATCTGGTGTTTCCCTATCGCGGTGTCTTCGTGCGCCATGTCGGCCGCAATGACGCCGTCGCGGAAGCCAATCAGCTGCTGTTCTTCAATGAGGCTGAGGCCTACCAGGTCAGCCATCCCATCGAGGGCGGCGACGCCTGCATCGATCTCGTCATCGAGGCAGGCCAGTTGCGCGAGCTGGCGCCAAAAGAGCAGTTGCGCGCCGGCGGCGTCCTGGCCTTTCGTCGCCAGCGTCGGCGCATCGACCCGCGCGCGCAGGCACTGGTGGCACTGCTGCGCCACAGCCTGAGCCGCAATGTCGCCGAGACGCTGGAGGCCGAGACGCTGGCGCTAACGCTGGTGCGGCGCTCGCTCGGCGAGCGCACCTCGCATGTCGCGGGCGCCAGCCCCGGACGGCAGAAGCTGGTCGACCGCGCCAAGCTCGTGCTGGCGTCGGACCTGTCGCGGCGCTGGACGCTGGCCGAGATTGCCGGCGAGGTCGGCGTCTCGCCGGTCTATCTGACGCAGGTGTTCCAGCAGGTCGAGGCGATGCCGCTCTATCGCTATCATCTGCGCCTGCGTCTGGCGCGCGCGCTCGACCTGCTTGGCCGCTACGACAATCTGACCACTTTGGGCATGGACCTCGGCTTCTCCAGCCACAGCCATTTCAGCGCGTCGTTCAGGCAGGTCTACGGACGCACGCCGGCGGAGTTCCAGCGCTCGATCAGATCGCGCTGAACTGAAGCAATTCCAGGAAACGTGTGTAGCGGTTTTCCCACAGGAGTTGCGTCATGCAAAAAACACCGAAATATCAGCCGCGCAGGGCAGCCATGGCGGCCGCATGAAGCTCCGGCGTCGCCGCCGCCAGCACATCGCCGCCCTTTTCCGCCGGCCCGCCATCGAAGGTGGTGACGACACCGCCCGCCTTCTCGATGATCGGGATCAGCGCCACGATATCGTAGGGCTTCAGGCCGGGATCGGCGACGATGTCGACGCTTCCCGAGGCGATCATGGCGAACGCATAGCAATCGGCGCCATAGCGGGCGAGCTGGACCTGCTTTTCGAACGCGTCGTAGCGCGTGCGCGCCTCGCCCTTGAACAGCGCCGGCGTGGTGGTGAACAGCGTTGCCTCCGCGAGGCTGGTCGTCTTGCGGGTGGAAAGCTTGCGCGGGCCGCCCGGCCCCTCATAGTGCGAGCCGGAGGCGTTGGCGTAGAACAGTTCGCCGGTGAAGGGCTGCGCCATCATGCCGGCGACCGCGTCGCCGTCGACCGTCAGCCCGACCAGCGTCCCCCACACCGGCAGGCCGGAGATGAAGGCGCGCGTGCCGTCGATCGGGTCGATCACCCAGACATGCCGGCTGGAGATGTTCTCGCTGCCGTGCTCCTCGCCGAGAATGCCATGGTCGGGATACTGCGCCGATATCAGCGCCCGGATGGCGCGTTCCGTCTCGCGGTCGGCTTCGGTGACCGGGTCGAAACTGCCCTTTTCCTTGTTGGCCACGGCACCCTGGGCGCGAAAGCGCGGCAAGGTCTCGGCCGCTGCCGCCTGCGCGATACGGCGCATGAAATCGATGCTGATGTCCAACTGATTCTCCCGCATTGCCGAGTGCCCAACCGGGCTCTGCCGACACTTTCCCGCCAAAACAAGCCTGTTTATCGATTTATTCGTCGCGACAGCTGTTGCCCAAATGTCACATGAACGTCATCGAAACGCAATTTCCACATCACTCTGAATTAAAAAAGCCTGAAGGTCGCTTGACATTTGTGCACCGCACAATACCCTCGACCTCGGACAGGTTTTCCTGTCCATGCCCTCCTTGGGCGTTTCCTCCCTAGACTTCGACCGTATCGTGCAAACGATGCGGTCTTTTTTTACGCCTTGCACCTCGGGCCGGCTATTTCACTCCGCGGCCAACGGCAGGTCGATGAAGTGATGGTCGGGCATTGCCATCAGATCCGCTGAAAATCGCGTCAGATCGTCGGCCAGCGCGTCGAAGCCGGCAGCCTTCTCGAACGTCCGCTCATTCATGTAGAGCCCGCGATTGACCTCGATCTGCAGCGCATGCAGATGGCGCGCCGGGCGGCCATAGTGCTCGGTGATGAAGCCGCCGGCATAAGGCTTGTTGTGGGCGACGGTGTAACCCATCGCGGTCAGCAGGCCGATCGCCGTCTCGGTCAGGGCCGCGGTCGCCGAGATGCCGAAACGGTCGCCGATGATAAAGTCCGGCCGCAGGCCGCTGTCGCTGACACGGATGCTTGCCGGCATCGAATGGCAATCGATCAGCACGGCAAAGCCGAAGCGGGCATGGGTTCTGGTCAAAAGCCGCTTCAGCGTTTCGTGGTAGGGCTTGTAGACGGCCTCGATGCGGGCAACGGCTTCGGCCAGCGGCAGGCGGCCGGAATAGATGTCGAGCCCCTCGCCCACCAGCTTCGGCACGGTGCCAAGTCCGCCCGCCACCCGCGCCGAGCGGATATTGCAGAAGGACGGCACCGGCTCGGCGAACATGCGCGGGTCGAGTTCCCAGGGCTCGCGGTTGACGTCGAGATAGGCGCGCGGGAAATTCGCCGCCAGCATCGGCGCGCCAAGCGCCACAGCGCCACCGAACAATTCATCGACGTAGCAATCCTCCGAGCGGCGGATGGCGTTGCGGTCGAGCCTCGCCATGGCGAGGAAGCGTTCCGGATAGTAGCGGCCGCTATGCGGTGAGTTGAACAGGAAGGGGACGCGCTGCTCGGCGCCCGATCGGATTTCGAAGGGTTGAACGACCGAAAAATCCTCGGCTGCCGTCTTCAATTTGCACGAACCCGAAAACACCAATGCATCATCGTATGAAAGTGCCACCTTGCTGGCCGCATGTCCAGCATTTCGCCATCCCGCATCGCCTTGCCAAATGCGGATAATGCTTCGCCGCGTTCACTTGATGTTTACCGTCACCTCCTCATATACAGGATGGTTAACGGGCTGCCCGGGCGGCAGTCTCGGGCGGGTGATTCGGACGGGATATCATGGCACGCATTCTTCTGGCGGAAGACGACGACGATATGCGTCGGTTCCTCGTCAAGGCGCTGGAACGCGCCGGTTATCAGGTCAGCGATTTCGACAATGGCGCCAGCGCCTATGAGCGGCTACGCGAGGAACCGTTCTCGCTGCTGTTGACCGACATCGTCATGCCGGAGATGGACGGCATCGAACTGGCGCGTCGCGCCACCGAGATCGATCCCGACCTCAAGGTCATGTTCATCACCGGTTTCGCCGCCGTTGCGCTGAACCCGGATTCCAAGGCGCCGAAAGACGCCAAGGTGCTGTCGAAGCCCTTCCACCTGCGCGATCTCGTCAACGAGGTCGAGAAGATGCTGCAGGCGGCCTGAGCCGTCTTCCACTGAGGCATCGCCGCTGCGGCGAGACGACGCCTTCTTTCCTTTTTCTCGCTATTGACGCGCCGGACCAAAAATGGTGTATGCGCGGCTTCGGATGGGCGTGTAGCTCAGCGGGAGAGCACTGCATTGACATTGCAGGGGTCACAGGTTCAATCCCTGTCACGCCCACCATCCTTTCAAAGAACCTCTACCGTTTGGCATAAAAAGCCGGGCGGTTTGCCGACACATCGGATGCGCCGGTCGCCTCCAGATACGGACGCCGTTGAAGATCATCCCACGTCGCGCCGTAGCGCAGAAAGTGCGGCGTGATCGCCGCCTGCCTCGCAATGACCGGATCAAGTCACCCACTATCGGCTGCCAGTTCCCACGCCGACCGGACTGACGCGATACCGACTCCATGCGCCAGCCGACGGGTCCTTTCATCTATTCGGCCGATGCGCTGGATCAAAGGGGACTCTAGATTGAAGCCGATCCTCTCGGATCGTTGGACATCCCAAAAGCCTGTCCAGAAAGCCCCGCTTGACTCCCGGTCGGCGGGGCTTTTCCATGCGTTCAACTCGCTAAAACGAGTGGCCGGCGCTAACCGCGCGGTCTGGCTTTCCATCCTGGCGAGCTTTCCGCCGGGTTTGCGGCCAATTTGGCGAATCGCCGATCTCTTAGCCGCAGGAACTTCTCATTTGCGAGCAGCTCATGGCGGTCGCCATCATCTGCAATAATTCGGCCATACGTCGCAGCAATCACATAATCGGCTTTGTTCGTTCGATAGTCTTCCTTTTGCACAGACATCGTTTCCTCCCGGTCCGCGGCCTTTCCCTCCTTTTGGCCTGACGGGAGGAATTAACTGCCGGTGTTTCGCGCGAGTCTACCAATTGGGGATTGTATTAAAATGATACACGCCGCCGCGGCGAGCCGCGGACGTGGCTCTGGGCGCCAAGATTGTAGATCTCGCAGGGCTGCGTCTCCTGCACCTCCCAAGGAGAAACGGGCTTTGCGTTCATGCGGATCGGCATAAATGTCGTCGATGCACTCGCTGTCGGATCAGGACAACCGGCGCTTTCCGCAAATCCCCCTCACGGGGATTCTTCTGGCCTGATTTGGTTCGACTCAGACGCCCGCGACGGCGCCCAGGCTCTTCATCCGCGATATGGCAAGGTCGGGATCGGCCAGCAGGCCTGCCTGGTCGGCAAGGCGAAAGATCTCGGCGTAGTGGCGGATGCCGCGCGCCGACTGCATGCCGCCGACCATCGTAAAGTGGTCCTGATGGCCGTTCAGCCAGGCCATGAAGACGATGCCGGCCTTGTAATATTCGGTCGGCGCCTCGAAGATTTTGCGCGATAGCGGCACCGTCGGCGCCATCAGCGCGTCATAGCCGGCCTGATCGCCCGCGGCGAGCCTTGCCAGGGCGGCGTTGGCGACCGGCGCGATGGCGTCGAAAATGCCAAGCAGCGCGTGCGAATGCCTGTTGCCGTCTCCGGCGATCAGTTCGGGATAGTTGAAGTCGTCGCCGGTAAACATCACGACGCCGTCCGGCAGCCGGTTGCGGAGCGCGACCTCCTTGCCGGCATCGAGCAGCGATATCTTTATGCCTTCGACCTTGTTCACGTGGCGCTCGATGATGGCGACCACCGTATCGAGCGCTGTCTCGAAATCGCCGCTGCCCCAATAGCCCTTCAAGGCCGGGTCGAACATGTCGCCCAACCAGTGCAGGATGACCTTGCCGGAGGCCTGGCTGACGATCCGGTCATAGACTGCGGCGTAGTCGTCCGGACCCTTCGCCACAGCCGCCAGTGCGCGGCTGGCCATCATGATCGCCTTGCCGCCCTGCCCTTCGATGAAAGCGAACTGCTCCTCATAGGCGGCAATCACATCGTGCAGTGTCCTGGCCGACGCCGGCGCCAGATGGTCGGTTCCCGCACCCGAGGCAAGATCGGCGCCCGGAACCGTTCGCGCCTCGGCGATCGAACGGCGGATCAATTCCTTCGCATTGGCCCAGTCGAAACCCATGCCGCGCTGCGACGTGTCCATCGCCTCGGCGATGCGGAAGCCCAGCCGCCACAAATGATGGCGGAACGCCATCGTCCTGTCCCAGTCGACCACGGGCCGCGACCATGGATCGGTCATTTCATGGGGATCGGCAACGACATGCGCGGCGGCATAGGCGATGCGCGAAAACCGCGCACCGATGTCAGGCTGCACCGGTTGTCCGACAAGCGTGTAACGGGTGCTGCGGCCACCCTCACCAGGCAAGGCAATGTCCATCGATCTCTCCCTTCGCAGCGCCTATAAATGGAACGTTCCAATAAATCAAGAACCTTCGGATTCGGAATGAACTATCGGACGAATGCTGCGTCGCAACACAGAAAGCCTTGCAAGCCAAGCCATTTGAGTACGTACAATCGGTTTTTCAGACTGAGAAAAAATCACGGTTGACTCAAGATTGAACCAATGATTAGAACGTTCCAATAAATTTGATCGAGAAAATCGGGAGGATGCATCGGGATGGCCAGCCGGGCCAAGGCGACGATATTCGACATTGCCCGTGAGGCGGGCGTGTCCAAATCGACGGTATCGCTCGTGCTCCAGGGCAGCGGGCTGATCCGGCCTGAGACTGCGGTCAAGGTACGCAAGGCGATCGAGGATGTCGGCTATGTCTACAACCGCGGCGCCGCCAATTTGCGCAAGGCCCATTCCAACGTCATCGGCATGGTCATCAACGACCTCACCAATCCCTTCTTCGCCGAACTGGCGGTCGGCATGGAGCGCGTCTTCCAGTCGGCCGGCATCGTGCCGTTCATCGCCAACACGGCGGAGAATCCGGTGCGCCAGGAAGAGGTGCTGAAGTCGCTGATGGAGCAAGGCGTTGCCGGGCTCATCGTGTCACCGGCGCGCGGCACCACGCCAGGCGCCTTCCGCCGCCTGGAGATGGCGGGCTTGCCGGTGGTCTTCGCCATGCGCCGCCTGCCTGAAAGCCGCATCCCGGTGATTGCGCCCGACAATCATCGCGGCGCCTATCTCGCCACTGCTCATCTGATCGGCAAGGGACATCGCCGGCTCGTCTTCTTCGGCGGCTCGTCCGATCTGGTGGTCTATCACGAGCGCCTTGGCGGATTTCGCGAAGCCTGCGAGACGCAAGGCATCGCCGCGCGCGACACGCTCGTCATCGAGGGGGAGACCAGCCGCAGAGGTGGTATCGCGTGCCTGGAAACGGCTCTGGCGATGGCTGAACCGCCAACCGCTGCCCTCTGCTTCAACGACGCTGTGGCCTTCGGCGCCATGCTGGCGTTGCGCAAGCGTCGGCTTGAGCCCGGTGCGGATTTCGCCATCGTCGGTTTCGACGACGTCGCCGAAGCCGAGCATTACATGCCGGCTTTGACCAGCGTCGCGGTGGACTCCGCGGGCCTTGGCGAACGCGCCGCCCATGTCATGCTGAAAATGATCCAGTCGCGCACCACGCGTGCCGAAGACCATATCGGCGCGGTCAATCTCGTGGTCAGGGAAAGCTGCGGTCCGGATCGCCGTTCGCGAAACAGGCCTACGGGAACGGGAGGCGCCGCGTGAGTGTCAAATGGGGGCTGATCGGCGCCAGCACGATCGCCAGGCAATTCATGATCAATGCCATTCGTGCGCAAGAGGGTGGCGAGATCGCCGCGGTGATGAGTTCCAATCCGGAACGCGCGAAAGCCTATGCCGGAGAAAACGGCATTCCGCTCGCCGTCTCGACGCTCGATGCTTTGCTCAATGTGGATATCGACGCGGTCTACATTTCGACCACCAACGAACTGCATCTCGAACAGGCGCTTGCTGCCATCAAGGCGGGAAAGCATGTGCTGTGCGAGAAACCCCTGGCGCTGACCAGCGCCGACGCGCGCAAGATGGTCACTGCGGCCAAGGCCGCGGGCATCGTGCTCGGCACCAACCATCATCTGCGCAATGCCGGCGCGCATCGCGCCATGCGTGAGGCGATCGCAACGGGGCGTATCGGCAAGCCGATCGCCGCACGCGTCTTCCATTCCGTCTATCTGCCCGAGACTCTGCAGGGCTGGCGTATCACCAAGCCGGAAGCCGGCGGTGGTGTCGTGCTCGACATCACCGTACACGATGCCGACACGCTGCGCTTCGTGCTTGGCGACGATCCAGTCGAGGTCTCGGCCTTCACGCAATCGGCTGGCATGGCCGGCAGTGGGCTGGAGGACGGCGCCATGTGCATCTGGCGCTTCAAGTCGGGCCTCATCGCCCAGTCGCATGAGGGCTTCACCACCAAATTCGCCGGCACCGGCTTTGAGGTGCATGGTTCGGAAGGCTCGCTGATCGCCAGCGATGTGATGACCCAGAAGCCGGACGGCTCGGTGCTGTTGCGCATGGCTGGGGGTGAGGAGCAATTGAGCTTCGACCGCGAGGATCTCTACGTCAGATCCGTGCGTCAATTCCACGCCGCGATCCTCGGCAAGGGCGAGCCTGCCGCCACCGGCGAGGACGGCATCTGGTCGCTGGCCTCAGCCGAGGCGGCACTTCAATCGGCAAGCTCAGGCAAGGCCGTCAAAATAGACCCGAAACTCGGGAGCATGATGTGAGCAAGGTCGTTTCAGCGGCACAGGCAGCCGGCCTGATCAAGGACGGCATGACCGTTTCCGTATCCTCGTCGAGCGGCCTTGGCTGCCCCGACGCGGTGCTGGCCGCCATCGGCGAGCGCTTCGATACGGAAGGCCATCCGAAGGATATCACCACGCTGCACCCGATCGCCGCCGGCGACATGTATGGCATCAAGGGCATCGACCATCTGGCAAAGCCCGGCCTGTTGAAGCGCACGCTGTGCGGCTCCTATCCGTCCGGTCCCTCCTCATCCGAGCCGCCGCAGATCTGGAAGATGATCGGCGACAATTCGGTTGCCGCCTATAACGTGCCGTCCGGCATCCTGTTCGACATGCACCGCGAAGCCGCCGCCAAGCGGCCGGGCGTGCTGACCAAGGTTGGCCTCGACACCTTTGCCGACCCCCGCCATCAGGGCTGCGCCATGAACGCCGCCGCCAGCGAGCCGATCGTATCGGTGCAGCAGTTCGACGGCGAGGAATGGCTCTATTTCCGCTCGATCGTGCCGCAGGTCTCGATCATCCGCGCCACCACGGCCGACGAGCGCGGCAACCTCACCTATGAGCATGAGGGCGCCTATCTCGGCGGCCTCGAACAGGCGCTCGCCGCCCGCAACAATGGCGGCGTCGTCATCGCGCAGGTCAAGCGCGTCGTCGAGAATGGCACGCTGAAGCCGCATGATGTGCGGGTGCCGGGCGTGCTTGTCGACCACATTGTCGTCGCGCCCGACCAGTTGCAGACGACGCTGACGCCTTACGACCCGGCGATTTCGGGCGAGATCTTCCGGCCGCTGTCGACCTTCCGCAATGCCGAGATGAACGTGCAGAAGGTGATCGCGCGCCGCGTTGCCATGGAACTGCGCGACGGCATGGCCGTCAACATCGGCTTCGGCATCTCGGCCAATGTGCCGCGCATCCTTCTCGAAGAAGGCCAGCACGGCAAGGTCACCTGGGTGATCGAACAGGGGGCGGTCGGCGGCGTGCCGCTGCTCGACTTCAAGTTCGGCTGCTCGTCCAACGCCGACGCCTTCATGCCGTCGCCGCACCAGTTCATCTATTTCCAGGCCGGCGGCTTCGACGCCTCGCTGTTGTCCTTCCTGCAGATCGACCGCCACGGCTCGGTCAACGTCTCGAAGCTGTCGGCACGGCCGCATGTCACCGCCGGCGCCGGCGGCTTTGTCGACATCACCGCGCGGGCGAAGAAGATCGTCTTCTCCGGCTTCTTCAATGCTGGCGCCAAGCTCTCGCTGGCCGCTGGCGGCATCCGCATCGACCAGGAGGGCAAGGTCAAGAAGGTGGTCAACGAGGTCGAGCATATCTCCTTCTCCGGCAAGCGCGCGGTCGCCCAAGGGCAGGACATCACCTATGTCACCGAGCGCTGCGTGATGAAGCTGACGCCTGATGGGCTGATGGTGACCGAACTGGCGCCGGGCATCGACCTCGAGCGCGACGTGCTGGCGCAGTCCGAAATTCCACTTGGCATCGCCAACGATCTCAAAGTGACGCCGGCGGCGCTCTATCAGGACCAGCCGATCGGCCTGTCGCTCAATGGCGGCGCCTCGCTCGGAGGCGCGCATGGCTGAGCGCCTCGTGACCTTCAAAAGGGATGGCGCCATCGGCACCGTCACGCTGCGCCGGCCGGAGAAATTCAACGCGCTTGATATTCCCATGCTGCGCGCTCTCGAAGCCGCGCTCGACGAAGCGGAAATGGCCGACGGCGTCCGCGTCGTGTTGCTCACCGGCGAAGGCAAGGGCTTTTGCGCCGGCGGCGATGTCGAAGCGTGGGCGCAAATGAGCGCGGCCGATTTCCAGGTGCAATGGGTGCGCTACGGCCATCGTGTCTTCGACCGGCTGGCGCGGCTCAGGCAACCGACCATCGCCGTGCTCTCGGGCCACGCGCTGGGCGGCGGGCTGGAACTGGCGGTCGCCTGCGATTTCCGCGTCGCGGAAACACACGTCAAGCTCGGCTTCCCCGAAACCTCTATCGGCGTCGTCCCCGGCTGGTCCGGCACGCAACGCGCGGTGGGCCGCTTCGGCGCGCAGACCGTGCGGCGCATGGCGCTGGGTGGTGAGATTCTGCTCGCCCCCGAAGCGCTGGCCCTGGGCGTCGTCGACCGGGTGGTCGAAGCCGGAAAGGCGCTTGCCGAGGCCAAGGCCTGGGCTGAAAAGATCGCCGAGCGTGGCCCGCTGGCGACGGAAGCGGCCAAGCTGATGATAGCGGTGGCCGAAGGCGAGGAAAGTGCCGCCGCGACCGAAGCACTGGCCAGCGGCTTCATCGCGCTCACCGGCGACCTCAAGGCCGGTGTCGGCGCTTTCAAGACCAAGCAGAAGCCAGCATTTTCAAGAACCTAGAGAAAACAAGCCTGATGAACGCACCTCTCAACATCGCCATGCCCGCCGAGGCGGCAGCCGCGCCAAAAACCTATCGGCTGCTGATCGACGGCAAGCATGTCGATGCCCGCGACGGCCGCACGCTGGAACGCAAGAGCCCTGGCCACGGCTTCACCGTTTCGCGCTATGCGCAGGCCGGCGAGGCCGAAGTGGAAGCCGCGGTGCAGGCCGCGCACAAAGCGTTCGAGACCGGCCCATGGCCGCGCATGAAAGCCTCGGAACGCGCCGCGATCCTGCTCAAGACGGCCGACCTGATCGAGGCGCGGCTGGAAGACATCGCCCGGCTCGATGCGCTGGAATCCGGCAAACCGATCGCCCAGGCGCGCGGCGAGATCGGCGGCGCCGTCGACATCTGGCGCTATGCCGCCGCGCTCGCCCGCACGCTGCATGGCGAGAGCTACGCCAATCTTGGCGACGCCATGCTGGGCGTGGTCGTGCGTGAGCCGATCGGTGTCGTCTCGATCATCACGCCATGGAATTTCCCGTTTCTCATCGTCAGCCAGAAACTGCCTTTCGCGCTCGCCGCGGGCTGCACGGCGGTGGTCAAGCCGAGCGAGATGACCTCGGCCTCGACCTTTGTGCTGGGCGACATTCTGCTGGAGGCCGGCCTGCCTGCCGGCGTCGTCAACATCCTTGCCGGTCTCGGCGGCAATGTCGGCGCGCCGATGGTCAGCCATCCCCTGGTCGAGATGGTGTCGTTCACCGGCTCGACCCGCGTCGGCAAGATGACCATGGCTTCCGCCGCGCAGTCGCTGAAGAAGGTCTCGATGGAGCTCGGCGGCAAGAACGGCCAGATCGTCTTCCCCGATGCCGATCTCGACGCAGCCGCCGACGCGGCGGTGTTCGGCGGCTTCTTCAATGCCGGCGAATGCTGCAATGCCGGCAGCCGGCTGATCGTGCACGAGGCGATCGCCGACGATTTTCTGGCCGCCGTGAAGGCACTTACGTCGAAAGTGACTGTGGGAGATCCGCTGGATGATCGCACCAAGGTCGGCGCGATGATCTCGTCCGACCATCTGGCCAAGGTGACGGGTTACGTTACGGCAGCGGCAGGCGAAGGCAGCAACGTCTTCAGTGGCGGCAAGCAACTGGCCTCCAATGCCGGCCAATACCTCGAACCCCACCATCATCCGTGGTGTCACCGAGGATATGGCCATCGCACGGGAGGAAGTGTTCGGACCGGTGCTCTCCGTGCTGACTTTTGAAACGATTGAAAAGGCGTTGCACATCGCCAACAACACGCCCTATGGTCTGTCTGCAGGCGTGTGGAGCGCCAGCATCGACACTTGCATGTCGGTGGCGCGTGGGGTGCGTTCGGGGACGGTTTGGGTGAACACATTCATGGAAGGTTATCCTGAGCTGCCTTTCGGAGGCTACAAGCAGTCCGGTCTCGGACGCGAACTCGGCAAGCGCGCCGTCGAGGATTATACCGAGGAAAAGACAATCCAGTTTCATCGCGGCCAGCGCACCGGATGGTGGGTCGGCTGAGTTTGGAAGAACCCGGTGGGCTTCCACCGGTCGTGTAATGCAACAAGGGAGGAAGTACATGTTGCGCAAACTGCTTATCGGAACGGCTCTCGCGACGAGCTTTGCGTTCTCGGCGCATGCCGCGGACGTCAAGGAAGTGCAGATGCTGCATTGGTGGACATCGGGCGGCGAAGCGGCTGCCCTCAACGTCCTCAAGGGCGATCTGGCCAAGGAAGGCTATGCCTGGAAGGACGTGCCGGTGGCCGGCGGTGGCGGCGACGCCGCCATGACCGCGCTGAAGGCGATGGTCGCGGCCGGCAACTATCCGACCGCCTCGCAGATGCTCGGCTACACCGTGCTCGACTATGCGGCGGCCGGCGTGATGGGCGACCTGACCGAGACGGCGAAGAAGGAAGGTTGGGACAAGTCGGTTCCGGCGGCCCTGCAGAAATTCTCGGTCTATGAAGGCAAGTGGGTCGCGGCTCCGGTCAACGTCCACTCGGTCAACTGGCTGTGGATCAACAAGGCCGTCATGGACAAGATCGGCGGCACCGAGCCGAAGACCTTCGACGACTTCGTTGCCCTGCTCGACAAGGCCAAGGCGGCAGGCGTGATCCCGCTCGCTCTCGGCGGCCAGAACTGGCAGGAAGCCACCATGTTCGACTCGGTCGTGCTGTCGACCGGCGGACCTGAGTTCTACAAGAAGGCCTTCAACGACCTCGACGACGCGTCGCTCAAGTCCGACACGATGAAGAAGTCGTTCGACAACCTCGCCAAGCTCGTCACCTATGTCGACCCGAACTTCTCGGGCCGCGACTGGAACCTTGCCACCGCCATGGTCATCAAGGGCGATGCCCTGGTGCAGGTCATGGGTGACTGGGCCAAGGGTGAGTTCCACGCCGCCAAGAAGACCCCGGGCACGGACTTCCTGTGCTATCGCTTCCCGGGCACTGACGGCTCCGTGATCTACAACTCCGACATGTTCGGCATGTTCAACGTTCCGGACGACCGCAAGGGCGCCCAGGTCGCACTGGCCACCGCCACCCTGTCGAAGAGCTTCCAGTCGGCCTTCAACGTCGTCAAGGGTTCGGTTCCGGCCCGTACCGACGTTCCGGACACCGACTTCGACGCTTGCGGCAAGAAGGGCATCGCCGACCTGAAGAAGGCCAACGACGGCGGCACGCTGTTCGGCTCCTTGGCCCAGGGCTATGGCGCGCCTCCGGCGGTCGCCAATGCCTACAAGGATGTCGTCTCGAAGTTCGTCCATGGTCAGATCAAGACCTCGGACGAAGCCGTGACCGAGCTGGTCAAGGCGATCGACGACGCCAAGTAAGCGTCAAGCCTGAAAACACCTTCCCCGCTTCGGCGGGGGAGGTTTTATCTCAACGATTGGCCGGCCTCCGACACCTGCCGACCAAAGACCCGTATGCACGGGCCGCCTTGCCGCCTGAGGCAGAGCACGGACGACCCGAAACGGGAGGAGCTCATGAGCACTGTAGCAACAAGCCAGATCAAGCTGACGCCGGAGCGGTCACGCCCCTCTGTGCGCTCACGCCTGCAAGACGCGTTGCCGAAGATCGTGCTGGCGCCGAGCTTCGCCATCACCATCGTCTTCGTCTACGGCTTCATCCTGTGGACGATCTATCTGTCCTTCACCAATTCCAAGACCTTCCCGTCCTATGTCATCACCGGCTCACGCGCCTATCAGCGGCTGTGGGGCTGGACCTTCGACACCGACCCGCCCTCGAGCTGGTACACGTCGATCACCAATATGGGCATTTTCGGCTTTCTCTACATCGCCATCTGCCTGGCGCTCGGCCTGTTCCTGGCCATCCTGCTCGACCAGAAGATCCGCGGCGAAGGCGTGCTGCGCCCGATCTACCTCTATCCCATGGCGCTGTCCTTCATCGTCACCGGCGTCGCCTGGAAATGGTTCCTTGATCCCGGTCTCGGCCTCGAACAGACGCTGCACCAATGGGGCTGGACGAGCTTCCATTTCGACTGGATCAAGAACAAGGACTTCGTCATCTACACGGTGGTCATAGCCGGCGTCTGGCAGGCCTCCGGCTTCATCATGGCGATGTTCCTGGCCGGCCTGCGCGGTATTGACGGCGAGATCATGAAGGCGGCGCAGATCGATGGCGCCACCACCTTCCAGCTCTATCGCCGCATCGTCATTCCACTGCTGCGGCCAATCTTCCTGTCAGCCTTCATCGTGCTCGCGCACCTCGCCATCAAGTCCTATGACCTTGTCGTGGCGCTGACCAGCGGCGGGCCGGGCGGCTCGGCCTGGCTGCCATCCAACTTCATGTACGAGTACACGTTCAAGCGCAACGAGATGGCCGTCGGCTCGGCCAGTGCGGTGATCATGCTGATGACCATCGTCGCCATCATCGTGCCCTATCTCTATTCGGAACTGCGGGAGAAGCCGCGATGAGCGCCGTCGCCACCCCTGCCCGCCAGGCCTCCGGCGGCGTCAACACCAGGATCGTCAACCGCGTCGTCATCTATGGGCTCTTAGCGCTGTTTGCGCTGTTCTACCTCATGCCGCTGTTCGTCATGCTGGTCACCTCGTTCAAGACCATGGACGAGATCCAGAACGGCAACATGCTGGCACTGCCCAAGGCGCCGACCTTCGACCCGTGGCTGAAGGCCTGGGGCGAGACCTGCGTCGGCCTCACCTGCGCCGGCATCAAGGGTTATTTCTGGAACTCCATCAAGATGGTGGTTCCCGCCGTTCTGATCTCGACCATGCTCGGCGCGCTCAACGGCTACGTGCTGACCAAATGGCGCTTTCGCGGCGCAACGCTGGTGTTCGGCCTGATGCTGTTTGCCTGCTTCATCCCGTTCCAGTCGGTGCTGCTGCCGATGGCGACGATCCTCGGCAGCGTCGGCCGTTTCGGCGTGACGCTGCAGAACTCGGTCGGAACAAGCTTCGGTCTCGGCAATTCAACGGTCAATCTCGTCTTCGTCCACGTCGTCTACGGCATCGGCTTCACCACGCTGTTCTTCCGCAACTATTACGAGGCCTTCCCGACCGAGCTGATCAAGGCCGCACAGGTCGACGGCGCCTCCTTCTTCCAGATCTTCCGCCGCATCATGCTGCCGAACTCAATGCCGATCTTCGTCGTCACCGTGATCTACCAGTTCACCAACATCTGGAACGACTTCCTGTTCGCCTCCGCCTATGCCGGCACCGGCGACGCCATGCCGATGACGGTGGCGCTCAACAACGTCGTCAACACCTCGACCGGCGTCGTCGAATACAACGTCAACATGGCGGCCGCGATGATCGCGGCTCTGCCCACTCTGATCGTCTATGTCGTCGCCGGCCGCTATTTCGTGCGCGGGCTGATGGCTGGCGCGGTCAAAGGCTGACCAATTCAGAAGGAACGACCATGGCTTTTCTGGAAATTGATGGGCTGAAGAAGCGCTTCGGGAATGTTGAGATCCTGAAGGGCATCGATGTCGAGCTCGAAAAGGGCGGCTTCCTGGTGCTGGTCGGCCCGTCTGGCTGCGGCAAGTCCACTCTGCTCAACACCATCGCCGGGCTGGAGCAGATTACCGATGGCGAGATCCGCGTCGACGGCCGCGCCATCAACGATCTGCATCCTTCGAAGCGCGACATTGCCATGGTGTTCCAGAGCTATGCGCTCTACCCGAACATGACGGTCGCCGGGAACATCTCCTTCGGCATGGAGATGCGCGGTGTGCCGGCGGACGAGCGCCAGAAGGCGATCGACAAGGTGGCGAAGGTCCTGCAGATCGGCCACTTGCTGCAGCGCAAGCCGAGCCAGCTCTCCGGCGGCCAGCGCCAGCGCGTCGCCATGGGCCGGGCGCTGGTGCGCGACCCCAAACTGTTCCTGTTCGACGAACCGCTGTCCAACCTCGACGCCAAGCTGCGCGTCGACATGCGCATCGAGATCAAGCGCCTGCACGCCACGACAGGCACAACAATCGTCTACGTCACCCACGACCAGATCGAGGCGATGACGCTGGCCACCAAGATCGCCGTCATGCGCGACGGCGAGGTGCAGCAGTTCGGCACCCCGGCCGAGATCTACAACAACCCCACCAACCTGTTCGTCGCCGACTTCATGGGCTCGCCGGCCATGAACCTGATCCCGGCCACCATCGCCACCTCTGGCAATGCGCTGTCCGTCGTGCTGCAGCGCGAGGCGCGCGAGCCGATCACGCTGCCGATGGCCAATGCGCCAGCGGGTCTCTCGGCATTCCAGGGCAAGCCGATCATCTTCGGCGTGCGGCCGGAAGCGCTGACCGACCCGGAGGGTGCCGAACGCAACGCCTCGAACATCGCCACCGCCGACCTGCATATCGAAGTGGTCGAGCCGGCGGGATCCGATACCTTCGCGGTCACCAATCTCGGCGGCAAGCCCGTTGTGGCGCGGCTGCGCGCCGACGCCAACATCCAGCCGGGCACCAGCACGCCGCTCGCCTTCAACCTGACCAAGGCGGTGTTCTTCGATCCGGCGACCGAGAACCGCATTCGCTGACGGCTATGACAAATCCGGACATCGTCATCATCGGCTCCGGCATCGGCGGCGCCACGATCGCCTCCGGTCTGGCCGGCAGCGGCGCCTCGATCCTGATGCTGGAGCGCGGCGAGCCCCTGCCAGCAACGCCGCATGCGCGCAACACGCGCTCCATCTTCGTCGATGGTCACTACCGGCCAAAGGAGATGTGGCGCGAGGCCGGCGGTGCCGCCTTCAACCCCGGCAATTACTACTATGTCGGCGGCAATTCGAAATTCTACGGCGCGGTGCTGATCCGTTACCGCAAGGAAGACTTTTCGGCCATGGAACACTTTGGCGGCGTTTCGCCGGCATGGCCCTTTTCCTATGATGAGTTCGAGCCTTGGTATTCCAGAGCCGAGCAGCTGTTTCGCGTGCGCGGCACGCTGGGCGAGGATCCGACCGAACCCTTCCACTCGATCCCCTATGCCTTCAAGCCAGTACCCGACGAGGCGCCGATCGCGCGCGCGCGCGCCGAGCTCAAGGGCCTCGGCCTGCATCCGGCCTCGCTGCCGCTCGGCGTCGACATCGACACGTGGCTGAAGGAGGGAAAAACCGGCTGGGATGCTTTCCCGAACACCGGTCAGGGTAAGGTCGACGCGCAGACAGGACCGCTGACGGCAGCGCTCAAGGACAGCAACATCCAGCTCGAAACCGGCTGCTATGTCGAGTACTTGGAGGCATCGCCCGACGGCAAAACCATATCAGCCATCCACTACCGGCAGAACGGCGAGGCGAAGAAAGTCTCGCCGAAGCTGGTCATCCTCTCCGCCGGCGCCGTCAATTCGGCCGTCATCCTGCTGCGCTCGCCTTCAGCCGCCAATGGCAAGGGAGGCGGCAAGGGCCTCGCCAACCGCTCCGACCAGGTCGGTCGCAATTTCATGAACCACAATTCCAGCGCCATGCTGGCTATCGATCCACGCCGCAGGAACGATGCCGTCTACCAGAAGACGCTGATGCTGAACGACTATTATCTCACCGACGGCAAGGGCGGCAAACCGCTCGGCAACGTCCAACTGCTCGGCAAGATCGACGGCAACATGCTGAGGGCCAATGTGAAATACGTGCCGAGATTCGCGCTCGATTTCATGGCCGGCCATGCCGTCGACTGGTACCTGATGTGCGAGGACCTGCCCGACCCCGAAAGCCGCATCATGGTCGACGGCAAGGACATCGTCATGCAGTGGCGACGCTCCAACATGCAGTCGCTCGACGGGTTGACCAAGGTGATGCGCGAAAACTTCCGCGCCTGCGGTTATCCCCTCGTGCTGTCGCGGCCCTTCGACAAGCGCACGCCGTCGCACCAGTGCGGCACGGTGAAGATGGGCGATGATCCGGCCACCGCGCCGCTCGATCCCTTCTGCCGCTCGTTCGACCACCAGAATCTGTTCGTCGTCGACGGCAGTTTTTTGCCGAACTCGGCTGCCGTAAATCCCGCGCTGTCGATCGCCGCGCAAGCGCTTCGCGTGGCGGACCATATCCGCAAGGTGGAGCTTGCCGCATGACCCGCCCCGCGGCCATCGTCACCGGCGGCGCACGCGGCATTGGGCTGGCTTGCGCGGAGGCATTGACCGATGCCGGCTTCGACATTCTGGTCGCCGACCTTGTCGAACAGGCGCCAGATGGGCTCGCCGCCAACATCACAGCGCGTGGCGCGAAATTCGCCTATAGCAGCTGTGACATCGCCGATCTCGACAGCCACGCCGCACTTGTCGATACCGCCATCCGCGCCTTCGGCCGCATCGACTGTCTCGTCAACAATGCCGGCGTCGGCGCCGTCGTGCGCGGCGACCTGCTGGAGCTCAAGCCCGAGAATTTCGACCACGCAATCAGCATCAATCTGCGTGGCACCGTCTTCCTCAGCCAGGCCGTCGCCAAGGCGATGCTGGCCACCCCTGGCGACCACACAAGATCGATCATCACCGTCACCTCGGTCAGCGCCGAGATGGCCTCGCCGGAGCGCTCCGAATACTGCGTCTCGAAGGCAGGGCTTTCGATGTGGGTGAAGAACCTGGCACTGCGGCTCGCCCCGGAAAACATCGGCGTCTTCGAAGTACGGCCCGGCATCATCCGCACCGATATGACGGCAGGCGTGACCGCCAAATACGATGCTTTGATCGATAGCGGGTTGGTGCCGGCCAAACGCTGGGGTGAGGCATCCGACATCGGCGCGGTGGTGGCGACGCTAGCCGCCGGCAAGCTCGGCTTTTCGACCGGCTCGATCATCAATGTCGACGGCGCGCTCTCCGTGCCGCGACTGTAAGTGGACAGTGTCATGACCGACTACATCATCGTGGGCGCCGGTCCGGCCGGCTGTGTTCTGGCCAACCGGCTGAGCGACGATCCCTCGAATTCAGTGCTGCTGCTGGAAGCCGGCGGCAAGGACTGGCACCCCTACATCCATATGCCGGCGGGCTTTGCCAAGATGACCAAGGGCATCGCTTCCTGGGGCTGGTCGACCGTGCCGCAGAAGCACATGAAGGACCGCGTCTTCTGGTACACGCAGGCCAAGGTGGTCGGCGGCGGCTCCTCCATCAACGCCCAGATCTACACGCGCGGCAACGCCCGCGACTATGACGCGTGGGAGAAGGAAGAGGGGCTGACCGGCTGGGGCTACCGCGACGTGCTGCCCTATTTCAAGCGCGCCGAGAACAACCAGCGCTATGCCAACGACTTTCATGGCGACCAGGGACCGCTCGGCGTGTCAAACCCGATTTCGCCGCTGCCGATCTGCGAGGCCTATTTCCGTGCCGGCCAGGAGATGGGCATTCCCTTCAACCCGGACTTCAACGGCGCCAACCAGGAAGGCGTCGGCTACTACCAGCTGACCCAGAAGGATGCCCGGCGCTCCTCCGCTTCGGTCGCCTATCTCCGACCGATCCGCGCCCGCAAGAACCTGACCATCAGGACCGATGTACTGGTGACCCGTATCGTCGTCGAAAAGGGCCGCGCCATCGGCGTCGAAATCGTCGACAGACCCGGCGGTGAGACAAAAATCCTGCGCGCCGAGCGCGAGGTGATCGTCTCGTCCGGCGCCATCGGCTCGCCGAAACTGCTGATGCAGTCGGGCATCGGCCCAGCTGATCATCTGAAATCGGTGGGCGTCACACCGGTGCACGACCTGCCCGGCGTCGGCTCCAACATGCAGGACCATCTCGATTTGTTCGTCATCGCCGAGTGCACCGGCGATCACACTTACGACAACTACGCCAAGCTGCATCGAACGGCCTGGGCCGGCCTGCAATATCTCTTGCTGAAGAAGGGACCGGTGGCCTCCAGCCTGTTCGAGACCGGCGGCTTCTGGTACGCAGACCCGACCGCCGCCTCGCCCGACATCCAGTTCCATCTCGGCCTGGGCTCCGGCATCGAGGCCGGCGTCGAGAAGCTGAACAATCCCGGCGTCACCTTGAACTCGGCCTTCCTGCGGCCGCGCTCGCGCGGCACGGTGCGCCTGAAGAGCGCCGATCCGGCCGACCATCCGCTGATCGATCCGAACTACTGGTCCGATCCCTATGACCGCGCCATGTCGATCAAGGGGCTGCGGCTGGCGCGCGAGATCATGCGGCAGAAGGCGCTTGCCCCCTACGTGCTGCGCGAGGTGCTGCCTGGTCCATCGCTGGCAACCGATGACGAACTCTTCGACTACGCCTGCCGCACCTCCAAGACCGACCACCATCCTGTCGGCACCTGCCGCATGGGCCATGACGAGATGGCCGTCGTGACCCCGGACCTGCGGCTGCGCGGCATCGAAGCCTTGCGCGTCTGCGATGCCTCGGTGATGCCGCGCGTACCCTCCTCCAACACCAATGCACCGACCATCATGGTCGGTGAAAAGGGCGCCGACCTGATCCTCGGTCGTGAGCCGCTGCCGCCGGCTGTGTTTTCCGGGAACCGGGCTGCTTAGGAGCGAAAGATGATCAGGCACTGTGTTTTCGTCCGCTTCCGCAGCGATGTCACCGACGTCGAACGAACGGCGATCCACGCCGATCTCGAGGCGTTGCGGCAGGTGGTCGAAGGCATGGACACCGTGAACTTCAGTGCCAATGTCAGCCCTGAACCCTTCGCGCGCGGCTTCACACACGGCTTCACCATCGATTTCCGCGATGCCGCAGCGCGCGACGCCTATCTGGTGCATGAGGCCCATCAGCGCGCCGGCGCCCGGCTGGTCGCGGCGCTCGAAGGCAGCACCGATGGATTGATGGTCTTCGACCTCGATCTTACGAAAAAGTGACCGTCGGTTCTTCGAAAGCCGGCTGATCGCTGTTCTCTTTTGCGAGCAGGGCGACATATCGTTCCTTTGGGGGAGCCAAAGGAGGACGTCTTGAATCTCACTGCCGAGCAGAAGAAAACCGTTCTGGCCTCATTCCTGGGCTGGACGCTCGACGCTTTTGATTTCTTCCTTCTGACATTCCTGCTCACCGATATTGCCAGTGAATTCCACACAGATGTCCCGGCAGTCTCCAAGGCACTGTTCCTGACCTTGGCAACGCGCTTCATCGGCGCGTTTTTCTTTGGCATGCTCGCCGACAAATATGGGCGCAAGCCCATCCTGATGCTCAACATCGTCAGCTATTCGGTGATCGGCGCTCTCGCCGCCTTCTCGCCCAATCTCGGCATTTTCCTGGCCCTGCGCGCGCTGTTCGGCATCGCCATGGGCGGCGAATGGGGGCTCGGCAGTTCGCTCGCAATGGAATCCGTCCCGCCGAGCGCGCGCGGCATTGTCTCGGGCATCCTGCAATGCGGCTACCCGGCCGGCTACCTCCTGGCGGCGGTGGTCTACGGCCTGCTCTATCAGCAGACGATCGGCGGCTACACGGTCGGCTGGCGCGCCATGTTCCTGCTCTCCTTTGTGCCGGCGCTGATCGTGCTCTTCATCCGCTCGCACGTGCCGGAATCACCCGCCTTCGTCGAGGCGCAGAAGGCACCCAGGCCTGGCCTGCTGGAAACGCTGCAGAAGCATTGGGGCGTCGCGCTCTATGCCGTCGTGCTGATGATGTTCTTCAACTTCTTCAGCCATGGCACGCAGGACCTCTATCCGACCTTCCTGAAGAAGCAGCATGGCTTCGATCCGCATACGGTGAGCTGGATCACCATCGTCGCCAATCTCGGCGCCATCGTCGGCGGCCTGACGTTCGGCGCGCTGTCGGAGAAGATCGGCCGCGTCAACGCCATCACGCTAGCCTGCATAATCGCTCTGCCAGCAATCCCGCTATGGGCCTACAGCTCGACGCCCTTCATGCTCGCCGTCGGTGCCTTTGTCATGCAGATCGCGGTCCAGGGCGCCTGGGGCGTCATCCCAGTGCACCTCAATGAACTGTCACCCGGCGCGGTGCGCGCCACCTTGCCCGGCTTCATCTATCAGGCCGGCAATCTCGCCGCGTCCTATGGCGGGCCCTATCAGGCTGGGATCGCGGAAAGCGCCGGAGGCAGCTACGGCTATGCGCTGGCGCTTTTTGCCGGCGTGGTCGCCGTCTGCATCATCGTCGTCATCCGCTTCAGTCCTGAACGGCGCGGCCAAGTGATGACCGTTTTGGGTTGAGAGGCAGCTAACCAAGCCGGAGCGCAATAACCCCGGCGACAATGCTGAGCGCGGCGGCGCCGCGCCAGCCCGTCATCTTCTCGCCGAGCGCATAGACCGAGATCAGCATGGCGAACAGGATCGAGGTCTCGCGCAGCGACGCCACCGAGGCGATCGGCGCCTTGGTCATCGCCCACATCACGATCCAGTAGGCCGCACCGCTGAGCACGCCGGTGAACAGCCCGGTCTTCCAGTCACGCGCCAGAACCGGAAGCGCCTTGGGCCCGCGGAAGATGAGGCACAGCACCAGCGCCCCAAACGCATCGCAGATAAACAGCCAGGCGGCATAGCTCTGCGCCGTTGCCGCCAGCCGCGCGCCGCTGCCGTCGGACAGTGTGTAGCTGGCGATGAACACCGAGGTGCCGAAGGCAAAGCCGACCGCGCGCAGGTTGAGCTTCTCCAGATGCGCGCCGCCGCGAAACGACATCACCAGCGTGCCGGCTGACAAAAGCAGTATGCCGACAATGGCAAGCGGCGCCGGCACTTCGGCGACGACGAACATGCCGCCGATCGCCGCCAGCAAAGGCGCTGTGCCGCGCGCCAGCGGATAGGTCTGGGCGAAATCGCCGGCCTGGTAGGCGCCGATCAGGAAGGTGCGGTAGCCCATGTGGAAGATCACCGAAGCGATGATGTAAGGCCACACCTCCGCTTTCGGCACCTCGACAAAGGGCAGCACCACGAGTGCGGCCGCGCCCATGCCGAGCGTCATCAGCGTGATCGACAGGAAGCGGTCGAGGTGGACCTTGACCAGCGCGTTCCAGATCGCATGCATGGCGGCGGCGGCAAGCACCGCAAAGAAGACGAAAAGCGTCATTTCGGCCTTATCGACCTCCCAAGCCGAAGGGCGTCTCGAGATCGATATCGATCCGAACCGGGAAGTGGTCGGACGCCACCTCGCCTATATCAGATCCGACCGAGCGCACCCGCCCGGCAAACATGCCGCCTACGAAACAGTGGTCGAGCCGGCGCTTCGCCAGTCTGCCGTCGATGATCTTCTCATGGGTGTGGAAGGCATCAGCCGGTTCAATCGCCACCGCGGCGGCATCGACGAAGCCGTCGAGATAGGCAGCACCCCGATGATAGGGCGTGTTGCCGACGATGCGGCGATATTCGACGCTGCCCGGCTCCATGTTGAAATCGCCCATCCAGATCGCCGCCTGCGGATTTTCCGGCTCGGTCTCGCCGCTGGTCCAGTTGCGCGAAGGCTCGTCATCAGTGCCGCTCCACGGTCCGCCCTCGGACGGCGCGCGGCGGTGTTGGGCGAGCAGATAGTCGATCTGCTCCAGCCGCTCGTCGGCCGCGATATGCGCGAGATGCAGCGACAGTACCCGCACCGGGCCGGCAGGCGTGCGGATCATGCATTCAAGTGCCGCGTTGCGGGTGTTGAGCGGCCGCAGCGTGCGGCGCATCGGCAGTGCATGCAGCCGCGACCAGACGATCGGCAGTTTCGACAGCACCATGGTGCCGAACTGCCGGCGCCGGTTGACCAGGCGGCCGTTGCGCCGCTCGCTGGCATCCATGTCGAAGGCCGGCCCGTAAACCCAGTGATAGTCGGGCAGCAGGCGCGACAGCAGCTCCGGCTGGTCGTCGAAATGGCTGCGCTGCCAGTGCCGCTCGACCTCCTGCAGCGCAATGATGTCGGCGCCATCAACGATCCGCGCCGCGCGCGAAAGATCATAGCGACCGTCGCTGCCGAACCCGTACTGGATGTTGTAGCTGACCAGCTTCATTGCTTATCCGGCTCACTTTCGGTGATGGCAGTAGCGGTTCAATGGATTGGTTGCAATGTGCAGGGGAATGGAAGCGGCTTGTGCCAGAAGCCTCCCTGCCCCTGCTGCGCGATCATGCACCGATTCCGCGCCACTTCGGTATCCTCCGCGCGCCTGAAAACGCCGCGAGTTTCTCGCGAACACAAGTGGGTCAGGTCTGGCGGTGAACCGTCCTAATACGTCGTCAACGGCTGGAACCGTCCGGCGGGCGATGCCGCCAGCTCCGCCCAGTCGATCTCTTCCTCGAGCCGGTGATAGGCTTCATCGCCGATTGTGCCATTGCGGCGCAATTCCTCCAGCGTGTCGCGCTGGCGGTTGATCGCGTAGAGGCGCAGCCGGTCGTATTCGGTTGCCGCCTGTGCGTCCTCCGGATTTTGCGCGATCACACGCTGGGCCTCGTACTGCTCGCGCACGACAGCCGCGGCGGCTGACGTCTTGCGGCTCAGCACGTCGAGTGCGGCCTGCATGATGGCAACGCGCGCCTGTGCCACCTCGCGATCAACAGTCGTATCCCGCTCGAAATTGAGTATCCGCAGCAAAGGCTTCAACGTCATCCCCTGCAGCACCAGCGTGCCCAGAACCACAGCGAACGCGGCAAGCACGATCGGGTCGCGGCCGGGAAAGCCGGCCGGCAGGGCAATGGCCACCACCAGCGTCACCAGCCCCCGCATGCCGCACCAGCCGACGAGCACGGCACCGCCAAATGTCGGCACATCCCGCCTTCTGTCTTCGCCACCGAAGCGGGCAAACCATCGTATGATCGCAACGTAACTCGCCACCCAGACGAGCCGTGCCACGATGACGACGACCAGCACCGTGGCGGCAAAGAGAAAGGCTTGGCCTTGCCTTTCGCCCGAAAGCCGGCCGACGATCGATCGTGCCTGCAGGCCCATCAGCACGAAAGCCAGCACGTTGAGCACGAACACCGCCGTCTCCCAGACCGAATAGGTGCTGACGCGCCGCCTTGCCGACATGTGGCGTGGCGCCCGGCGCGCGAGGGTCATGGCGTAGGCGACGATGGTGATGATGGCCGAAAGGCCCAACCTGTCCGCCAGGATCCAGACCCCGAAAGTTCCAGCGAATTGCACCACCGTGCTGCTCGCCGCGTCCTCAATCCTTGCGAGCGTCAGCAGCGAGAAGCGGCCAAGCACATAGCCGGCGATCAGGCTGCCTATGGTCGACAACAGGATTGTCGGAATGGCGTTGCTCAGCATGATCGAGCCGAGCGCCGCCGAAACCGCCAGGCGATAGATCAGCAGCGCGGTGGCGTCGTTGAGCAGGCTCTCGCCCTGCAGGATGGCGGTGATGCGGTGCGGCACCTTGAACTGGCTGAGCACAGCGCTTGCCGCCACCGCATCCGGCGGCGCGACGATGGCGCCGAGCGCGATCGCCGCCGCAATCGGCAGACCCGCCATCTTCCAGCCGACGAAGGCAACCACGACAGTGGTGAAGACGACGGCACCAAGCGCCAGCAGCAGCAGCGACAGCCGGTAGCGCTTCAGGTCGCGCAGCGAGGTGTCATAGGCGGCGTCGAGAAGCACCGGCGCGATGAACAGGGCAAGCGCCAGCTCCGGATCGATCTCGATCATTGGCGCGCCAGGCACGAAGGCAATCCCTGCCCCGGCCAAGGCCAGCAGGGACGGATAGGGGATCTCCAGCTGTCGCGACAGCGCCGTCAACGCAACGGCCGTCAAAAGCAGGACAAGGGTGAGTTCGAAAAGGGCCATGGGCGGTTACTTCAGTGAGACGGGATTGCCTGCGCAAGCATGCAGAATGCGGTTGATTGGCTATCAAACTCAAGCCCTCTGGCAGTACGCCTCAAACCTCCTGCTGTCCTACAAGACTGGCATGATCCTCATTGGCCAATATGACTCGCCTTTCGTTCGCCGCGTCGGCATCGCGCTGACCCTCTATGGCATAGCCTTCGAGCACCGTCCGTGGTCGGCTTTCGGCGATGCCGACAAGATTCGGCCCTATAACCCGCTGACACGGGTGCCGACGCTGGTGCTGGACAATGGCGAGGTGCTGATCGAAAGCCATTTGATGCTCGACTATCTCGACAGTTTGGTCCCGGCCGATCGAAGCATGTTTCCGACGACGGAGCCCGCGCGCCACCAGGCGCTGAAAGTTTCGGCTCTGGCCACGGGGCTCGGCGACAAGGCGGTGAGCCTGTTTTACGAGAAGCGGCTGCACGAGAAAGTCTCCGACCTCTGGGCCGGGCGCTGCCGCACGCAGATCGAGGCCGTGCTTGCAGTACTGGAAGCCGATCGCGCCGAACGGTCGACACCGTATTGGTTTGGCGACCACATCGGCCACGCCGACATCGCGGTTGCTGCCGTGCTGCGTTTCATCGGCGAGGCGCATCCGGGGCTCGTATCGCTGACCGACTTTCCGGCGCTCGACGCGCACGCCACGCGGATGGAAGCCCTGGCGGTCTTTCAAGAGATATCGCAGGCCTTCATCGCACCGGCTTGAGGCCTTCTTGATGCCTGCCGGGACTTTCCTACCTCTACTGAGGTTTGAAGGGCGCGCGCCATGGCATCGAAGCTTGGGGTACCGAACCTGAACTGCTCGTTCTGTGGGAAACCCCGGGCAGACGTGTTGCAATTGCTGGTCCCGAAGCCTTCATTTGCAACGAATGCGTCCAGCTGTGCGTCGGGATCGTCGCAACCGAACACCCCAACTGGCTGCAACAGCATCGCTAATTCCTGACGACGCTACCGTTGAAATTCCAACACTGAACTCGCCGCCAGCGAGATCAGTGCAGCACCAGCATATCGCCCGACGAGAACGAAATCTCGGCCTTCTCGCCGACGGCGGGCGGCGGTGTCGCCGGGCTGTTGAACGTATCGAGCGATACCGTGTTGCCGCCGATGCCGACGCGGACACGGATCACCGAACCGAGGAAGTGCACTTCGGAAATCTCCCCGGTCAGGCTGGAGTCACGGCCCGGCTGGCGACCAAGTGAAATCGCCTCGGGCCGCAGCGCCAGCGACAGCGTGTCGCCGGATTTCGAGCCGTTGAGCTTGCCCTTGAGCGAGACTTCCTGCGTGTTGACCTGAACCGTGCCGGCCGCGGCATCGGTGACCTTGCCTTCGAGCACATTCAGCGTGCCGACGAAATTGGCGACGAATTTGGTTGCCGGGCGGTTGTAGATCTCGAACGGCGTGCCGACCTGTTCGGCCTTGCCGCCATACATGACGGCGATGCGGTCGGAGATCGACAGCGCCTCTTCCTGGTCATGCGTGACGAAGATGGTGGTGATGCCGAGCTTCTTCTGGATCGAACGGATTTCCTCGCGCAGCGACACGCGCACCTTGGCATCCAGCGCCGACAGCGGCTCGTCGAGCAAAAGCAGCTTAGGCTTCGGCGCGATCGCCCGCGCCAGCGCGATGCGCTGCTGCTGGCCACCGGAGAGCTGGTAGGGATAGCGGTCCGCCATCTGCGGCAGCTTGATGATGCCGAGCATCTCGGCCACGCGGGCGTCGATGTCCGCCTTGGGCATGCCGGCGACCTTCAGGCCGAAGCCGATGTTCTGCGCCACGGTCAGGTTCGGAAACAGCGCATAGGCCTGGAACACCATGCCGACATTGCGCTGGTTGGGCTTCAGCCGCGTGATGTCCTTGCCGCCAACGACGATCTTGCCGGCGCTCGGCTCCTCGAAGCCGGCGACCATGCGCAGCACCGTTGTCTTGCCACAGCCGGATGGCCCGAGGAAAGAGACGAATTCGCCACGCTCGACGTCGAGGTTGAAGTCCTCCACCACCGTGGTGGCGCCGAAGGATTTTCGAACATGCTGGATGGAGAGGAACGGGTCGGCCATGGTGTTGTTCTTTCGATCAGTTCGGTCGGTTCGCCGATTTCGGCGCGAAGCGGGACAGGATCTGGATGAGCGACATGCAACCCCAGGTGATGGCGAAGGCAATGATGGCAAGTGCTGCCGGCTCATAGGCGCGGTTGGCGCCAATGTTCTGCAGATAGGGGCCGAAGGCCGGCCGGTTGAGCAGGCTTGCCATGGTGAACTCGCCAATGACGATCGCGAAGGTCAGGAACGCACCCGACAGCACCGCGATCAGCACATTGGGCAGGATAACCCGAGTGATGATCGTCGACCAGCCGGCGCCCAGGATCTGCGCCGCTTCCGTCAGCGTACGCACATCGATGGTGCGAAGCCCGGTGTCGACGGCACGGTACATATAGGGCAACGACAGTGTCGCATAGCCGATGACCAGCAAGGTATTGGTGCCGGTGTCGGTCGCCAGGAACGGCAACGGCGAATTCGAGCCATACATTCTGATGTAGCCGAACACGATGACGATGGCCGGGATGACCAGCGGCAGCAAGGTGATGAACTCGACGATCGGCCGCAACTGCGGCAGGCGCAGCCGGATCCAGTACGCAGCCGGCACCACGATCAGCACGCCAAGAATGATGGTGAAGACCGCGGCAAGCACCGAATAGCCGAACGTCGCCTGAAAGCGTGCGTCACCCAGCACGACCTTGTAGGCATCAAAGGAATAGGCCCCGCGCCGCATGCGCATGGAGAACTCCACCGTCGCGATCAGCGGGATGAAGAAATAGGCCGCGCCCAGCGCGAAGACGACCCAGGCCCAGAACCTGCCAGCCTTCATTTGAGCCACCTCTCGGAACGGGTGCGGAACCAGATGTAGAAGACATTGGCAAGACCGGTAATGAGGATCATGCCGAAGGCGATGGCATAGCCAAGATGGGCATTGTGCAGCACGTCGCCACGGATCTGGGCATAGAGCAGGATCGGCACGATGTTGAGCGACGAACCGGTCAGCGCATAGGCGGTGGCGATGGCGCCAAAGGCATTGGCGAACAACAGGATCACGGTGCCGAGGAAGCTCGGCCAGATCACCGGAATGACGACCATGCGCCAATACTGCGCCATGGTTGCGCCCAGCGTTGCGGCGGCCTCGCCCCATTCCTTCTTCAGCCCGTCGATGGCCGGCACGATGATGACCACCATCAGCGGAATCTGGAAATAGACATAGGTCAGCGTTAGGCCCCAGAACGACAGGATGTTGAAACCGTGCGCATAGATGTTGAGGCCGAACAGCGTGTTCAGAATCACCGTCGCAAGGCCAAGCCGGCCAAGTGTGGCGAGGAAGGCGAAGGCCAGCGGGACGCCGGCAAAATTCGAGGCGACGCCGGAAAACGTCAGTGTCGCCGAGCGTATCCAGTCTGGCAGGCCGCCGCGCACGATGGCGATGGCAATCGCCAGCCCCGCGAAAGCGCCAATCAGCGATGAAGCAAGGCTGACCTTGATCGAAATCCAGTAGGCGGCAACGATCGACGGCTGCGCCAATGCAACTATGTTTTCGAGTGTGAATTCGCCAGCATCGTTCTGGAACGCGCCCAGCATCAGGTAGAGCGTGGGCAGGATCAGGAACATGATGGCGAAGATGAAGAATGGCGCGACACCGAGCCATTGCGTCGGCAGCCTCAGGCTGCGCGCCTCGGCGGGAGGCGCGGTCTTGCCGGCAACAGCGTGATCGGAAAATGAGAGATCGGTCATGCGCCGGCTACCGTCTTCGAGGGAGGGCCGGGCGGCCTCGCGACCGCCCGGTGGATTTCAAGTGTTACTTGACGTTGGCGCCGACAACGGCGTCCCAGTTCTTGGTGATGGCTTCCTTGGCCTTGCCCTGCTCGTCGAGCGTCGGGAACACCGCGGCCGCATAGGACTCAGCCGGCGGCAGCTTGGCCAGCACGTCCGCCGGGATCTTGCCGTTCTTGGCGAGATCGTTGAAGCGGATCGGATGGCAATAGCCCTTCAGCCAGGCGATCTGGCCTTCGTCGGAGTACAGGTATTCCAGCCAGAGCTTGGCCGCGTTCGGATGCGGCGCGTATGCGCTGATCGCCTGCACGTAGACACCGGCGACGACACCGGTCTTCGGCACGACGACGTCGACGGGCGGGTTGCCCTTCAGCGTGTCGCGGCCAGCGAGCGCGTTGTAATCCCAGGTGACGAGGATCGGGGTCTGACCCTGGGCGAGCGTCGCGGCCTTGCCGATGACCGGCACGAAATTGCCGGCGGCGTTGAGCTTCTTGAAGAAGTCGAGGCCAGCGGTGCCGGCGGCTTCGCCAGCAGCCGCACCCGACGACAGGCCGGCGGCATAAACCGCCTGGATGGCCTGGTTCGAGGCGCGCGGATCACCGGCAAGAGCCACCGAGTTGGCGAATTCCGGCTTCAGCAGGTCGGCCCAGTCCGTCGGCGATACCTTCACCAGGTCCTTGTTCACCTGGAAGGAAAGCACGCCGTAATAGTCGCCGGTCCAGAAGCCGTCGGCATCCTTGGCGCTGTCGGGGATCGAGTCCCAGGTCGATACCTTGTAAGCCTGGATCAGACCGTCCTTCTTGGCGGACGGACCGAAGGACAGGCCGACGTCGATGACATCGGGAGCCTGCGGGCCCTTGTTGTCCTTGTTGGCCTTGATCGCCTCGACCTCGTCGCCGGAGCCGGCATCGGGGTTGAGCTCGTTGATGGTGATTTCCGGATACTTCGCCTTGAAGCCGGCGATGACGTCGCCGTAACCGCACCAGTCATGCGGCAGCGCGATGGTGGTGAGCTGGCCCTCGGCCTTCGCGGCCTTGACGAGATCATCCAGCGAAGCCGCGGACGAAATCACCGACGACACCATAAGGGTCGCGGCCGAAAGGGAAAGCACCTTCCCCGTGAATTTGAACATGTGTTCTCTCCGTTGAACTGACGCCGTTGGACGCCTGCGATGCGGTATCGTTTTCATGTGACAGCCAGATGAAAGCTTTATGAAACCATTGGCCGGCAGCAGAAAAAGTTAACTCTTTTTAACGGGCTGTAGCAATTAGCCATCACTTATTTTTCCGGCTAATCACTTTCCGCCTTGCATTTCATCCTTTCCCCCTTGGTTTGCCCTGATTTTCCAGATCAATTTCCGGCAACGGTGATGCCGTCAGATCGTGCCGGCGATAGCGTTTTCCAGCAGCGTAAGCGCCGCCTTCTTGGTCAGCTTGACCGGGTTGCCGCCCGCGGTCGGATCGACCACCGCCATATCCGCGATCAGTGCCTTGCGCTTCTTGTCCATGTCGAGCCCCTTGATCAGGCCGGGCAGCGCGTGCGGCACCTTCAACTCCTTGCGCAGCTTGATGATCGCCTTGGCGAAGCCGTCAAAGCCGCCCTTGATGCCGCAATAGGCGGCGAGCCGGGCAATACGCTCCTCGATGGAGTCACGGTTGAAGGCGAGCACATAGGGCATGAACACGGCGTTGGTCATGCCGTGATGGGTGTCGTAGAGCGCGCCGATCGGGTGCGATAGCGAGTGGATGGCGCCGAGCCCCTTCTGGAAGGCGGCGGCGCCCATGGCGGCCGCACTCATCATATGGGCGCGCGCGACAAGGTCCTTGCCGTTGGCATAGGCCTTTGGCAGGTTCTCGAACACCAGCCGGACACCCTCGACGGCGATACCGTCCGCCATCGGGTGATAGCCCGGCGCGCAATAGGCTTCGAGGCAGTGGGCAAGCGCGTCCATACCGGTGCCGGCGGTGATGAAGGCGGGCATGCCGACCGACAGTTCCGGATCGGCGATCACGATCGCCGGCAAGAGTTTCGGATGGAAGATGACCTTCTTGGTGTGCGTCTCCTCATTGGTGATGACGCCGGCGCGGCCGACTTCCGAGCCGGTGCCGGCGGTGGTCGGCACGGCGATGATCGGGGCGATCGCGTCCGAATTGGCGCGCGTCCACCAGTCGCCGACATCCTCGAAATCCCACACCGGCCGCGTCTGACCCGCCTGGAAGGCGATCAGCTTGCCGAGATCGAGCGCCGAGCCGCCGCCGAAGGCGATGACGCCGTCATGCTTGCCCTTCTTGAACACGGCGATGCCGGCAGTGAGATTGGAATCGACCGGGTTCGGCTTCACCTCGGAAAACACGCCGTAGGGCACCTTGGCGTCGTCGAGGATCTTCAGCGTCGAAGCGACGACCGGCAGTTTCGCCAGCCCCGGATCGGTGACGAACAGCGGCCGCTTGATGCCGGTGGCCGCCAAAACCTCGGGCAATTCCTTGATGCGCCCGGCGCCGAAGCGGACGGTGGTGGGGTAGTTCCATTTGGAGATGAGCTTGGACATTTTTGGTCTTTCGAAAAAATCAGATGGCTTCGCGCAGGTGGAAGGATTTCGGTCGGGTCAGATTATCGTAGCCGATGGCCGATAGTCCCGCGCCCTTGCCGGTGTCCTTGACACCGGTCCAGACCAGCGCTGGATCGAGATAGTCGCAGCGGTTCATGAACACCGTACCGGTCTCGATGCGGTTGCCGATCGCCACCGCATGCTCGGTATCGCGCGTCCAGATCGAGGCCGTCAGGCCATAGGCGCTGTCGTTCATCAGCGCTATCGCCTCTTCGTCATTGCGCACCTTCATGATGCCGACGATCGGGCCGAAGCTTTCCTCGCGCATGACGCTCATCTGGTGGTCGACATCAGTCAGCACTTCCGGCGCCAGATAGGGCGAGCCCGCCTTGTCATTGGCCACCTTCATGTTGATGTGCGCCTTGGCGCCCTTGCGCAGCGCTTCGGCTTTCTGCTCGCGGATCAAGTCGGCGAAACGCGCCTGCGCCATCGGCCCCATTGTCGTCGTCTGGTCCAGCGGATTGCCGACGACATAGTTCTTCGTCTCGGCGATGAAGCCCTCGACGAACTCGTCATAGATCTTTTCGTGGACATAGACGCGTTCGATGCCGCAGCAGCACTGACCGGAGTTGTAGAAGGCACCGTCGACCAGATTGGCGACCGCATGGTCCATCTTGGCGTCGGGCAGCACATAGGCCGGATCCTTGCCGCCAAGCTCGAGGCCGAGCGTCATGAAGGTGCCGGCCGCCGCCTTTTCGATGGCACGGCCGCCGCCGACCGAACCGGTGAAATTGACATGGTCGATCTTGCCCGAGCCGAGCAGCTTCTCGGTCTGGGCATGGTTGAGCACGACATTCTGGAACACGCCCTTGGGCAGGCCGACCTTGTCGAAAGCCTGCTGAAAACGCTCGCCGACCAGCAGCGTCTGCGCCGCATGCTTGAGGATGACGGCGTTGCCGGCCATCAGCGCCGGCACGATGGTGTTGACGGCGGTCAGATAGGGATAGTTCCAGGGCGCGATCACCATGACCACGCCGAGCGGATCTTTTTTCACGTAGCGCCGGAAGCCGTCCTTGGGATTGGAGGCTGGTATGGACTTGAGCGCCTGCTCGGCGATCTCGACCATGTAATTGGTGCGTTCCCTGACGCCGCCGAACTCGCCGCCATAGCGCACCGGCCGCCCCATCTGCCAAGCGATCTCCGGCACGATCTCGTCGGTCATCGCCACCAGCGCTTCGAGCATCGCCAGCATGTACTTGCCGCGCTCGACGGTCGGCGTCTCAGCCCACTTCTCCTGCGCCGCCTTGGCGCGCTCGACCGCGGCATTGATCGCCTGGTCTGTAGCCACGGGCCGCTCGGCATAGATCGAGCCGTCGATGGGGGATATCAACTTGACCGTTTCGGTCATTCCTTCAGTCCTCGCACTTCATGAAATCTTGATTTTGACGTCGCCCGCCATTCAGACGATGGCTAAGGGAGGGCGACGCCGACATAGTTTAGTACCGCTCGAAACCCCTGTGCAGTTCCCAATCCGTAATCCGGCGGTCGTATTCGAACTGCTCCCACTTGGCGGTGTGGACATAATGTTCGAGCACGTCCTCGCCGAGCGCCTGCTTCAGCATCTTCGACTTGGCCAACGTCTCGGTGGCGTCACGCAAGGTCTTCGGGATCTCCGGCAAACGAGATGCCTGATAGGCATCGCCGACGAACGGCTTCTGCAGTTCAAGCTTCTCGTCGATGCCGGCAAGGCCGGCGGCGATCAGCGCCGCGAAGGCGAGATAGGGGTTTAGGTCGGCACCGCCGATGCGGCATTCCATGCGGATGCCCTTGGTGCCCTCACCGCACAGGCGGAAGCCGGCGGTGCGGTTGTCCTCGCTCCACATGATCTTGGTCGGCGCGAAAGTGCCGGCCTGAAAGCGCTTGTAGGAGTTGATGTAGGGGGCCAGGAACCAGGTGAACTCCTTGGCATATTTGAGCTGTCCGGCGGCCCATTGCTGGCCAAGGGTGGATAGCGTCCAGTCGGCCTTCTTGTCGAAGAACAAAGGCGTCTTGCCGTCGGCGCTCCACAGCGAATTGTGGATATGGCTGGAGTTGCCGGCGAGCCCGTAATTGTATTTCGACATGAACGAGATCGCCTTGCCCTCGGACTCAGCGATTTCCTTGGCGCCGTTCTTCAGGATGACGTGGCGGTCGGCCATGTCGAGCGCTTCGGCATAGCGCACATTGATCTCTTCCTGGCCCGGACCCCACTCGCCCTTGGAGTTCTCGATCGGGATGCCGGCCGCTTCCATCTCGTTGCGAAGCCGGCGCATGACGCCTTCTTCCTTGGTGGTGATGCCGATCTGGTAGTCGCCGATATAGGGCGAGGCGGTATCGAGGCCCTGCCAGTGCTTCTTGCGGGCGGAATCGTAGGTCTCGTTGAACAGATAGAATTCGAGCTCGGAAGCGAAATAGCCGATATAGCCGCGGTCAGTGAGCCGCTTGACCTGCTTCTTCAGGATAGCGCGCGGCGAATGCGGGAGATCGTCATGGGTGTGGTGGTCGAGCACATCACAGACCACCAGGGCGGTCTTTTCCAGCCACGGAATGCGTCGCAGCGTGCCAAGGTCCGGCTTCATGACGAAGTCGCCATAGCCCTTCGACCAGCTTGCCGCCTTGTAGCCCGGCACCGGTTCCATATCGATGTCGGCGGCCAGGAGATAGTTGCAGCCATGCGTTTCGTCGTGGGCGGAATCGACGAAGTACTGCGCCAGGAAACGCTTTCCCGCCAGCCGCCCCTGCATGTCGACGATGCAGGCCAGCACCGTGTCGATCTCACCGCTGGAGACCGCTTTCTTCAACTGATCGAACGAGAAATTTCCGGCCATTCCTTTGGCACTCCAGCGCTGGTCATTGAAAGGGATAAACGAAACCATGGCCGGCACGATGCCGGCCATGGCCTTGATGGTCGATGTCAGTGGCCGGTTTCGCCAACCGCCTGTTCGGCAGCCTTGATCGCGGCCTGACGCGCCGCGATGATGTCACCGAGCGGCGGGCCCTGGAAGCGGTTGCGCTCGAAGGCGAACCAGACGATCGCCGTCAGGATGAAGAAGCCGACGGTGATGTAGAGCGCCCAGTCGTTCGGTGGCTGGATGCCGATGATGAAGATCAGGATCATCGACACGATCGACAGGACGGCGAACAGCATGAACACGCCGCGCCCCATGTTCCATGGCCCCATCTTGTCCCATTTCGGTGTGCCCCAGGCCAGCATGCCGAGCACGATCGGCACGGTGAAGGAGAGGAACAGGAAGATGACGGTGCAGGACACCACGATGGTATAGGCCGAGGTACCAGCAACCGAGACCAGGGTCGAACCCCAGACGAACAGCACCGACAGGATCGACGCCGTCCAGATCGCCGCCACCGGCGTGCGATAGGTCGGGCTGACCTTGGCCAGCGCCGCCGAGCCGGGCAGACCGCCGTCACGCGAGAAGGCAAAGATCATGCGCGAAGCGGAGGTGACGGTCGCCAGACCGCAGAGCAACTGCGAGACGAACACGACGAGATAGACGAACTCCTTGATGCCGGAGGGAACGCGCTGGTCGAAGGCCCAGAAGAACACGTTCCAGCCCTGCTTGGCGGCGTCGTCCATGTTCGGGATCATCAGCACGAAGGCTGCGAGGAACAGATAGCCGAACAAAGCCGACCAGACGACCGACATCACCATGGCGCGCGGCACGGAAGAGGCCGCCTTGATGGTTTCTTCCGATGTGTGCGCGGAAGCGTCGTAGCCGGTGATCGTATAGATCGGCAGCAACAGGCCGAGCGCGAACACCCAGGCATTCGAAACCGACGGCCACACACCGCCGCCTGCATCACCCGAATAATTGTGGAAGGTGAAGAGACGGCTGACATCCCAATGCTCGGCGAAAATCAGGCAAACCACGGCGATCAGGATGGCGCCGAAGAAGATCAGATAGCCCGAGAAATCGGTCAGCTTCGCGGTCAGCTTGATGCCGAGATGGTTGATCAGCGCCTGGAGACCGGTGATGACGACCAGAAAGATCATCTGGTTGGTCAGCGAACCGTCAATTCCGAGCGCTGGCCCGAAGGCGCCGACGAAGAACGTCCAGGTGCCGACATTGATGGCACCGAGCACGGTGATCAGGCCGAGCAGGTTGAGCCAGGCCGTGACCCAGCCGGTGCCGCGATTGCCGAGGATCGAGCCCCAGTGATAGAGGCCGCCGGCCGTTGGATAGGCCGAGCTGATCTGCGACATGGCCACCGCGAAGGTCAGCGACACGAAGCAGCCGACCAGCCAGCCGACGCCGATGCCGATGCCGCCGGCGCCTGACGTGCCTTGGGCCAGCGAATTGATGCCGCCCGACAGGATGCAGATGATGGAGAAGGAAACCGCGAAATTCGAAAAGCGACTGAGGCGCCGCTCCAGTTCCTGGGCGTAGCCCATGCTGTGGAGGGCCTTTACGTCCTCCGCCTTGTCTGAATCTGTATAACCCGGTGTTGTCATCTTGGAATTCCCCTATGGTTTTTGGCTGGACCGGTCCTGCATACCGACGATGCAGGCCAGCGCGGCGTAAATCCCGTCGCCGGAAACTTCTTCTTCAACGGATCGGACAAGAAATTCCCGGCCACTTGATAACATCCTTCAAACTGAAAACTGATGGTCGACGGGGTGCCCGATCGGCCTGAGCCGATCGGGCGATATTGCCTTGCCGTCAGCCGGCTGTCTGGCCGACCGCTTTTTCCGCAGCCGCGATCTCCGCCGCGCGACGAGCAATGTCGGCACCGATCGGCGGCCCCTTGAAGCGGCGCGATTCTATACCGAACCATAGAACCACGAGCAGAATGATCAGTCCGATGGCGTAGTTGATCAGGATGTCGAAGGGAGGCTGGATGCCAGCATACATCAGCACCAGGACACCGAGCACGGTGATGACGGCGAAAGGCTTTGACCAGACGCCGAGACGGAACGGACCGAACTCAGTCCAGCTCTTGCCTTCCGCAAGAAGTCCGGCTGCGATCGGCATGGCATAGGAGACGTAAAGGAAGAGAGCGCAACCAGCAGCGAGCGCCGCAAAAGCCGGCGAATAGAGCGTGGCGGCGATCGAGAGCACCACGCCGAGCCAGATGGCAGGCACCGGCGTGCGCCAAGTCGGCGAAACCTGCTTCCACAAGGACGACCCAGGCAGACCTCCGTCACGCGAAAAGGCGAAGATCATCCGCGAGGTCGAAGTGAGCCCGGCCAGCGCGCACAGATAGTTCGACAGCACGATGGCGATGCCGAGCAGAGCCTTGAGCCATGTTGGCGCCGGCAGATTGTTGAACAGGTTGAACCAGGCATTGCCGCCGTCCTTGGCGGTCGCGACGAGATCGGGGCTGGCGAGGACGAAGGAGACCGCCATGACGAATCCGAAGACGAGAGACCAGAGGACCGCGTGGATCATGCCTCTGGGCACAGCAATGCGGGCATTGTGCGTTTCCTCGGCGGTATGGGCCGAGGCGTCGAAGCCGGTGATCGTGTAAAGCGGGTAGAGAAGGCCGATCAGGAAGGCCACGAGGGCGGTGCGGGCCGTCGGAACATAGCCGCCACCGGGGTCGCCGGTCGTGTTGACGAACGTCGTCAGCCGCGCAAGATCGAAACCATGCGCGCCCCAGATCAGGAAGGTCAGCGTCAGTACGACCGCAACAACGAGGATGAGGTAGCCGGAAAAGTCGGTCAACATCGTCGTCGTCTTGATGCCGAGATGATTGAAGAGGCCTTGGGTGACGGTAATCAAGACGACTGCCGCCGTCTGCTGCCAGAAGCCCCAGGTCGATGTGTCCCATCCGAAGATCGGACCCGCGACGAGCCCTTGAAATAGCAGATAGACGCCGACGTTCACCGAAGCCACGACGAAGATCAGGCCAAGCAGGTTGATCCAGGCCGTTGCCCAGCCCCAGCCGCGCCCGCCGAGAATCGACGACCAGTGATAGAGGCCGCCGGCGGTAGGATAGGCCGAGCCGATCTGGCCAAGCGAGGCCGCGACGACAAGAGCGAAGACACCGCCGATGACCCAGCCAACGGTCGCCTCGAAACCGCTGCCGGTGCCCATGGCCAGCGGAAATGAGGTGATGCCACCGGCCAGAATGCAAATGATCGAGAAGGATATGGCGAAGTTGGAGAAGCCGCTCATGCGGCGGGCCAGTTCCTGGGCGTAGCCCATACTGTGAAGGATCTTTACGTCCTCCGATTTCTCTGTGTGATCCGTTGTCATGCTGGAGTTCCCCTTATGGTTCTTAGCTGGCCGATTGTACTGACTTTCCCATTGCGCGTTGTCGGGAGCCCCTGGCCTCCACGGGCTCCAGATTCGAAAAAATGCCCGTGAGCAGATCCGCCCATTTCCGCTGCCCGGTCTCGCCGGAGATTTCATCGTTGCGGATTTCGATCATCGCGCAGGGCAGCCCGCGCGAGCGTGCATGCCGTTCCAGCGTGAAATAGACGCGGTCGGCAGGCGAATAGGGTTCGTTGACGCCGACGGTGATGCCGGCAAGCCGCTTGAGCGCCGATATCAGCGGTGACGCCAGCCGGCGGTCCTCATCATGGATGATGCCGATATGCCACGGCCGGTTACGGCCCTTGTAGACCGGCGTGAAGGAATGCACGGAAACCAGCCGGGTCTCCTGGCCACGCGCCAGCCTGTCTTCGACAATCTGCTCGATGGTGCTGTGAAACGGCTGCCATGACAGGGCGACCCGCTCGGCGCGCTGCTTTTCCGTCAGGCCGGTATTGCCCGGTATCGCCGTGGTCTCGCTGACCGGCGGCACCAGGTCCGGCGCGTCGAGCGGCCGGTTGCAGTCGATGACGAGGCGCGAAATGCGGGTTTCGACCAGCGTCGCATCGAGGGCTTGGGCCATGCGCAGCGCCACCGGCAGCGCACCCGGGTCCCAGGCGATGTGGCGCGACAGGTCCTCGGCGGCAAGGCCGAGCGTGCCGAATTCGGTGGGCAGGAAATTGGAAGCGTGATCGCAGGTCAGCACGAAAGGGCTTGATCCGCCAGGGTTGGTCACCCCCACGGTCTCAGACGATGCAAGGCTGGCGGGCCGTGCTTTCTCCATAGTCTGCGGTCCCCGGGGAGCGCTGTATCGTATGTTACGTATTTTGCCTCATTGCGTCCCTATGGATGATTTCATACAGTTTACCCGGCTTTGTCAAATGCGATCTCATGGGCAAGGCCAAGGGGTGGGGGAAAAGATGATTTCCAGCATTGCCGAACTGATCGCCGACCGCATCGGCACGATGCCGGCCAGCGAACGGCGCGCGGCCCAGACGCTGATCGCCAGCTATCCGATGATCGGCCTGAAGACGGTCGCCGAATTCTCGACCGCGGCCGGCGTCTCCTCGCCGACCATCCTGCGTTTCGTGGCCCGGCTCGGCTTCCAGAACTATCCGGAATTCCAGTCGAGCCTGCAGGACGAACTGGCGGCACAGCTGCAGTCGCCGGCGATACGGACGCTCAACCCGCCCTCGCCCGGCGGCGGCACGGTCTCGCCGATGCTCGAAGCTACGCTCGACAATATGCGCGAAACCTTCCGCCACCTCTCCGACAAGCAGCTTGCCGACATCGCCGCACGGCTTGCCGACCGGCGTGGCAAGACATTCCTCATCGGCGGCCGCTTCACCGACCCGCTGGCGCGCTACATGGCCGCCCACCTCGCCGTCATCCAGCCCGATGTCTTTCACCTTGCCGGCCAGGAGAGCATGTGGCGCGACAGGCTGATCGACATGGGCAAGCGCGACGTGCTGGTGATCTTCGACATCAGGCGCTACCAGGACAGCCTCGTGCGCTTCGCCGAGAAGGCGCATCAGCGCGGCGTCCAGATCGTGCTGTTCACCGACCAGTGGCTGTCGCCGATCGCCCGTTTTGCCCGTCACGTCATCGCCGGACGAACCGCGGTGCCGTCCGCATGGGATTCCTCGGCCGCGCTTTTCGTCGTCGCCGAAACGCTGATCGGCGCCGTCACCAGGCAACTCGAGGCCGACGGCGCGCGGCGTATTCGGGAAATGGAAGGGCTGCGTTAAGCGAGCTCCGGGCAGTCGCCTCCGCCCCTAGTCAAGCGTGCAGACATCACGTTACCGAGATTTAATGTGCACGATTGCGTGATAATTGCCATAAACCGATGATATCGGGAGTGGGGGTGGCCGGTTTTGGTCCCAGCCCTTGTCGTCGCTGCATCCGCTTCCACTTGGAACCGGCAGAACGATTTTTGCCGCTGGAGTGCCGATGTCTAGTTGGAAACAGATTGTCCTTGCGCTTGTCGTCGTGGTCGCCGCCGCGGCCGCGTGGGCGCGCTTCTACCCCGGCGCTCCCGAAGTGCTGGCGCGCTGGGGCATCGACTGGGCCTATGGCGCGACACCTCCAACGAAAGAAACGGCGGCTGGCGCCCGGCAGGCGGGACGCAGCGGCGCCCAGATTGCCACCATCGTCGCATCGCCGGCCGCCTCGGCTGTTATCAACGATCGTCTCCAGGCGATCGGCACCGGCCGCGCCAACGCCTCGGTGACCGTCAATCCCTACAGCTCCGGCCGTCTTGCCGAACTGCTGGTCGAATCCGGCAGTCATGTCGACAAGGGACAGATCATCGCGACGCTCGATTCCGAGACCGAGATCATCGCGCAGGATCGGGCCAAGCTCGCTTTGCAGGATGCTCAGTCCAAGCTCGACCGCGTAAAATCGCTGCGCGCTTCCAATGCCGCGACGCCGGTGGCCGTGGCCGATGCCGAAGTGGTGCTGGCAGGCGCGAAGCTGGCGCTCCAGGATGCCGAGCTTGCGCTGCAGCGCCGCTCCATTCTGGCTCCGATCGCTGGCACCGTCGGCATCCTGCCGATCTCGGCCGGCAACTACGTGACCAACCAGTCGGCGATCGCCACGCTTGATGATCGCTCCTCGATCCTCGTCGATTTCCAGGTGCCCGAGCGCTTCGCCGCCGCCGTCAAGGTCGGCGGGCAATTGACGGCAACGCCGATCGCCAATCCCAGCAACGCCTATACCGGCACGGTCTCGGCGATCGACAACCACATCGACGAAAAGAGCCGCACGCTGCTGGTCAAGGCCAAGATCGCCAACCCGGCAGATTCGCTGCGCGCCGGCATGTCGTTCTCCATCACCATGAAATTCCCCGGTGAGAGCTATCCAGCCGTCAGCCCGCTGGCGATCCTGTGGGGCTCGGACGGCGCCTATGTCTGGCAGATCGAGGACGGCAAGGCCAAGCGCGTGCCGGTACGCATCATCCAGCGCAACACCGAGACCGTGCTGATCGACGCCGAGATCGACAGCGGCGACATGGTGGTCACCGAAGGCACGCAGAGCGTCAGCGAAGGCGGCGAAGTCCGCATCGCCGGCCAGGAACCCCGTGCCGCCAACGCCGCCGAAGGCTCATGACCGGACCCGTCAACGCCGCCAGCGATACCGGCTTCACCGCCCTGTTCATCCGCAGGCCGGTCATGGCCTTCGTGCTCAACGTCCTCATCGCGGTTGCCGGCCTCGCAGCCTTCTACGGCGTCGAGATCCGCGAATTGCCCGACGTCGACCGTGCCGTGGTCACGGTCTCGACCACCTTCGAGGGCGCGGCGGCCGAAACCGTCGACCGCGAACTGACCGACACGATCGAGGGCGCCGTCGCCCGAGTCTCCGGCGTCAAGTCGATCTCGTCTTCCTCTTCCTTCGGCTCGAGCCGCGTCACCATCGAGTTCAACGACGGTGTCGACCTCAATGTCGCCGCCTCCGATGTGCGCGATGCCGTCGGCCGCGTCGCCAACCAGATGCCGGACACCGCCGATCCGCCGCGCATCGTCAAGGCCGATGCCAATTCCGACGCGGTGATGCGGCTGGCGGTGACCTCCGACAACATGTCGATCCAGGACATGACGGTCGTGGTCCAGGATCAGATCGAGGACGAACTGGCCGCCGTGCCTGGCGTTGCCGACGTCCAGGTCTATGGCGACCGCGACAAGATCTTCCGCATCGATGTCGACCAGAACAAGCTCGCCAGCCTCGGCTTCACCGTCGCGGACCTCAGGGCGGCCCTTGCCTCGGTCGCCTTCGATTCCCCGGCCGGGTCGATCACCACCACCAACCAGGACCTCATCGTCCGCACGACCGCGGATGTGACCACGCCCGAGGAATTCGAGAACATCATCATCGGCGGCACGACGCGCATCCGCGATGTCGCCACCGTCACGCTCGGCCCCGATGTCGGCCAGACCACGCTGCGCTCGGACGGCAAGACCGGCATCGGCATCGGCATCGGCATCATCCGTCAGGCGGAATCGAACACTTTGGACATTTCGACCGGTGTTCAGGCCGCCGTCGCCAAACTGCAGGAAAACCTGCCCAAGGGCATGGCGATCAAGATCACCAGCGATGACGCCGTCTTCGTCAAGGGCGCCGTGCATGAGGTCGAGATCGCGCTCGGCCTGTCGGTCACCATGGTGCTGATCGTCATCTACATCTTCCTGCTCGACTGGCGCGCCACGCTGATCCCCGGCCTGTCGATGCCGGTCGCCATGATCGGCACCATTGCCGCCATCTATCTCGCCGGCTTCTCGGTCAACATCCTGACGCTGCTGGCCATGGTGCTGGCCACGGGCCTTGTTGTCGACGACGCCATCGTCGTCTTGGAAAACATCGTGCGACGGCGCAATGAAGGCATGGGGCCGCGTGCGGCTGCCGTGCTCGGCGCGCAGGAAGTGTTCTTCGCCGTCGTCGCCACGACGCTGACGCTGGTCGCCGTCTTCGTGCCGATCTCGTTCCTGCCCGGCCAGACCGGCGGCCTGCTCCGCGAATTCGGCTTTGTGCTTGCCATGTCTGTGCTGCTGTCCTGCGTGGTGGCGCTGACACTTTGCCCGATGCTCGCCTCGCGCATGCTGACCAGCGCCTCGCTTCACCATGAAGGCGGTCACGGCATCGGCGCCCGGATCGGCGGCGCGTTGAATACCGCCTACAAGCGGGCCCTGCACGCTTGCCTCGACGCGCCGTGGATCGTGGTTCTGGTCGCGGTGCTGTTTGCTGGCACCGCCTTCAGCCTGTTCGGCACGATCCGCCAGGAACTGACGCCGACCGAGGACCGCGCCGCCGTGCTGTTGCGCATCAATGCCCCGCAAGGCGTCAGCCTCGATTACACGACGCAGCAGATGCAGAAGATCGAGAAACTGATCCAGCCCATGCGTGATTCCGGCGAGATCCGTTCGACCTTCGAGAATGCCGGCCAGAATGGCTCCTACAATTCCGGCTTCATGGTGATGACGCTGGCGCCCTGGAACGAGCGCAGCCGCAGCCAGCAGGAGATCATGGCCGAGATCAGCCAGCTGACCAAGCAGGTGCCGAGCGTGCGCATTTTCCCGGTGCAGCCCAACAGCCTTGGCATCCGCGGCGCTGGCAACGGCCTGCAATTCGCGCTGGTCGGCAATGACCGTAAGGCGCTTGGTGACGCGGCGGTGAAGATCATCGCCGAGATGCAAAAGGACCCGCGCTTCCAGACGCCGCGCCTGTCGATCGACCCGACGCAGCCGCAGCTGGCCGTCGCCATCGACCGCGAGCGCGCTTCCGACCTCGGCATCGACATATCAGGCCTCGCCAACACCATGCAGGCCATGCTCGACGGCAACGATGTCGTCGACGTCTACATCGCCGACCGCAGCTATGGCGTGAAGCTGGTTTCCACCACCAATCCGATCAACGATCCGACCGATCTGGAAAATGTCTTCCTGAAGACGGCCGACGGCCGCTTCGTGCCGATGTCGACCATCGCCACGCTGACCGAACGCGCGGTGCCGCCGTCGTTGTCGCGCGAGCAGCAGCAGCCATCGGTGGCCATCACCTCCAACCTCTCAGGCAATTTCGCGCTTGGCGACGCGCTGAGCCAAGCCGAGGAGATCGCCACGCCGCTGCTGCCGCCGGGCAGCCGCATCCTGCCGCTGGCCGAGGCCGCGACGCTGGGCGAGACCAACAGCGCCATGGTCACCATCTTCGGCTTCGCGCTGGTCATCATCCTCCTGGTGCTGGCCGCCCAGTTCGAGAGCTTCGTCAGTGCGGTCATCATCATGGCGACGGTGCCGCTTGGGCTGGCCTGCGCCATCTTCGCGCTGCTGCTCTCCGGCATCAGCCTCAACGCCTACAGCCAGATCGGCCTGGTGCTTCTGGTCGGCGTCATGGCCAAGAACGGCATCCTGATCGTCGAATTCGCCAACCAGTTGCGCGACCGCGGGCTAGGCGTGCGCGAGGCGATCGAGCAGGCCTCGACCATCCGCCTGCGGCCGGTGATGATGACGATGATCTGCACCATACTTGGCGGCGTGCCGCTGGTGCTGGCGGCGGGCGCGGGTGCCGAGGCACGCGTGGCGCTCGGCTGGGTGATCGTCGGCGGGCTGGGGCTGGCCACCATCTCGACACTGTTCCTGACGCCGGTCGCCTATCTCCTGCTTGGCCGCTTCGTCACCCCGAAGACCCACGAGGAAGCGCGGCTGAAGCGCGAGCTGGAGGAAGCTGCCTACACCAATATGGAGCCGGCGGAGTAGGTAATGTCCGGAATGCGAGCGGCTGTTTTCCGGCTCGCAATTTTGTGAAAGATGACGCCGCTATTTCAGCAGCCGGCCTTCGATCGACCAGCGCGCGGCAAGGAAATTCAGCACCGCCGCCACGATGACACCGCCGATCTTTGCCGGCCAGACGCCGGCGATACCGGCGAAAAGCGCGATCGACAGGCTGGAGACACCGAGCGAAATCAGCGCCCCAAGCGAGACGAAACGCAGGAAGGCATCATGCAGCCGGATGGCCTGGTTGCGCTCGAACGACCACAAACTGTTGGCCGTGAAAGAGAAGATGACGGCAATGAACCAGGAGGTGACATTGGCCGGGAGCGGCGGGACATGCAGCTTGAGCAGCACGAAGAAGCCAGCAAGGTCGATGGCCGTGTTGACCAGTCCGACGATGGCAAAGCGGAGGATCTTGCTGCCGGTCGAACGTCGGGGCTGATCCGCGCCGCTCATCCCTTGCCGTCCATGATCTCGACATTGGCGCGGGCCAGGCTCGCGCCGAAATCGTCCGAGGCCAGGACCGCGAATTCCACCTCGCGCACGCCTTGCATCGGGTCGCGCGCCCGCAGCATCTCGTCGACATGGCCGGGATGGCACATGAACAGGCCACGTTCCGGCAGTGCTTCGACGGCGGCCTGCAGGACCGGCGCAAATCTTTCGGGTTGCCGCCAGTCATAGATGCCGGCGAGCGGCTGGAAAAGGGTAAAGCCGGCGCGTACCATCGACCGGTTGAAGCCGGCGGCCACGGCAGCGATTGCCGCGACCTTCGGCGCCACCACGGCATTGCCTAGCGCCGGCGCACCGCGCAGCGCCGGCCTGCCGCCAGTTTCGGAAAAATGCACCCGCAGCCATTTGCGCACGACAGGCAGGAAATGCACGTGCTGGTGCCCGTCGATGAAGGCAGGTTGGCGGCCAAGCGCCTCGACGAAGCGGCTGTACTGCGCGTCGAGCTCGGCATGAACATCCCGCTCGTCAATGCTGCCGCGCAGGACCGGCAGTGCCAGCGAACGCAGTGGCGGCAACCGGCCCTCCGGCGCCAGGCTCGATCGGCCGGTGACAGCCGATTGGTCCGTCAGGGTCAGGTGCAGCCCGACCGCCTTACGGCCACACAGCGGCTTTATCCGCGCCGCCGCATCAGGCCATTCCGGAAAGCCGGTCATGCAACTGGTGCCGGTCAGGCGGCCGCGATCGAGCAGGTCGAGAATCCCGGCGGAAACGCCGGGCGCCAGGCCGTAGTCATCGGCGATCAGGCGGATGCGCCGCGTCATGCGCCGGGCGCGCCTGGCGGCCTGCCCGAAACGTCGGCGCGCACGACATCGCGCACGATATACACCGGCCGATCCTTGCTTTCCGAAAGCGTGACCCAGACATATTCGCCGATCAGGCCAAGCAAGGTGAGGTTGAGGCCGCCGAGCAGGACGACGGCGACCATGAGGCTGGGATAGCCGGGGACGGCGATGCCGTAGAACATCACCTCGAAGAACACTTTGGCGCCGTAGACGACGCCCGCCAACGCCGCCAGCATCCCGCTCAGGCTGATGATGCGCAACGGGATGACGGAAAAGGACGTGAACCCTTCCAGCGAGAAGGCGATCAGGTTGAGCCGGCTCCATTTCGACGTGCCAGTGGCACGGTTCTCCGGCGAATATTGTATGGCTTTCTGGCGGAAGCCGGCCCAGGCGAACAGGCCCTTGTTGAAGCGCCGCTTGTCTCGCAGGCTCGTCAGCGCGCGCACTACGGCACCACGCATGACGCGAAAATCACCCGCGTTCTCCGGAATGTCGAAACGCTGGCTGCTGTTGATCAGGCTGTAGAAAAGCCGCGCCAGCTGGCTGCGCCGCCAGCTGGCCTCGCGGCGGTCGTTCTGCGCGTAGACGACATCGATATCCGGGTTTTCCACCAGCTCGGCGACCATCTTCAGGCTGGTGTCCATCGAATGCTGGAGGTCGGCATCCATGACCAGCGCCATGTCGCCGCGCGACTGGTCGAGGCCGGCGAGCACCGCGACCTCCTTGCCGAAATTGCGGCTGAGCCGCACGATCTCCCAGGAACCCGACAGCGCCCGGGAAAACCGCTCGGCACCATCGTCGCGGCTGCCATCATCGACCAGGATCTTGTGGACTTCCATGCCGAAACGCTGCGACACCTCGGCTTCGAGCTTGTCGAGCAATGCGGCAAAGGCCGATGCCGATGGCGCCTCGTTGAAGAACGGCGCGACGATATCGAGAACGGGCCGCGACTCAGCCATTTGCGACAGGCCTTTCATTGATCACCTTGTCTCGCGTCACCTTGTCTCGTGCCCCCTTGTCTCCTGCTTTCGCCCAGAACCACCAGATCAGGGAACCGGCAATGACGGTGACCGCGATTGGCCGGAACCAGGGGTACGTGAGATCCTGGATATGGCGCTCGACGCCGGTTAGCCCTGTAAGGAACAGGGTCACCGCCAGCACCGACGCCAGAACACCGCCTCGTTCCTCGCGCCACAACAAGGCGATAGCGAGACCGGCGGGCACGGCGATCATGGCATAGGTGTTGGGCTCGACGCGCGGGTTGAAGACGCACATGTAGAACGTGGCCGTCAGGAAGATGGCGAGATCAGCCGTTCCGCGTTTGAGCTTGCGGTCGAACCAGATGACGGCTGAAAGCGTAAACAGGGCCATGACGATGCGCACGATCGTGGCGCCGAATTCCGGGATGGGCAGCCCCATTTTGGTAAACGGCGCCGTGAAATCGGTGGGAACGAAATGGCTGGTGTTGTCGACGGCCATAGAGGTCAGCATCTGGCCAAAAACACGATACTGGTCGTTGAGATAGCTTGCGGGAGCGAAAGCGTAGGGTAAAGCGAGCACGAACAGCACCGCCAGCACCAGCACCGGTATCAGCCGCAGGCGCAGGGCGCCCACCAACAACAGCATGATGATCGCGGTCGGCTTGGCGATGATGGCGACCGAAGCCCAGAAGAAGGTTTCGGCGCGCCGCCCTTCGAGCGCTGACAGGGTGAGAAGCCAGCAGGCACCGGTCAGAAGGATCGTCGCCTGGCCGTTGCGGATCGCCCCCAGCGCCATCGGCAGGGCAAGGAACAGTCCGAAGGAAAGCAGCCACGGCAATTCCCCACCGCCGAGCTTGCGCACCTGCCGCATCGCGGCGAAGGTCAGCACCGCGAAGCCGATAATATGCCACACCAGGCCACCCAGAGACGGGCCGAGCTTGAACAGCGGGACATAGAGCGCGGCAAAGGCCGGCGCGTAGAGATACCCCATCTCGGACTGGAGATTGTAGAGCGGCCGGCCGGCCAGAAATTCCTGGCTGCCATATCTGTAGGCCGACAGCACGCTGCGCGTGTCGGGAGCCAACAGGACGAGGACAAGAACGACCAGGAACGCTCCGATCCACAGGCCAAGTCCCAAACGGTCGAAAACCGGCTTGGACATCGTCATCAAGACACCCCACAACACCCGGAACAGGCTCAGTCCAGCACTGTCCCGGCATTCGATGGCGGCGGCATATCACGGACAAAGCGGCGTGGCATAGGGGGCTGAAGGACGCGCTTATGATCTCGGCGGGCCGCTGCGGATGGCTGGACGCCCGGGCGTCCTAACCGGAAAGACACTCCGAAAGCCTCGTATTCGTGCTTCCGGCGCCGCTCCGAATAGCATTAAGGCCTGATGAAAACCTTGCCGTTGGGCTTGGCCAGTTCCACCGGCACCCGCGCGATCGCCTCGGCGAGCGGCACGACCGCCGTCACGTCGGTCGACCAGCGCCCGTCGGAGAAACGCTTCTGCGCTTCCAGGATCGCCGGGCCGCGGCGGTCGCGGAACTGCCGCATCCATTCGCTCAGCCAGAAGCCTTCGATATGCTTGTGCTGGAAGATCAGCTGGCCGGGCTCGCGGATGATGGTGGCGTCCGTGTCGAGCCGGCCATAGATGATCCAGCGCGCCCGTTTCGGCATCGCATAGAAGATGGCCGAAGCCAGCGGCCCGGTGACCGCGTCGAGGAAGATGCGCGGTTGTTCGGCCTTCATCACCTCGCGCAGCGTGGCCTCGAAATCCGGCGCCTTCTCGTTGAGCACATGGGCAGCGCCGATCTCTTTCAGAAGCGCGATCTGCTCATCGCGGCGCACGGTGACGATTGGCCGAAAGCCCTCTTCCTTGGCCAGGCCGATAATCAGCTTGCAGAGTTGGCTGGCGCCGGCGGTCATCACGAAGGCCTTTTCGCCCTCCTGCTTGACGATGTCGAACATGGCGATCGCGGTGAGCGGATTGACGATCATCGCAGCACCATCCTCGTCACGAACCGTGTCGAGCAGCGGAATGCAGGCCGCCGCCTCGGCGACGGCAAATTCAGCCCACGAGCCCCAGTTGTTGCTGAGGCCGGTGGCGAAGGCGACGCGCTTGCCGACGAGGCTTTTGGGATAGGGCTCGTCGCCGCCGGCGACGACGGTGCCAACGCCCTCGAAGCCGGCCGGCCGGCCCTTGGCGCGCGGCTGCCCGTACTGGCCTTTGATGAAGGCGACATCGGACGGATTGATCGAGGCCAGGTTGACCTTGATCAGCACCTGTGTCGGTCCAGGCGCCGGCACCGCGATGCTGCCCGGCTCGAGATAGGGCTCCATCGCCTCGAGCAGACTGCCGCTCGGCGTCTTGGTGTAGCCGTCGCCGACCAGGAGCAACGCCTTCATTTCGGAGGGGATGGTCATCGGTGACACTCCTTGGTTGCGGCGAAAAGACCGTATGCGGCGGGCCGAGCTGCTGCTCAGACTTTCTCTTGCGTGTATTTCTTCAGCTCCGTCCGCGCCACCTGGCGGCGATGCACGGCATCGGGTCCGTCGGCGAGGCGCAATGTCCTCAGATGCGTCCACGAGCGCGCCAGCGGCGTGTCCTGGCTGATGCCTTGCGCGCCGAACATCTGCACCGCTTCGTCGGTGATCCTGAGCGCGACGCGCGGCGCGATGACCTTGATCTGGCTGATCCAAGGGGCCGCGGCGCGCGCATCGCCCTGATCGATCATCCAGGCCGCCTTGAGACACAGCAGCCGGGCCATCTCGATCTCCATCCGGCATTCGGCGATGATGTCGAAATTGGCACCGAGTTTCGCCAGGGGCTGGCCGAAGGCTTCCCGGCGCACCGAACGCTGGCACAGCAGTTCCAGTGCCATCTCGGCCTGGCCGATGGCGCGCATGCAGTGATGGATGCGACCGGGGCCAAGCCGCCCTTGCGCGATCTCGAACCCCCTGCCCTCGCCGAGGATCAGGTTCGAGGCCGCTACCCTGACATTGTCGAAGCGAAGGTGCATATGGCCATGCGGCGCGTCATCGTCGCCATAGACCTGCATGGCGCGCACCTTGGTCACACCCTTTGTGTCCGACGGCACCAGGATCATCGAATGGCGGCGGTGCTGCGGCTCTCCGTCGCCGCCGGTCCGCACCATGACGATATAGATGGCGCAGCGCGGATCACCGGCGCCCGAGGCCCACCATTTCTCGCCATTGAGCACATAGTCGTCGCCTTGCCGCTCGCAGCGCATCGCGATGTTGGTGGCGTCGGACGAGGCAACATCCGGCTCGGTCATCAGATAGGCCGAGCGGATCTTGCCGTCGAGCAGCGGTTCAAGCCATGTTTTCTTGTGGTCGGCCGAGCCATAGCGCTCCAGAACCTCCATGTTCCCGGTGTCGGGCGCCGAGCAGTTGAAGGTCTCGGCGCCGAGATGCGCCTTGCCCATCTCCTCGGCGAGATAGGCGTATTCGACGGTGGACAGGCCGTAGCCGCGTTCCGAACCGGTCAGCCAGAAGTTCCACAGGCCGCGCTCCCTGGCAGTTTTCTTCAGCCCTTCGAGGATCTCACTCTGGCGCGCGCTGTAGACCCAGCGATCGCCGGCCTTGCCCACCTCGCCCAAAAATTCCTTGTCGAGTGGCATGATCTCGTCACGCACCATGGTCGCGACGCGCGCGTGGATCGGCTTCAGCCGCTCGGTCATGCCGAGATTCATCTCCGTCATCGGTCGCTAACCCTTCATGCAGGCCGGGCATTTTACCCGTGGCAAGGATGACCGTACTTCGGATAGCCTTGTCAACGCGAACTGTTTGCCCGCATGTCGAGGCAAAGCGCGGAGGATTGGAATGGCCTATCTCGACGAGCTGTTTTCGGTCGCCGGCAAGATCGCGCTGGTGACGGGAGCGGCAACCGGCATCGGCCGCATGGCGGCGACCGCGCTGGTCAAGGCCGGCGCCAGCGTCATGATCGCTTCGCGCAAGGGCGAGGATTGCGTCAAGGTCGCCAATGCGTTGAACGGGCTCGGCGCCCCTGGCCGGGCCGAGGGCTTTGCCGGCGACGTCTCCAGCGAGGCCGGCATTGCCGCACTCGTCGCCGAGGTGAAGGCGCGGACCGAAAAACTCGATATTCTGATCAACAATGCCGGCGTTTCCTGGGGCGCGCCGCTGGAGAACTTCCCCTATTCGGCATGGGCCAAGGTGCTCGGCGTCAATGTCACCGCGGTCTTCCACCTGACGCGCGAATTGCTGCCGCTGCTCGAGGCCGCCGCCAGCGACGGCGATCCGGCCCGGGTGATCAATCTGGGCTCGGTGATGGGCACGCAGCCGCTGGCCGACGATGCCTATTCCTACACGGCGTCCAAGGCCGCGGTGCATCATCTGACGCGCACGCTCGCGCTCGAATTCGCGGCTCGCCGCATCACAGTCAACGCCTTCGCTCCCGGCCCTTTCCAGAGCCGGATGACGGCCTTTGCCACCGGTACGGATGAGCAGGCCAAACATGTTGGCAGCCATGTTCCGATCGGCCGTATCGGCGCAGCGGATGACATTGCCGGCGCAACGCTCTATTTGTGCAGCCGTGCAGGCAGTTATGTCACCGGCGCCATCCTGCCGATCGACGGCGGGCAGTCGGTGCAGCATGGATTGACCTTGTTCAAGGAATGACATTTTCCGGCCGTAGAAGCCGGAGGTGAACTGGAGGACATGAGCGTGGAACCGATCAGTCTCGATGTGCTTCTGGCCAGTGTCGGCAAGGAGGTTGGTGTCTCACCGTGGCGGGTGGTCACGCAGCGCATGATCGACCAGTTCGCCGACGCCACCGACGACCACCAGTTCATCCACTGCGACCCCGAGCGGGCCAAGCGCGAGACGCCGTTCGGCGGCACCATCGCGCATGGCTTTCTGTCGCTGTCGCTGCTGTCGGCAATGACCTTCGAAACCATGCCGCCGCTGGAAAACGGCAAGATGGGCGTCAACCATGGCTTCGATTCGCTGCGCTTCCTGGCGCCGGTGAAGACCGGCGCGCGCATCCGCACCCGTTTCGTACTGGCCGACGTCAAGGTCAGGCCATCGGGCTGGGTGCAGACGGCGCATGACGTGACGATCGAGATCGAGGGCTCGAAGAAACCGGCGCTGACCGCCCGCTGGCTGACGCTGACCCTGATCGAACGCCAGCCCGAGACCGCATGAGCGACGCCTACGCGCTCGACCAGGCAGCGCTTGCGCCTTACCTCGAGGCGGAAATCCCGGGTTTTTCCGGGCTCGCTGCAATCGAAAAATTCAAATCCGGCCAATCGAACCCGACCTATCTCCTGACGGCGGCCAGCGGCCGCTATGTGCTGCGTGCCAAGCCGCCCGGGCAATTGCTGAAATCGGCGCATCAGGTCGACCGCGAATTCCGGGTGATGAAGGCGCTTGCCGGCTCCGCCGTGCCGGTGCCCGAAATGCTGCATCTGTCGGCGGAGGACTCGCCGATCGGCCGCATGTTCTATGTCATGGATTTCCTCGACGGCCGCATCTTCTGGGATCCGGCGCTGCCGGAAGCACGCGACAACGATGAACGCGCCGCAATCTACGACGCCATGAACGCCACGCTGGCCGCCCTGCACGACGTCGATGTCGAGGCCGTGGGTCTCGGCGATTTCGGCCGGCCAGGCAATTATTTCGAGCGGCAGCTGGCGCGCTGGACCAGCCAGTACCGCGCCTCGGAAACCGGCAGCATTGCCGACATGGACCAGCTGATCGCCTGGCTGGAAACGCATATGCCCGCAGACGACGGCCTGATATCGCTGGTGCATGGCGACTACCGGCTGGACAATCTGATCTTCGCGCCGGACCAGCCAAAGGTCATCGCGGTGCTCGACTGGGAACTGTCGACATCAGGCCACCCCTTTGCCGACATCGCCTATCAGTGCATGCAATGGCGCCTGCCGCATGCCTCCGGCTTTCGCGGCCTGGGCGGCATCGACCGCGCCGCGCTGGGCCTGCCCTCGGAAGAAGACTATGTCGCCGCCTATTGCCGGCGGCGCGGGCTCAGCGGCATCGGCAACTGGACGTTCTTCCTCGCCTTCTCCTTCTTCCGGTTGGCGGCGATCTGCCAAGGCGTCTACAAGCGCGCGCTGGATGGCAACGCCTCCAATCCCGAAAAGGCCAGAACCTATGGCGAGGCGGTGAAGCTGCTTTCGCATCTCGCTGCCAAACTGATCGACAGGCAAACATGATGGGGCAAACATGATGGGGCAGACATGACGGGGAGACATGATGGGCCGTTTTGACGGAGCAACGGTGCTGATCACGGGTGCCGCAGGCGGTCTCGGCCGTGGTGCCGCGAAAGGCTTTGCTGCCGAAGGCGCGCGGCTGGTGCTGTCGGACATCGACGAAAAGGCGCTCGCCGATCTTGCCGCGACCTTGCCGGCCGAAACGGCGATCCTGGCCGGCAACATCGCCGACGAGAAACTGTCCGAGGATCTGGTCAGGCTGGCGGTCGAAAAATTCGGCCGGCTGGATGTCGCCATCAACAATGCCGGCATCGTCCAGAGTTTCGTGCGCCTGCCGCAGGTGCCGTCGGACGAGGCCCGCCGCATCCTGGAGATCGATCTGCTCGGCGTCTTCTATGCCATGAAGCACCAGATCCCGCAGATGGAGCGACAGTTCAAGGCTACGGCCAAGGGCGGCGCCATCGTCAACATCGCCTCGGTTGCCGGGCTGGTCGGCGCGCCGAAGCTCTCGGTCTACGCAGCAGCTAAGCATGGCGTCGTCGGGTTGACGAAATCGGCGGCGGCCGAATACGCCAGCAAGGGCCTGCGCATCAACGCCATCTGCCCTGCCCACACCAGGACAGCGATGGTCGACAGCTTCGTGCGCGCCTCCGGCGCACCGGAGGCGGAAGCGCTGGCTGAACTGACACGCGGCGTGCCGATGAAACGCGTGGCCGAAGTCGATGAAATCACCACCGCCATCCTGTTCGCCGCCGACCCGACCAATTCCTTCATGACCGGCCACGCGCTGGCCATCGATGGCGGCGTCGGCGCCATCTGACCCCGCGATCTCACTCCCATGCCGCTTGGGAACTTCCCGCGCCCTTGTCCGTTTCCGTACAGCGTATATAATTTAGCCACGCACCAACCACCCAGACACCCACCGAAAGGCACCAGACTTGCCGCTGAGCGTCCAGAAACGCCGCGAAAAACAGAAGGCCGAACTGCGTTCCGAACTGGTCGAAGCCGCGCACAAGCTCGTCCAGGAAGAAGGCTATGAGGGCCTGACCATCCGCAAGTTGGCCAAGCGGGTCGGCTACGCGCCGATGTCGGTCTATTCCTATTTCGCCGACAAGCAGGACATCCTGTTCGCGCTCGCCGAAGATGCCTTCGAAAACCTTGCCCGCCGTATCGAGGAGCATCCGTCCGACGATCCGATCGAGGCTTTGCAGGCGGTGATGACCGAATATGCCGCCTTCGGCCTCGGCAATCCCAATGAATATCGCACCGTCTTCATGACCGAAAAGACCAGGCCGCCGGAAGGCCGGAGTTTTCAAGAAATGCACGAGGCAAACCCGGCGATGACGGCGCTGATCACCCGGGTCGAAGCCTGCGTCGCCGCCGGAAAATTGCAAGGCGATCCGCGCGCCATCGCCACCATGCTGTGGGCGGTCGGCCACGGCACGATCTCGCTGCTGATCACCTTTCCGTTCTACCCCTTCGGCGACCCATATGCCTTCGTGAAACGGATGTGCGATTTCCAACTGGCCGCACTCAGCACGCAGAACGTGCCGCCCCTGACCGAGACACCGGTCAACTGCTGAACGCCAACTCCTTTCGTTTCCATACTTCCTCGTGACCTTCCCCGGCCAACCGGGGGCGAATTTCTTGGTTAACAAAAAATTACCGTACACGTACGATTTTGGCTTGAACTTCGCGATCGGCAGACGTATCTGTGCGCAGTAACGTACATGTACGGAAAAAATTCACCCGTCGAAAACGGAGACTGACAATGAAAAAGACACTCCTCACCCTCGCCGCCGTGCTGGCACTTTCCGGCTCGGCCTTCGCCGCCAACACCGCTCACCCGGTCAAGCACGCGCCTGCCGCGACTTGCGTCGACACCAAGACCAATGTGAAGCTCGATTGCGCCTCGACCGGGTCGGTCGAGAAGAAGGGCGCCGCGGAAAACACCGCTGAAGGCAAGGGTCCGCGCCTCGGCATCAGCATCAATCCCTGGATCGTGCCGAGCGCGTTCTGAGATTTGACTGCATGTCCGCCCGGGGATTCCCCGGGCACGGGCGAGATCCCTAGCCCCGGCCTTGCGCCTGATATTGAGTTGGCGCGCAACCGACCTTGCCGCTGAAGGCAGTGCTGAAGGCACTTGCCGATTGATAGCCAACCTCCCCAGCGATCTGGCTGAGCGGTTTTTGGCTGTGCAGCAATGCGTCCTTGGCCAGTGCCATGCGCCATGCCAGCAGATATTCGACCGGTGCCGCCCCCACGACATCGACGAAGCGCCGGGCAAAGCGGGAGCGCGACATTCCCACACTTTTTGCCAGTTCTGCAATCGTCCACGCTCTGCCGACATCGGAATGGATGTGGGTCAAGGCTCTCGCCAGTTGCGGGTCGGCAAGGGCACCGAGCAGACCTTGTGGCGCTGCGCGCCGCGCGCCATCCCGCCGCAGCGTTTCGATCAGCATCACCTCGATCAGCCGCGCCAGCACCATGTCCCTTGCCGGCCTGGCAGCACGCGTTTCGTCGACGATGATCCGCATCAGGCTTCCAAGCCTTTCCCCGACATCCTCCCTCGCCCGGATATGGGTGAAGCGTGGCAACAGACCGAACAAAAGATCGGCGTTGGCCGGATCGCAGAGGATCAGGCCGCCAAGGATGCGCGTCGTCGGGCCTTCCCCCCAGCCGACCCGCAGTTCATTGTCGACCGTGTTACGCTCCTTGAATTCGGCGTCGGACAGCACAAGCTTCGCGCCTGGCCGGCTGACGAAGCACGGCGACGACGGCTGAGCGGCCAGCAGGTAGTCGCCCGCGCACAGCTGCACCGCATCGGTGTCACCCGGCTCAAACCAGCACTCGCCTTCGGTCACCAGATAGAAGGTGGGGTCGGTCTGGTATGGCGAGCGGATACCCCACTCACCGGTTGCCGCGAGATTGCCAAGCAGCAGCGTCCTTGGGCGCAACAGGGCGATGATATCGGTCAAAGGGTCCAAACGAGACGATCCGTAATCAAATTGACACTTTTCATTATAGATCAGGCCAGAACTTTTACCTAGATCAGCCGCATAACCTCAAGGAGTTATGTGAATGACCAAGACCGTCCTCATCACCGGCTGTTCGTCAGGACTGGGCAAGACCACGGCGATGCATTTCGCCGCCCAAGGCTGGAACGTCATTGCGACAATGCGCAAGCCGGACCAGAGCCTCGCCGCCGACTATCCCGATCAAATGCTTGTCCTGCCCCTCGACGTCACCAATGCCGTCAGCATCGAGACCGCCATTGCCGCCGGCATCGGGCGCTTTGGCCATATCGACACCGTTGTCAACAATGCCGGCATCAGCGTCGTTTCGATCTTCGAGGCGACCGCGAAGGAGACGATCCGTGGCATCTTCGAGGCCAACGTCTTCGGGACGATGAATGTCATGCAGGCCGTCATCCCGCATCTGCGTGATCATGGCGGCGGCACGATCATCAACATCACCTCCGGCGTCGGCCTGGCGGCTGTACCGCTGCTGGCGCTGTACACCGCGACCAAGCATGCCGTCGAAGGCCTGTCGGAATCGCTGTCCTACGAACTTGAATCGCAGAACATCCTGGTCAAGCTGGTCGAACCCGGCGCCATGCGCACCACCAGTTTCACCGCCAACACCATGGCGGCATCACAGGCCGTTTCAGTCCCGGCGACATACAAGCCCTACTTCGACCACATGATGCAATCGATGATGAACTACCCGCTCCCGGATGCCGACGAGCAGCAGGTCGTTGCGACGATCTACGCAGCGGCAACCGACCCATCACACCGCCTGCGCTATCTCGCCGGCCCGGATACGGAGGAGATGGCAAGACTGCGCTGGTCGACCTCGGAAGACGAATATCTGTCGACCATGAACCGGTTGATGGGGCAGACCGCGTGGCGCGACGGCAATCCTGGCTGATCGCCGTCCGCCGAGGCCGCCAAATCGCTGCGGTGGCCAGATGTCAGCCGATCGAGACCGGCAGTCTGGCCGCTGAACTTTCAAAGGCCGCGTCGATCAGCCTCTGCATGTCGGCGGCGCGCCGGAAGGACGGGTCGCCGTTCTGCCCGGCATCCAGCGAGTCGACAAAACGCTGGGCGTTGCGCTTGACATCCGGCAGGGCTAGCTCCCGCCAGAGCTGAACATCGACGTCCTCTCCCAGGCACGCCGACAGCCGCGCTGCCTTGCCATCGGTCTCGACCTTGAGCGCTCCTTTGGTGCCATGCAGCGTCAGCGACAAATCATTGCCATGGCCGGTTGTGTAGCGGCTCGCCATGATCGTCGCCAACGCGCCGGATGTCAGCCGTGCCGTCATCGCCACACTGTCATTGGCGTCCAGCACATAGTCGCCGATCCGATCGCCCTCGGCCTTCGGAAACGTCACCAGATCGGCGTGCAGGCTGACGATGTCCTGGGCCGCTCCATAGGTGGCGAAGTCCAGGATGTGGATGCCGACATCGCCCAGAACCCCCGTCGAACCGTGCCGGCTCGACAGGCGCCACAGCCATTTGTCCTCGACGCGCCAGTCACCCCAGGATTTGCTGACCAGCCAGCTCTGCTTGTAGCTCGCCTCGACATGGCGCAATTCGCCGATCGCGCCCGCCAACACCAGACGCCGTGCTTCCTGGATCGCCGGTGAATTGCGGTAGGTGAGATTGACCATGTTGACGAGGCCGGCGGCCTCGGCCGCTTCGGTCATGGCAAGCGCATCGGCATGGTTCGGCGCCAGCGGCTTTTCACAAAAGACATGTTTTCCCGCGGCAAGCAGCGCCAACGTCGTCGCCTTGTGCACACCGTCCGGCGTCGCGTTGATGGCGGCGTCGAAATCGCCCCAGGCGATCGCCGCTTCAAGGCTCTCGAAAGAAACGCCGATCTCGTTGGCAGCGGCAAACGCCGCCGCGCGGCCAGGCAGTTGATCGACACAGGCGACGATGCTGCAGCCAGGAACCTTTGCGAACTCTTCGATATGATGTCCGGCGATCCAGCCGGTGCCGAGCAAGAGCAGGCGATGCATCAGATCAGGTCCCCCATCAACTCAATCCCTTGTCGCCGTCGGCATGCAGGCGCAGGCCCTTCTGGACGATCTTCTCCTTGGCCTTGTCCGTCGGCACGTTCGGCGCATTGGTGATGCCGGACCATGCGGGTGCCGGATTGTGCGCCCAGTGCACGGCGTTGCGCAGCACCTGCTGCACGCCCGCATTGTGATAGATCGGATAGGTCTCGTGGCCGGGTGAGAAATAGAAGATGCGGCCTGCGCCGCGCTGGTAGGTCAGCCCCGAGCGGAACACCTCGCCGCCCTCGTACCAGGAGACAAACACCGTCTCCAGCGGCTCCGGCACCGCAAACGGTTCGCCATACATTTCCGTCTCGCCGATTTCCAGGCATTCGCCGATGCCTTGCGCGATCGGATGGCTGCGGTTGATCGCCCAGACACGCTCGCGCTCGCCCGCCTCGCGCCACTTCAGCGAACAGGGCGTGCCCATCAGCCGCTTGAAGATCTTCGAGTAATGGCCGGAATGCAGCACGATCAGCCCCATGCCTTCCCAGACCCGCTTCTGCACGCGCTCGACGATCTCGTCCTTGACCTCGCCATGCGCCGCATGGCCCCACCACAGCAGCACATCGGTGGCGGCCAGGCGCTTCTCGCTCAGGCCGTGCTCGGGCTCCTGCAAGGTGGCGGTGGTCGCCTCGATGCCCTTGTCCTGGTTGAGCGCGGCCGCGATGGTACCATGCATGGTCAAGGGATAGAGGTCACGCACGGCGGCATTGGTCTGCTCATGGACGTTCTCGCCCCAGACAACAGCTTTTATCGGCATTTTTCCTCTCCAAAGCGCTTTGAATATCTCAACTGGCGATGCCTTGGGAAGATGCCTTTCAACCAAAATTGCGGAAAATCAGGGCTTGCGGGGTTTGCGCCCGGGGACGGTCTTGGCCTTGCCTGGCTTGGCGGGCGCGCCGGGGATCGCCGAACTGGTGATGGACACCGGATCGCTGGCCGGGAACGTGTCCTCGAGACCCTCCTCGAGTTCCTCTTCCGCGCTCGACGCTTCGTGTTGCTCATGTTCGAGCGAGCGGACGGCAGACGTCTTTTTCACCGGCGACTTCGGCGCGGACTTTGACGGCATCGGCATTTCTCCCTCGACCTGTTGCCGCACAACGGACGCGGACGGCAAACGTTCCGGGGTCAGCCAGCCGCGTCGCGGGCCCCCTCGGACAGGAAAGTAAAGACATAGTCCGAGAAGGAACGCCAGCATTCGACCCGGAAGGCATCGTCGGCCGTGCGCAACAGCACGATCTCGGCCTTGCCGAGGATAGTGCGCGAGGCCGCGCCTACCGGGAAGGCGTCGAGCGACAGGTCCTGCGGGCAACCCGAATTGACCGCGGCTTCGGCCGCCGGACCGGCGACTGATATCGCAATGTTGCGATGCGAGATGCCGACCGCCGAATGCAGCGCGGTGACTGCGGCACAGTCGGCGAGCGGGTCTTTGCCGGCCTCGTCGATGACAAGCCATTCGTCGGGGCCAAGCCACAGAGCGGTGCGCCCTGCCTTCGATGCCGAAGTCTTCGGCTTCTTCGGCAAGGTCAGGCCAAGTGCCTTCGAAAGCGCCGCGACCGAAGCCTCCGGCGCGCGCAGCGAGATGCGCTCCGCCGGCGGCAGCACCTCGACCTTGACACCCGTCGCGGAGACGGTGCATCCAGCCAGTGCCGGGCGGCGCTCGACCGAAGGCGATGCGGTGGTTGTTGCTTTTTTCGCGGCAGCCTTAGCCATTGAGGCGCCCTCCCGTCTCGTCGAAGAACACCATGCCGGTAACCTCCACTTCGATCACCCCGTTCGGCATCGGCACATAGAGCGTGTCGCCCATCCGGTCGCGGCCGCCGGCGACCAGCGCCAGCGCAATGGAACGGCCGCAATTCTGCGACCAGTAGCTCGAGGTGACATGGCCGATCATCTTCATCGGGATCGCTTGCTTGGGATCCTCGACGATCTGCGCGCCCTCTTCCAGCACCACCTTCGGGTCCTTGGTCTTGAGACCCACCAGTTGCTTGCGGCCCTTGGCGACCAGGTCCAGCCGCGCCATGCCCCTGATACCGACGAAGTCGGTCTTCTTCTTGCCGACCGCCCAGTCCAGTCCGGCGTCGTTCGGCGTCACCGTGCCGTCAGTGTCCTGGCCGACGATGATGTAGCCCTTCTCGGCGCGCAGCACGTGCATCGCCTCGGTGCCGTAGGCGGCCGCACCATGCTTCTGGCCCTCGGCCCACAGCGCTTCCCAGACGGCCTGGCCGTAGTCGGCCGGCACATTGACCTCGAAGCCGCGCTCACCGGTGAACGACATGCGGAACAGCCTTGTCGGCACGCCGCAGATCTTGCCTTCGCGCACCGACATATGCGGCAACGCCTCGTCGGACATGTCGATTCCTTCGACCAGCGGCGCGATGATGTCGCGCGACTTCGGCCCTTGCACCGCGATGACCGCCCACTGCTCGGTGATCGAGGTCAGCCAGACATTGAGATGCGGGAACTCGGTCTGGAGATAATCCTCCATATGGTTCATGACGCGCGGCGCGCCGCCGGTCGTCGTCGTCACATGGAAGCGATCCGGCGCCAGCCTGCCGACGACGCCGTCATCATAGATGAAGCCGTCCTCGCGCAACATGATGCCGTAGCGGCAGCGGCCCGGCTCCAGCTTCTCCCACGGATTGGTGTAGAGCAGTTCCATGAACTTGGCCGCATCAGGCCCGACCACCTCGATCTTGCCCAGCGTCGAGGCGTCGAACAGGCCGGCATTGGTGCGAACCGCGACGCATTCGCGGTCGACCGCCGCGTGCATGTCTTCACCGGCTTTCGGGAAATACCAGGCGCGCTTCCACTGGCCGACATCCTCGAACACGGCACCTTGCGCTTCGGCCCAGGGATGGATCGCGGTTCTGCGTGTCGGGTCGAACAGCGGCCCGCGCGCATGGCTGACGATCGCGCCAAAGGTGACCGGCGTGTAGGGCGCGCGGAAGGTGGTGAGCCCGACTTCCGGGATCGGCTTGCCCAGCGTCTCGGCGGCAATCGCCAGGCCGTGCATGTTGGAGGTCTTGCCCTGGTCGGTCGCCATGCCATTGGTGGTGAAGCGCTTGACGTGCTCGATCGAGCGCATGCCCTCATGCACCGCCTGGCGGATGTCCTTGGCGGTGACGTCGTTCTGGAAATCGACGAACGCCTTCACTGTCGTGTCCGGCCCGGCGCCGGGCGCCGCGCCCAGCATGCCGCGCGACCAGCTTTCCGAGGCATCGACCTTAGGCTTCACACCCTTGGCGGTTTTCGCGCCGGCATCTTTGGCTGCCTTGGCGCCAGCCGCATAGGCTTCGTCCACCGTCGCCGACAGCCCATCGGTGCCGTTGCAGGCGCCGACCGAGACGCAGTCCTGTGCATAGGTGCCCGGCACGAAGCGCTTGGTCTCGTCGTTGAAGGCGACCTTGCCGCGCGACTGCGAGAACAGATGCACCGACGGCGTCCAGCCGGCCGACATCAGGATGGCATCGACGGGAATGGTGCGCTCGCCGCCGCCATTCTTCGGCTGCACGGTCATCGAGGACACCCGCAACTTGCCGCCGGCGCGGATCACCGCGCGGCCGAAATTGATCTCGATGCCGAGCGCCCGCGCCTCGTCGATCACCGGCCCAGTCGGGTTGTCGCGCAAATCGACGATCGCCGCGACATTGACGCCGGCCTTCTTCAGGTCGATCGCCGCCGCGTAAGCGGAATCATTGGCGGTGTAGACGCCGACATTCCTGCCGACCGCCACGCCATAATGGTTGAGGAAGGTGCGCGCCGCGCCCGCCAGCATGATGCCGGGCCGGTCATTGTTGGCGAACACCATGTGGCGCTCGATGGCGCCGGAGGCCAGCACAACGCGCTTCGCGCGCACCTGCCACAGCCGCTCGCGCGGCAAATCATGGCCGGGGGCCCTCAGATGATCGCTGACGCGCTCGACCAGGCCGACGAAATTCTGCGCGTAATAGCCAAAGGCGGTCGTGCGCGGCAGTACGCGGACATTGTCCATGGCGGCGAGCTTGGCGATCGCCGCTTGCGCCCAGGCAAAACCGTCCTGGCCGTCGATCTTCGCCCCGGTCTCGAAACGCAGGCTGCCGCCGAATTCGACCTGCTCGTCGGCGAGGATGACGCGCACGCCGGTCTCGGCCGCCGCCAATGCCGCCGCGATGCCGGCGGCACCGCCACCCAGCACCAGCACGTCGCAATGCGCGTAGCGCGAGGAATAATGGTCGGGATCGGGCTTGTCGGGAGAAACGCCGAGGCCGGCGGCTTCGCGGATCTTGGGCTCGTACAGGCTCTTCCACGCCGCCTTCGGCCACATGAAGGTCTTGTAGTAGAAGCCGGCCGAAAACATCGGCGATGCCAGGTCGTTGACCGCGCCGACATCGAAGGACAGCGACGGCCAGCGGTTTTGCGAATTGGCGGCGAGCCCGTCATAGAGCTCCTGCACGGTGGCGCGCACATTGGGCGTCTTGCGCGCATCGTCGCGCACGATCTGCACCAAAGCGTTGGGCTCTTCCGCGCCGGCCGACAGGAAGCCGCGCGGACGGTGGTACTTGAACGAGCGGCCGACCAGATGCACGCCGTTGGCAAGCAGTGCGGACGCCAGCGTGTCGCCTTCGATGCCGGTATAGGACTGGCCGTCGAAGCTGAAGCGCGCGGTCTTGGCCTGGCTGAGGCGACCGGCTCTCGGGATGCGGAACGCGCCGCTCATTTGGCAACTCCCGGCAGCTTGGCGGGCTTGGGTTCGCCGGCCTTGTAGGTCATGACGAACTTGTCGGTGACGGTGTCGCGCACCGCATTGAAGAAGCGTGCGCAGCCATGCATGTGCCGCCAGCGCTCATAGATGATGCCCTTGGGATTGGAGCGGATGAAGAAGAACTTTTCGAAATCGTCGTCGCTCTCGCCCGCAATGTTGGCCGAGCGCGCAATATGCGCCTCGCCGGCGTTGCGGAATTCGAGTTCGGGGCGCTCTTCCTCGCAATAGGGGCAGCGGATGAGAAGCATTCTGTTCGTTCCTACAATTCGCCGTGGCCGACGCGGGCGCCGGGGGGTTGGTCGCAAAGCTTCTGGCCCATGGTCACGAACGGCGCGACGAGCCGCAGCCGCTCCTCGACACTCGCAGAATCGCGAAACAAGGCGCGGTTGGCCATGTTGCCGAGCGTCAGTTGCATCGGGTCGGTCGTGACGATGACGCCACGCGGTTTGAAATCCTCGCCTTCGTCCAGGCCCTTCGGCCGGCCTTCGAAGAACATCACAACTTTCTGGCCGCCACCCCAGACGCAGGCCAGCGTTCCCTCGTCGACCGAAAACGGCCACCCGGCCTCGTTGCCGGCGCGTGTGATCGGCTGCAGCCGCACCTCTTCAGCCGACGGCATATGGAACAGGCCCTGTTCCCCCGCCAGCATCAGCGGCATCGCGACAGCCATCTCGGCCATCATCATCAGTGCGCCACCGCCGCCGCCGCCGCCTCGTCGATGAGCCGGCCGGTGCGGAAGCGCTCGATGGTGAAGGGCGCGTTGATCGGATGCGGATCGTCCTTGGCGATGGTATGGGCAAAGACATGGCCCGAGCCAGGCGTCGCCTTGAAGCCGCCCGTGCCCCAGCCGCAATTGACGTACAGGCCGGGCACCGGCGTCTTGGCCAGGATCGGCGAGCGGTCCGGCGTGACGTCGACAATGCCGCCCCACGAACGCAGCATCTTCATGCGCGTGAAGATCGGGAACATCTCGCAGATGGCATCGAGCGTATGCTGCAGAATGTGCAGGCCGCCGGTCTGCGAATAGGAGACATACTGGTCGGTGCCGGCGCCGATCACCAGTTCGCCCTTGTCGGACTGCGAGATATAGGCATGCACCGTGTTCGACATCACCACGCAAGGCACCACCGGCTTGATCGGCTCCGACACCAGTGCCTGCAGCGGATAGCTTTCCAGCGGCATGCGCACGCCGGCCATGTTCATGATCACCGAGGAATGACCGGCGGCGACGACGCCGACCTTCTTGGCGCCGATGAAGCCGCGCGTCGTGTCGACGCCCATGACCGCGCCATTCGCCGCGCGCTTGACGCCGGTGACCTCGCAATTCTGGATAATGTGCACGCCACGTGCCGAAGCGCCGCGCGCATAACCCCAGGCCACCGCATCGTGGCGCGCCGTGCCGCCGCGTCGCTGCAGCGCAGCACCGACCACCGGATAGCGCGCATCCCTGGAGATGTTCAGCGGCGGGCAGAATTCCTTCGCTTGCTCCGGCGACAGCCATTCATTGTCGATACCGTTCAGCCGGTTGGCGTGGACATGGCGCTTCAGCACCTGGATGTCGTGCACATTATGCGCGAGCATCATGACACCGCGCGCCGAATACATGACGTTGTAGTTGAGCTCCTGGGAGAGCCCATCCCACAGCTTCAGCGCATGGTCGTAAATCCCTGCGCTCTCGTCATAGAGATAGTTGGAGCGGATGATGGTGGTGTTGCGGCCGGTGTTGCCGCCGCCGAGCCAGCCCTTTTCCAGCACCGCGACATTGGTGATGCCGTGCACCGTGGCGAGATAATAGGCGGTGGCCAGGCCATGGCCGCCGGCGCCGACGATGATGACGTCGTATTCCTTTTTGGGCTCCGGCGAGGACCACTGCTCCTCCCAGCCCTTGTGGCCGCGCATGGCCTCGCGGGCGATGGCGAATACCGAATATTTTTTCAACGTCCCAGCCTCGCGCCAACAGATCTCGCGGATTGCAGCCGGGCTTTTGTTCGGCCCGGCGCGCGAGGTGTATCACTAGCGAAACAGCGCTTCCACCCTTGCGCTGTTTGCGACGGCGCTTGCCGTTTTGCGCCACGACGAAAAAGACCCATGCGGGCTGGCTCCCATCCGAGCCTTCAGCCACATTGTCTGTCACGAAACTGCGGAGGACGAATATGGGCAATGCCTGGTGGAATCTGACATTGCGCTTCCTGCTGGAGCTTGCCGCCTTGCTCGGTCTCGGCGTCGCCGGCTGGAACCTCTCAGAGGGATGGTGGCACTGGGTCCTCGCTTTGGCCCTGCCGCTCATTGCGGCCGTGCTGTGGGGGACCTTCGCCGTGCTCAACGACCCAAGCCGGTCGGGCCGGGCTCCCGTCCCGGTTCCGGGCGCGGTACGGCTGGCGCTCGAACTGGTCATCCTGTTCGGCGGCGCTGCCGGATTCTACGCCGCCGGTTACGCGACCACGGGCCTCATCGTCGCCCTGCTCATCGCCATCAGTTACGCATTTTCGCTCGACCGACTCGGTTGGCTGCTGAAGCAATAGTTCGGGACGACGCGGCCTTCGCAGGTATCGGGTGGCTCCGACCTGCCCCGTCTGCGACCAAGCATCCCGATTGCCGGCGAGACCGGCATGAACAACAGGGATGCAAAACATGCTCGCACTCACCAACAAGATCGCCATCGTCACCGGCGCCAGTTCCGGCATCGGCCGCGCCACGGCAAAACTCTTCGCCGAGGAAGGCGCCAGGATCGTCGTCGCCGCCCGGCGCCAGGCAGAGCTCGACACGCTTGTCGCCGAGATATCGGACGCGGAGGGCACGGCCGTCGCCCTTGCCGGCGACGTCAGGGACGAAGCCTATGCAAAAGCGCTTGTCGATTTGGCGGTCGAAAGCTTCGGCGGCCTCGACATTGTCTTCAACAATGCCGGCGCAGTCGGCTTGATGGCACCGCTGCCCGACATGATGCCGGCGACATGGCACGAGACGATGGACATCAACCTGACCAGCGCCTTTCTCGGTGCGAAGTACCAGATACCAGCGATGCTGGAGCGCGGCGGTGGCTCACTGATCTTTACGTCGAGTTTTGTCGGCTACACTGCCGGCATGCCGGGCATGGCCGCCTACGCCGCCGCCAAGGCCGGCCTCATCGGCCTGACACAGGTTCTGGCCGCCGAATACGGGCCGAAAGGCCTGCGCGTCAACGCGCTGCTGCCCGGCGGCACCGATACGCCCGGCGCGACAACGACCACGCCCGAGGCTCGCGCCTTCGTCGAAGGTATCCACGCCTTGAAGCGCATGGCACAGCCGGAGGAGATCGCCCGCTCGGCGCTTTATCTCGCCTCCGATGCCTCGAGCTTCACCACGGGAACGGCGCTGTTTGCCGACGGCGGCGTCTCGATCAACCGGACGTGAAGGTTTTTTGCGGCGAAGGGGCCGGTTCGCCGCTTTGACGCAGGCAGCCGGTCTTGCTTTTTCCGCGCGATTTAGCGATTCCGTTTCTTGTCGAAACGGGTCCCGAAACCATGATGCTCATCCGAACCTATGTGGCCGCGAGCGCAATCGAGGGCGTCGGCATGTTCGCCGCCGAGCCGATCCGGAAAGGCACCTCGATCTGGCGCCTCGATCCGGATTTCGACCGGCTGATCCCGATGGACAAATACGAGGCCGCGCCGCAGCCTCTGAAGGAATTGCTCGACCGCTATGCCTATCCGAGCCCGGATCGGCCGGGTTTCATGGTCTATGAGGTCGACAATGGCCGCTTCATGAACCATTCGGCGACGCCGAACACCGATTTTTCGCAATATGGCGGCGCGACCGCGACCCGCGACATTGCCGCGGGCGAGGAGATCACCTGCGACTACGGCGAATTCTTCGAGGATTTCGAACGGCTGCATCTGGCCACGGCGTGATTGGCGCCCTATCTCGCACCTACCGTGGCAATTTGGCTGTTGTCCTTCATTTCGACTGTGGACAGCGCGGCCTGATTCTGCTATCAGCCGCCACAATTCGTGGTGTCGACCGCCGCGGAGGCTAGTGGCTATGGCCGCTTGCCTGTTGATATCAAACCCGAAAGACAGGATTGCCCGTGCAGGTACTCGTCCGCGACAATAACGTTGATCAGGCGCTTCGCGCGCTCAAGAAGAAGATGCAGCGCGAAGGCATTTTCCGCGAAATGAAGATGCGCGGCCACTACGAGAAGCCTTCCGAGAAGCGCGCCCGTGAAAAGGCTGAAGCCGTTCGCCGCGCCCGCAAGCTGGCCCGCAAGCGTGCACAGCGCGAAGGCCTGCTGCCGATGACGCCGCGTCCCGTTCCTGCCGGTGGTGCTGCTGGTGCAGCGCGTCCGCCGCGCTGATTATCGCCAATATTTCGTCCTTTTCGAAGGATACTGAGGTGGCGCGATGCGGAATCGCCGCCACCTTTTTATTTTGATTGTGACCCGGCCCGGAGGGGGGATCCGGACCTGAGCGACGCGGCTTGAAGTGAGGACAGGGCAGACATGAACGCAACGAGCGTGGAGCGCGGGACCGCATTGCGTGGTTTCGCCCTGACAGCCGCCCTGCTTTCCGGACTGGTGCTGGCCGGCTGCCAGACATCGGGTCCGACCGGCGAGTTCAACAACATCGACAAGGCGCAAGGGTCGAGCGAAAACATCTCCTCGCTGTCGGCGGTGATCCAGCGCAATCCCCAGGATCCCGAAGGCTACAACGTGCGCGGCTCGGCCTATGGCCGTGGCGGCCAGTACCAGGCAGCGCTCAAGGACTTCAACCAGGCCATCCAGCTCAATCCGAATTTCTACCAGGCCTATTCGAACCGGGCGCTTATCCAGCGCTTCCTTGGCAATCAGGCGGCCGCGCTCGACGACTACAACAAGTCGATTCAGATCAACGGCAATTATGACGCCGCCTATATCGGCCGCGGCAATCTCTACCGCAAGGCGGGCCGCACCCAGGATGCCTTCAACGATTTCCAGAAGGCGATCCAGCTCGACACCACGGACGCCCGCGCCTACCACAATCGCGGCCTGATCTATCAGAGCCAGGGCCAGCACAAATTCGCCATCGAGGATTTCTCGACCGCCATCTCGCTGGCGCCGGATGCCGCCGAGCCCTACAACGGCCGTGGCCTCTCCTATCTGGCGACGGGCGACGAGGACAATGCGTTCTCCGACTTCAACATGGCCATCAAGCTCGACGGCCAGAACGCCGAGGCCTGGGCCAACCAGGCGCTGATCTACGAGCGGCGCGGCGACAAGGCGAAGGCGGCGAAATCCTATCGCGAAGCCGTGCGCCTCAACCCGAGCTACCAGCCGGCCAAGGACGGCCTCGCCCGCGTCAGCTGACATAGCTTTGGCAGATCCGGGCTTCGGCATATCCGGCTAAGCACCGCCGGTTGTTTGCGTGTCCAAAAGGACACGCAACGCCGAAGATCGCCGCCAATCCGGCAACCGCGCGTTAACCCCTGCAGCAAGCCGTTAACCCTTGCCTTGTTCACGCCAAGTTTTCGACGGAACGGTCTGACCACTCAAGCCGTTATTTCCAAGCGATTTGCGAAAGGACCCTGCCATGATCAAGAAACTCGTCTGCGCCGCTGCCCTTGCAACGGCCGTATTCGCTGCCGCCCCCGCCAGCGCCGGCAAGCTGCAGCTCGGCACGCTCGACTGCACCATCGATGGTGGCACCGCCTATATCGTCGCTTCCAACAAGGGCGTGTCCTGCGTCTTCCGTCCCTATCACCATGGACCGTCGGAGATTTACACCGGCGTCATCTCCAAGATCGGTGTCGATCTCGGCCAGACGCATCAGGGCCAGCTCGTCTGGGCGGTTTTTGCCGCGACCCGCGACCGCGATGCGGGTGACCTTGCCGGCAGCTATTATGGCGTCAACGCCGAGGCGAGCGTCGTCACTGGCGGCGGCGCCAATCTGCTGGTCGGCGGCTTCGACAGCGCCTTCATGCTGGAGCCGCTCAGCGTCCAGGCGCAGACCGGCGTCAATCTCGCCGTGGCCGTGACCTCGCTTGAGCTGATCCACTCGCTCAAGTGATTGCATGGAGCCATGCGCTCCTCTCTACCCTGCGGCGCGGAACCGGATAGGATGGTTCCGCGCCGTTTGTTTTTGAGGGGACCGCCATGCCGAGGACAGCCATCGCTGCTGCCGTGATTGCAATCGTGCTTGGCGCGCCACAGGCGCAAGCGCAGGACCGCGGCATAGAACTCGGCACGCTTGAATGCGCCATATCAGGTGGCACCGGCTTCATCTTCGGCTCGACCAAGGATCTGAGCTGCACCTTCACGCCGACCGACAAGAGCTTCGCGCCGGAAGCCTATTTCGGCGCCGTCAACAAATACGGCCTCGACATCGGCACGACAAAGCAGGCGGTGATGCGATGGCTGGTGCTGACGCCGCTGAAGAACATCTACGCGCCCGGTGCGCTGGCCGGCGACTATATCGGTGCCAGCGCCGAGGTGACGGCAGCCGTTGGCGCCGGCGCCAATCTGCTGGTCGGCGGCTCCTCGCAGGCCTTCACACTCCAGCCGCTCAGCCTGCAGACGCAGACCGGCATCAATCTCGCCATCGGCGTCAGCCAGTTCCAGCTGCGAAGCACCGAGAACTGATCGCGTCGAGGGCAGTCGCTTACCGCTTCGTCATCAACTCTGAGGAATGGTGGCGTCTCTGAGCCTGGCGTTTAGGGTGACGACGATTTTTCGCATGACTGCAGCGATGGCCACCATTGGCTTTTTGCCGTTGGTGATGAGGCGTTTGTAGAAGGTGGCGAACTCGCCCCTTCCGGCAGCGGCGTGCAATGCGGGCATGTAGAGGATGCTCCTGATTTCCGGTCGTCCGCCGCGGATTTTGCGGTAGCCTTGCTTTTGTCCGCTGTCGTTTGGATGAGGCGCGAGCCCTGCAAGGGCTGCAGCCTTTCGGCGTGTCATGGTGCCGAGCTCGGGCAAGATGGCCAGCAGCTTGGCGGTCACGATCGGGCCGAGACTGTCCATGGCCGTGCAGATGGCGGCTCGATGCTTGAGGGCGCTGCTACCGGCGATCAGCTCGCGCATGGCTGCATCGATGGCTTGGATCTGACGCTCGACGACTTTGATCACGGCCTCGAAGGAGGCAGCGAGCTCGCGGCCACCAGGTGCCTTGGCGCGGTTCTTCTCTGCGATCTTGATGGCGATGAGTTCCTGGCGGCGGCGCACCAGGGCGCGCAAGCGGGTCTCGTCGGGGTCCGGGGCTTGCCAAAGGGTCAGCTTTTCCCAGCGTTCGCGACCGTAGGCTCTCAACATGGCGGCATCGATGGCATCGCTCTTACCGTGCGTGCCGTAGGAGCGGATGAAGCTCTTGACCTTGAGCGTGTCGGCGCGATGGCAGGCGATGCCGGCGCGCAGGCACTCTTCGAGCAGCAGGCTCTCATGGCCACCGGTCGGTTCGCAGACCACGAGATCGGCCTGTTTGTGGCTCTTGAGGAAGGCGCGGATCGTGCGTCGCTGGTTGTCGATGACTTGGGTGGTGGTGCCGTCGGCGGCGGTGATGGTGTCCTTGGCGATATCGAGGCCGAGGCACAGGCTCGGTTGTTGATGCAAGAAGGCCATGCTGGTGGTATCCTTCTAAGGCTTCGGATTGTTTGCGGGCGTGGCGCAAGCCAGCGGCCAATCAACTCTCCAAGCGATGGCGGACAAAGACGGCAGGGACCATGATGACGTCGGGTGTTGCCCGATCCCAGGGACGGTCGCCTGCCGCCGGGACTGCCGGTTGTGATGGGCCGCAGTCCCGGCCGCCACACTACCCAATCCTGCTCAAACAATCCTGGGGGTAGCAAGGAGCGAAGCGACGCGGCGCAGACCCCAGGATCCATGCCGCGACGTCAGAACGCTGCTACGGTGCAGAATTCTGCTCCGCTGCGCCCTTCGGCCAAGGTCACGGAATGGATCCCAGGGTCTCCGCGACGGAGCTTCGCTCCTGCTCCGCTCAGGGATGACGAAGTTGAGAGGCTTCGGCCAATCTCGAACGTTGCGATGGTCCACCGAAATGAACCGCTTGAGCTCAACCGTGGTTGAGGTCTTACAAACCCACCCCGACTGAGCAGCGCCTGGATGCGGCGTTGTCAATGCGCATGGTCCTGCCGGAAACCCTTGCTGGCTTCTGGTGTCATGCGCCGGCATTGAGATATGCAGGGGGCGGGGTGGACATGACTGAAATCAGCACAAACAGGGTCGACTGGCGCGCTTTGTGGGCGAGCGGCGACCTGGCGCGTTTCTGCTTCATCAGCCTCGGCATCCTGCTGCACGCCACCAATGAGACGATGGTGGCGACCGTCATGCCGGCCATGGTCGGCGAACTGGCGGGCGTGCAGCTCGTCGGCTGGTCGCTGGCGATCTACGAGCTCGGCGCCATCGTCGCCGGCGCTGCTGCCGGACGGCTGGTGAGCTATGTGGCCTTGCGCACCAATATGGTGGTCGCGGCCCTGCTCTACGCGGCCGGGGCGCTGATCTGCGCCACCTCGCCTTCCATGCAATTGTTCCTGGCCGGGCGCCTGATCGAGGGGCTGGGCGGCGGCGCGCTGGTGTCGCTGGCCTTCGTCTCGGTCGAGCGGCTGTTTTCGCGCGCCATCTGGCCGCAGCTTTTCGGCATCATGTCGGCGATCTGGGGCGTCGCGGCGTTCAGCGGCCCGTTGCTGGGCGCGATCATGACCGAACTTCTGTCGTGGCGCTGGGCCTTCGGCGTCTTCACCCTCGGCGGCACCGCCATGGCACTGGCAAGCTTCCTCGTGCTCAACACGCCGGAGGCGACGCGACCCAGCCCAAGCGCCGGCAAGGTGCCGCCCTTCCCGTTCGCCGCCCTTGGCTGCCTTGCCGTCGCCGTGGTGCTGATCGCCTCGGCCGGCGTCGACATCGCCGTGCTGCGCTCCTCGCTGCTGATCGTGCTGGGTCTGGCCGGCCTGGCGCTGTTCTTCGCCATCGACGCGCTGAAGCCGCGCTCGCGGCTTTTCCCGTCGCGGCTGTTCTCGTGGCGCACGCCGGTCGGCGCCGGCATGACCATGGTCGCGGCCTTTTCCGTCGCGACCTGCTCCTTCGGCGTCTATGGACCGCTGCTTTTGACCAGCCTGCACGACATTCCGCTCTTGACCACCGGCTACATCATCGCCGCCGAATCGATCGCCTGGTCGATCCTGTCGATCCTCGTCGCCAACGCACCGCCGCAACGCGAGCGGCTGATCATTGTCGCCGGCGCGCTGATGATCGCGGCGGGCATTGCCGGCTTTGCCTACACGATACCGCTGGGTTCCATTCCGCTGATCCTGGTCTGCGCCCTGTTGCAGGGCGGCGGCTTCGGCATTGCCTGGCCGTTCCTGACCCGCGTCATCGTCGCCTCCGCACCGGATGACGAACAGACCATCGCCTCAGCCGCGGTGCCGACCATGCAGCGCATCGGCTATGCCGTGGGCGCGGCCCTCGCCGGCATCGTCGCCAATGCCAGCGGTTTCTCGCAGGGGCTGAACCACGACGCCGCGGCCAATGTCGCGAGCTGGCTGTTCCTCGCCTTCGTGCCGCTCGGCATCCTCGGCTGTTTCGCCGCCTTGCGGGCATCGTCGACTGCGAACCGGCCGCTGGAAGCCATCGGCTGACGCAGCCTCAATCGAAATGGCTGTCTCACTCGACCACACGCAGCCGATAGCCGACACCGGTCTCGGTGGTGATGTGGTGCGGCTGATCGGGGGTCTTCTCGATCTTCTGCCTGAGCTGCCTGACATAGACCCTGAGATATTGCACATCGGTCGAGTCACCCCAGATCTGCTTCAGGATGAAATGGTGGGTCAGCACCTTGCCGGCATGCTGCACCAGGATGCGCAATATGTCGTATTCCTTCGGCGAGAGCTTTATCTCCTTGCCCTCGACCTTGACGATGCGCTTGACCAGATCGACGCTGAGGTCGCCGCTCTGGAATACAGGCTTCTCGCCCTGCTGCTGGAACTTGTGCCGCAACGCCACGCGGATGCGTGCCACCAGTTCGTTCATGCCGAACGGCTTGGTGACATAATCGTCGGCGCCGAGTTCGAGCGCATTGACGATACCGGCCTCGTCGGTGCGGCTGGAGAGGATGACGACGGGAATGTCGAGGCCGTCGTCGCGCCATTTGCGCAGCAGCTCATGGCCGCTCATGCCGGGCAGGCCGAGATCGAGCAGCACGAGGTCCGGCTTTTCCTGTTCCATCAATTCGATCGCCGCCTTGGCATTCGGCGCCTCGCTGACCGCATAGCCCTGGCTGCCAAGGCCGACCCGAAGCAGCTTGCGGATCGGCGGCTCGTCATCGACGACCAGTATCCTGACATTCGCGTTCATCATGCCAAATCATCCACATCATTGTCGCCCGTAGTGGCGGCGCTGAGATCGGGCGGATTCGTCGGCTTCGGCATCTTGATGGTGAAAACCGCGCCCGAACGGTCGGTTCGGTTAGCCGCAGTGATCGTCCCCCCCATCGCCTCGATGAAGCCGCGGCAGATCGACAGGCCGAGCCCGGTGCCGGCGCGAACCTGGTCGCGCTTGCGCACCCGGTAGAACGTGTCGAAAATCCGTTCCAGATCACCGGGGGGAATGCCCGGCCCCTCATCCATGATCTGCAGGATGACGGAACCATTGTCGGCCCAGCCCTGCACGCGGATCGTCGAGCCTGATGGCGCGTATTTCGCCGCATTGTCGAGGAGATTGAACAGCGCCTGCTCGAACAGCACGGGATCGACTTTCAACATCGGCAACTCCGGGGGGATATCCACCTCCGTCTTGTGCTCGCCGATGATTTTCCTCGCCCTCTGCAGGGCGGAGCCGACGATGTCGCCGACATAGTGGAAAGCGAAGTTCGGCTCCATTGCGCCGGACTCGATCTTGGTCATGTCGAGCAGGTTGGCGATGAAGCGGTTCAGCCGCTCGGATTCGTCAAGCACGGTCGTCAGCAATTCCGCCCGGTCCTCTTCGGGAAGTGCCGGCGCGAATTCCCGCAGCGTGCCGGCCGCGCCCATGATAGCGGCGAGCGGCGTCTTCAGATCATGCGAAATGGAGGTCAGCAGCGCCGAGCGCAACCGATCGGCCTCGGCCAAAAGCTTGGCCCGGTCGACATCGGCGACGAGCTGGATGCGCTCGATGGCGACCGCTGCCTGGTCGGCCAGCGCGTCGAGCAGGCGCTGCTGCTCCGGCGTCAGCAGCGGGCCCTGCTTGTCATTGTCGAGGCCGACGACACCGATTGCCGTACGTCCTGTCCGCAACGGAAGATAGAGGCGCTTTGCGCCAGGCAGCGTGTCGGCGCCGCGCCCGGCGGCGCGGTTGTGCTCCCAGGCCCAGCGGGCGGCGGCGATGTCGGCTTCGGCCAGCGTATCGTCGGGCGGATAGCCGGCTTTGACGGTGATGGTGCCGTCTTCGGGCAGAAGCAACACAACCCGCAGCTTCAGCATCGAGGCGATCTGGAAGGCGGTTGCCCACAGCACGTCGTCGAGCGTGCCGGCACCGGCGAGCTTCTTTGAAAAGAGGTAGATGTCTTCCGTGGCCCGCGCCCGCGAGCGGGCGGCAACTGCCTGCCGCTGCACGCGCACCGTCAGATTGCTGGCAATGACGGCGACGACCAGGAACACGCCGAGCGCGACAATGCTCTCCGGATCCCGGATCGTCAGCGTGTAGCGCGGCTCCAGGAAGAAATAGTTGAAGGCAAGGGCGCTGGCGAGACAGGCGTACAGAGCAGGCCAGAGACCGCCGGTCACGGCCGACGCCAAGACCCCGATGAGGAAGATGATCGCGAGGTTGCGAACGTCGAGGAACTGATCGAGCAGGACGGCAAAGGCGAGCGAGCCGGCGACAAAGGCCGTGGCCTTGAGATAGGGCCAGATCTCGAACTGCCATTGCTCATCCGCCGGCTTGACGCTTCTCGACGCCGCCTCGTTGCGTTCGGTCCCTGAAATGACGTGGACGCTGATGTCGCCGGCATTGCGGATGAGATCATAGGTCAGCGATCCCTCGATCAATTCGCGCCAGCGCGAGCGGGTCGGCCGGCCGACCACGATATGGGTAAAATTGTTCGCCGTCGCATAACGCACAATGTCTTGCGCCACGTTCTGACCCGGGATGGTCGTCACCTCGGCACCGAGCTGCTGGGCGAGGCGCAAATTGTTTGCAAGCCGGTCCTTGTCCTCCTCGGGCATGCTGGCCGAGCGAGGACTGTCGACATGCAGCGCCGTCCACGGGGCACGGAGCCGGTCGGCCAGCCGGCGCGCATAACGGATGCGGGCCGCTCCGCCCGGGCGCGCGTCGAGGCAGACGAGGACCCTTTCCCCGGCAGCCCAGGGGCCTTGGATGGCATGGGACTGCATGTGATTGAGCAACTGCTCGTCGACGCGCTGCGCGGTGCGGCGCAGCGCCAGTTCCCTGAGCGCCGTCAGATTGCCGGGCGAAAAATAGTTCTCGATGGCGCGCTGGGCGGTGTTGGGGAAGTAGACCTTGCCTTCCTCGAGCCGCTTGATCAGGTCGTCGGGGGTAAGATCAATGATCTCGACATCGTCAGCCTGGTCGATGATGGAGTCGGGAACCGTCTCGCGGACCCTGACCTTGGTGATCTGGGCGACGACGTCGTTCAGGCTTTCGACATGCTGGACATTGAGCGTCGTGTAGACGTCGATGCCTTGCGTCAGGATTTCCTGGACGTCGAGATAGCGCTTGGGGTGGCGGCTGCCGGGCGCATTGGTGTGGGCGAGTTCATCGACGAGAACCAGCGCCGGGCGCCGGGCGAGGATGGCGTCGATATCCATCTCGTCGAGGATGCGCCCCTTGTAGTCGACCTTGCGGCGGGGAATGACTTCATAGCCTTCGACCAGGGCCTGGGTTTCCCTGCGGCCATGCGTCTCGACGACGCCGATTACCACATCGATGCCGTCGGCCAGCCTGGCCCGGCCCGACATCAGCATTTCGTAAGTCTTGCCGACACCTGGTGCCGCGCCAAGGAATATCCGCAGGCGGCCGCGTCCCTCGCGCTCGGCATGCTCGAGCAGCGCGTCGGGGGAAGGTCTGTTTTCGTTGCTTCGGTCTTCCGGCATCAGGATCGATCATGGAGAGGTCCGGGGATGCTGTCGATCCCCGGCCCTCGCCATCAACTATTTAGCGGCGTCCAGCGCCAGGTTGAGAGCCAGAACATTGACCACCGGCTCTCCCATGAAGCCGAGTTCCCTGCTCTCGACCTGACCGTCGACAAGCGCCTTGATCTTGGTTTCGTCGATGCCCCTGGCCTTGGCGACACGCGGAACCTGGAAATAGGCGGCTTCAGGGCTAATATGGGGATCAAGGCCGCTGCCCGATGACGTCACCATATCCATCGGCACAGGCTGGCTCGGATTCTCCGCCTTCAGCTTGTCGGCATCGCTCTTGATGCGGTCGATCAGCTTGGGGTTGGTCGGGCCGAGATTGGTGCCGCCGGAGGCGGTGGCGTCGTAGCCGTTGCTGCCGGCTGCCGAAATCCGGCCATGAAAATACTTGTCACTGGCAAAGCCCTGGCCGATCAGTTCGGAGCCGATGACCTTGCCGCCCTTCTCGATCAGGCTGCCATTGGCCTGGCGTGGAAACAGCGCCTGGGCAATGCCGGTCATGCCGATCGGATAGATCAGGCCGGTCAGGACCGTGAAGAAGACGATCATGATGATCGCGGGTCTTATCTGGGTGAGCATGGAACTGTTCCTTAAGCGAGGCCGAGGGCGGTGACGATCATGTCGATCGCCTTGATACCGACGAAGGGGACGATGATGCCGCCGAGGCCGTAGACCAGCAGGTTGCGGCTGAGCAGCGCGCCGGCGCCGATCGCGCGATACTTGACGCCTTTCAGCGACAGCGGGATCAGCGCGATGATGATCAGCGCGTTGAAGATGATCGCCGACAGGATAGCGCTCTGCGGCGTCGCCAGATGCATGATGTTGAGCGCCTGCAGCGGGCCGGTGGTCTGCCCCGGCGCAACGTAGAAGACTGCGAACATGGCCGGGATGATGGCGAAGTACTTGGCCACGTCGTTGGCGATGGAGAAGGTCGTCAGCGAGCCGCGCGTCATCAGCAGCGCCTTGCCGATCTCGACGATCTCGATGAGCTTGGTCGGATCGCTGTCGAGATCGATCATGTTGCCGGCTTCGCGCGCGGCCACCGTGCCGGTGTTCATGGCGACGCCGACATCGGCCTGGGCAAGGGCGGGCGCGTCATTGGTGCCGTCGCCGCACATGGCGACCAGCTTGCCCTTGGCCTGTTCGTCGCGGATCAGCTTCAGCTTGTCCTCGGGCGTCGCCTGGGCAAGGAAGTCGTCGACGCCGGCTTCCGCCGCGATCGCGGCCGCCGTCAGCGGATTGTCGCCGGTGATCATCACCGTGCGGATGCCCATGCGGCGCAGTTCGGTGAAGCGCTCGCTGATGCCGCCCTTGACGATGTCCTTGAGATGGACGACGCCGAGCAGGCGCCCGTCACGCTCGACCGCCAGCGGCGTGCCGCCGGACTTGGCAATCTCGTCGGCGACCGCCTGGAGATCCCGGACGGAATCGCTGCTGGGGCGCGTGCCGTGGGCAGCGACCGTCGACTGGTTGACATGGGCAAGCACGGAATCGACCGCGCCCTTGCGCACCGACGAGCCGTCGACATCGACGCCGCTCATGCGGGTCTGTGCGGTGAAGGGAACGAAGGTTGCGTGCAGCGTTGCCATGTCACGGGCGCGGATGCCGTATTTCTCCTTGGCCAGGACGACGATCGAGCGGCCTTCCGGCGTTTCGTCGGCGAGCGAGGCCAGTTGCGCCGCGTCGGCCAGTTCCTGTTCGGTGACGCCCTTGACCGGACGGAATTCCGTCGCCTGGCGGTTGCCGAGCGTGATCGTGCCGGTCTTGTCGAGCAGCAGCGTGTCGACGTCGCCGGCAGCCTCGACGGCACGGCCCGACATGGCCAGCACATTGAACCGCACCAGGCGGTCCATGCCGGCGATGCCGATCGCCGACAGCAGCGCGCCGATCGTGGTCGGGATCAGGGTGACGAACAGGGCGACGAGCACGGTCACCGAGATATAGCCGCCCGAATAGGAGGCAAAGCTCGGGATGGTTGCGGTGGCCAGCACGAAGATCAGCGTCATGCCGACCAGCAGGATGTTGAGCGCGATCTCGTTCGGCGTCTTCTGGCGTTCGGCACCTTCGACCAGCGAGATCATGCGGTCGAGGAAGGTGTGGCCGGAGGCGGCCGTGATGCGCAAACGGATCCAGTCGGACAGCACCTGCGTGCCGCCGGTGACCGCCGAACGGTCGCCGCCGGATTCGCGGATGACGGGGGCCGACTCACCGGTGATCGCCGCTTCGTTGACCGAGGCGACGCCTTCGATCACCTCGCCGTCCGACGGGATGATGTCGCCGGCTTCGACCAGCACGATGTCGCCGACCTTCAAGCTGGTGCCGGGCACCAGCTTGAACTTGGTCCTGTCCTCGCCGGCCAGAAGCTTGGCCTGGGTCTCGGTGCGCGCCTTGCGCAGCGAGTCGGCCTGCGCCTTGCCACGGCCTTCAGCGACCGCTTCGGCGAAATTGGCGAACAGCACGGTGAACCACAGCCAGATGATGATCTGCAGCGTGAACTTGAAATCACCGCCACCGGTGATGAGATCCCTGACGAACAGAACTGATGTCAGCGCCGAGACGACGGCGACGACGAACATCACTGGGTTCTTGATCAGGGTGCGCGGGTTCAGTTTCCTGAAGGCCCCGCCGATGGCGGGCCACAGGATGCTGGCATCCATGATGCTAGCGGATTTGGACTGGCTCATTTGTTGGCTCCAGTATCGATGTTGTTGGCAGGCACCGATCGATCGGATGCCGAAGGAAGATGCGGCGGCCCATAGACCAGCAGCCAGATGACGATCATGGCTGCCGCAATGCCGAGGAATGTGGATACGGTCGGGAAAGGAGGGGGGATTCTCTCCCCCTCCTTGTCGGTCCGACGCTCAACGTTGCGACGCATGTTTTTGAACCAGGACATGACTTTCTATCCAAGGCTGGGCGGTCTCAGAATGTCTGCCCATGGATCATTGCCAGGTGTTCGACGATCGGGCCGATCGCCAGCGCCGGGAAGAAGGTGAGGCCGACGACGATCAGGATGGTGCCGACCAGCAGGCCGACGAACAGCGGACCGTCGGTCGGGAACGTGCCGGCGGAGGCCGGAACCGTCTTCTTCGCCACCAGCGAGCCGGCAATCGCCAGGGCCGGGATGATGACCAGGAAGCGGCCCATCAGCATGGTGATGCCGAGCGTGATGTTGTACCAGGGCGTGTTGCCGCTGAGACCGCCAAAGGCCGAGCCGTTGTTCGCCGCCGCCGAGGTGTAGGCATAGAGCACCTCCGAAAAGCCGTGCGGTCCGCCATTGGCCATGGAGGCCACGGCGCTCGGCAGGACAACGGCGATTGCGGTGAAGATCAGCATCGCCAGCGGCAGGCACAGGATGGCGAGCATTGCCATCTTGACCTCCTTGGCCTCGATCTTCTTGCCGAGATATTCGGGCGTGCGGCCGACCATCAGGCCGGCAACGAAGACGGCAACGACGATGAACATCAGGATGCCGTAGAAACCGGCGCCGACGCCGCCGACAATGACTTCGCCGAGCTGCATGTTGATCATCGGGATGAAGCCGCCGATCGCGGTGAAGCTGTCATGCATGGCGTTGACCGCGCCGCAGGAGGCGGCCGTCGTGATGACGGCGAACAGTGCCGACAAGGCGATGCCGAAGCGGGTCTCCTTGCCTTCCATGTTGCCGCCGTCGATGCCCAGCGCGTGCACCAGCGGATTGCCCGCGGCCTCCGCCCAGTAGCAGACGGCAACGCCGGCGATGAACAGGACACCCATCGTGGCCAGGATCGCCCAGCCCTGGCGCTGGTTGCCGACCATCCGGCCGAAGACGTTGGTCAGCGCCGCGCCGAGCGCGAAGATCGTGACCATCTGGATGAAGTTGGAGATCGCATCGGGGTTTTCGAAAGGATGCGCGGCATTGGCGTTGAAGAAGCCGCCACCATTGGTGCCGAGCATCTTGATGGCGACCTGCGAGGCGACAGGACCGAGGGCGATGGTCTGCTTGGCGCCTTCGAGCGTGGTGGCGTCGACATACGGGCCGAGCGTCTGCGGCATGCCGAGCCAGACATAGACAAGTGTGAGCACGATGCAGGCCGGCAGGAGGATGTAGAGCGTGCAGCGGGTTATATCGACCCAGAAATTGCCGATCGACTTGACCGAGGCGCGGGCAAAGCCGCGGATCAACGCGACCGCGATGGCGATGCCGACCGCTGCTGACATGAAGTTCTGCACCGTCAGGCCGGCCATCTGCACGAGGTAGGACATCGTGCTTTCGCCGCCATAGTTCTGCCAGTTGGTGTTGGTCACGAAGCTGACGGCGGTGTTGAAGGAAAGGTTCTGCTCAACGGCGGCCATCCCGGCCGGATTGTAGGGCAGGACGCCCTGCAGCCGCTGCAGGACATAAAGCACAAGGAAGCTGGCGAGGCTGAAGAAGATGATGCCTGCCGCATAAACGGTCCAGTGCTGCTCCTCGCGCTCGCTGGTTCCCGAAATGCGATAAAGGGCCCGTTCGACAGGCCCCAAAATCGGCGAGAGAAATGTGCGATCGCCGTTGAAAACGCGGTACATGTAGCCGCCGAGCGGCTTCACCAGCAGAACGACGACCACGCAGTAGGCGAGGATCTGTATCCATCCGTTGAGAGTCATTGAAGTAGCTTTCCGTGCCTTGCACCAGTTGCCGTCAGAAGCGTTCTGGGCGAACGAGGGCGTATGTCAGGTAGGCGAGCAGGAACAAGGTCACACCGCCGCCGAGGATATAGTCGAGAAGCATGTTGCGATCCTCCTGTTCAAAGAATGTCGCAGGCTTTGATGTAGGCGAAGGAAAGGGCGAAAAACAAAACCCCTATCCCGAGAACGACGATATCCATCGTGCATGTTCCTTATCTTCGTTTTATTTGCGCTTCGCACTGTACGCCTGCCATCGGCAGGCTGAAATCATATGGAAACACTCCGTCACGATAGATAATCGCGACCGAGCTGTGTGTTCCCTGGAGAATATGGACCCGATCGCCATAAAGGTTCGAGACGGCGCGGGGCGGAAAGAAATAGGAATTTTATAAAGGTTTTGCCGGCCCATCGCCGTCGGCGAGATGGCGTCTCGATGAGGATTCGCCGGGTTGTGCCGCGCGACCGCGCCATGCGGCGTGAATGGAACGAATCCTCCAGCGGGAGATTGTCGACCTGAGGGTTCACGCATCAGAGGATATGACAATGGCAAAGCAGAAAATGCTCGACGACCTGTTTCACGACACGCTGAAGGACATCTATTTCGCCGAAAAGAAGATATTGGCGACGCTGCCGAAAATGGCCAAGGCCGCGCAAAGCGCCGAGCTGAAGGCCGCCTTCGAAAAGCACCGCACCGAAACCGAAGGCCATGTCGCAAGGCTGGAGAAGGTCTTTGGTGTCATCGGCAAGAAGCCGGTGGGCAAGACCTGTGCAGCCATCATGGGCATCACCGAGGAAGGCGCCGAGATCATGGAGGAGTACAAGGGATCGCCCGCGCTCGATGCCGGTCTGCTGGCCGCCGCGCAAGCGGTCGAACACTACGAAATCTCACGCTATGGCACGCTGAGGACTTGGGCCGGTGAACTCGGCCTGAACGAAGCCGTGGCACTCCTCGAAGCGACGCTGAAGGAAGAGAAGGCTACGGACCAGGCGCTGACCAAGATCGCGGAGTCGGCGGTCAACGTCGCGGCAGAAGCAGCATAAATCTGCAAGATCGGTGGCCGTACCGACCGGCCGAAGGTGTGTTGAGATTCAGGTCAGGTCGCGCCGAAAACGATGGCTTTCGAGAACCGGAGCGGAGCGTACTTAAGTACGTGAGCACCGGAAGCGCAGAAAGCCATCGTTTGCAGGCCGACCTCACCTGAATATCAATACACCTTAGCGTGGCTCCCGCATCATGCTGAGATAGGTCGGATCGAACTCGGCGATTTCCTGCAGCCGGTGCCAGTCTAAAATGGTCACCGTGTGGTTTGCCCAGCTGACGACGCCGACCTTGCGCAAGGCGCCGATAACCCGGTTCATGTGCACCACCGACAGGCCAAGCACATCGGCCAACTCTGCTTGCGAGAGCGGCAGATGAAAGCTCATGCCGTTGGTCCGCTGCACCACCTGCAGCCGCACGAAAAGCTCACAGACGAGATGGGCCAGATGCGAGGTCTTGGAGCGCCGTCCCATGGCGACGATCCATTCGCGGTGAATGGCGCCATCGACGAGCGTGTCCAACCACAACAGCCGGGTCAAATGCGGCGCTTGCTCGGTGATGGCGCGAAGCCGGCCGTGATCGGCGAACATGACATGGCAGGGCGACAAGGCGACAATGCCGTGATCCATGGTCTTCAGCAGGAAGGCGTGGAGATCGACGAAGTCGCCGGGCACCTGCAACGAGGTGAATTGCCGGCCGCCATTCTCCAGCACCTTGTAGCGCGCCGCCAGCCCATCGAGGATCAGCGTCGAATAGCTCGGCCGCGATCCGGAAGCGATGATGTCCTGGCCGATGGCGAAATGCCGCTCGAAGGTCATGGCGCCAGCCAGCAGCGCCTTCTCGGCATCGGACAGCGCATCGTGCTGGCCCAGGTTCAGGTAAAGGGATTCAAGCACCGCAACCTCCGGCGAGAGGGCTTCAGAAGCCGATCGCCAAGTGTTTCTGTCGGAAGCAAGGCGGCTTCGGATGCACTAGGCCTTTGGCCGCTGATAGGCATTAACATTTGTTAGGGCCCGCTTGTTCCACGGCAAATGCCACCGCTGGTGGAACAACTGCCCGGCCCGCGAATTGTCGGTTGAATATCTCGCCATTTCAACAGCCTGAGGTCCAGCCCATCATGCCTCGATATTATCTCGACCTGTACAATGGCGACGGTCTGACGGTCGATGATGACGGCCAGGTCTTCGAAACCCGCGAGCGCCTGCGGCGCGAAGCGATCCGCATCCTGCCCGACATCGTCCGCGACGAAATGATCGAGAACGACCGCACAGCCATTACCGTCAAGGTGCGAGACGAGAGCGGACGCCGTATCTTCGAGGCATCGCTCGTCGTCTCTTCGGGGTGGTGCGACTGACGGCCCTCCCCGGCATCGGTGACAAAAGTTCTCCGACCATCATTTGTAATCGCCGCCCCCGCTGCAACGCTGCACCATGCGGGGCCGGAAGAGGCGGCGTTCCGAACCGCGCCCCCTGCGGGATGGAGGTAGCAGCACATGAACCGTGCAAAAGTCGACACCCAGCGTGACGAGCGCGCCAAGCGTGAATCGCAGATCGTGATCGATGCCGAACGGGCGGCCCGCGAGGAAAAGACCGCCAGGCTGAGAGAGCTGCGCCTTGCCGCGCAGTCAGTGCAGGCGCCTGACCCGACGAGGCCCAAGCCGGCACGCCGGGGCGCACCTTCGAAAGGTTGATTGCCCCAAAAGCGCCAGGCAAACATCATCGGTGGGTAAACGCGATCTTCCTGCAGCAAAGCGAAAGCCCGGCTCGGGATGGCCAGGCCGGGCTTTCAGCGGCGGTCGATGCGGAATTGGCCACCACGACGGCGGGTGGCCTCAAACTCAGGCGGCGTAGCCGCCACAGCCGCGCGCGACGGCGCGCGCCACGATAACCGACTCGATCTCCGGCCAGAGGATACCGGTGGCTTTCGCGAATGCGACGAGCGCATGGCGCGCCTCATCCCTGGTGATGCAGCCTTCCAGCGCAAGGCCACACGCCTCGACCGCATGGCGATGGAGCGGGCCACGGCGCGAGGTCGTCCAATTGGTCAGGAAATCGTGCATTTCGGCCAGCGAGGCAATCTCGCGCTTGAAGCCAAGGCCGACGGTGAGCGCCACCGGCGAATGAAACAGCTTGTCGTACATGAAACGGCTCCTGATTATCGCAGCGCCAGGAGAGATATCCGGGCTGGTCCACGGACGGGACGCCGTGAAACGCGCGGCAGGGCGGGAGGTTCCAGATGGACACATTTGTTTCCTGCTGTACGCCTCGACCGCGCGTCAGGACTACATCAGATGCCCGGTCCACCAGCCATGGCTGCTGCTGACACGGATCAGCAGCATTCCTATGCCGGAGATCATCGCCGCCCAATAAAGCGGCGCGCCGACCTTCCACCGCTCGTCGCCAGGACCCGTGCCCACAAGCGCCTTGCGGGCGCCGTAGAGACCGACAAGCAGGCCCAGATTGATGAGGATATCGAGCCAGACGACACCCCGAGTGGCAAATTCGCCACCTGGTATGCAGAGCCGCCAGATGAAGGGCAGGATCAGAAGGGCCGCCATCACCCGAACCCGAGGCTGTTGATCTGTTGCAGCGTGTGTTTGGCCAGCTTTGCGCACGAGAGCATGTTGATCAATTGTCGATCGACGCCGAGTTCTATGCCGCAATGCTAATCCAGATATTTCAGAGTGGAGCGCGAGACGAGCGGGCCTTGTTAGCGCGGGTCGACCGGGACGGATGGATGTTTCTTATCGATCTCCCTCCGATTGACGCAGATGTTGCTTTGACTTGAGCCCCTAACGAAGAGATCACACCGAAGCCGAGGACGCGCCGACGAAAATGGCCGGCGCCTGGTTGGGCGGGTGCGTTGGGATAAAGGCGCCGGCCAAGGCGGAAAATCTTCGCCTTTCTTCAACATTGGCGGATTTCACCCGGGCCGCGTAATTGCGTGATCGCGTAAGGCTGCGTGATGCTTTGCTCAATACAGGCCGGCGCCAACTCGCTGGCTCGATCTTTAAATAGGCCGGAACCGGTTGATCAGGTGGACGACCCGCATCCCGAGTTCGATGGTGAACTGGCCCTGGTGAGCGGCGAAGTCCCAACCAAAGAATGCTAGCCAGCAAAATAGGAAAACGGAGAAGCGCATAATCAGAATATGCTAAATTAGACAAATTTAATGAACGTTAAACACGTATTCCCGCCGCCATCCCCAAGGCCAGTCGAATGATCCAGCCCGTGGGTGCCCTGGCGTTTGCTTCTACGCCCGTGATGCCCTTTGCTGAAACAGGCATCAAAACGTTGGTCAAACAGCTTTCATATAAAGCCTGCCACCGTTCGGGTTTTTCGTTCGGCAATGGAACCTGGAGGAGCGGGCCCGTTGGTAAGGCATGGCTAGACCCGATAGCTAGGTTTGGATCAACCAGGCATAGTTCTCCACAGTTAATCCCGGCTCCCGGACCTATTTTGTTGCAGGAGTTTCCGAGACTCGCTTATTAGGAATTCCTTATGGAACGCCGGTACGCAATTCGAAGAGTCAGAGATGGGCTCTGGGAGGTCTACGACATAGACAATGACAAGGTTGTGCTCGTGGGTGGCGTGGCCTTGACAAATTTATTGGATGAAGAGGCGCTCGACGCCTTGGACCTGATAATGGGTGGATTCCTGACCCCGCGCCAATCCAGGAGGGCAAAGCGATAAACAACAAATTCACATCGTTCGCTGTGCCATAGTTTGCGTTCTCAGACGCGCACGCTGATTATCAGCGAAAGCAACGGCATCTGCCTCCCGTTGAAAGGCTCTGGAATATGTTTTGCCGCCTCTTCCTGCTATGCGAACAAACCACTCGCCTAAGGATTGGCTGACTTCTACAGATGGAAAAGACGGTTCGATTTTGCTGTCGGCCATGGCCTTCCTTTAAAATCTGGCAGCTTCGGAATGTCTGACCAAACCCGTCCCGCCCATTTACGGCAGCGGCGAGTCGCCCAGAGGATCGCGGGACCTGCCGGGCTGTTTGTTCGCCCCGCTGATGTGCCGTTGCAATTGCAATGCCAACTTACCTGATCCACGACGAGACACTGTCCAGATGGCGGCCCAGCAAGCGCTGCCCTACAGCGGAGAACACCTTGCGCGTCCTGGCGCCCGCCAGCGCGTTGCCCCTACCGTTGTCGTCATGCGGTCCTTCTGATCTGGCTCAATCCAGTCACCGTCTCTGCCAGTTATCTGCGGTCAGGAATATGTCAGGAGTAAGATTGTCTCTTCCAGATATTGAATGGTCCGTCAGCGATGCGCCGCACCAACAGCAAGTCAAAGATGGGGGCTCAGGCCGACAACCTTCCCAGCAGAAATAAGCAAGAATCGCGCCGATAGCGAACTCAATTCATCTCACCCATAGACCGCGCTTGGTTGAGGTGCCGCTAGCTATCAGCTATCGACAATAACCATGAGCGAATTTCAGCCGTGGAAAATTTCTGGGTTTTGCCCCATCTGCCAGAAGAACACAGAGTTCCTGGCAAAAGGTTCCTGGCTGCGTGACCAGTTGGTCTGTACATCCTGCCCGCAGGGATCAATCCCTCGGGAACGAGCGCTGGCGCTCATCCTCAATGAGCTGAGACCCGACTGGCGCGGCTTGCATATCCATGAGTCTTCGCCCGTAGGCAGGGGCATATCCGCGGTCATGAAACGTGACGCACGGCACTACATTGCCTCTCAATACTTCCCAGATCAGCCGTTCGGGTCAATGCACAACGGGGTTCGCAACGAGAATCTCGCAAGCCTGACTTTTGATGATTGTAGCTTTGATATCACGGTAACGCTTGACGTGATGGAGCACGTATATCATCCGGACAAAGTAACTTCCGAGGTTTTTAGAACCCTGAGACCCGGTGGAATTTATATTTGTACTTTTCCGGTCCGGAAGTCTCAAACCAGCGCGTGGGAACGCAGGTTCATCCAGCATGCGGATGGAACGAGAGAGCATTTGAAAGCGCCGGAAATCCACGGAAATCCGATTAGCAACGAAGGTTCAATCGTGACCATCGACTACGGCTACGATTTGCATCTGGCGATCGTGGAATGGGCACCATTTGACGCTCGCGTGTATCGCTTCGCCGATCGCACACATGGTATCCTTGGCGAATACACAGATCTGATTGTCTGCACCAAGCCGGCTTCAGCCGTCAGAGGCAGGACAGCCCTCGAACCAACACGCCCAGCAACGGGGCTTAATCGCTGGCTTGCTCGCTTTGCCAAACGGGCTCGCTCACCTAGTCACTGATCAACCGGCCAGGCGTCCGACGCTGCACGTAGAGTCCGATTCCCTTGCCGCGTCCAGAAGGAAAGCCGCCCGGTGTCATGTGGCTGTTGTCGAATGGCCGAGCGCGCGAACCCCGGTAGCGCAAATAGGGGCCGGCTCGCTTTCAGCCGCAGGATTAGTGTCCAGGTTCCCCAGCCAAGCCTTTTTTTCGTTATTTTTCAATTACTTAGAAAGCATAAGAAAATTCTAAGTGTTACAGCCAAGTGGCTGTTCCACATGGATTAGATGAGGTCCAATAAGGCGCTGGGCAGCCCATTGGTTTGCCCTGTAAGCCGCCGCTTCGCGAACACCGCCTGCCCGCATGTTCATTTTTGAACCGCCTCTCCTTATGCTAAGATACTAAAACCGCCTCGAAAATGCTGCGCCAAAGATGAGCTTTTATCAGTTCAGAGGGTGCCCAATGAAACTCGCGTCTCTTCGCGTTTTCCTGATGATAGTCGGACTGTTGCCCGGGTTTGCAACTAGCAGCCATGCGTCAACGCTAACGATCGCAGACTCGGTGACACAGAGATGTATCTATTATACACCCCCTCCGGGGGAAAGACGATGGACTGAGCGGTTCGGTTGTATTGGGGTAGTTGTTTTTGTCGACGCGCCAACTGACAAGACTTGGACATGCGCTTTTAACATAGACGTCTACTATAAGATTGAATATGGTGGAAAACCTTATCAGATAATAGATGGACTGAGCAGCAGCAGTGGAACGTGCGCTATAACATATAATGTAGTTGGCGATCCGACAAAAGTATTTCCCTCCAGTCCAGCCCCTACTTCTCCAAATAATACACACATGCAGTCTATTTTTTGGGTACTCGGGCCAACATTAGACACTACTAGGCTTTGCGCGGCCTTTGCGCAATCTACAAAGCGATTTCCTGTATACTGCAGCCCTTTCGTCATGTATTAAGCGCTCGCCACCGCTCCTGCTTATCTGCTGGAGCCAGTTCTGGAAGTTCAATGGGTCTCCCCGAGATCGTCGGCTGCATAGCCTATCAGCGCTTCGGCTTCGTCGCCTTCGATCTGACCAGCCGCGACCAGCCGAAGCAGGCTTGCTCGGCGCGGTGCGAATAGTGCCTGGGTGTCGGCAACGGCGCTTGATCCGGTACCTGCCCGTTCGCGGTCGTCGGCCTCTAGCTCTGCCTGATAGTGCGCCTTGGCCGCGCTGGTTACGGTCGGTCTGGTCGCCGCAAACTTTGCTTGGGCGTCATCGATCATCGCCAGAAAACCATTGATGACGCCGTGCGCCGCCCGTTCTGCCGATCGTTTGTCGGCGTCTAGCGGTGTGACTAGTTCGCGCTTGCCGATAATCTCACGTAGGTCGAGCGGCACCGTGACGCGGACGACATATCGGCCGCGCTGGAAACTGACGTATTTCATGGTGCTGGCTAGCCTTTTTGTAGCAAGCATAGTTGCACCATTTGGGGCTGAAAGCCTTACAACACAAGGGTTTTCTTTGGGAATCAATGCCTTAAGGATGGGCTGGCGGAGAGAGCGGGATTCGAACCCGCGTTACGGTCTCCCGTAAACACACTTTCCAGGCGTGCGCCTTCAACCACTCGGCCACCTCTCCGTCCTTGCCTTCGCGCCGGCCGGTTTCGCCGCGCGGGTTGGGGAGATGCATCTCCTTGGGGCTGCGGCGCGGATTTTCCGAACCATGGACGCCGCCCAACCAGCGGACATCCTTCCCCGGCACCTGAGCCGTCGAAGCAACAGGCGCGGGGCTCATCTAGTCGATCCCGCGCCGAATGCCAAGCCATAACGGCAGTCTATTCGCTTTGCCGGCCACATGGCGTTTCGCGAGGCCGCCGCCGCACCCGTTTCCGGGGTGCCCGCACCCCGAATGATGTGCACAGGCAAGGCAGCAGGACCCGCCGTGCTTGACTTCGCCGCCGGCCAGCTGTCGAGTGACGCAGAGGCTTTGCGGGGGCATCGTCCCGATATGACATCAAGCAGCGGACAACCGGGCAGTGGACAGGCGCCAGCCGGGCGCCCGGGCAGCGACCTGTCCTATGTCCCGGTGGGCTGGCTCATCTTCGTCATGGCGTGGTCCGTCTATGGCCTGGCCTCGGCCTGGTGGCTGGTCGGCAATTCCGGACTGCCGGACAAGGTCCTCTATTTCCTGCTTGGCGGGCTCGTCGCCAATGTCATCATCATCCTGTGGGGGCTCTACCTGCTCGGCCTCGCCTTCGGCCGCTCAGGGCGCTTCCCCCGCCATTTCACTATCTGGCAGATCGCCCTCATCGTCTGGGTGCTGGCAAGACAGGCCTATGTGCTCACCGTGCCCGATTTCGTCTTCTCCGCCAGGAGCCTGGGCATCACCGCCATCGAGATCGGCGTCGGCCTGCTTTGCATCTACCTGCTGCGCCGCGGCTCCGGCGCCGAGACCGTCTACGCCAAACCGGAAACCGAGGCGCCGCCGGTCCTGGTTTCCATTGCCGCCGCCTTGCTCGGCATCGTCCTCGGCGCAGCCATCGGTGCCGTGGGCGGTTTCTTCGCCGGCTCGGTGATCGCCGACGTCGCAGAGGTGAGCTGCTTCGAAGGCGGCTGCGGCTATTTCGCTGCCTTCTTCGGCCTGGGCGGCCTGGTGGTCGGCGCCGTTGTCGGTGGCATTCTTGCCGTCTGGCTCGTTCACCGGCGCAGGCGCAAGCCGGCGGCATAGGGAGAGGAAGCCCTTCAAATTCGAGTATCGCGGTTGCGGGCAAGCCGTGCGCACTCTATTTCTCGTTTCGGGACACGTGCCGGAGATCCCGTCCAGGATCGGCCGGGGGAGAGCTTGATGTTTCGCTTCATTTTTCGTCTTGCCGCCATGGTCGCGCTTTCGGTTTCCGTCATCATGGCGGTGCTCGACACGACGCGCACGGTGGCGGCTTCGGCGCTTGTGCTGACCCCGCTCAACGCCAGCTGGCTGGCGGTCTCGCCGTACACGCGGGCGGCCTTCGAAACCTTCGTCCGCGCCAAGGCCAGTCCGCTGCTGTGGGATGGCGCCATTGCCTGGGTGCTCAACCAGCCGGGCTTTGCCGTGTTCGCCGTGCTGGCTTTCCTGCTCTACGCCATCGGCTACAGGCGCCAGCGGCGCACGGGCCAATTCGCCGCCAACTGATCAATTTTCTTGCATCCTGACGGGAAGGAAGACCGCGCATGTTCTTTCTCAGCGACATGCTGAACAAGAAGCTCAATCTGCCAAAGCCGTCCGAGGCTTTGCCGGGTCGTGCCAAGGCGATCCCGACAACGTCCAAGCACCATGTCCTGAAACGGCCGCTCAAGGGCCCCTACCCCGAGGGGCTGGAGACGGCGATGTTCGGGCTCGGCTGCTTCTGGGGCGCCGAGCGCCTGTTCTGGCAGATCGAAGGCGTCTGGGTCACGGCCGTCGGCTACGCCGGCGGCATCACGCCCAATCCGACCTATCAGGAAACCTGCACGGGACTGACTGGCCATGCCGAAGTGGTGCTGGTCATCTTCGACCCCAAGATCATCTCCTATGCCAACCTTCTGCGGCTGTTCTGGGAAAGCCATGACCCGACGCAAGGCATGCGCCAAGGCAACGATGTCGGCACCACCTACCGCTCCGCGATCTACACATCCGGCGATGCGCAATTCCAGGCGGCGAACGCCGCTCGCGATGCCTATCAGGCCGCGCTGCGCGGTGCCGGCCACGGCCGGATCACCACCGAGATCGCGTCGGCGCCCACCTTCTACTTCGCCGAGGCCGATCACCAGCAATATCTGGCGAAGAACCCTTACGGCTACTGCAACCTCAAGGGCACCGGCATCGCCTGCACCATGCCGGCCGCCACCGCCTGATGGCTCACGCGCAACGATAGGACTGCGGCACAGCTTGCCCGTGGCACGCTTTTCCAAAAGGTCAAAATTCCGCGTGAATTTTGTTTCGGGCCGTGCCAGATTGCCGCCGAGCGGGAGGGGAATACACTCCTGGCTGACGTCGCATGCCTGCCGCAGAACCGGGCAGGCAGGCGGGGCGTAACGGAAAAAATAACCGACAGGGTGTGGATCACATGAAACGTATCGTTCTCGGCCTCCTGGCCGCAACCGCAATGGTTCTTCCGGCTTTCGCCGCGGATGTCCAGCCGGCCATCCTCTATGATCTGGGCGGCAAATTCGACAAATCCTTCAACGAGGCAGCCTTCCATGGCGCCGAGAAATTCAAGACCGAGACCGGCACGCCCTATGTCGAGTTCGAAGTGTCCAACGCCTCGCAGCGCGAGCAGGCGCTGCGCCGCTTCGCCGAAGACGGTCACAACCCGATCGTCATGGCCGGCTTTGCCTGGGAGGATGCGCTGAAGAAGGTCGCGGCCGAATATCCCGATCTCAACTTCGCCATCATCGACGATGCCGTCGACCTGCCCAATGTCCGCTCGCTTGTATTCAAGGAGAACGAAGGCTCCTACCTCGTCGGCATCATGGCCGCGATGGCATCGAAGTCGAAGAAGGTCTCCTTCATTGGCGGCATGGACATCCCGCTGATCCGCAAGTTCGAATGCGGCTATGTCGGCGGCGCCAAGTCGGCCGGCGCGACCGACGTCATCCAGAACATGACCGGCGACACGCCGGCCGCCTGGAACGATCCGGCCAAGGGCGGCGAAATCGCCAAGACGCAGATCGACCAGGGCTCCGACGTGGTCTACGCCGCGGCCGGCGGCACCGGCGTCGGCGTGCTGCAGGCGGCGGCTGATGCCGGCAAGCTCGGCATCGGCGTCGATTCCAACCAGAACGGCCTGCAGCCCGGCAAGGTTCTGACCTCGATGATGAAGCGCGTCGACGTTGCCGTCTACACCGCCTTCATGGACGGCAAGAACGGCACCTTCAAGGGCGGCCTCGAGAATCTCGGCCTCAAGGAAGGCGGCGTCGACTACGCCATGGACGACAACAACAAGGCGCTGGTCACCCCTGAGATGAAGGCTGCCGTCGAGAAGGCCAAGGCCGACATCATCGCCGGCAAGATCCAGGTGCACGACTATACGGCTGACAACGCCTGCCCGTATTGATCGGCAGCGCCATACAGCCATGATCTGCAACCGCCGGGCGCAAGTCCGGCGGTTTTGCGTCGGCCTACAATTTCCCGACGAGGTAGCCGAGCGCGAAGACCGCGATCAGCACTATGGCGATAACAGTGCCGCGCCGGCCGCCGAGCGAATGCACGCCAACGCCGTATGGTGACCGGGACAGGCTTCGGATCACCGGGCGCGGCTTGGCGTCATTGCCACCCAGGCCAACACTGCGCATCTGCGGCAATTCGGCCAGACGTTGCGCCACCAGCGCCCAATGATTGGCGGGCAAGGCGGGTTTTTCGGCGCGGTCGAAGACATGCATGCGCTCGGCAAGCCGCACCACCGCATCACGGAAGGCAGGGTCGATCTCGAGATCGCGCTCGGCCCGTTCCCGTTCCTTGTCATTCATCAGGCCGAGCACATAGTCGCCGGCCCGTGCGATGCGATCGCTTTCACTGGCCATGATTTGCGCCCTCCCCTTTTCCTCACCAGTGCGGCGGCTTGGTCACGGGCACTTCGGGTGCCGACTGCTCCTCCAGCGCCAGGAAGCGGTCGGTCAGCGCGTCGAGCTTGCGCTGCATGCGCTCGATCACCGTCCACTGCTCGGCGATCTGGCCCGACAGCTCCTCTATGGTGTTTTCCTGCTCGGCGGCGCGGATTTCCAGCGTCGTCAGCCGGTCGGCGGGCATGATCATTCGCAATCCCTGATCTTGCACCCCAATGCCTTGCATTGTGATGCGAATTTCGACTTCGTCATATTAGCGAATATGAAGCCTGCGGACACGTTGGAAATTGACAAGCGCACTGGGATTTGCCGAGAGTGGACGCTGCTCCGCCAATTGGCACGGGCGGAGCGTCATGCTAGGCGTTTTGACCAAGCGATAAAAAAATAAGAGTGGGACTGGCTGCATGGCGCAAGCCGCAATCGAACTGATCGGCATCAACAAGAGTTTTGGCGCCGTGCGCGCCAACCGCGACATCAATCTGGAGATCGCGCGTGGCACCATCCACGGCATTGTCGGCGAAAACGGCGCCGGCAAGTCGACGCTGATGTCGATCCTCTACGGTTTCTACCAGGCAGACAGCGGCGAGATCCGCGTCGGCGGCAAGCCAGCATCGATCAAGACCCCCAACGACGCGATCGCACTCGGCATCGGCATGGTGCACCAGCATTTTATGCTGGTCGACAATTTCACGGTGCTGGAGAACATCATCCTCGGCGCCGAAAGCGATGCGCTGCTGAAGCGCAGCATCGCCAAGGCGCGTTCCGAGCTGGAGCGGCTGGAACGCGAATACGGTCTTGAGGTCGATCCCGACGCCATCATCGAGGAACTGCCGGTCGGCCTGCAGCAGCGCGTCGAAATCCTCAAGGCGCTCTATCGCGGCGCCGAGATCCTGATCCTCGACGAGCCGACGGGCGTGCTCACACCGGCCGAGGCCGACCATCTGTTCCGCATCCTCAAGCAGCTGAAGGATCAGGGAAAGACGGTGGTGCTGATCACCCACAAGCTGCGCGAGATCATGGCCATCACCGACACCGTGTCGGTTATGCGCCAGGGCACGATGGTGGCGACCCGGGAAACGAAGAAGACCACTGTCGAGGAACTGGCCGAGCTGATGGTCGGGCGCCGCGTGCTGCTCCGGGTCGAGAAGGGCGAGGCGGAAGCCGGCGCCGTCAAGCTCGCGGTCAAGAACCTGACGGTCAGGGATTCGCGCGGCGTCACCATGGTCGACGACATCTCCTTCGACGTGCGCGCCGGTGAAATCGTCGGCATCGCCGGTGTCGCTGGCAACGGCCAGTCCGAACTGCTCGAGGCGATTTCCGGCATCAGGCACGCCGTTTCCGGCTCCGTCATGTTGGACGGCAAGCCGATCGATCTCACCGGCAAGGCCGACCCCGGCGAATTGCGCGATCGAGGGCTGGCCCATGTGCCGGAGGACCGCCATCATGTCGGGCTGGTGCTGGCCTTCGAGGAGAACGAGAATTCCATCCTCGGCTATCACGACGACCCCCGCTATCTCAAAGGGCCCTTCCTCAACGTCGACGCCATCATGGCCGACGCCAGGGACAAGATCGAGAAATACGATATCCGGCCAAGCAATCCGCGCCTGAAGACGGCGAATTTCTCCGGCGGCAACCAGCAGAAGATCGTGCTGGCGCGAGAAATGGAACAGGACCCCGGCGTGCTGATCGTCGGCCAGCCGACGCGCGGCGTCGATGTCGGCGCCATCGAATTCATCCACAAGCGCCTGATCGCCATGCGCGACCAGGGCAAGGCGGTGCTGGTGGTCTCGGTCGAGCTCGACGAGATCCGTTCGCTCTCCGACCGCATCCTGGTGATGTTTGCCGGCCGCATCGTCGGCGAGCGCGGCCCGGAGGCGACCGAGGGCGAGCTTGGCCTGCTGATGGCGGGCGTCGAGCGCCAGGAGGCTGCGCAATGAGCACGCCTTACGCCAAATTGCCAGCCTGGGCCGACTATGGGCTAATTCCGCTGATCAATCTGTCGGTGGCCTTCATCGTCGCCGGCTTCGTCGTGCTGCTGGTCGGCGAGAACCCGTTCCGCGCCGCCGTCATCCTTGTCGAGGGCGCCTTCGGCAAGGGGACAGGCATCGCCTTTACCCTCTTCTATGCCACCACCTTCATATTCACCGGGCTCTCGGTGGCGGTGGCGGCGCATTGCGGCCTGTTCAACATCGGTACCGAGGGGCAGGCCTATATCGCCGGCCTCGGCATCGCCATCGTCTGCCTGTCCTTCGACAGCACGCTGCCCTGGTGGCTGACATTTCCGCTGGCCATCGTCGCTTCGGCGGTTGTGGGCGCGTTGTGGGCGCTGATCCCCGCCTATCTGCAGGCCAGGCGCGGCTCGCACATCGTCATCACGACCATCATGTTCAACTTCATCGCCGCCTCGATCATGGTCTACCTGCTGGTCGGCCCATTGAAGCCGGCGGCCTCGCAAGCGCCGCAGACGCGTAACTTCTTCGCCGGCGCGGAATTGCCGAAGCTCAACTGGATCATCGAATTGTTCGGCGCCAAGATCCGTTCGGCGCCGCTCAACGTCACCTTCCTGCTGGCGCTGGTCATGGCGTTCCTGGTCTGGCTGCTGATCTGGCGCACCAAGCTCGGCTATGAGATGCGCACCTATGGCCACAGCCCGAAAGCAGCGCGCTATGCCGGCATCTCGGAAACCCGCATCATCATCACCGCGATGATGATCTCAGGCGCATTGGCCGGCATGATGGCGCTCAATCCGGTGATGGGCGACCAGCACAATGTCGCGATCGACTTCGTCTCCGGCGCCGGCTTCGTCGGCATCGCCGTGGCGCTGATGGGGCGCCTCCATCCGGTCGGCATCGTGCTGGCGGCGGTCCTGTTCGGCATGCTCTATCAGGGCGGCGCCGAACTCGCCTTCGAGATGCCGGCGATCAGCCGCGACATGATCGTCATCATTCAAGGTCTGGTGATCCTGTTCGCCGGCGCGCTGGAACACATGTTCAGGCCTTATATCCAGGCGCTGTTCGCCTCGTTCAGTCCGCGGTCGGTCGGCATGGAAGCGGTCAAGGGAAAGGGCGCCTGAGATGGATGTCTTTATCGCCATCGTGCAGATATTGGACTCGACCATCCGCTTGTCGGTGCCATTGCTGCTCGCCTGCCTCGCAGGCCTCTATTCGGAACGCGCCGGCATCTTCGACATCGGCCTCGAAGGCAAGATGCTGGTCGGCGCCTTCGCCGGTGCCGCCGCGGCTTCCGTGTTCCATTCAGCCTTTCTCGGCCTTGGCACGGCGATCCTCATCTCGGTCGCCTTTGCCATGGTGCATGGCTTCGCCTCGATCACCCACCGCGGCAACCAGATCGTGTCCGGCGTGGCCATCAATTTCATCGCCGCCGGATCGACCATCATCCTCGGCCAGGCCTGGTTCCAGCAGGGCGGGCGCACGCCGGCGCTGCAGCCGGGCGAGCGGTTCGACGCGATTGTCTGGCCCGGCGCCGAGGCGGTCAGGGACGTGCCGATCATCGGGCCGATCTATGCGGAACTGATCTCAGGGCATTCGCTGCTGGTCTACCTCGCCTTCCTGATGGTGCCGTTCACCTGGTGGGTGCTGTTCCGCACCCGCTTCGGCCTGCGGCTGCGCGCCGTCGGCGAGAATCCGGCTGCCGTCGACACCGCCGGCATTTCGGTCGCCTGGCTGCGCTACCGCGCCCTGATCTGCACCGGCATCCTCACCGGCGTCGCCGGCGCCTATCTGTCGATGGTGCAGAATGGCGGCTTCGTGAAGGACATGACCGCCGGCAAGGGTTATATCGCGCTGGCCGCGCTGATCTTCGCCAAGTGGAAGCCGGTCAACGCCATGTTCGCCTGCCTGCTGTTCGGCTTCCTCGATGCGGCGGCAATCCGTCTGCAGGGATCACCGCTGCCGATCATCGGCAAGGTGCCGGTGCAGTTCATGCAGGCGCTGCCCTATATCCTCACCGTCATCCTGCTCGCCGGCTTCATCGGCAAGGCGATCCCGCCGCGCGCTGGCGGCGTGCCCTACGTCAAGGAACGCTGAGGGTCGATGGCCCGGCGCGAGGCAAGCGCCGGGTTTTGGACACGATCATCGGAGAGAACAACTGAAATGTCGCATGATCTGTTCGAAGCGGCCAGGACCGCCATGGCCAAGGCCTATGCGCCCTATTCGAAATTTCCGGTGGGCGCCGCCCTGCGCACCGAGGACGGGCGCGTCTTCACTGGCGCCAACATCGAGGTCGCCTCCTATCCGGAGGGCTGGTGCGCCGAGACGACCGCGCTTGGCCACTACATCATGGCTGGCGGCGGCAGAATCGTCGAAATCGCCGTGCTTGCCGAACGCATGGCCAAATGCTCGCCTTGCGGCGGCTGCCGCCAGCGGCTGGCCGAATTCTGCCGGCCTGACACAAAACTCTACCTCTGCGACAACACGGGCGTCGCCGAGACCGTGACCATGGGCGAGATGCTGCCCTACGGCTTCCGCGGCGACATCCTGAAATGAAGTGCTGGCTCAAATGAAGTGCTGGCTCAAATGAAGTGCTGGCTGGAATGACGGATTGGCTCAAATGAAGCGATGCCTGCAATGACCGAAAAGGCGGTGGACCATCTCATCGAAAGGCTGGACGGCCTGGCGCCATCGACAGCACTGGTGCTGGGGTCGGGCCTCGGCGTGCTTGTCGATCGGATCGAGCACCCGATCCGCGTCCCCTATGCCGACCTGCCCGGTTTTCCCAGGAGCGGCGTCAGCGGCCATGCCGGCGAAGTGGTGGCGGGGCTGTTTGCCGGCGTGCCGGTGCTGATGCTTTCGGGTCGCGCTCACTATTACGAGCACGGCAATGCTGCGGCGATGAGGCCGGTGCTGGAAGTGCTCGCCGGCATCGGCATCACGAAATTGATCCTCACCAATGCCGCTGGCTCGGTCGATCCTGACATGCCTCCGGGTTCGGTGATGCTGATCACGGACCACATCAACTTCTCCGGCAGCAATCCGCTGATAGGCGAGCCCAGCGACCGCCGCTTCGTCGGCCTCACCGAAGCCTATGATGCCGGCATCCGCAAGGCGATCGAACGCGCCGCGAAGGCAACCGGCACCACGCTGCACAAGGGCGTCTATATGTGGTTTTCCGGCCCCTGTTTCGAAACGCCGGCCGAAATCCGCATGGCGCGCATCATGGGCGCCAATGCGGTGGGCATGTCGACCGTGCCGGAAGTCATTCTCGCCCGCTTCCTTGGCCTGCGCGTCGCCGCCTGCTCGGTCATCACCAATTTGGCCGCCGGCATGACCGGAGCCGAACTCTCGCACCAGGAGACCAAGGATATGGCGCCGGTCGGCGGGTCGCGGCTGGCAACGGTCCTGCACAGAGTATTCCGTGACGGGCTGCTGGAGAGCTGATGCTTCCGCAGGAAATCATCCGCCACAAGCGCGACGGCCACAGGCTGTCTGCTGGTGAAATCGCCGCCTTCATCGACGGCGTGACCTCGGGCGCCGTCACCGATGGCCAGGTCGCGGCTTTCGCCATGACGGTGTTCTTCAACGGCATGAACCGCGACGAGGCCGTGGCGTTGACGCTGGCCATGCGAGATTCCGGCGATGTGCTCGACTGGTCGGACCTGCCCGGCCCGGTCACCGATAAGCATTCGACCGGCGGCGTCGGCGACAATGTCTCGCTGATGCTGGCGCCGATCGTCGCCGCCTGCGGCGCCTATGTGCCGATGATCTCCGGCCGTGGCCTCGGTCATACCGGCGGCACGCTGGACAAGATGGATGCGATTCCCGGATACACCAGCCAGCCGGATATCGCGCTGTTTCACAAGGCGGTGCTGGAAACGGGCTGCGCCATCATCGGCCAGACCGCCGATCTGGCGCCGGCCGACCGCCGGCTCTATGCGATCCGCGACGTCACCGGAACCGTCGAATCGGTGCCGCTGATCACCGCCTCGATCCTGTCGAAGAAGCTGGCCGCCGGCCTGGGTTCGCTGGTGCTCGACGTCAAGGTCGGCAACGGCGCCTTCATGGAGAAGTCGCGTGACGCCACCGCGCTCGCCAACAGCCTCGTCGAGGTCGCCAGCGGCGCAGGGCTGAAGGTCTCGGCGCTGATCACCGGCATGAACGAGCCGCTGGCCTCCGCCGCCGGCAATGCCGTCGAGGTCCGCAACGCCGTCGATTTCCTCACCGGCCGTCTGCGTGACCGGCGGCTGGAGGATGTGACGCTGGCGCTGGCCGCCGAAATGCTGCAGTCGGCGGGACTGGTGTCGTCCAACCAGGATGGCATGCGGCGCGCCACGGAGACGCTTACCAGCGGCCGCGCCGCCGCCACCTTCGCGCGCATGGTGGCGGTGCTTGGCGGCCCTACCGATTTCATCGAGAGACCGGAAAAATACTTGGCCCTGGCGGCAACGGAATTCGCGGTCAAGGCGACGGCGAATGGCTTTGTCACCGGCATCGCCACCCGCGACATCGGCCTTGCCGTGGTTGGTCTGGGCGGCGGGCGCACAAGGCCTGACGACAAGATCGACCCCAGCGTCGGCATCACCAGGCTGCTGCCCATAGGCGCGGAAGTACACGTCGGAGATGCTCTGGCGCTGATCCACGCCCGCTCGCCCTCCGATACCGAAGCGGCCGCCGCCGCCGTGCTTTCGGCCTATGCGATCGGCGCCTCGAAACCAGCCGCGGACAAAACCGTCATCCGGCGGATCCTGCCGCGCGGGTAATTATTGAACAAGCAGCAGTGTGCCGTTTTCGGCCTGGTATTTGCCGAGCCGGTTGAGGAAGCTCATGCCGATCAGGTTGGTGCGCAGCGCCTTGTCGTCGAGCACGATGGCCTGCACACCGTCGACGCTGATGCTGCCGATCTGCAGGCGATCGATCGTCACCACGGCCGCCTTGATCGAGCCGTTGGCGGTGTTGACCTCGTGGCTGAAATCGGACGGATTGAGCGACAGCCCGATCCTGCGCGCCGTCGACGTATTGACCGCGACCAGTGTCGCGCCGGTGTCGATCATGCCATCGACCTGACGGCCGTTGAGTTTGAAGGTCGACGAGAAGTGTCCACGGCCGTCCGCGGCCACGACGACCTTGCGGCCGGTCGGCAGCGGTGCCGCCGGCTTGTCGGGAACGGACGCCAGGCTGACTTCCGGCTGCGTCTCGACCTCTGGTTTGGCCGTCACCGCCGATTTCAGCAGGTTTTCGAATATCTGCGGATTCGACTGGTAGACAATCGGGATCGATGCCGATGTCCCGGCAAAAAAGCTGAGAATGAGAAGCTTGCGCAGCATGGATCGGCCTTTGTGATGGCCGATCCTTTAGCCCCGTATGGTGTTTGCCGCTTTAACGTCCGCCGAAACTATGCCGTTGCGTAAACATTTGGTAAATAGTACCAGGCAACTTTGCCTGGTACTACTTGGTCCCGTACATGCGGTCGCCGGCGTCGCCGAGGCCCGGCATGATGTAGCCCTTCTCATTGAGCTGGCGGTCTATGGACGCGGTGAACACCGGGACATCCGGATGCGCCTTGGTGAAGCGCTCGATGCCTTCGGGCGCCGCCAGCAGGCACAGGAAGCGGATGTTGGTGGCGCCGCGCTGCTTCAGCTTGTCGATCGCTGCGATCGCCGAATTGGCGGTCGCCAGCATTGGATCGACGACGATGACCAGCCGGTCGGCGAGATCGCTCGGCGCTTTGAAAAAATACTCGACCGCTTCCAGCGTTTCGTGGTCGCGGTAGAGACCGACATGGGCGACGCGCGCCGCCGGCACCAGGTCGAGCAGGCCTTCCAGCAGACCGTTGCCGGCGCGCAGCACCGAGGCGAAGACCAGCTTCTTGCCCTCCAGCGTCGGCGCTTCCATGGTCTCCATCGGCGTTTCGATCGTCGTCGTCGTCAGTTCGAGATTGCGGGTAACCTCATAGCCGAGCAGCAGCGATATCTCGCGCAGCAGCCGCCGGAAGCCGGCAGTGGAAGTCTCCTTCTTGCGCATGATGGTCAGCTTGTGCTGGACAAGCGGATGGTCGACGACGGTGACGCCCTTCATGATTTTCTCCTGATGCGTGTCGCCCGAAACTGCGCGCATAGATCCCCGGGGATCCGTCGCGCTTCAAGCTGCCTGGGCGAACCCTAACGACAATGTACCGGCCAAGGAACCGCTTGGCCGCCATCGACCACAGTTTTGTCGGAAGAAAATCAGCGCGCCGCGCCGTTCAGCCTAGCGAGAAGCGCTGTCTTGGTCTTCCTGTCGACGAAGGCGGCTTCGATAGCGGTTCTGGTGACGGCCGCCAGCGCCTTCTCGTTCATCGCAAAATGCTCCGCTGCAATATCGTATTCGCGCTTCAGCGAAGTCCAGAAATAGGGCGGATCGTCGGAATTGAGCGTCACCTTGCAGCCGGCTGCCTGCAGGGCGGGAAACGGATGGTCGGCAAAACTGTCGAACACCTTGAGCGCGATGTTGGAGCCGGGGCAGCATTCCAGCACGATGCCCTCGTCGGCGATACGCCGGACGAGGTCCGGATTCTCGATGGCGCGCACGCCGTGGCCGATACGTGAGGGGCGGATATGGTCGAGCGCCGCCTGCACGGTCTCCCAGCCCGTCAACTCGCCGGCATGGATGGTGATGCCAAGCCCGGCCTCGCGGGCGATCTCGAAAGCCCTGACATAGTCCTCCATCTCGCCTATGCGCTCGTCGCCGGCGACGCCGAAGCCGGTGACCAGCGGATGCCCGCAGCGTGCCGCGAAGCGCGCCGCCTGCTCGATCGACTCGACGCCGACATGGCGCACGCCGGTGACGATCATGCGGCCCTCTATGCCGGTCTTGGCCTTGGCGCGGAGCATGCCTTCGCCGAGCGCGTCGGTATAGGCCTTGGGCGACAGGCCGGCTTTCGTCGCATGGTCCGGCGAGGTGAAGACCTCGGAATAGATGGCGCCATCGCGGGCCAGGCTGGTCAGATAATGGTCGGCCAGCCGCGCATAATCCTCCTCGGTGCGGAACAGATCGGCGGAAAAATCGTAAGCCGCGAGGAAGGACGTAAAATCGTGCCAGACAAACGAACCGTTCTGGATATAGGGCGAGGTATCCTTGCCGTATTTCTGCGCCTGGCGGATGACGAGTTCGGGCGCCGCTGCCCCTTCAATGTGGCAGTGCAGTTCCGCTTTCAAAGGCATTCAAACATCCCGTCGGTCAGTCCAGGTCTTGAAAACCCACCACCTGGAAGCGCGGCTGAACACCGCGCCTTAAACAATAGCGCCCACAGCATCGATCGGCTATGGTCCCGCCGGTTTTATGACGGATCAAAAAAATGTCAGTTGAGAGAACCACGGCCGCGGGTGGCATGGAAACCTCCTATGGTTTCAAGCGTGTAGGGGAAGGCGAGAAGCAGTCCCTGGTCAACGATGTTTTCCACAAGGTCGCCAACCGCTACGACCTGATGAACGACCTGATGTCGGCCGGCCTGCACCGGCTGTGGAAGGCTGCCATGGTGACATGGCTCAATCCGCCGAAACGGCCGGGCTGGAAGGTCTTGGATGTGGCCGGCGGCACCGGCGACATCGCCTTCCGCATCGTCGATGCCAGCCATGGCAACGCGCATGCCACGGTGCTCGACATCAACGGCTCGATGCTCAGTGTCGGCCGCGATAGGGCGCAAAAGAAAGGCCTGTCCGGCAACACCGATTTCGTCGAGGCCAACGCCGAGGAATTGCCCTTCGCCGACGCCACATTCGATGCCTACACCATCGCTTTCGGCATCCGCAACGTGCCGCGCATCGATGTCGCGCTCAGCGAAGCGTTCCGCGTGCTGAAGCCAGGCGGCCGGTTCCTGTGCCTGGAATTTTCCGAGGTCGAGATGCCGCTGCTCGACAAGGCCTATGAAGCCTGGTCGTTCAACGCCATTCCCAGGATCGGCAAGATGGTCACCGGCGACGGCGAGCCCTATTCCTATCTGGTCGAGTCGATCGCCAAATTCCCCAACCAGCAGAATTTCGCGGCGATGATTTCCCGCGCCGGCTTCGACCGCGTTTCCTTCCGCAACTATTCCGGCGGTATTGCCGCGCTGCATTCGGGCTGGAAGCTTTGAGGCGGCATCGCATTTCCCATCCTCGATATAGCTCGTGTCGGTCGCAAGGCCCGGCCTGGGTGCAGCCATGAGCAGCGTCGGCGCTGGTTTCAGGCTCGCACGGGCCGGCTGGGTGCTGGTGCGCGAGGGCGTCATCGCCGCTCTGCCGGGCGAGGAACTGTCCGGCCTGCCGAAATTCGGCTGGCGGCTGGCGCGGCTGTTTACCCGCCGCCGCGCACTCGCCTATGAGCGCAGCGACCGGCTGGCCAAGGCGGTCGTCCGGCTCGGCCCGTCCTATGTCAAGCTCGGCCAGTTCCTGGCGACGCGGCCCGACGTCGTCGGCAACGACATGGCGCTCGATCTCGCCATGCTGCAGGACAAGATGCACACCTTCCCGAAGGCCGAGGCGGTCGCGGCCATCGAAGCCTCGCTCGGGCGCAAGGTGGGCGATCTCTACGCCGAGTTCGGCGACCCGGTCGCCGCCGCTTCCATCGCTCAGGTCCATACCGCCGAAGCCATCCATGACGGCGTTGCCACCAAGGTCGCGGTGAAAGTCATCCGGCCCGGCGTGCGCCGCCGCTTCTTCCATGACCTCGAAAGCTATTTCCTTGCCGCCCGCCTGCAGGAGAAATACATCCCCTCCTCTCGCCGGCTGCGGCCTGTCGAGGTGACCGAAACGCTGGCGCAGACCACCAAGATCGAGATGGATTTGCGCCTCGAGGCGGCGGCACTCTCCGAACTTGGTGAGAACACCAGGGACGATCCGGGCTTCCGCGTGCCATCCGTCGACTGGGAGCGCACCGGTCGCGACGTGTTGACGATGGAATGGGTCGACGGCGTCAAGATGAACAACATCGCAGGCCTGGAGGAGGCCGGCCATGATCTGAAGGCGATCGCCGCCAATCTTATCCAGTCGTTCCTGCGCCATACTTTGCGCGACGGCTTCTTCCACGCCGACATGCATCCGGGCAATTTGTTCGTCGAGGCGAACGGCACCATCGTCGCCGTCGACCTCGGCATTGCCGGACGTCTCGGCAAGAAGGAGCGCCGCTTCCTCGCCGAAATCCTCTATGGCTTCATCACGCGCGATTATCTGCGCGTCGCCGAAGTGCATTTCGAGGCCGGCTACGTGCCGCGCCAGCACAATGTCGCGGCCTTCGCGCAAGCGATCCGCGCCATTGGCGAGCCGATCCATGGCCAGCCGGCCGAGACCATCTCCATGGCCAAACTTCTGACGCTGCTGTTCGAAGTGACCGAACTCTTCGACATGGCGACGCGACCGGAACTGATCCTGCTGCAGAAGACCATGGTGGTGGTCGAAGGCGTGGCGCGCACGCTCGATCCGGCCTTCAACATGTGGAAGACAGCCGAGCCGGTGGTCGGCGGCTGGATCGCCGGCAACCTTGGCCCGCGTGGCATGATGATCGATGCGCGCGACGGCGCCAAGGCGCTGTTGACGCTGGCTCGCCAGGTGCCCGAGCTTGCCACGCGCACCGACCGGCTGTCGCGCGAGATCGACCTGATGGCCGAGCACGGGCTGCGCTTCGACGAGACCACGGCGCGTGCCATCGGCAAGGCCGAGGCCCGCTACAGCCGCTCCGGCCGCGTCGCGCTGTGGGTGATCGCGCTGACGCTGGTCTATATCGCCTGGAAGCTGCTCTGACGGCATGCTGGCAATGACAGCACTGCTGTCATTGCAGTCAGCGAGCGAGATCGCTATATTGCGTGCAGGAGCGCGACTATGGCTAGGATTACCGTCCGCAACCTGGAAGACCATGTCATGCAGCGGCTGCGTGAACGCGGCGCCGCGCGCGGCGTTTCCATGGAGCAGGAGGCGCGCGATGTGCTCGCGGCATCCGTTGGGCTTCCGACCACGAAAGGCTTTGATCGTCGTGGCCTGACATTCAAGGACGAGATCGGGGTTCGACCGGCGGCAGGGATGCAAAAGTAATCATGGGCACCCTGACCATTCGCAACCTCGACGACGATCTGAAGCAGAAGCTGCGCGAGCGAGCTGCCCGGCATGGCGTGTCGATGGAGCAGGAGGCGAGAAACCTTTTGCTCAAGGAGGTGGCGCCGGCCGGCGAACATGATGACGGTGCCGTGACGGCGGAGGAAATCCTCGAATTCGGCCGACGACTGCAAAAAGTGGATTTCGATCAGAAGAAACTCACCGATGATCTCTGGTCTTTCGTTGAGGAGGACTGACCGTGGTGGTCGACACCTCGGCGATCCTGGCTATCCTGAAGCAGGAACCTGACGCACCAGCGATCGCCCAACGCCTCGCCGGAAATCAACGTATATTGATGAGCGCCGCGACCCTGATGGAGTGCGGCACGGTTGTTGTTGGACGCTATGGCGCGGCCGGCACAGCAGCGTTAACAGGCCTTCTGGCAAGACTGAAAGTCACGATTGTCGCTCTCTCTGCCGAACATGCGCAGGCTGGGATTGAAGCCTACGCACTCTATGGCCGCGGCAGTGGCCACCGGGCAAAACTCAACATGGGTGATTGTTTCGCCTATGCCCTCGCCAAGACCCAGAACCTGCCGCTGCTTTTCAAGGGCAATGATTTCATCCATACCGACATCGAACCGGCGCTGAAGCCGGAATGACATTGGAAAAGAACTGGTCTCAGCCATGAGCCTCTCCGGCAAGCGCATCCTGCTCATCATCGGCGGCGGCATTGCCGCCTACAAGGCGCTCGACCTGATCCGCCGGCTGCGCGAGCGCGGAGCCGCGGTGCGCGTGGTAATGACATCAGCGGCACAGGAATTCGTCACCACGCTGTCTGTTGGCGCGCTCTCGGCCGACCATGTCTTCACCGAATTGTTCGACCGCAATGACGAGCATGATGTCGGCCACATCAGGCTGTCGCGCGAGGCCGACCTTCTGGTGGTCGCGCCCGCCACCGCCGATCTGATGGCCAAGCTTGCCAACGGCCATGCCAACGATCTTGCCTCGACCGTGCTGCTGGCCACCGACAAGCCGGTGCTGATGGCGCCGGCGATGAACCCCAGAATGTGGGCGCATCCGGCCACCCGCCGTAATCGCGCGACATTGGGCAAGGACGGCATCAGCTTCGTTGGCCCGGCCAGGGGCGAGATGGCCGAAAGCAATGAGGCCGGCGAAGGCCGTATGGCCGAGCCGCTGGAGATCGTCGCCGCGGTCGAGACGCTGCTCGATGCCGGCCCAAAGCCACTGTCGGGGCGCAAGATCATCGTCACCTCCGGCCCGACGCATGAGCCGATCGACCCCGTGCGCTACATCGCCAACCGTTCGTCCGGCAAGCAGGGACACGCTATCGCCGCAGCATTGGCGAAGCTGGGTGCTGACGTACGGCTGGTCTCCGGTCCGGTCAGCATTGCCGATCCGGCCGGTGTGAAGACCGTCCATGTCGAGCGTGCGCAGGAGATGCGCGATGCGGTCGAACAGCTTCTGCCGGCGGACGCGGCAGTGTTCGTCGCCGCCGTCGCCGACTGGCGCAGCGAGAATTCGGCCGGTGAGAAGATCAAGAAGGTGGCGGGCGAAGGCCCGCCGGTGCTGCGCATGGTCGAGAATCCCGACATCCTTGCCGGCGTCGGCCATCACAGCCAGCGGCCCGGCCTGGTCATCGGCTTCGCCGCCGAGACGCAGGATCTTTTGCGCAACGCAGAGGCCAAGCTCAGGAAGAAAGGTGCCGATTTCATCGTCGCCAATGATGTGTCGCACGAAAGCGGCATCGGCCCTTCAGGTGTCATGGGCGGTGATCGCAACCGGGTGCGGATCGTGTCGAAGGCCGGCGTCGAGGAATGGCCCGAAATGACCAAGGACGAGGTGGCGGCGCGGCTCGCCGCCCTCATTGCCGAGCGGCTGAAAACGATCGTCGTTTGACAAGTGTTGGCGGAAGCGTCTGCCGCCAACACTTACCGGTGACCTCAGCCGTCAGTTGGACAAGAGCTCCGCCGTACGGGCGAGCGCCCCGCTGAAACCGTTGAGCGGAATGGAAAAGCTCACCGCTTGTCCGGTATCGGCCGCGAAGGCATCGATCTTCAGCGTCGTGCCGTTCTTGAGCAGCGGCGTGACATTGGCGTCGAACGCCACCGGCACCAGGCAGCCGACCACCTGGCAGGTGTTGAACGCCAGGCTGCCGTCGAGCTTCTGGTCGTCGATGGTCAGGTTGACGCCCTTGGCGAGCGCCAGGCCAAACGGCAGGGCAAGGGTCCCGGTGGCGTCGTCGCCAGTCTTGCTCGACAGCTCGATCGCCAGCAGCCGCTGGTTGCTTTGCTTGTTGAACTGCTGATGCGACAGGCTGCAGACCTTGTTCGTGCCCGATATCTGGCAATTGACCGTCCAGTCGCCATGGGTTTCGGACAGAGCCGATGCCCCGCCGGGCAGTTGCGGCGCATCAGCCGCAGCAGGCGGCGCGGCCACTTTGTCGCCCTTGGTCTGCGCGGCCATGGCCGGCAGCCCGACAATGCAGGCCGCACCCAGCATCGCTGCGAAATACGCGTATTTCCTCATCAAGACCTCTCCCGCCCGGCTCCGTCTCGAGCCAGCCTAGAAACTGACCTTGAGAGACGCGCTGGCTGCATTCTGTTTGATCGTTTCCCCGAAGGCGCCGTTATACCTGACGGACATGCCGACACCGTTGACGCCATTCAGCTCGAGGCCGGCGCCGACCCGATAGAGCGGCGAATCGATCGCTTCCGTCAAGTGCAATGCGGGGTTGCCGGGCAGATTCTCCGCCGCCGCGAAGCGGCCTTCGATCTCCCACTCCTTGTTGGAGAACTCCACTCCGGCCTTTCCATGGAGGCGAACGCTGGCAATGTCGCTGAGCGCAATGTCGGTGCCGATCTCCAGAGCCGGGGGCGCCGAATAGTACATGTTGGCGCTGCGCCGCTGCCCACGGACGGGGCGATGGCGACCGAGTCCTTGCCGGTCGTGGTGATCGTGCCGGTGCGGATTACTGTGACCAAAGCTTTCCGACGGCGATACGCGGCCACCGGCCGGATGGCCAGGACAGGGCGGAGGCGTGATTGATTTCAAGGCGACCGATATGCCGGCCATGGCATCGCCGGGCGAACACCCTATATATGACGGATGAGCAGGATTTTTCGCAGGAATGAGCCGATATCGGCGCGCCGGTCGGCCGTGCTGGCCGCGGCTTTGGTGGCCGGCTTAACGCTGCCCGCTTCCGCGCAGGTGCTCAATCCAGCGGCCAAAAGTAACGCGCTGATCCAGCAGAACGATCTGCAGATCTTGCAGAACCGGGTGCAGCGGCAGCAATTTCAGCAGCAGCAGCAGCAATATCGTGCCCAGGACCGGGTTATCGTCCAGCAGCCGCCGCCGGTGGTGCCGCAGGTCAGGCCGAGCTGCCAGACACAGATAATCGGCAGCACTGCTGTGAGCACCTGTCGCTGACAGGCGGACCACTCTTTTAATTAGCCGACTTACATGATAGGGGCCTTCAGATGCCCCTGCGGTAGTTTGGGTTTTGCAAAGGCGCCGCATCACGCTATGGGGCACTGCACCGACTGGATTGTTACGAATGGCAGCCACCAAGAAAAAGGCCGTGCGCAAGGCCAAGAAAGGCGAGCGGATCCGTCAGGTCGCGGCGATCCCCTTTCGGTTGACCGCGGGCGGCGAGTTCGAGGTGATGCTGGTCACGTCGCGGACGACGAGACGCTTCATCGTCCCCAAGGGCTGGCCGATGAAAGGCAAGAGCGGCCGCAAGGCAGCCACCATCGAGGCGCAGGAGGAAGCCGGCGTACTCGGCAAGACCCTGAAGCAGCCGGCCGGCACCTACTCCTACTGGAAGCGGCTGACCAACCGCTTTGTCCGTGTCGACGTCATCGTCTACTTGCTTGAGGTGACCGAGGAACTGGCCAACTGGCAGGAAGCCAAGCGGCGGCAGCGGGCCTGGCTTACGCCAGCCGACGCGGCGATGCTGATCGATGAGCCCGATTTGTCGACGCTGGTGAGGACCTTGACGATCGACCGGCCAGCGCCGATTGACGCTGCCTGAGGCAGCCCTCACTCGCCGCTGTCGCCATCTTCGGGAAACGGTCGCGATGGTGTACCGGTATAGGCCCACAGCCATTCGCGCGGCACCGGTCGCCCTAGTTCCCCAGTTGCGAACTCGAAAAAGGCTCGATCAGGCTCCCAATACAAATTGATCAAACTTGAAGAAATTGCTTGACGTAACGTAATATTCGGCTAACTCGCGGCAAGAATCGACTTTGTAAAGAACGGAACTATTTATTTGCTGTTAAGTCCGGCGTGATACCCGATTGCTGTCGCCATCTGAGCGACATGAGCGAAGAACATCGTCTCAACCGGCGGATGAAACAGCCGGACAGACGCGCTGACAGGATCAGGCACGTCCATGAATTCGATGAAGCCGTCATCGATGGACGCGAGCCCCCGCCTTCTCGGGCTTGTGTGGCCATTCATCGCCGTCGTCCTCATCCAGGCGCTGGTCGCCAGCCTCAGCCTCTACACCCTGTCGGCGGTTCGCGCCTATGTCGGCGGCGAAAGCCAGTGGTCCAAGGGGCAAAAGCACGCCATCTATTTCCTCAGCCTCTATGCCGACACCGGCAATGAGGAATTCTTCGGCGAGTATCGCGAAGCGATCGCCGTTCCGCTGGCCGACCGCTCGGCCCGCCTGGCGCTCGAGCAGCCCGAACCCGACACTGAAGCGGCGCGCGCCGGCTTTCTGCAGGGCAGAAACCATCCGGACGACGTTGCCGGAATGATCTGGCTGTTCCAGAATTTCCGCAGCTTCATCTATCTCGACACAGCTATCCGCCACTGGACCGCCGCCGACACGATGATCCTCGCCATCCAGCAGCTCGGCGACGCGATGCACGCGACGTTGAGCAAGGGGCAGGCGTCACCGGCTGAGATCAACGCCTGGAAGACGGACATCCATCAGCTAGATCGTCAGATCAGCCCTCTTTCCAAGGCTTTTTCGGACAGTCTTGGCGAGGGATCGCGCTTCATCCGGATGCTGCTCACCTTTGCCAATCTCGTCACCGCCGCCTTGTTGATCCTGCTTGCCGTGTGGCGCACCCGCAAGCTTCTGGCGCAGCGGCAAGCCTTTCAGCTGGCGCTCAATACCGAGCGCGAGCGCGCTCAAATCACGCTGGCTTCGATCGGCCAGGCCGTGATCAGCACCGGGGCTGACGGACGGCTGGACTATATGAACCCGGTCGCAGAGAAATTGTTGGCCTGCCCGTTCAGCGGCGCCAAGGGCAAACCGATCGCTTCGTTGTTCCGGCTGGTGGACAAAGACACCAGCGTTGAAGAACCCCGACTGATTGAATGCCTGCTGGGCGGCGAGCCGCGCCGGTCCAGCGCCCGTCCGCAATTGCTGCAGCGGCCGGACGGCTCTGTTGTTCCCGTCGCGCTGACCGGCGCGCCGCTGCTCGTTTCCGGTGAAGTCGTCGGCGCCGTGCTCGCCTTCCACGACATGACGCGCGAGGAGGACTATATCGAGCGGCTTTCTTGGCAGGCGTCGCATGACGCGTTGACCGGGCTCGCCAACCGGCGCGATTTCGAAAGCCGGCTCGAAAGGACGATCGTCGAATTGCAGGGCCAGCCCCGGCAGCATGCCTTGATGTATCTCGATTTCGACCAGTTCAAACTGGTCAACGATACCTGTGGCCACGCCGCGGGTGACCAGTTGCTGCGCCAGATTTCCGCGCTGCTGACCACCGAATTGCGACCGGGCGACGTGCTGGCACGGTTGGGCGGCGACGAATTCGGCGTGCTGCTGGTCGATTGTGAAGCCAACGACGCAGCCGACATCGCCGAACGGCTGCGCGCGGCCGTGCAGGACATGCATTTCGCCTGGGATGGCAGACCCTTCAACACCAGCGTCAGCATCGGCATGGTGCAGATCGCCAATGCGCAAGTGACGATCGAGGAAGCGCTGCGGGCCGCCGATGTCGCCTGCTACATGGCCAAGGAAAAGGGCCGCAACCGCGTCCAGATCCACAGCGACGGCGACACGGCCTTGCGCGAACGTTTCGGCGAGATGGCCTGGGTGCAGCGCCTGCACGCCGCATTGGAGCAAAATCGTTTCAGGCTTCATGCCCAGGAAATCTGGCCGCTCAACGACGACGTCGCCGAGGCGGGAGCGCATATCGAGATCCTGTTGCGGCTGACCGACGAAGACGGCAGCTTCGTCACCCCGCAGAGCTTCATCCCCGCGGCCGAACGCTACGGCCTGATGCCGTCGATCGACCGCTGGGTGGTGCGCAACACCTTCCGCATCCTGGCCGTACGGCAAGCCGATCCGCGCACGCCGCCGATCGCCACATGCGCCATCAATCTTTCCGGCGCGACTTTCGGCGACGAGACCTTTCTAGGCTTCCTGCGCGAGCAGTTCCTCGTCCATGGCATTTCGCCTGCCATGATCTGCCTGGAGATCACCGAGACCAGCGCCATCGCCAATCTCACCAACGCCATGCGCTTCATCGCCGATCTGCGCGGACTGGGCTGCCGCTTCGCGCTCGACGATTTCGGCTCCGGCATGTCGTCCTTCGCCTATCTCAAGCACCTGCCGGTCGACTACCTCAAGATCGACGGCAGCTTCGTCAAGGACATGCTCGACGACCGCATCGACCGCGCCATGGTCGAGATGATCCACCACATTGGCAAGGTCATGGGCAAGCGCACCATCGCCGAGTTCGTCGAAAGCGACGGCATCATCGCCGCCCTGAAGACGATCGGCGTCGACTATGCCCAGGGCTATGGGATCGCCAGGCCGAAGCCGTTCGATGCCTCGACAGTGCTGCTCGGCCCGAGCGTTAAAGCGGCCGCGACCGACGCGACCGATCCGTGGGCCGATCTGGCACGCAAGCTGCGCCGCAAGGCTGGCTAGAGGCTCCCATCCCGGTTTAGGACAGCCGCTCCAGCAGGACGGTCGGGGCGTCGTGATAAGTGGTCCGCAACACTTCGCGATAGCCGACCTTGCCAGCTACATTCAACGAGGCGGAGTTTTCGGGATCGATGATGCAGACGGTTTTCGTGCGCCCGAATGTTTCTTCACCCCATGCCAGGACACGGCCGACAACCTCTGTGGCAAGGCCCGCCCCGTGCACGGTCGGAGCCAGCGCCCATCCGGCCTCGGGAATGCCTTCGATCGACGGTTCCATGTCGCGCTTCAGATCGTGGAACCCGGCCTCGCCGACGAAGCGGCCCGTTGCCTTCTCCTCGATCGCCCAGAAGCCGTAACCGAGCAGCGACCACAGGCCGGCATGACGCAGGAAGCGCATCCAGCTTTCCTCGCGCGTGCGCGGCTTGCCGCCGATGAAGCGGGTGACGACCGGGTCGGCCCACATCGTGGCATAGGCATCGAAATCGCCCAGCCGGTGCGCCCGCAGAATGGTTCGCTGCGTCTCGATGACGGGGGCGACGGTCGCTTGCGGATTGTTCATGAGATTTGCCTCGCTGATGTTATCCGCGCTTAGCAAATCGCCCCTGCGGTGCAAGGGCCAGCAGAAGATGCGCCATCATCCAGGGAAGCGGCAGCGGGCAACGTCTGCAGCGGTCGGAGCAGAATTTCAGCCGTGCCAAACCATATTCATGTAGACGCCACCACGCTGCAATTCGTCCAACATCTGGTCGAGCCGCTTCCGCCTGGTGTCCGGGCGCTTGGCGCGGCCAATCCAACCCAGATAGTCGTTCCTCTGGTAATCCGGCCGGGCTTCATAGGCTGTCATCAACCTGCGCTCCGCCAAGGCGGCGCGGACCGCGTCAGGCATCGGATTCAGGGCGCGTTTCAATCCGGTCATGTCTGCGAACCTAACGTGCAAAGACCTCGCGTCAACACTGCCTGTGGCCATGTACAAGCTCCGCTATGGGAATTCTGGGCGACGGTGTTACTTTCCCCGCAAGCTGATTCAGCACCTGCCGGCGCGACCTTCTTTCAGACGCGGCTGGTGCTCAAACCCAAGGGAAAAAGCATGGACACGACCGACCTTGTGCTTGCCATCGTCCATCATCTTCTGGTGTTTTCCCTGGCAGGGATCATCGGCGCCGAATTCGTGCTGATCCGCGGCGACTTGCCCGCCGCGACGCTCAAGCGGCTCGCCGGCATCGACCGTCACTATGGCATCATCGCCGCGCTGATCATCATCGTCGGCATCGGCCGTGTCTTCTGGGGCCTCAAGGGCTGGGAGTTCTACGTCTACAATTGGGTGTTCTGGGCCAAGATGGCGGCGTTTGCGATCGTCGGGCTGCTGTCGATCATCCCGACCGTGCGCTTCATTTCCTGGAACAGGCAGGCCGGCGCCAATCCCTCCTTCACTGTACCCACGAGCGAACTGGCCTCGGTGAAGACCTATATCCGCGCCGAAGCCTTCGTCTTCCTGCTGATCCCGGTCTTCGCGGCGGCGATGGCGCGTGGTTACGGCTACTAATCGCCGGAGACCGCCGTTTCCAGCGGAGCGATCGGCACCAAGGGCGCCGGCACGTCGGTTGTCTTCTCCTGCGCCTTGCAGATGTCGGCGATGACGCAGGCCGGGCAATCCGGCTTGCGCGCCTTGCAGACATAGCGGCCATGCAGGATCAGCCAGTGATGCGCATGACGCATATATTCGTCGGGGATGATCTTCAGCAGCCCCTGCTCGACCTGTTCAGGCGTCTTGCCGGGTGCCAGCCCAAGCCGGTTGCCGATGCGGAAAATATGCGTGTCGACGGCCATCGTGTGCTGGCCGAAAGCCATGTTGAGCACGACATTGGCGGTCTTGCGCCCGACCCCCGGCAGTTTGACCAGCGCATCGCGGTCGTCGGGCACCTCGCCGCCATGGGCGCGGATCAGCGCTTCCGACAGTGCGATGACGTTCTTGGCCTTGTTGCGCCACAGACCGATGGTCCTGATGTAATCGCCGACCTTGGCCTCCCCAAGCGCCAGCATCTTCTGCGGCGTGTCAGCCACCTTGAACAGCGCCCTTGTCGCCTTATTGACGCCGGCATCGGTCGCCTGCGCCGAAAGCACCACCGCCACCAGCAGCGTGAAGGCGTTGACATGTTCGAGCTCGCCCTTCGGCTCCGGCCGCTGGACCGAAAAGCGCCGGAAGATCTCATGCACTTCTGCCGGGCTGTAGCGCGAAGTCCGCCGCACCGGCCGTGGACGCGGCTTGACATTCGAACCATCGCGCCGTCCGGGCGGCAGCTCTTTTTCGGGCATGGAAGAATCTTTGGACTTGGGGCTCGCCATTTCCCTCCTATAATATCCTGTCATGAGCGACACAAACGCCTCGTTTCAGGCTGACGAGCCCTTCTTTCACGCATTGCTGACCCCACACCGTTCGCTGGGCAGGATGGGCTTCCTGATCCTGATGGGCGCGCTGCTGTTCGGCTGGTTGGTGACCGGCGCGTTTTTCCTGTCGCGTGGTGCCTGGCCGGTGTTCGGCTTCTTCGGCCTCGACGTGGTCGCCGTCTACATCGCCTTCCGCGCCAATTATCGCGCCGCCCGCGCCCGCGAGGAAGTGTCGGTCTCGCGCACCAGGCTCGACATCCGCAAGACGGCTCCTTCGGGAAAGTCGGAAGCGCACCGCTTCAACCCTTTCTGGGCGCGGTTTTCGGTCGCCCGTCACGCCGAGATCGGCATCACCAAAATGACGGTCGAAGGGCAAGGCCAGAACGTACCGATCGGCGGTTTTCTCGATCCCGAGTCCCGCGAGAGCTTTGCCACCGCCTTTTCGCGCGCGCTGGCGACCGCCAAGGCGCGCTGAACCGGCTAAAAACGATAGCGCAAAAGCCTGCCGACCTTGCGCAGCGTCGGAATGTGTTTCCAAAGGCGGACGAACAGTTTGGCGGACCAGCCCATGCGAGCGGCATGTTCAGGCTTGTAGGCGGAAATATCCTCGACGAACCGCAGCTTCGGGACCGCCAGTTCCAGCTCGTGCGGATCGTCGATCGCCCAGTGGACCTCGGCGCCCGTCGCCTTGATGGTCGGGTTGAGGCGAAGCAGCGTCAGGCCGAAACGACTGTAGGCGTCGAACATCAGCTCGCCGCCGGCAAGATGCGAGACAAGCCGCGAAACCAGGCGCAGCCCCTCGTCGGCGGGCAGATAAGGCGTCAGCCCCTCCGCCACCACGATGGCCGGGCGGTTGCGGGGCACGTCAGCCAGCCAGCCGGGCTCGGTCACCGACGAAGCGATGAGGTGGTAATGGTCGCGGGACGGGTAGAGCTTGCGCCTGAGTTCGATGACCTGGGGATAGTCGACATCGAACCAGCCCACGCCTGGCGATGGATCGACACGGAAGATGCGCGTGTCGAGCCCGCAACCTAGATGCAGCACGATGGCGCCGGGATTTCTGGCCAGAAAATCCTCAACACGAACGTCCAGTGTCTTGGCCCGGATCGCCAGGCCAATGCCGAGATTCTCGTCGACCTTGAGCCTCGCAAAATCATAGTCGATCTTGCGCACCGCCTCGTCGGCGAAATGATCCCTGAGCAGCGAATGCGGCAGCCGGCTCTCCAGCGCCTTGCCGTAGAGCGTCATCAGCAAGGTTTCCTTTGCCCCGGTCAAATGCACTTTCTCGCCAACCATGAGCGGCTCCTCGCAAGAGCATGATCCCGAAAAGTGGATACCGGTTTTCGGAAAAGATCATGCTCGAACACAGAGATAGAGCCCCATCCCGACACATCGGGATGGAACAGGCTCTCGAAAACCCGAGTCTATCTGGGCATGCGCGGCAAGAAGGCAAGTTTCGGGTGGCGATCGGCGCCCCAAGGGGCGATATTCCTGTCCAAGGAGACAGTCGATGAACACACAGACAGCAGTCCTCAAAAAGGACATCACGCCGCAAGGCAGCGATTACGAGATCGTGCGCCGCGCCATCGAGAAGATCAGCCTCGATTATCGTGACCAGCCTTCGCTCGAGGAGCTTGCCGAAGAGGTCGGCGAGACGCCGACCGGCCTGCAGAAACTTTTCACCCGCTGGGCCGGCCTGTCGCCCAAGGCGTTCCTGCAAGCGGTGACGCTCGACCATGCGCGCCGGCTGCTCGATTCCGGCATGCCACTGCTCGAAACCTCGTTCGAACTGGGCATGTCAGGTCCCGGCCGGCTGCATGACCTGTTCGTCACCCACGAGGCGATGTCGCCGGGCGACTACAAGACGCGCGGTGCCGGGCTGACCATCCGCTACGGCTACCACCCCTCGCCGTTCGGCACCGCCCTCATCATGGCCACCGACCGTGGGCTTGCCGGCCTCGCCTTCAGCGACCCCGGCGAGGAACGTGCGTCGTTCGCCGACATGTCCAGCCGCTGGCCAAACGCCATCTATGTCGAGGACATGGCCGCGACCGGGCCTTATGCCGCGCGCATCTTTGATTCGACGCTGTGGCGCCCCGACCAGCCGCTGCATGTTGTCATGATCGGCACCGACTTCCAGGTCCGCGTCTGGGAGGCGCTGCTGCAGATCCCGATGGGCAAGGCCCGCACCTATTCCTCGATCGCCGCCAGCATCGGCGCGCCAAGCGCCAGCCGGGCGGTCGGTGCCGCCAATGGCGCCAACCCGCTCTCCTTCGTGGTGCCTTGCCACCGTGCCATCGGCAAGTCCGGCGACCTCACCGGCTACCACTGGGGCCTGACCCGCAAGCGCGCCATACTGGGCTGGGAGGCGGGGCAAGTGTCGTGAAATATCGTTTTTCCAGTTTTCGCTGAAGAAATTTACAGATATTGTTATGCGGAAAGTATTACTTGAATTTTGTCCGAAATTCAGGACACAACCGGGGACAACCATCGGTTTATTAATAGTTATTATTTGTACGAGATATTTAAGTCTACGCTAAATTTAACCACGATAAAGCGATCATAACTCCTGTTAATTCGGCTATCCGACTTAATAGGAGGTCTCGATGAAGTCGTTTCGCACCGCCTTCGGTGCCGCCTTGCTGATCGCATGTCTGGGCCAGCCAGCAATGGCTACGACGCAAAATGTCATTTTCAATGGCACGATCACCCCGACCTGCACCCTTGTCATTGCTACCAATGGCACGATGACGGTCAGTCCCGACCTCCAGACCCTCAGCTCCCACAACAGCGGCGGCTCGGCCGGAACCGTCACGCTGACGACGACAGGCGGCGTGTCGCTGAGCGTCGGCCCTGTCACCACCACGACGGTGCCGTCGGCCGACACGACATCGACCACCTGGACACCAACCTACTCCGCCGCGGGTGCGCACTCCATCGTCGAGACCAGCTCGGCGACCGCCATCAGCACACCTGGCGCCGACCTTGTCTCGGTCCACCTCGCCGGCACCAAGGGCGGCAGCAACCGCTTCGCCAACGGAAACTATCAGGCAACGGTAACGCTTCGCTGCGAATAGCGCTCGGGAAGGAGGCATCCTTGACACTTTTCGGAACCCTGGCGACGGCGCTGGCCGTCGGCTTGATCCCTGTTGCCGCGGCGGCACAGTCGATGTCGCCGATGCGCGGCGAGGTCAACAGTTTCACCGACGTCTTCGCGGTCCGCGTATTCCCGGCCAATCCATACGATCAGAAGATCAAGGTCGAAATCCACGTCTACGATCAGGATTTTCAGCCGGTGGACGCCAGGATATCGCCGGCTGTCTTCCAGCTCGGTGCCCAGGCCTCTCGTCCTGTCCTTGTGGTCGTGCCTTTCGGCGGCGCCGCCGAGCGTAAAGTGCGTATCTGTACCGAAAGCATCCCCTTTCCCAACCAGCAGACGCAGATAAAGGCGCAGATATGCGGAAAGTTCTTTGGACATCGCAAATCCTGACGCTGGCACTCGCGGTTGCTGTGACAAGCACCGTTCCAACCCAAGCCCAGGACCAGATCTACAATCTCAACCAGAACGAGAACGGCTTCAATTTGCCCGGTGTCACCTTGCCCCAGGGCCAGGACGAGGTCCACGCCGCCGACGGCACCACTTGCCGTTCCGCGGTCTCCGGTTCCGGTGCCTATGTCGATCTCGGCGTTATCAGAGGCAACAACCAGACGGACAATGGCGTCGCCACCTACGGCCGGGTGGTGATCCCGATCGGGCGTACGCCGAAGCGTCTCGACTGCAGCCGGCTGTACGAACTTGAGGTCCAGCGCCTGCAGCTGGAGCTGAAACTTCTCAAAATGGATCTCGGCGGCGACGGCCAGACGGCGAGCGTGGCCACCAGCGCACCCGCCACCACGGCCGCATCACCGGGGTGGGCCAACGAGGGCTGGAGCATCAGGACCGGAAACAGCGATGGCAAGAAAAAGAAGAAGAAATAGCCGCGCACTGCTTGCGGGGGCAGTCCTTGCCGGCTTCTGCCTTCCGGTGCAAGCGGCGATCATCGGCACGTGCACCATCATGGTCGGGGCATCGGGAACGATGAAGGCAAATCCCGCCATCAGTATATTGGGATCCAAACAGGCAGGCGGATCGAGTGCCAGCGCCACCGTCGTGGCAAGCTCGCTTCTGTGCACCCTGCTTAACCTGCTGGACTGCTACTCGGTTTCGGCGCCGCCGCCTGCCGCATTCTCGTCCGCGCCGAGCGGTGGCGACACCAACGTGACCTTCGTCTCGGTCTTCCGCCTTGATGGCTCCGGGGTCGACATCAACGGAAGCGTGCCGCAAAGGGTCGTCAACGGCACCCACCCCATGCAAGTCGATCTCACCGCCACCAAGTCGAGCGGTATCTTTCCCGCCGGCACCTATCAGGGCATCGTCACCGTGCGCTGTGAATAGCATGACGCCACAAATTGGGCTGGACCATTCGCGTGGTCTGGCAAGCGGCAGCCTTACAGGTTAGCTTCCCGCGCGATTGGAAAGCCCTGCGTTCGCCCGAACGCTCCGTGGACGTTCCAACACCTTGAATTTGTGCCGGCAGGAGGCCTTGCTTGATTATCGTCATCGGCTCGATCAACCTCGACCTTATCGCCAGAGTCGACCGCTTGCCGACCCCCGGCGAGACGGTGAGCGGCTCCGGTTTCGCCACGGCGCCGGGCGGCAAGGGCGCCAACCAGGCGCTGGCCGCCGCGCGCGCCGGTGTCCCGGTGCGCATGGTCGGCGCCGTCGGCAGGGACAGTTTCGCCGCCGAGGCGCTGGCATTGCTGCGCGAGGCCAAGGTCGACCTGTCGGGCGTCGGGGAAACCTTTGCCTCGACCGGCACGGCGCTGATCATGGTCGGCGACGACGGCGAGAACATCATCGCCGTGGTGCCCGGCGCCAATGCTTCCGTGGTGCCCGGCGACCTCTCCAAGGCCTTTCTGAAAAAGGGCGATGTCGTGCTTTTACAGCACGAGATCCCGCTGGCAACCGTAGACGCCGCACTCGATCAGGCACGGGCGGCCGGCGCCATCACCGTGCTCAACACCGCTCCTTTCCAGGGCGATGCGGCGGCTTTCCTCGGCAAGGCCGATTATGCCGTCGCCAACGAGACCGAGTTCGACCTCTATGGCGAGGCGCTTGCACTGAACGGCCGCGACCGGGCGGCACGCATGCGCGACTTCGCCGCGAAAACTGGTCGCACCATCGTCGTCACGCTCGGCGGCGACGGCGTCATGGCGGCGACACCGAATGATTTCCTGACCGTTGCGGCCATGAAGATCACACCTGTCGACACGGTCGGCGCCGGCGACACCTTCTGCGGCTACTTCGCTGCCGGCCTGGCGTCCGGCCTTGCGCTCGACAAGGCACTGGCGCGCGCCGGTGCGGCCGGCTCGCTCGCATGCCTCAAGCCTGGCGCTCAACCGGCGATCCCACTGGCCAAGGATGTCGATCAGGCCTTGCAGGAAGCCCGCTGAAATGATGCGTCCCCAGACGAAACATGCCGTGCCGCCGGCCGGCGATATCTGCCGCCTGTCAGCCATCGAGCTTGCCGACGCGATCCGCCGCAAGAAACTCTCCGTACGCGAGGTGGTGACAGCCTTCCTCGACCGCATCGAAACGGTCAACCCGCTGGTCAACGCCATCGTCTCGTTGCGCGACCGCGGCGATATCCTGCGCGAGGCCGATGCGGCCGATATCAGGCGGCAGGCAGGTATCGAAACCGGCTCGCTCTTCGGCTTGCCGATCGCCATCAAGGACCTCGCCTCGACCACGGGGCTGAGGACCTCCTTCGGCTCGCCGATCTTTGCCGATTTCGTGCCGCAGGAAGACGATTTCTTCGTCGAGCGCATCCGCGACGCCGGCGCCATCATCATCGGCAAGACCAATGTCCCCGAATTCGGGCTCGGCTCCAACACCTACAACAACGTCTTCGGGCCGACGCTGAACGCCTTCGATCCGGCGCTCACCGCCGGCGGCTCGAGCGGCGGTGCGGCGGTGGCGCTGGCGCTCGACATGGTGCCCGTCGCCGACGGCAGCGACTTCGGCGGTTCGCTGCGCAATCCGGCCGCCTGGAACAATGTCTACGGTTTCCGCCCGTCGCAGGGACTTGTGCCCGGCGGGCCGGACTTCGAGGTCTTTCATGCACAGATGGGCGTCGAGGGGCCGATGGGTCGCAACGTCGCCGACATGGCGCTGCTGCTCGACGTACAGGCGGGCTACCATCCGCAGGCGCCCCTGTCCTATGACAAACCAGGCTCATTCCTCGAAGGGCTTGCAACGCCAGCAACCAGCGGCCGCATCGCCTGGCTCGGCGACCTCGGCGGCCATCTGCCGGTCGAAGCCGGCATCCTCGATCTATGCGAGGCGGCACTTGGCCGGTTCGCGGGTGCATCCTTCCCAGTTGAACCCTTGCTACCGGATTTCGATTTCGAAGCGCTGTGGCAGGCCTTCGTGACGCTGCGCCAGGCCAGCAGCGGCTGCGCCCTTAAAGTCCATTACGATGACCCTTCCAGGCGCGGCCTGCTGAAGCCGGAAGCGATCTGGGAAGTCGAGAACGCCATGCGGCTGACGGCGCCGCAGATCCGCGCGGCCTCGGTCATCCGCACCTCCTGGCATCGCACGCTGCTGTCGATCTTCGAGCGCTTCGATCTGATCGCGCTGCCGACCGCGCAGGTCTTCCCGTTCGAAATCGGAATGCACTGGCCAAGCGAGGTCGCCGGACGACCGATGGACAGCTATCACCGCTGGATGCAGGTCTCAGCCTTTGCCACGCTGGGCGGCTGCCCGGCGGTCAATGTGCCGGTCGGCTTCGACGGCAAGGGCCGGCCAATGGGCATGCAGCTGATCGGCCGGCCGCGCGGCGACCTTGCAGTGCTTAAGGCGGCCGCAGCCTATGAGGTGACGCTGCCGTGGCAGGCTGGCGCTTGACGCGAGCACATCGGCGCAGCGCTTCGCGCATGTCTTGCGCGGAGGCTTTCGTCATGCATTGATTGTCGTCCACTACGCCGCATTGGCGGCATTTTGAGGAAAAATCATGTCGCTGGAACTCTACGCCGCTTATGTCCTCGCCTGCATCGTCATCATCCTTGTGCCCGGTCCGACGGTCACGCTGATCATCGCCAACAGCATTCGCCATGGTGCCCGCGCCGGTCTCGCCAATGTCGCCGGCACACAGGCAGGCCTTGCCATCATGATCGCCATCGTCGGCATCGGCCTCAACACGCTGATCGCGGGCATGGGCCACTGGTTTGAATGGGTGAGGCTGATCGGCGCCGCCTATCTGATCTGGATGGGCGTACAGATGTTCCGCTCCAAGGGCACGCTGAATGCCGATGGAACGGCGAGAAGGCCGCGCGGCGGCTTCTTCCTGCAGGGCCTGCTGGTGGCGCTGAGCAATCCCAAGACGCTGGTATTCTTCGGCGCCTTCTTTCCGCAGTTCATCGCGCCGCAGGGCAACTACTCGCTGCAGATCGTCGTCATGGGCCTGACCGCCATGATCTTCGCCGCCCTATCGGATTCGACCTATGCGCTCGCCGCCAGCCGCGCCGGGCGCCAGCTGTCGGCCAGCCGCATCAAGCTCATGTCCAGGATCAGCGGCAGCTTCCTGGTCGGCGGTGGCCTGTGGCTGGCGTTTTCAAGGTCGAAGTAACGGCGAAGCGCCTTCTTTATTTTTTTGCAGAGACATATTGAAGAGTTGTGCCGCAACGCACAACTCTTCAACATGAAAAAGTCAAACGTTTCCTTTCGGAATCGCTTGCTTATTTGGCAATACGAGTACAGCGACGCGGTGATCGGCGTCGCTTTCTTTTGCGCCTTCGCGCTGATGAAATCCATCGCCGTGGTGGAGTTTCAAACCAATCCGGTCGTTGCCACCCAACGCGTGATGGGCGTGGTCGAATACATCAGAGTGAAGCCTATCAATCCGTATGCCATGGTAGGCCACAACCTATACTACACCTACGATGTACGCCTTGATGACGACAATACGCGGATATCGATCGACGACGATGTCAGCCGACCGCATCTTGTCGGCTCGCTCATTCCCATTGAGCGGCAACACCACAAGCAGGGCGCCGACACCTATCGATTGCTCAATGGGTGAAGACGCGTGCTCACGAGGTCTGCTCTGACCGTCAGTTGAGCCGCCCCAGCCTCTCCACCAACAGCGCGAAGAAGCCGTCATGGTCGATGTCGCGCATCACCATGGCGTTCTTTTCCCGCTTGGTCACGCCCCACCAGTCGATCACGGTCATGCCCATGGTCAGTTCCGAGGCGGTTTCCACGCTGACATTGCAGTTGCGGCCCTTGAACAGCTCCGGCTTCAGCAGATAGGCGATGACGCAGGGGTCGTGCAGCGGCCCGCCATCGGTGCCGTATTTGCCCTCGTCGTAACGCTCGAAGAATTCCAGCATCTCGGCGGTCGCGATGCCGACCTTGGTGCCGAGCTTGCGGAAAGCCTGCGTGCGCTTGGTGGTGGTCAGCGCCTTGTGGGTGACGTCAAGCGGCATCATCACGATCGGAATGCCGGACTTGAACACCAGATCAGCGGCCTGCGGATCGACATAGATGTTGAATTCGGCTGCCGGCGTGACGTTGCCGCCCTCGAAGAAGCCGCCGCCCATCAGCACGATTTCCTTGATGCGCGGCGCGATGCGCGGTTCGCGGATCAGCGCCAGCGCGATGTTGGTCAGCGGCCCGAGCGGGCAGAGCGTGATGGTACCGCTCTCTTCCTTCATCAGCGTCTCGACGATGAAGTCGACGGCATACTGCTCCTGCAGCCTCATCGTCGGTTCGGGCAGTTGCGGCCCGTTGAGGCCGGTCTTGCCATGCACTTCCTCGGCGGTGACCAGTGTGCGCGCCAAGGGACGGATGGCACCGGCATAAACCTTGATCTCCGGCCGGCCGGCCAGTTCGCAGATCTTGCGGGCATTCTTTTCGGTTAATTTCAGCGGCACGTTGCCGGCAACGGCGGTGATGCCGACGATCTCCAGCTCACTGCTGCCGAGCGCCAGCAGAATGGCGACGGCGTCGTCCTGGCCGGGGTCGGTGTCGATGATGATCTTGCGTGCTTGGGGCATTTCAATTCCTTGTTTGGCTGGCCGTGAGCTCACCGGGCCGATCGCACGCCTGAAGGACGCTGAACCGGCTGCAGGCTGCCGAACCGCTCGACCGGGAACGGCCCCGACCCCAGCGCTTCTCCTTGCATCCGCGCGTCGTTTCAAGCGCCATGTCGATTATTCCTGTGAGTCCAAGGCCGGGTCTTTTTGGGCGGGTCTTCTGGTGGCTTGAACTTGGTCGCGGGGCGGACCATATCAAGAGCATCGGGAAAAATGCCATCCGGGTTTTTCCACTTTATGTCGCTCTTGAGAGGACAGTGTAACATGAGCCGAATGACGCCTTTCTCCAGCCCGCTTCTCCTTGGTTTTGACGCCATGGAAAAGACCCTGGAGCGCCTGGCGAAATCCGGTGACAGCTACCCTCCCTACAACATCGAACGGCTCAGCGGTGCCGACGGCAAGGCCGAAAGGCTGCGCATCACGCTCGCCGTCGCCGGTTTCGCCGAAAGCGATCTCGATGTGACAACGGAGGAAAACCAGCTGGTCGTGCGCGGCCGTCAGACCGACGACACCGAGCGCGAATTTCTTCATCGCGGCATCGCCGCGCGCCAGTTCCAGCGCTGCTTCGTGCTGGCCGACGGCATGCGGGTGATCGCGGCGGAGCTGAAAAACGGCCTTTTGTCGATCGACCTCGATCGGCCGGAGTCCGAACGGTTGGTACGGAAAATAAACATATCGGTGAAAGACTGATCTTTACCGATGGCTCTCATGCGGGATGGCCTATTGCCCCGGAAAGGGCGGCGTCCTCGCGCCAAGGAGGCTTGAAATGACCAGAACTGAAAATATCACCATGACCAATGGCGAATTCGCCCATCTCGGCGAGGGCTCGGTCGCTTATCTGCGCAAGGTCTCGAGCGACGAGTTGCTCGGACGTTTCCCCAATCTCGGTGAAATCGCCCCCGGCATGGAGCTGTGGGCGCTGTTTGCCGCCAATGGCCAGCCGATCCTGCTTTCCGATGCGCGTGACCGCGCACTGGCCGGCGCCATGGAAAACGACCTGACCACCGTCGCCATCCATTAAGGCGATTGGCAGGCTGAAACGAAAAGGGCCGCTCTCGGCGGCCCTTGGCGAATTCATTCAAAAATGGCTTCAGGCCGCGTGCGAGGCCTGCGTGTCCGACAACAGCGCGTGGATCGCCGTGGCGTCGCGCGTTCCCCTGATCTTGGCCACCGTGTCGGCATCGCGCAGCACCCGCGCGATGCGCGACAGGGCCTTCAGATGATCGGCGCCAGCCCCTTCCGGCGCCAACAGCAGAAACACCAGATCGACAGGCTGGTCATCCAGCGACTCGAAATCGACCGGCGTTTCCAGCCGGGCGAAAACACCGGCAATGCGCTTCACGCCGGCGAGCTTGCCATGCGGAATGGCGATGCCGTTGCCGACGCCGGTCGAGCCCAGCCGCTCACGCTGCAGGATGGTGTCGAACACTTCCCTCTCCGGAATGCCCGAAATCCCTGCGGCCCGTTCGGACAGCAATTGCAGAAGCTGCTTCTTGGAGTTCGCCTTCAACGCCGGCAAAATCGCCGGAACGCTGATAAGATCGCTCAGATCCATGCTTGAAAATCCCTTGTTCGCCTGCCGTCACCAGTCCCCACCCCTCGTGCGGCCGGCTTTTATCCCTGTGCGACCTTGGTCGTGGACGGGTCGATCCAGCCAATGTTTCCGTCGGGCCGGCGATAGACGATATTGAGATGGTCGGTTCCGGCGTTGCGGAAAACGAACACCGGACTGTCCTTGGTATCGAGTTCGATGACCGCCGAGGCCACCGACATGGTCTTCAGCGTCATGGTCGATTCGGCGACGATGGCCGGCGCGAAATCCTCCGGGATCTCCTCGTCGTCATCGGCAAGCGGCGCCATCACCGTATAGGCGATGTCGGTCAACCCGTCATTGCCATTGCCCGAATTGTGCGATTTGAGACGGCGCTTGTAGCGCCGAAGCCGGGTCTCCAGCCGATCGGCCGCGGCCTCGAAGGCGAGCGTCGGATCCTGGGCATCACCGGTGGCCTGTAGCGAGGCGCCGGAATCCAGCCGGATCATGCAATCCGCCGAATAGCGCGAGCCCGATTTGATGACAGTGACGTGTCCCGCAAAACCGCGATCGAAATATTTGCCGATCGCTTCGCCGACACGATCGTTGATGCGTGTGCGGAACGCATCGCCGATATCCATGTGTTTTCCCGATATGCGCAGATTCATCTGAAAACTGACCTTCCTTGCTCAGGCTTCAAACTGGCCTGAGTTTATACTCGTGATCCGTGCGCACAAGCTTTGCGGCGTCACTCGCGCCGATTTAAATCCGAACTTTCCGGTTGATCACAAGCCGCCCTTTTGACCGTCCCGAGGCCATTGTCGTGACGGACCATCCGCTAGCGGGCATCGGGCCCGTCTCATGCGGGCGGGCTTCTAGCCACTTCCCCACGGCTTGTCAATGAAGCTCGAAAGCTGTGGAAAATCGCAAGCGCCTAACGGCCGGCGCTGGCGAGCGCCCGCTTCTCGCGCCGGCGCTGCACGGAAGACGGAATATTCATGCCTTCCCGGTACTTGGCGACCGTGCGCCTTGCAATATCGACGCCGCTCTCCTTGAGCATGTCGACGATGGCGTCGTCGGACAGCACGTCGACGGGTTTCTCCTCGTCGATCAGCTGCTTGATACGATCCCGCACCGCTTCAGAGGAATGCGCGTCGCCGCCGCCCGACGCGGCGATCGAAGCGGTGAAGAAATAGCGCAGTTCGAACACGCCGCGCGGGGTCAGCATGTATTTGTTCGCGGTGACGCGGCTGACGGTCGATTCGTGCATGCCGATGGCGTCCGCCACCGTGCGCAAATTGAGCGGCTTCAGCTGGCGCACGCCATGGACCAGGAACGCATCCTGCTGGCGCACGATTTCCGAAGCCACTTTGAGGATCGTCTTTGCCCGCTGGTCGAGGCTGCGCGTCAGCCAGTTGGCGTTTTGCAGGCACTCGGCCAGGAAATCCTTTTCCGCCTGGTTCTTCGCATGCGGCGAGACCTGGGCGAAATAGATATGGTCGACCAGCACACGCGGCAGCGTTTCGGCGTTGAGTTCGACGGTCCAGCTGCCGTCATTGGCCGCACGCACCTCGACATCGGCGACGATGGCGTCGCTGGCGCCGCCCGAAAACGCCATGCCCGGGCGCGGATCGAGCGCCCGGATCTCGGCCAGCATGTCGAGCAAATCCTCCTCGTCGACGCCGCAGATCCGCTTCAGCGCCTGGAAATCGCGCCGCCCCAGAAGTTCGAGATTGGCGACCAGGGCCTTCATCGCCGGATCGAGGCGGTCTCGTACCGCAAGCTGCAGTGAAAGACATTCGGCAAGATCGCGGGCGAACAGGCCGGCCGGCTCGAAAGTCTGGCACACCGCCAGCACCTTGGCCACCGTGGCAGCGTCGGCGCCAAGACGCACGGCGACCTCGGCCAGGTCCGCGCGTAAATAACCGGTCTCGTCGAGCCCGTCGGCGAGGTCGGCCGCGATCAGCCGCGCCGCGGGATCGGCGAAGGCGAGTGCGACCTGCTCGCCGACATGGTCGCGCAAGGTGATGGCGCCCGCCGCCATGTCGCCGGCGTCAAGCCCCTCGGACGAGGAGCCACCGCCATTGCCGGAAGCCGATTTCCATTGCGCCGTCAGGTCGGGTCCGAGCCGCTCGCTGGTGCCGGGATCGTCGGGAAACAGGTTTTCCAGTGACGTATCGAGTTTTTCCGAGATCGCCTCGGCGCTCCATCCCGCCTCGTTCTCGAACCAGTCGCCGTCGGCGGCCGCTTGCGGCTCGGCCTCGGTCTTCTGCGCCTGGTCGCTCGCAGCGTCGTCCTGCGGCTCGGCGCGCTCCAGAAGCGGGTTGCGCTCGATCTCCTCGTCGATGAAGTGCTCGAGCTCGACATGGGTGAACTGCAGCAGCCGAATCGACTGCATCAGCTGCGGCGTCATCACCAGCGACTGCGACTGTCGGAGCTGTAGTTTCGCCGCCAACGCCATGGTTCGGTTTCAAACGCCTCCTCTACGCAGACTTACCGGAAATGAATTTCGCGGCCGACCATAGAAACTGGCCCGGCTTTTGCTTGTCAAGGCAAAGCCTAGCAAAAGCCGCTTACCGGAGCGTTATCTCGGAGCAAAATCGCGGAAAAACATCCCGTTACACGCAAAAAATCGTGTCAGGAAACAAATTTCACGCCTAAGGCAATTCCAGGACAACTGCGTTGCGGTCCGGAATTGCGCGAAAAAAGAGTCAGAGCGTAAAACCCTCGCCGAGGTAAAGCCGCCGCACATCCGGGTTCGCCACCACTTCGTCGGCGCGGCCATGGGTCAGCACCTGGCCGGCATGGATGATGTAGGCGCGGTCGATCAGCCCGAGCGTCTCGCGCACATTGTGGTCGGTGATGAGGACGCCGATGCCGCGTGCCGTCAGATGGCGCACCAGTTGCTGGATGTCGGCGACAGCGATCGGATCGATGCCGGCAAAGGGCTCGTCGAGCAGCATGTAGGCCGGGCGCGTCGCCAGCGCGCGCGCAATCTCCAGGCGCCGCCGCTCGCCGCCGGAGAGCGACATGGATGGCGCCTTGCGCAGATGGCTGATGTGGAATTCCTCGAGCAGTTCGTCGAGACTGCGCTCGCGCACCTTGCGGTCCTTTTCGACCACTTCGAGCACGGCGCGGATATTCTGCTCGACATTGAGGCCGCGGAAGATCGACGCCTCCTGCGGCAGATAGCCGATGCCGAGGCGCGCACGGCGATACATCGGCATCGAGGTGACGTCGAAGCCGTCGATCTCGATCGTGCCTTCATCCACCGGCACCAGGCCGGTGACCATGTAGAAACACGTCGTCTTGCCGGCACCGTTTGGGCCGAGCAGCCCGACGGCCTCGCCGGCACGCACGCCGAGCGTGACGCCACTGACCACCTTGCGGCCCTTGTAGCTCTTGGTCAGGCCCTTGGCGATCAAGGTTCCCTTGAACTTCGCCTTGTCGACGGTGATCGTGGCCGGAGCCGAAATCGTGCTTGCGGCTCGTCCCGGAAGACGCGCCGTCAGCGATGACAGGCTGGCCATCAGGGGTTCGTCGCTCCCGATTTCGACGCATCCGATTTGGGCGGGGGCGTCATCGACATGATGACACGTCCCCCGCAACCATCGACGTTTGCGAGGCCAGTCTTCATCTGCACGGTCAACTTGCAACCCTTGAGCACATTAGGACCTTGCGACATCACCACTTCCTTGCCGGACAGGACCAGCACCTGCGTCTTCATGTCGAAAGTGCCGTTGTCGCCGGTTGCAATCTGGTCGTTCGACTTGATGTAGACCTTGCCGCTGACTTCGAGGTGGTCGATGTTGGCGGAGCCGGTCATCGCGGCGCCCGCCGCTTCGGTGCCCTTGGCCGCCGCGTTGGGATCCTTGACGTAATAGACCATCATCTTGCCGGCCTTGAGCAGGGTTGGCCCCTGGACGACCGTGACGTTACCGGTGAACACGGCGAGATTCTCAGCCTGCCGGACCTCCAGCTTGTCACTTTCGATCTGTATCGGCTGGTCGCCGGACAGTTTGAGCCCGGACATCTGGCCGCTGGCACTGGACTGTGCCAGCGACGGCGCCAGCGCCAGCAGGAGCAGCGCCGAGGTTGCGGCCACAAGCCGTGTCGAACTATTGAGCCACATTCGCTTCTTCGCCCTTTGCCTCAGCCGCCTTCAGAGCGGCGGGATCGATGTTGACGCGCACCCTGTTCTCGAACACCAGGACCTTGCCATTGTCCTGGACCGACAGGGAATCCGCTGTGATCTGCGACCCGCCACGGCTGACATCGACGGGATCATCCGTCTTCATAGTGCCTTTGCCCATGTCGAGGAAGACCGATTTGAACTTGGCTTGCATGCCGTCGGTCGTGGTGATCACGACGTCGCTGGTCATTTTCATCGTATTGCCGTCGCGATCGTAGGTCCCGCGCGAGGCTTTGATCGCAGCGACATTGTCCGGCCCGACCGGCACCTTGGCGTCTATGCCTTCGAGCTCGATGATGCCTTGCGTGTTGACATCCTGTATCGCCCGCAGGGCTGTCATCGAATAGGGCTGCTTCTGCTTGGTGAAACCGTTGAGCTTGGGATTGGCCATCACCAGCTTGCCGTTGGAAAAGGCGGTGCCTTCCGTCTGCACCGCGACGGAGATCGGTGCGGCCAGATAGGAATAGACCGGGAAGGCGACCGCGATCAGCGCCGCGGCCAGGGGCACGGCGAATTTGAGCACCCGCACGCGGCGCGAATGACGCTGGGCGCGGTCGAACGCGTCGCCCCGCTCCCAGCCATCCGCCGGGGGAGCCAACTCCATCTCGGGGCTGGTCGGTTCATTCGATCGCGCTAACATGACTGCTTTCTTCTAAACCCCTGCCCGCCCGGGAGCACCGCCTATAGGTGGGGGGCCGGCGCCCTCAAGCAAGCACAAGCCCACGAAAACCGCAAAAATGTGACAACTGTGGTTGCACAAACGAAAACGAGGTCGGCACAACAGCCGGTACTTCATAGCAGAAATGGACGCGCCTGCGCCGTTTTTTCATCGCCGCCGTTTCTCCCCCTTACCTTGCGTCCCTTGCGCAGGCCAGTCACAAAACAGACAGTATTGGGATCGCTTTGGGCGGATTGCCGCGCAATATCGAAGACGGAACTGCTTCCCGATAAGGACATCATGGTCTAAAAGCGTCCCTTCCCGCCGACTGTGAGGCTGACCATGGCACTGAGAGCCGACGACCTGATCGACCGCCGCCGTTTGCGGCGCAAGCTGACATTCTGGCGTATTGCGGCCATCGGCATCGTGGCACTCGGCGTGATTGCGCTGTCGGCCTGGTTTTATCGCGACGATCTCGGCGGCTCGACTGTCGATCACATCGCCAAGGTCAGGATCGAAGGCACGATCACCGAGGACGAGGAACTCATCAAGCGGCTGGAGGACATCCGCAAGTCGTCGAAGGTGAAAGGCGTGATCCTTGCGATCGATTCACCCGGCGGCACCACTGTCGGCGGTGAATCGATCTACGAGGAGGTGCGCAAGGTGGCGGCCGACAAGCCGGTCGTGGCCGAAGTCGGCACGCTCGCCGCATCGGCGGGCTACATGATTGCCAGTGCGGCTGACCACATTGTCGCCCGCAAGACCTCGATCGTCGGCTCGATCGGCGTGCTCATCCAGTATCCTGACGTCAGCGGCCTGATGGACAAGCTCGGCATCAAGCTGGAGGAGGTGAAATCCTCACCGCTCAAGGCCTCGCCCTCTCCCTTCAAGCCGACCAATGACGACGAGCGCGCCATGGTCCGCAAGCTTATCCTCGACAGCTACGACTGGTTCGTCGGCATCGTCGCCGAACGCCGCAAGATGACCCACGAACAGGCACTCGCGCTTGCCGACGGGTCGATCTTCACCGGCCGCCAGGGTGTCGCCAACGGCCTGATCGACGCCGTTGGTGGCGAGACCGAGGCGATCGACTGGCTCGCGACCAAGGGTGTCGACGCCAAGCTCAAGGTGGTCGAATGGAAAGACACTGACCGGCGCGGCAGCTTCCTGTGGTCAAAAGCCATGGTGAAAACGGTCGGCAGCGCGCTCGGCCTGCCGGACTACAGCGGCGATGTCATCCACGAACTTGGCGCCGACCGCTTGTTTCTTGACGGCCTCGTTTCCGTCTGGCACCCTTGAGCGCCGTTTGGGACAGCTGAAAAAGCCAATAAAATCATCCTCATAATTTCGACCGCACTGCTTTCACGGGGACCCGTCTGATGATCAAGTCCGAACTTGTGCAGATTATTGCCACGCGCAATCCACATCTTTTCCTGCGCGACGTCGAAAACATTGTCGGCGCGATCTTCGACGAGATCACCGACGCCCTTGCCGAAGGCAACCGGGTCGAGCTGCGCGGCTTCGGTGCTTTTTCGGTGAAAAACCGCCCCGCCCGCACCGGCCGCAACCCCCGCACCGGCGAATCCGTCGAGGTCGAGGAGAAATGGGTGCCGTTCTTCAAGACCGGCAAGGAACTGCGCGAAAGGCTGAACGGCGGCAAGTAAGCGCGGCTTCAGCGCCTGCTTCCGACGGAAAACACAATGCTCAATCGTTTCATGCTCATCGTGGTCTTCGTGCCCCTGGCGATCATTCTGATTGCCTTGGCCGTCGCCAACCGCGAACTCGTCGCCTTCACGCTGGACCCGTTCAATCCCGGCAATCCGAAGCTGACGCTCACCTTGCCGCTGTTCATCTTCCTGTTCCTGGCGCTCGCCATCGGCATGATCGTCGGCAGCCTGGCGACCTGGGTCAAGCAGGGCCGCTACCGCAAGCTGGCGCGCCAGCGCGGCGTCGAGGCCGAAAACCTTCGCCAGGCAGTCAGCCGCGCGCCCTCGGCACCGCAGGGGTCGGTCCCAGGATCAGTCCAAGGATCGGCCCAAGGATCAGCCCAAGGATCAGCATTGCCAAAGCCGACCAATTGAGCGGCCGGCCGGCGCCTTTCTTTCCACGGAGCTTTTCATGCTGACCATTTCGGCCGCCGAGGTCGATCATGCGCTGACTTTTCCCGGACTGGTCGAGACGCTGCGCACGGCTTTCCGCGAGGGTGCGGTGCAGCCCGTCAGGCATCATCACCCAGTCGAACGGCCTGATGGTGCGGCCTCGACCTTGCTGCTGATGCCGGCATGGACCGATTTCAACGCCGCCGGCACGTCTTCCGGTGGCCATATCGGCGTCAAGATCGTCACCGTCTCACCAGACAACAACGCCATCGGCAAGCCCGCGGTGATGGGTCTCTATCTCTTGCTCGACGGCGCCACCGGCGAGCCTGAAGCCCTGATCGACGGCCAGCGGCTGACGCAGTGGCGCACCGCCTGCGCCTCGGCGCTGGCGGCTTCCTATCTGGCGCGCGAGGACGCCTCCAGGCTGCTGGTGATCGGCGCCGGCGCACTGTCGCCCTTTCTCGCCAAAGCGCATGCAGCCGTGCGGCCGATCAAGACCATCCGCATCTGGAACCGGACGCTGGCCAATGCCGAGAAGGTCGCGACCGATCTGCGCGCCGACGGCTTCGCGGCAAGTGCTGCAAGTGATCTCGATGCCGAACTTGGCGAGGCCGACATCATCTCTTCGGCAACGATCGCCACCAAGCCGCTGATCAAGGGCGCGCTGCTGAAGCCGGGGGCCCATGTCGACATGGTCGGTGGTTTCACGCCGACCATGCGCGAAAGCGACGACGATGCGATCCGGCGCGCCAGCGTCTATGTCGACACCCGCGCCGGCGCCACCAAGGAGGCCGGCGACATCGTCATCCCGCTTGCGTCGGGCGTGCTGAAGCCGGAAGCCATCCTCGCCGACCTGCATGAACTGGCGCGCGGCCAGAAGAAGGGTCGCGCAAGCGCCGACGAGATCACGCTGTTCAAGTCGGTTGGCGCAGCACTCGAGGACCTTGCCGCCGGGATCGCCGTCTACAAGGCTCTCAAGCCGTAGCCTCTGCAAGCGTCTTCGCGGCACCCATCGCGTCGGCGATCAGACGAAAATCGTGATCGTTGATTTCGAAAAGACCAAAGCGAAGCTGATACCCCCAGTTCGACTTGCCGGCGGTGAAATCCAGCTGGTCGAGCAGTGGCTTGATCGGCGCTTCCTCAGCCGCCATCCACTCGACGTCGCGGCGAAACGGCGTGAAGCCGCCGCCCATCTCGCCCTGATAGGGCTCGCCTTCCCGCACGGTGCCGATTGCCGTGAAAGCCTGCAGGCCATCCTTTTCGCCCAAAATTGTGGTCGGCGAATAGTAGATGATGCCGTCGCCAGGTTTGACGCGGCGCAGAGGCGCCGCCTTGCCGTGGTTGACCTGCATGAACCCGGCGGCCCGACCGCGCCGGACATGCTGCGCCGACGCCACGGCGATCCAATACGCGCTCATTTCTGTTCCCCATTGGACAGCCAGTAGACACGCAGGCGGTGATTGTCGGGATCGAGCGCAACGAAAGTGCGGCCGAAATCCATGTCGGTCGGCGTCTGCAGGATCTTCAAGCCGCGTCCGGACCAGTCGGCATGGGTAGCGTCGACCGCGTCAGGCGTCTCCAGCGCAAACACGATCTCGGCGCCACCACCGGACGCGGCCGCCGCCGGCTCGACCGTATGGCGCGACCAGAGGCCGAGCTTGAAGCCGTTGTCGAGCACGAACAGCACGAAGGTCGGCGCGCTTTCGACCGGCTCGCGCCCCAGCAGCGCGCTGTAGAAGGCGCCGCTCTCCAGCGGCCGGTCGACATAGAGGATGACGAAATTCGGGGTGGTCATGTGTGCTCTCCAAGATGTTCAGCGTTTCGACTTGGCTGATATAAGATGCACTACTGTCAGATTCTGGCAGTAGCCGTCATGACCTACGCGGCTTGTCGAGCGTCGCCCGCCATTCCTTGAGCAGCGCCTGGCGCCGGCGCGGATAGCGCGCATCGATGGCGTCGAGGCCGGATATGCGATCGGCGCGAAAATGCCGGAAATCCTGCCGCGTCTCGCACCAGGCCACCACCACCCGCACCTTGTCGAAGAAGCCGAGCGCGAACGGCCAGACGACACGTTGCGAAGCAGCACCCCCCGCGTCGCGATAGAGAAAGCCAAGCTTGCGTTCGTTGCGGATGGCCTGCCGCACGACGCCGAGGTCTATGCCTTCAATGGCCGTCATGGCAGGCCCGACCAGCAGCGTCGAGGCATCGAGATCCTCGCGCAGGTCATCCGGCAGCACGGCCGCGATCTTGGCCAGCGCGTTGGCGGCAGCGGCCGACAGGCGCTGGTCCGGCTGCTTGGCCACCCAACGCGAGCCGAGCACGATGGCCTCGATCTCCTCGTCGCTGAACATCAGCGGCGGCAGCATGAAGCCGGGCTTGAGCACATAGCCCAGCCCCGCCTCGCCCTCGATCGGCGCGCCTTGCCCCTGCAGCGTGGCGATGTCGCGGTAGAGCGTGCGGATCGAAATCCCGAGCTCATCGGCCAGCGTGTGCCCGCTCACCGGCCGGCGATGCCGGCGCAGGCACTGGATGAGGTCGAGCAGGCGTTCGGAGCGGGACATCAAGCAGATTTGCCTGTTTCTTTGACATTGGTCCATCACTGGCCGACATGAATGGAAGGGTGGCCGCGGCGGACTTGGTTGCGAAGCCGGTTGCCCTATGCCAAAAGCGGCACGCCGCTCGGAGATGCTCCTGCTTGAAGTCTTTTCGCGACAAACGCCGCGACAGCCGCCCGCCCGCAAAAGGCGGAACCGGAGAGGCACGTCTGCACGAGCCGCGTGGGCGGCCGGACGCCAGGCCGCGCGAACCGCGCGACGTGAAACCGGACAGCCAACCCGAACCAAAATCCGCACCGCGCATCCTCGCCCGCCGCGAAGGGTCGCTGCCGGCCGAGCAGCTTCCGGTAATCCTCGAAGTGGCGCCCAACGCCGATTATGCCCTGCTCGACAGCGGCGCCGGCGAAAAACTCGAACAATACGGCCCCTACCGCATCGTGCGGCCCGAGGGCCAGGCGATCTGGCAGAGGGCCTTGCCGGCGAAGGACTGGGAGCGTGCCGACGCCATCTTCACCGGCGACACCGACGAGGAAGGCATCGGCCGCTGGCGTTTCCCGAAGACGCCGCTCGGCGAGACCTGGCCGATGAAGCACGACGGCATCGATTATCTCGGCCGTTTCACCTCGTTTCGCCATGTCGGCGTCTTTCCCGAGCAGGCCTCGCACTGGGACCATATGGCCGGGCTGATCGCGGCGGCCAGACGGCCGGTCAAGGTGCTCAACCTGTTCGGCTATACCGGCCTTGCCTCGCTGGTGGCCGCCCGCGCGGGCGCCGAGGTGACCCATGTCGATGCCTCGAAGAAGGCGATCGGCTGGGCGCGTGAAAACCAGGAGATGGCCGGGCTCGGCGGCAAGCCGATCCGCTGGATCGTCGACGACGCGGTGAAATTCGCCGAGCGCGAGGAGCGCCGCGGCAGCCGCTACGACATCGTGCTGTTCGATCCGCCGGCCTATGGCCGCGGCCCCAAGGGCGAGGTCTGGCAATTGTTCGAGGACCTGCCGGCATTGACCGACCTATGCCGGGCTATCCTGACGCCGAAACCGCTTGCCGTGGTGCTGACCGCCTACTCGATCCGCGCCTCCTTCTTCGCCATCCACGCTCTGATGCGCGATACCTTCGCCGGCATGGGCGGCAGGGTTGAATCGGGTGAGCTGATCATCCGTGAAAAGTCCGCCGGCAGGGCGCTTTCGACCTCATTGTTTTCGCGTTGGGTGGCCTGAATGAACGAGCGGCACGTCGGCGCACCCGGCCAGGTGAAGGAAATCACCAGCCTCGCCAATCCGCTGATCAAGGACATCAAGGCGCTCGCCTTGAAGAAATTCCGCGACCAACAGAACGCCTTCATGGCCGAGGGGCTGAAGCTGGTCATCGATGCGCTCGACCTCGGCTGGCAGATCAGGACGCTTGTGTTCGCCAAGGCCGGGCGTGGCAATCCTGCGGTGGAAAAGGTCGCGGCGCGCACGGTTGCCGCCGGCGGCACGGTTCTCGAAGTGTCGGAAAAGGTGCTTGTCGCCATCACCCGCCGCGACAATCCGCAAATGGTGGTCGGCGTCTTCTCGCAGAAATTCCTGGCCCTGAAGGATATCCGCGCCGACAATGGCGATGTCTGGGTGGCGCTCGACCGGGTGCGCGATCCCGGCAATCTCGGCACCGTCATCCGCACCATCGATGCCGTCGGCGCCAAGGGCGTCATCCTGGTCGGCGACACCACCGATCCGTTTTCCGTCGAGACGGTGCGCGCCACAATGGGTTCGATCTTCGCCGTGCCGGTGGCGAAGGCAACAACCGAGGCGTTCCTTGCCTGGCGCGGCGGGTTTTCAGGCCTCGTCGCCGGTACGCATCTGAAGGGCGCGGTCGATTACCGCTCGGTCGATTTTTCCCGTGGGCCGGTGCTGCTGATGATGGGCAACGAGCAGCAGGGCCTGCCCGAAAGCCTGGCCGCGAGCTGCGACCGGTTGCTCAGGATTCCGCAAGCCGGCCGCGCCGATTCGCTCAATCTCGCCGTCGCCACCGGCATCATGCTGTTCGAGATCCGGCGCGGCGCGCTGAAGCTCGAACCAATCGCCGACCAGCAATGAAGGTTGCCCGCCCGTGAGATCATGGTCCCCCTACGCGCTGCTCGTCGTCGCGGCCATCGCGCTCGATCAGTGGATAAAGCACCTGGTCGAGACCGGCCTGCCCTTCCAGGAAAAGCTCGATCTGGTGCCGTTCCTGGCGCTGTTTCGCACCTACAACACCGGCATCGCCTTCTCGATGTTCTCCTCCTTCGGCGACACCGGCCTGGTGGTCATCGCCGTGCTGGTCGTCGCTTTCGTGCTCTACCTCGCCACCCGCACGCCATCGGCCCACGTCATCGCCCGCACTGGATTTGCCCTGATCATCGGCGGCGCGCTGGGCAATCTGATCGACCGCGCCGTCTACGGTCATGTCATCGACTATATCCTGTTCCACACGCCGGTCTGGTCCTTTGCCGTCTTCAACCTCGCCGACGCCTTCATTTCCGTGGGCGCGGCACTGGTCGTCTTCGACGAACTCATCGGCTGGCGGCGCGAGCCCAAGCCTTCGAACGCCAAGCCTTCCAAAGATTGACCCCACGCGGCCATCGCCGCACAGTCCAGGACGCCAAGCCAGCTCGCGGAGAAAAAGATGTCCGAAACCTTCAAAGCCATCCTCGTCTCGCGCGACGCCGACAAGAAACAGTCGGTCGCCGTGACGGACCTCACCGATGCCGACCTGATGGAGGGCGACGTCACCGTCGCGGTCGAGGCGACGACGGTGAACTACAAGGATGGGCTGGCCATTACAGGCAAGGCGCCGGTGGTCCGCCGCTGGCCGCTGGTGCCGGGCATCGACTTTGCCGGCACGGTCATCTCGTCCTCCAATCCCGACTGGCGCAAGGGAGACAAGGTCATCCTGAACGGCTGGGGCGTCGGCGAGACGCATTTCGGTGCCTATGCCGGGCGCGCCCGCGTCAAGGGCGACTGGCTGGTGCCGCTGCCGGAAGGCATCAGCCCGCATGACGCGATGGCAGTCGGCACCGCCGGCTACACCGCCATGCTCTGCGTCATGGCGCTGGAGCGGCACGGCATCCTGCCCGACCGCGGTCCGGTTGTGGTGACGGGTGCTGCCGGCGGCGTCGGTTCGGTCGCGGTCTCCATCCTGTCCAGCCTCGGTTACCACGTCATTGCGTCGACCGGGCGCAATGCCGAAAGCCCCTATCTGATCAACCTCGGCGCCGCCGAGGTGATCTCGCGCGACGAGCTCAACCAGCCCGCCAAGCCGCTGGCCAAGGAACGCTGGGCGGGCGGCATCGATTCGGTCGGCAGCCACACGCTGGCCAACGTGCTGTCGATGACCTCCTATGGTGGCGCGGTCGCGGCCTGCGGCCTCGCCGGCGGCATGGATCTGCCGTCGAGCGTCGCCCCCTTCATCCTGCGCGGCGTCTCGCTGCTTGGCATCGATTCGGTGATGGCACCGAAGGCTGTGCGCCTCGAGGCCTGGCGGCGCATTGGCTCCGATCTCGACCTGCAGAAGCTCGCCAGCCTGTCCACGACCATCGGCTTCGACGGCATCATCGATGCGGCACGCGACATCGTCGACGGCAAGATCCGCGGACGCGTCGTCGTCGACATGTAATCCCGCCTCGCTGGTCGCGGGCAGCGGACGGATTGCCAATCCAGTGGCGAATCCGCCGCTACCGGGATAAAACCGCCCTATCAGCTAAAATTCGAACGATCCGCCGCAATTTTCCATAATCTCTGTCTGGCAAGGGTTTCGCATGATCGCGGAATCCGACAGCCAACAGGCGAATAAAGGCGACGATGTCGATGCGCTTGCCACGCCGGCGCCGGCGCGGCGGTTTATCGCCGCGCCGCCGCTGGTGCCCGAACAGAAATTGGCCCGGCGGGAAGGCCTGCCGCTGCTGACTTTCGTTGCCATCATCATATTGGCGGGCCTCGCGCATCTGACCGGGGCGCCGATCTTCATCAGCCTCGCATTGCTCGCAACCGGCCTCGCCGGCCTTGGACTGCATCTGCATGCCAGACGCAGCGTCCACCGTACCGTGGTGCTTCTTGACGAGACCACCGCCCGCAGCCGCGCCGAGATCGAGACGCTCGCCGACCGCATGTGGGAAATGCAGGAAAGCGAGGAGCGCTTTCGCGGTCTCATCGACGCGCTTGGCGATCTCGTCATCCATCGCGACCGCGACGGCTACATCGTCTATGCCAACAAGGTGTTCGCCGATCTGGTCGAAACCGATCAGCGCGATCTTGCAGGCAAGACCCTTGCCGAACTCGGCATCGAGGTCGGCATTGTGCCCGACGCCGCCTTTTCCGACCATGAGTGCCTGAGTTCCACCGACGTCGCCATCCGCACGCCGAGCGGCTCGCGCTGGTTCTCCTGGATCGAACTGTCGGTGCGCGACAAGGATAGCGGCGCGGTTTCGCATCGCGCCATCGCCCGCGATATCACTGCCCGCAAGCGCGCTGAATCCTCGCTGATCACCGCGCGCGAGCGGGCCGAATACGCAAGCCAGGCCAAGTCGCGCTTCCTCGCCACCGTCAGCCATGAAATCCGCACGCCGATGAACGGCATCATGGGCATGGCCAGGCTCTTGGCCGACACCAGCCTGTCGCCGGAACAGCAGACTTATGTCGGCGCCATCTCGACCTCGGCCAGCGCCTTGCTCGCCCTGATCGAGGACCTGCTCGACTATTCCAAGATCGAGGCCGGCCGCTTCGATCCGGAGCCGCAGCCGATGTCGGTGCGCGAGATCGCAGACAACATCATCGAATTGCTGGCCGCGCGCGCCTTCGCCAAGGATATCGGTCTCGGCTGCCACGTCGAACCGGATGTACCGCAATTGATCACCGCTGATCCGGGCCGGGTCAGGCAGGTGTTGCTCAACCTCATCGGCAACGCCATCAAGTTCACCGACAGCGGTGGCGTATTGGTCAGCGTCGCGCGCGCCCGCACTGAGAGCAGCGACCGCATCTGCTTCACCATCACCGACACCGGACCCGGCCTGCGCGACGAGGATATGGAGCGCATCTTCGAAGAGTTCGAGCAGGCCGACGGCACCTCGACGCGCGCACATGGCGGGGCGGGCCTGGGACTTGCCATCTCCAAGCGCCTGGTGGCTGCCATGGGCGGTACGATTTCGGTCTCCAGCCGGCTTGGCCAAGGGTCGGAATTCGTCTTCGAAATCCCGGCCGCGGAGGCCACGGAGGCGCCACAGGGTCGGCAGAGCGTGCTTGCCGGCAGGCGCGCGGTGATCTTGTCCAGGAACGCCGTCGAGGCCGACGCCATCGCCCGCACCATCCGCGCCAATGGCGGCACGGCCGGTATCGCGACCACCGTGGCGCAGGCCGTGCCCTTCGCCGAGGGCTGCGACGTGCTTCTGGTCGATGCGGCCATGGAGGAGAGCGACGGGAGACTGCTCAAGCGGTTGCGCCAAAGCGGCTTTTCCGATTGCGAAGCCGTCACGCTGATCGCGCCGACCGACCGCGGCATGCTTGGCGAGTTCCGCGCCAGCGGCTACGCGACCTTCCTGGCCCGGCCGGTGCGCGGGGGAACACTTTTGCGTGTCCTTTTGACCAGCCATGGACCGGCCCTTGCCCAGCCGCAGCCGGAAAAGCGCCGCAACCCGGCACTTCGCGCCCCAAGTGATCGTCAGCAGGGCCTGTCCGTGCTGATCGCCGAAGACAACGACATCAATGCCATGTTGGCCCGCGCCACGCTGTTGAAGGCGGGGCACCGCGTCAAGGTGGTCGGCAATGGCAAGGCCGCCGTCGAGGCTGTCACCAGCGCCGGGCACAAGCACCGCTTCGACGTGGTGCTGATGGACCTGCACATGCCGGTCATGGATGGGCTGGATGCCATTGCCGCGATCCGCCGCCATGAAGAGGAAACGTCGGCGCCGCCCGTACCGATCATGGTGCTGTCGGCCGACAGCCAGGAAAAGACCCGCCATGCGGTGCTCGCCCACGGCGCCAGCGGCTTCGTCACCAAGCCGCTCGACCCCGACGCGCTTGTCAACGCCGTCGAGGGCCAGGTCGCCGCTTGAGCATTCTTTTCTGGCACGCGGCTGATACATGTCGCGCCAAAAGTGGCCGCGGTTTTGCGAGGACGACATGCATGAAAACAGGGGCCTTGAGCGCATCGCCTGGATTCGCGCAAACGCGAAGCGCTTCCTGTCTCCTCACCTAACGTAGCCGGTTGACCGTTTTCGCCAGCCGACGAAGTATTGCCCGCGACGCCGTATCACGGTACTGTCACAATCCTGTTGCACCTACACCGTATCCCCGTGCCAAGAGGGATGGCTCGAAGGAGAATCACTCGTGCATACAGTTATGCCGGAATGTGACACTCGGCCGAACGCCAGCAGCGCCTTGCTTGCCGGACGTAATGTCGATTCCGTCATAAAAGGCGCAGCACTCGGCCGTATCGGCAATCTCGAAGTGCGGCTCGCCCGCAACGAGGCCGAGATCGCGGCCGCGCAGGAAGTGCGCTACCGGGTATTTTACGACGAGCTTGGCGCCCGGAAGGACCTGTTCCAGGCGCAGGACCGCCGTGACGCCGATCGATTCGATCCGCTCTGCGACCATCTTCTGGTGCTGGATACGACGCTTTCCGGCCCCGAACATCGCCGTATCGTCGGTACCTATCGGCTGCTGCGGCAAGAGATCGCGGCCACCGCCGGCGGCTTCTATTCCGAAGGCGAGTTCGAGCTGACCAAGCTCATCGCCCGTCATCCCGGCCAGCGTTTTCTCGAACTCGGCCGTTCCTGCGTTTTGCCGCAATACCGCTCGAAGCGTACCATCGAGGCGCTGTGGCAAGGCATCTGGGCCTACATCAACCACTACGAAATCGGCGTGATGACCGGCTGCGCCTCTTTCCACGGCACCGTGCCGGCCGCTCACGCCGAAGCGCTCACCTATCTTGCCCATCACTGCCGTACCAACTCCGCCTGGGACGTGCGCGCGGTTTCCGATCGGTACTGCTCCATGGATCTGATGCCGATCGAGGCGGTCAACGCCAAGGCGGCGATCGCGGCGATGCCGCCTCTGGTCAAGGGCTATCTGCGGGTCGGCGCCCGCATCGGCGACGGCTGCGTCATCGACCGCGAATTCTCGACCGTCGACGTCTTCGTGGTGATGCCGGTCAAGGAGATCGGTGCCCGCTACGTCAACTACTATGGCGGGGAAGCGCAGCGGTTCGCAGCGTAGTGAGTAGTGAGTAGTGGGTAGTGAACGCCACGCCGCGACATCACAAACACGCTACTGACTACTGACTATTCCCTACTCACTCTCACGGAATATCTTCCGGCCGCCTTCCCGGCCGGCTCTTGTAGGACGGAAACGACCAGCCGAAACGCAGCGCGCCGCCGCGCACGGCGAGCGCCACGCCGAAGCCGGCCAGCCCCGAGATGATCTGCGGCAATCCGGCGACGTCGCCCAGCGTGAAGATCGCGGCGCCTGCCAGAGCAGCCGTCACATAGATCTCCGGCCTCAGCAGCACCGATGGCTCGCCGGCCAGCAGATCGCGCAATATGCCACCGAAGGTCGCAGTCAGCATGCCGGTGATGATCGAAACCACCGGCGAACCGGTGATTGCCAGTCCCTTTGCCGCACCCATCACCGAAAAGGCGGCGAGCCCGATGGCGTCGAGCCACAGCAGCAGCTTGTAGCGGGATTCGACGCGGTGTGCGGTGAAGAAGACCAGGACCGCCACCACAGCGCAGATCAGCACATAGTCGCGGTTTCCCACCCAGAAGACCGGCACATTGAGGATGAGGTCGCGAAACGTGCCGCCGCCGATGCCGGTGACGCTGGCCAGGAATAGGAACCCGATAATGTCGAGTTGCTTGCGCGAAGCAGCCAACGCCCCGGTCGCCGCAAAAACGGCGACGCCGGCATAGTCGAGAAGGGCGATGGGATGCATGGGAAGCCAAGGGAGTAGGGGAATAGGGCAGTAAGGCAGTATGTTTAACACGAAGCCGGAGGGTTGGGACGCCCCCTATCCTCCTACTGCCCTACTGCCCTACTGCCCTACTGCCTAATCCCTAACTACGCATCCTTCTCCGCCTCGTCATTCACCGGCCCCGGCTCGACTGGCGCCTCGGCGGCAATCTTCGGGCCGCCCTTGGCGACGCCGACCATAGCCGGACGCAGCACCCGCTCGCCGATCGAATAGCCCGGCTGCACGACCTGGACCACCGTGTTGGCCGGGACATCGGGATTGGGCACTTCGAACATCGCCTGGTGGAAATTGGGATCGAACTTCTCGCCTTCCGGCGCGAGTTTCTTGACCCCGTGCCGTTCCAGCGCCGACAGCATGGCGCGCTCGGTCAGATCGACGCCTTCGATCAGCGCCTTGAAGCCGGCGTCGCCCGATGCCTTGGCCTCGGCCGGGATGGCGTCCAGCGCCCGGCGCAGATTGTCCGACACCGACAGCATGTCGCGGGCGAAATTCGCAACCGCATAGGTGCGGGCGTCATGCACGTCGCGTGCGGTGCGGCGGCGCAGGTTCTCCATTTCGGCCGCGACACGCAGCGCGCGGTCCTTCAACTCTTCATTTTCCTTCAGCAGTCGCACAAGCGCTTCATAGTCGCCGTCAATGCTGCCTTCCGTGCGCTCGGCATTGGCCTCGGCCGCCTCGACTTCACTGGGCGCGCGTTCGTCTTTTGCCTGGTCGCTCATCGCCGTTTCCCGTCATCTCGAATGGTGTGGATTTTGTGCCCGATATCGAGGTTTGGCGGCCAAAAATCAAGGGGTAGCCGCCATGAGGACCTTTGGTGGACCTGGACGGTGACCAATGGCATTACATCGATTTTAATTCAAATTTTACCGTACTTGCCAGTCTGGCTTGCCACAGAGGCGTGATGTGGGAACCATTCCCTTGCTGGAGGAGTTTCGGAGCCGACACAGGATTTTGAAATGATGACCCGCGACAAGGCTGAAAAAGGAGAAAGGCTCGCCGCCGAAGTCAGGCGCCAGCTCGGTGCCGAGACGATGACGCGCTTTCTGCACACCTTGCCGGCCTTTCGGCCCGAAACCGACATTCCCAACCGCTTCAGAGAGCTGCTTGACCGCCTCGATCGGCTGGAGAGCAATCCGGGCGGTGGCGGACAGCGATAACACACGCAGTCCACCAGTTCGGCTTAAACATCCAGCGCCTTGCCGGTCTCGGCGTCGAACAGGCTCACCTTGGCGATGTCAGGCTCGACAAAGAGCGTCTCGCCGGGGCGGGCACTAATTCTGTCGCGAAACACGGCCACCGTTGGTTCACCGCCGATCGTCAAATGAACCTGGGTTTCTGAGCCCATCGGCTCGACCACGCCGATCAATGCCGCAATTCCCTTGTCCGGGGCGCAGACACTCAAATGCTCGGGCCGGAATCCGTACTGGACCACCTTTCCGTCCACCGCGTTGAAGCGTGAACCGGCCGGCAGAAGGGTTCCGTCTTTTGTTCGCACCACCGGCATGCCGTTGTTGTGTGCGACCACGCCGTTGATGATGTTCATCGACGGCGAACCGATAAAGGTTGCAACGAACACATTGACCGGACGATCGTAGAGATCGAGCGGACTGCCGATCTGCTCCACCCGCCCGTTGTTCAACACGACGATCTGGTCGGCCATGGTCATGGCTTCGACCTGATCGTGCGTCACATAGACGGTGGTGGTGCGCAGGCGCTGATGCAATGCCTTGATCTCGGCGCGCATTGCCACGCGCAATTTGGCATCCAGATTCGATAGCGGTTCGTCAAACAGGAAGACCCGCGGGTTGCGCACGATCGAGCGCCCCATGGCGACACGCTGCCTCTGGCCGCCCGACAACTGCCGTGGATAGCGGTCGAGCAGCGGCGTCAGGCCCAGAATTTCCGCAGCCTTTGCCACCCGCTCGGCCTTTTCCGCCTTCGGCGCTTTGGCAAGCGTCATGGAGAACGCCATGTTTTCGGCGACCGTCATGTGCGGGTAGAGCGCATAATTCTGGAACACCATGGAGATGTCGCGTTGCTTCGGCGGCAGGTCGTTGACGACCTTGTCGCCAATGCTGATCGTTCCGCCCGAAATGTCCTCCAGTCCGGCGATCATGCGCAGCAGTGTGGACTTGCCGCAGCCCGACGGACCGACCAGCACCACGAACTGACCATCCGGAATCTTGACCGAGACGCCGTGCAACACCTCATGCCCGGCGTAGGATTTGAGGACGTTGGCGATTTCGACTGAAGCCATCGGGATTTTTCCTGGGATTGATGAGGCGAGACCTTCAGGTCCCGCTCACATGTATCTTGTCAGTGGACAGGGCACCTTCCGCAATCAGCAATCCGATGCCGCCGTTGGTGAACGCCTCGGCACTTGTGTCCTGCGCCTCGAGCGACACCCCGCCGAAAAGCGCAGCTATGCGCGTGCCCTTTACGGTCAGCATCACCGGAATGGTCTTTTCAAAGACCAGATCGAAATCGGTCTCCGCCAAAACGAGCGTATCCGCGTCCCTTGTGCGGACGATCTGCAGCTTGCCGTCGCGGGTGGCACGCACGGCGTAGTAACGCCGCAGTCCCTGGACCCGCGCGCACACGCCGCCATAGTTGCCAAGGTGAATGACGATATCGCTCGACACCTTGTAGTCGGTCCACTGCCGCGTGCCGTGAATGACGATGCCCTCGTCGCGGCTTTGCGAAATGCGGAAGCTGGGCGGATAGCGCTTGGAAAAGAAGCTGACGCCGTTGACCCAGGCCATACGCCAGAAATCGCTGTCGCCGGCGGGGCGATGCAGCGTCAATTCCGGTGCGCCATCCCATCTGAGATAATCGAGCAGCACACGGCCGTCGGCGCGCTTGCCGTCGCTGGTGATCACGACACCGATCTCGGCGATCGGCTGACCGTCCAGATCCGGCACACGCCACGAAAACACGCGATCCTCACCTGCATTCAAGGTGGCCGCATCACCATCAATGTCGCGCAGGCGATCCTCGCCATCGTAAGCGCGGATGCGCAGCCGAACCGACACCGCGCCCTTGTTGTGGCGATCAGCGACGACGCGCGCCTGGACCACTTGCCCCGGATAAACCAGCGGCGTGGCCATCAGATCGTAGGTGCGCATCGACAGCACCTCGCGCGGCGAGAATGTCGGCGTCGTGACGGCGGCAGTCAGGCCGGGTGCCAGGGCCTCGTAGTTTATGGTCAGGGCACGGGCGTTCTCGAACTCGACATTGCCGACGCGAACGCCGTTGGCGGAGCCATGCCCCTCCACCGGCCGAAAGCCTTGCTGGCTGCCTGACAGCGAGAAGTGAAACTGCGCGCCGCCCTTTGGCGCATCGAGCGGCTTTCCGCCGGCGAGCGCCATGCCGAGGTTGGCGATGTAGTAGGCCGTACGCACCGCGTCGTTGATCGAGTTGCCACCATCGGCCGAGGAGATCAGCAGGCGGTCGGCGATTGGCCCACGCCAGTCCGGCCCGGCCTCGATCCCGTCGAGGCCGAGCATCAGCGCGATCAGGCAGCCGACATTGCCGGCATTGCAGTCGGTATCCCAGCCGGAAGTGTTGACGATCATCTGCGCCTTCTGGAAGTCGTCCGGCGCATAGAGCACGGCCATCACCATCAGCGCGTGGTTGGGCACGACGTGGCAGTTGCCCGGGTATTTGTCATAGCCGTATTTGTCCTCGATCTTCTGCCGTGTGTCGTGCCAGTCGGGATGTTGTTTCACCCAACCGCGGATGTCGGCGATCAGCTTTGCGATCAGGCTGTCACGCGGAATAACCGACAGGCCGGTATCGATGAGGTGGTCGATGTCATCAGACACGAAGGCTTCAGCTTCCATTGCCGCCCACAGCATCGCCGCATGGACGGATTCTCCATCGTGAGAAACCTTGCCGGCCTGCTCGGCAAGCCTTGCCGCCAGCTCCGGCTGCCCAGGCGCAACCATTGCCCAGCCATCGATGAATATCTGTGCGCCGATCTGCTCGGCGACCGTCAGACCGTTGGTGGCGATGGAACCCGAATGCGGAGCCGGGATGCCCTTCTTGAGGTTGAGCCAGGCGGTATGCTCGGTCGAATTACCGCTGCCGCCCCACCACAGGATCGAGCGCTCCTCGACGATGTAGTTGAGCCACGCCTTGCCTATGGCCTCGGCCGGCAAATCGGACGAGATGCCGTAATCCTCGAGCGCGCGGATGAAGGTAAAGGTGCCGGCAACATCGTCGTCGGTGACCACCAGTGGTTGGTTCAGGCGCTCATGCACGTAATAGTCGATCGGCCCGAGTTCCTTCATGATCTTCTGGTAGGTCCAGCCCTCGAACGGCCGGCCGAGATAGACGCCCACCAGCTTGCCAAGCACGCCGGCATAGACCCGTTCCAGATAGTCGTTTGGAATCTGCATGTTCTGCTCCAGATAGTCGAAATTTCAGCCCTTCACCGAGCCGCCCGCCATGCCTTCGATGAACCGTTTCTGCATGGCGACAAACAGCACCACCACCGGCACCACGATGATCAGCGCCGCCGCCATGATCTCACCCCAGTCGGAACTGTATTGTCCGCTGAGCAGGTAGAAGCCGATCACCGCGGTGACCTTGTCCGCCTTCTGCAGGAAGGTCGCGGCGATCAGAAATTCGTTCCAGGAATTGAGCCCGATGATCAGCGCCACCGTCAGGATGCCGGGCGACACGATCGGCAGCATGACCTTGGAAAAAACCTGCCAGTGGGTGGCGCCATCGATCAGCGCGGCTTCCTCGAGCTCCTTTGGCACGGCGATGAAATACGTCCTCAGCAACATCACCGCGAACGGGCTGTAGAGCGCGGTGTAGATCAGCGCGACGCCAAAGACGTTGTTGATCAGCCCGAGCTTGGCGAAGCCGAAATAGAGCGGGAAGATATAAAGCTGGATCGGCGCCGTGGTCGTCGCCAGCAGGTAGAACGTCCAGATCTTCCACGACGCGATTTTCTTGCGCGCCAGCACATAGGCCGATAGCGAGGACGTCGAGCAGACGAGAACAATCGTCGTTCCGGACAGCAGCAATGAATTGACGAAGGTTTTCGAAAACTTGGCGTGTTTCCAGGCGTTGACGAAATTCTCCCAGCGGATGGGGTTGGGCAGTGACAGCGGGCTTTGCACGATCTGCGCTGCCGGCTTCAGCGAATTGAGCACCAGCAAGGCGATCGGAAACAGTGCGATGAACGCACCGATGCCGAGCACGATGTAGGAGATCGTCAGAGTGGTCCGGCTTTCGACCATTCTCATTGCTCGCCCTCCTGCGTCTGCAGGCGCACGTAGAAGAACGTGCCGACGAGGCCGAACAGGCTGATGACCAGCGCCGCCGCGGCTGCCTGGCCGACATTGAGGTCGTAGAAGGCATGGCGGTAGGCAAGCGTCGACAGCACCTCACTCGAAAACGCCGGGCCGCCCTGGGTCAGGATGTAGACGAAGTCGAAGGCTAGGAAGCTCCAGATCACCGTCATGATCATCATCAGCATGATGGTCGGCCGGATTGCGGGCAAAAGCACATAACGCATCATTTGTCCGTAATTCGCGCCCTCGATGCGCGCCGCTTCGATATGTTCCTGCGGCACCTGCCGCAGTGCCGCGAAGAAGATGACGCAGAGGAAGCCCCACCAGTGCCACAGGTCGACCGTCGCGACCCCGAACAGTGCCGTCGAGGGCTGTGCCAGCGGATTGGCCAGCGGCACGCCCATGCGGGCCAGCATGCCGAACACGCCGGTGACGGGGCTGTAGATCATGCCTTGCCAGACCCGCGCGGTGATGACTGTGGCGATGACGACGGGCAGGAAATACACAACCTGGAAAAAATTGCTGCCGCGCCTGACGATTAAAAGCATCGAGGCCGCCAGCAGCCCCATTGCGATCGGCACAACGAGGAAGATGCCGGTCCAGATGATGTTGTTGGTCAGCGCCAACCAGAAGACGCTGTCGGCAAACAGTGCCCGGAAATTGTCCAGTCCCGAAAAAGTCGGCGTTGAAATGCCGTCCCAGTTGCAGAACGCCAGGACGACTGTCAGCAATGCCGGAACCAGCACAACGACGAAATTGATGATCAGCGTCGGGACGAGATAGAGCCGGTGCATGGACGATTGCCCTGGGTTGGGAGGGCGCCGGCTGGGCGCACTCCTTCGGCTGGTTCAGGTGGTTCGTGGCGTTGCCAGCGCCCGGCCTAGGCCCGCTTCGGAACCGCCGGTACTTTGCCGGCCGCCTTTTCCTGCTGGAAGGTTTCGTCGAGTTTCTTGAGGTAGTCCTTCGAGGTGAGTTTCTTCAGCCAGACTTCCTCCATGCCGCTGACGAGATAGGTGTCGGTAGCCGGCGGCAGGAAGGTCCATGTCGTGTAGCCGTACTGACCGGCGCCGACAGCCGACGACAGGTTCTTCATCACCTCGGTGTAGAGCGGCAGCACCTTGTCGGAGAGCTTTACCCCCGAAAGGTCTTTCAAAGGCAGGTTCCACTCGCCTTGCCACACCGAGTTCATGTCACCGTAGAATTTGTCGCTGAACATATAGTCGAGCACCGCAGCCGCACCGTCCGCGTTCTCGGATTTCGCGTTGATCGAGAGCGTCGAGCCGATGCCGAGCGCGTAGACCGGCGGACCGCTCGTGCTCGGAAAGCCAACGAAAGCCGCCTCGGCGTTGTTGGTCGGGAAATAGGTCGGGATGTTGGTGAAACTCCAGGTTCCGCTCGGCGCCATGCCGGCCTGGCCGGTTGCGACCTGAGCGAAAGCCTGCTCCAGCGTCAGCGAGAAATAATTGGGGCCGAAATAGCCGTTCTGCCACCATTCATCGAGCTTATCGATGGCCGCCAGGATGGAGGCGTCCGTCCACGGAATGGCGCCGGTCAGTGCCTTGTAGACATTCTCGGGGCCAGCCACCGAATTGAGCACGATCGAGACATGATGCTCATTGGCCGGCCGCCAGTCGGCATTGCCGGAGCCGAACGGGACCAGGCCCTTGCCCTTCATCTCGTCGGCGAGCGCCTCGAGCTCAGCGATGGTGGTGGGCGCCTTCCAGCTGTTCTTGTCGAACAGCGTCTTGTTGTAGAACAGTCCCAGCGTCTCGTAGGTCTTGGCGAGTGCGTAGAGCTTGCCCTCATATTTGCCCAATTCCATGAACAGCGGCAGCAGCCGGTCGTCCCAGCCGAGTTTTGCGGCATAATCGTCGAGCGGCAACAGCTGCCCGGCCTGCGCCATTGACGCGACATAGCTCGGACCGGCTGTAAAGACGATATCCGGGCCGCTGCCCGAGAGCATGGCTATGCGGAGCTGCTTGTCGAGGTCGGAACCGCGGAAATCGATCGAAAGATCGTCCTGCGGGTGCGCGGCGTTGAACGGGTCGACCAACAGGGTCTTGAGCTCGTCCTGGTTTTCCGGCGAGGCGGATTCATACCAGAAGCCGACCGGCTTCTTGTCGTCGGCGAAGGCCAGGCGCGGGAGCAACGGCAGGGCGGCGAGGCCGAGGCCGGTCTTGAGCAGTGTACGACGTTCCATGTTTCTCCTCCGATATTCTCGTTTCTTGTTTCAGGTTGAGCCGCGTTCGATCAGGCTGAAGGGCATTTCGAGCGCGGTGCCCGCACCCGGCCTGGAGCCGCGCAGCCTTTCCATCAGGATCTGTGCCGCCTTGACTCCGATGTCGCCCTGGAATTGGGCGACCGTGGTCAGGGACGGCGTGACCAGCCGCGCCGCTGAAATATCGTCGAAGCCGGCGACGGCGATATCGCCTGGAATAGCGATGCCGCGATCGCGCAGCGCCTGCATCACACCAATGGCCATGAGATCATTGGCGGCAAAGATCGCCGTCGGGGCGTAGCCGCTGGCCAGCACGGCCTCGGCGGCCCGGGCACCGCCGGTTTCACTGAATTCTTCATCGATGATGACATAGGGCGTGCCGCCGGCCTCGGTGAGCGCGGTACGGTAGCCCTCGACCCGAACGCCCTGAGGCCCGCCCCGACCGGCGACCATGGCGATGCGGTGATGGCCGCGGCCAATGAGAAACTGTGTTACCGCAAGGGCTGCGGCGTAGCTGTCAATATAGATGTCGTCGATGGCGATGTCGCCGCCGCGTTTCTTGCTCGATTCGATGCGCACCACCGGCACGCCCGCATCGACAAGCGGTTTGAAGTCGTCGGCACGTAGCGTGAAGAACACCCCTATCACGCCATCGACACGCCCCTGCCTGGACCAGTCCAGGAAATGCCGCTCGCGCTCGGCGGAGCCATCGGTGCTGACCGCGATCACGTCATAGTTGAGGTCCTCGGCCACCGACTGGATGCCGCGCATCAGCGCCGGATAGAAGGGATTGGTGATGTCGGGCACGATGCAGGCGATGGTCATGGTGCGATTGGTCTTGAGCGCCTGCGCAAACCGGTTCGGCGTATAGCCGAGTTGCACCGCTGCCTTGGTGATCCGCTCCCAGGTCTCGGACGACAGTGCCGGAGACCCGCCGCCGCTCATCACCATCGAGACGCTCGCCTGCGAGACCCCGGCCAGCCGTGCGACATCCTTTTGCGTGGCTCGCTTCAAGAAACAGTTCCTTATACGTATTAGTGATACGTATCAAAACGGACGCAAACCTGAAAGTCAAGTGCTCGAATCTCAGGGCGGACTGACGCACCCCCATCTGGAAATCGGCCGTCGCGCGACAATTACGCACAGTAATTTTGCGTGATGGCTGCCTTGCGGCGGCCACACGCCCCGCCTATGCTTCCTGATGAACATGATTTCCCCCGATGCGGCCGCCAACAGCAAGCGTGCCTGGTTGAAGATTCTGGCGCGCTACAAGAAGCCGGACCGGCGACGCAGCGCCATCGAACTCGCCATCACCCTCATTCCGTTTGCCACGCTCTGGGCGCTCTCTTCGGCCGCCTATGCCTACGGCCATTGGTGGGGGCTGATCCTGATCCTGCCGGCAGCCGGATTCCTGGTGCGCATCTTCATGATCCAGCACGATTGCGGCCATGGCTCCTTCTTCGCCAATCGTTACGCCGACGACTGGATCGGCCGTGCGCTCGGCGTCCTGACGCTGACGCCCTACGATTGCTGGCGACGCGCCCACGCTGTGCATCATGCCAGCGCCGGCAATCTCGACGAGCGCGGCATGGGCGACATCAGGACGCTGACCGTTGCCGAATACCGGCAGATGTCATGGCGCGGCCGCCTTGCCTATCGGCTCTACCGCCATCCGCTGGTGATGTTCGGGCTCGGCCCGATCTGGCTGTTCATCTTCGAGCAAAGACTTCCGATCGGCATGATGCGCGGCGGCCTGACGCCATGGGTGTCATCCATGACCACCAATCTCGCCATCGCGGTTGCGGCCGCCATTCTCATCTGGGCCGTCGGTCCCAGCGCCTTCCTGGTCGTCCATCTGCCGATCGTCATTCTCGCCGGTTCGGCCGGCATCTGGCTGTTCTACGTCCAGCACCAGTTCGAGGAGACGGAGTGGGCAAAGGACGACGACTGGGAATTCCAGCATGCCGCCCTGCATGGCTCGTCCTACTACGACCTGCCGCCGGTGCTGAACTGGTTCACCGGCAACATCGGCGTCCATCACGTCCATCACCTCTCCGCCAAGGTGCCGGGCTACCGGCTGCAGGAAGTGCTGCGGGATTATCCGGAGCTGCGCGGCATCGGCCGCGTCACGCTGCTCGACAGCCTGCGCTGCGTCAAACTGGCATTGTGGGACGAAAACCGCCGCAAGCTGGTGTCGTTCCGCGAAGCACGGGCGGTTATGTAGAGCAATTCCAGGAAAAGTGTGAACGGTTTTCCGTCCGGAATTGCTCGGGAAAGACCGCCGCGCTATTGGCTGCGGCGGTCGTCAAAAGTCCCGGATCAGGCGGCCTGGCGCTCGTCGCGCATCAGGATTTCGCCATGGCGGATCTCGGTGCCAAGCACCTTCAGGCATTCCCGGATGAAGTTGGACAGGCCCGGCCAGCCCTTGGCTGACACCAGATTGCCGTCGACATGGGCGCCGGTCGGTGCGACGTCGATGTAGATGCCGCCGGCCAGCGTCACTTCCGGCTCGCAATAGTGCAGCGCCGCCACTTCCCTGCCCCGCACCACGCCGTCGACCGCGATCAGGATCTGCACGCCATGGCAGATGGTGAAGATCGGCTTGCCGGCCTCATGGAAATGCCGCACCAGCGCCTGCACCCGCTTGTCGATGCGGATGTATTCGGGACCGCGCCCGCCCGCCGCGTAGACGGCGTCGTATTGGGCCGGATCCACCTCGGAAAACGTCTTGTTGAGGATGTAGTCGTGGCCGAGCTTTTCCGTATAGGTCTGGTGGCCTTCGAAGTCGTGCAGCGAGGTCTTCAGGACATCGCCCGCCTTCTTGTCCGGGCAGACGACATGCACGGTGTGGCCGACGGCATGCATGGCCTGTTCAAAGACGAAAATCTCATACTCCTCGCTGAACTCGCCAACGAGCATCAATATTTTCTTGCCAGCCATTCCCGGTTCCTCCCTTGTGGCCATATTTATTTCGGATCACGAAATAATAAGCCTATCCTAAGGGCAGGCCAGTGAAAGGGAAAGTGCAAATCGCACAATTGGTACGACCAGTTTTCTTCATTCTTGGCCGAAGACGCCCCAGCGCGTTTCGCAAGCAAACGAAACAGCACCACTGGTTCGACCAGAGCCGCAGTCAGGCGGCGGCCTTGATCATGTCCGCCGCCTTTTCGGCGATCATGATGGTCGGCGCATTGGTGTTGCCGCCGATCAGCGTCGGCATCACCGAGGCATCGACGACCCGCAAGGCTTCAAGCCCATGGATCCGCAATTGCGGATCGACAACCGCCATCTCGTCGACGCCCATCTTGCAGGTGCCGGCCGGGTGATAGATCGTGTCGGCGCGGGAACGGATGTGGGACATCAACTCCGCGTCGCCCGAAACGCCGGCGGTGTAGATTTCCTTGTGGCGGTATCTGGCCAGTGCCGGCGCCTCCAGGATACCGCGCATCATCCTGACACCCTTTAGCAAAAGCTCGGCGTCGCGTTCGTCGGACAGAAAACGCGGGTCGATGCGCGGTGGCGCCAAAGGGTCGGGCGTCGATAGTCCCACCTCGCCACGCGAATACGGCCGCAGCACGCAGACATGGCAGGAAAAGCCATAGCCCATATGCAGCTTGCGGCCATGATCGTCGACGATCGCGATGCAGAAATGCAGTTGCAGGTCGGGCCGGTCGATCGCGGGATCGGATTTGAGGAAGGCGCCGCCCTCCGCATAGGGCGTGGCGATCATGCCGCCGCCGTCCTTGCGCCAGCGCAACACATGCCGCAGCAGGGCAGGCAGGCCGCGCAGGCCAATGCCCATCATATCGGCGTCCTTCCAAGTCCAGCCCAGGATGAAATCGAGATGATCCTGCCGGTTCTTGCCGACACCGGGCAGTTCATGGATGACCGGGATGCCATGCATGGCAAGCTCGGCAGCCGGGCCAATGCCAGACAGCAACAGAAGCTGGGGCGAACCGAAGGCGCCTCCACAGACGATCACCTCACGCCTGGCCTTCGCAACAGCTACGTCCTTGCCCGCACGATAGCGCACGCCGGCGGCCCGCTTACCGTCAAGGATGATGCCGGTGGCATGCGCTTCGGTGATGACGGTAAGGTTCGGCCTGTTCATGGTCGGGTGCAGATAAGCAGCGGCCGCCGAGCAGCGCTCGCCATTGCGGCGTTCGCCCCAGAATTGCGTGACCTGATAAAGTCCGGCCCCTTCCTGTTCAACGCCGTTGAAATCATCGTTGCGGCGGATCTGGTTTTCGCCGCAGGCCTCGACAAAGGCCCGGGAGAGCGCACGTGGCTCCCGCTGTTCGGCAACCCGCAGCGGCCCGTCACCGCCATGTAGGGCGTTGGCGCCGCGCTGATTGCCTTCCGCGCGCCGGAAATAGGGCAGTACCTCATCCCATGACCAGCCGTCGCAGCCGAGATCGGCCCATTCGTCATAGTCGCTCCGGTGTCCACGCGTGTAGAGCATGGCATTGATGGCGCTGGAACCGCCCAATGCCTTGCCGCGCGGCTGAAAACCCCTGCGGCCGTTGAGACCCTCTTGCGGCACCGTCTGGAAGGCCCAGTTGTTGATCTTCGGCCGTCCCGGCAGCATCGCGATGATGCCGGCCGGCGCGCGGATCAACAGGTTCTTGCCCTCGCCGCCGGCTTCAATCAGGCAGACCGTTTTCGATGGATCTTGGGAAAGCCGAGCGGCAAGCGTGCAGCCGGCGGATCCGCCACCGGCGATGACATAGTCGAAATCCATGATCTTCTCCTCCCGCCCGGCGGATGTTTCCGTCCGGACAGCCAAGAGAAGGCCTGATCAGAGCTGATGTAAAGACGCGCGCGATTACCGCAGCGTCAGTTGCTGCGAACCCGCCGCCAGGAATATTTCGGGCCTTTTGACTCGGGCACTGCGGTTGGCTGGTAGTAGAGCCCCAACCCACCGGTGCGGCCCTCTTCCAGGCGTTTCAGCAGCACCGGGTTGGAAATCTCGAACTCGTCGAAGCCCAGCCGCAGCATATGCGGCAACGGGTCGACCAGCACCTGGCCGGTGGCGCGAACGGCACCTTCGAAATGATAGCGGCTGCGCAGCAGTTCAGCCTTGGAGAAGGAGCGGCCGTCGCTGAAGGCCGGGAAAACCAATGCCACCAGCGACAGCTGGTCGAGCAGGTCTGCGATCTTCTCGAGCTGGTCGCCGGGCTGCAGTACCACGCCGAGCCGCTCCTTGGCCGACCGGCGCACCTCCGGATCAAGGTCGAGGAACGCCTGCAGCGGCAAGATGAAGCGGCCATTGCCGGAAAGCGCGTCCGCACTTTCGGCATGAGCCCACTCGTCCTCGCGAAACCCCTCCGGGGTCCAGAGCCGGGTCTCCGGTGTCGTCGTTTCGGTCATAAAAAAGGTCCTAAATATTCAAACGAGCCAAGGATGTGTTGAGATTCAGGTCAGGCTGCGCCGAAAATGGCGGCTTCCGAGAACCGGAGCGGAGCGTACTTGAAGTACGTGAGCACCGGAAGCGCAGGAAGCTGCCGTTTGCAGGCCAGCCTCACCTGAATATCAGCATATCCTATAGGGATGCATCGGTCAGCGACACTTCCAGTCCCGACAGGTGAATGCCGCACTCGGTCTTGGCATGACCGGCCCAGCGGCCGCTGCGCGCGTCTTCGCCCGGCTGCACCGGCTGGGTGCACGGGAAGCAGCCGATCGACAGATAGCCATAGGCGACCAGCGGATTTTCACGCAGCGCATGCGCGCGCATGTAGTCCGCCTGATCCGATGTCGTCCAATGCGCCAGCGGATTGATGCGGATGCGCGGGCCGACAGCCTCGAACACCGGCAGTCCTGCCCGCGTCGAGGCCTGGAAGCGCTTGCGGCCGGTGAACCAGGCGCGAAACGGCGCCACACCGCGCGCCAGCGGCTCGACCTTGCGCACGTCGCAGCAGGCATCAGTGTTGCTCTGGTGCAGATTGCCCGTCGGGTCGATCCGCTCGAGCGCGGCCTCCTCGGGCTTGATCACCCGAATGTTGGTCAGCCCGAAATCGGCGACGAGCGCGTCACGGTAGCCGAGCGTCTCCTCGAAATGCTTGCCGGTGTCGAGGAAGATGACCGGCAGCGTACGGTCGATCTCGGCGATCATGTGCAGCAGCACCGCCGAATCCGCCCCGAAGGACGACACCGCGGCGATCTCGTCGTGAAAGAGTTCGCGGGCCGAGCGTTCGATGATCTCGAGCGGCTTCAGATGGCCATAGAGCGCATCAAGCCCCGCCGCTTTCGCGGCGGCGCCGTCATCGACATCGACTATCCGGTCAAGCGGCCTTGGCTTCGCCAGCATAGAGCGCCTCCTTGAACGGCGCGGGACCGACACGGCGGTAGGCGTCGATGAATTTTTCCTGCGGGTTGAGCCGAAGGCCGAGATAGGTCTCGACGATCTGCTCGATGGCGTCGGTGATCTCTTCCGACGAGAAGCCACGGCCGATGATCTCGCCGACCGACGTGTTCTCGTCGGCCGAGCCGCCCAGCGTCACCTGATAGAGCTCGGAGCCCTTCTTCTCGACGCCGAGGATGCCGATATGGCCGACATGGTGATGGCCGCAGGCATTGATGCAGCCTGAGATCTTCAGCTTCAACTCACCGATGTCGCGCTGACGTTCCAGCGAAGCGAAGCGTTGCGAGATTTCCTGCGCGATCGGGATCGAGCGCGCGGTGGCCAGCGCGCAATAGTCGAGGCCCGGGCATGAGATGATGTCCGATATCAAATTGGAATTGGCCGTCGCCAGTCCGATGTCGACCAGCGCATCATAGACCGCCTTGAGGTCGGCGCGCGCCACATGCGGCAGGATCAGGTTCTGCTCGTGGCTGACACGCAGCTCGTCGAAGGCGTATTTCTCGGCGATGTCGGCGACCGCTTCCATCTGACTGTCCGAAGCGTCGCCCGGCACCTCGCCGATGCCCTTGAGCGAGATCGTCACCGCCGCATAGTCGGGATGGCGGTGCGTCACCACATTCTGGTCGAGCCACTCGGAGAAGCCCTTGGAATCGAGGCGCGCCAGCTTGACCGCCTGGTCGCCTTCCGGCCGGTCAGTGAGCGCCGGCGGCGCGAAATAGGCTTCGATGGCGCGGATATCGGCATCCGGCAGCTTCAGCTCGGCGTCCTTCAATTCCTGCCACTCGGCTTCGACCTGGCGGGTGATTTCCTCGACGCCGGTCTCGTGGACCAGGATCTTGATGCGCGCCTTGTACTTGTTGTCGCGGCGGCCGTAGAGGTTGTAAACGCGCAGGATCGCCGTGCAGTAGGACAGAAGGTCGGCTTCCGGCAGGAAATCGCGGATCTTCCTCGCCACCATCGGGGTGCGGCCCTGGCCGCCACCGATATAGACGGCGAAACCGAGCTCGCCGGCGGCGTTCTTCTTCACATGAAGGCCGATGTCATGCGTCTGGATGGCGGCGCGGTCACGCTCCGCCCCTGTCACCGCGATCTTGAATTTTCTGGGCAGGAACGAAAATTCCGGATGCACCGACGACCATTGCCGCAGGATTTCCGCATAGGGGCGCGGATCGGCAACCTCGTCGGCGGCCGCACCGGCAAAGTGGTCGGCGGTCACGTTGCGGATGCAGTTGCCGCTGGTCTGGATCGCGTGCATCTCGACGCTGGCGAGATCGGCCAGGATCGCCGGAATGTCCGACAGCGCCGGCCAGTTGAACTGGATGTTCTGGCGCGTGGTGAAATGGCCGTAGCCCTTGTCGTATTTGCGGGCGATATGGCCGAGCATGCGCAGCTGCTTGCCGTTCAGCGTACCATAGGGCACCGCGATGCGCAGCATATAGGCGTGCAGCTGCAGATAGACGCCGTTCATCAGCCTGAGCGGCCGGAACTGGTCCTCGGTGATCTCGCCGGACAGCCGGCGCTGGACCTGGTCGCTGAACTCGGCGACGCGGGCCTGGACAAAATCGTGGTCGAACTCATCGTAACGGTACATGCTTCGTCTTTCAGGGCGCGTCCGCCCGTTTCACTCAAATCTGGCTACGCCGCCCGCTCGGCCTGCTTGCCGAGATCGTTCCGGATGGTCGGTCCCGCGGCGCGGATCTTTTCGCGCAGCCGCACCGGCTCGACAACGCCGTCGACGACGTCCGCATCGATCAGATTGACATCGACCACTTCATTGTCGGCATAGGCCTTGGCACCGATCGCCTCCAGGCGGTCCTCGGCCGCCTTGTCATGGGCAAGGTCGGCGTGGCCCACCGTCTCGGCCCAGCCGCCATCGGCATACCAGACGGCGATGCCATCGGTCAGGCGGTTGGCGGTCAGTATCTTCATGGCTGAACTCTCTCAGTGGCGGCTTTGGCCGCGCCTTCATACCTGTGTGCCGCGAGCGGCTCGGACCGTTCAAAATTGGCGCCCGCGACCGCATCGCCGATAATGGTCATGACCGGCCCGGAAAGATCGCCACGCGCTTCCAGCGACGGCAGATCGGCCAGCGTGCCGTGGAAACGGCGCCGGTTGGCCAGGCTGGCATTCTCGACCACGGCCACCGCCGTGTCAGGCGACAGCCCGGCTTCGATCAGCCGGCCGGCGACTTCAGCCGCGACCGAGCGGCCCATATAGACGGCGACGGTCGCACCGGAAATCGCGAGCTTGGCCCAGTCAGGCAATGAATTGCCCTTGAGATCGTGGCCGGTGGTGAAGACCATCGACGACGACACACCGCGCAAGGTGAGCGGCAGTTCGAAATCGGCGGCGGCGGCAAAGGCCGCGGTGACGCCGGGAACCACCTCATAGGCGATGCCGGCATCGCGCAGAGCCGCCATCTCCTCACCGGCGCGGCCGAACACCAGCGGATCGCCCGACTTCAGCCGCACCACGCGCTTGCCCTGGCGGCCAAGCTCGACCAGCAGCGCGTTGATCTCGGCCTGGCTCTTGGTGTGGCAGCCCTTGCGTTTGCCGACCGGAAGGCGCTCGGCATCGCGGCGGCCCATGGCGACGACCGCCTCCGGCACCAGCGCGTCATGGACGATGACATCGGCTTCCATCAGCAGGCGATGCGCACGCAGCGTCAAAAGATCCTCGGCGCCGGGACCGGCGCCGACCAGGGCGATGTGGCCCGCAGCCGGTGCGTTCGACAGCAGAAGATCGACGGCCGCGTCATGCGCCTGCGACAGCTGGCCGGCTTCGACGGCTCGGGCCGGAGCACCCTGGAAAAAGCTGCTCCAGAAGCGGCGGCGGGCGTTGCCTTTCGGTAGCAATTTTTCGGCCGCGCCACGCAGCGAAGCGGCGAGCGTTGCCAGCGACCCAAGCGACGGCGACAGCATCTGATCGATGCGGCTGCGCAGCATCTGGGCAAGCACCGGGCCGGCGCCTTCAGTTCCGATGGCAATGGCGACCGGCGCACGGTTGACCAGAGCCGGGGTGAAGAAATCGCAGAGCTCCGGCCGGTCGACGGCATTGACGGGGATACCCAGCTTGCGGGCGTCCGCGGCGACACGGCGGTCAAGCGCCTCATCGCCACTGGCGGCAAACACCATGACCGCGCCTTCGAGCTGCGAGGCATCGTAAGCTGCCGCGAAATGGCTGGCGCCGGACTGAGCGATGAAGGCAAGCAGCTCCGGTTCGGCATCTTGGGCGATAATGCGCAGCACCGCGCTCGACTGCCCGATCAGCCGCGCCTTGGCCAAAGCTTCCTCGCCGCCGCCTACAATGGCCACGGCTTCGCCCTCGACCCGCACGAACACGGGAAAGGCGTTGAGCTTGGCATTGGTATGCGGCATGACAAAAGCAATCCGGGAACAGTGTCGCAGTTTTACGCCCGGGCGCGAAAAACCAGAAGCAAAGCACTCGCGCATCCTGTGATGGCAGGCAATCGCTTTTTCGCAACTGCGAAAGGCAGGAGAAAAATATTCCACATCCAGGGTGTGGACGGATTCAAGCCGCTGAAGCGGGCCTTGATTTCAGGTCTTTTTAGCCACCTGCCATTTGTTTCGCAAAACAGTTTTTTCTAATTTCTACCAATTCAGTAGATTAAAGTCGCCGGCCGCCGACTCCCAACCCTCGGCCTCGGTCGGGGGGCATTCAGCTGGCTTATGCAGGTGGAACATTACTGCTTCCCAAGGCGTTCCCATCACGTCCACTACCCAAAATCGAAACCGCAGCGGAGTGCCGCATAAGGCGTCGCCGCAGCAAGGAAAGGAACCCATCATCATGGGCACGATCAAGCTGAAGCACGGCATCTGGGTCATGGTGGCCGACGGCGAAAAAGCGCTCTTCCTCAAGAATGCCGGCGGCAACAAGTTTCCCAACCTTGAGGTCGTGCAGATGATGGAACAGGACACTCCGCCAACCCGCGAACAAGGCACCGACAGTCCAGGTCGGCACAATGATGGCCCGTCGGTGCATCGCAGCGCCGTCGAAGACACGGACTGGCACCGGATCGGCAAGGAGCGCTTCGCCGATGACATTGCCGCCCGGCTCTACAAGCTCGCGCATGGCGGCGAATTCGACGAGATTGTCCTTGTCGCGCCGCCCGTGGTGCTCGGCGCCATGCGCAAGAAACTGCACAAGGAAGTCGAGGACAAGGTGACGGCTGAAATTCCGAAGACGCTGACCAACCACGCCATCTCTGAGATCGAGGCCTTGCTGCAGGCAGCCTGACCGCAGGCGACGGGCCGGCCATCGAAACGAAGCCATCGTGAGCCCAAATCGGACCGGCGGCTTCTCAGCCGCCGGTCAAGCATTTTGCCGCCGCACCGTCGATTTTCGCGCCCTGCGGGTTGCATCACCGTCACCCCTTCCACCATATTGCAAAACAGGCGGCGGCTTCGGGCGGCGCACATCCGACATCGCTAGTTTGAAAGGCGCTCCATAGACAATGCCGCATGACACGCCCCTTATCGCCACCATCGTCGCCGGTCTGGGGCTGGCTTTCGTCTTCGGCGCTCTCGCCAATCGTTTCCGCATTCCGCCGCTGGTCGGCTACCTCGTGGCCGGCGTGCTGGTCGGGCCGAACACGCCCGGCTTCGTCGCCGATGCCGGCCTTGCCAACGAACTGGCCGAAATCGGCGTCATCCTCCTGATGTTCGGCGTCGGCCTGCATTTCTCGCTGAAGGATTTGCTGTCCGTCCGCGCCATCGCCGTGCCCGGCGCCATCGTCCAGATCGGCTTTGCCACCGCGCTCGGCGCCGGACTGTCCTGGATGCTCGGCTGGTCGATGGGCGCGGGTCTGGTCTTCGGCCTGGCGCTGTCGGTGGCTTCCACCGTGGTGCTGCTGCGCGCGCTTCAGGAACGCCGGCTGATCGAGACCGAACGCGGCCGCATCGCCGTCGGCTGGCTCATCGTCGAGGATCTGGCCATGGTGCTGGCGCTGGTGCTGCTGCCGGCCCTTGCCGGCGTGCTGGGCGGCCAGGAACAGGCGGATGTGCACTCGAGCGGCCTGCTGTCGCTGCCGGCCAGCTACGGCATCTGGGGCGTCGTCGGCATTACGCTGGCCAAGGTCGCCGCCTTCGTCGTCGTCATGCTGGTGGTCGGCCGCCGGGTCATTCCCTGGATCCTGCATTACGTCGCCCATACCGGGTCGCGCGAGCTGTTCCGGCTGGCGGTGCTGGCGATCGCGCTCGGCGTCGCTTTCGGCGCGGCAAAACTGTTCGGCGTCTCGCTGGCGCTCGGCGCCTTCTTCGCCGGCATGATCATGAGCGAATCCGAGTTAAGCCATCGCGCGGCGGAAGAATCGCTGCCTTTGCGCGATGCCTTCTCGGTGTTGTTCTTCGTCTCCGTCGGCATGCTGTTCGACCCGTTCAGCCTGTTCAGCAACGGCCTGCCGATCCTGGCGACGCTCGCTATCATCGTCATCGGCAAGTCGCTGGCGGCGTTCGTCATCGTCATCGCCTTCGGCTATCCCCTGGCGACAGCCTTGATGATTTCGGCCAGCCTTGCCCAGATCGGCGAATTCTCCTTCATCCTGGCGGAACTCGGCGTCGGGCTGAAACTTCTGCCCGAACAGGGCCGCGACCTGATCCTGGCCGGGGCCATCCTGTCGATCGTGCTGAATCCACTGATGTTCCTGGTCATCGACTGGATGAAACCGTGGCTGGAGGCCCGCGCCGCCAGGACGGCACCGCCGGCGGCCGCCAAGCCGGTCGGTCCGGCGACGGAACCGGGCCAGGTCGCCTCGGTCGCCGCAACCTCCAAAAAGGAAGACGGTCCGCCGCCGAAAACGGCACTCACCGGTCATGCCATCCTGATCGGCTACGGTCGGGTCGGTGGCCTGGTCGGCGCGGCGCTGAAAAACGCTGGCTTGCCCTTCCTCGTCATCGAGGACGCCGACAAGACGCTGGCCAAGCTGAAGGCGGACGGGGTCGAGACCGTCGCCGGCAATGCGGCCAACGCCGAAGTCTTCGCCGCCGCCAATCCCGAAGGCGCCAGGCGGCTGATCCTCGCCATCCCCAATGCCTTCGAGGCCGGCCAGATCGTGCTCAGGGCGCGTGCCGCCAATCCCAACATCAACGTCGTCGCCCGCGCCCATTCCGATGCCGAGGTCGAGCATCTCAAGGGACTCGGTGCCGACACGGTGATCATGGGCGAACGCGAAATCGCGCGCGGCATCGTCGAAGAGGTGCTGGGGCACAAGCCAGAGGCGGTTGAACCGTCCGTGGCTTAAGCTGATCGGGTGAAGGCAGAACCGCCATTCTGTGCGATGCTGCTGAGATATTGTGCGGGAGGCTTGCCCAGCGCCTTTTTGAACATGGTGATGAAGGCTGTGACGGACTCGTAGCCGAGATCGCCCGAAACCCGCTGAACGCTTGCGCCCGAAGCCAGCTCCCTTATCGCAACGATCAAGTGCAATTGCTGACGCCAGCGGCCGAAGCTCAAGCCTGTCTCCTTGACAACGAGACGAGCGAGGCTGCTCTCGCTGAGCGCGACGCGATTGGCCCACTCCGCCAGCGTGCTGCGGTCAGCGGGATCGTCCGCCAGCGCTTCGGCGATCCGCCGCAAGCGTGGCTCGGAAGAGATCGGCAGATGCAATTGCTGGACAGGCATATCAGGCAGTTCAGCAAGCAGGACCCCTCCCAGGAAAGCGCACCTCGCATCATCAGGCGCGCAGTCCGACAGCTCGATGATGAGTTCTCGTAGCAGTGGCGAGATCGAAAGCGTGCAGCATCGGTCCGGCAGTTCCGCAGCACCGGGCTCGATGTAGACGAAGAATATCCGCGCATTGGCCGTCGCGATGTTGCTGTGCTCCATGCGGCTTGGCACCCACACGCCGCAATGCGGCGGCACCATCCAGAGGCCACTGGGAACGCGGCAGGTGACGCCGCCGCCGAGCGCGAAGACGAGTTGCCCCTTGCGATGCCAATGGGCTGATACCTCCGCTCTGGTTTCGGGGACGTCGACGCGCACGGCAATCGCCGGCGCTGAAAACTCATCCACATCGAAATTGAGCCAGGGATAGCGAAGAGGTTGTTTCATGATTGACGACTTTTAGCGATCATCTGCTCTGATATCTAAATTATTCAAGAGAGAAAATCGATAGGGTCCGCCTGTGAATGAGCAGCCCTGGAGCGTGCGGAACTCGGCTGCGCTTTCTTCGGTTGCCCGAAGAGCTGTGCGTCCACCATGCGGCAATGAGGTATGAACCATGCGCGCCCTAGTCATCTCTCCCGACGGCGCAACCGGACTGACGATCTGCGAGGTCGAGGAACCCCGGCCCCTCGGGAACGAAGCGCTGGTCTCGGTCCACGCAACCTCGTTGAACCGTGGCGAACTGCGCCTGCTCAGCATACGTCCTAAGGGCTGGATACCCGGCCAGGACGTCGTTGGGGTCGTCGAACGGGCGGCAGCCGATGGCTCCGGACCGGCCGTTGGCACCCGGGTCGTGGCTTTGGTCGACGAAGCCGGCTGGGCCGAACGTGTCGCCGTTCCGACCGAGCGTCTCGCTGTCCTGCCGGAGGAGGTCAGCTTCGTCTCGGCGGCCACGCTTCCGGTCGCGGGCACGACGGCGCTCAGGACCTTGCGCCATGGCGGTGACCTCGCCGGCCAGCAGGTGCTGATCACCGGCGCAAGCGGTGCGGTCGGCCGTTTCCAGATCCAGATCGCCCGCGAGCAAGGTGCCTCGGTAGCCGCGATCGCCGCCGCCCGGCATGGCGACGATCTCCGCGATCTCGGCGCCGGGCAGGTGGTCGAGGCGATCGAACTGGCCGAGGGCCCGTTTTCGCTGATCACCGAGTCGGTCGGCGGCGAAAGCCTCGCCCATGCGATCGAACGCGTCGCACCCGGCGGGACCATCGTCATGTTCGGTTCGAGCAGTGGCGAGCTGACGCCGGTTGGCTTCCGCCAATTCGTTCCGGGTCATGAGGGCGCGAGGCTTCAGACCTTCGCCTACTACACATCCGGCTCAGGCATTGGCGCTGATATCGCATCGCTGCTCGCTCTGGTCGCGGCCGGTCGGCTGGAAACCCGCGTGGCCTTGACCTTGCCGTGGGCGGATATCGCCCAGGCCCTGGACGCCCTGCGACAGCGCAGTTTCAGCGGCAAGGCTGTCCTCACCATAGCCGGATAAGCCGGTCGTTTCTGTCGACGACCCGGCGCTCCGGCACGGGCTGGAGACGGCTGGCGATATTCATTTTCCGAAACACCCAAATCAAGGCGCCCAGGCGCCAACAACAGGTCAGGAGCTTGCAATGACGGTAAGAGAAATTGTCAGGACATCGAGCGGCCAGGGGCTTCTCGTCTTTGGCATCATGCTGATCGCATCGACGCTTCGCGCGCCCATCACCGGCGTGGCGCCGATGCTCGGCATGATCCGGCAAACCAGCGGCATCAGCGCCACTGAGGCAGGACTGCTGACGACCCTGCCCTTGCTGGCGTTCGCGGCGATCTCGCCTTTCGCGGCCGGACTGGCGCGTCGATACGGCATCGAAAGGTCGTTATTCGCAGCGATGCTTGTTGTTGCCACCGGCATTGCCCTGCGTTCGACCGGCCCGCTCTGGGCGCTGTTCGTCGGCACCGGCACGCTTGGGGCAGGGATAGCTGTCGCCAACGTCCTGCTACCAAGCTTGCTGAAACGTGATTTTCCCAACCGGGTCGCCAGCCTGACCGGCTTCTATGCCATCGTGTCCGGACTTTCGCAGGCATTGACATCGACAGCGGCGATCCCGCTCGCTCAATTGCCGGGATCGAACTGGCATCTCTCGCTTGCCGCCACGCTGATCTTTCCCGTCGCGGCCCTGATCGCCTGGGCGCCCCAGCTTCAAATGCCCGCCGCCCCGGAGCGAGCGGCATCTTCCACACAGGACCGCGGACACCTCTGGCGCTCGGCTCTTGCCTGGCAGGTGACGGGCTTTCTCGGCCTCACCTCGCTGGTCTTCTACGTGATCGTCGGATGGTTGCCCTCGATCCTGGCGGAGGCGGGCTATCCCCCAGCGATCGCGGGCTCGCTGCATGGGCTGTGTCAATTGGCAATCGCGATCCCCGGTCTGCTGCTCGGCACCGCCGTCAGGCGCATGGAGGACCAGCGCGCCATGACCATCGGCGTGGCACTGACCACATGCCTTTCGCTGCTCGGCCTCTGGCAGCTTCCGGCCCTTGCAGCACTTTGGATCGCGCTGTTCGGCTTCGGCGCCGGTGCCGCCTTCATGCTGGGCCTCTCCTTCGTCAGCCTGAGGGCTTCGCACAGCCAAGAGGCGGCAGCGCTGTCGGGAATGGCGCAATGCCTGGGCTATTCGCTGGCGGCCGCGGGCCCGCCGCTGGCTGGTCTTGCCCATGACGCAACCGGGAACTGGAGCCTGGCCCTGGGCGCCTGCGCCGTCGCCGCCTTGCTGATGGCGGTCCTGGGAAGCCTTGCGGGACGGGCGAGGACGATCTGACCGCTCCAGTATCTAAACGTGCTGGCCGCCATTGATGTGGATTTCCGAGCCGGTCACATAGGAGGCCTGCTGCGAGCACAGGAAGAAGATGATGTCGGCGACCTCGGCCGTGGTGCCGAGGCGTCGCAGCGGGATCGTCTCGACGATCTTTTCCGTGCCCGGCGACAGGATCGCGGTGTCGATCTCGCCCGGCGCGATGGCGTTGACGCGGATGCCATGCGGGCCGAAATCATGCGCCATCTCACGCGTCAGCGAACCAAGTGCGGCCTTCGAAGTTGCATAGGCGGTGCCGGCGAAAGGATGCACGCGGGTGCCGGCGATCGAAGTGACGTTGACGATCGAACCCTTGGCCGCCGCCAGTTCCTTGAACAGCCCGCGCGCCAGCATGATCGGCGCGAAGAAATTGACCTGGAACACGTCACGCCAGACATGCATCGGCGTGTCGATCGAGTCCATGCGGCTGTTGCCGTCCTTGAGCTTTGGCGAAATGCCGGCATTGTTGACCAGCGCATGCAACTGGCCGCCATGCGCTTCCAGCCGGTGACGGATTTCCGAGACGGCGATGCCGACATCTTCCTGGTCGGCGAGATCGACCTTGATGTGGTCCTCCGGGCCCGCAGGCCACGGGCAATCCTCGGCAAAGGCCTGGCGCGAACAGGTGATGACGCGCCAGCCCTCGCGCGAAAAACGCTTGACCGTGGCGTGGCCGATGCCGCGGCTGGCGCCGGTCAGCACGATGGTTTTTCTGGTGTCGAGTTCAGCCATGTCGCAGTCTCCGGCCGGAGGTGTAGCCGAACACTGTGGCGCTGGCGAGAGGCGGATTGACGCCTCTCAGGCGACAGCGTCAGCCGCCGCCCAGGATATCCAGGATCGAGGTCTGCTTCTTCTTCAGCGGACCGCCAACATTGCCTGGAGGCACCGGATGGCCAACCGAGGCGGTGGTGCCGTCATCCGCCGGCATGTTGAAGCCATCGGCATCGACGGTCTGGGCAGGCCGCGCCACGCGGGCTGGCGCTGGCGCTCGGGCCGCCGGCGCGGCTGCCTGCGCTGATGGCACCTGCTGGCCAACCGACGCTGAAGGAACCGGCGCCGGCTGGTTGTTGTCGGCCGAAGGTATGTCGTCGGGCACGATCGTATCGGCCGGCGTCGATTTCCAGGTGCCGGGCAGCGGCCGCACCGGCACACCCTCATGGGCGGCGACCATGAATTCGTGCCACGCCTGCGCCGGCAGCGCGCCGCCGGTGACCTTCTTCATCGCCGTGCCGTCATCATTGCCGAACCAGACGCCGGTGGTGAGATTGGCGGTGTAGCCGACAAACCAGGCATCGCGCGAATTCTGGCTGGTGCCGGTCTTGCCGGCCGACGGCCAGGCAAAGGCCGCCTTCTTTGCCGAACCGAATTCGACCGTGCCCATCATCATCGAGTTCATCATGCCGACGATCTCGGGTTTGACCACGCGGGGCGCGTTGCCGCCGCCGCTGTCATAGAGCACCTTGCCCTCCGCGGTCGTCACCCGGCGGATGAAGTGGATGTCCGGCTTGTAGCCGCCATTGGCGAACGGAACATAGGCCGAGGTCAGTTCCAGCGGCGTCACCTCCGAGGTGCCGAGCGCGATCGAGGTGTTGGCCTGCAGATCGGACTGGATGCCCATGCGGTGCGCGGCCTCGACGACGGCGTTCGGCCCGACCTCCATGGTCAATTGCGCGGCAACCGAGTTCAGCGACTTAGCCAGCGCCGTCGCCAGGGTGACCTTGCCAAAGTACTTTCCGCCGTAATTGTCGGGTGTCCAGTTGCCGATCCTGATCGGCGCATCGTTGCGCGTGCTGTCGGGCGTACGGCCTGCTTCGAGTGCCGCCATATAGACGAACGGCTTGAATGCCGACCCCGGCTGGCGGCGCGCTTCCGAGGCGCGGTCGAACTGGCTGGTCGAATAGTCGTAGCCGCCGACCATGGCGCGCACCGCGCCGGAATCGTCGATCGACACCAGCGCGCCCTGGGTAACGTTGAGCTTCTTGCCGCTTTCATCGATCAGCCGGCGGATCGACTGTTCGGCAAGCTTCTGCAGGTTCAGGTCGACAGTAGAGTCGATGACGATGTCGCCGCGCACGTCGCCGATCAGGTCGGGCAGTTCTTCCATGATGGTGTCGGCGACGTAGTTTTCCGAGCCGGTCCAGTAGGACGGCGAACGCGTCGCCGGAGCGCTGAGTGCTGTCTTGAATTCCTTGTCGCTGATCTTGCCTTCATCGCGCATGGCGGCGAGCACCAGTTGCGAGCGCTCCTCGGCAGCTTTCGGATCACGTGCCGGCGACAACTTCGATGGCGCTTTCAACAGGCCGGCAAGCAGGGCGGCCTCTGACAGCGTGACATCGCGCGCGCTCTTGCCGAAATAACGTCGCGACGCCGCCTCGACACCATAGGCGCCGGAGCCGAAATAGACCCGATTGAGGTACATTTCGAGGATCTGGTCCTTGGTGTGCTTGTGCTCCAGCCACAACGCCAGAAGCACCTCCTGCACCTTGCGCTCCAGCGTGCGGTCGGGCTTCAGGAACAGATTCTTGGCCAATTGCTGCGTCAGCGTCGAGCCACCTTGCGAGAAATGCCCGCCAAGCAGATTGGTCACCATGGCGCGCGACAAGCCGATCGGATCGACGCCGAAATGCGAATAGAACCGGCGGTCCTCGATGGCGATGACGGCTTCCGGAATGTAAGGCGACATTTCGTGCAGGCCGACCGCTTCGCCGCCGCTTATGCCCCTGTTAGCGAGCAACTGGCCATCGGCCGAGACGATCTTGATGTTGGGGGCGCGGTCGGGGATCGACCAGGTCGTGGCCGCCGGCATCTTGGCGCCGTAGTAGATGACGACGCCCGCCACCGCGATGCCGCCCCAGATGGCGAGCACGAAGCACCAGTAGAACAGCCGGCCGAGCACGCCGAACAGGCCGCGCCGGCTTCTGCCACGCCCGCCGCGCGACGATTTCGCCTTCGCCGATTTGCGCTTTGCGGAGGCTTTGCGGTTGCTCGGCACGACGCGGTCCTCCTCGCTCACCGAAAGGCCCGGCTGGGATCGCGCCTGTGGCGGTCCCTCGAAACTGGGCTCGATGCGGCTGTCTCTGCGGTTCGCCATGCCTGCGCTTGATATCCCGATGCCTATGGCGCTCGGGTTGAAGAGTAGATGCGGCGGTTTAAAGGCGGGTTAAGTCGGAAAAATTCAAAGCGATTGATAATCAAATGCTTGGCAGCCAACCCGTTGCCACGCCGTTCAAGGTTCCTGATTTGGGCGCTGGCAAGCTGATCGCGGCATCCGGGACAGAGCAATAGGAACCGTGGCAATTTGCCAGGACGCCAAGGCCAAGCGCTGCCAGCGAACAACCCGCTAGCAGGCAGCGGCATCATGTTCCTCGTTAGGGCGCGATCGCAAATGGTGCAACTTCGCGTTCGACCGCGCCCTAATCATCCCAGCCCCAGATAATCATCTGGTGGACATGCGTCAGCCGATCGCCGCACGAACCGAGAGCGCTGCCCTGGACGATTGCATCACCTCGCCGACATGGCAGTAGCAGACAATTTCATGCAGTTGGTGGTCGGACAGCTCGAAGAAGCGCTTGGCTTCGCCATAACTGTCGTCCTTCAGACCCTCGTCGTGCAAAATGGGGTCCGTGAAGGCAACCGCTATTGGTGAGCCATCGCCTCGCATGACATCGCGCTCGGCCGGCGCCCGGTATTCGGTCCCGGCAAGCGCGGTCAAGAGCCGGCTGGGCTCACGTTCAAGAAGTTCGGCCCAACGCACGAGACGCTGGGTTCGGCTCATTACCGGCTGTGTAGTGCTGACCTCGGCCACTGCATGCAGTTGGTCCAGTGTTTGGTGCTTCATGGCAACCTCCTATTGGTTAGGTTGGTTGGCCCCAAACGCCCTATGCCGATATCATAGCGCCGAAGCGTCGGTCCGTCATTCTAATTCCATGTCGGGGTGATCGCGCTTGCGCGCATAGCCGGCGATTGCCAGCAATCGATTGTCCGGTGAAAAGCGCAGATCTTCGGTGCGTCCGATCGCCGAAAGCGCCGCCCGCACCCCTTCGCTGGCCGTGAAGGCGATCGCGGGGATCATTTGCGACCCGCCCAAGAGATCGAACGATGGAAGGGGTCGAGAAGTGTCCAACCGCTCCCGGTCCATTGACAACTGTTTGCCCCGCTTTGATGTTGCCGACTAAGCCCGATCGCGCCCTCGACGGTCAAGCGCAATGCGGGGATTCCCAGGCCTCAACGGTTAGAGGCCCGCCGCCTTCGCCAGATAGGGCGCCAGCGCCAGCGCGTAGGTCGCCGTCATATGGTGATAGTCACGCCAGACGATGATGTTGCCGACGACAGCGGCGCACGTTTCCTTGCCGCACAAGGCATCGTTCATGTCGACGACACGGACATCAGGCAATGGCCCGGCGGCAAGCGCAAAGACGTTGCTTGCCTCCACCTCCTTTCGCGCGGTGACGCATTTGTCGGGGTCGGCGGCCAGGCAGTCGCCCGGATCGAACTTGACGAAGGGCGTGTTGCGGATGGCGATGATCTTCACGCCGGCTTTGTTCAACTCGCTCCAGATGCTGCGCAGGCCTTCGATCATCGCCGGCTCCGGCGTATCGGAATAGCGCGACTGGCTGGTGAACATCAACTCGGGCCGCAGCTTGCCGATCTCGGCCAGCACATTGTCGCGCCATTGCGCGCAGGCTTCATACGGCTGGCCATTCTCCGTCACCGCGGCACGGGTGAACGGGCAAGCCGCCTTGGTGAAGGTGACCAGTTTCCATTTGTGGTCCCTGGCGATCTTGTCGATGGCGGGAACCCATTGCGCCGCGTGCGAATCGCCGGTGACGACAATGGTCCGGGTCCCCTGGGGGTCGCCAAGCTGGCAGCCTACCGGCTCCGTGCTGTCCTGCTCCTGGTGGCATTTCAGGCGGTAGACGACCGGCACGTCGCGCTTCAGCTTGCCAAGCGGCGGCAGCAGCTCGACACCGCCCGGAACCGCGGCATTGGCAAGCAGCGCGGCAGGCCCGGGATATCTAGGGGTTCCGATCAGGCCGATGTCGACGCCTTGACGGTCGAGTGCGTAGCCAAGCCCGCCGGACGCGGCGACGCAAACGGCAATTGCAGCCGAACCATAGGTCAGCGGGTGCCATTCCGCGCCTGACCGTGGCCGGCGGTACCGCTGTTCGACATAGCGGTATGACAGTTCTGAGATGGCGAGCGTCAGCGTGATCAGTCCAAGGCCCGCAAGCAATCCGACGGCCGGGCGAAGTGCTGTGTAGAAGACGATCAGTGGCCAGTGCCAGAGATAGATCGAATAGGAGCGGTCGCCGACATAGCGCAGGATCGCGAGATCGAGGCCGCGGAACCGGCCAAGCCCGATATCCCCGGCCGCTATGACCAGCACGGCGCCCAGTGTCGGCAGCAAGGCGTGAAGGCCTGGAAACGGTGTCGAGGCGGAAAACAGGAACGCCGAAGCCACGATCGCGCCGGTGCCAGCCGCCGTCATCGCAATGCGTAACGGCGCTGGTGCCGCAAATCGTTCGCCGGCCAGCGCCAGCAGCCCGCCCAGCGCCAGTTCCCACAGGCGCGTATGGGTGACGAAATAGGCCCAGGCCGGGTCAGTCCGGGTCACGACCACAGAGGCGGCCAAAGACCCGATAAAAACAAGGGCCAGTGCCACCAGCAATACGTTTTTCGGGGGCCGCCCGAGGCGCCGCGCCAGCCAGATCGCCGCCGCCATCAGCACCGGCCAGACGATATAGAACTGCTCCTCGATCGATAGCGACCAGTAGTGCTGCACCGGGCTTGGCGCTTCCGCCGCCCCGAGATAGTCGACCGCCTGCAAGGCAAGCCGCCAGTTCTGCACATAGAGCGCGCTGGCAGCGACCTGGATCGCCGTCTCTTCCCATCGCGCCTTGGACAGAAAGACCAGCGTACCGGCGAGCGTGACGAGAAGGGCCAGGATCGCCGCCGGCAACAGCCGCCGCACCCGTCGCGAATAGAAGGTTATCAGCCAGGCGTGGCCGCCGGCGGTCGCCATGCGGGCAAGCAGGCCGGTGATGAGAAAGCCCGAAATGACGAAGAACACGTCGACCCCGACATAGCCGCCCGGAAGCGCCGTGGGCCAGAGATGAAAAAACACCACGAGAGCGACGGCGACGCCGCGCAGCCCCTGGATTTCGGGGCGCCAGCCATGCTCCTCGCTTTTATCGATCAAGGCTGCCCGCCATCTGGAAATCAAGCGACGTTCCGAACCCGATCTGTTCAGATCGGCTCGAACGTCACATCCGGCTGATCAGGACCCCCAGCCTGCCGCAACAAGGCGACAAGTTGTCCGCGCCTGTCAACCTTCTGTTGTCGCCAGTGCGAGGCGTTGGCGACATGCAGCCAGCCGTCGATCGATGTGAAAAAGTCCTCGTGCTCGTCATCTCCCGCGCCGAAGCGAAGCCGCTCGCTTCCAGCGAACCGGACCAGCGCCGGATCGATCGACCGGTAAAGCACCGGCCAGTTACCACCGCCGGAATCCATGTGGAACCTGTAGCTCGGGCCGAAGTCCAGGCGGCGCACCGGCAGGCTGCCGTCGAAGAAGCAGAAACCGGGCCAAAGGAACCAGCCGCCTGGCGTCGGCGTATCGCGCCGCGCTCTGCCGTAGATTGCCTTGCCCTGCATGCGGTCACGGATTGAACACGGTCCGGTCGGAAAGATGTCATGGTCGATGAAGCCGAAAATCTTCGGCCTGAACCTGGCCACAAAATTGCGCGCGATCCAGTTCAATGCCTGGCCATGCGAGGCGCTGACGAAAAGCCTGTTCCTCGGTAGCCCGACATAGGGGACGCGCTGGCGATGGCAGAGGTCGCGGATCGCTTCCCTCTTGTCGGCCTTGTTGCTGTTGTCGAAGACGATGTAGCCGTCTTTCTCGGCCAGATACCGGCGAACGAGGTGGATTTGCCATTCGATCACGTCGGGCCGATTGAAGGCCACGGTGGCGACGATTGCATCGCGCAAGGCGTGCTCTTGCCCCTGCAGTTCACTGATCGGCGCGGTGGTCCTCAGGAAGCGAAAAGCCCGCCAATGATAGCGCAAAAGCGCCTTACCTCTTGGCGGCTTGTTCAGCCTCTCCCATTGCGCAACGGTGATCTCGGGCTGATCAACGCCTTCCGGCGCATCAGAAGCCGCCATGCCACGCTCCTGCACCCCCAATAGACGGCAGGCTCAGTTCTGCTGGATCGAAATGCCCTTGTCGTCGATCTTGAGCTCGACACCTTTCGGCTTCGTCTGCTCGCGGTAGACATAGGCGCCAAGCGCGATGACCACGACGACGAGCGCGCCAATGAGGAGATAGAGTGTGTTCTGCTTCATGGCGCGCTCTTTCCGATATCGAGCCTCACGCTCGCTTCAGGACCTTGACCAGCACCAGAAGGATGATGGCGCCGATCGTGGCGTGGATGATGGAAGCGAGAATGCCGCCGCCGATGGAAAAGCCGATCCGCGGCAACAGCCAGCCGGCGATAAACGCGCCGACGATGCCGACGATGATGTTGCCGATCAGGCCGAAGCCGAAACCAGAAACGATGAGACCGGCAAGCCAGCCGGCGATGGCACCAATGATGATGAAGACGAGAAGGCTTTCGACACCCATAACGATTTCCTCCGAGCAAAAGCGCGATCGCGGAGCGGAAGGCCCCGAATCGGCCTCGATATCAACGACTTCAAGCTATTCGAAAGCAGCTGGCCTCGCCAGCTTCGCGCTCACTGGTCGTCATCGTCACCGGCAGTGGGCCGCCAGCTGGTCGGCTCGACCTTCTTTTGCGTATTGCTGTCGGTATAGACCCACCAGCCGCCATCGCGATATTGCGCGATGGATTCGTTGACGACGCCGTCGCTGTCTTTCCACATAACAGAAACCTTGGAGCCGTCGGTCGGCGCTGTCGATATCGGCTTCCGGTCTGCCATATCATACCCCATTGAGCCGACAAAACGCTACGGCTTGCATCTGGTTCCAATCGGCTACCTCAGCAGACCGTCGGCAGGGCCGTCAGCTGTGAGCGAAGATATCCTCTTCGTCCCAGCCCATCAGGTCAAGCTTGGCCCGTGTCGGCAGGAAGCGGAAGCAGGCATCGGCTTCCTTGGTCCGCCCCTCGCGCGCCAGCCGCCCGGCCAGCACATCGCGCAGCCGGTGCAAATAGAGCACATCGGAGGCGGCATATTCGAGCTGCTCGGGCGACAGCGTCTCGGCCGCCCAGTCCGACGATTGCTGCGCCTTGGACAGGCCGACGCCGAGAAGCTCGAAGCAGATATCCTTCAGCCCGTGCCGGTCGGTGTAAGTGCGGGTCAACCGCGAGGCGATCTTGGTGCAGAACACCGGTTCGGGCATCACCCCAAACGCGTTGTAAAGCACGGCCAGGTCAAACCGGCCGAAATGGAAGAGCTTCGTCACGTTGCGGTTCTTCAGCAGGCTGACGAGGTTCGGCGCCTTCTTCTGTCCGGGTGCGATCTGAATGACGTCGGCACTGCCGTCGCCCGGCGAAATCTGCACCACGCACAACCGGTCGCGATGTGGGTTCAGACCCAGCGTCTCGGTGTCGATGGCCACCGCCTCGACATTGTAATGCGAAAGGTCGGGCAGATCATGCTTGTGGAAACGGATATCGGCCATTGTCTTCTCCGGTCGCGGCGTTCCCCGTCCTCGCCGCGATCCGGTGAAAAATCAACATAAAGTTGATTCTCACGCTCCTTTAGCGCGTCAGTGCATCAAGAATACGCGCCCAGGAGCGCTGGCCCTTATGGAAGGACGAGAGTTCGTATTTCTCGTTGGGCGAGTGGATGCGGTCGTCGTCGAGGCCGAAGCCGACCAGCAGCGATTCCATGCCGAGATAGGTCTGGAAGTCGCCGACCACGGGGATCGAGCCGCCGCTGCCGGTCGTCACCGCCGGCTTCGGCCATTCGTCCGACAGCGCGTTCTTGGCCTTGGCCAGGAATGGTGAATCATAGGACAGCTGGATTGCCGGCGAGCCGCCATGCGGGTGGAATTCGACCGAACAGTCGGCCGGGATGCGCTCCCTGACGAATTTCTGGAAGGCGGCTCGGATTTTCTTGGGATCCTGCTTGTGGACAAGGCGGAACGAGACTTTCGCCGATGCTTCCGCCGCGATCACCGTCTTGAACCCCTTGCCGGTATAGCCGCCGATGATGCCGTTGAACTCGGCGGTCGGCCGCGCCCAGGTGAGTTCCAGCACCGAACGGCCCTTTTCGCCGGACGGGATCGACAGGCCGACAGGCCCGAGGAAGGTCTCGGCCGTCTCGCCCAGCGTCTCCCAGGATTTCAGCACCTGCGTCGGCGTTTCCTCGACGCCGTCATAGAAGCCGGGGATGGTGATGTGGCCATCCTTGTCGTGGATGTCGGCGAGCACCTTGGCCAGGATGCGGATCGGGTTGGCGGCGGCACCGCCATAGAGGCCCGAATGCAGGTCGCGGTCGGCGGCCTTCACCGTGATCTCCTCGCCGACCAGCCCGCGCAGCCCGACGCAGATCGATGGCGTGTCGCGGTCCCACATGCCGGTATCGCAAACCAGCGCGAAGTCGGCCTTGAGCTCGTCGGCATTGGCCTCGAGGAATGGTTTCAGCGACGGCGAACCGGACTCCTCCTCGCCCTCGAACAGGATGGTGACGCGGCATGGCAGATTGCCATGCACCTGCTTCCAGGCGCGGCAAGCCTCGACAAAGGTCATCAGCTGGCCCTTGTCGTCGGCCGAGCCGCGCCCGGTGATGACCTTGTGGTCGGGCCCGACCTCCTTGATGGCAGGCGCGAACGGATCGCTTTCCCACAATTCGATCGGGTCGACCGGCTGCACGTCGTAATGGCCATAGAACAGCACATGCGGCGCGCCGGCCGGCCCCTCATGATGCGCCACCACCATCGGGTGGCCTGGCGTGTCGCGCACGCTGGCATCGAAGCCGATCAGCTTGAGTTCCGCCACCAGCCATTCCGCCGCCTTGCGGCAGTCGGCGGCATAGGCCGGATCGGTGGAGATCGACTTGATCCTGAGCAGGCCGAACAGCCGCTCCAGGCTCTGGTCGAGATTCTTGTCGAGACGGTCGAGGACGGGGGAAACTGCGGACATTTGGCAAGCCTTTCGATTCAGAGCCGGAACCGTAAAGGCAGAGCAGCGAAACGAAAAGCCCGGGATCATTGGACCACGGCGCCAGTCGGCTGCCGCGGGCCAAAAAAAGACCGCCGTGGTGGAGGGGGAACCACGGCGGCCTTGTACTCGAAACGATGCGGCAGCCCGGAGAGGGGGGATAGGCTGCCGCAGTTGTCCGGGATAGGCGGGGGACGGGCCTTGCTCCGGACTCGGCGAAAACTGCCGATGACGTTTATTTGGGTCTCTGAACGTGGCGATTCAAGGGCATCAACGTTACACTTTTGTAACGTGCCCGTGAGCGGGCCTGTATAACCCCGATCTGTCAGGGTGTTGACGGAACCGATACCTGACGGTGTCTTTGGCATGGACCAAGCCATCGCGCCGCGCTATCCCTGCCGGCATGAAAAAAGGCGATCATCTCTTCCTTGTCGACGGTTCCGGCTACATCTTCCGGGCCTACCACGCACTGCCGCCGCTGACGCGCAAATCCGACGGCCTGCCGGTCGGTGCCGTTTCCGGTTTCTGCAACATGCTGTGGAAGCTGATGCAGGATGCCCGCAACACCGATGTAGGCATTGTGCCGACGCATTTCGCGGTCATTTTCGACTATTCCTCGAAAACCTTCCGCAACGACCTCTACCCCGAATACAAGGCCAACCGTTCCGCGCCGCCGGAGGACCTGATCCCGCAATTCGGCCTTATCCGGCAGGCAACCAAGGCGTTCAACCTGCCGTGCATCGAGATCGAAGGTTATGAAGCCGACGACCTCATCGCCACTTATGCCAAGCTGGCCTGCGAGGCCGGCGGCGACACCACCATCATCTCCTCTGACAAGGATTTGATGCAACTGGTCGGCGCCACGGTCGGCATGTACGACCCGATGAAGGACCGTCAGATCGGCATCCCCGAAGTCATCGAGAAATGGGGCGTGCCGCCGGAAAAGATGGTCGACCTGCAGGCACTGACCGGCGATTCGGTCGACAATGTGCCTGGCGTGCCCGGCATCGGCCCGAAGACGGCGGCGCAACTGCTGGAGCAGTTCGGCGACCTCGACGGGCTGCTGGCCCGCGCCGGCGAGATCAAGCAGGACAAGAGGCGCGAATCGATCATCGCCAACACCGACAAGGCGCTGATCTCGCGCCAGCTGGTGACGCTGAAGAACGACGTGCCGGTAGCCGACGGGCTGGACGATTTCGTCCTGCATGCCCCGGACGGGCCGAAGCTGATCGGCTTCCTCAAGACCATGGAATTCACCTCGCTGACCCGCCGCGTGGCGGAAGCGACCAGCACCGAGGCCGGCGACGTCCAGGCTGTCGCGGTGACCGTGGAACGCGCCGACAATGCGCATGGCCCTGACGTCGGCGCCGGGGCGCCAGTTGTTGCCCGGGGCGGTACCGAGCCTGGCCAGGCCAACGGAGCGGCAACCGCCACACCGACGACGGACACCGCGAAGCAAGGCGATACCCCTTCGCTGCTCTCAGCGTTGCGGCTGGAGCGCGCGGCCATCCGCAAGATCGACACGTCGGCCTATCAATGCATTCGCGATATCGCGACACTGAAAGCCTGGGTCGCCGAAGCGCGGGAGGCTGGTGTCACCGCCTTCGACGTCAGGGCGACATCGGGCGATCCGATGCAGGCCGAACTGATCGGCATGGCGATAGCCACGGCGCCCGGCCGCGCCGGCTACATTCCCTTCGCCCACAAGAGTGGCAATGGTGACCTGCTCGGCGGCGGCGCGCTCGAAAACCAGATCCCGCTTCGCGAGGCGCTGGCGGTGCTGAAACCGCTGCTCGAGGACAAATCGGTCCTCAAGATCGCGCAGAACCTGAAATACGATCTGGTCATCATGAGCCGCTACGGCATCGATGTCGCGCCGTTCGACGACACGATGCTGATCTCCTACGTGCTCGATGCCGGCACCCCGCATGGTCACGGCATGGATGCGCTGGCCGAGAAATGGCTAGGCCATACCCCGCTCCAGCTCAAGGATGTGACCGGCTCCGGCAAAAGCTCTGTCGGTTTCGATCAGGTCGACATCGACAGAGCGACCACCCATGCCGCCGAAGACGCCGATGTGACGCTGCGGCTCTGGCTGGTGCTGAAGCCCCGGCTTGCCGCCAAGGGGCTGGTGTCGGTCTATGAGCGTCTCGAACGGCCGCTGGTGCCGGTGCTGGCGCGCATGGAACAGCGCGGCATCTCCGTCGACCGGCAGATCCTGTCCAGGCTGTCGGGCGAACTGGCGCAAGGTGCTGCCCGGCTCGAAGAGGAAATCTACCAGCTCATCGGCGAGCGCATCAACATCGGCTCGCCCAAGCAGCTCGGCGATATCTTGTTCGGCCGCATGGGCCTGCCCGGTGGTTCGAAAACCAAGACCGGGCAATGGTCGACATCGGCGCAGCTGCTGGAAGATCTTGCCGCCGAAGGCCACGAACTGCCGCGCAAGATCGTCGACTGGCGCCAGCTGACCAAGCTGAAATCGACCTATACCGATGCGCTGCCCGGCTTCATCCATCCGGACACCAGGCGCGTCCACACGTCCTACGCGCTCGCCGCGACGACGACGGGACGTCTGTCATCCTCCGACCCGAACCTGCAGAACATTCCGGTGCGCACGTCCGAAGGACGCAAGATCAGGACCGCCTTCATCGCCGACAAGGGCAACCGGCTGGTCTCGGCCGACTACAGCCAGATCGAACTGCGCGTGCTCGCCCATGTCGCCGAAATCCCACAATTGCGGCAGGCTTTCGCCGACGGCGCCGACATCCATGCCATCACCGCGTCGGAAATGTTCAACGTGCCCGTGGAGGGCATGCCCTCGGAAATACGCCGTCGCGCCAAGGCAATCAATTTCGGCATCATCTATGGCATCTCGGCCTTCGGCCTCGCCAACCAGCTGTCGATCCCGCGCGAGGAGGCCAGCAACTACATCAAGAAATACTTCGAGCGCTTCCCCGGCATCCGCGACTATATCGAGGAGACCAAGGCCTATGCCCGCGAGCACGGCTTCGTCGAAACGATCTTCGGCCGCCGCATCCATTATCCCGATATAAGATCGTCCAATCCCTCGCTCCGCGCCTTCAACGAACGCGCCTCGATCAACGCCCGCCTGCAAGGCACCGCCGCCGACATCATCCGTCGCGCCATGGTGCGCATGGAGGAGGCGCTGGACAAGGCGAAACTGTCGGCCCGCATGCTCCTGCAGGTGCATGACGAACTGATCTTCGAAACGGTCGAGGCCGAAGTCGAAGCGACGATCCCCGTCGTGCGCCACGTCATGGAGAACGCGGCGATGCCGGCGGTATCCATGTCGGTGCCGCTGCACGTCGATGCGCGAGCCGCGAACAACTGGGACGAGGCGCATTGATGCATATTACCCTAACCTACAAGGGTCCTGTGCAAGGCAATGCAAGAAAACAGAGCGATGTGTGGCGACTCAGAAAATCTTTTCACAAGCAATTACATAAGCTTAGCGCCACGGACGAGTTCGGCTATGTAGAGAAATATGCAAGCCAAGAAACAGAAAATTTACACCCAAATATCGGCATCGAGATAGCAAACTCGCGATATGTTCCGTTTGTTACATCTAAAATGAAAACTCGTTGCTCTCTTTACATCAGGGTTTTGAGAGGCGTCAGGCAATACAACCCCGTACTCGGAAACGTTGACCTAGACAACAGAGTAAAGACCTTAATTGACGCGCTACGAGCTCCACAGCAAGTGGGAGAAACGCGAGAGTCGGACGGAACAGTTAGATACGTCCTTTTGGAAGACGACTCGCTGATAGGTGGGATAACAGTGAAGTCCGACCATTACCTAGATGAAGATGACGAAGGCGTCGTCCTGGCAATTATAACTGCCAATATCCATCTCGCGCACGCCACTTGGGCCAATATGCATCTCGGCTATCCGACAGCCCCGTTTTGATCTTCTCCGAGGCGTTTGACGAAGAACGTCATGCCGCTTCGGCCCGGCACTTCGCACACGTCCCGCGGAATTCGATCACCGCCTTCTTGGCGGCGAAGCCGGTCGAATGAACCCATTCGTTCAGCCGGTGGTCGACATCGTGATCCGACATTTCGGTCACCTGGCCGCAGGTGTCGCAGATGGCGAAGGCGGTCATCGAATGGCTGTGGTCGTGCGGCTCGGCGCAGGCGACGAAGGAGTTGATGCTTTCCAGCCGGTGCACGAAGCCGGATTTCACCAGCGTGTCGAGCGCGCGATAGACTTGCAGCGGGGCGCGGAAGCCGCGTTCGCGCAACTGGTCAAGCAAGGTGTAGGCGCTGAGCGGCCCGCTGGCGGCCTCGAGCTTCTCGAGCACGCACACCTGGTTTTTCGTCAGCACATCCCTTGCCGCCATGGTCCGGTTCCAACTTGTCCTGCGCCATCCCAGGGCTGTTTGCCCATGCAAACGGCCTGATTCCATTCAGATAGCGACGAACCGCCGTCTTTGCTACTCTTCTGTTGTTGTCCCGGGCCAATCGATCACGTGCGGGCACATTTGATGGCGGAGCGACATTCAAAATACTGACAAAATCCTCGACGAGGGTGGTTTCGCTTGGGAAATTCGATCGGGCTTGGGGAAGCGATATGATCAAATTGACACGCCGGACGCTGCTTGTCGGCACGTCCGCGCTGATGGCCGCCAGTACGGTCTCGTTTCGCGCGCTGGCGGCATCGCGCACCTATCATGCGCTGCTGGTCGGTTGCACCGAATACCCTGCCCTGCCGCAGAGGAACTGGCTGATCGGGCCGAAGAACGATGCCGGCCTGGTGCACGAGTATCTGTTGAAGAACGTGCCCGACCCGGTGCGGTTCGCGCCCGAAAACGTCACGCTGCTCGCCAAGGATGTGCCCGGCGCCAAAGGCTTGCCGACCCATGCGGCGATCAAGGCGGCGCTCGCCGACCTTGCCGCCAAGGTTCAGCGCGACGATTTCGTCTATCTGCATCTCTCCGGCCACGGCGCCCAGCAGCCGGAAATGGTCAAGGGCGACGAGACCGACGGACTCGACGAGATCTTCCTGCCCGTCGACATCGACAAATGGATCAACCGCGACGCCGGCGTACCGAATGCGCTGGTCGACAATGAAATTGGCGATGCGTTCGATGCCATCCGCAATAAGGGTGCCTTCATCTGGGCCGTTTTCGACTGTTGCCATTCCGGTACAATGACGCGTGCCGTGGAAGTCGACGACGAATTCGAGCGCAAGATCGAGTTCGCTGATCTGGTCGGCGGCGACGAGGCCGCCAGGGCTGCAGCCATCAAGACTTACGCGAACACCGTCGCTAGCGCCTCGCGCGGCCTCGACGAGAATGGCGCGCGCAAACCCGCCTTCAACCTGACGCCAACCGGTGGCGAGCCGATCACCAAGGGCAAGCTGGTCGCCTTCTATGCCGCGCAGACGGTGGAGACGACGCCGGAGATGCCGCTGCCCAAGGGCACGACGGATGCGCCACGCTTCGGCCTGTTCACCTTCACCATCTTGTCGAAACTGGCGGAAAATCCCAACGTCACCTATCGCCAGCTTGGCCAGGCCGTGCTGCAGCAATATTCGGCCGACAGCCGCACCCGGCCGACACCGCTGTTCGAGGGCGAACTCGACGCGCGCGTCTTCGGCACCGACAAGACCGACGCCGTCATGCAGTGGCCCATCGTCATCAAGGACGGCGAGGCGACGATCGGCGCCGGCCTGCTGCATCGCCTGACGCCGGGCAGCAAGCTCGCTATCCTGCCGTCGGCGCTGTCGTCGCTGTCCGACGCGGTCGGCTATCTCGAAGTGGAGTCGGCCAAAAACCTGGAGAGCCATGTCAAACCGGTCGAGTTCGAGAAGAAGCCGGCACTCAAGCTCACCGACATTCCCGCCAACGCCTATGCGCGGGCGGCGGAGATCGCCGTCGACTACAAGCTTGCCGTGGCGCGGCCGGCCGCGACCAACGGACTGGAGAAGGAAACCGAACTGGTCAATTCGATTCTCGACGAACTGGCCGCGGCCAAGGAGACCGGCTTCAACATCGAGCTGGTCGACCCAGGCAAAAGCGCCGAGCTGCGCTTCGCGGTGATGCGCGAGAATGCGATTGCAGGCGCCGCCGGGGACGCCACCGACAAGCCGGCGCTGTGGTTCCTGCCGGCGTCGGGCGACGTGACCTTGAAGGACGGCAGCAAGCCGCCGCTGATCATCATCCATCCGGACGACCGCCAGAAGCTGGTCGACGCCACGACCAGGAATTTGCGCACCATCTTCCGCGCCACCGGGCTGTCGCGGCTGGCGGCGGCCTCCGACTACAAGCCCGAGGATGTCGACGTCCAGTTCCAGGTCAAGCGCCGCGACAAGGATGGACTCGAGCCCTTGCAGGCCTCGGTGGTGCCGCGCGTCTCGCCAGGCGACGAAGTGCATGTGCTGGCCAAGAACAGCTCGGACCAGCTCGTCGATATCAACGTGCTCTATGTCGGCAGCGACTATTCGATCACCCACATCGTTGCCGAGCGCCTGGCGCCACAGGCCACCCTGGAGGAAGGGCTGCTCGCCTTCACCGACACCAGCTTCGGCATGGAGCGGATGATCGCGGTGCTGACCGAGGCGCCGCCGGAGAGCGAGAAGGAGGATCTGAGTTTCCTGGCGCAGGACGGCGTCGCGTCGATGACGCGCGGGCTCGGCCCCGCCAGCTTCTCCGACATGCTCGCCGATATCGGCGCGGCGCCGCCGACCCGCTCGGTCATGCGGCTTGCCGACAAGAGCGGCCCCAAGGGTGCGGTGATGATCTTCCCGATGGAGACGGTGCCGCGCGCCTGAGTTCCGGCGCAGGGCCACACGGCCTGGTACAACCGGCTCTTGCGCGATTGGCGCGATATGAGAACATCCCCAGCCGCAGCCAAGGACCCAGCGGCTGATGAAGCAGATAGGATCGATTGTGAAGAAGCCTTTATTTTCCTGGCGCGGAACGATTGCCGGACTTGCCGGCGGTCTGTTGCTGATCGCCAACGCGTCGGCAGAGGACGCTTGCGGCCTGTGCGTCAAGCAGATCGTCACCAACTCGGAACTGGCGACCTGTTTTCTCGATCAGTACGACCAATTCGCTAAAACCAGCAGTGACGCGGTGGTGGTCGATCTTTCGAGTTGCGCCTCGCGCGGCATCGTCGAGGCATTACCGTCACCGACAAAGGCGCCTGCGGAACCGGACGTGCAGTTCATGGTTTCGCGCCCGCAACTGCAGTGCCTGAAGAAGCAGCTGGAGACGCCGGGCATCGTGCTTGATCCCTCCGCCACCATCGAACTGGACAACTGCAAATGAAGAAGCCGGGGGGCACGACAAAGCAGACACCGGTGGCCGCGCTAGCCAACGCGCCGGCGGCCAAGCAGACGCTGCCCGAAACCACGGAAGGTTTCCCCTGGCCGAGCAGCCATGAGATCAAGAAGGAGAGCAATCCCTTCACCGATCGCGACTGGCGCATGCTCGTCTATGCCTGGTCGGGCATGCTGGTGCGTTTCGCCATCATCTTCACCCTGGCATTCTCGGTCTACCAGTTCCTCGCCAACCAGGAGCAGAAGCGTGTCGAGCAGACGATGTCGTTGGTCGAGCTCTGGGAAACCAAGGACTACCAGCAGGCGCAACGGGCGCTCAAGGATCGTCTCTCAGCCCTCAATGCCAAATACGACAATCTGCTCAGCGCCAATCCCTCGCCGACCGAGGAACAGGTTTTCCGGCAGCGCATCGGCATCGAGGCGATGACCGCCTCCGGTGGCGACATGCCGCTTGCCGATTTCAGCGAGAATTTCGACCGCATCGTCTATTTCCTCAACCGCCTGTCCTTCTGCGTCGATGGCGATCTGTGTTCGCGCAAGGTCACCGACGCCTATTTCCGCGACTACGCCATCTCATTCTGGAGTTATTTTGCCGGCTATGTCGACAAGCAGCGCAAGGCCGGTTCACCCACCTTCGCCACGGCGATCGAAGCCTATGTGCGCAACGGGCCACCGGCCGAAGCCAAATAGCGATGGGAAAAGCCCGGGTCAGCGTCCGCCTCATGCGTGCCTGCAGGTGGCTGGCCATGGCTGGAGCTTTGGTCACGGCCTCGTTCGCCCGCGCCGAGGATGCCCCGGATTTCCATCTCGATCTCGACACCGGCGGCCATACCGCCCGGATCGCCGACCTGGCCTTCACCCCCGACGGCGAGGACGTTGTCTCGGCATCCGACGACAAGACCATCCGCATCTGGGACTGGCAGAGCGGCGTGACGCTGCGCACCATACGCGGCTATCTCGGCAATGGCAGCGACGGCAAGATCTTCGCGGTTGCGGTTTCGCCGGATGGCAAGGCGATTGCGGCCGGCGGCTATTTCGGCGCCAGCCTCGGCGACAAGCCGCCCTATGGCGACATCAGGCTGTTCGATTTCGCCACCGGCAAGATCAAGGCCGTGCTCAAGGCCGCTGACTACGCGACCTATGACCTCGCCTTTTCTCCCGATGGAAAGACGCTTGCCGCCGGCGGTGCCGATGGCGTCGTCTATTTGTGGAAACAGGACGACAAGGCCACGTCAGGCTGGACTCTGGACAAGAAACTCGACGCCGATTCCTGGCACATCGACAAGCTGGCCTTCGCCGCTGCAGGAACCCGGCTGGCTGCAACAACAACCGACAACGGCATCCGGCTCTGGGATGTCGCCAAGGGCGAGGAGATCGCCTTGCCGGCAGAGGCCGAACCATTGCGGGACATCAGCGTCCTGGCGCTGGCGATCTCGCAGGACGGCAGCCTATTTGCCACCGGCAGCAAGGACGGCCAGGTGCAGCTCTGGCGCGCGGCCGACGGCACGCTGGTGCGCGCCATGCCGAAGCAGGATTTTCTCATCGGCGCGCTGACCTTCGCCAAGGGATCGCTTCTGGTCGCGTCCTGCGGCTATCGCTGCGCCGACAAGAACCGTTCCATCGTCTGGAACACCGACAGCGGCGAGAAGCTGCTCGATTATGCCGGCCATGACGGCACGGTCTATGCCAGCGCCGCCAATGCCGACGGCTCGCTGGTGGCGACCGCCGGCGGCACGCGCAACGCCATCCAGGTCTGGGACCCGGCGACCGGCGAACGCAAGGCCTTGCTGCAGGGGGTGGGAGAGCCGGTGACCGCCATCGGCATCGACGCTGCAAACGGCATCATCGCCTGGGGAAATGCCAACCCCTGCCCCGAGCGCGTGGCTTGCCCGGCACAGATGGGTGCGCTGGACAAGAGGCTGGAGCTGCCCACGACCGAGCGGTTCTTCGAGGATCCGCAACCGCTGACGGAGCCGGACTCGTTTGCCCGCGCCGCGCTGACCGATGGCGAGTGGTCGCTGCACGCCACTCAAGGCGGCAAGGACGCACTGGAAAACGCGGTGCTGGAAATCGCCAATGGCGGCAAGGTGGTACGCTCGATCGAGAACGATGCCACCAGCGGCTTTGTCCATTCGGCCTTCACGCTGATCGACAACGGGCTTGGGCTGATCACCGGCGGCAATGACGGCACGCTGCTGGAATACAAGGCCGCGACCGCCAGGGTTTCCGGCGAATTCACCGGCCATACCGGCGAGATCAACGCCATGGTCGCCTCGCAGAAGGCCGGCCTGCTGGTCACCGGCAGCGCCGACCAGACAGTGAGGCTGTGGAACCTGAAGACGCACGAGCTGATCGTGTCGATGTTCTTTGCCGGCTCGCAATGGATCGCCTGGATGCCGCAGGGCTACTATTATTCCTCCGACGAGGGCGACAAGCTGATCGGCTGGCAGGTCAACCAGGGCCGCGACCATGAAGGCCGCTTCATCCGCGCCGGCCAGCTGAAGAAATATCTCTGGAGCCCGGAAATGGTGCGCCGCGCCATCATCCTGCGCAGTGCCAAACAGGCGGTGAACGAGATGCGGCCGGGCGTCGACGACGAGCTGCAGAAGCTACTGCAGCGCAAGCCGCCGGAATTCGGCATCCGGCTGGCCGACGACCAGAGCAAGGTGCGCGACGGTTATGTCGCCGTCGAGATCACAGGCGCTAAGGAAGCCGGCACCGATGTCGCCGGCTTCTCGATCCTGTCGAACAGCCGCAATGTCGGCGACGTCACCACGCGTTCGGCGGACGGCAACAAGACCGTCGTCGAAGTGCCGGTCGAGAATGGCGAAAACACCATCCGCATCACCGGCACCAATGAATATGGCTATCTGACCGAGCGCAGCGTGACGGCGCTGGCGAGGAAGACCGAAAAGGCCGAGGCCAAGGGCAAGCTCTATGTCGCGGTGATCGGCGTCGACAAATATCCGTTCCTGACCGACGCCTGTTCCGGTCACGCCTGCGATTTGCGCTACCCCGTCGACGACGCCACCGAATTCCTCAAAGTGATCGCACAGAAGTCGGCGCCGTTGTTCTCCTCGATGGAGACGCTGGTTCTGGTCAACCGCGAAGCGCTCGACGAAAGCCCCGACAAGGCCAAGCAGACATACACCGTCGCCAGCGCCGACAACATCATGGAGCCGGACTCGCACACGATCGACGACCAGCTTGCCGATTTCCTCGACAGACCCGGCGAGCACGACACCACCATCATCTTCGTCGCCGGCCATGGCATCAACATCGACGAGGACTACTATTTCATCCCGACCGATGGCCGCAAACAGGATGCCGATCGCTGGAAGCGTTCGTCGCTTGTCGACTGGGGTGATATCCAGAAATCGGTCGAGCGGGCCAAGGGCATGCGCTTCATGCTGCTCGACACCTGCCATGCCGCCAACGCCTTCAATCCGCGCCTGGAAAAGGACGCGCAGGACGCACGCATCGTGGTCTTTTCAGCCACCGCCGCCAACAACACCGCCGCCGAATTGCCGGAACTCGGCCACGGCGTCTTCACCTATTCGATCCTCGAAGGTTTGCGTGGAAAGGCCCGGACTTCCGATGGCGGCGTCACGCTGTTCGGGCTCGCCGATTTCATTTCGCGCGAAGTGGTGCGGCTGACCGCGTCGAAGCAGAAGCCGTTCTATTATGTCGGCGGCGTGGAGAACATCGTGTTGGCCGAGCCGTGAGGGGGCTGCGCCAAGGCACCCCCCTCTGTCCTGCCGGACATCTCCCCCGCAAGGGGGGAGATCGGCTGTTATTGCTGCTTTCGCCAATCTTCAATGTTGCAAGACGGGTTACGAGGCGGAAGCTGCTAATCTCCCCCCTTGCGGGGGAGATGTCCGGCAGGACAGAGGGGGGTGCCTGGGCGCAGACCGGCATTCCGCTGATCTTTGCAATCACTCTCCTCACCTTGTTTCCCCTCCCCACCTTCGCCGCGCCCATCGTGTGCCCACCCGGCACCGAAAACTTCCCGCCCTTCTACGACGACGCCACTCTGTTCAAGAACGCCATCGCAAACGTCACCGATGTCCAGCCTTCCAACCAGCGGCTGACCGGCATCACCGTGCCGCATCATCTCTTGGCCGCCGACCTCGTGGCACTCGGCTTCCGGGCAGCATCGGGCTTCCGCTACAAGCGCATCGTCATCCTGTCGCCGGACCATTTCCACAAGACGCACAAACTGTACGCCACCACGCTGCGCGGCTTCGACACCGTGCTTGGCCCGGTGGCTGCCGACAGCGATGCCGTGCGCCTTCTCGAAGCACACAGCGACATGGTCGAGGAATCCTGCCTGTTCGACAAGGAGCATGGCGTGCGTGCCATGCTGCCGTTCCTGCACCATTATTTCCCCGAGGCGAAAATCGTGCCGGTGGCGATGTCGGTGAAGGCGAAGCGCGGCGACTGGGACAGGCTGGCCGAAGCGCTGAAAGCCATCGTCGATCAGGACACGCTGATCGTCGAATCCACCGACTTTTCGCACTACCTGCCGCAGCACGATGCGCGGCGCTTCGACCAGCAGACGCTGAACATGCTGGCCGCCGGATCGCTCGACAGTATAGCGGGGTTGCGCCAACCCGATCACGCCGATTCCGTCGACGCGCTCTACATCCAGACCAGGCTGCAGCGGGAATTGTTCGGCGCTCAGCCGCTGGTGGTCGCCAACGAGAACTCGCAGGAACACACGTCGGATTATGTCGAGCGCACCACCAGTTATGTGGTGGCGCTGTTCGGCGCCTTCGGTCCCGGCTTCAACAACCCGGCACGGCCAAAGGACAGGATCTACTATCTCGCCGGTGACGTGAATTTCGGCCGCGCCATGAAGAAGATCCTGGTTCGCGACGGCGTTGCTGACAAGATCGTCGACAGCATCCTGGCGCTGACCGGATCGCGGCCGCTGATCGTCAATCTCGAAGGCGTCATCCTGCCCAACGTGCCGGAAGCGATCGACGACATGACGCTGGCCATGCCGGAAGACCTCGCCGCCAGCATGCTGAAGCGGCTGCATGTCGCCGGCGTCAGCCTCGCCAACAATCATGCCTATGATCTCGGCCCCTCTGGCTATGCCGAGACGCTGCACGCGCTGGACGAGGCCGGCATCGCGCATTTCGGCCAGGGCGAGACATTGGCGCTTGCCGATCTCGATCTTGTCGGCCTGACCGACATCGACACCAACGGCTCGAAGAACACCGACCTGTTGACCCCTGCTCTGCTCGACCGGCTGCTGCATGAAAATGCGCAGCGGCCGGTGGTCGCCTTCGTCCATTGGGGCCGCGAGTACAGAACAGAACCTTCGGCGCGCGAAGACATGCTGGCCGATGAGATGCGGCTGCGCGGCGTCTCGGCCATTGTCGGCGGCCATCCGCATGTGTCGAGCGAGGCGATCGTCCCGCTTGCCGGCGGCGATGTGGCGGAGGTCTATTCGCTCGGCAATTTCCTGTTCGACCAGAGCGCTGAGCGCTCGTCCGGATCGATGCTGGAGCTGCGCGTCTTCGCCCAGGGCACGATCTTCACCCGGCTGATCCCGCTGCCCAACTATTTCGAGATGGGCCGCAAATAGGCGCTTCCCAGGGTGTGTTGAGATTCAGGTCAGGCCGGCATCGCCTGAATATCAATACACCCTAGCCGCAGCCCGCCATCTGGCGCGGCAGATAGCACGCCGCCGGTTCGGTCTTGGTCTCGAACAGCGACTGCTTCGGCCGGAAATAGAAGAAGGTCACCGGCTTGCTCTCGCGCACGCTGCCGTCGGCAAAGTGCGCGGCGATGCTGAAACTGTGGATCGACGACATCGATGACCACATTTTCAGCCGCGCCGTATAGGCGCTGACGTTCTTGTTGCCGCGCACCGGCATGGCAATGGTGTAATCGTGCTTGCCGATCGGGAATTCGATGTTCTGGTAGCGCATCGCTTCCGGACTGCCGCCACCGCCATCGCCGCATTCGGCCATCGATTCAGGGGTCTCGAAGACCGCCATGGTCATCTGGGCACGGAAGGGCTCGCTCTGCTGGTAGACGTTGCCCTGATCGTCGGCCCAGGAATAGTCGAACTTGCCGATCGCATTCAGCGTCATGGCCTGGTTGAAATTGCCGAGATAGTCGCCAACCTCGCCGAATTTGATCTTGTTGGTGAGCTGGCTACGGCAGACATTGAGACTGTCGACCGAAGGACAGGGGAAACGCCCCGTTTCCAGGCTCGCCGTGTCGACGCCGGCCTCGTCGAGCACGCTCTTGATCGACACGTCGACACCCTCGCCGAAATCCCCAATATCCTTGTTGAACATGCGGCTTGGCTGGCCGGTCGGCTTGCCCTCCTCGTCCACCGTGGTGAACTGGATCGACATCTTCATGTCCTTGGCGTCGCCCCAGCCGCTGTTGATGATCGAGAAATCCGGCCGGAAGCCGATGCAGCCGAAATGCTCAGAGATCGACAGCATCGGCTTGCGGTAGGCGTCGCTGGCAGCGACCTTCATTTCCAGGCTGTCGAGCTTGACCCTGGACTCGTCCGTCGTCTTCAGGTCGACCTCGGCAAAGGCCGGCGTGTTTTCCCAGTCCGGACCTTCATAGACATTGGTGGTGTTGACCTGTCCGGTGCCATTCCAGGCGTCGTTGTAAAGGTTGTCTTCCGGATAGATCGCAACATCCTCGTCGCGCACCAGATGCTGGTATTTCATGTCGGCCTGCTGGGTCATGCGCTGGTCGACGATGACGCCGATCTCGACCTTGTCGGCATCGCCGCCGCCGGCCTGCGCCTTGAGCAGGCCGCCGACCCTGGCATCGGCCAGCACGTCGGGACGCGATCCGCCGACCTCCTTGCCCATCACCCATTGCGATTCATAGACGGTGCCGCCGGCGAGCCGCGTGGTGCCCTTGCCATTCTTCAACCCACCGACAAAAGAGCCGGCAAAGATCTCTCCTGTCTTCGACAGCAACCGGCCCTCGCCATTCGGGACGCCGGCGACGAACTGACCTTCATAGCGGTTGCCGTCGGCATCGATATGGATGCCCTTGCCATTGAGTTCTCCGCCAAGCCAATGGCCGTCGAAAACCTCGCCCGAACGCAGTTCGAGCCGGCCTTGCCCGTCGGGCCGGCCGTTCCTGACATCGCCGAAATAGCTGGAATAGACGGTCTTCGGGTCATAGCTCGCCGAGCCGCGCACCCGCCACACCAGCCTGCCCTTGCCATTGATCGTGCCATCCTCGGCAATCGTCTTGTCAGGCGACTGGCCCGCCGCCGGCTCCCAGACGAAGTCGAGGTTCTTTTCCGGATGGAAATCCCAGGCGCGCACGGTCCTGCGCAGCACCGAGCGTGTGTCGGCCTGATAGAGGATCTGCACGCGCTCCGCCCAGGCGCCGCCGACAGGGGCGGGATCGGCAAAAGCCGGTGAAAGCATCAGCGTGGCCAGCATCGATGCGGCCGCGATCCCGGATACTGCCCTTGCCCGCGCCATCCCTTGACCCCTTGGATGCCTCGCCTCCTTTTGGCGAGCCAAGCGTAGTCGGGGCGCCTGCCTCGTGCAAGGGAAGCCGTGCGGAAGGATCGGCACGAAAAAGGCGGCGGGATTGCTCCGCCGCCTTTTTTGTAACTGCGCGTACGAGGGTTATTTGTACAGGCTGTTGATCCACTGGACGTTGGCGGCGTTCAGGCGCACGGCGGTGTTCGCCTCGGGGCTTTCCGCCACGTTGACGCCGGTGATGATGCGCTGCTTGGAGCTGTTGTCATAGGCATAGACCGAGCTGCCGCTCGACCCCGGGAACGTATCGCAGTCATACTGGAAATATTCCGGAGCGATGTTCTCGGCTTTCACCTCGCAGCTTGTCTTCCACATCGTACCCATCGGCTTGTCGCCGGGATAGCCGACGAGGTTGGCGGTGAAGTCGCCAAGATCGTCATAGTTGGCGTAGCCCAGCCAGCCGAGGTTGGTGCCGACATCCTGCTTCAGCGTGATGATGCCCAGGTCCCACGGGATGACCGAGCCGTAATAGCCCTGGTAGTTGTCGATGAAGCCCTGCAGCACATAGGCGCTTTCATAGGTGAAGGCACCGAACGGGGCATCGTCGGCGGTGCTGCCATTGAGGCCCGGCACGAACAGATACTCAGTGAGCCAGTCCTTGTCTTCATGGCTGTAGAGGCAGTGCGCCGCGGTGAGCACCGTGCGCGGGCCGATCAGCGTTGCCGAGCAGCTGCCATAGCTGCCTGTCTTCGCCGATTTGGCTTCGAGATAGCCGATTGCCGAGAACGGATAGGTCTTGGTGTTCTTGACCTGCTCGCGATCGTCGGTGCCGAAAACCTGGCGGCCGGCTTCGCCTTCGCCGAGCCCGGGATCCTCGGTCTTGCGCGGGCCACCTTCAGCTCCATTGGCCGGCGCATTCAGTTCCTTGATGATGAGCTCGCGCAGCGCTTCGCTCGGCTCGATCTTGATCACCTTGCCATCGGCGGACCGTCCGACGATGCCATAGGATTTGACAGCCGTCTTCTCGTCGGTGAGCGGCGCGGCGCGGCTGTCTTCATCGGTAAGCTTCGGTGTCGTGATCGGTTTTGCCCGACCGGCCTTGAAGTCGCCTGAAGATACATCCCGCATGCTTTCGCCATTACCGGCACTGGCGGAACCAGGGTCGGCGGCGAAAACCGGGACCGTCCAAATTGCGGTGGAAAGCAATGCGGACGCTATCATAACGTTTGTCAGTTTTGTCATGGTGAGACTCTCCCAAAAGTCAGCAAGGACTGGATCAAAATACAGAAATATTGTCGAGATCGTGGTGGTGCCGAAAAAATGGGTAAGGCTATCGCCGCACGTACCGGATGGTTGTTTGCCACGGTCAATCTAAGCCCCCGCCAAAAGACCCTATCGCGACATACTGCCTAAAATAATCCAAGATTGGCAATGACAAATCGCTTCCACGTAGCCCGTGGGGGGCTATAGGATTTTGTGCGGGTTCTACTCGCGGGCACGGTTAGCAAAAGTGGGATGCGGTTTTGTGACCGATCGCGCGCCGTTTCGATACGGCACGCGTGCGGATCGCTGAACCGGCAACACCTCCTTGCACAATGCCCGGCGTCGATCTGCGCGGGAGAATTGTCTCAGGAGGTTCAGGTGGACATCACAAATCGGTTCCGGCCAATCGTTGCCGCATCGCTGCTTGGCATTGCCGCTGCCTTTGTATCAATCAACTCCGGCCGTGCGGACGAAGCCACCGCAAGGCCAGAAGCGGCGGTCTCGCCGATGCAGCGGGTGACCGAGGCCAGGGCCAAGGCAGCGGCGGAGAACCCCGACGGCGCCGATCGGGTCTATGGCGGCAACCAGGCCGAAAAGGGCGCCTATCCGTTCCAGGTCGCGCTGCTCACCACCGCCAGGCTGGACGAGAACCCGGCCTCGCAGGCCAATGCGCAATTCTGCGGCGGCAGCCTGATCGCGCCGCAATGGGTGCTGACGGCGGCGCACTGCCTCAACGACAAAGGCAAGCCGATCTCGCCTGATGCGGTCACCGTGCTGACCGGCGCCACCGACCTCAGCGAAGGCAAGCGCCACAAGGTGCTGCAAGTCATCGTCAATGAGGGCTACAGCGAGCAAACGCTCGACAACGACCTTGGCCTGCTCCGCCTTGCCGAGCCGGCCGATGCACCGACCATCAAGCTCACCCACGATGCGACCCCCGACACCGGCAAGACCACCGTCACTGGCTGGGGCAAGATGCAGGACGGGACGTTCCCGACGACGCTGATGGTCGCGGATCTCGATCTGCAGCCCAACAGCGCCTGCAACAGCGGCATCAAGGCCATCTACGCGCATGATTTGAAGGCAGCGCTTGGCGATCTGTCCCACAGGATGCGCTATTCGGAAAAGGGCATCGATGCCGCCGCCAACGCGATCGCCGCCGACATGACCGACCCGCTGACCGGCAACATGATCTGCGCCGGCACGACCAGCGGCGTGCGTGATGCCTGCAATGGCGACAGCGGCGGCCCGCTGTTCATCACCGGCGCCGACGGCCCGGTCCAAGTCGGCGTCGTCAGCTGGGGCGAAGGGCCGGCCGACGGCAGTGCGGCCTGCGGCCACAAGGACGCCTATGGCATCTACACGCGGCTGGCCAACTACGGCGGCTGGATCGAAGCGAAGATGAAGACCCCTGCTCCCGCGCCGGAAAAGCCGAAAGCCGGGCTGGGCACCGCCCAGAAGCCGAAGACGCCCTGAGGCCGGCATTTGCTTTCATATGAAAACGGCGGGAGATGTCCCGCCGTTTCTGTTTGCCGGCTTGTCCGACAACCCTATTTCCTCGGCGGGCCTTTGCGCTCGGCCGAGGCCGCCCACAGATTGATGTCGGATTCGCGCGCGTAACTATCGATCTCCGCCAATTCGGCATCGCTGAAGTCGAGCACCTTCAGCGCGCCGACGCAGTCCTCGACCTGCTCAGGCCGGCTGGCGCCGATCAGCGCCGACGTCACCTTGCCCTTGCGCAGCACCCAGGCCAGAGCCATCTGTGCCAGCGTCTGGCCGCGTTTGCCGGCAATGGCGTTGAGCGCCTTGATGTTGGCGATGGTGCGGTCGTTGATGAAGGCCGACTTCAGCGACTTGCCCTGCGAGGCGCGGCTGCCTTCAGGGATGCCACCGAGATATTTGTCGGTCAGCATGCCTTGCGCCAGCGGCGAGAACACGATCGAGCCGACGCCGAGCCCTTCCAGCGTGTCGAGCAGGCCGTCTTCCTCGACCCAGCGGTTCAGCATTGAATAGCTCGGCTGGTGGATGACGCACGGCGTGCCGAGCTGCTTCAATATATCGGCGGCCTCGCGGGTGCGCTGCGAATTGTAGGACGAGATGCCGGCATAGAGCGCCTTGCCCGAGCGCACCGCATGGTCGAGCGCGCCCATGGTTTCTTCCAGCGGCGTGTCGGGATCGAAGCGGTGTGAATAGAAGATGTCGACATAGTCGAGCCCCATCCGCTTCAGGCTCTGGTCGAGGCTGGCCAGCATGTATTTGCGCCCGCCCCATTCGCCATAGGGTCCGGCCCACATCTCGTAACCGGCCTTGGTCGAGATGATCAGCTCATCGCGATATCCGGCGAAATCGGTGCGCAGGATTTCGCCGAAAGCGGTCTCGGCCGAGCCGGGCGGCGGCCCGTAATTGTTGGCGAGGTCGAAATGCGTGATGCCGAGATCGAACGCCTTGCGGGCGATCGCCTGCTTGGTCTTGTGCGGCGTGTCATTGCCGAAATTGTGCCACAGGCCGAGCGAGATCGCCGGCAGCTTGAGGCCGGACCGCCCACAGCGGTTGTAGATCATTTTCTCATAGCGGTTTTCGGCGGCGACATAGGGCATGGGGAAATCCTCGGATCTGAAAACGGACGGGCACGGCAATTGCGTGCGCAATGACCAAGCCCAGCGCCCCACCCTTTAGCCTCTCCCCGAGCAAACGGGGAGAGGGGTAACCAAAATTATCGATAATCCTTGCTGCCTACTTGTTCTTCGCCAGCAACTCCTTGGCCGCCTTGACGCCAAGGGCAGCCGGCCGCTCGCAAGTGGTTTGCATGGCGACGAATTTTCCCGTCTCGCCGGAGCGCAGGATGCCGGTCATGACATCGACGGCATGCAACGCCAGTTCCATCGAACAACGATGCGGCCGCCCTTCGACGATCGCCAGCGCCATGTCGGCGAGACCTGACGTGCGGTAATTGGCCATCATGCCCTGGCCGTGCATCTCATTGGGAACGCCAAGCGGATGCTTCCATTTCGGCAGCTTCTTGACCGGCTTGCCCTCCTCGGTGAAGCGCACGTCGCCGCCGAAGAAGTTCGGATCCGGCACAAACACCGTGCCCGCCTCGCCATAGAGCTCCATCGGCGCATGGCCATGGGCCCAGACATCCCAGCTGGTGTTGAGCGTCACCACGGCGCCATTCTCGAATTCCAGCACGCCATGGATGGTGGTCGGCGTGTTGACCGGGATTTTTTCGCCCGCGCGCGGTTTCGATGAAATCGTCCGCTCCTTGGCCGGGGTTGTCGCGAAAGCCGCCACCTGCTTCACCGGCCCGATCAGCTGGATCAGATTGGTGATGTAGTAAGGCCCGATATCGAGCACCGGTCCGGCGCCCGGCTGGAAGAAGAAATCCGGATTGGGGTGCCAGTGCTCCATGCCGTGGCCCATGACATGGCAGGTGCCGCTGGTGATCTTGCCGAGCTTGCCCTCGTCGATCAGCTCACGCACCAACTGGTGCGCGCCGCCGAGGAAGGTGTCGGGCGCCGAGCCGATGCGCAGCCCCTTCTTCTCGGCCCGCGCCTTGAGGTCCTGGCCCTCCTTGAGCGAGAGCACGAACGGCTTTTCCGAATAGACGTGCTTGCCGGCGTCGAGCACGCGTTTCGACACCTCGTAATGCACCGCCGGTATGGTCAGATTGACGATGATGTCGATGTCGTCGGCCTTGAGCAGGTCCTCGACGGTCTCGGCGCGCAGCTTGAACTCCTTCGCCCGCGCCCTGGCCGCGTCCATGTTGATGTCGGCGCAGGCGCGCATCTCGATGCCGCGAAACAGCGGCGCCAGCGAGAAATACGCCTTCGAGATGTTGCCGCAGCCGATGACGCCAATACCCAGTTTCTTTGCCATGATGATTGTTCCTAGTAAGCCTTGACGGATGCGATCGAGCGGCGGGCGAAGCGCTCGATGTCGTTGGGGTTGTCCTGTTCCATGACAAAGTATTTTGTCGCGCTCTTGGCCCGCAACAGTTTGATCAGGCCTGCCCAGTCGATCGTGCCGTGGCCGACATCCGACCAGCCATCTTCGTCCAGTCCTTCGCCGGGCTTTGCAATGTCCTTCACATGTACGGCGACGATGCGCTTGCCGTGCTTTTCGATCCAGGGCAGCGGATCGGCGCCGCCGCGCACCACCCAGGCGAGGTCCATCTCCCAGCCGATAGCGGGGGCGGCAGACAGGATGTGATCCTGCGGCACCGAGCCGTCGGCGAGTGCCTTGAACTCGAAATCATGGTTGTGCCAGGCAAAGCCATAACCGGCCTTCCCTGCGGCTTCGCCGACCTTGGCCAGACGCTCACCGAAGCCACGCCAGCCGGCCGCGTCGGACGGCCTGTCCTCGGCCATCAGATAGGGGCAGATCAGAAGCTTGATGCCGAGCGCTTCGGCTGTTCTGCGCACGCCGTCGAAATCCTTCTCCAGCGCATCGATGGAGAAATGCCCGGTCGGCATCGAAAGACCGTTCTTGTCGAGTTCGGCACGGAAGGCCTTGGGATCGTCATAGACGCCGCCGAAGCCTTCGACTTGCGTGTAGCCGACCTTGCCGAGCATCTCGAGTACGCCGGTCCAGGGCTGGAAATTACGGGCGCTGTAGAGTTGGAATGACCAGTTCATCGTCTTTGTCCGTTCTGCTTGGGGATGGATCTCTTGGGGGATGGATCTTGGGAGAAGTTAAAGGCGGTTGCCGGTTTGGGCATCGAACAGCGAGGCCCGCATCGGGTCGAAGCCGATGCTCACCGCGTCCGCATTTTTCGGCGTGCGCTCCGATGTCACCCGGACGGTGAAATTCTGCTTGCCGAGCTTCAGCCAGACCAGCGTATCGGAGCCCATGGGTTCGACGACTTCGACATTTGCGTCGGCCGTAAACGGCCAGCCGGCGCCGCTGTTGAAGGCGACGTGCTCGGGGCGCATGCCGAACACGGCCGGCCCCGGTGTCGGTTCCTTCTCGAATGTATAGGTCGCGAGCGGGATCCGCACATCCTCGACGGTGAAGTACCAGTCGCCCTTGTCCTTCTCCAGCCTGCCGTCGATGAAATTCATCGCCGGCGAGCCGAGGAAGCCGGCGACGAAACGGTTGACCGGACGGTTGTAGATGGTCTGCGGCGCGTCGAGCTGCTGGATGACGCCGCCCTTCATCACCGCGATGCGGTCGGCAAGGGTCATCGCCTCGATCTGGTCGTGGGTGACGTAGATCATGGTGTTCTGCAATTTGCGGTGCAAAAGCTTGATCTCGACACGCAGTTCCGAGCGCAATTTGGCGTGGAGATTGGACAGCGGCTCATCGAACAGGAAGACGTCGACATCGCGCACCAGCGCCCGCCCGATCGCCACGCGCTGGCGCTGGCCGCCGGAAAGGGCCGAGGGCTTGCGTTGCAGCAGCGGCTCGATCTGCAGGATCTCCGCGGCGCGCGCAATGCGTTTGGCGATTTCGTCTTTGGGCAGGCCTGCGACGCGCAGGCCGAAGGACAGGTTCTTTTCAACCGTCATCTGCGGATAGAGCGCGTAGGACTGGAACACCATGCCGATGCCCCGGTCCTTCGGTTCTTCCCAGGTGACGTTCTTGCCCTTGATGAAGATGCGGCCTTCGGACACGTCGAGCAGGCCGGCGACGCAGTTGAGCAAGGTCGACTTGCCGCAACCAGAAGGACCCAAAAGCACGATGAACTCGCCCTCGGCGACATCGAGATTGAGCGTCTTCAGCACCGTCACCGCGCCGAAATTCAGCGACAGGTCCTGGATCGATACGCTGGTACCGTTTTGCGCCATATCCATCAGCCTTTCACCGCGCCGGCGGCGATGCCGCGCACGAACCATCTTCCCGAGATGAAGTAGATGATCAGAGGTACCGCCGCCGTCAGAATGGTGGCTGCCATGTTGACATTGTACTCCCGCACGCCGGTCGTGGTGTTGACGATGTTGTTGAGCTGCACCGTCATCGGCCAGTTGGATCGCCCGGCAAACACGATGCCGAACAGGAAGTCGTTCCAGATGCCGGTGACTTGCAGGATGACGGCGACGACGGTGATCGGCACTGACATCGGCAGCATGATGGAGAAGAAGATGCGCCAGAACCCCGCCCCGTCGACCCGCGCTGCCTTGAACAGCTCGACCGGCAGGGCCGCATAGAAATTGCGGAACAGCAGCGTCAGGATGGGCATGCCGAAGATCGTGTGAATGATGATGATGCCGGGAAGGGTCGCGAACAGCCCGACCGAGCTCAGGCCGATGATCAGGGGATAGATCACCACCTGATAAGGCACGAAGGCACCGAAGACGAGCAAGCCGAAGAGCAGATTGGCGCCCTTGTACGGCCAGAAGGTCAGCGCATAGCCGTTGATCGACGCGCAGATGATCGAGATGATCACGCTCGGCACGGTGATCTTCACCGAATTGTAGAAGCCGGGGCTGAGCCCGTTGCAGTCGCGGCCGGTGCAGGCATGCAGCCAGGCGTCGGCCCAGGGCTGAAAGGTCGGCTCGAGCGGAAGGCTGAAAAGATGTCCAAGCCTGATCTCCGGCATCCCCTTCAGCGACGTGACGATCATGATGTAGACGGGAATGAGGAAGAAGAGCGCCGCAACGACCAGGAAGGCATAAAGGCCGATGCGACCGGCCGATGTCCGCCGTGGTTTCGGCCCGAAGGGCGCGAAGCCCGCCTGATCCGTCTGCTCTTGAGTGGTGATCACGCCCGCGGTCATACGGCTGCTTCCCGTTGGCGATTTCGCCGCCACAAGACAAGTCCGCCGAAAGCCAGCACGACCAGCACCGGCAGCAGCATCATCGTTGCCGCCGCCATGCCCTGGCCGACGTTCTGGCGCACTGTGATGAGCTGGATGACGTAGACCGCCGGCATCGACGTGGCGATGCCGGGACCACCGCCGGTCATGGCAATGACCAGGTCGTAGACCCGCACCACGCCGACACATTGCAGGACGAAGGCGGTAGCGAAGGCACCCTTCATCATCGGCGCCACGATGGAAACATGCGTGCGCCACGTCGGGATGCCGTCGACCCTCGCCGCTTTCCAGATCTCCTCGTCAACGCCGCGCAGCCCGGCAAGCAGGATCGCCATCGTCACGCCCGAGCCCTGCCAGATGCCCGCCACGACGAGCGCGTAGATCGCGGTGTTGGCGTCAACCAGGGGGGCGAAGCTGAAGCTCGACCAGCCCAGATTGCGCATTGCCTCCTGCAGGCCGAGATTGGGATCGAGCACCCACTGCCAGACGAGGCCGGTGACGATAAGCGACATGGCGAAAGGATAGAGGAAGATCGAGCGGAACAGGTCTTCCTGGCGAATGCGCTGGTCCATGAAAACGGCAAGCAGATAGCCGAACACCATGTTGCAGGTGATGGACATCAGGCCGAAGAACCAGATGTTGTTGACCGAGACGAGCCAGCGGCTATCGGCCCAAAGGCGCCTGTACTGCGCCAGGCCGACGAAATCATAGGCGGGGAAGAGCTTGGAACTGGTGAAAGACCAGAGCACCGAGAAGCCGATGCCGATCACGAACACGCCGACGGCAACGAGAATCATCGGTATCGTCCCGATGACGGCGGGCAGGTGAAATCTGTGTCTCCAGCTCCTCTGCATCGTCCGTCTTTCTCCACTTCTACCGACACGCCGGGATTGTCTGCCGACGCGAAAGTCGCCCTTCCGGACCGCCGCGGCTTCCGATCCTGCGATTGTCAGCCCGCCGACAAAGGCTTTTTGCTTGGCGAACCGAGATGGGACCGAGACGCCGCAGCACTAGCGGCGCCTCGGGTGCTGACCGGCTCCTAGTCGGAATTTCCGATGATGGTGGCAAACTTCGCGGTGGCGTCGTCAGCTGTCATGGTATCATCGGCAAAGAATTGCGCGACGAGTTCATTGAGCTGCTGGTTGGTGTTCTCGGTGATGAATCGGTTGGTCGCGGTGACGATGTTGGCCGGGTCTTCTACCGCTTTCAGCGACTTCTGCATGCACGGGTCGGCCGCCGACATGTCGACATCACCACGCACGGGCATGGACCCCTTGGCGTTGTTGAAGGCGACCTGAACCTCCGGGCTGATGAGCAGTGCGGCAAGACGCTTCTGCGCTGCCTCGACATCCGGATTGTTCTGCTTGAAGAAAACGATGATGTCGCCGTCGGTGCTGACCACCGGCTTGGCCTCGTTCAGGCCGATCATGCAGCCGAAATCCTTGACGCCGGTCATGCCGGCGGCCGCGAATTCGCCGCGCGCCCAGTCGCCCATCACCTGAAGTCCGGCCTTGCCGGTGATCACCAGATTGGTGGTGTCGTTCCAGTTGCGGTTGGCGTAGCCATTGTCGGTGAACTGCTTCAGCGCCCTCAACTGGGTGAAGACGCCTTTCATCTCCGGGCCGCCGGCAATTTCGGCGCTCTTCTTGGTGTACATCTCGTCACGCTTGGCGACACCGAGAGCCTCGGTGACCATGTCCTGGAAGAGCAACTGGATCTGCCAGCCATTTCCGTCGCCACCGATGGCGAAGGGAATGAGGCCTGCCGCCTTGATCTTCGGCGCGGCGGCGATGAAATCGGCCAGGTTCTTCGGCTCCGGCACGCCGGCTTTCTCGAACACCGGCTTGGAGTACCAGGCCCAGTAGTTCGAGTGAATGTTGACCGGAACGCACCACCAGTGACCGTCGACGAGACAGGCACTGCCGATCGCCTTCGGGCGAATGACCTGATCCCACTTGCCGGCGGTCGCGACGTCGGTGAGGTCGAGCAGCTTGCCGCCCGAGATCAGTTCCTCGTACTGCCGACCGGGATTGAACTGGGCAGCACCGGGCGGGTCGCCGCCGAGCACGCGCTGCATGACGGTCGAGCGAGCGGTTTCGCCCAGAGCAATCGCGCTGTCCACCCACTTGTCGCCATGGCCGTCATTGTCGAAGGCCTTAGCGAACTGCGAGACCGCCGCCGACTCGCCCTTCGATGTCCACCAGTGGATGACTTCCAGGTCCGCGGCCCTGGCCGGGCCGGCAAACTGCAGCGCGGCCGATGCTGCCAGCGCAGCGGTCAAAATCCTGTATCGCATTTCGGTTCCTCCCAGAATCTGAAACGTTACAGATTTTGGATAAGGCAATTGAAGGGACGACGCAACCCTGGGCAGGTGGCCCGTCCGATATTTTTTCGAGTCGCGAATAAAATACGTCATCGGTCATCTCGTTGTGCGCCGCAATATGAGCAATCGCAGCGCAAAACAAACAGTTCAGCCACGGAAGCCGGCAAAATGAGCGCTGGAAGGACGCTTCGCCTTGTATTCCCAAGAGAAATCACGACCACGTGTTCGCCTGCCTATTCGCCAACTGGCAATCGAGATTGGCAATCTGTAACGTTTCAGTATATTGCCGCCTTCGCCGGGTTTGAAATTGTGCGACGCCGCAAATCGCGGCGATTGCCGACCCGCCCTGCGACTGCTATGCGCCTGACGGGCGGGACGAATGGACAAACGGCGTACGAAAAAGAACGACGAGACGTCGGCCAAGGAGCGGCCCACGCTGAAGACGCTTGCCTTCATGACCGGGCTCGGCGTCACCACCGTATCGCGCGCCCTGAAGGACGCTCCGGAGATCGGCGCCGAGACCAGGCGCCGCGTCCAGCTGGTCGCCAAGCAGATCGGTTACCGGCCCAACCGCGCCGGCGTGCGCCTGCGCACCGGCAGGACCAATGTCATTAGCTTGGTACTCAACACCGATCGCGAAATCATGAGCTTCGTCTCGGACATCATCTACGGCGTTTCGGAAGTGCTCGCCGACACGCCCTATCACCTGATCGTCACGCCCTATTCGCGCTCACAGGATCCGCTCGACCCCATACGCTATCTGGTCGAGACCGGCTCCGCCGATGGCGTCATCATTTCACGCACGCAGCCAAATGATGCCAGGGCCCGCTATATGCTGGAGCACGGCATTCCTTTTGCCACGCATGGCCGCACCGACATGGGGCTGGTCCACCCCTATCATGATTTCGACAACTACGCCTTCGCTGTGGAGGCGGTGCGGCGCCTCGCCGGTGCCGGCCGCCGCAGGCTGGCTCTATTGTCGCCGCCGGTCGGACTGACCTACCACAGCCATACGGTCAACGGCTTTGCCGATGCGCTGAGCGAAGTTGGCGCCAGCGAGATCCCGTTCAGCACCGTATCGATCGACCATTCGATCGAGCAGATCAGGACAAGGACCGCTCAGCTGATGCGCCGCGACATCAGGCCGGACGGTTTTGTCAGCAGCGGCGCGGCCGCGACGCTCGCGCTCGTCGCCGGCATTGAGGATGCGGGCCTCAAGCTTGGCCGTGACGTCGATATCGTCTCCAAGCAATCATCGGACCTTTTGCATCTGTTTCGGCCCGAACTGCTGATCGTCAACGAGAACTTCCGGCTGGCGGGCTCGGAGCTCGCCCGCTCCGTGCTCGGCTGGATCGGCGGCGCAGCACCCGGCTCGCTGCAAAGTCTCAGCGTGCCAAGCGAGGTTCTGGCTTACGAGCGCTCCACGGACTAGCCGGCAGCGCCGCTGCCCCACGGGCCGTGGAATGCGCCCTGCTCGCCGATGCGTTCGAAGCCATGCGCACCGAAGAAGTCGCGCTGCGCCTGGATCAGGTTCGACGTGCCGCGGCCCTGGCGGTAGCTGTCGAAATAGGCAAGCGCGGAAGACAGCGCCGGCACCGGCGCACCGGCCTCGGAAGCCTTGGCCACGATACGCCGCAGCGACGGATGCGCCTCCTGCATCAAGCTGATGAAAGCCGGTGCCATCAAAAGGTTGGTCGAAGCGCCGCCACTGCTGAAGGCCTCGGCCATCGTATCCAGCATCTGCGAGCGGATGATGCAGCCCGCCCGCCAGATCCTGGCGATGGTCGGCATCGGCAGGTTCCAGTTGAACTCCTTCGAGGCGCCGCTCATCACCGCGAAGCCCTGCGCGTAAGCAGCGATCTTGCCGGCTAACAGCGCCAGTTCGAGGTCTTTCAGCAGCGCATCCTTGTCGCCGGAAATCTTCGTCACGCCGATATTGCCATAGGCCTTTTCCGCCGCCTGCCGCTCGTCCTTGATAGACGACAGCACGCGCGCCGCCACCGCAGCCTCGATCGCGGTCGCCGGAATGCCGAGCTGCTGCGCCTCGATGACAGACCACTTGCCGGTGCCCTTCTGGCCAGCGCGGTCGAGGATGATGTCGACCACCGGCTTGCCGGTCTTCGGATCGTCGGCGGCAAGCACCTTGGCGGTGATCTCGATCAGGTAGGAATTGAGCCGGCCCTTGTTCCAGTTTTCAAAGACCGTGCCGATCTCTTTCGGCCCCATGCCCAACCCATCGCGCAGGATACCGTAGATTTCGGCGATCATCTGCATATCGGCATATTCGATGCCGTTGTGGATGGTCTTGACGAAGTGGCCAGCGCCATCGGTGCCGAGCCAGGCGGCACAGGGCTCGTCCTTGAACTTGGCGGAGATGGCGGTCAGAACCTTTTCGACCCGCTTCCAGCTATCTTCCGTGCCGCCGACCATGATCGACGGGCCGTGGCGTGCGCCCTCCTCGCCGCCGGACACGCCCATGCCGATAAAGGTCAGGCCCGAGCCGGACAGTTCGGAGAAGCGCCGCATCGTATCGCGGAAATTGGCATTGCCGGCATCGATGACGATGTCGTTGGCCGACAGCACGCCGCGCAAGGCTTCGATCTGTTCGTCGACCGGCTTGCCGGCCAGCACCATGATGATGATCGGACGCGGCGGCCGGATCGCGGCTGCAAGTTCTTCCAGGCTGTAGCAGGGAACAACCATATCCTTCAGCGCGCCGGCATTCTCGACAAAGGCGTCGGTGCGTGCCCGGGTGCGGTTGAAGACGGCAATGCGGTGCCCGTGTTCGGCGATGTTGAGCGCCAGGTTGGAGCCCATTGTGCCAAGGCCGATCAGGCCGATTTCGGCTTTTTCCATCGTTTCTTCCCTGCTTTCGGATCTTGTTGGTTGGAGCCCGCGATTTGGCGGGGATGCCCATTCTTCCCGAGATGATTGACGAGCCTTTCGAGCCGCGTCAACCGCCTCGCCGAATTGTGCTGCAGTTGCACGATGCAGACCGTTCGACAACGATACCACATTTGTCGGTTACGGCCTGATGTCGACAGGCGCCTCGATCTTCACCATCTCGAAATCCGAGACGAGGATGTCGATGCGCACCGTCCAGCGGCCGGGAACCGGAATGACGAGGTTGTCGACACGCCAGCTGCCGTCGCCGGGTTTGGTCGCCGCACGCTTCAGCGGCTCGATGCCGGAATCGGGCTTCGACAGCACCAGCGTCACTTCCTTGGCGTCGAGCGGGCCGAAGTCACCTGTCATGATGATCATCGAGGCGGCGACCGGCCCGGCATGGCCGGGGGTGATGCTGAGATCGGCCATCGCCTGCAGCGCGTGGATATGGACCGAAACCGGCTGCGCCGCCGCGATCGCCAGCGCCCGCGGCGGCGGCGTGAAGCGCCAGCCCGCGGCAACGCCGAAGATCGCCAGCACGATCAGCATTTCGACGCCGATCGAGCGGGTGAGCCTGCGCTGCACCTCCGTCGCTCCCGCCTCGGCCGCGGCGGTGAGTTTCCAGCGATTGACGGCGGCCAGCGTGAACAGGAAGACCAGCAGCGCGAGCTTGACCAGCAGCAGCCGGCCATAGGCGGTGCCGACCAGCGCCGGGGGCGTCTGCACCTGGATGACGGCCAGCACGATGCCGGCCGCGGCAAGCACCGCCACGACAGGCAGGATCGCCGAGGAGAAGCGGCGCAGGAAAGCGACGGCATCAGTTGTTTGGCGCTTCAGCGCGAGACCGAGCGGCACCAGTGCGCCGGCCCAGAAGGCGATGCCTATGCCATGCACGAACACCATCGGCCGCGTCAGCCATTGCGGTTCGGCCGCACTGGCGTGGCCGCTGGCGGCAAGCGCAACGCCGACGCCGGCAAGGCCGGCAAGCGCAAACGGCCTGGCGAGTACACGCGGTCCGGCCAGCGACAGCAGACCGAGCCCCAGCGCGATCAGGGCGACCAGCACCGTCCAGCCGAAGCTGGTGCCGAGCCCGGTCCGCCAGATCACCGGCTGCGCGAGATGGGAGAGCGGCGCCCCAAGCGCGTCGAGACCCTGAAAGCCGAGCGACAAGGGTGCCGCCAGCAGCCCGCACAGCATCACCGCCGTGACAAAGCGTTGACTTGCTCGTCCGTCGCCGCCCAGCCAGGCAAGCGCAAAGGCGCCACCGACCCCGAAGAAGAGGCCGATGTAGAGAAAGACCTTGCCGATCCAGATCGCCGACCGCAGCGGCCAGTCGACGGCTTCGGACACGGCGGGCGGTTCGCTTGGCGCGCCGATGGAAAACAGCAGCGAGCCGCCGACCGGATGGCCGTCGGCGGAAATGACGCGCCAGCTCAGCACATGCGTGCCGGATTTGAGCGCCTGCGGATTGTCGATCTCGACCGTCTGGTCGATGAGGCGGAAGGATGTCAGCGCAACAGGCGTGCCATCGGGCTTCACCAGTGTCAGCACCAGCGGCGAGACCGGCTCGCTGAAGGTCAGCGAGAACTGCGCCGGAGCCTGCGCCAGCACGGCACCGTCGGACGGGTCGGTCTTGATCAGCGCGGCATGGGCAAAGGCCTGATCTGTCGATGCCATGACGACAAGCGCCATGAGCAGGGCCAGCAGCCCGCCGGCAATGCGGCCGGCGAGCTTGCTGGTGGTATCGACCATTCGGGAAGGTATTGCGGTCATGCATGCCACGGGATGCGGCGCGCTCTGGCAAGCAGAGCGCGCCAGGGAGAAAAACTATTTCTTCGGCAAGAGCTTGATGCCGGGCGCCGGATTCTCCAGCGCGTCTTCATCCTGCCCTGCCGCCGGGATCTCGATCCAGCGGTCGGCAGCGCCGTCGCATTCCTGCACCACCGGGAAATAGAGCTTCTGGCCGGCGGGCAGATCCGCCGTCAGCGTCGCGCGGAAGACGAACTCGTCGTAGAATTCATCCGGCAAATTGCCGCCGCTCCAGTCGACTTCCTTGACGCCGTCGGTCACCGCCTGACCATAGAGCTGATAGGATTTTTCATATTTGCCCTTCTTGGTCTGCAGCGTCCAGCCCGGCTTCGGTATCGGCTTCACCGCGATCACCCCTTCCGGAATCTGCGCGCGCACGGCCGTCGTCGCCTTGCCGTCGCAGCCATGTGGCACGCGCAGCACTGCCTTGTAGGTCGAGCCGACCGCCGCTTCCTGGGTCTCGAGCGTGATGTGCGCGAAGGCGGCGCTTGTCCCCAGCGCGAGGATCGCGCCGGCTGCCAAAAGATACTTGTTCATGATGGTCCCTCTAGAATCCTGATTGATACGATGGCCGGTTCAATCGTTGTCTTCTTGAGGCGCCGCGCTGCCCATGGCTTGCACGGCGAATTCGACCGTCACCGTCCCGGCCTTTTCGAAGGTCAGCGTGGCGGCGAACATCTCGCCTTGCTTGGGTGGCTGCTTCAAATCCATGAACATCACGTGATAGCCGCCGGGACCCAAAACGACCTTGCCACCGGCCGGAATTTCCAGGCCGCCGACAACGGGTCGCATGGTCATGACGCCGTCCTTGACGCCCATCTCATGCAATTCGGCCTTGTCCGAGATGTCGGAGGAAATCGAAACGAGCCGGTCCGGCGTACTGCCATTGTTGGTGATGGTGAAGTAGCCGCCGGCCACTTTGGCGCCGGCCGGCGTGGCGCGCGACCAGGGATGTCCGATTTCGAGATCGCCGACCTTAAACTCATGTGCCAGAACGGACTGGGCGCCGACGAACATGATCGCCAGAGCCAGCGCGACAGGGCCGAGATGCTCCTGGAAGCGGGACAGAATACGGCTGAACAGAGTGCCCGCCGCTATAGGGGAAAAATGGGACATGGTTGCTCCATGAAGTGATGATCGCGCCGTTGCCGGTCGCGAGCTATTTCGGTCGTTGGATGGGTGTGCCTGCGAAAGGTTCCGCCAGGCAAACTGGCTCAGGCCACCAGCGGCGGTGCGCGCGGGTTCGACGGCGAGCGTTCGCGCGCGAAGTCGAGATGAGTGCTCGCCGGAAAGACGAAGGCGGCCGTTTCAAAGGAAAGGCTGGCCAGGGCCAGCCCAGCATCGGGCGGCGGCGCAAAGGCCGACGAAAACATGCCGCAGCCAAGCGTACAGCAGGCCGGCAGATGCGACGGGTGCTGGTCACCGCCGGGAAGCTGGGTGGCGCCATCGCGGGTACAGATGACGTTGCCGAAAGCGTCGATCTGCGCAGCATTCGGGCCGGTGCCGAAGGCGAACGCCCCGAGCGTCGACTGGAGCAGCAGCAGATAGGCCGCGACAAACGCGACCGGCATGCTCCAGCGTCTCCCCTTCTTGCTCAAATGACTTGCCTGTTCAAACCATCTGCCTCTTCGAGCAATTCCTGGAAGGATACCTATCACGCGACCGGCGACTGGAAAATCGCCAATTCGATGCTGCGGCAACGCGGCGCGATCAGAACTTTTGTGAAGGTCGGCTTTCCGGGATCGAGGTCAGCAATGTCTGGCGCGCCGACTTCAGGTGCTTTCGGCAAGCGGCATCGACCTTGCCGAGGTCGCGCGATTTGAGCGCCTCGATATAGGCGAGATGCTCGCCGACCGCGACTTCGTTGCGCTCGCGCTCCTGCGCCTTGTTCCACTGGTAGTGATAATGGAAGATCATGGCTATGACGTCGTAGAAATCGACGATGAAACGGTTGCGCGACGCACGGTGGATGAGCCGGTGGAAGCGCTCGTCCAGCTCCGAAAACTCGTTGAAGCGCGTGGCGATCTCGCTGGCCAACAGGCGATGTTCGCTCTCCAGGCGGTCGAGATCGGCCCAGACCGGGCTGTCCTGCGGCAAGGCGGCGAAGGCAGCAGCCGAGCGCAACTCGAACATCTCGCGGATTTCGGTCAGTTCGAGCGCGAAGGCCCTTGTAAAGCCCTTCAGCACCCAATGGCTGTTGCGGCGCTTCTCGATCAGGCCGAAGCGCGAGAAGCGGATGAGGAACTCGCGCACGCTGGTGGTGCCGACGCCGATCTCGCGCGCCAGTTCGAGCTCGTTGATCTGCATGCCGGCCTCGGCGCCGCCGGCGAGCAGCCTGCGCATGAACGACCGCTCGATGATCTCGGCCAGCGTGTCGGTCTCTTCCTCGGGGAAGAAATCTTCGGGACGCGGGTCGCGCAGCACCGTCTTGGCGCGCTTGTTCCAGGCGATCAGGCCGGTTTCTTCCATGCGCGCCAGGATGCTGCGCACGGTGGTGCGGCTGACGCCGAGCAGCGTGCCCAGTTCCGGTTCCGACGGCAGGCTGCGCGTTTCGTCGAGCAGCCTGAGGCACCTGTTGTAGGCGTCCTTGTAGACGTTGTTGCTCTTCGACATCCCCTGCCCCATTCACGCCAGCGCTTGCGGCGGCCGGCTTGAAGCGCAATATGACGTTCCCATGACCCTGAAAAGCAGGAATCGCTTTCGCCGGGGTCCGGTCCGTTGTTTGCAGCGCCACCACTTACCCAGGGGCACGCGGAACGCCTGCGAAAAAACAATTGACGCAAAACTGTTTTTTCACGATAAAAGACATTAACTCTTATCAAGCGCGTGTCAATCCGCGCGCATCCCAGGATCACCCAGGAAGCCGCCCGTGAACGTCTCCAACACCATTCTTCTGTCCCCCGCCGACAACGTCGCCGTTGCCAATGGCCGCATCGAGATCGGCACCGCCCTGCCCGGCGGCGCGCTTGCCACCGCCGTCATCGAGCCCGGTCACAAGGTGGCGATCAAGCCGATTGCCGCCGGTGAAGCCGTGGTCAAATACGCCCAGGCGATCGGCCGCGCCACGCAGGACATTGCGGCGGGCGAGCATGTCCATTCGCACAATCTGGTGTTCGAGGCCGGCCGCCTGCCGGTGGTGCCGCCGAGCGAGGCCGAGCATGCGACGGAGGCCGACCGCGCCCGCACCTTCATGGGCTATCGCCGCGCCGACGGCCGCGCCGGCACGCGCAATTTCATCGGCATCATCGCCAGCGTCAATTGCTCTGCCACCGTCTGCCATTCCATCGCCGACACCGCCAACCGGACCTTGCTGCCGAAGTATCCCGGCATCGACGGCTTCGTACCCATCGTCCACGGCCAGGGCTGCGGCATGAGCGGCACTGGCGACGGCATGATGGTGCTGCACCGCACGCTGGCCGGCTATGCCCGCCACCCGAATTTCGGCGGCGTGCTGATGGTCGGCCTTGGCTGCGAGGTCAACCAGCTCACCCTCTACGGCCAGAAAGGCGTCGCCGCCGGCAAACGCCATTTCAACATCCAGGACGCCGGCGGGTCGCGCAAATCGGTGGAAAAGGCAATGGACGTGCTGGCCGAAATCGCCGAGGAAGTCGGCCAGTTGAAGCGCGAGCCGATCCCGGTCAGCGAGATCGTCGTCGGCCTGCAATGCGGCGGCTCCGACGGCATGTCGGGTATCACCGCCAACCCGGCGCTGGGTGCGGCTGTCGACATACTGGCCGGTGTCGGCGGCATCGGCATCCTTTCCGAGACCACGGAAATCTACGGCGCCGAACATCTGCTCGCCTATCGCGCGGCGACGCCCGAAATCGCCAAGAAGCTCGATGGCTATGTGAAGTGGTGGGAAGATCATGTCGCCAAGCATGGCGCTTCGATCGACAACAACCCCTCGCCCGGCAACAAGCGCGGCGGTCTCACCACCATCCTGGAAAAGTCGCTGGGCGCGGTTGCCAAGGGCGGCCAGACGCCGCTTAACGGCGTCTTCGGCTATGCCGAGAAGGTCACCGGCAACGGACTGGTGTTCATGGACACGCCCGGTTACGACCCGGTCTCGGCCACCGGCCAGGTCGCGGGCGGCGCCAACGTCATCGTCTTCACCACCGGCCGCGGTTCCTGCTTCGGCTGCCGGCCGACACCGTCGATCAAGGTCGCCACCAACTCGACCATGTATCATCAGATGGAAGAGGACATGGACGTCAATTGCGGCGTCATCGCCTCGGGTGAAAAGACCATCGCCGGCATGGGCCGCGAGATCTTCGAACTGATCGTCGAGACGGCTTCTGGCCGCAAGACCAAGAGCGAGGATTTTGGCTACGGCGACAACGAGTTCGTGCCCTGGCATCTCGGCGCGACGCTCTAAATTCAACGGATATGTGGTAGAACTGCCGGGCCGGACAACGGCCGGCAGCGGGGAGGCTTTGCATGGAAAAACGCCGCATCGGCAAGACGGCGCTGGAGATTACCGAGATCAGTTTCGGTGGTGCTGCGATCGGCGGCCTCTACCGCGCCTGTTCGCGCGAGGCGGCGATGGAAACGCTGCAAGGCGCCTGGGAGGCGGGCTTGCGCTATTTCGACACCGCGCCCTTCTATGGTTTCGGCCTGTCGGAGCGGCGCTTCGGTGATTTCCTGCGCTACAAGCCGCGCGATTCCTACGTGCTGTCCACCAAGGTCGGACGTCTTTTCCGTCCGGTGCCTGAAGACCAGGTGCCCGATCACTCCTATGTCGATCCGCTGCCTTTCGCGCTCGACTACGACTATTCCTATGACGGCATCATGCGGTCGGTCGACTTCAGCTATGCGCGGCTTGGCCTGAACAAGATCGATATCCTGTATGTGCACGACATCGGCGTCCACACGCATGGCGTCGAGAAGACCAAGCTGCACTTTCGCCAGCTGATGGACGGCGGGCTCAAGGCACTCGAGGAGCTGAAGCGCTCCGGCACGATTTCCGCCTATGGGCTCGGCGTCAACGAAGTCCAGATCTGCCTCGACGTGATGCGCCGGGCGCCGCTCGACTGCATCCTGCTCGCCAGCCGCTATTCCTTGCTCGACCGCAGCGCGGAAGCCGAACTGCTGCCGCTGTGCCGGGCGCAGCAGACGTCGCTGGTCATCGGCGGTGTGTTCAACTCCGGCATATTGGCGACCGGACCAGTGCAAGGCGCGCATTTCGACTACGAGCCCGCCAGCCGCGATATGCTCGACCGTGTCGACGCCATGGAGAGGATCGCCGGCGAAGGCGGTTACCCGCTTGCCGCCGCTGCCTTCCAGTTTCCCCTGCACGAGCCAGCGGTCGCCACCGTGCTGACCGGCACCGCCAAACTGGCGAACCTGACACGCAACCTCGAACTGCTCGACATCGACGTGCCGGAGGCGGAATACCAGAAATATCGTCCCTACACGGTGGTGCAGAAGCTGGTGTGAAGCCGGCCATGCCGACATGGTTTGTGGAGGTCCCGACTTCACAAACCCGCGACCCCACAGAAAGAACGGATGTTCCATATTGACTAACACATGGAATTAATATTCCATGTGTTCACTGAACGGAACGGGAGCGTTTGGCTGCGTCCAGGGAGGAGCGGCGCGTGAATGTGTCTCCGCCTGCGAGGGCAGGTCAGGCGCGAAACACCGCTTGCATCGTCCAGATCGATGCACTATCAAAACAGCGTAAATGTTTTTTATTGATAAAGTTCTGTTTGGGCCGCGCCTATCCGAACCGAGCTTCCGTAACGTTCACCGGGCGACTTAGGGAGGAATCCTAATGAAATTTGTGACCAGCATTCTCAACCGCCGCGCCGTGATGGCGCTGGCAGCAGCTTCGATGCTCGCCGGCGTCATGCATTCGGCGCCGGTTTCGGCGGCGGACGTGACCATTCCGATCATCGTCAAGGACACCACGTCCTTCTACTGGCAGATCGTGCTCGCCGGTGCCCGCAAGGCCGGCAAGGATCTCGGCGTCAACGTACCGGAGCTCGGCGCCCAGGCTGAAACCGACGTCAACGGCCAGATCTCCATCCTCGAGAACGCCGTCGCTGGCAACCCGGCCGCCGTCGTCATCGCGCCGACCGAAGCCAAGGCGCTCGGCAAGCCGATCGACGAGGCAGCAAGCAAGGTCAAGGTGATCGGCATCGACTCCAGCGCCGACTCCAAGGCCTTCACCTCGTTCCTGACCACCGACAACGTCCAGGGCGGCCGCGTCGCCGCGGATGGTCTTGCAGCGGCCATCGGTGCGGCCAATGGCGGCAAGGTCGAAGGCAAGGTTGCCCTGATCACCGCACTGCCCGGCGCCGGCTCGCTCGAGCAGCGCGCCCAGGGCTTCAAGGAACAGCTCAAGGCCAAATATCCTGGCCTCGAACTGGTCGCCGACAAATATGCCGACGGCCAGGCCACCACCGGCCTCAACATAGCGACCGACCTGATCACCGCCAATCCGGACCTGAAGGGCATCTTCGCCTCCAACCTGATCATGGCGCAGGGCGTCGGTCAGGCGATCGCCGAGAACAAGCTTGCCGGCAAAGTCGGGCTGATCGGCTTCGACAGCGACGAGAAGCTGATCAAGTTCCTGAATGACGGCGTCATCTCAGGCCTCGTCGTCCAGGATCCCTATCGGATGGGCTATGACGGCATCAAGACCGCGCTCGCCGCTTCGAAGGGCGAGAAGGTCGAGGCCAATGTCGACACCGGTGCCAACCTCGTCACCAAAGCCAATATGAAGGAACCCAAGATCGACGCGCTGCTCAACCCGAAGCTCAACTGAGCCCCGGCATAGCCGCACTCGTTTCCGGGGCCCCGTGCCCCGGAAACGACAGCCATATCGCTTGGAAATCCGCCAGCCTGGGCTAGGTTGCTCTTGCGGGCATTTCAAAGCCTCGCCGCGTGCCAGATCGTGAGACCAATCTGGGAGGCCAATCTGGGAGGATTGTCATGACATCGACGGCGCAAGACCTGCACCCTGCCCCCGTGCTGGAGCCAGGCAGAACGATCCTCGAACTGCGCGGCCTCGAGAAGAAATATCCCGGCACCCATGCGCTGAAGCCGGTGACGCTGGCTTTTAAGGCCGGCGAAATCCACGCCATTGTCGGCGAGAACGGTGCGGGCAAATCCACCCTGATCAAACTTCTGACCGGCGTCATGCCGCGCACCTCCGGCCAGGTCGTCTGGGAAGGCAAACCTGCGCCGCTGGCGACCCCGCATGAGGCGATGGCGCTCGGCATCAACGCCGTGCATCAGGAAGTCGTGCTCTGCCGTCATTTGACCGTCGCCGCCAACATGTTCCTTGGCGAGGAGAATTCGCGTTTCGGCATCCTGCAGCAGCGCGCCATGGTCAAGGGAGCGCAGAAGATCATCGACGATCTCGGCTTCGACCTGCCGGCACATGTTGTGCTCGGCGACCTCACCATCGGCCAACAGCAACTGATCGCCGCCGCCCGCGCCACTGTGCGCGGCACCAAATTCCTGATCTTCGATGAGCCGACCGCCTACCTTACCCGCAAGGAGGCCGACCAGCTCTTCACCCTGATCCGCCGGCTGAAGTCCGAAGGCGTGACCATCATCTACATCAGCCATCGCATGGAGGAAGTCTTCGAGCTGGCCGATCGCGTCTCCGTGCTGCGCGACGGCACGCTGGTCGGCACCAGGAACATCAGTGAGACCAACGACGCCGAACTGGTCAAGCTGATGATCAACCGCTCGATCGAGCAGGTCTACCACAAGGAACATTTCACCCCTGGCGCTGCCATCGTCGAGACCAGGAACCTGTCGGGCAAGGGCTTCGAAAATGTCTCGATGACAGTCCGCGCCGGCGAGATCGTCGGGCTTTACGGGCTGATCGGCGCCGGACGCAGCGAGTTCGTCACCACACTCTATGGGCGTCACAAGAAGTCGGCTGGCCAGATCCTGTGGGAGGGTAAGCCGGTTCAGATCAATTCCGAACATGACGCGATCAAGCTCGGCATGGCGCTGGCGCCGGAAAGCCGCCGCGACCAAGGCCTCTGCCTCAATTTGCCGGTCGGGCTCAATCTCAACCTGCCGATCTACAAGCGCATCTCCAACAATCTGTTGATCTCCGGCGCGCAGGAAAAGACCCAGGCTGATCGCCAGATCGCCGATCTCCGCATCAAGACGCCGACACGCAATGCGCTGGCCTCGAGCCTGTCGGGCGGCAACCAGCAGAAGATCGTCATCGGCAAATGGCTGGCGCACGGCGCCAAGCTGTTCATCTTCGACGAGCCGACGGTCGGCGTCGATGTCGGCACCAAGGCCGAGATCTACCGCCTGTTCGGCGCGCTGTTGTCGAAGGGCGCCGGCATCATCCTGATCTCGTCCTATCTGCCGGAAGTCTATGAGCTGGCCGACACGCTGCATGTGTTCCGCCGCGGCAAGCTGGTGGCGACACACGGGTTCCGCACCGCCGATCACGAGGAAATTCTCACACAGGCGCTCGCCGAGAGACAAGAAAAGCTGGGAGGAAAGACATGAGCACCGAGGCGATTCCTGCCGAAAAACCCAAGCGCAACTACAACGCCCTGTTCGGGCTGACGCTGCTGGCTCTGCTGGTGCTGCTGTGGGTCATCCTGTCGCTGTCGACATCGAGCTTCGCCTCGGCCAACAACATCTCGAACCTTTTGCGTCAGGGTTCGATGATCGCCATCCTGGCGGTCGGCCAGACCTTCGTCATCATCACCGGCGGGATCGATCTGTCCGTCGGCGCCGTGGTCGGCTTTGCCACCGTCATTGCCGCGATGCTGATCAATGCCGGCGTGCCCGTCTTCCTCGCCATCCTCCTCACCTTGCTGGTCGGCGTCGCCATCGGCCTGTTCCATGGTTTTGGCATCGTCAAGATGGGGCTGCCGCCCTTCATCATCACGCTGGCGACGCTGACGTCGCTGCGCGGCATCGGCCTTCTGATGACCAACGGCAACTCGATCTCGATCAACAACGATGCCTTCCAGGAGTTCTCGCGCAACTCCTTCCTCGGCGTGCCCAATTTGTTCTGGATGGTGATCCTGGTCGGCATTCCGGCCTATATCTTCCTGCATCACAGCCGTTGGGGCCGCTACCTGTTCTCGGTCGGCTCCAACGCCGAAGCCTCGCGCCTGTCCGGCGTCAATGTCCAGCGCACCATCTACATGGCCTACACGCTGTCTGGCCTGTGCGCGGCCTTTGTCGGCGTGCTCTTGGCCTCGCGCATCGGCATCGGCAACCCGACCCAGGCCGAGGGCTGGGAACTGCAGGCGATCGCGTCCTCGGTGATCGGCGGCACCTCGCTGTTCGGCGCGGTCGGCTCGGTGCACGGCCCGCTGCTAGGCGCCTTCATTCTCGCCACCATCAACAACGGCGCCAACCTGCTCAACGTCAACGCCTTCTGGCAGCGCATCATCACCGGCGTGCTGATCATCGTCATCGTCTATTTCGACGGCCTGCGCCGCCGCGGCGGCAAGTGATCACCACCAAGACCGATCGCCGGCCCGCCATGAAACGGGCCGGCGTTTTTATAAACCCTGACTGGATTGAAGCATGAAAGCCGTCGTCTGCCGCTCACCCGACGACCTTGTCCTGGAAGACCGCACCGCACCGGGCGCACCACCTGCCGGCTGGGCGCTGGTGGCGGTCAGCCATGTCGGCATCTGCGGCACCGACTACCACATTTTCGAGGGCAAGCACCCGTTCCTCGCCTATCCCCGCATCATGGGCCACGAAGTGTCGGGAACGATTGTCGAGACCGGTGACGGTGTCGACCTTGCCATTGGCGAGCCGGTCGTCATCAACCCGTATCTCTGCTGCGGCAAATGCATCGCCTGCCGGCACGGCAAGCCGAATTGCTGCGTCAGGATCGAGGTGCTCGGCGTCCATCGCGACGGCGCCATGTGCGAACGCATCCTGGTGCCGGCGCAGAATCTTTATCCGGCAAACGGCCTGTCGTTGGCCGATGCCGCCGCCGTCGAATTCCTGGCCATCGGCGCGCATGCCGTGCGGCGCGCGCGGGGCGAGTCCGGTGCCCGCACGCTGGTCGTCGGCGCCGGCCCGATCGGCCTCGGCACTGCCATCTTCGCCCGCATCGCCGGGCTCGACGTGACGCTGCTCGACATGAGCAGTGAAAGGCTCGCTTTCGCCGCAAACGAACTCGGCTTCCGGACCCTCGACGGCTCACGCGGCGCGGTGCCGGATCTGGTCAGGCAGGCGACATCAGGCGAAGGCTTCGATGTCGTCTTCGACGCCACCGGCAACACCCAGTCGGTGCAGTCGGCCTTCGCTCATGTCGCCCATGGCGGGACATTGGTGCTGGTCAGCGTCGTCAAGGACGACATCGCCTTTTCCGACCCGGAATTCCACAAGCGCGAAATGACATTGATCGGCAGCCGCAATGCGCTGCATGCCGACTTCGATCATGTCGCCGCCTCGATCCGCAACGGCGCCGTGCCATTGGCCAAGCTCGTTACCCACCGCACGACGCTTGCCGATACGCCGCGCGACCTCGCCCGCTGGGCGCATGAGAAGTCCGGCCTGATCAAGGCTGTGATCGAGGTGGGGTGATAACATGGCAGGCGGTGAACCCGGCCCGAATTGACGACGCCCCGCTCAGGTCGACCCCCACTCCGTCTCGGCTTCGCCGAGCCAACTCTCCCCCGATCGACGGGGTAGAGGAAGGGTGCGAGCCTGTTGCAGCCAACGCCCTCAACCAGACTCCCTGCTTCTCCCGTCGCCCTACAGCGCCGACAGCTTCAGCTCCACCCGTTCGGCCGGAAAGCGCGACTCCGAAAACTGGATCGGTTGGCCGTCCGGCGTGACGTTGACAGCCACCGTGACCAGCACGATGGCGCCTGGCTGCAGATCGAGATCGGCAAGGTCGGCCGCATCGGCGTGGCGCGCCGACAGCACGGTCGATTGCCGGAGATAATCGTCGATGCCGAAACGGGCCAGCGACGCGGTGATCGACCCGGTCTGCGCCATCGCCTTGTCGATGCCGGCAAAGCGCCTGGCCTCGAACCAGCCGGCAGCGCGCGACACAGGCCGTCCGTCGGCTTCGCCGCGTGTCTCTAACCTGATCACCTCAGCGCCCCTGGCCAGCCCAAGCCCCTCAGCGACGCGCTGGCTGGCCGGCTCGACTGAGGAAGAGAGCAAGACGATATGCCGTTCCGACGTCTGCCCTTGCAGGCCGGTCGAAAACCGTGTGCGCGCACCGATCGGATAGGACAGCCGCTTGCGTGACAGCACGAAGGTGCCGCGTCCCTGCTCGGCCCGCAGCACCCCTTCCTGCACAAGCGCCGATATGGCGCTGCGCACGGTGTGGCGGTTGACGCCGTAGCGCTCGGCCAGCGCCACCTCCGGCGGCAGCGCGGCATTCTCGGCGAAATCGCCGGCTGCGATCGCCTGCAGGATCCTGTCGGCGATCTGCCGCCACAGCGACACGCCGCTGCGCCGCTCGATGCTGTCGGCTTCCTGTCGCCTGATCATGGATTGCCCCCGCCTTCCATCAGATGTCATCCACCCGTCATGGACTCGCGTTAGGTAATATGTATAATTTGTATAGTTGTCTATATCAATAGACAAATTTAGCAAAGAGGAATGCAGCCGATGCGAGGACAGGAAGCCCGCGACCAGGCCGAACGCAAGGCCGCCATGGCGACGCTGGCGCAATCGAGCGGCGACGACATCGTCCGGCTCTGGAACGAGGCCGGCCTGCCTTCACAAGCCGAGCTGCTGCGCGGTCCCGAGACCGGCCTGGTGACGCTGCGCGGTCGCATCGGCGGCGGCGGCGCGCCGTTCAATGTCGGCGAGGCGACCGTCACCCGCGCCACTGTCCGGCTGCCGTCCGGACAGGTCGGCCACTGCTACGCGCTTGGCCGCGACAAGCAGAAGGCAAAGCTGGCGGCAATCGCCGACGCGCTGTGGCAGGACCCTGCCCGCCGCGCCGAGGTCGAGACCAGGCTGATCGCGCCTTTGAGGTCGGCCTTGACGACCGCCCATGAAAAACGCCGCGCCGAGACGGCAGCAACGAAGGTGGATTTCTTCACCATGGTTCGCGGAGAAGACTGATGGATATCGCAGCGCAATCGATCGAGGGCGGCTTCGCCGATCCGGTGTTCAACGCCCAGACCGTGTTCCGCGCGGTCATGGACGCGATGGCGCGGCCTGGCAGCGTGCAGCCCTTGCCGGCCCTGGCCCGTCCACCGGCGCCGCTCTCGGCAACCGCAGGCGCCGTGGCGCTGGCGCTGTGCGACAACGACACGCCGCTCTGGCTCGACCCGGCCCTGCACGCCTCCGCCGCGATCGGCTCCTGGCTTGGTTTCCACACCGGCGCGCCGCTCGCCAACACCCCCGCCGATGCGCATTTCGCCTTTGTCGCCACGCCGGCCGAGATGATGGCGCTCGACGGCTTTTCGCAGGGCACGCAGGATTATCCCGACCGGTCGACCACCCTGATCCTCCAGGTCAGCGACCTCACCTCGGGCGCTCCACTGTTGCTCGAAGGTCCCGGCATCGAAACCAGCGCCACCATCGCGCCGGCGCAGATGCCGCGTCATTTCATCGAGCAGTGGAAGCAGAACACCAAGCGCTTTCCACGCGGCGTCGACATCATCCTCGCCACCGCCGAGGGCATAGCCTGCCTGCCGCGCACGACGCGCATCAAGACGATGGAGGCTTGAAGATGTATGTCGCGGTAAAAGGCGGCGAAGCCGCAATCGCCAATGCCCACAGCCTGCTCGCCGACCGCCGGCGCGGCGACCGTTCGGTGCCGGCGCTGCGCCTCGACCAGATCGTCGAGCAGCTGGCGCTCGGCGTCGACCGGGTGATGAGCGAAGGCTCGCTCTACGACCGTGAACTCGCCGCGCTCGCCATCGTCCAGGCGCGCGGCGATATGATCGAGGCGATCTTCCTGGTGCGCGCTTATCGCACCACGCTGCCGCGCTTCGGCTACAGCAAGGCCATCGACACCAGCGCGATGCGGGTCGAGCGGCGCGTGTCGGCAACCTACAAGGACCTGCCCGGCGGCCAGTTGCTTGGTCCGACCTTCGACTACACCCACCGGCTGCTCGACCCCGAACTTGCCGCCGGCGCCGATGTCGCCGAGCCCTTGCAGCGCGAGACGGAAGCGCAAGCCATGCCGCGCGTCTCGGCGATCCTTGCCCGCGAAGGCCTGATCGAGCCGGATGGCGAGATGCCGCAGGACCATGTCCCCGGCGACATCACCCGCGAGCCGCTGGAATTCCCGATGGCGCGCGACATCCGCCTGCAGGCGCTATCGCGAGGCGACGAGGGTTTTCTCCTGGCGCTCGGCTATTCGACCCAGCGCGGCTATGCCCGCAACCATCCCTTCGTCGGCGAAATCCGCATCGGCGAGGTCGAGCTGGAACTCGACGTTCCCGAACTGCCCTTCGCAGCACCCCTGGGTACTGTGCGGGTCACCGAATGCCAGATGGTCAACCAATTCAAGGGCTCGGCCAAGGCGCCGCCGCAATTCACCCGCGGCTACGGCCTCGTCTTCGGCCAGAGCGAGCGCAAGGCGATGGCCATGGCACTGTGCGACCGGGCTCTGCGCGCCTCTGAGCTCGGCGAGGACATTGTCGCCGCGGCGCAGGACGAGGAGTTCGTCATCTCGCATTCCGACAACGTCCAGGCGACCGGCTTCGTCGAGCATCTGAAGCTGCCGCACTATGTCGACTTCCAGGCCGAACTCGACCTCGTGCGCCGTATGCGTGCCGAGTACGAAGCCCGCGAAAACCCCGCGAAGGTCGAAGAGAAGCGGGAGGCCGCGGAATGATCGAAGGCCTGTCCCACATGACCTTCATCGTCCTCGATCTCGACCGGATGACAAGGATACTCGAGGGCGTGTTCGACGCCCGCGAGGTCTATGCCAGCGATGCCGAGCAGTTCTCGCTGTCGCGCGAAAAATTCTTCCTGATTGGCGACATCTGGGTCGCCATCATGCAAGGCGAGAAGCTGCCCGAGCGCAGCTACAACCACATTGCCTTCAAGATCGATGACGCCGATTTCGACCGCTACGCCGAGCGCATCGGCAGACTAGGCCTAGACATGCGCCCGCCGCGTCCGCGCGTCGAGGGCGAAGGCCGCTCGATCTATTTCTACGACGACGACAACCACATGTTCGAATTGCACACCAGCACGCTCAATGAGCGGCTGGCGCGCTATGCGAGGGGATTGGAGGCTGCGGAATGAAATTAGTGTCCGCCGCCCCCATGGCCACCACCACCATCGTGTCCGCCATGGCCTTCATACCCGCCATCAAGACTGGACTCGCCTCGCGAACCTTCTCTTGGCGCGGGAAGGATCATGCGCCGAAGGAAAAGACCACCGCGCCCACGAACACCAGCAGCAGAATTCCGAGATGCATCCATCCGGTTTCGGTCATCTGAATGTGGCCCGGTTCCCGCGTTTTCGACGCCAATTTCATAGCATAGAGCGGATGTGATCGCCATGACCGACATCGCCACCTACAACTTCGCCTATCTCGACGAGCAGACCAAAAGGATGATCCGCCGGGCGATCCTCAAGGGTATCGCCATCCCCGGTTATCAGGTGCCGTTCGCCTCGCGCGAAATGCCGATGCCCTACGGCTGGGGCACCGGCGGCGTCCAGGTCACCGCCTCGATCATCGGTCCCGATGACGTGCTGAAGGTCATCGACCAGGGCGCCGACGACACCACCAATGCGGTGTCGATCCGTGCCTTCTTCAAGAAGGTCGCCAATGTCGCTGTCACCACCGATACCGCCAGCGCCACCATCATCCAGACCCGCCACCGCATCCCGGAACATCCGCTGACCGCGGGCCAGGTTCTGGTCTATCAGGTGCCGATCCCCGAGCCGCTGCGCTTCCTCGAGCCACGCGAGACCGAAACGCGGAAAATGCACGCGCTGGAGGAATACGGCCTCATGCATGTGAAGCTCTATGAGGACATCGCCAAGCACGGCCGCATCGCCACCACCTATGCCTACCCGGTCAAGGTCGAGGGCCGCTATGTGATGGACCCCTCGCCGACGCCGAAATTCGACAATCCCAAGATGCACCGCTCGCCGGCCCTGCAGTTGTTCGGCGCCGGTCGCGAAAAGCGCATCTATGCGGTGCCGCCCTTCACCGAGGTCGTCAGCCTCGACTTCGAGGACCATCCGTTCGAAGTGCAGACCTTCGACCAACCATGCGCGCTGTGCGCCGCCGAGAACGTCTATCTCGACGAGGTCATCCTCGACGACCATGGCGGCCACATGTTCGTCTGCTCCGACACCGACCACTGCGAGAAGCGGCGCGCCGACGGCCATCGCGGCCACCTTGCTCCCGAAGCTGCCCCAGGAAACATGGAGCCGGCACAATGACCGACGAACCGCTGCTGCGCGTCTCGGCGCTCTCCAAATTCTATGGCTCGCGCGTCGGCTGCGACAACGTCTCGTTCGACCTGTGGCCGGGCGAGGTCCTGGCTGTCGTCGGCGAATCCGGTTCCGGCAAGACGACGCTGCTCAACTGCCTGTCGACGCGGCTCTTACCCTCCTCCGGCACCGCCAGCTACCGCATGCGCGACGGCCAGTTCCGTGAACTCTACCGCATGAGCGAGGCCGAGCGCCGCTTCCTGATGCGCACCGACTGGGGCTTTGTCCATCAGAACCCGGCCGATGGCCTGCGCATGACGGTGTCGGCAGGCGCCAATGTCGGTGAACGGCTGATGGCGGTCGGCGACCGGCACTATGGCAAGATCCGCGCCACGGCGGTCGACTGGCTGTCGCGCGTCGAGATCGAGGAAGACCGCATCGACGACGAGCCGCGCGCCTTTTCCGGCGGCATGCGCCAGCGCCTGCAGATCGCCCGCAACCTCGTCACCGGCCCGCGGCTGGTGTTCATGGACGAGCCGACCGGCGGCCTCGACGTCTCGGTGCAGGCGCGCCTGCTCGACCTGTTGCGCGGACTGGTCACCGATCTCGGCCTTGCCGCCATCGTCGTCACCCACGACCTCGCGGTGGCGCGCCTGCTGTCGCAGCGCATGATGGTGATGAAGGACGGCCGCGTCGTCGAAAGCGGCCTCACCGACCGCGTGCTCGACGATCCGCGCGCGCCTTACACGCAGCTTCTCGTTTCCTCGATTCTGCAGGTTTGACGATGGCACTTGTACACCCCCCTCTGGCCTGCCGGCCATCTCCCCCGCAAGGGGGGAGATTGGCTGTCATTACCGGTTTCGCCACTCTCCAACGTTGCAGAACAGTCGCAACGAAAAAGCTGCCGATCTCCCCCCTTGCGGGGGAGATGCCTGGCAAGGCAGAGGGGGGTGCTGGCCCGCAGACGAATGACGATTGGAGGACCTTCTGATGCCGACGCCTCTCGTTGTTTCCGACGTCGCCAAGAGCTTCACCATGCATCTGCGCGATGGCATCAAATTGCCTGTCGTCGCCGGTGTCTCGTTCTCGATCAAGGCCGGCGAGTGCACCGTGCTCGGCGGCCCGTCCGGTGCCGGCAAGAGCTCGATCCTGAAAATGCTCTACGGCAACTATGCCGTCGACGAGGGCCAGATCATCGTCAAGCATGAGGACGGACTGATCGATCTCGCCCATGCCAGCCCCCGCACCGTGCTTGCCATACGCCGGCAAACGATCGGCTATGTCAGCCAGTTCCTGCGCACAGTGCCGCGCGTCTCGGCGCTCGATGTCGTCGCCGAGCCGCTGGTCGAGCGCGGCGAAGAGCGCGAGGTTGCTCGCGGCAAGGCGCGCGCCCTGCTGGCGCAGCTCAATTTGCCGGAAAAACTCTGGACCCTGCCCCCGGCGACCTTCTCCGGCGGTGAGCAGCAGCGCGTCAACATCGCGCGCGGCTTCATCACCGAGCATCCGATCCTGCTGCTCGACGAGCCGACCGCCTCACTCGACGCCAAAAATCGTGACGTGGTGATCGAACTCATCGCCGCCAAGAAGGCGGCCGGAGTCGCCCTGCTCGGCATCTTCCACGACCACGACGTGCGCGAGGCGGTTGCCGACCGCATCATTGACGTCACCGCTTTCGCTCCGGGAAAACTCGCCGCATGACCAGGAAATTGTCGGAGACACCGCTGGTTCACCCGACGGCAGAGGTCCAGAACTCGACGCTTGGCCGCTGGACCGAGATCGCCGACCGCAGCCGGGTTTCGGAAAGCGAGCTCGGCGACTATTCCTACATGATGCAGGATTGCGCCGTCTGGTGCGCGACGATCGGCAAGTTTGCCAACATCGCGGCAAGCGTGCGCCTCAACGCCACCAACCACCCGACCTGGCGCCCGACGCTGCACCACTTCACCTACCGCGCCTCGGACTATTGGGACGATGCCGAGCACGAGAGCGAATTCTTCGCCCAGCGCCGCGCCAAGCGCGTCAACATCGGCCACGACACCTGGCTCGGCCACGGCTCGACCGTCCTGCCCGGCGTCACCGTCGGCGACGGCGCAGCGGTTGGGGCCGGAGCCGTCGTCTCGAAGGATGTCGCGCCCTACACCATCGTCGCCGGCGTGCCGGCAAAGCCGATCCGCGAACGCTTCGACCGCCGCACCGCCGAGCGCTACCAGGCGCTTGCCTGGTGGGACTGGGACCACGCCAGGCTGCGCGCGTCGCTTGACGACTTTCGCGAGCTGTCGGCTGAGGCTTTCCTCGAGAAGCATGGCGGCTGACAATTTGCGTTCGCCCGCGGCGGCGAATAGCGATCAGCCTTGAGGCCGTATTTAGCCCTTTATTGGGTGTACTTTTACCGAGCTTGAGAGTCGTGGAGGTCGGGTATGCTCAAACGGTGGATTGGGCCTTGCCTATTTGGGTTAGCGGCGCTCCTGCCTCAGCATGCCATCACGGCCGAGGTGCCAAAGACTGATCCTCGCGGCGCTGTCTTGTGCGCTTGGATGATTTATACCGAAATTGAAGCGGTCGGCGAGGCCTGCTCTCCGCAACAGGATCGCGACTTTCTCGTCTTCCTTCAATCTCAGATCGATCGCATTAAAGCGTTTATCGTGCGGAATTCAGATACCACGCAGGCAGCGCTCGAAGAGCAGCAACGCCAAGTCCGGGCGAGCGAGGCGCATCGCAGCAGTGTCTCATGCCAGCCGGACAGCGAGAGTATGCAAATGTACAATGCAATCAAGTCGGTCGACCGTCGGCAAATCATTGCCGATATGGATAAGCTCCTTGAAGTTGATCGTGAGCCTGTAGCAAATCCTTGCCTTTGAAGACCCTTCGCGTCCGGTCCTGTTTCATATCCCTGACACATGACTCGGACAGGACGCCATCTCCCCCAAGGAGATCGCTATGCTCGACATCGTCAGACCCTCGCTCGCCGGATTCTTCGCCGGCTCCAATCCCACACCACCAGCGCATCTCGGCACACGCTACGACAGCTCGGGCAATTTCCTGACCGAGCCCGGCAACACCGTCGTCAGCCATCTCGTCAGCGGTTCGCCTTCAGAGGCCGTGGTGCTTACGGTGCGCGACAAGATGCTGGCGATGCCCGATGCCGACCGGCTGGCCTTCACGCCGGTCTCCAGCCTGCACATGACGCTGTTCCAGGGCATCATCGAGTACCGCCGCCGCTTGCCCTACTGGCCGCAGGACGTGCCGCTCGACACCAGTATCGATGCGATGACCCGGCTCTATCTGGAACGCTTAAAAGGGTTCGAGGGCTTCGGCCCCTTCAACATCAAGGTGGTCGAAATCGTGCCGACCGGCCTCACCGTTGCCGGTGCGACCGATGAGGATGTGCGCATCATGCGCCAATGGCGCGATGCGCTGGCGGTGCCGTTCGGCTATCGGCACCCCGATCACGACGCTTATGTCTTCCACATCACCTTCGCTTACCAGATCCAGCGTCTGGCGGACGAGCGGGCGGCAGCATGGCAGGCGCTGTTCGATGATGGCCTGGCACTTTTCGCACGGCAGGCGCCGGTGATCGAGATCAGGGCCCCCACCTTCTGCGCCTTCCGCGACATGAAGCATTTCGAGGAATTGCTGGTGCTCGGCTGATTGCCCGCCAGGCGCCAATGCATGTCGCCCGAAACTGACCTCGGTTTTGGAAGAACGACATGCATAAAGACAAAGACCTGAAGCGCGTCGCATGAATTCGTTTCAGCGCGACGCGCTTCAGCTGTCGCGCCTGTGGAGCGTAACAAAACTGACATGCTGGCGACACGGCAGGTTCATGTGGCTGCGTTAGGCGAGAGCCTGACGATCAATAAGGCCCGGACTGGAGCCCAGCCCCATGTCAGCAAGCTCTGCCACACTCGAAATCCGCGGCGTCAGCCGACGATTTGGCAAGGACACCGCCGTCAGCGACGTCAGCATCTCGATCCCGCAGGGTCAGATGGTCGGCGTCATTGGCCGTTCGGGCGCCGGCAAATCGACCCTTCTTCGTATGATCAACCGTCTTGTCGACCCCAGCCAGGGGTCGATTTTTTTTGACGGCGCCGAGGTCTCCCAGCTGCGCGGCTCGCCGCTGCGGCGCTGGCAGCGCGACTGCGCCATGATCTTCCAGCAGTTCAACCTGGTGCCGCGCCTCGACGTGCTGACCAACGTGCTGCTTGGCAAGTTGAACCACCGTTCGACCCTGTCCAACCTTCTCGGCATGTTCTCGCGCGCCGAATGCGCCGAGGCAGTCACCGCCCTTGAGCGGCTCGACATCGCCCGCACCGCGCTTCAGCCCGCCGGTACCTTGTCTGGTGGGCAGCAGCAGCGCGTCGCCATCGCCCGCGCCCTGATGCAGCAGCCCAAGGTGATCCTCGCCGACGAGCCGATCGCCTCGCTCGACCCGCTCAACGCCAAGGTTGTGATGGATTCGCTGCAGGACATCAATCTGCGCGAAGGCATCACCGTCGTCACCAATCTGCACACGCTCGATACCGCGCGCACCTATTGCAACCGCATCATCGGCATGGCCGCCGGCAAGGTCGTCTTCGATGGTCCGCCTGAAGAGCTCAACCGTGAGGCCGTGCGTCTCGTCTATGGCGCCGACGCCAACGGCAGCGAAATCTCCGAGGCCATTACCTCGACCAGCGTTGCCTTCAAGCAAAAGATCGCCGCATCCGCCGGACCGCTCGAGCCCGCATTCCCCGGTTACTGAGAGCGGTTGGGATCGCCAGCCCGCGTCAAGGGCACTTGTCAAGATCAAGAACGCTGCCGGCGCGGGGCCGGAACTTACAGGAGAGACATCAAATGTTCAGGAAGATGGTTTTCAGCGCCGTTTCGGTGCTCGCCATGGCGACCAGCATGGCCCACGCCGCCGATCTGAAGGAATTCCGCGTCGGCATCCTCGGCGGCGAAAACGAAACCGACCGGCTGCGCAACTACCAGTGCCTGGCCGACCATTTGAAGGCCGAATTCGGCTTCGAAAAGGTCTCGCTGTTCCCCGCCGCCGACTATGACGGCGTCATCCAGGGCCTGCTCGGCGGCACGCTCGACTTCGCCGAACTCGGCGCCTCCGGCTATGCCAGCGTCTACATCAAGGACCCGAAGGCGGTCACCCCGATCCTCACCACCCAGCAGACCGACGGCGCGACCGGCTATTATTCGATCGGCCTGGCGCTGAAATCCTCCGGCATCACCGACATCAAGTCGGCCAAGGGCAAGAAGCTCGGCTATGCCGATCCGGATTCGACCTCGGGCTACCTGATCCCGCTGACGCAGATTCCGAAGACCACCGGCGCGTCGAATGAGGCCTTCTTCGCCTCGACGCAGTTCAATGGCGGCCACGAGAACAACATCCTGGCCGTGCGCGACGGCAAGGTCGATGTCGCGGTGGACGATTCCTCCGGCATCGGCGACTTCAAGAACGGCTACACCTCCGGCACCTTCCACAAGGAAGTCGCCAAGGGCGCCGTCGACCCCAACGACTTCGTCGAAGTCTGGCGTTCGGGCCTGATCCCGAACGGCCCGCTGGTCGTGCGCACCGCGCTCGGCGACGACATGACCGCCAAGCTTGCCAACTTCTTCACGCAGCTGCCGAAGAAGGACAAGGCCTGCTTCGAAGGTGTCGAAGGCGGCGATTTCACTGGCTACGTTCCAGTGAAACCGGACTTCTACAGCGTCATCGTCGAAGCCCGTAAAGCAGCCATCGGCGGCTAACGGCGAAATCGGAAAGGGCGGTGTTCAAAAACACCGCCCTTTTTGCATCTCCGATCATGACCCTTTCCGTGACAGCCCCTTCTTTGACAGCCTCTTCTGGCGCCACCCACCAGATGGCCGATGCCTGGCGACGCCAGACGTCGCTGCGCCGGTTCTATACAGTGCTGGGCGTCGGCCTGCTGCTCGTCGCGATGTTCGCCAGCATGTGGTTCGCCGACGAGGCCAATGCCGGCCACTTCTTCGACCGGTTGCCGCATATTCTGGATTTCCTGAGCTGGCTCGTCCCCAAGGACTGGAACGATGTCTGGCGGGCGCTGTTCGACATCGCCTCGCCGCATGACACCGGCACGCAGGAATTCAACTTCCCGCTCGGCCGCATCTATGTCTGGGGCGGGTTCTACATCCCCGAATATTTCGAGCTGATGATCACCACGGTCAATGTCGCCTTGGTCTCGACCTTCATCGGCTTCATCTTCGCGGTGCCGTTCTCGTTCATCGCGGCGCGCAACCTGACGCCCCATCCGCTGCTGCGGCTGATCGTCAAGCGCTTCATGGAGCTGCTGCGCGCCTTTCCGGAGATCGTCATTGCCGGCCTGTTCGCGGCTATTGTCTCGATCGGCCCGATCGCTGCCATCATCGCCATCGGCCTGCATTCGATCGGCGCTCTTGGCAAGCTGTTCTACGAGATCAACGAGAACATCGACATGCGCGCCGAGGAGGGCCTGCGCGCGGTCGGCGCCAACTGGTTCGAGCGGGTGCGCTTTGCCGGCCTGCCGCAGGTGCTGCCCAATTTCATGTCCTACACACTGCTGCGCGTCGAGATCAATGTCCGCATCTCGACCATCATCGGCGCCGTCGGCGGTGGCGGCATCGGCGAGGAATTGAAGCTCTCCATCTCGCGCGGCTTCGGCGCCAAGACGCTGGCGCTGGTGCTGCTCTTGTTCACCACCATCTTCATCATCGACCAGTTTTCCGCCTGGCTGCGCCGCAAGCTGGTCGGCGAACAAGCCTTTATGATGGGAGCGTGAACCATGGCGACCATGACCACCGAGGAGATGCTGTCGATCGAGGAGCGCTATCCGCAAGTGTTCCGGCGGCCGCTGTACAAGCGCTTCGCGCCGCTCTTCCTGTTCGTCGGCATCCTGACGTATCTCATCTATGTCCTATGGTTCTTCAGCTTGCCGCAAGTGCTGCGGGAATCGCACTGGGAGCGTCTGCCGCTGTTCCTGACGCAATGGATCAGCTACGATCTGCAGCCGGAATTCCGCCTCGACCAGCCTGAGATCACGCCCAAATACCCGCGCTTCTCCGCGCTTGGCGACAACCCGAACCCCGACTGGGTGATCAAGAACCCGGACGGCACCTTCACCGTACTGATCGACGGGCCTGCAAAATCCGTCACCTTCGACAAGGCGCAGGCGACGATCGTGGCCAACGGTGAGACGGTGCCGGTTGCGCTGACCAGCGGCAAGCCGGTAATCGCAGGTCCGGTGCCGGACTGGATCACCGCGCATGACGACGAGGTGGTCGCCAAGATGGGCTTCGTCGGCGAGGTGCGCGTCACCGTCGACCGCGTCAAGGTGCGCAAGCGCTTCCTCGGCTGGGCGAATTTTGTCTTCGACACGCGCTCGCCCTTCTTCGGCAAATCAGCGGGAGAAGTGGTCTCGCTGATCGTGTCCGGTCCCGAACTGAAGCCTGGCACCTCGAACCTCGCTCTGGCCGGCGACAATATCTGGAACAATGCGCAATGGCAGCACGGCGACGTCTGGACAAAGCTTTTGCAGACCATCGTCATGGCGTTCCTCGGCACGCTGCTCGGCGGCATCGTCGCCTTCCCGCTTGCCTTCTTCGCCGCCCGCAACATCACGCCGAGCGGCGTGCTCAGCCAGGTCCTGAAGCGCTTCTTCGACTTCATGCGCTCGGTCGACATGCTGATCTGGGCGCTGTTCTTCACCCGCGCCTTCGGCCCCGGCCCGCTGGCCGGCAGCGCGGCGATCTTCTTCACCGAGATCGGCACGCTCGGCAAAACCTATTCCGAGGCGCTGGAGAACATCGACGACAAGCCGCGCGAAGGGGTGCTGTCGACCGGCGCCAACGGCCTCCTGGTGCAGCGCTACGGTGTGATGCCCGAAGTCATTCCGGTCTTCATCAGCCAGACGCTCTACCAATGGGAATCCAACACCCGTGGCGCCACCATCATCGGCGCCGTCGGCGCCGGCGGCATCGGCCTGAAATTGTGGGAAGCGATGCGCACCAACTCCAACTGGGCCAACGTCTTCTACATGGTGCTGTTGATCCTGCTGGTCGTCTTCATCTTCGACAACATCTCCAACTTCCTGCGCCGGAGGCTCAGCCGCACCATCCACGACTACAACAGGATCCAGGCCGAGCAGGGTTAACCTTGTGACGCATAAGCGCGGGCATCGTATAGTGCCGCGCCAAGGGTCGACCCCCACTCCGTCGAGCTGCGCTCGACACCTCTCCCCCGATCGACGGGGTAGAGGAAAGGCGCCAGGCTGTCCGAGCCGACGCCCGTCCTCCTAGGTCGAGGCTTTCTTCCACTCCCGAGCCACTGGGCTCCCTTTCCTCTCCCTCCGGAGGGGGGAGAGGAAGCTCGGCGAAGCCGAGACGGAGTGGGGGAACCACTTGGCAATCGCCACGAACGCAAATAGAAAATGGACAAGGCGCAATCATCGTCTCGCCTCGCGCCAAGGGTCGCCGACGCAGGTCTCCTTTGCGTCACTATCGACCGATCAGGCGCCTAAGCCGCCTTCTTCCACCCGTTCCTGATATGCTTGTACCCGTCCCGATAAACCGCTTCCGGCGTTTCGGAAAAATCGCGCCACACCTTGGTCGCCGCCGCCAGATCCTTCAGCGAACGCCCGAACGCCTCGATCGTCAGCCAGTCATCATAGCCGCTCTTGCGGATCGCCGCGAACGTCTCCGCCCACGGGATGTTGCCGCGCCCCGGCACGCCGCGATCATTCTCCGATATGTGGATGTGCACGACATTCCTGCGATGCTTTGTGTAGGCGCCGATCGGGTCGGCCTCCTCGATATTGGCATGAAAGGTGTCGTACATCGCCTTGATGTGCGGCCGGTCGATGGTGTCGATGTGCTCCGACAGGTCGGCCATCGTGTTCAGCAGATAACATTCGAAACGGTTGAGCGCCTCCAGCCCGATGGTGACGTTCCGCTTGCCGGCATGGTCGCCGATGGCGCGCTGCGAGGCGACCGAACGGTTCTTCTCGGCGGGTGTCGGCCCGCTGCCGGAAAAGGCGCCAAGCGTCGAATGCAGCGGGCCGCTCAGCGTGCTCGCGCCGAGGGCTGAGCTGCAATCGATCGCCCATTTCATGTAATCGACACCAGCCTTCCGGGTCGTGGCATCCGGCGAGATCAGGTTCATTGAGGGATCACCCATCGCCGAGACCGCGGTACGCTCCAGCCCGATGCGATCGAGCAGGTCGCCTAGCTTTTTATAGTCGTCCGGCGTGCCGGCAAAGACCGGTATCTCGACGCCATCGAAGCCCGTCGCCTTGATGTCGCGCAGCAGCGGCTCGTGCTTCTTCGAGACGCTGGTTGTCCACAAGAACATGCACATGCCGATTTTCATCGACATCCCTCCCCTTGGATCCCCCCGGATCGTTATTCTAAAGCTTCGTCCAGGCTCCATTCTTCTTCGACGATTTCACGCAGGCCTCGATGAAGGCCATGCCTTCGACGCCATCCTGGATGGTCGGGAAGACCACATCCTTTGCCGGCTTGCCACCCTTCTTGCCCGCCGCGCGGATCGCCCGCGCCGCTTCCTGGTAGATGTTGGCGAAACCTTCGAGATAGCCCTCCGGGTGGCCCGGCGGCACGCGGCTGACGCGGCCCGCCACCGGCAGCGCGCCGGCGCCGTTGCGGGTGATCAATTGCTTGGGCTGGCCGAATGGCGTGTACCAGAGATAGTTCGGGTCGGCCTGCACCCATTCCAGCCCACCCTTCGAGCCATAGATGCGCAGCTTCAGCCCGTTCTCGTGCCCGGGCGCCACCTGGCTTGCCCAGATCATGCCTTTGGCCGGGTGCGTCTTGCCGGCTGGCTTGAAGCGCAGCATGACGTTGACATTGTCGTCGAGCAGCCGGCCCGGCACGAAGGCATCGAGATCGGCCGACAGCGAGTCGAGCTCCAGCCCCGAGACGAAGCGAGCGAGATTGTAGGCATGGGTGCCGATGTCGCCCAGCGCACCGCCGGCGCCCGCCTGTTTCGGATCGCCGCGCCACGATGCCTGCTTCTGGCCGGTGGCGGCGAGATCCTCGGTCAGCCAGTCCTGCGGGTATTCCGACTGCACGATGCGGATATCGCCGAGCACGCCCTTGGCCACCATCTCGCGCGCCTGACGCACCATCGGATAGGCGGTATAGTTGTGGGTGAGCACGAACACCTTGCCGGTCTTCTCGACGATCGCCGCGAGTTTTTTCGCCTCGGCCAGCGTCGTTGCCAGCGGCTTATCGCAGATCACATGGATACCGGCCTCGAGAAAAGCCTTGGCCGCCGGCACATGCACATTGTTGGGCGTGACGATCGCCACCGCCTCGATACCGTCGGGGCGCTTGGCCTCGGCCTTGGCCATCTCGGCGTAGGACGCGTAGCTGCGATCGGGATCAAGCCCGAGTTCGGCGGCCGACGCCTTGGCACGCTCGGGATTCGCCGACAGCGCACCGGCCACCAGCACGAACTCATTGTCCATGCGCGCCGCGATGCGATGCACTGCGCCGATGAAGGCGCCTTGCCCGCCACCGACCATGCCATAGCGGATCGGGCCGCCTCCCGTTTCCGACTTCGATGCGCCGACCATGTTTTTTCTCCTGGCTGTTGCTTACCTCCCCTTGAGGGGAGATCGATCCGCGCAGCGGATCGGGTGGGGTCGTAGAGGCGGAGCTCGGCCTGAACCGACCCCACCCGGCCCTTCGGGCCACCCTCCCCTCGTGGGGGAGGGAAAGTAGCGCTAGATACCCATCATCGCGCGCAGCACCTTCTTGTCGGTGGCGCCGCCGGCAAAGTCGTCGAATGCCTTTTCCGTCACCCGGATGATGTGGTGCTGGATGAAGGGGGCGCCTTCGGCAGCACCGTCTTCGGGATGCTTCAGGCAGCACTCCCATTCCAGCACCGCCCAGGAATCGTAATTGTACTGCGTCAGCTTGGAGAAGATGCTGCCGAAATCCACCTGCCCGTCGCCAAGCGAGCGGAAACGGCCGGCGCGGTTGGTCCAGCTCTGATAGCCGGAATAGACGCCCTGCCGGCCGGTCGGGTTGAACTCGGCGTCCTTGACGTGGAAGGCCTTGATACGCTCGTGATAGATGTCGATGAATTCGAGATAGTCGAGCTGCTGCAGCAGGAAGTGCGACGGATCGTAGTTGATGTTGCAGCGCTTGTGGCCGCCGACCGCGTCGAGGAACATTTCGAAGGTGGCGCCGTCGAACACGTCCTCGCCGGGATGGATCTCGTAGCCGACATCGACGCCATTGTCCTCATAGACATCGAGGATCGGCTTCCAGCGCTTGCCGAGCTCGGCGAAGGCCTCCTCGATCAGACCGGCCGGCCGCTGCGGCCAGGGGTAGAGGTAGGGGAAGGCCAGCGCACCGGAGAAGGTCACCGATGCATTGAGCCCGAGATTGCGCGATGCCTTGGCGCCGAACTTCATCTGCTCGACCGCCCATTTCTGCCGCGCCTTCGGATTGTTGTGGACCGAGGCCGGCGCGAAGCCATCCATCTGGGCGTCATAGGCAGGGTGCACTGCCACCAACTGCCCCTGCAGATGCGTCGACAATTCCGTGATTTCGACGCCGGCATCGGCACAGATGCCCTTCACCTCGTCGCAATAGGCCTTAGAAGACGCCGCCTTCTTGAGGTCGAACAGGCGCGCATCCCAGGTCGGGATCTGCACGCCCTTATAGCCGAGACCGGCGGCCCATTTGGTGATCGAAGCCAGCGAATTGAATGGCGCTGCGTCACCCGCGAACTGCGCCAGAAACAGTCCAGGGCCCTTCATTGTCGTCGGCATCGGCATCCTCCCTCATTGTGTCGCGACCAAGCATAGCGCCGATTGGAAGCAGGGCCAGCCATTTTGGTCTTTTCGCATCGGGCGCTTTGCAGGCACTGCCATTCTGGTATTACCAAATAGCGAAATTTGGTCAAGCCGGACAATGCACCGGCAAAGCCCTCGGCACACCAGAAGTATCGACATATATCACAATACAATCAACGGAGTAATTCGCACAAAAAGTTGCGCTGCCCCGCTTCTTGCCGTTCCCTAGAATTTGCTGTAGACCTCACTTCAGGCCCAATTGGTCGAACCAGTTTGCAGGAAAAAGGCTGGGGATGCCTTGGGGAGGAACCCTTGCGTCGCCTTTCGGCGATGCATGTCGCAGGCAAACCATACGGACGAATTTGGGAAGGACAAACCATGCATCTTTCGACGCACAACTGGATGCGCGCGGAGCCTTTGGAGACGACGCTCAAGCGCATCAAGAAATTCGGCTATGAGTCGATCGAGATTTCCGGCGAGCCCGAGCAGTACAAGACCAAGGAGACGCGGGCGCTGCTGAAGGAGCATGGCATCCGCTGCTGGGGTGCGGTGACCTTGATGCTGGGCGAGCGCAACCTTGCCGCCAAGAACCAGGGACAGCGCGAGCGCTCGGTGCAGTATGTCAAGGACGTGCTGACCATGGTCAGCGAGCTCGATGGCGAAATCATCACCCTGGTTCCGGCGACCGTCGGCAAGGTGGTGCCCGACGGTACCGAGGAAGAAGAATGGAAGTGGGTGGTCGACGCGACCCGCGAATGCTTCACCCATGCCAAGAAGGTCGGCGTCAAGATCGCCGTCGAGCCGCTGAACCGGTTCGAGACCTACCTGTTCAATCGCGGCGCCCAGGCGCTGGCGCTGGCAGACGCGGTCAGCCCCGAATGCGGTGTCTGCCTCGACGCCTACCACATCCACATGGAGGAATTTAACGTCCATGACGCCATCCGTCAGGTCGGCAAGCGCCTGTTCGACTTCCATGTCGCCGACAACAACCGCTTCGCCGCCGGCCTTGGCCAGATCGACTGGCCCAGGATCGTCGCCACCTTGAAGGAAGTCGGCTACGACGGCGCACTGACCAACGAGTTCGTCGCCCCGGTCGACCGCACGCCGGCGGCACCCTACCCCGAAATGGTCGAGCGCCACCCGGTCGATATCTCGCCCGAGCAGTTGAAGTTCATCCAGGACCACGGCTCCAGCGTGCTGACCGAAAAATTCTACACCGACCAGATGCGCATCACCGCCGAAACGCTGCTGCCGCTGATCAAGTAGTCGACTGCTTCTGGGAAATTTGCCCTTCCGCCCTGACCGGCGGCAGGGCTGGGGAAAGACATGCGCATCAAGACCATCCAAGCCTGGTGGGTCCGCATCCCGATCGAAGCCGCGAAGCAGCATCGCAGCGACTTCGGCCAGGTGACGACCTTCGACGCCGCCATCCTGCGCATCGAAACCAATGACGGGCTGGTCGGCTGGGGCGAAGGCAAGAACGCCGCCGGCAGCGCCGGCAGCTACGGCGCGCTGGTCCACATGCTGAACCATGAGGTCGGCCCGCAGCTGATCGGCCGCGATCCGGCCGATATCGGCATCATCTGGGAGATGCTCTACAACGGCGTGCGCCACGACAGTGCCGCGCGCGCCGGCCACGCCATGCCGCAACTGGCGCGGCGCGGCATGAGCGTCGCCGCCATCAGCGCCGTCGACATCGCGCTCTGGGATATTCTCGGCAAATCACTAGGGGTTCCGGTCTGGCGGCTGCTCGGCGGCCGCAAGCTCGACCGCATGCAGGCCTATGCCTCCGGCGGCTGGGCATCCGCCGATGCAATCGGCGAGCAATTGAAATCCTACATCGCCCGGGGCGGCTTCAAGGCGCTGAAGATGCGGGTTGGCGCCATGGATGGTGCCGCGCACATTTCCGCCGCCCGTGTGCGCGCCGCGCGCCAGGCGCTCGGCCCCGATGTCGAGCTGATGGTCGACGCCCACGGCACCTATACGGTGGCGGAAGCCAAGCGCTTCATCCATCTCGTCAACGACCTCGATCTCGCCTGGTTCGAGGAGCCTGTGATCGCCGACGACAAGCCCGGCATGGCGGAAGTGCGCGCATCGGGTGCTGTTCCGATTGCCACCGGCGAAAGCGAGGCGACGCGCTATGCCTTCCGCGACCTCGCGGTGCTGAAAGCGGCCGATATCTTCCAGCCCGATCCTGCTTTCTGCGGCGGCATCAGCGAAGCGATGAAGATCGGCACCATCGCCAGCGCTTTCAATCTGCGCTTTGCGCCGCATCTGTGGGCCGGTGCGCCCTGCTTCTTCGCCGGGCTGCATGTCTGCGCCGCCTCGCCGTCGAGTTTCACCGTCGAATATTCGCTCGGCGCCAACCCGATGATCCACGATCTGATCGAAGAGACTGTCGAAGCCAAGGACGGTATGATAGCGATCCCGGAAAAGCCCGGATTGGGATTCACCATTTCGGAGCGATTCCTGGAGGCGCACGCGCAACGCAGTTGACGATGAAAGAAAAGAACCTTCTCGCGGAACTCGCCGCCTATCTGTTCTCCCACTCGGACAGCGAGACCGGCCGCACGCCGTCGGAGCGTGAGCTGGCGGAGCATTTCGGCGTCAGCCGCGGCCAGATCCGCGAGGCGCTGGCCATCCTGGAAGCCATGCGCATCGTCGAACGCCGCGCCAAGTCCGGCATCTACATCGACACCAAGCAGGCGAGCGTCGAGGCGCTGGCGCTGTTCGCGCGCGCCGGCCTGCCGCTTGATCCCTTGCAGATTTACGAGACGGTCGAGTTGCGCAAGATCCACGAGATCAAGGCCGCCGAGCTTGCCTGCTCGCGCGCCACCGAGGAGAATTTCGAGCGGCTGCGCGAAATCCTCAAGGCTTCCGAGGAACGCATCGCCGCCGGCGAAGGTCTGGCCAAGGAGGACCGCGAGTTCCACCTCGAGATCGTGCGCGCCACCAAGAACAGCGTCTTCCACAACATCTGCAGCGTCTATTATCTGATGGGCGAACAGCGCCTGCCGATCTACTTCAACGATCCCGAACGCAGCGTGCGCTCGCATGCCGAGCACGTGCAGATCTACGAGGCGCTGTTGCGCCGCGACGGCAATCTCGCCCAGGCGCTGATGAGCGCCCATCTGCAAGGCGCGGAGAGCTACTGGAAGGGCCTGATCGAGGGCGGCAAGGCGGTTGCGCCCACGAGCGCTGCACTCGAAAAGGCCTGATCGTGGCCCAGACCGTGCCAAAGATCCTGTCGACCCATCCGTTGCACCCGCGTGCCTCGTCCAGGCTTGCCGGTGCAGGCCAGCTTGTGATCGCATCGGCGCTCGATCCCGCCACCTTGGCCAGGGAGGCCAAGGACGCCGACATCGTCATCGTGCGCGCACCACTGCCGCCGGCGCTGTTCGAGGGTGCATGGAAGCTGCGCGCTGCCATCCGCCATGGCGCCGGGCTCGACATGATCCCGATGGAAGCGGCGGCCGCGGCCGGCGTGCTGGTGGCCAATGTGCCGGCGGTCAATGCACGCTCGGTGGCAGAACATGTCATGTTCACGGCACTTGCGCTGCTGCGGCAATTCCGCAGGGTCGACCGCGACCTGCGCGCCAAGGGCTGGCTCGCCGGCCGCGAGCATGCCAATTCCAACATCGAGCTTGCCGGCAAGACCATCGGCATCGTCGGCCTCGGCGCCGTCGGACAGGCCGTCGGCCATATCGCCGCGCACGGCTTCGACCTGAAAGTGGTGGCAACGACGCGCAGCATGCAGCCGGCGCCGGAGAAGGTTGGCTTCCTGTCGATCGACGCGCTGGTCGAGCAGAGCGATATTATCGTGCTCTGCTGCCCGCTGACGCCGGAGACGCGCGGCCTGATCAGCCGCGAGCGCATCGCCCGCATGAAACCCAATGCGCTTTTGATCAACGTGTCGCGCGGGCCGGTGGTCGATGACGACGCCCTGATCGAGGCCTTGCGGGAAGGCCGCATCGGCGGTGCAGCACTCGACGTGTTTTCGACGCAGCCGCTGCCGTCCAATCATCCCTATTTCGGCTTCGACAACGTCATCATCACCCCGCATATGGCCGGCATTACCGAGGAATCGATGATGCGCATGGGCGTCGGCGCGGCGGGCGAAGCTCTGCTGGTGCTGGCAGGCAAGCTGCCGGTCAATCTGCGCAATCCGGAAGTGGTCGATCATTACCGGCAGCGGTTTCCGCTCGACATATAGCAATCGCGGTTTCGCCCCAATTCTCCGCGACGGTGCTGCCATGTCCGCTCTTCGCCTTGAATTGCTGGTTGCCGCAGCCTCATCCATCTGCACCATGCCGGCATTCGCCGCAGCCGAGAGCAGCTATGTCTACTGCGACAATGGGCTGCGCTGCTTCAAGGCGCCCTGCCCATCGAACAGCGCGCTCGACCTTGCCACCGGCATGATCATCAAAGGTGTGTCGATCGACACCAGCGGCTTGCCGCAGGCCGACAAGGCGATAGTGGATCAGTCCGACGTGCTTTACAGCGGCAAGATCGTCGTCAGAGGCTCGATCGAGCAACGCGCCCAGACCATCACCGGCAAGGATTACAGCCTGCCCTGGCTGGTCGCGACCCGCATCGTGCGCACCGCCAAGGACAGCGAACGCAAGCACTGTTCGGCGCACTGATCGGCCAATTGCCAATCAGCCGGCCAGCAGCCTCTCCACTTCAGCAGCTATCCGCAGCAAGTGCCGGTCATGGCCGTTGCGAGCGACCAGCATCAGTCCGGCCGGCAGCGCCATGCCGGGCATGGGCAGCGAGATCGCACAGAGGTCGAACTGGTTGGCGACCTGGGTGTTGCGCAACAGCAAGCCTTCGACGTGGTCGCGCAGTTCGCCATCCTCGGCCAGGGAAGCGATGGTCGGCGCCGTCACCGGCGTGGTCGGCAGGGCCAGCACATCGACCGATGTCAGCCGCTCATCCATGGCGGCGGCCAGCGCGCTGCGGCGGCGCAGGACCCTGATATAGACCGGCGTCGGCAGCATGGCCGCCCGCGACAAAGGCCCGCTGACATGCGGGTCGACTGGCACCGCCGCACCCGTCGCCAGCCAGTCAGCATGGATCTCGGCTCCTTCCATCGCAGCGATCGAGCCCCGCTTGGTGGCCGCGCGCAGCTCCGCGATCATGTCGTCGATCGACAAATCCGCAATGCGCGCGCCGGCCTGTTCGATCTTGCGAAGGCAATGCTCGAACGCCGCGGCAACCTTGCTTTCCGTGTCCTCGAAAAGAACGCCGCGCGGGATACCGATCCGAAGCCCGGCGAGCGGAATGGCCGCCAGTTCGCTCGGCATCTCGCCGGCCATCACCGCGTCAGCGGCGGCACATTGCGCGACGGTTCGGGCTAGCGGCCCGATCGAGTCCAGCGTGCCCGACAGCGGAAAGGCGCCAGAAAGCGGCACGCGCCGCGCCGTCGGCTTGAAGCCAACGACACCATTGAGCGCCGCCGGAATGCGGATCGACCCGCCGGTGTCGGAACCGATCGAGATGTCGCTCGTCCCCTCGCCGACGGAAACGCCGGCGCCTGAGGACGAACCACCCGGAATGCGGCTGGCATCGATCGAATTGCCTGGCGTGCCGTAGTGCATGTTGTCGCCGATCGCCGTGAAGGCGAATTCGGTCATGTTGGTCTTGCCGATAATGACCGCACCGGCCTGCCGCAGCCGGCTGACGATGGTGGCATCGCGCACAGCGGGCGTGGCGGTCTTTCGCATCAGCGAGCCGGCCGTGGTCGCCTCGCCGGCGACATCGAACAGATCCTTGATCGAGACAATGGTGCCGTCGAGTGGTCCGAGCGTCACGCCGGCTCGGCCGCGGGCGTCGCTGGCGTCGGCTGCAGCCCGCGCGGCCTCGACATAGAGCTTGGTGAAGACCTTTTCGTCGGCTGCACGATTGGCAAGACGTGACAGGATGATTTCGAGACGGTCGCTGATGGATTGCATGTCGATGTCGGACTCCGCCAGGATGCAACGTCTTTAAGGCAAGCGGCCGATTGGGCTTGCGGAAGGGATAACCCGGCCAGCGTGCCTTTGCACCTGCCAGCGATAGGAAGATACTGATGCTGTACAAAGGCAGCTGCCACTGCGGCAAGGTCGCCTTCCAGTTCAAGGCGGAACTGACCGGCGCCATCAGGTGCAATTGTTCGATATGCTCGCGCAAGGGCGCGCTGTTATGCGCCATTCCGCATGAGAGCCTCACCCTCCTGGCCTGGGGCGATGACCTGGGCACCTATACATTCGGCAACCACACCATGGCGCACCGCTTCTGCCGCACCTGCGGCATCCACCCTTTCGCCGAGGATGTCCGCGAAGGCGGCGAACGCAGCGCCTATATCAACCTCAACTGCGTCGCCGATCTCGACCCTTCCACTCTGTCGATCTTCGACTTCGACGGGCGCTCGGTCTGAAGCCAACGGCATGCCGCCGCATCTGCCTGCCATGCGTTCGTTGTCGCCATCACGGCAGCGGCCGGAAAACCATGATGGTTCTCGGGCCGCTGGATAGGTCAGAGATGAGAGATTATTCGGCCTGCTTCGGGCCGCGCAGGAACACAACGAAGGACGCCAGCAGCGTCGCCGCGCCGCAATAGGCGAAGGCGCTGGCCACGCCAGCATGGTCGACCAGCAGGCCGCCGAAGACGGCGCCCAGCGCAATCGCCACCTGGAAGGTCGCCACCATCAAGCCGCCGGCGCTTTCAGCCTGGTCGGGCGCAGCCCGCACCAGCCAGCTCTGTAGCCCGACCGGCACCGCGCCGAAGGCAAAGCCCCAGGCGGCGACGGCAGCCGCGGCGATGGTCGGTGAAGCGCCGAAGATCAACATCGAGGCGGCGGCCAGGGCAATCAGCAGCGGCGCCAGCGCGACCGCGGCCTTGAGGTTGCGCTCAGCCAGGATGCCGCCGGCGATATTGCCGAAGAACCCACCTATGCCATAGGCCAGCAACACCAGCGAGATCGTCTCGATGTGCAGCACCGGCACCTTTTCGAGGAACGGGCGTACATAGGTGAAGCCGGCAAAGTGCCCGGAAGCGACCAGCAGCACGACCAGCAGGGCCACCCGGATCGACGGCCGCTCCAGCACGTCGAGCAAGGTGCGGAAGCTCGCGACACCGACCGGCGGCAGCTTTGGAATGGCCGCTACCTGCATCAGCAATGCCAGCGCAGCGACGACTGTCGCGATCATGAAGGCCGTGCGCCAGCCCCAGATGTCGCCGACATAGGCGCCAACAGGAGCAGCAGTGACCGTGGCAAGCGAAACCCCGGTCAGGATAATCGACATGGCGCGCGGCATCAGCCGCATCGGCACCAGCCGCAGCGCCATGGCCGCCGACATCGCCCAGAAGCCGCCCAGCGCCACGCCGAGCACGACGCGGGCCAGCAGAAGCATGGGCAGCGACGAAGCAAAGGTGGCGAGAAGGTTGGACAGGATGAGGAACGACGTCAGCATCCACATCACCAGCCTGCGGTCCATGCGCCTGGTGATGATCGCCATGGTCGGTGCGGCTATCGCGGCGACGATCGCGGTTGCCGTCACCGCTTGTCCCGCCACGCCTTCCGTGACGCCGAGATCGCGCGCCATCGGCGTCAGCAGGCTGGCGGGCAGGAATTCGGCGGTGACCAGTCCGAACACCCCAAGCGCCAGTGAGACAACGGCACCCCATGTCGGTTCGGTTCGTTCATCGGTGTCTGCGGGGTTCAGAAGTGTGGCGTCGATGACGCCTGTCGCGGGTTCGGCCATGGTCAGTCTCCGATCTGTTTGCAGCGCCACATAGGCAATGACCGACCGGGGCTTCCACCCGTTTCCATGCCTTGCCGTCACGGCTTGGCTATGAGGTCGGTCTCGGTTTGGTTGCGGCGCAGCATTTGGCTGCACTGCAACATAGGGAGTGACGCCTTGGAGTTTCCATGCTAGAAACGCCATTATGTCTAGCCATTCGTCCAAAATTCCGATCACCGGCGACCCGCTGACAGACATATTGCGCGGGTTGCGTCTGGATGGTGTCGAGTACGGCCGTTGCGAGATGAAGGAGCCGTGGGGCATCCAGTTCCCGGCTCAGCCCGGGGCGCGGTTTCATTTCATCGGCCGCAAGGGCTGCTGGCTGAAGCAGCCGTCCGGCGAATGGGTTGAGCTCAATGCCGGCGATGCGGTGTTGTTGCCGCGCGGCGAGGCCCATGTGCTCGCCAGCGAACCCGGGGCGCAGGCCTGGCCGATCCATGGCTATGAACTCGAGGAGGTCTGCAAGGACGTCTATTGCACGTCGAACGCGGAAATGTGCGACAAGAATTGCCAGCCGGGAACGCTGCTGTTCTGCGCCGCCATGTATTTCAATATTGATGGCCTGCACCCTCTGCTTGGCATGATGCCGGACGTAATGCGCTCGCATGAGCTGGAAGCCTATGAGCCGGGCCTTCCGCATCTGCTGGAGGCCATGGCGCGCGAAGTGACGATGGAGCGCGTCGGCTCCGGCGGCATTCTGGCGCGGCTGGCCGACGTGCTTGCCGCCACCGTCATCCGCTCATGGGTCGAACGTGGCTGCGGCGACTCCTCCGGCTGGATCGCGGCGGTCCGGGACCGCGACATCGGCCGCGTGCTGGCCGCCATCCATCTCGAGCCGGACCATGACTGGACGGTCGAATCGCTGGCCCGAATGATGGGTGCCTCACGCTCGGGCTTTGCCGAGCGCTTCGCCACCATCGTCGGCGAAACGCCGGCAAAATATGTCACCCAGGTCAGGATGCATCAGGCGCGGCAATGGCTGGTCCGCGACCGGATGAAAATCTCCGTCGTTGCCGCCCGCCTCGGTTATGAATCGGACGCTGCTTTCAGCCGCGCCTTCAAGCGCGTCATCGGCTCGGCGCCCAGCCATCTGCGCGCCGAGGAACAGGCCGATATCCGCCAGGCCGGGTAACGCATCTTGGCCGTGACTGACGGGTGATTCCACGCTAGTAAACCGACATGGATTTCACGTCATCCGAGGGTGCCTTGCCGGCTTCGGGCGGTCCGCTGACCGACATGCTGCGTGGATTGCGGCTTGATGGCGTCGACTACGGCCGCTGCGAACTTGGCGAGCCCTGGGCCGTGTTCTTTCCAGCCCAGGAGGCGGCGCGGTTCCACTTCATCGGCCGCCACGGATGCTGGCTGTTTTCGCCATCCAGGCAATGGTTGGAGTTGACAGCCGGCGATGCGCTGCTGTTGCCGCGCGGCGCCGAACACATCCTTGCCAGCGCACCGGGCGTCCATGCCGTGCCGCTCGAAAGCTACAGCGTCGAGCCTTTGCAGGACAACGTCTATGCCGTCTCGAACGGCGGCCATGGCGCGAAGACCCTGCTGTTTTGCGGCAGCATGCGCTTCAATCTGGGTGGATCGCATCCCGTGCTCGCCATGATGCCGGATATGATGCGCGCCCGGGAATTGATGACGGGCGAGCCGGGCATTCCGCACCTTCTGGAAGCCATGGCCAGCGAGGTGACCGGCAATCGCGCCGGCTCGGGCGGCATGCTGGCGCGGCTGGCCGACGTGTTGGCCGCAAGCATCATCCGTTCATGGGTAGAGAACGGTGGCAGCGGCACCACCGGCTGGACCGCGGCGATCAGGGATCGGGACGTCGGCCGTGTGCTGGTGGCCATTCATCGCCAGCCCGACCGGAACTGGACCGTCGACGCACTCGCCCGCGAAATGGGTGCCTCACGTTCGGCCTTCGCCGAACGGTTCACATCAATCGTCGGCGAAACACCGGCGAGATATGTCGCCCGGCTGCGCATGCACCAGGCACGGGCAATGGCTGATCGAAGATCGGATGCGGGTATCCGTGGTGGCCGCCAGGCTAGGCTACGAGTCCGAAGCATCGTTCAGCCGGGCATTCAAGCGGATCGTCGGCACGGCGCCCAGTCATTTGCGCACCGCCAACTCCGAAGAACACTGAGGCCACACCGGGTAGATTTCCGGATCTGGATGAATTGCCAAGTCTTCCGGACACAATGTCATTGCCGGGCCGACTGCATGCAATAGCTTGCCGGTGCCAAGCAATGAGGGGCCGGCGGCACGTCGTCTCAAGGAGAAAAGCTATGCCAAGTCATCTGAAGGTCCTGGCGCTCGCCGCCATGCTCGTTGTCTCCGGGCGCGCCTTTGCCCTTGAGGACAGCTACCTGCCGGCCAACAAGATTCCCTATGTTGCCGAAGCACCGGACCAGCCGCAGCGCCTAGGACCACTGTGGGGAGAAAGGGCCAAGGGCCCGGCGGGAACATTGCTGAAAGTTCCAGGCAACTGGCGCGCACCTGTTCACGCGCATACCGCTGACTATCGCGCCGTGGTGATCCAGGGTCTATGGGCGCACTGGCAGATGGATGGCGGCGAAGCAACCAAGGTGGAGTTGCCTCCGGGGTCCTACTGGACCCAGAAGGCCAACGAGATGCATGACGACGCTTGCCTGTCCGACACGGAGTGCGTGATCCTGCTGATCAACGACACGCCCTACGAGACCTACCTCCAGAAATAATCGCCCGGCCGGTAATGCGTCGATTGGTGCGGCTTAAGGCTGCGAGGCGCGTGTCTCGGTCCAGTCGACCATTAACTTGCGTTCCGCAAAGAACCAGGTGTCGTCCAGCTTCACGAATTGGTCGAGATAGCGGATCGAGGCCAGCATCAGCGTTCGTTTCTCCCCCTTCACCGTCAGGTGATGCGCGATGCAATAACTCTCGCCGCTTGCCCGGTCGCCGTCGAGGTGAACCGTGCTCTGACCATTGAAATGCGTGGTCGCCTGATACTGGTTCAGGTCGGCGAAAACAGGCGCAAGAGCGTCGCGGCCGTGGAGGACATAGCTGGGCTCGGCGGACCGACTGTCCATGAACACATGAAACGCCGTGTCATCGGTGAAGAGCGCCATTTGTCCCTTGGCATCCCGTCGATCGGCGCAATGGGCATAGGCGTCTATCAGGTTCCGGATCGCGAGGCGGTCGGCCGCCTGCTGGGGCGTGACTGCACTGACCATGCGCTATCCCTCGTCGGACTGGCTGACCATTGAAGCAGGCAGAGCTTGGCGCATTGCCGCCGGCTTGTCGAGCACCCGGTCCGTTACAGCATCTTCAAGAGCCGGCCTCGGCGCCCTCCGAACCCAACTGAGGCATTCTTACCCTGCGTGCCGCAAGCTGACACCGCTGCCCTTGTCGAACAGCACCACCTTGTCCGGGTTCCAGGCAAAGCGCACCGGCTGCTCGATGGCGACATCGGTCCTGGCCGGCACCGTGGCGCGCAGTGTCGTCTCGCCGACCCGCAACGTCAGGATCTTTTCGACGCCATGGTTCTCGACATCATGGACGCGCGCCTCCACAGGCGCACCGCTTTCCAGGTAGACATCCTCCGGACGGATGCCGAAGACGAGCGGGCGCCCCTCGGTCGCCCCGCTCGTCCTGGCTCCCCCTGAAAAGGGCAGTTCGAAATTCAACGGCGCCATCACAGCGCGGCCGTTCACCAGCCTGCCGTCGATGAGGTTCATCGGCGGTGAGCCGACGAAGCTCGCCACATAGGTGTCGCGCGGATTGTTGTAGATCTCGTGCGGCGTGCCGGTCTGAACGATGCGGCCGTGGTTCAAGACGCCGACCTTGTCGCCCATCGACATTGCCTCGATCTGGTCGTGGGTGACGAACAGGAAGGTGGCGCCGAGCTGTATCTGCAGGTTCTTGAGTTCCGTGCGCAGCGCCTCGCGCAGCTTGGCGTCGAGCGCCGACAGCGGCTCGTCCATCAGGAACACGCGCGGCTTGCGCACGATGGCGCGGCCGATGGAGACACGCTGCATCTCGCCGCCCGACAGCCGGTCGGTCTTGCGGTCGAGCAGATGCTCGATCCGTAGTGTACGAGCGGCGCGATCGACGCGATCCTTGATCTCGGCATCGGGCAGCCGGCGGATCTTCGGCTTCAGCGGGAACTCAAGGTTCTCCCGCACCGTGTAGCGCGGATAGAGTGAATATTGCTGCAGCACCAGCGCCACATCGCGCTCGGCCGCACCCCAGTCGGCAACGTCAACGCCGTCGATCAGGACTTGCCCTTCGCTGGGTTTTTCGAGACCGGCGATCAACCGCAGCGTCGTCGTCTTGCCGGCCCCCGTCTCGCCGAGCAGCACGAAGAACTCGCCATCGGCGATGTCGAGGTTGAGGCTTGTCAGCGCGGTGTGGCCACCGAACTTCTTGGTGATGTTCTTCAGTTCGATATGGGCCATTACAGCCTCACCCCCAATGACTTGCCGCTTGCCGTATCGAAGAAATGTGCCTGCTCTGGATCGATGCGGACATGGACCTTCTCGCCGGGACCGGCGACATAGCCGGCCTTGGTGCGGGCGCGCAGCATCTTGGAGCCGACCTTGAGGTCGACAACGTCGAAGGAGCCGAGTGGCTCGATGATATGCGCCTCGACCGGCATGTAGCCGGGCGCGGCATCGCGCCGGACGAGCACGCCCTCGGGCCGGATACCCAGCGTCAGCCCGCCATTGGCGGCGTGGCCGTTGAGCTTGGACAAGAGCTCACGCGGGAACTCGAAACCCGCCGGCGCATCGCCGATCGTGACAGTGGCGGCGCTGGCCGCTTCGGCAACGCTCGCGTCGGCGACGTTCATCACCGGACTGCCGACGAATTGGGCCACGAACAAATTGGCGGGGTGCGAATAGACCTCGTCCGGCGTGCCGACCTGCTGGATGAAGCCCTCATGCATGATGACGATGCGGTCGGCGAGACTCATTGCCTCGATCTGATCGTGGGTGACGTAGATCGTGGTCGAACCCTGCTTGATGTGCAGCCGCTTGATCTCGGCCCGCATCTCCTCGCGCAGCTTGGCATCGAGCGCACCGATCGGCTCGTCCATCAGCATCGCCTTCGGCCGCCGCACCAGCGCGCGGCCGATCGCTACGCGCTGCATGTCGCCGCCGGAGAGCGCCGACGGCTTCTTGCCGAGCAGGTCGGTGATGCGCAGGACCCGGGCGACCTCGCGAACCGACTTGTCGACCTCGTCGCTGCCCATGCGCGTTGCGCGCAACGGAAAGGCGATGTTCTCGAACACCGTCATGTGTGGGTAGAGCGAGAACGACTGGAACACCATTGCGATGTCGCGGTCGGCGGCCTTGAGGTGCTGCACCGGCTTGCCATCGATCAGGATGTCGCCCTGGTCGATCGTCTCGAGCCCCGCTATCGCGCGCAGCGTCGTCGTCTTGCCGCAGCCGGACTGGCCGAGCAGCACGATGAACTCGTTGTCGGCGATAGCAAGGTTCAGATTGTGGATGACCTGGACGGCGCCGAAGAATTTCTCGATGCCGCGAAGTTCGATCTGCGTCACTGCCGGGCCCCCCCATGCGTCGTGGCGCCGGTTTCCTCCGCGCGCTCCGGCGCAATTTTGGAGGTGATGTTGAAGCCGATCAGCCCGATCAGGATGATCGTCACGCCATAGGAATGCAGGCCAAGGCTCCACGGTTGGCAGAGCGCGACGATGCCCAGCACCATGAGTATCTGTGAAGCCGGCAAAAGGTACTTCTCATTGACCGCGCGAAAGCTCATTTGCGGATCGCTCCGAAGGTCACGCCGCGAAGCAGGTGGTTGCGCAGCAGGAAGGTGAAGATCGCGACCGGCAACAGGAACAGGAAGGTGCCCGCCGCGATCGTGGTCCAGTCCGGTAGACCGGAACCGATCTGGCTGGGGATGAAGGGCGGCGCGGTTTGCGCACGCCGGTTGGTCATGATCAGCGCGAAGGCATACTCGTTCCAGGCGGTGATGAAGCAGAAGACGGCGGTGGCGGCGATGCCGGTCGCAGCCTCCGGCAGCACGATCTTGAAGAAGGCCTGCATACGCGTGTAGCCGTCGACCAGCGCCGCCTCCTCATATTCCTTCGGGATCTCGTCCATGAAGCCCTTCATCAGCCAGACCGAGAAGGAGAGGTTGAAGGCGACGTAGAGAATGATCAGCCCGATATGCGAATCGTTGAGGCCGACCAGCCGGTACATCAGGAACATCGGGATCGCCACGACCACCGGCGGCAGCATGCGCGTCGATAGGATGAAGAACAGCAGGTCCGCCTCGCCGGCGATCTTGAAACGCGAGAAGCCGTAGGCTGTGAAGGTTCCCATACCGACGGCGAGTACCGTGCTGATGATCGCCACGATCAGGCTGTTCATAAACCGGTTGGGATACTGCGAAAGCTGCACGTCCTTGCCGACCTTCAGCACCCGCTCGCCGCCATCATAGATGCGCTTCTCCCACCAAGGCGCGGCCTCGTAGACTTGCGGGTCGACGGCCTTCTGCATCTGTACGCGCTTGGTGAACAGACGAATGAACGGCGTGACCTCCGGCTGGAACAGCACGGTGGGCGGCACGGTGATCGCCAGTTCCTTCGGCTTGAACGCCGTCGAGGCGATCCAGTAGATCGGCGCCAGGAAGATCAGCGTCGCGATCAGCACCGAGACGATGGCGACGCGGTTGAGCGCGATTTCGCTGCTTGTACGAACTGCAGCCATCTCAACGCTCCTTCACCTTGTTGAGGTACTTGACGTAGAGGTTGGTGATGGCCAGCACCATGATCAGCACGATATAGGCCAGCGCGCAGGACTTGCCGGTGTCCCACTGCTGGAAGGCCTGCTTGTAGAGCCGGATCGCAATGAGCTCGGCGGTCGGCTGGGTCGTCATCGTGTAGGCGATGTCAAAGGTCTTGAAGGCTTCCATAGTACGGAAGATCAGCGCGATCAAAAGGATCGGCGAGACCAGCGGCAACGTGATGCGGGTGAAGGTGTACCACCAACCTGCGCGGTCGATCGCGGCGGCCTCGTAGAGATGCTGCGGCACGGCAGAGAGGCCGGCAAGCGAGAGCAGCATGACGAACGGCGACCACATCCAGATGTCGGTGATCGCGACGGCGTAAAGAGCGCTGTCGGGATTGGAGAGCCACGCAAAGTCGCCAAGGCCGAAGACATAGTTGATCGGGCCCCAGGACGGACTGTAGAGCAGCTGCCAGAACAAGCCGACAACGGCCGCCGACATCATCATCGGCAGCAGCAAAAGCGTGGTGATCAAGCCCTTCATCGGAAAGCTGCGGTTGAGCAGAAGGGCGAGGCCGAAGCCGACGATCATCTGGCCGGCCACGGAGACGATGACGTATTTCGCCGTGATGACGAAATTCGACCAGATATGATCGTCGCTGAGCAGCTCACGGTAGTTCTGCAAGCCGACGAACTGCCAGGGTTCGCTCCGGTTTGCTGCAAAGTTCGTGAAGGAATAGCCCAGCGAATAGATCAGCGGAAAGATGTTGAAGACGATCAGGAACGCCAGCGTCGGGATGATGAACATGTTGCGGATGGTCAGATCCGACCAGCCGCGCGCGGCGGCCCTTGAGGCAGGATCGAGATGGGTGAGGGCTACCGAAGCCAACGAGCGTCTCCCTGAAAACAGGAATGCCGGAGGGGGAAATCCTCCTCCGGCATTCTGGCTGTGATGCTTACTTGTAACGATTGTACTTGGTGAACGTCGCCTTCCAGTCGGCGGCGGTCTTGTCGAGCGCTTCCTGGGCGGTGCCCTTTCCGCCGACCACGAACGGATAGATGTTCTGGTTCAGCTGATCGAGCACTTCGGCGTATTCAGGCGTCGCCCAGAAGTCCTTGACCATGAACATCGTGTCGTAGAACGCCTTGTTGTAAGGCGTGGCCTTCTGAAAGGCTTCCGACTTCAGCACGGCCTGGCTACAGGTGTAGCCGCCGAGCTCGGCCCACTTCTTCTGGGTCTCGTCCTTGATGAACCACTCAAGGAACTTCATCGCCTCGTCTTTGTTCTTCGAATACGAGACGACCGAAACTCCCTGGCCGCCGAGAGCGGCGAAGCGCTTTCCGTCCGGGCCGGCCGGGTTGGCGAAGAAACCCGTCACGTCGGCGTAGGGGTTGGTGGCCTTGTTCACCAGCGGCGGGAAGAAGGCGAAGAAGTTCATGCTCATCGCGGCGAGACCGCCGGTGATTGCCTGGTTGTCCTCCACGAAGAAGGTCTTTCCCCAGCCGGGAGGCGTGAACTTGTAGAGATCCTTGTACATTTCGAGGCCGGCGGCGGCCTGTTTCGAATTGGTGATGCCGTCGACCTTGTAACTTGCATAGTCGCCGAGATCGCCGCCGTAGCTGAAGATGGCGCTTTCGACGCCCATCGCCATCGCGTCATAGGAATTATCGGTGTAGATGGCGACGCCGTACCGCTTCTGGTCCGGACGGTGGAAGAACTCGGCGATGTCGCGCAACTGCGCATAGGTTTTCGGCACATCGAGGTCGTAACCGTACTTCGCCTTGAAGGCTTCCTTCTCCTTTGGGTCCTCGAACCAGTCCTTGCGATAGGACCAGCCGATCGCATCCCCTTCCAGCGGGATCGCCCAGTATTTGCCGGAACCGCCAGGGTATTCGGCATAATACTTGATGGTCGCGGGCGCCATCACGTCGGTGAGCTTGTGCTGGTTGAAGAAGTCGGTCAGATCGACATAGTGGCCCTGCGTCGAACCGGCGCCCAGCCATTGTGAGTCACCGACGACCAGATCGTAAGCGTCGCCATGCGCGTTGAACTCGGTGAAGGCCTTGGTCTGGAAATCGGGCCATGGCGTGGTCTGCACCGTGACCTTCACACCGGTCTCGGCCGTATAGTCGTTGACGAGCTCCTGCAGATAGTTCGCAGGATCCCATTCCGCCCAGAAAATGGTGAGTTCCTTGTCCTGCGCGTGGACGGATGTTCCGTAGGCAAGCGTCAGGCCGATACCAGCAAGCACGCTGGTCATTATCTTGCGCATAATGTTCCTCCCTGGTGCGCATTCTACCCTTGTCATGCGAGCCGGCAGCGTGGTCGGCCCTGGTAGTTCCTCCGGTGATGGCATTTCTCCGGCTTAGGGCCTCCTCGCCCTGCCGGAAAATGGATCGCAGCCCTCACTTTCGATCCGCTTTATCGCTCCTAATCTGGTATTACCAATTCTAGATAGACGTCAAGTTCTTTCTTGAGCGATCAAGGGCGGCACGATAAGCCATTCGGCGCAGCATCTGTCTGTTTTATCTTGTTTTTCCTACTCCTTGATATGCAACGGCCTTGTTTCCGGCTCCGTATCGCCATTAAGATCAGCATCTGGCTCAACTATCTGGTCGAACCAGATAATGTCATCCCGCACTTGGCGGCATCTCTCCACCGATCGCCGAGTCGGCCATCGCGGCCCGCACCAGCACCCCCGCCGCCCATTGCGCGACAGACCTCGTCCCGCGGCTGTCCAGGCCCCAGATATCCTTGAGAACGATCAGCACCTCGACGCCGAAGATCAGCGACAGCGCCTGCGCCAGGCGCTTGAAGTCGCGCGGCGGCAAGTGGCCCTTGAGCGGCGCGATCGCCTCCTGCAGCAAATCGACGCGATGACCGCGCGTGAAGGCCGGCTCGCCGCCCAGCGTGCCGGCCTGGCGTCGTGCCCATTGATCGAGCGACAGCTTCAGCGCCGCCTTGAACGTCGCTTCAAAAGCCTCGATGCGCGGCATGGCCGTGTCGAACAATTCAGCGACTCGGCGTTCGGCATCGAGAGAGGTCGACTGCCAGGTCAGGATTGGCCCCAGCCCCTCGTCAACGACGGCCTGCACCAATGCCGCCTGGCTCGGGAAATAGCGATAGGCAGTGGCGCGGGAAACCTCGGCCGCCTCGGCTACCTCGCTGACCGACGGCGTAACGCCCGCCTGCATCAGCCATGTCGCCGTCTCCAGCATCAGCCTTTTCGTGCGCGCCCGGGGTCCGCGCTCGGCGGCCTCGCCGCTTCCCCGCTCGGCGTCGCTGCTTGCAGTGGATCGTTGACGTGAGACATCCATGTCAATATGATACGCGCGTCTCAAAAATTTGCAATGACCTGGGAACCGCCCATGAAGCGCATTTATGTCGTGGGCACAGCGGACACCAAGGGCGAGGAACTCGCCTTCCTGGCCGATGCGATTGCCGCTACCGGCGCCGCCGTTTCCCGTGTCGACGTCGGCACGCGCGACGCAACCATCCCCGTCGACATCACCGCGAAGGAAATTGCCGGCCATCACCCGGACGGCAGCACAGCCGTGCTCGGCGGCGAGGACCGTGGCGCCGCGGTTGCCGCCATGGGCGTCGCCTTCACCCGTTTCGTCCAATCGCGAAACGACATTGCCGCCGTGATCGGCATTGGCGGCGGCGGTGGCACATCGATCATCACATCGGCCATGCGCGCGCTGCCGCTTGGGCTGCCGAAAATCATGGTCTCGACGCTCGCCTCCGGCGACACCGCTCCTTATGTCGATGTCTCCGACATCAACATGATGCCGTCGGTGACCGACATGGCCGGGCTGAACCGTCTCTCCCGCGTTGTCCTTCACAATGCCGCCCAGGCGATAGCGGGCATGGCGGCCAGGCCGGCGCCGTCGCCCGACGGCAAGCCGTCGATCGGGCTGACCATGTTCGGTGTCACCACGCCTTGCGTGACGGCCATCGCCGACCAGCTTCGCTCGACCTACGACTGCATGGTCTTCCACGCCACCGGCACTGGCGGCCGCAGCATGGAGAAGCTGGCCGACAGCGGCCTTCTGTCCGGTGTCATCGACATCACCACGACCGAGGTCTGCGACCTGCTGTTCGGCGGCGTGCTGCCGGCAACGGAGGATCGCTTCGGCGCGATTGCCCGTAGCAAGCTGCCCTATGTCGGTTCGGTCGGCGCGCTCGACATGGTGAATTTCTGGGCGCCCTCGACCATTCCGGACCGCTATCGCGGCCGGCTGTTCTACGAGCACAATCCGAACGTCACGCTGATGCGCACGACGGCGCAGGAATGCCGCGCGATCGGCGAATGGATCGGCACCAGGCTCGCCCATTGCGAAGGGCCGCTACATTTTCTCATCCCGGAAAAGGGCGTCTCGGCACTCGACATCGAAGGCGGCGCCTTTTTCGATCCCGAAGCCGACGCCGTCCTGTTCGAAGCCATCGAACGCACGATCAAGCCGAATGCCAAGCGCCGCGTCACCCGCTTGCCGCTGCACATCAACGATCCCCAATTCGCCAAGGCGGCAACCGCAGCTTTCCTCGACATCGCCAGACAGTGAGACCAAGAAAAATGCCCGCAATACCGCGCAAGGACATACTGAAGAAATTCCGGGGAATGATCGACAAGGGCGTGCCGATCGTCGGCGGCGGCGCCGGCACCGGCCTGTCGGCCAAGGCCGAGGAGGCCGGCGGCATCGACCTCATCATCATCTACAATTCCGGCCGCTACCGCATGGCTGGGCGCGGCTCGGCCGCCGGCCTGCTTGCGTATGGCAATGCCAACGAGATCGTCAAGGAAATGGCCTATGAGGTGCTGCCGGTGGTCAGACACACGCCGGTGCTGGCCGGCGTCAACGGCACCGACCCCTTCGTCATCATGCCGCTGCTCCTGGCCGAGCTGAAAACGATGGGCTTTTCCGGCGTGCAGAATTTCCCCACCATCGGCCTGTTCGACGGCACCATGCGGCAGAGTTTCGAAGAGACCGGCATGGGCTTCGGGCTCGAGGTCGACATGATCGCCGAAGCGCACAAGCTCGATCTCTTGACCACGCCCTATGTCTTCAATCCCGACGAAGCCCGCGCCATGACCAAAGCCGGCGCCGACATCGTCGTTGCCCATATGGGCGTGACGACGGGCGGCTCGATCGGTGCCACCTCGGCCAGGTCGCTCGACGATTGCGTTGTCGCGATCGACGCCATCGCCAACGCCGCACGCTCGGTGCGCAAGGACGTCATCCTGCTTTGCCATGGTGGTCCGATCTCGATGCCGGACGACGCCCGATACATTCTCTCCCATGCCAAGGGCCTGCATGGCTTCTATGGCGCGAGCTCGATGGAGCGATTGCCGGCGGAAGCGGCGATCGCCAGGCAGACGGCCGATTTCAAGGCCGTCACACTGGGCGGCGACAAAGCGACCACGAAGAAAAAGAAGGGATGAGAGAGATGACCGACAAGAGCAAGGTGTTTGTCTACCCGAAGGACGTCAGCGCCTTCGGTTTCGACTGGGGCAGGCTGGCGCTGACGGTGGCTCCGGAAGTGAACGGCGCGACGCGCTTTTCCGGCGGCGTCGTCGACCTGCCGTCAGGCAAGGGCCACACCCGCCACAATCATCCAGGCGCGGAGGAAATCATCTTCGTCATCTCGGGGCATGGCGAGCAGATGGTCGAGGACGAGAAGGGCAATCCGGTGGTCGAGAAGGTCGGCCCCGGCTGCACCATCTACGTGCCTGAGAGCCGGTTTCACTCAACGCTGAACACCGGCGATGGGCCGATGCAGCTGTTTGTTGTCTACTCGCCCGCCGGGCCTGAGCTGGCGTTGAGGGAGCTGCCGGATTTCAGGTTGGTGCCGGCAGGGAAATAATCTTCCTCCCGTCCCTCATTTGCAGGGAGGCCCCCTCATCCGGCCGCTTCGCGTCCACCTTCTCCCCGTGGGGGAGAAGAGGCTGGCATCGACGCCGGCGTCCTCCTCTCCCCTCGGGGAGAGGTCGGATTGCCCCGAATTGCCCTTCGCAATTCGGATGGCAATCCGGGTGAGGGGGCAGCACCCTTCAATACCGGCTAGGCGGTCCCACCCCTGTTCCACCCCCTGCCCCGATCCCCGAACATCACATAGCCGCCCTCAGTCACCGCCAGCGTATCCTCCAGTTTGATGAACCCTCGCGTCGGATGAAGCATGGTCGTCTCGACCGACAGCACCATGTTCTTTTCCAGCGGCTTTGCCGCATAGGTGCCTTCATAAGTCACCGGATGGTTGGTCATCAGGAATGGCGCTTCGTGCGTGATCAGGCCCATGCCGTGGGCGAAGAAATCCGTATAGGGCGCGACTTTGGATTTCTTCAGCTCGCTTTCCGCATGCGAAATCATGTCTCCGCCCAGCGTGCCGGCTTTCACCTTCGAGAATGCCGCCTGCTGCACCGTCTCGACCTCGGCCAGCAGGTCTTCCAGCTCGGCATCCGGTTCACCCAGAATGCCCATCCGGCAGAGGTCGCCGATATAGCCGTGATAATTGCCGCCGGAATCGATCGACAGCACCTCGCCCTTCTTCCATGCCTGTGGCGAGGCGGCGCGGTTGTGACTGGAGCCCAGCGTCAGCAGGCAATATTCGAAATGTGCGCCGCGATTGGTTTCCTCGCGCCTGATCTGCTCGATCATCTCGGCCTTGGTCGTGCCTTCGCGCGCCCAGGCAATGGTTGCCAGCATGGAATCGGTGATCAGTTCGGAGGCCGTGCGCAGCTTCTCCAGCTCGGCATCGGTCTTGATGGCGCGCATGCTTTCCAGCATCGCCGTCGCATCGATCAGCTTGGCGTCCGGCAGCGCCTTGCGGATCAGCGTGTAGGCATCCGACGGCAGGAAGCCGGGCTCGATGCCGATGCGAGCGCCGGCCTTGCCGATCTTCTGCAGATGCTCGACAGCAAAGTTCGCGGCATCGAGCGTGCCCCAGCAGGCGGCGTGCAGCGTCGGCGTCCAGAACGGATGGTTCTGGTGCTCGCCGCCCTCCATGCGATTGCCGATATAGGCCGCGTGATCCGGGCCGCCTTTTTCGTAGACGACGATCGGCAGGTAACGGCTGTGGCCGATCGCGTCCATGGCGGCGAAGAAGATGAATTTGTAGCCGCCCAGCAGATATTGCGTGTTGTGCTTGGAGGTCGCGAGCAACACATCGATACCGGCCTCCTCCATCAGCTGGTCGACTCTCGCCTGCTCAAACGGGATATTGCTGACGGCACTCTTGCCCGGCGCAATGTTCATCTCTCTCTCCCTGAATTGCCTGGGATCGACCTTGTTCCGCTCCCAATCCCTAGGCTGTGCATCAAATCTGCACCATTTTGCCCGCTCTGGTCTAGCCAGAAATACGCAAACGGTGCGGCCAGGCGGTCACCAAGTCGTCATTCGTCGCCTATCCGCGAAATCTGGTCCTACCAGATTGGTTGAATTGAACCGTTCTTCCAAACTGGTCCAGCGGACGAAAATTTCAAAGCCAAGCAAGGATGCGCCAATTCCGTCTCTGGCGAAACCCTCGGCAAGGCTCATAATCGCCACCGCAAGAATGCCGATGCCGGCATTCGAGGGGTGTTGTCGCGCCGATCGGGGTCGCGGAGAGGACGGAGTTCGATCATGTCAGATTTCACGATTTCGAGACGCAAAATGCTTGCCGGCTCGGCAATGCTGCTGGCCTCCACCGCCATGCCGACATTGGGCTGGGCGCAGACGCCGAAGAAGGGCGGGCGGCTGGTGCTCGCCGCCGATTCCGAACCGCGCAACCTCAACCCGGCGATCGTCGCCTCCAACGGCGTCTTCTTCATCTCCAGCAAGATCGTCGAAACGCTGGCCGAAGCTTCTTTCGACGGCAAGGACGGGCTCGCGCCACGATTGGCATTGAGCTGGGAAGGTGCCGCCGATGGGCTCTCAGTGACGTTCAAACTGCGTGACGGCGTCAAATGGCATGACGGCAAGCCGTTCACCTCGGCCGACGTCGCCTTCTCGGCACTGCAGATCTGGAAGCCGCTGCAGAATCTCGGCCGCACCGTGTTCAAGGATCTGGCCAGCGTCGACACCCCTGATGATCTCACCGCCGTGTTCAAATTCGCCAAGCCGACGCCGTTCCAGCTGATCCGCAACGCGCTGCCGGCGCTGTCGAGCGTGGTGCCGAAGCACGTCTACGAGGTCGGCAAGATCGAGGACAACCCGGCCAACAACGCGCCCATCGGCACCGGGCCGTTCAAATTCGGCGAGTACAAGGCCGGCCAGTATTACCGGCTGACGAAGAACACCGATTACTGGGGCAAGGACGAGCCTTATCTCGATGAGATCATCTATCAGGTTTTGCCGGACCGCACGTCGGCGGCGAGCGCGCTGGAAGCGCAAGAAATCCAGCTCGCCGCTTTTTCCGCCGTGCCGCTGGCCGACCTCGATCGCATCTCCAAGGTGCCCGGCCTGAAGGTGATCAGCAAAGGCTATGAAGGGCTGACCTATCAGCTCGTCGTCGAGATCAACCATCGCCGCAAGGAACTCGCCGATGTGAAGGTGCGGCAGGCGATCGCGCATGCCATCGATAAGGATTTCGTCGTCAAGACGGTGTTCCTCGGCTATGCCGCCACCGCCACCGGCCCGGTGCCGAAGAACGATCCGCAATTCTACACCGCCGGCGTGCCGACCTACGCCTTCGATGTCGCCAAGGCCAACGCGCTGCTCGACGAGGCCGGCTACAAGAAAGGCCCGGACGGCAAGCGCTTTGCGCTGAAACTTCTGCCGGCGCCCTATTTCAACGAGACAAAACAGTTCGGCGACTATCTGCGCCAGGCGCTCGCAGCCATCGGCATCGACGCGCAGCTGGTCAACAACGACTCCGCCGCGCACATCAAGGCCGTCTACACCGACCACGCCTTCGATCTCGCCGTCGGCCCGCCGGTGTTCCGCGGCGACCCGGCGATCTCCACCACCATCCTGGTGCAGAGCGGCATTCCCGACGGCGTGCCATTCTCCAACCAGGGCGGCTACAAGAACGACGCGCTCGACGCGCTCATCGCCAAGGCCTCGGAAACGCTCGACACCACGGCCCGAACCGACCTCTACAAGGAGTTCCAGAAGGAAGTGGCAGCCGACCTGCCGCTGATCAATGTCGCCGAATGGAGTTTCATCAGTGTTGCCCGCGACACGGTCGGCAACATCGCCAACAACCCGCGCTGGGCGGTGTCGAACTGGGCGGACACCTATCTGGAATCGTGACACATTCGCGCGGATGAAAGTTCGCGAAAAAATCGGTGGTGAGACATGGCCTAAGGCCGAGTTCCGTCACACCCCCCTCTGTCCTGCCGGACATCTCCCCCGCAAGGGGGGAGATCGGCAGTTTCGCCGTCGCGCAAATTCGGGTTCCAAGGTTAGCGAAAGCAGAGGTGACATCCAATCTCCCCCCTTGCGGGGGAGATGTCCGGCAGGACAGAGGGGGGTGCCTAGACACCGCACTTCTCTCGATCGGCACAGCGTCATGTCGCCTCCATGACCCGCGCCCTCATCCTCCTCCGTCGCCGCCTCGTCGGCAGCGTCTTCGTGCTGCTGATCGTCGTCATCGGCACCTTCCTTTTGCTCGAAGCCGCGCCCGGCGACGCCGTCGACGCCTACATCGTCTCGACCGGCGGCGACGCCGGCATGATCGAATTGCTGCGCCATCGCTGGGGCCTCGACCAGTCGGAGCTGACGCGGCTGGCCAACTATCTCTGGGCGCTGCTGCATCTGGATCTCGGCCAGTCGGTGACCTTCTCCAGACCGATCCGCGACGTGATCCTCGAGCGCCTGCCCAACACGCTGCTGTTGATGGTCAGCGCCACCGCGCTGTCCTTCGGGTTGGGTTCCGCGCTCGGCATCTATGCCGGCGCCAAGCCCGGCAGTTTCCGCGATCGCTTTCTGTCGATCGGCTCGCTGGCGCTTTATGCCGTGCCGGGTTTCTGGCTTGGCCTGGTGCTGATCGTCGTCTTCGCCGTCGACCTGCGCTGGCTGCCGATCGGCGGCATCGAGACACTGGCATCCGACAAGACCGGTCTCGACCGCGCAACCGACATCGCCATCCATCTCATCCTGCCGGTTTCCGCGCTCGGCTTCATCTATCTGGCGCTCTATCTGCGCATGATGCGCGCCGGCATGGCCGAGGCCTGGCGGCAGGATTTTGTGCTCGCCGCCCGCGCCAGGGGGCTTTCGCGCCGCCGCATCGTGCTCGCCCATGTCGCCCGCAACGCGCTGCTGCCGCTGGTCACCATGCTCGGCCTGCAATCGGCGCAGATGCTGGGCGGCAGCGTCGTCATCGAGAGCGTCTTTTCCGTGCCAGGCCTCGGCCGACTGGCGCAGGAAGCGGTGGCTTCGCGCGACACGCCGCTGCTGCTCGGCATCATCCTCGTCAGCGCCGTCCTGGTCATCGTCATCAACCTGCTCGTCGACATCGCCTACGCCTTCCTCGATCCGCGCGTTGGCGCCAGCGAGGCCGGCGCATGAGCCCGCTCCGCCGTTTCCTGCGCACGCCCGAGGCGGTCGCCGGCGCCATCCTTCTGGCTGCGCTGATCGCGATGGCGCTGTCGGCCGCGCTGCTGTTTCCCGGCGACCCACAAGCCATCGCCGGCCCGGCGCTGCTGCCGCCCTTCCAGGACTGGTCGCTACCGCTCGGCACCGACCGGCTCGGCCGCGACGTGCTGGCCGAACTGTTCCACGGCGCCCGCACCTCGCTTGCCGTCGGGCTAGCGGCAGCGGCGGCTGCACTGGCCATCGGCTCGGTGGTCGGCACGCTGGCCGGCTTTGCCGGCGGCCTCGTCGACGAGGTACTGATGCGCATCACCGATGCCTTCCAGACCGTGCCGAGCTTCCTGCTGGCGCTGGCCTTCGTCAGCGTTGTCGGGCCGTCGCTCGGCGTCGTCGTTGCGGCAATAGCGCTCGGCACCTGGACCGGCCCGGCTCGAATTGCCCGCGCCGAAGTCCTCTCCATCCGCGAACGCGACTATATCGCCAGTGCCCGTGCCATCGGCATGCATCCGCTCGAAATCGCCTTTCGCGAAGTGCTGCCCAACGCCTTGCCGCCGGTGCTGGCGATGTCGTCGGTGATCGTCGCCGCCGCGATCCTCACCGAAGCGGCGCTGTCCTTCCTCGGCCTCGGCGACCCCAACAGGGTCACCTGGGGCGGCATGATAGCCGAAGGCCGCGCCGTCCTGCGCACCGCGCCCTTCCTGTCGATCGTCCCGGGCATAGCGCTGGTGCTGACGGTGCTGGGCGTCTATCTGGCCGGCGAAGGCATCGTCGAAACGACAGCGGTTCGAAGAGGCCTGTCGTGACCGTGCTGGCGTCGATCCGCGACCTGACGGTGACCTACCGCCGCGACGGCGGCGAGGTGGCGGCGTTGAGGAACATCAGCCTCGACATCATGGCTGGCGAGCGTCTGGCCATTATCGGCGAAAGCGGCTCGGGCAAGAGCACGCTGGCACTGGCGATTGCGAGGTTGCTGCCGGCATCTTCGGCGGTTGGCGGAAGAATTGAATGGCCCAGCCTTGGCCGCACACCCCTCCTCGGCCGCGACATCGGCTTCGTCTTCCAGGATCCGTCCGCCAGCCTCGATCCCGTCATGACCGTCGGCAAACAGATTGCCGAAGTCGCGCATACGCATCTCGGCCTCGCATGGCCGCAGGCCTATGCAAAAGCCAAAACCCTGCTCGAACGTGTCCGCCTGCCCGACCCAGACTCAGCCCTGCGCGCCTTCCCGCATCAGCTCTCCGGCGGCCAGAAGCAGCGCGTGGCGATTGCCGCGGCAATCGCGGCCGGGCCGAAATTGCTGATCGCCGATGAGGCGACCAGTGCGCTCGACACCATCGTGCAGGCCGAGATCGTCGGCTTGATCCGGCGGCTGGTGGCCGAGGATGGCATGACGCTGCTGTTCATCAGCCACGACATCGCGCTGGCGGCCGAGCTTGCCGAGCGCATCGCCGTGTTCCGCCATGGTCAATTGGTCGAGCTTGGCACGACGGCACAGATTGTCGGCGCCCCAACGCAAACCTACACCCGCACCCTGCTCGACGCCCATATCGGCCTCGACGCCGAACCATTGCTGAACCGGGTCGGGCTGCACGCATGAGCCTGCTCGCAGTGTCCAACCTCACCAAGCGCTACCGTCGCGGCGGTAACACCGTCATCGCCGTCGACGACGTCTCTTTTCATATCGATCCCGGCGAAACACTGGCGCTGGCCGGCCCCTCCGGCAGCGGCAAGTCGACGATCGCCCGGCTGGTGCTGCGCCTGATCGAGCCGGACGCCGGCGCCATTGAATTCGAGGGGGATGACTTCCTAGCCTTGCGTGGCGCCGCCTTGCGTGCACGTCGCGCCCGCCTGCAAATGGTGTTCCAGGATCCGCTTGCTGCCTCCAACCCACGCGCCACCGTGGCGCGCGTGCTCGACGATCCCTTGCGCATCCATGGCATCGCCTCCAGCGCCGAGCGCCCGCGCCGCATCGCCGCCTTGCTCGAGCGCGTCGGCCTGACGGCCGAGCTTGCGCCGCGCGCCATCCATGAAATCTCCGGCGGCCAACGGCAGCGCGTCGCTATCGCCCGCGCCATCGCAACCAAACCGTCGCTGATCGTGCTGGACGAGGCGGTGTCGGCCCTCGACGTCTCGGTGCGCGGCCAGATCCTCGACCTTCTGCTCGACCTACAGAGGCAGGAACGGATCGCCTATCTCTTCATTTCACATGATCTCGGCGTCGTCCGTGCCATCGCCCACCGCGTCGTCCTTCTCGATGCCGGGCGGATTGCCGAGAGCGGCGACGCCCGTGCCGTGATCGACGCGCCGCAATCGGCCATCGGCAAGGCACTGGTGGCATCAGCGCCAAAGCTCAAAAGAACCACGCAGGACGCATCATGACCGACCCCGAAGCCAGAGCCGAAAAGCTGTCGCGCGAACTCGATTCCGCGTTCCGCAACCGCGCCGATCTCTACCGCCTGTTCCTCGACGAACTGACCGGAGAGCTGGGCGCCGAAAAAGCCGAGGCGATCATGGTCCGCGCCATCGAGCAGCGCGGCAAGGAAGTGGCGGCAGCGGCCTTCGCCAGCTTCGGCGCCAACGATGCGCGCGTCATCGGCGAGGCCTTCCTGGCCGTCAGCCCGGATGGCGGCCTGATGTATCCAACCGATATCGAACGGGGCGATGACCGGATCGCCTTCAAGGTGAAGCGCTGCCCGCTGAAGGATGCCTGGGTCGAGGCCGGCGTTGGCGACGAAAAACTCTCCACGCTCTGCCGCATCGCCGGCGCCTTCGACCGTGGCCTGTTCGAGGCGACGGGCGTGCGCTTCGACAACATCACCTGGACGCCAGGCCACGGCTCCGGCTGTTGCCACATCGCATTGACCAATCGCGATGCCGGCTAAGCAATTGACGATCTAAGGTGTGTTGAGATTCAGGTCAGGCGGAGCATTTGCAGACCGGCTGAATATCAACTCACCTTATCCGCCGACCATCAGCTTGACGACTTCGTCATGGTTGGTCTCGGAGATCTTGCGCTCGCCGGCCTGGACGCCGCGCCGCAGCACGACGATGCGGTCCGAGACTGCAAAGATGTCCTGCAGATTGTGCGAGATGAAGATCACCCCTCGGCCTTGCGCCTTGAGCTGATGGATCAGTGAAATCACCTTGCGCTGTTCGGGCACGCCAAGGGCGGCGGTCGGCTCGTCCATGATCAGTATCTGCGCATCCCAGTAGACGGCGCGGCCGATGGCGACCGCCTGTCGCTGGCCACCGGAGAAATTACTGACCGGAGCCTCGAGCCGGCTGACATGGAAGTCCAGCCGCCCCATCGTCGCCTTGGCCGCCTCGGCCATGGCCTTGCGGTCGAGCACCGGCAGGAAGCCGAATGCCTTGCGCATCGGTTCGCGGCCAAGGAAGATGTTGGCGCCGATCGACAGATTGTCGGCGAGCGCGAGATCCTGGTAGATCGTCTCGATGCCCTTCTCGCGCGCCTCCTGCGGCGTCGCGAACGTCACCGGCTGACCCCGAAGCAGGATTTCGCCGCCCGTCGGCTGGAACACGCCCGATATCGCCTTGATCAGCGTCGTCTTGCCGGCCCCATTGTCGCCGGCCAGCGCCACCACTTCGCCCGGCCGCACGGCCATGGAGAAGTCGTTGAGCGCGCGCACAGCGCCAAAATGCTTGGACAGGTTGCGGACTTCCAGCAGGGGCGTGGTCTGGTTGCTGCTATTCATCCTGACGGGCTCCACTGAACCGGCGCTGCGCCTGGTCGATAAGGACGGAAATGATGATGACGACGCCGACGGCGATGAACTGCCAGAACGGTTCGACATTGACGAAGACCAGCCCGTACTGGATGACCGCGATCACCAGCGCGCCGGCGACTGTGCCGAAGATGGTGCCGGAGCCGCCGAACAGGCTGGCGCCGCCGATCACCACCGCCGCGACGCTGTCGAGCAGCAGGGGCTCGCCGGCCTGTGCAGCACCCGCGGTGAAGCGCGCGGCATAGAGCGCGCCGCCAAGGCCGGCGCACATCGCCGACAGCACGTAGAGCCGCAGGATGTGGCCCCTGATGTCGATGCCGGCCCGGCGCGCCGCCTGCACATTGGCGCCGATGGCATAATTGTGCTGGCCGAACCGGGTCTGGCTGAGCAGATAGTGCATCACGATGACGAAGATCGCGGTGATGATCACCAGATAGGGCACGCCATAGAACTTGCCGTTGCCGAGCAGCGCGAACCAGGAATTCTGCACCGGAACCGTCGTGCCGCCGGCAAGCAGGAAGGCGGCGCCGCGCGCGACGCCGAACATGCCGAGCGTGCCGATGAAGGGCGGCACCTTGAGGCGCGAGATCAGCAGGCCATTGATGACGCCGGGTACGCCGGCAACGATCACCGAGGCGAGGATGCCCGCCAGCATGGCCAGCGGCAGGGGAATGGCGGCGCCCGCCAGGTTGGTGGCATGCGCGGCGATGACGGCGGCAAGGCCCATGATGAAGCCAAGCGACAGGTCGATGCCGCCGGAGATGATGACGAAGGTCTGGCCGGTCGCCAGCAGCAGCGGCGCCACGGCGAAGATGGCGATGGACTGCAGGTTGAACGGGTTGAGCACGAAGGTGGCGCCGAAGGCGAGCCGTGACCAGACCTCGAAACAGATGATCAGGCCGGCAAGGAACAGCCAGGCACGCCCTTCGGCGATGCGTGCGATCAGGCTCCTGGCCGGATCGCCGTGATCGGCCTGAGGGGCGACATGCTTCTCGGCTGGCTGGGCTGGTGATGTCGAGGTCATGGATACTCCACGGCTGCCTTCAAACAGGTCCCGCCTCCGGCGAGAACCCGGCACAGGCGCCTCCCGGCGGACCGGGGAGGCGCCAAGCTGGTCTGGACTTACTCGGAGTAGAGATACTTCGAGATGTTCGGGTCCGCGATGTTGGACTTGTCCATGATCGTGAAGCCGGTGCCGATCGTGACCGGGATCGAATGGCCGGTCAGGTGGGCATAGGCCGAGACGACGCCGTAATAACCGATCTCGGCGGGATGCTGGGCGATCGCCACGTCGACCAGGCCGGTGTTGATGTTGTCGACGATGCTGGTCGGGGCATCGAAGGCGACGACCTTGACGGTGCCGGTCTGGCCAGCCTGCTTGACGCCATTGGCCGCACCCAGCGCCGAGAACAGATTGGCGCCGAACACGCCGACCAGGTCGGGATTGCGCGCAAACACCGCCTGCAGCTGCGAGGCCGCCTTGTTGGCGTCGTCGTCATTGAACTGGGTCTCCAGCACGGTGATGCCCGTATGCTTGGCCATCTCCTTCTTGAAGCCCTCTTCACGCTGGTCGGTGGTCGAGATGCCGGGCTTGACGTTCGACACATAGACCTTGCCCTTGTCGCCAATGGCGGTGGCCAGCGCGCGCGCGGCGATCTCGCCGCCGAGCACATTGTCCGAGGCAATGTAGGCCAGCGGGAAATCGGCATCGCCGGCGCCGGTCTGGTAGACGCCGCTGCCGATGAACGTGTCGACGGTGATGACCGGGATGCCGGCATCATTGGCCTTGCGCAGCGGTTCGACCAGCTGAACCTTGTCGGTCGGCGCGATCAGGATCGCGTCCGGCTTCTTGGCAATGACGGCGTCGAGCACCGGCACCTGGGTGACTGGGTTGAAGTCCGGCGCGCCCTGGAAAACCAGGTTCACGCCAAGCGCGTCGGCTGCCGCCTGGGCGCCCTTGCGCATGGTGATGTAGAAGCCGTCGGTGGTCAGGCCCGGAATGAGCGCAATGGTGTATTTCTTGTCCTGCGCCTGTGCGGGCGCGATCAGCACCGTCGCACTGACGGCGAGCGCCGCGAGCGCGGCAACAATCTTCTTCATGACATCCTCCTCATTATTGGCAGATCTGCCGTTGCAAGTGACATTGGAATGGCCGTCATCTCTTCAGATGCCGACGGCCGGGAACGCCTGTTTGCCTTTCGCGGGCAGCTCCTCCCAAGCGCCCTCCAGTCGATATGTCAGCCGGTCAGCCGACCGGCGCATCTGGCCACAGCCCCGTTCCTCCGCCTCCGCGAGGTCCGGCAAACTGTGCCCCGCGCCACGCCTTGCCGGCGGGCTTTCGAACTTGTAACACTTTGCAGAAATAAATTGCAACTCGGTTTTTCCGAGCTGACAGCGCCGGGTCTTTCACACCGTACAACATCCGACTGCTCCGCGGAGCCCCGGCCAACTATCGCCCGGGGCATTCGGCGGCACAACTGGTTTTCGTGGCCGCGCCTTGGACCTCCCCAGAGCCGCCAATCGCGGCAGCGTCCTGCCCGTTCTATCGCTACGCGAGCGCCGCGAGGATGGCCTGCGCCGTCTTCGTATCCGTCACCAGCGTGTTGATCAGCCCGGCGCGAACGGCGGCGATGATTGCCGTCGCCTTCTCCGGCGACGCGGCAAGGCCGATGACCAGCGGCACGGCGCGCAGCTGTGCCGGCGACATGGCAATCATCCGGCTCTCGCCTTCCCAGGCGATCAGCGTGCCCTCGGCATCGAAGTAATGGCGAAGCACGTCGCCGGCCGCATGAACCAGTGCCTGCTCGCTCGGCGTGGCGGCACTTGCCTCGGGGGCATTGATGGCATGCGGCAGGCCGATACCGACGATCGCGATATCGGTCCGCTCCCACAAGGCGACAGCATCGCGGATGGCGGTGTCGCGCAGGAAGACCTCGCGCAATTCGGTGGAGGGCAGATAGGGCGCATGAATGAAATGCGGTGTGCCGCCGAACTCCTCAGCGGCAAGCCGCACGAATTCGTTGACCTGAAAATGCGCCGCCTGCTGCTGCATGCCGCCGGTGGCAGCCACGGTCAGCACACCGGGCATGCGTGGCAGGCCGGCGCGGATCACTTCGCGCACGGCGCGGCCCCAGCCGATGGCAACCACAGAGCCGGCCACCAGTTGCGCCTGCCTGAGCAGCCCGCCAAGCGGTGCCGCGAGCGCCGCCAGCGTGCCTGCCGCCGGCGTCTCCACCACCGCGGCATCCCGCAGTTTCAAGCCATCGATCAGTTGCCTGGTGATATCCTCCGGCGTCGCCAGGTCGAGAACCTCGATCCGCACGATCCCTTCCGCCCGCGCCCGCTGCAGCAGGCGCGAAATCGTCGCGGTGGAGACACCGAGCCGCCGGGCGATGTCGACCTGCGACATCTCCTCCACATAATGCAACTTGGCAACCGTGTGCAGCATCGTCCGCGATGCGGTCGCATCCTGGATGGGGGAAACAGGCAGCTTGCAATTCCTTTCAGCAACGTGTTACACACGTATACGCCGACGGGAGTTATCGCGCAAATCCAGCCAACTCGCAACTTTGCGGCCGATCCCAGGCCGTAGGGCCGGCGAGGCACTGTTCACGAGGACGGATGACGCGGCACCGAGGCAAAAATCTCCCTGCCAACAAGGCGGGCAGAACTGAACATTGTTGTTTTCACGGGATCCGCGCCCTCGGCAAGAGAGCGCCAACATCGGATTGAGACCATGACCAAGATGACCACCGCGGAGTTGCGCGGCTATCAGCAGATATGCGGCAAGGATGGAGCCATGGTGGCCATCGCCTGCGACCAGCGCGGCGGCATGCGGACCTTGCTGGCGTCGGATCCGGCCGAGCAGGCCAAGATCACCAATGACATGCTCGGCGACACCAAGGCTGACATCACCCGCTACCTCGCCAGTGCCGCGTCCTGCGTGCTGCTCGACCCGCTCTGCGCGGTGCCGCGCATTGTCGACGAAGGCGTCTTGAACCGCGATACGGCACTGCTCATCGGTCTCGACGCTTCCGGTTTCGACGTCTCGCCCGAGGGCTACCGCCTGTCACGCCTGGTTCCCGACATCGACGCGCGCCGCGTCCGCGCCTTGGGCGGTACCGGCGGCAAGATCATGGTGTATCTCCGGGCCGACAAGCCGCAGGCCAACGACCACAACATCGCCATCCTGCGCCAGTGCATCGCCGATTTCGGGCAGGAGGACCTGCTGCTCGTCGTCGAGTTCCTGACCTATCAGCTCGAAGGGGAAAGCCCCGAGGACTATGCGGCCAAGACGCCATGGCTTGTCGAAGAAGGCACCAGGATTTCGCTGGAGTGCGGCGCCAAGGTGCTGAAGCTTCCCTACCCCGGTACGCCGCAAGCCTGCGCCAACATCACCAAAATGGCCGGCGACGTGCCGTGGGCGGTGCTTTCGGCCGGCGTCAACCACGCGACCTTCCTTGGCCAGGTCGAGATCGCCATGCAGAATGGCGCCTCGGGCGTCATCGCCGGCCGCTCGCTGTGGAAGGACTGCATCTCGCTCGACCGTGACATCCAGCGCGAAAGGCTTAAGACCATCGCAGTGCCGCGATTGCGTGAGATTCAGGCCGTGATCGGGCACTACCGGCAGAAGGCCGCTGCCTGATAGTCGAATTTGGATCACGCGCAGGACGCCATGCCTCTCAGCATAGGAATCGACATTGGCGGCACCAATCTGCGGGCCGCCCGCATTTCCGGCACCGGTGAAATCCTCAAGCGCGTTTCCGAAAAAAGCGCGCCCGACCCGGAGCTCGTGCTCGGCCGCATCGCCGACATGGTGCGCCTTCTCGACACGCCTGACGTGAAGGCCATCGGCGTCGGCGTCCCCGGCCGCGTCGATGCGCGGCGTGGCGCGGTGCTGTCGGGCGGCTATGTCAACCTCGCCTCGGTTGCCCTTGCACAGCGCCTGGAAGACATGACAGGCAAGCCCGTTGTCATCGACAATGACTGCAACATGGCACTGGCCGCCGAGATGGCGCTCGGCGCCGGGCGTAGCCATGGCAACATCGTCATGTTCACCATCGGCACCGGCATTGGCGGCGCCGTCGCTCAAGATCGGCGGATCACGCGTGGCTCGGCAACGGCGGGCCAGCTCGGCCACATCACCGTCGACGTCAATGGCGAGGTCTGCGCCTGCGGCCGCCGCGGCTGCGTCGAAACCACCAGTTCGGGCACGGCACTTGGCCGTCACATTGCACGCGCCGGTCTCGGCGCCGACATCTCTGTGGATCAGCTCTTTGCCCGCGATGCGGCCGGCGATGTCCATGCACGTGCCATACTGGACGCCTGGGCGAGACCGTTACGTGCCGCCATCGACACCGCCGTCGCCGTGCTTGCTCCCGATCTGGTGCTGCTTGGCGGCGGCCTTGGTCGGGCGGCACATGCAGCCCTCGCCCGCGCGCCGGCGTTGGCGCCCTGGTACCAATGCCACGTCGAACCCGCCCAGCTCGGCGACGACGCCGGCGTGATCGGCGCTGGCCTCCAGGCACTGGCGGAGCTGCAGGCGGTTCCGGTTTCGCCCTTGGCCCTGTCGGATCGCGCGGGGCGCGCCGTGCTCGTCAACGGCATCCCCGCCAGCGGCAAGAGTACCGTCTCACGCGGCATCGCCGACCGCATGGGATGGCCGCTGCTCGCGCTCGACACGATCAAGAATCCGTTTCTCGAAGTGCTCGGCGGCGGCGACCGCCTGTTCAACCGCACGCTCGGCCGCGCCGCCTATCAGGCGATCTGGTCGGTGGTCGGCGAGGCCCCCGCCGGCACCACCGTGATCGTCGACGCCTGGTTTGGCTTCCAGCCGCGGGAGGTTCTGGAGGATCATCTGAGAAAAGCCGGTGTCGGACAGACTGTGGAAATCTGGTGTCACGCGCCCGGCGAAGTGCTTGCCGAGCGCTATGGCGCCCGGCTCGACCAGCGCCCCGCCGGCCATCCCGGTGCGGCCTATATCCCCGAATTGATCGAACTCGCCAAGCGCGCCGAGCCGCTGCGGCGCGGGCCGCTCTTCGACGTCGACACGACAAAGCCGATCGACTTCGATGCCATCACGGCCTGGCTTCGAGCGACGATGGCCGGCGGAAGTTAGGAAGACCGGCCATCGGTCACACCGGTGGCCGCAGCGCCGTGCGGGCGATCTGCCAGGCGGATTCGACATGGCGCCGCGCCGCGGCTTCCGCCTCTTCCGGCTTGCGTGCCCGGATCGCATCCATGATCTCGTTCATCTCGGCGATCGCCGCTTCGCGCCTATTGGTCGAGACGATGGTCATGGAACGAAGCTGATTGATGCGGACATTCAGCCCGCTGACAATTTCCCAGGCGACACGCTTGTCGGCGGCCTCGAACAGCGCCTCGTAGAATTTCGTCGTCGCCCGCATCACTGCCGGCGGCGTCCCCGACGCCCACGCCTCGAACAGGTCGGCCAGGGCGCGCTCCAGCGTCGCCAGCTGCTCGCCGGTGGCCGACAGGGCGCAGGCGCGTGCCGCAATGCCTTCAAGCAGGGCCCTCAACTCATAGATCTCGTCGGTGCGGCCGAGGTCAGGCCTCGCCACCGCCGGCCCATGCCCAGGGATCATCTGCACGAGCCCCTCGGCCTCCAGTTGCCGCAGAACCTCGCGCACGACGGAACGGCTGACGCCAAGCTGGTCGCAAAGCGGCCGCTCGACCAGCCTTTCGCCAGGCTGGAAGTGGAAATCCATGATCGCGTCGCGCATGCGCTCCAGCGCCAGCGTCCTCAAGGTCTTGGCGCTGCGGTCGATGCGAAGCGTGTCGTCTGGCATGTCTTGCCTCCTGCGCCGCCACGAAAACAGATTCCATGCCCGGTTGACAAGGTACTTGGCGCTCCATAGCATGGTATACCATAAGATGATACAGGGATCGGATGGTCCCGCGACGTCGCCGACCCGAGGATTTCATGCAGCCTGCCATTCGCAAGATCGTGACCTATACCGAGAACACGCTGATCGAAGGCGGCAAGGCCGCACCCCGACCGCTGCGCCTGATCGGCGTCGCCGCGGTGCTGACCAATCCCTGGGCAGGATGCGGCTTCACCGACGACCTTTCGCCCGAAATCCGCGCCTGCGCGCCGGTGCTGGGAGAGATCCTGACCCGCGAGATCATTGCCGTCGCCGGTTCCGGCGAGGCGATCGAGGGCTACGGCAAGGCCGCCATTTGCGGTACGTCGGGCGAGATCGAGCATGCCTCGGCGCTGATCCACACGCTGCATTTCGGCAACCATTATCGCCGCGCCGTCGGCGCCAAGACCTATCTTGCCTTCACCAATCTGCGCGGCGGGCCGAACACGCCGATCATGATCCCGCTGATGGACAAGTATGACGAAGGGCGGCGCTCGCATTACCTGACCGTGCATTTCCAGATCGGCGATGCGCCGGCGCCGGACGAGCTGGTGGTCGCCCTTGGCGCGTCGATCGGCGGTCGCCCGCATCACCGCATCGGCGACCGCTATCAGGACCTCAAGGAGCTTGGGGACGTGCATGGCTGACGCTTCCGCATGGGCTCGACAGGGCACCGCGCCCGACGCCACCGGCTTCATCCGCGCCGGCGCGGGCACGCCGGTGCTGTTCATCCACGGCGTCGGCATGAACGCCGCGATCTGGCAGCCGCAGATCGAGCGCATGGCTGACCGCTTTGACGTGATCGCCATCGACATGCTCGGCCATGGCCTTTCGCCGCTGCCGCCGCAGCACCCGGAACTGGCCGACTACGCCGACCAGGCCGTTCGCCTGCTCGATCATCTCGGCCTCGACAAGGTGTCCGTCGTCGGCCATTCGATGGGTGCGCTCGTTGCCCAGGAACTCGCGCTGCGCGCACCGGAGCGCGTCCACCGCATCGTTTCCCTGAATGCCGTGTTCCGGCGTCCACCTGAACTGGCCGAAGCCGTTCGCCAGCGCGCGGTGGCGCTCAACGGCCGCAGCGATACGGCCGGCACGGCACAGACCATTGCCCGCTGGTTCGGAGATCCGGTGCCGGCCGAGCTGGAGGCGGCAGCGCAGAAGACGGCATCCGCACTGAGCAGGGTCGACCCGGAAGGCTATGCCCGCACCTATCGCCTGTTCGCTCGTGCCGACGGCGATCATGCCGACCGCCTGCCGACGCTCGCCGTGCCGGCCCTGTTCATGACCGGCTCCGACGACAGGAACTCTTCGCCGGCAATGTCGGCCGCGATGGCACGCCTGGCGCCGTATGGCCGCTGCACGGTGCTGCCGGGCGAGAAACACATGATGGCGGTCGCGGCGCCCGATCTGACAACGCGCCATATCGTTGACTTCCTCGCAGAGGACGAAGCTATCGAGCGAAACAGCACTGCGGAGGCGAATACCGGGTTCGACAGCGGCGAATTCCGCCGTGCGCTTGGCTCCTTCCTCACCGGCGTCACCATCGTCACCACGATCGGACCCGAAGGCGAGCCGCGCGGCTTCACCGCCAACTCCTTCACCTCGGTGTCGCTCGATCCGCCGCTGGTGCTCGTCTGTATCGCCCACAAGGCATCAGGCCATCCCGTCTTCGCGACCTCGAAGAGCTTCGCCATCAACGTCCTCAATGAAGGTCAGAAGACAGCGTCCGGCATCTTCGCTTCGAAAGCGGCCGACAAGTTCGCCTCGGTGGCATGGCGACCGGGACGGACCGGCAGCCCCGTGCTGGACGGTTCCGTCGCGTCCTTCGACTGCGACATGGAGCGGCTGGTCGAGGCCGGCGATCATTCGATCCTCATCGGCCGCGTCCGCGATTTCGAGCACAACTCCGCGCAGCCGCTCGGCTATTGCCGCGGCGCCTATATCACACCCGGCCTCAGCCAGGACGCGCTGGCCGCCACCCAGCCCGGCACCGATGTCGGCGCCATCCTCGAAAATGGCGGCCGGATCCTGTTCCTGGAAACGGCGGACGGTTTCGAACTGCCGCGCGGCCGCGGATTGGGCTCGGCTGGCGATGGCAAAAGCCTCCGAGGGCTGCTTGCGGCGAAGGCCATCGAGGCTCAGCTCGGCTTCCTGTTCGCCGTCTGGGACGACGCCGGAACTGTTTCACGCACACATGTCTACTATCGCGGCACGTTCGACGTGCCCGCTTCCAGCGATCGCGGCATCCGGCTGATCGAGATCGACGCGATCGAAGGATTGAAGATCGCCGATCCGGCGATCCGCTCGATGCTCGCGCGCTATATCAGGGAATGCTCGGTGGATGCCTTCGGCGTCTACGTCGGCAACGATGTCGAAGGCGAGGTCCGGCCGCTCGCCAGGGCCGGTGCTTCCGCCGTCAATACAGGTGACCACGGATGAAATTCTCGCTCTTCGTGCATATGGAACGGTCGGATCTGGCCAAGCCGCATTCCGAGCTTGTGACCGAGCTCGAAGAGCTGGTCCTGATGGCCGAACAGGCAGGCTTCGAGACCGCCTGGATCGGCGAGCATCACGGCATGGAATTCACCATCTCGCCCAATCCCTTCATCAACATCGCCTATCTCGCCGCCAAAACCAGCCGTATCCGCCTCGGCACCGGAACCGTGATTGCGCCCTTCTGGCACCCGATCAAGCTTGCCGGCGAAGCGGCGATGGCCGACGTCATCAGTGGCGGCCGGCTCGACATCGGCATCGCGCGCGGCGCCTATAGCTACGAATATCAACGCGTTTTCCCCGGCCTCGACGCCTGGGGTGCCGGCCAACGCATGCGCGAGATCATACCGGCGATCCGCGGCCTCTGGGACGGCGACTTCGAACTCTCCGGCGAGTTCTGGCAATTCCCCGCCACCACCTCCTCGCCCAAGCCGTTGCAGAAACCCTACCCGCCGATCTGGGTGGCGGCGCGCGACCCGAACTCGCACGATTTCGCCGTCGCCAACGGCTGCAAGGTCCAGGTGACGCCGCTGGCGTCCGGCGACGACGAGGTGACGAGCCTGATGCAGCGCTTCAACGCCGCCTGCGCCGCGCACCCGGACATCGCGCGGCCGGAAATCATGCTTTTGATGCACACATTCGTCGCCGAGGACGCGGCCGACGCCGATCGCCTCACGCAGGACCTGTCAAATTTCTATTGTCAGTTCGGCGCCTGGTTCCAGAACAAGAAGCCCGTGCATCAGGGCATATTGGAGCCGCTGACGGCGGACGAGATCGCGGCCATGCCGCAATACGCGCCGGACAAGATCAGGCAGAATCTGGTGATCGGCGAGGCCGATGATGTCATCGCCCGGCTGAAAGCCTATGAAGCGCTCGGCTACGACCAGTATTCGGTCTGGATCGACAGCGGCCTTTCGCACGAGCGCAAGACGAAATCGCTGCAACTGTTCATCGACCGGGTGATGCCGGCCTTCCTCTGATCGCGAGCCCATGACCGACGCCCTCTTCAGGAACTTCATCGACGGCCGCTTCGACGAGCCGTCCGCCACTTTCGACAGCGTCGACCCATCGACGGGGGCGGCCTGGGGCAGGATGCCGGCGGCGAGTGAAGCCGATGTCGACCGTGCCGTCGAGGCGGCGCACCGCGCATTGCGCTCAGACCCATGGCGAAGGATGACCGCGACAGCGCGTGGAAAGCTGCTGGTCAAGCTCGGCGACCTCGTCACCGCCAATGCCGGGCGCCTGGCCGAACTCGAGACACGCGACACCGGCAAGATCATCCGCGAGACCCGCGCCCAGATCGCCTATGTCGGCGACTACTACCGCTACTATGGCGGGCTCGCCGACAAGCACGAAGGCGCACACGTGCCGATCGACAAGCCGGATCTCGATGTCACCATCCGCCGCGAACCGATCGGCGTCGTAGCCGCGGTGGTGCCGTGGAACTCGCAGCTCTTCCTGTCGGCCGTCAAGCTCGGCCCGGCGCTCGCCGCCGGCTGCACCATCGTGCTCAAGGCCTCCGAGGACGGCCCGGCGCCGTTGCTCGCTTTTGCCGAACTCGTCCGGGAGGCCGGTTTTCCCTCAGGCGTCGTCAACATCCTCACTGGCTTCGGCCATGATTGCGGCCAGCGCCTGACCAGCCACAGACTGATCTCGCGCGTCGCCTTCACCGGCGGTCCGTCGACGGCGCGCGCCATCGTCAGGAACACCGCGGAGAACCTTGCCTACACCACGCTCGAACTCGGCGGCAAAAGCCCGATCGTCGTCTTTGCCGACGCCGATCTCGACAGCGCCGCCAACGCGGTGGTCGCCGGCATTTTCGCCGCGACCGGCCAGAGCTGCGTCGCCGGCTCGCGGCTGCTGGTCGAGCGTTCGGTCAAGGACGAATTCCTCGCTCGCCTGAAACGCAAGGCCGAAGCGATCCGCATCGGCGATCCGCAGGATCCGGCGACCGAAATGGGTCCGCTCGCCACGCTGCGTCAGCGCGACTGGATCGAGAAGATCGTCGCGGAGAGCCTTGCCGCGGGCGGCATGCTGGTCACCGGCGGAACACGACCAGCCGGCAGCGGCTTCTATTACGCGCCGACCATCATCGACGCCGGCGGCAGCGACCTGCCTTGCGTGCGCGAGGAATTGTTCGGACCGGTGCTCAGCGTGCTCGCCTTCGACACCGAGGCGCAGGCGCTGGCACTCGCCAACGACACGCCCTTCGGCCTGGCTTCCGGCGTCTTCACCAGCAATCTCGGCAAGGCGCACCGCATGGCGCGCGACATCCATGCCGGCGTCGTCTGGGTCAACACCTATCGCGCCGTATCGCCGCTCGTTCCCTTCGGCGGCTACGGCCTGTCAGGCCTCGGCCGCGAAGGCGGGCTCGACGCCATCAGAGATTACACGCGCTCGAAATCCGTCTGGATCAAGACCTCGGACGAGCCGATCCCCGATCCCTTCGTCATGCGCTGAGAACCGCGGGACGCAGGTGCACTGAGAAAAACAAGAACAGACCAACAGAGGAGAATGACATGAAACTGATTTTGACCGGCCTGCTGGCCGGACTGCTCGCGGCGACCGCCGCCAAGGCCGACGAGATGGCGTTCACCAGCTGGGGCGGCACCACGCAGGAAGCGCAGACCAAATCCTGGGCAGCCCCCTTCGAAGCCAGCTCCGGCATCAAGGTGCTGCAGGATGGGCCGACCGACTACGGCAAGCTCAAGGCCATGGTCGACGCCGGCAACGTCACCTGGGATGTCGTCGACGTGGAGATGGATTTCGCCATCAAGGCTGCCAAGGACGGTCTGTTGGAACCGATCGACTATGCGGTCGTGCCCAAGGCCGATCTCGACCCGCGCTTCAGCAATGAGCATGCCGTCGGCAGCTTCTACTATTCCTTCGTGCTGGCCTGGAACAAGGGCGCCGTCCCGGGCGAACCGGCCGGCTGGGCCGACATGTTCGACACCAAGAAATTTCCCGGCAAGCGGACCTTCTACAAATGGTCGGCGCCGGGCGTCATCGAAATCGCGCTTTTGGCTGACGGCGTGCCGGCGGACAAGCTCTATCCGCTCGATCTCGACCGTGCCTTCAAGAAACTCGACACCATCAAGTCCGATATCGTCTGGTGGGGCGGCGGTGCCGAGTCGCAGCAGTTGATCGCCTCCGGCGAGGCCGCCTTCGGCCAGTTGTGGAACGGCCGTGTCTTCGCCCTCCAGCAGGATGGCACCGATGTCGGCGTCGCCTGGAACCAGAACCTCACCGCCGCCGACGTGCTCGTCGTGCCGAAGGGCGCGAAGAACAAGGGGAGCGCGATGAAGTTCCTCGCTGCCGCCACCAGCCCGACCGGCCAGGCGAAATTCGCCGAGGCAAGCGGCTATGCGCCCATCAACACCAAGGCTAAGGCCGAGATGCCCGCCGATGCCGTCAAGGCCCTGCCTGATGCCCATGTCGATGGCCAGATCAACCTCGACATGAACTACTGGGCCGAGCATCGCGACGAGATCGCCACGCGCTGGTATGCCTGGCAGACCAAGTAACACCGTTGCAGATCGACGGGGCGCGACTTGCGCGCCCCGTTTCGAGACAGGACCGCTCGATGCAGGGAAATTCTCTTAGACGCAGCTCGACTGCCGGCCTGCCGGCCGGCAGCGGCAGCGCCTTGCCGGCCCTGCTCCTGGTTGGCCTGTTCTTCATCGTGCCGGTGGTCGCCCTGCTGCTGCGTAGCGTCACCGATCCCGAACCCGGCTTGCAGAACTACGCGGCGCTGTTCGGCAGCGGCACCTATGTACGGGTGTTCCTCAACACCTTCCTGGTCGCATCGGTCGTCACCGCCGTCACCATCCTGGTGGCTTTCCCCGTTGCCTGGATGCTGGCGATCATGCCGCCAGCCCTGGGCTCGATCGTCTTCGGCATCATCATCCTGTCGATGTGGACGAACCTTCTCACCCGCACCTATGCGTGGATGGTGCTGCTGCAGCGCACCGGCGTCATCAACCGGGCGCTGATGGGCCTGGGCATCATCCATGAGCCGCTGCCGCTCATCAACAATCTGGCCGGCGTCACCATCGGCATGGTCTACATCATGCTGCCCTTCATGATCCTGCCGCTGGTCGGCACGCTGCGCGCCATCGACCCGATGACGCTGCGCGCCGCAGCCCTTTGCGGCGCAAGCCCGTTCGAGGCCTTCCGCCGCATCCTCTTGCCGCTGTCGCTTCCCGGCGTCGCCGCTGGCGGCCTGATGGTCTTCGTCATGTCGCTCGGCTACTTCGTCACCCCAGCCCTGCTCGGCGGTACATCCAACATGATGCTGGCCGAAATGATCGCACAGACGGTGCAGTCATTGCTCAACTGGGGGCTCGGAAGTGCGGCCGCCTTCGTCCTGCTCGTCGTCACCATGGCGCTCTACGCGATCCAGCTTCGCCTGGTCGGCGCCAGGCGCGCCGGCGGAGGGATCTGAGGATGCTGCTCGACTATGACCGGCTCGGATGGCTGCGTGTGGCGCTTGTCGGCTTCACCGCGGCTGTCGCGGCTTTCCTGTTGCTGCCGGTGGTCTTCATCGTGCTCCTGTCATTCGGCTCGTCGCGCTGGCTGGCCTTCCCGCCGCCCGGCTGGACACTGAAATGGTACCAGCAATTGCTGGCCGACCCGACCTGGATCGATGCCGCGCTGACCAGCGCCCGGATTGCCGCCATGGCCGCCATCCTCGCCGTCGTCATCGGCCTGTTTGCCTCCTTCAGCCTGGTCAGGGGTGAGTTTCGCGGACGTCAGTTCCTGCGCGGGCTGCTGTTGACGCCGATGGTGCTGCCGGTCGTCGTGTTCGCCATCGCCATCTACGCCTTCTTCCTGCGCATCGGCCTCGCCGGCACCACGGTCGGCTTCGTCATCGCTCACACCATCCTGGCGCTGCCTTTCGCCATCATCCCGATCACCGCGGCGCTCGAGGGCTTCGACAAATCCATCGAGGACGCGGCCATCGTCTGCGGCGCCAGCCCGCTGCAGGCGCGGCTAAGGATCACCTTGCCGTCGATCAGGATCGGTATCTTCTCGGCGGTGATCTTCTCCTTCCTGGCTTCGTGGGACGAGGTCGTGGTGGCGATCTTCATGGCAAGCCCAACCTTGCAGACCTTGCCGGTGAAGATCTGGGGCAGCCTGCGCGCCGACCTCAGCCCGGTCGTCGCCGCCGCCTCCAGCCTGCTTGTCGGCCTGACCCTTTGTCTGATGATCGTGACCGCACTCCTTCGCAGAAAAATGTCCAGATGACCCGGTCCTTCCTGTCCATACGCGCGGTGAGAAAGACGTTCGGCGCCTTCGTCGCCGTCCATGACGTCACCATCGATGTGCCCAAGGGCGAGTTCCTGACGTTCCTCGGCCCATCAGGCTCCGGCAAGTCGACGACGCTCTACGCCATCGCCGGTTTCCAGGATCCGAGCTCGGGCGATGTGCTCCTGGAGGACAAGTCGCTGCTCTCGGTGCCATCGCACAAGCGCAACATCGGCATGGTCTTCCAGCGCTACACGCTGTTTCCGCATCTGACCGTCGCCGAGAATGTCGCCTTTCCGCTGCGCGTGCGCCGCCGGCCCGACGGCGAGATCAAGCGCAAGGTCGCCGACATGCTGGCGCTGGTGCGCCTGGAAAACTTCGCCGACCGCCATCCGGGCGCACTGTCTGGCGGCCAGCAGCAGCGCGTGGCGCTTGCCCGCGCGCTCGCCTACGACCCGCCGATCCTGTTGATGGACGAGCCGCTGTCGGCGCTCGACAAGAAGCTGCGCCAGGAAATCCAGGCCGAGATCCGCCGCATCCACCGCGAGACCGGCGTCACCATCCTCTATGTCACGCATGATCAGGAAGAGGCGCTGCATCTTTCGGATCGCATCGCCCTGTTCAGGGAAGGCCGCATCGAACAGATCGGCACCGGTGAGGATCTTTATCTCAGGCCGGCGAGCGAGTTTGTCGCCGGCTTCATCGGCAACTCGAATTTCCTGCCGGCAGAGCATTTGCAAACCGCGGGTGGTGCTTCAACGATCCGCCTGGCCGACGGCTCGATCGTGACCGGCGTCAAGACGACAACGTCCTTCGGCCAAGGCCAGAAGGTTCGGCTGATGGTGCGCCCGGAAGCCTTCCGCCTGACGCCCGGGCCGGCGAGCGCGGCACTTGCCGTCGAGATCGTCGATACCGCCTTCTTCGGCGACCGCCGGCGCGTCGTGGCGCGCACGGCCGGCGGCGACGAAATCGATGTCAGGCCAACCTCTGACGCAGAGGGGTCGGATAGCACCATCGCATCAGGCCGGCGCATCTTTTTCGATCCCGCTTCGGCGTTCCTGTTCCCGGCCTGATGGCCGCAAATCTTCCTGCTGGGGTCGGATTTCGACTGATCCTCCCGCAGCGGTCGCTCAGTCGCCGTTGAAGACATGAAGTTCCGTTCCAGCCGCTTCAATGACAGCGCGCAGCGCCGGTTGCGGCTCACGATCGGTGACGATGTCGGAAAGCTCGCCGAGCGCGCAGACGCGTTCGAGGCTGTTGCGGCCGAACTTGTCGTTGGTCACAACAAGCGCCGTCGACAGCGCGCGCGCAATCATCGCCCGCTTGACCGCCGCCGCCCCCGAGATCATGTCGCTGGGCCCATCCGCGGACAGGCTCGACGCCCCGATGATGGCAATGTCGGCATTGTAGCGCCTGACGAATTCCACCGTATCCTCACCGACCACGCTGGCTTCGCGGCTGTCATAGGTGCCGGGGCACAGGATAACACGAAAGGTCGGATTGGCGCCGGTCACCGAAGCCACGCCGATGGAGTTGGTGATGACGGTGAGGTCGCGCTTCAGCTGCGAGAGACTGCGCGCCACCTCGTAGGTCGTCGAGCCGCCATCGATCATCACGATCTGGCCTTTCTCGACCAGTCCGGCCGCGCCACGCCCGATCCGGGCACGCTCCTCGATCATGGTCTGGCTGCGCTCGGCAATGACCGGCTCGGATGTCACCAGCGAGATCGTCGCGCCGCCATAGGTTCGGTTGAGCAACCCCGCATCGCCAAGCTCGATCAGATCGCGCCGGATCGTCTCGCCGGCGACACCCAGGCGCAGGGCGAGCCTGGAGATACGGATCGAGGCCGAGCGGCGCACTTCCGACAGAATAAGCGCATGCCGCTCCTTCTTCGATAGCCGGCTCTGCTCCATGATCGATTCTCCGCGAAGTCGACAGTATTAACCATGCCGACGCTGATGGGGAAGGAGTCTCGCAAGGCCCAGCTGGCCTGCCTCGATCCGAACGGTTAAGCCGGATGCCGGCTGACAAGCGCAAGCGCTGCTGATCTGATGACGTTCTGACGAATCGGCGGAAGACGACGGAGACCGCAATGCATGTCGTGACATTGTTGAAGGCTGATATGTTCGACGTCGAGATCGACGGCAAGCCCGCCTCGATCGCGCAGGCCTTGCCGGGCTGGAACCCGCATGATCGCTTCGGCCTGGTGATCGACGATGCGCTTGGCGGCATCGGCGCCACCCATCTGCTGCAGATCGCCATCACCTCCTTCTACGACATCAAGCCGAGCCGCCGCACGGAGCTGACGGTCTATCCCGAAATCTATGCCTTCCACATCGGCAAGGGTTATGGCGCGCATGCGCCCTATGATTTCTGGCCAGCCCGGCGCGAGGTCATCACTTCGCGCGATCATCGTGAGATGCTCGACGCCATCAATGATCGCGGCATCACAAGGCTGGCCGTTCCTGATCGCGCGCCGCGCGAGGTGGTGCATCGGCCGAAGGAAGTCGATGCGGCGCTCGACCGCATCGCATCGGCCTTCGTCTACGATCCGTCGGGCCGGGTTTCGGATCCCGACCTCGTCATTTCAGGCAACGACAAGCGGACCGAATACAATCCCAGCAGTGCCTTGCGGCCGCGCTACAACGACAGCCGGCCGGCTTCGGTTTCGACCGCGGCCAAGCCGGTCAAGGAACTCGATTCGTCCTACCAGGACTGGCTACGCAAGCGTGAGCATGACTTGACCAGCGAGGAACGCGCCTTTGTCGAACGTCGCCGCCAGGACCTGAGACAGGACGGCCTTGTCACCGAAACCTATCGGCGTGTCGGCGTCCGCGAAGCGCTGATGCGGCTGGCGTCGGCCGGCCTCGATCGAGACACGGCCGCCGCCGTTTGATCAATAGCCGACGGTAAAACGCTGCCTGATGTGGGCCAGCTTCTCGATCTCGTCGACCATGACGATGGCGTAGTCCTCGAAGGAGATGCTGCTGCCCTTGTCCGAGGCAAGAAGCGTGTCCTTGCCGAGGCGGTATTTGCCGGTGCGCTCGCCCGGGACGAACATGGCGGAGGGCGACAGGAAGGTCCAATCGAGGTCGCCCACCGTCTTCAACGTGTCGAGAAAGTCGGCGCCCTTCTGTGCTTCGGCCTTGTAGATTGCAGGGAATTCGGGGGTATCGACCAGCCTTTTGCCGGGCGCGACTTCAAGGCTGCCGGCGCCGCCGACAATGAGATAGCGCTTCACACCGGAAGCACGCACGGCGGCGATCAGCGTGTCGGGGTCGCTGTCCAGAAAGTGCACGGCGCTGATCACCACATCATGACCTCGGATCAGATCAGCGAGACCTTCCTTGTCGAAGACATCGCCCTTCCTGGCCGTCACACCGGGCAGCGCAGCGATTTTTTCGGGGTTGCGGGCGATACCGGTGACCGTGTGGCCACGGTCAGAAAGTTCCTTGAGCAGGCGCGAACCGACAGCGCCCGATGCGCCGATGAGAGCGACTTTTGCCATGTCTTTTACAGTCCTTGTTGGAGGTCAGTTGGGAGGGATCACGCCGCCGCGATATGGGCGAGGAGATTGTCGAAGCTGCCGAACAGCGCGTTGGAGCCGATGAGTTGAGGCGTATCGTTGCGGACGACGGCGAGTGACGGTACCCCGTCGGCACGAAGGCGCTGGAACAGCGCGCGGCCACGGCCGACCAGCTCGCCGTGAGCCGTCAGCAAGATTTCGGTCGGCTTCTTCAGCGTTGCCGCGGCATCCGCCATGCCGGCATCGGCGAGCACGCCAGCCACGCCTTCCACAGTCACGATATCGCGGCCGTCGACATAGCGCGCACGCTGGATCGCTTTAAGCGCGGTGAGCCGGCGGCTGGGGTCTTCCAGGCCGGCGGCGCTGATGCCGAGGGTCGCGGCATGCGAGTCCAGCAAGGTGCCGCGGATATTGAGGACATTATGCTGATAGGCCTGCGTGAACGTCTGTCCGGTCAAACGCTCGATACGCTGGTCGTTCGCCCAGGCATGAGCGGCAAAACCCTCATCCATCGGCCGAGCACCGGCGCCGGAGAACAGTCCGGTCGGCAGCAGCGCGAGGCGCACGCCGCTGGCCGACAGCCTGTCCAGCATCGGCGTGGCGCCGTAGCACCAACCGCAGAGCGGGTCGAAAAGGTAAGTTACGTCTGAATTGCTCACGATCGCTGCCATCCTTGGTACGGACTGTCGGCTGACGGGCCGCCAAATGTCTTGGCCATATGTGGCAGGCGGGGGTCTTGCGATAAATGGTACCCAATAATACAAACTGTCTGATCAAATCAGACAAAGCAATCGCCTTGGCCGACCTTCTGAACCTCAATCGGCTCGTCTACTTCACCACGGTGATGGAGACCGGTTCGTTCACATCAGCTGCGGACAGACTCGGCGTCGCCAAAGCCGTCGTCAGCCATCAGATCGGCAGGCTCGAAGAGGAATTGGGCGCGACGCTGCTGCAGCGCACGACGCGGCGTGTCACGCCGACGGAAGAGGGCCGGCTCTTCTATGACAGGGCGGTGATCATCCTGCGCGAGGCGGAGTCGGCTTATGGTGAGATCTCGCACAGCGCGGTCGAGCCGAGCGGAACGCTGAGACTGACCGCACCGCTCGACTATGGCACCAGGATGGTGGCGCCGATCGTGGCGGCGTATCTGAAGGCCTATCCACAGATGCGCATCGAAGCGATCTTCGACGACGCGGTGAGCAATCTGGTCGATGAGCAGATCGATCTCGGCATCCGCGTCGGCTGGCTTACCGATTCCTCCAACCAGGCGCGGCGCCTGGGCACGATTCGGCAGATCGTCGTTGCGAGCCCGGCCTTCGTGGCAAGCCTGCCCGTGGACGCGAACCCGAACCAGGCGCGATCGCTGGCCTGGGTCGGCAATGCCCAGCTGCGCGGCGTCGGCCAATGGCTCTTTTCCAAGGACGGCGAGACGGTGCTGACTGAACTCAATCCCGTCGTCGTCTGCGACAAAAGCCCGGCGGCCTATGCTTGCGTGCTCGCCGGCATCGGTCTGGGCATATTTCCCGACTATGCGGTCGATGAGGATATCTCCATGGGGCGGCTTGTGCGGATATTCGCCGAGTGGACCCTGCCCACCGGGGGCATCCATGCCGTCTTCCCACCGGCCCGCTTCCGGCCCGCTAAGGTGCGCGCCTTCGTTGAATTGCTCGCGGCTGCCGAGAGAAAGCGGGCGCGCGGCGTCGCCAGGGAGTAACACGACACGCTGCGCAGAATGTTAGTAGGAGCTTACATTAATGTGCTTTGGCTCTGCTTGCGCTGGATGCGCTTCAATCGCCCCTCGAACGGGAACGGCCTGCTGGTTTTGCGCGATGCGGGGTGTTTGTGCTGTTTGGATTTGGTGTTCTGATGTTGAGTTTTGCCCTGCGGCTTTGGCTTTGGCTGCTTGCGGGCTGCTGATGAGGGTTAAGATCAGCCGGCGAGCGTCGTTGCACAGCAAAACGGCCCGCCGGGTTTGCGCCTGGCGGGCCGTTTGAGATTTTGGTTTTGGGGAGAGGATTTGGCTTTTCTGTCCCACAGCGTCGGCTTCGCCTCCTTGCGGGCTGCTGATGAGGGTTAAAATCAGCCGGCCACCACAGCCGAATACAAAAATGGCCCGCACGAGGCGGGCCATTTTTGTATCTGGTTGCGGGGACTCGCAACACCCGATTCTTGCGATTGGTCGAGAGGGCCATACCAAAGCTAGCAGCATAAGCGCTCGATGTAAGACGACTTCGAATCTCTCCTGCCCCGCAGACCTCGGCGATTCTGCGACTTCATCCGCCATGGTCGCCGTTTGCCGTATATGCGAGCGGTGGATTTTCACCAGAAAATGAACATTGGGGAACCGTCGCGCCCCGTGGCGCGACAGCGGCCTGAAGCGCCAAGTATATCACCGCCGAACCTCCGGAGAACAGCGCGCACCACGATTTCGGTCCTTGAGACCGTGCACGCGGCGGCTGATCGGGGATTCCTGCCTACCAAGCGCTGCGGCCGCTTAGCGGAAGCTTCCGCGCTCCGACACTACAACGAAGTAGCACAGATGGCGAAGCTCTATTCCATCAACGCACTTGCCCGTCCGCACTCTTGGCCTCCTATACCAACGAGTTCCCCGGTGTGAAGATAAAGGTGCAGTCCGCCGGCGATGATCGTGATCAGCACGAAGTTGCGCAGATAGATCTGGGCGATCCATCCGAAATCGAAAGTGACGCATCGCTCGAGAGCGGGTTGAAGGTAGTTTGCGGTGAGAGTAATTTAACTTGCCCTACGACTGAAATCGATGGGGTTCGCCGTGCTACGTTGCCGACGCCGATCTAGACAGAGCGGCGAGCGTTGCCATCGACGCCAAATTCGCCACGTCGGACAGGACTGCCTCACCGCCAACCGCATCTATTGTCCAGCGTCCGGGGGTGGATCGTTCGCGAACCCTCCATCTCGGTCGTCAACGGCCTACGCGCCGATGATCGGGCAGTCGACCTATAAAGGCGCAAAGAGCGAGCACGACGCATACGTTGCCGCCAGGCGGCACGCTGGTGTCGAGGTAACCGTCCTTCCGCCTCTTGAGGCCTTTTCCGACTCCATGTTTGTCGAAGACCCGGCGCTCGTTTTCACCGGGGCGCTATCTTGCTCCGTCCCGGCACGCCAAGCCGGGTCGACGATACCGCGGAGATCGGGCCGATCCAGATGTTCGACACCGTGCTCGAACTCCCTGCCCCGGGGCAAGCCCACGGCGGGGTTCTGATGTACACCCCAAAGGGCGTCCTGGTGGGCCTATCCGCTGGCGCCGACAAGGCCGGGGCGGAGGCTCTTGTCTCCTGCATCGAGCAACTCGATGGAAAGGCCCAGATTGCCGGGACCCCGAAAGGGATTCTGCATTTCAAGACGGCATCCTCGCTGCTCGACGATGAAACCGTGATTTCGATCGCCGCACTCGCGAACGCTGCCTTGTTCAAGGAATTCCGCCAGATCATCGTCCCGGAAGGCGAGGAGCCTGCGGCGAACGTGCTGCGCGTCAACGACATCGTCATGGTCAGCACGGACTATCCGCGCACGATCGAGAGGCTCGAAAAGGAGGTTCTTCTCAAAACCGCCGTGATCGACGAGATCGAGGCCGGGCTCTCCTGCATGTCGCCGCGCTGGCACCGGGACAGCCAGATTCTATAAAATATCGAAAATCGGAATGAATACTGCCACAATTTGACTTTCTTGTAGACTGCGTGAGTCGCCCGTGAATGATGGCCGCTATCCGACTTTTCGTACAGAAGGAATATCATGTCGAATCCGCCTCTGAAGGACCCCCTGGTCATCGAATCCGCCGAACTGCGGTTGATCGAGCTTCCGCTGCTGAACCCGTTCACCATCTCCTCGGGGACCATGGTGACGAGGGTGGCGCCAATTGTCGTGCTGCGGGGGGGGGGCTGCGAGGGTTACGCCGAAGGCGTAGCAGATGTTCTGCCCGACTATCTGCCCGAAACTGTCGTCTCTTCGATGATGATGATGCGTGATGTACTGCTGCCTACGGTCGTCGGCAAGAATTTTGCCAATCCGCAAGAAATCGAGCGGCTGTTCCGGCCGTGGCGCGATCACCAGATGGCGAAGGCCGCGGTCGAGATGGCCTTCTGGGATCTATGGGCCAAGGTGCAGGGTCTGCCGCTCTGGCAGGTGCTGGGCGGCACTCGCTCCCAGATCGAGGTTGGCGTTTCGCTGGGGATCAAGGAGATCCCGCGGACCCTGCAGGAAGTGGCCCACCATGTTCAGCAAGGCTATCGCCGAATCAAGCTGAAGGTGAAGGCCGGCCATGACCTGAAGCTTCTCGATGCCGTGCGCGCCGAGTTCCCCGACATCCATCTGACCGTGGATGCGAACTGCTGTTACACGCTGGCCGATCTGCCCGTGCTGCGAAACATGGACGATTACAGGCTGGACTATATCGAGCAGCCGCTGGCCTGGAACGACCTGCACGACCATGTGCGCCTGCAATCCATACTGCGCACGCCGATCTGCCTGGATGAATCTATCCGCACGCTGGCAGATTGCCGCAAGGCGCTGCAGTCGGATGCCGGGCGGGTCATCAACATCAAGGTCGGCCGTCTGGGCGGCCATACGGTGGCCAAGCAGGTGCATGACCTCTGCCTCGCCCATGACGTTCCGGTCTGGTGCGGCGGCATGACGGAAACCGGGATCGGCCGTGCCCACAACATCCATCTCTGCACGCTGGAACAGTTCTCGCGTCCGGGAGACACCTCGTCCTCGTCTCGCTACTTCGAACGCGACATCGTCGTCGAGCGGCTGGAAACCTCCAATGGCCTCATGCCCATCCCGGCGAACGGCGCAGGGATCGGCGTGACGATGGACTGGGATTTTCTGGACACCGTTTCCTCTTCAGTCGAGACGATCAAGGCATGAGTTTCACTCATCGCGACCCGAAAGGGTGGCCCAGTTCCGCGAGAGTCAGAGGATTCGATGGTCTCGGGTGACGACGATCAGCCGATCTGCTTCCGCCCGCACCTCGACACCAATACCAAAGCGATCTCGAATGAACATTTCCAGGCGCCGGGGCATGGCGCGGGCGCGAGTGGCGGTGGCCTGCAAAGTGGCGTCATTCTCCATCGCATGTGGGCCGACGCGACCGAGTTCCGCTTTGGAAAGGAGCCTGCTCACTGGCCGCGTGAACAGAGACAGATCGAGGAGCAACACGAACAAAGCCTTCGCCCGAAAGGGCGATGCCCGGATCGTTCCCTCGGGACGATGGGCGAGGCGATCTCGTTGAGAATCCCGAACCGGCCCAAGCACGGCAAGGTCGTGAAACAGATTGAGACGCCTCGCCCTCCTGCCCCCATCATGCGGCGGCTCAAGCGCTGCTGACCGCGAAAAGAAGCGAGTGACCCACGGAACGGTCCAGAAAAAGTGCAGGGGCATCTTGACCTCAACGACCCTAATCAGAGAATTGCAAACAGCGAACTAAGCAATGGCCTCCTTGAGGAGATAAAAGGCATCGTTGATCACGAATCCATCGAGGCCTACGGCTTGGGCATAGGTCAGCAAGTCGCTTGCGCGATTGATGAAGCCAGTGCCATTGAAGTTCAGCGATGTGTTGCAAAGAACGCCGACCCCGCTTTTCGCCTTGAAAGAGGTAAGCAGTTGAAAGAGGTGCGGGTTCTGCTCCTGCGAAACGGTCTGGGCCCGCGCTGTGCCGTCAACATGCGTGACGGCCTCCAACCGGCTATCGAGAACCTTCTGGAAAAGAAGCATATAGGGCGACGGGCGTGCCAAGTCGAAGTGGAGTGCGACGTCCCCTTCCAGGCAAACCGGCGCGATCGGGCGGAAACCCTCCCGCTTCTTGATGCGGTTTAACCGCTCATGGCTTGCCTTTGAGAAAGGCGCCGCGAGAATTGACCGGTTGCCGAGCGCCCGTGGTCCGATTTCGCAATTCCCCTGTACCCAGCCAATGACCTTGTCGTCGAGCAACGCCGATGCAATTTGTCCGTAGTCGAGTGAGTGGACCTCGAGTCCGGTCCTATCGAACTCGTCAAATACGAAAGGCTGGCCCGAATAGACGCTCCATTTGATCTTAGCATGGCCGGTGAAATGCCGCATCGCGTCGACTGCGGTCCCGATTGCTGAGCCTGTATCGTTTGTGCACGGAGGAATGAAAACATCCGAAAAAAGGTTTGTTTCGACCCATCGGCGGTTCCACTCGCAATTCAGCCCGCACCCGCCGGAAATCAGCAGAGGAAATCCTTTTGTTAGGTTCTTTTTCGCAAAGGTGTGGAACGAATCGAAGATGGCGTCCGAAAAACGCCGAGCGAGGTTGGTGAAATTTTGATGGGTTACCCCGATGTTGTAGTAAGGCGAATTCCGCAAATCCTCCTTGCTCAGTGAGCGCACAATACTGTCTCGTGGGAGCAGGAAATCGAACAGCGCCTGCTCGTCCCGGTCGGGTAATCCGTCCTTTCCAAAAGCGCAAAGCGCCATCAGCTTGCCGGCGTCCTCATTGCGCAACCCATTTGGCAGGGTGAATTTCGGATCGGCCAGCGCATAGAGAAAAGCAAATTTGTTGCCTGGGCACGCCATCACTTGTCCCAAGTGCACAACTTGCAGGTACTGATCAATTTCATAGAAGTCGCCGAGCGCCCCTTCCCAGATCAGCGCGTAACAAGGCATTCCGGCGGGGAACGGTGACATGCCGTAGGAGCCCCAGAGGTGGGAGCGCTCGTGCGTCGAGGAATAGAAATGCACCCTCTTGCCGAAGATCGTCTTCTCGCCGACAACCTCGGACCCCTGAGCTATGCCGTAGTAGCCTGCCGCGACCGGGCTATCGCCCGCGATTCCCGTCTTCGACCACCCACCGACAGCAATCACATCCGGAATGGCGTCCAGACGGCCAGCTGCGTCAAGGGCCGAGGTCGGGTTGATAGCCGAATATCTGGGAAAGCTGTCTTTCTCGGCCTCGTATGAATAGATGAGCTCGGCTGCCGATGTATCTAGTGCTGCAATTGCGCCATCATGGCCCGGCTTCAGCGAAATTATTCTCATGTTGCCTAGCTCCTAGTGATGAATGGTACCAACTTTTGGTTTCTGGGAAATTTAATTCGATAGACACCATTTATACTTGTAAAGACGTATAATCTTTTTGTGTTTCCAGTTTTAGTGCTTACGGCGAGATATTAGAATCCGTTATTTATATATGTAATAGCACATACTTGAGCCGCCGAATGTAACATTTTCATTAACATTTGTCTGAAATGTTTTTATAAATGTTTCATTTTTATGAACTATATTAAAATTTTGATGCGCCCATAAGATTCTATACCGCGACCGACTCGTGGCAGGGCGATGATAGACATCTTTGGAATATTGGCTGAAATCAGTTGATGCAGCTTTGCGCCTGCTCCGGGGACAGTTTGGTAACGGCTGTTACGACGCCATCGAAGTGACCCAAGCGGTAGGCGCCGCAAAGGCCCTCGCTCCCCACAACAGCCCAATGGCTCGCTTTAGCCGACGAAGCTTGCGCTGAAGCGCCAGGACGCCATGCCGTCTCCTGGCACACAACTGGCTAGTGCGTGTCCATAAACGGCTGTTTTCCCGGAGGTTTCAGGGGTCTTTGGCCCTGCTGAAGCGATGTTTTGGGGACGCGTGATGGTACAAGGGCATCGAGGTGCGGCCGAGGGTCGATCTGGCGGCAACGGGGTCATAGGGCTATCGTCCGGCGCTCGCCGGCATGCTCCTGAACGCAGCCCGATGACTGGGGTCAGGTCGGCCTGAGGCGGACGAAGAGGGTGAGATTGTAAGCGACCACCGAGGACCAGACGTAAGCCTTGAAGTGGTTGAGCCCGCGCCAGGTGCAGCGGACCAAGCCATAGGCGCGTTTCAGGCAGGAGATGCTGGCCTCGATACCGGCGCGAAAGTTGCGTAGCTTGCGATAGACCCAGCGGCGGCTGACCATGTCTTCGATCCTGAGGGCGCTCTTCTTGTGGAACGCCATATCGCGCACGCCCCAAGCCTTGGCCTGGCGCAGATTGGCGCGGCTGGCATAGCCGCCGTCGGCCGCCGCCTGACGTGGCGGCTCGCCGTAAAACGCGATGTGGCGCTCCAGCATTAGCAGCAGACGCTCGCTGTCGGCTGGGTAGCCCGCTTCGATGACGAGATCGAGGATCAGTCCGCTGCGACCGGTGGTCAGATTGATCTTGTGACCATAATCGACGTCGCGGCTGCCCTTGACGATGATATCGGCATGCGGCTCGAACAGGCTCACCAGCTTCTCGCCGGCCGGGACGGGGGCGCCTGCCAGGACCCGCCGTTCGGTCTGGACGATGATCCGCTCGATCAGCGGCCGGTAATGGCGGACTTGGGCCTGCCACAGTTCAACGGCCGGGCTCGCCGTGAGGGTCGGTTGCTCAGCCGCCTGCTGGAGATAGCCCAAGGTGGTGCGTGTGATCCTGAGCAGCTCGCGGTAGTGCTTCACCCGTTTCGGGCGGCCGCGGGTATATTCGATCGCCCGGGACCGCTTCTTCGCCGCGCGGCAGTGATCGTGCCATGGGATGGCGCTGCCCAGTGCATCCGCGTGCTGCAACAGCCGCACCATCACCCGCACGGCGTCCCATAACAGGCTGCTGTCGCTCGGCGCATGGATGAGTGCGGCGGTGACGGTGCTGTCCACGCTGTCGCATTGCCTCAAGGAAAATGTTACCGAGCGGGTTCGTTGCCTCACCTAAAATGTTACTCGTGAAGGCGCATGTCGCCATGATGCCTTCACCATCAGGGAGGCATCATGAAGACGAAGATGACACATGCCATGCGCATGGAACTGGCCAATGCGGTCAGGGATCGCTATGCGGCCGCGACGACCAAGGACAAGCGCCGTATCTTGCAGGAGTTCATCGCCGCGACGGGGTATCACGAAAAGTCCGCAATCCGTGTCCTGAACAGCCAACCGAAGCCGAAGCATCGCCAGATCCGTCAACGCCCGTCGCTCTATGACGAGGCCGCTCGGGGCGCGTTGATTGTGCTGTGGGAAGCTTCCGATCGAGTCTGCGGTAAGCGCCTTAAGGCACTGCTGCCCATTCTATTGCCGGCGCTGGAACGCAACGATCATTTGAAGCTCGAGGAGGAGATACGCCACAAGATCCTGTCGATGAGCGCCGCGACGATCGACCGCTTGCTCCAAATGCCGAGGCGCACCATGCGTACGAAAAAGAAGCCAAGGGTTGTGCCGGAGCCCCGGCGGCGCATCAAAATGCGCACCTTTGCTGACTGGAACGAGCCGCTTCCCGGCAGTATGGAAATGGACCTGGTTGCTCATTGCGGAGAGGCCAACCGCGGTAGCTACGTTCACAGCCTGGTTCTGACCGATATCGCGAGCGGATGGACGGAGGCCGCGCCCATCGTGGTCCGAGAAGGCACCCTCGTGGTCGAGACACTCGAGCGCATCCGCATGGGCTTGCCCTTTGCGCTGAGAGCGCTGGATGTGGATAATGGCAGCGAGTTCGTCAACAACAGGCTGATCGAATATTGCCTTGGTCACGGCATCGAACTCACTCGCTCGCGGCCTTACCGTAAGAACGACCAAGCGTGGATAGAGCAGAAAAATGGCGCGGTTGTTCGGAAGCTCCTGGGTTATCGGCGCTTCGAGGGCTTGGCGGCGGCCAGAGCGATCACGCGCCTTTACGGGGCATCCCGGCTGTTTGTGAACTTCTTCCAGCCCTCGTTCAAGCTGGCTGCCAAGCAGCGCGACGGAGCGAAGGTGGCCAAGCGCTATCATCCACCGCAGACTCCCTGCGAGCGTCTCCTGCAGGCGGAGGGTATCCCGATGGCCGCCAAGAGCAAGCTGCGCGAGATCGCCGCCGACCTCGATCCGCTGAAGCTTTTGGAGGAGATGCGAGCTGTACAGGCTTATCTGGCAGCCCTGGCTGACGGCGAAACACCGCCACCGGCGACATCGGAGCCGCCCAACCTGGCCGCGTTCGTAGCAAGCCTATCGAGCGCCTGGCATGCGGGCGAGATCCGTCCGACCTTCTCTATCGAAGCCAAACCGCGTTACCTGCGCAGTCTACAAAAGGTCTCGACACAAACCCTTATTGCGAGTCCCTCGCCGGCGCTCAAACCGGTGATCCCACCCACTCCTGCCGCGACAGCCGCGAAGATGCAGGAGAAGCCGAAGCCGGTCTACGCCGAGCCTGGCCAAGCCCGCGTCCAGGCGCTCCGCATGGTGTGGCCGATCGTTTGCCGCCGATTGGAGGAATTCCCCAACATCAACGCCACGCAGCTCTTCGAGGAGCTGTGCGTCCAGTTTCCAGGTCGATTTACCCGCAAGCAGTACAAAACGCTCGTCCGACGGGTCAGTCTGTGGCGCCGAGCGGCTCGCGCGCGCGGTGTTGTCGTTGGGCCGAAGACGTATCTGCGGCGCGGCAATCAACGTGAGAGCGCGTCTCTTCCAGATTGTCGCGTTACAACGTATCGCCGGCTCAACGACAAACCGCGCGGTCGACGTCCCGAGATCTTTAAGGACCATTGGGAAGAGATGGCACGGTGCCTTGAAGAGCGTCCGGATCAGACCGCACTTGAACTTCTCGTCGAGTTCCAGGTCCGTTATCCCGGGCGATACAGCTTGCGCCAGCTTCACACGTTGCAGAAGCGAGTAAGGGCGTGGCGACAACAAGCCGTGCAGCGGCTCATCGGCGAGGTCAGCAGCCTAGCGCCATACCTCGCTTCAGATTCCACCCGTCTGGCGAGCGGGTAACATTCTTGGTGAGGCAGCCGGTAACAAAATTACGTGAGGCAATGCGACACACGCGCACGACCTTGCCGCTTTCCAGCTTCTCTCGCCTGGCGCTTGCCAGCAGTACTTTGTTGATTTCTTCCCAGGTCGGCGCTCGGATCGCTCTGATCGTCTTGTGCAGGACTGATTTCTTTGGGCGCCACCCCCATGGCAGCCGGGCAAAAGCCCTGAACGAGGCGGAATCCTCCAAGTGAAAGGCCAGTTCCTGATAGCTTAGTTGGCGGTGCTGCTTGAGCAGCGCGCAGCGCAGCACAGCCTCCGCCGGCAGGCCCTCGCGGCCGGTCTCCTTGAGGCCGTACCGACGCAGGTCCCGCGTCACCATGCTCAAAAGCTCGCGATGCTCGTCCGGCCATTGCGACATGGCTTTTCAATTCACAGCCGATCTCGTGTCCGGCGAAAGATCAAATACACTGGATTGGACGGTGCGTTCTTGGCGCATTGTCGGCTCCGGCGGTGGCAGAAACGCTTTGGAATCAGTGGCTTGATCTCGAAGTGTATCTGAAACCGCCGGGCTTTGCCCGCCCCAAAATCAGGATTCATTCAATAATATCAGCAGCTTGCCGTTTATGGACGCGCACAAGCTAGCTCCGTGGCGTGAGATGCACGCCCGCGATCGTGCATCGTACAGAACCGCCCGCCCGCTCGATGGTAGGAATTGCCAGCGGCAGCAGTTGCGCGCTCTCGCCGATGATGGCGACCTGCTCCGGCCTCAATGCCAAGAATGCGGTGGTCGACAAGGCCAGGACGCGCCCGTTTTTTCCTTTTAGCTCAATCGCATTGCCTGCGAAATTCTCAATCTGGCCCGCCGTAAGCCCGACTACCCGGCGGCCGGTCCGCTCCAAACGATTGACGATTTCGCGCCGTCTCACTGTGTCAGTGATCATGTCGAGCCCGATCATGGCGAAATCGGTCGCGACGCACATCAACACGTTCGTATGGTAAATATCCGCCCCCCTGGGGTCTTTCGCCGAAAAGAGCATGGGCTCAAAGCTAAATTGGCTGCAGAATCTCTCAAGCACGATCGGATTCGTCCGCTCGGATCTTACCGCATATGCGACGCGATGGATATGATCGAGCACCATCGCACCTGTACCTTCCAAGAAGAGACCGTCCGGTTCAAGGCCAGAATAGTCAATTACCACTTGCACTCTATAACACTGCTTCAGCAACTGGATAATGTCACTTCGGCGCTCACGCCGGCGACTTAGAGCCTTCATCGGATAGATCGCTACGTGTCCTTCGGGGTGGGTTGAAAACCAGTTGTTCGGAAATACCGAATCCGGGGTGTCGCTGCCCTCGTCCTCGAACAAATGCACCGCAACACCCTTCTCTTGAAGCAGCGCAGCGGCGCGAGTGATTTCCGCGTATGCGAGCGGCGACAGGTCACTCGTATCACGTTCCGCTACCTGAAATCTGTTGTCGGTCGCAGTCTCGGCATTGATCGTGAAATGATGTGGACGGATCATAACCACAGCGGAAGGAGACTGAACCGAGAATTCTGAACGTCGTGGCACGGGGAAGACTCCTTTCGGGTTGGCGAGCGCGTTGTAGGCATGCCGAAAAGATTTCTCTGGTCATCCTCGGTTGCCAAGAATGAGGCGATGGCCGAAACTCAGTTCCGCAGATCGCTGTTCGGCCTGGTGACCAGTGATCACTCTCCAGTTCAGTTGCCGGATGCGTAGCAAGCATTTATGGGATCCCACCCTCGATCCAGTCTGAGCGTATCACCGCACGTCAAAACATCGTCGTGCAAATCGCCCTCAATCGCTTACCGGCTCTGCTTCCGCAGACCAATGTTGACGCCGAACGTGTTTGGTCCTTGCTGTTGCTCGCCGGTCGATGGCGAAGATCTCATGCGGATAATGGCGAGTCCGCCTTCGTGGCCAGCAAGCAGTTTCTTGTTTGTTAGATCGGGTAGCGCACCAGTGGACAAGTCATGCAATGCACCCCGCCACGGCCACGGCTGAGTTCTGAGCCGCCGATAGTGATTACCTTCACACCGGCGCCCCTCAGCAGCGTGTTCGTGTGTGCGTTACGGTCGTAAGCAATCACTACGCCCGGCTCAACGGCGAGCACATTATTGGCGCCATCCCATTGCTCCCGCTCCGCCGCGAAGCTATTGCCGCCAGTTGGGATGTTACGGAGAGCTTTCAGCCCCAGCGCATCGGCCACCACCGATAAGAAAGGTCTTGTCTCCTTGGTGACGTCAAGCGCCCCTTCAGGATTGCTCGGTCTCAGGGAAAACGTCTGCAATCGCTCAATGACTTGCGGGTATGTCGTCACGAGGTCACGGTCGCAGAACGTGAAGACTGTGTCGAGATGCATGAAGCGGCGATTCCGCGGCATCAGTGCTGCGATAACGTGCGTCACTTCATCCGTCCTGAACAAGCGGCGCGCCAGAGCCTCGACTGCGCGGGGTGTGGTTCGTTCGCCCATTCCGATCAGCACAACACCGCCGCCGATCGGCATCACGTCTCCGCCCTCGAGACTGAAAGCGGGGTCTATTCCATCAGGCAACAAGTAAGTGAAGCTGACCTCGCGAAACCGCGGATGGAAGCGGTAGACCGCCTCGACATTCGCAGCTTCAGGCTGTCTCGCCGGCCAATACATTGTGTTGATCGAGACGCTACCATATAACCAAGAGGAGCTGTCTCGTGTGAAAAGCTGGTTCGGCAATGGCGGCAGGACGAAATCTTCCGGCATCAGCGTTTGCCCCGTCAGGCCGCGCTGCTGGAACGGGATTTCCGCAGCCAGAACCCCCCTAACCAGATAGGCGGCGAGCTGATCAGGCCGTATCTCTTCAAGCCAGCCGCTCAACTCATCGACTTTATCTTGCCCCACCGAGGAGGGGTCAATACGACGGTGTAGGAGCCAACGGCGGGCTTCCGATGATGCCATCGTTTCCGAAAGCATTTCGTCGAATGAGTGAACTAACACGCCAAGGTCACGCAATCCCTCCACGAAGATGTCATGCTCCTCTGCCGCGCGTTTCACCCAAGGCACATCGTCAAAAAGAAGGCTCTTGCAGTTCTGTGGAGTGAGGCGATCGAGGCCAAAGCTTGGCCGGTGCACCAGAACTTCTCGCAACGGGGCAACCTCGGAATGAACACCTAAGCTCGTCATTGGAGTAACCTCAGAGCGAGCAGGTCCACTTTCATAGATCGCACCGCGACCGAATGGGCGGTTATAGCGGCATCGGCGCTCGCTGCGCGACGCCCAGGGCTAGAAGGAGACACCGCGCAAGGTGTGGGCAGCACGCATAAAAACGCAGTAGAATGCATGACGTCCGGTGTTGTGTACGAGCCGCAGGACGGTGATGCGCAGCCACCGGATTCTGCGGTCACCAGCAAATTTTCGAAACCCGTCGTTCCAGTGCCCTCACGCGGAATCTTTGGTATAAACATCGAGCGGCCCCGTTGCGGGTTGATCGTTGTCTTCCCCAAGCAAATGTCATGCCACGCAAAAAAGTCATTTTGGCTCAGTACCTTGTCTTCTCGCCCCGATTCTGCCTGTCCGCGGCCAGCAAAATTTTGTCGGGCTTGCAACAATATGACCATCGATTGGGAAGCACCTCAGCCTCGCCCTGTTGCATACGCGGTCAATCTGCTCCCCTGAGAATTAGGTCTTAGGCCCTCAGGCGGCAACAAAGCCCACGTGATGGCTGCTGCCTCGTCCCACAGAGGCATCGTACCGCTAGACGTTATGACCGTGGCCTGAGCGGCGGCCCGTAACCGGGGCAGATTACCGGGCAGTCAGGCTTGAGCGGCTTGCCTAACGAGATCCGGGAGCGGCGGAATCGACTCTTGTGTTGGTATGGCGAGGCGGTCGCCGAGATAGCGGAAGAATGAGACGTCGAGCTTGATGCAGGTCTTCATCAGGCCGAGCAGGACGTCGCGGGCGTTCTTGCCTGCCTCGCTGACGGTTCCGCCGGAGATCTTGCGCTTGGTGACGAAGGTGCGGATGTCGTTTTCCGAACCATTGGTGTGGAGCGGGATCTCGGGACGATCGAGAACGCGCAGGAGTTCATGCTTGCGGCGATGCAGCCTGGCAAGAAGCCGGTCGAGCATGACGTAGCCGGTTCGTCGTTTGAACAGGCGCTCGAAGCGGGCGCGCAGGGCCGCCGCGCGGCGCGGACAAGGAGCACGCTGGTAGCTCTGGAGGTCGCGATAGAACCACCAGATCAACTGGCGCATGATGTCGACGGCCTGACGTTGATCCGGGGTCACGGGTATCAATTTGTGGACGAGCCGCTCGGCGTGGACCCAGCACAGAGCATGGTCGCCGATGCGGAACTGGCCGGCATCATCGGACACGACCACGGTATCGCCAAGAAAGCCGTGGTGGCGGATCGCTCCCCACATCGCCCCTTCGGTGGCGATCCTGACTGGGTTGGGCTCAACCGCGAGCTGGTCGAGGCCGAGCGCCGCCAGATGCGCCTGCCATGCGGCGCTGTCGGCAAATGCCTTGTGCGGCGCAGCCGCCAGCCGCGCGATCACCGGACCGGCGAGGTTGCGGCCGCGCATATAGGCCAGGGCCTCTTCATTGATGAAGTAATCGCTGTGCCCGGCACGCAGCGTCGCCAGGAACGCCTCCCGTGACTTCGATCGCCCGGTGCGGAACGCGGTGAAGCGGCGATCGCCGATCTGGGTGGTGTAGCCGTCCTGGTGGGCGTGGCGCGCCGACGTATCATCGACGGTGATCCAGGGCGCCGTAGCCAGCCCGGCGCGCAGCACGTCACGGTCCTCCGCCGCGAAGGCCTCCAGGCCCTCCGAAATCAGCCGCACCACCTGGCGCTTCGAAATGTCGACCCCGATCCCGGTCAACAACGCCGTCAACCGCTCCGTCGTCACCTGGCCTTGAATGTGACAGGCCAGAATGAAGCGGCGCAGGTTCGCGCCCCAGCCGCCGATGATCCCCGCCGGCAAGGGCGCCACCATCGTTTCGCCGGTCGGTGTCACCCAGCGCTCGCGGCGATAGCGCACCACCTCGGCCGACAACGCCAGATCGCGCACCAGGATCGTCTCATACCCCTTGAAGCGAGAGCCCGCAGGAGCGCTCACCGCAACCGTCACCTCGCGGCTCACGCGACCGCCGTCGCGCTTGGCGCCGCGCCGGCGGCGCTTGCCCTTGCCAGATGTCGGCTGCGTCGCCTTCTCCATGCCCGATGGCTTGGTCGGCTTGACCGGGGGACGCGGCGGCAGGTCCTTCAGCCGGGCGATCTCATCCTTTAGGGTCTGGTTCTCGGCGCGTAGCGCCTGGTTCTCGATCTCAAGGCTCTCGACCCGGCCTTGAAGACCGCGCACTTCGCCGATCAGCGCAGAAACCAGCCCGCGGAGTTCCGCGAGCGACAAGCCTTCAAGCGAATCAGTCGGTGGTAACATCACGCAAAGGGTGAATCACGAACGCACGCGCCTGCAAACCCCCACCGCCCGGTAATCTGCCCCGGTTACCGGCGGCCCGTCCTAAGTCTTTGCAGCTGTATTGCTCGGGAATGCGAGCCGAGCCCCCAGCAAAGGAAGGACACGCCATGGCAGAAGATAACGATTTCTACGTCGGTGTCGACGTTTCGAAAGCCAAGCACGCGATTGCGATTGCGGAGGGTGGCCGGGAGGGGGAGGTCCGCTATTTCGGCGAGTTCGAGGTGACACCGGCGGCGTGGAACGCTTCGTGCGTGAGCTGGAGCGCAAATATCCGCGCCTGCATTTCTGCTACGAGGCCGGTCCAACCGGCTACGGGGCTTTAGCCGCCAGCTCTTTGAGCTCGGCCACCGCTGCGATGTCGTTGCGCCGTCGCTGATCCCGAAGCGCACCGGCAGATGTCCGACGATGTCGGACATACGACATAGCAAGTATAGGAGCTATCATACTATTTTGTAATAACTTTTTGCTTGGCACGACATATGCACGCCTATCCGCAAAACCTCACGGACCAAGGAGAAGGAAGATCGCAAACTAATTGGCAACGCCCATTCGGCACGAGCGCTCGTCGCCTTACGAACTGCGTCGTCAACGCGTCCATTTGGTGATACCGCCGACCCTGTCCCTGATCGCAACCCGGCGAGCGCGCGTTAGAGATTCACGGAAGGCTTACGCCCCCATCATGTGCCGTTTCGGAGTTACGACCTTAGTTCGCACCCACCCGTTCTTACCCACCGCCTTGTTTGCATTGCCGCTGCTGCTTGTCTAAAATTAGATGAGATTTACATGAATCTAGAAACACAACGCTTATTCATGCGCCCAATACGTGCTTGGGACGCTGGTGCTCTGCATCGCCTTCAATGTGATCCGCTAGTAGTCGAATCAACAATGCGGGGAATTCCGCCAACGCGAGAAATGTCTGATGCGCGACTGTCCCTCTATCTTCACGAGTGGGAGACCTACGGGATTGGGATTTGGATAGTCTATGAACGAGAAGAGAGTGGTGACTTGCGTTTCGTGGGACGGTCCGGGGTGAGCCGCTTCGGTAGCGATATTCAATTCGGGTGCGCCTTGTTCGGATCCCGATCCGGTCAAAGGATTGGACCGGAAAGTCTTAAGCCAGTGTTCGAACTCGCCTTCGCAACCCAACCTATCGATCGGTTGGTCTCTGTCATACGCCCGACGAATACACGGTCACTCAGAATGGCAAATGCACTGGGCCTTTCCTGCCTGGAGCCAATTGTCTTTAATGGAACAAAGTATCAGTTCTATGAAATGCGCCGTCCGCCTCAGTGATCCTAAGATGATGCGGAACGGTAACATCCTCGTCCGGCAGAAATATGTCGGCATGACGGAACCCGTATGGCACTGGCCAGTTGGGTCCGGGGGTGCCGCGTTTTGTTCCAGCGGGCAACCCTGTTGAGATCGGGGAATGTTCGTCGTCTCGAAGCAAATATACACCCGCAAAGTACTCCGTCATCTCTCTCCATTCCGATTCGCAAAGGATCGCCGACTGCCGCCACATCGCTAGGCATAGCATGGCATGGCGGAGAGAACGTTCCCTACGCCCTCGAACCGGAGGGCAATATCTGCGGAGCGCAGCTGCGGGAGGGCTTACTATCTTTCCATCACAATTTCAGCGACGTTCGTTGGGAGCCTCGCCGCTGTCGGCTTAACCGAGCCAGCGCGATCAACGCTAAATGAGTGGACACCCTGGGCGCATGCTTAGCGCAACCGCACGGCAAATTACTCACGCTCGTAACCAATTGAAAATGCCCTAAAACCCGTTTTCGGCCGGCGTATGGGCATTCACGCTGCGAAGTTCCGTCAGACCAATACGACGGCTGTCGCAGCGGCGAAGGCGTCGATCAGCACGGCCACGGCCTATCGCATCGAGAAGGATTCGAGGGCTGCCTTTTGCAGAGGAAGTATCATCACACCGACCGAAGACGCTACAATTATATCTATTGGTATCAACGCTATTTTTATTTGACTCCCTGCTTCGACGATTTTACGCTCATTGCGCCAGCCACTTCTGATTAAATAAAGGAAGCCCCTGCGTGTTTCGATCAACAAAGGACCTCAGGTCCACAATTCTATCGCGCTTATGGGTAGACGTAACGACTTTTCCAATCAAAACACCAAGTTCAAAAAATCGCGCTTCATCAAATCCTCGCGTTGTCAGTGCAGCACTACCAATTCTTAGCCCACCCGCCTTAGATGATGGAAGTGTGTCAAACGGGACCGGATTTTTATTCGTGATAACCCGACCCTCTGACAAATACCCTTCAATCTCAAGGCCCGTTGTATTGCATTTCAACAAGTTAAGAAGTATTAGATGAGACGATGTGCCACCGGAAACAAGCGAGGCCCCCGCATCAAGCAAGCCACGCTCCAACGCCTTCGCATTGCTTAACACATCCTTAGCATATTCGCGAAAACGAGGCGTTTGTACTTCGGCCAGCAATGCCCCCCGCGCCGCAATTAAGTCCATTTTTGGCGCGCCTTGCAAACCCGGGAATATTGCTCTGTCAATCTTTCTAGCTAACTTCTGTTTACATAAAATGACTCCACCGCCACGTGGTCCTCGAAGGGTTTTGTGTGTGGAAGTCGTAACTATGTCTGCGTAAGGGAAAGGAGACGGGATTGCGCGTCCCGCTACAAGGCCTGCGGTATGTGCTAGATCCACCCAAAGAAGTGCACCAATCTCCTGTGCGATCTCATACATCTTTTCATAATCAATCAATCGTGGATATGATGAACCTCCACAGATGATTGCCGCGGGTCGATTTTCGAGCGCGATTGACCGCACCTCATCATAATCCAGTTGCTCATCGATCTCTGAAACTCCATAGAAACACCATCGAAAACTTCGGCCGCTCGCATGAAAAGAGGCGCCGTGGCTTAAATGACCGCCGTCTTGAAGCCGCATTGCCATTAGTCCGTCGCGTGGCTGAAAAAGCTCATTCATTATCGCGAAATTGGCTATGGTAGCGCTCATGGCCTGAACATTCGCGTGTTCGCAGCCAAAAGCAGATTTTGCCCTCTCGATCGCCAAATTCTCTAGTTGGTCAGCATATTCGCAACCTGAGACACACCGCCTCCCCGGGTAACCCTCCGCATTCTTGTCCGCAAATATACTTCCTTCGAATCCTCTGATCGTCGGGGAGGAATAATTTTCAGAGGCGACCAGGCTTAGCTGAGACAATTGCCGTTGCTCCTCCAATAACACAAGCTTCCTAATTTCTACATCGACCGTCTCCAACATACCGACCACTATACCACATCCTTTCTACTCGCCAATATATCTTAATATGGGATCACTCAATATGATCCGTCGGCCAACCGCATGATACTAGCCTCTATACGCCGAAGTTGTGCGAGGTCTCCTCCGAAAATGGCGAAATCAAACGGCCCCTTATCGTCATGGCCTTCCACCATCACAATTGCTCCGCTTCTATCAGATGATTTATAGTGAAGTTGTTTCTGCTTCAGAAGATCAACGAGATAAGGGAACCGAATGTCGATCGGGACGAAATTTCGCGATAAGACGACACGCTCACCGTTTTTGATATCGGTTTCTAATCCCAAGGAATTCGATACCGCCCTGACTGAAGAAAAGCCTCCATGCCGCCCGTTTACTTCACACGCAAAGAAGCCAATCTCCTTGGCTTTGACGATATCGACGCTGAGGGGCCCGAAATACCCAATCTCTTTTGCATAATAACCGAGATTGTAACACCAGGCCAGCACCTCGCTTGGCAAGTCATCAACGAGCGATTTACCCCAATATGCTCCTCCATAACCTGGATTCAACAGGATTGAAGCGACGCCGACAAGTTCAACTCTGTCCACGCCAATGTCGAAATGCACGCCTATGGACGACTCATTTTCATTATACACCTCGACTATCACTGGTTCGTTTTCCGTCGCAACCAATCCAATTTCGCGAACCGCTGCTCGTATGGAATTGGCATCACCTTCTAGAACAGAAACCGAGCGCATGGCGCCTTGGAACGATCTTTCAATACCCTTTGAGATCACGCTGTTGCCATCGCCACCTGAATGACATACCATCTTCAGAATAATGATATCGGAAACTGCTATGGCTCTACATGCAGCATCAACCAATTCTTGCATGCTTACACAGATACTGCCACTGGCAATCGGCACGCCGAGCTTGGGCGCAAACTCGCGAAATTTTGCCTTGTCGTTAAGAAGACGAGTTGCGTTAGGACTTGCCCGAACATTTTGATTTGAAAACATTACGGGAATATCCCCGAGAACGTGTGCAATGGCCATGGAGACTTCGTCTGCGATATACGGTTCCAGACACGAAACGTGGGTATCTGAAGCCAACAGACGCAGAGATTTGGACAAACGACTACTAGCGGCAAAGTCACTTTTCGAGATGGGATGAGGGCGCGTGGTGTATACTGAGGAAGTCGATAGCGACACGATATTACTGCCACCCTTTAGGGAGTTGACATAGTCTAAAAATAGTTGCGTTACCGGTGTCGGGTTGATAAATACGTCGTCGTTCTTAGCAAGCCAAATCATTCGTTTTGCCGACGCTGCATTTGTCCTCAGAAATTCGTCGGAAAGCAATGGAGCTGGCGGAGCCATCGCATCTGTACCGACATTTCCAAGTATAATTCGGGCCATTTTTTATCTCCGTCGTACTCAGATGTCAGATGAGTGGCAGTGGCATTTATCCGTCGTTTTGCCACCATTTAATGCACGCATCTGCAAGAATATTGATTGGGTCAATAACGTCATCGTCATTTGCCAGGCTGGCAGAGATTGCGGACAATTCACTGCAACCCAAGATAATTATATCCGGTTTATAGGATCGGATTTTCTGAATAAGTCGTGTGAGATTTGCTTCTGCTCGTGTGATATTTCCGGACTTGACATCCCCAATAATTTTGACGGTTGCGTCCTGCAATCCCTTAAAACCGTGCAAAAACTCGTCCCCGAAACGGTTGACAGTTGTGGGAGGATACAGGGAGTGTTGCATAGTGGCACTCGTCCCTAAGGTTATTATGCGTAGATCATTGTTTTCGTTATGACGCGCCTCATATATCGCTTTTCTGGTGATTGCCTTGAGATTGATCAACTCGATCGATAGGGCTTGCTTAATCTGCGAGTCCCAGAAATGTGCAGTATTGCAGGGGATGGCAATTGCTCCACATCCAGCTTTCTCTAACCAATATGCGCGTTCCACAATTTGCCGCAAAGGCGCGGCGCTGCCGATTGAGATTGCTTGCGAACGATCAAAGATATTTGGAAGTGAGAGAGCGATAAATGGGATGTGATCCTGATCTCTGTCAGCTCGGCTTTTTCGAGCCAGAACCTGCAAGAAATTAGCAGTTGCCAAGCTTCCCATTCCGCCTACCACTCCAAGTGGTTTCTGTTGCCCAAATAGTTCGAAAGGCGGGGGGTAGTGTGTCGGTATGACGTCGATCATTCGAAAAATCCTATTTTTCAATATTTTACGCCAAAACAGATAACCTTCAGACGAGAACACTGCTAACTCATCAGGTCTGACAACTGCTCGGATTGTGCGACAACGTCCGTCTTGGTCGACAAATCGGCTGGATTGCATTCAGAAAAAGCATTGACGGAGCCAAAGAAAATCGGGCGCAATCTTCGGTTGCCGCCGGCCTTCGAATCTGTTCGGTTGCAGTCATCCTTGGTCGTTCCGTCGTCGCAGGCCGGCATCCCTGAATCTACAACGATGCGTATCCACCTAGATTTGCTATGCTTGGCGACGCGCAATGAAAGCTCCAAAAGTCATGCCAACTTCGCAGAAGGCGCCGAAAAAAGATTTTGATATTAATATCATATATTTAAGCCCGAGTGCGGGACGAAATTGGGCCACACACCACTATGTCGTAGGCGAAACAAATCCGACAGGCCTTGTCGTAAGTTTTGTCTGAGGCAGCAAAACGGCGGGCAAGTTTCGCGCGGGATAGCAAAGCTGTGGCGACGCGATGGCGGCCGCCATCGCGAGTTTGGCGGAGCAGTCGATGACCGCTCCTTGCGGATGGCGGCCCACCTGTAGACGGTCCGCAGCCGCGACCCGTTGCGCTGGCCTTCCTCCCGGCGGATTTCGAGATAGTCTCGAAAAGGGCCCATTAGGACGGTGTCAAGCGACACGAGGAATTGATCCCTCATATTGCTGCGTATTCCAATGATTCCGGACAGTGAAGGAGTGCCGTCCGGTAAATCGTCGGGATCCGCATATTGCCTCACCGAGGAATGTTACCGAGCGCGATGGGGCCGACATGGCCGCTATCTCCCTCCGTCGCGGCGGAGGGAGACAGCGGTTCTTCATCCAACCGCCATCGAGGATGATCAGCCCAGCCATTTCCATGCGCCAGGCCTTTCGGCGTCGCGTTTCCGGCGATCTCGGACGCCATGGCCCCCCTGTCGGCGACCTGCGTTGCATCGAGAGCACCGCGACGGGCGCCCTCAGCATAAACGCCGGCACGATCGCGAGCGATAATCTCGAACCAGGATAGCGTTCCAGGCCGTGTCGGCATTTCGATCCGGCAACACATCGAGGACGCGGTTGCGCTCCAGATCGCAGATGATCGTTCCGTTGCGCTGCCCTTACGCTAAGACCTGTCGCTTTGAAGAGCTACAGCTGCTAATGGCCGTGCACGAAATCCAGCGTATCGTTGATGTCGAGCGTCACCGTCTCGGATGCCCGCCTCGTCCTCGACGCCTTGCCCCCAGCCTCTCATCTGATCGCCGATCGCGGCTACGACAGTGCCTGGTTCCGCGAGCAACTCGCAGCCAGGGGCATCGAGCCGTGCATCCCTCGAGCCGAAGCCGTAAAGTCCCATGCGCCTACGCACCACCGACACGTGGAACGCCATGCGATGGTGGAAAATGCGGAGAAATCCGCGCCATCTGGCGCTCGCTCAGCAGAAACAAATCACCCATCACCGTCTCCTTCATTGGAGACCCGCGAATCACATCTCAGACCAAATTAATAGGTCCTGAGCCTAGCATTACAGTTGCGTTTTAGATTTCAGATGAGCTCGTCGAGCGGCCGCCTGATGGGCGCGCCTCCAGCATGACCATGCGATGACGTAGGCGGGGTTTATGCGACGCTGGGCGAGTCTGATGGCGATGCGCCGGACTTCCTGGATAGACCAGCGGATCAAATCCTGATGGTCGGCATCCGCGGTCTTTTTTGGGGCGTCACGTCATTGGCGCGGTATCGGATCACCGCCATCATGGCGAAGGCCAGCATGACGAGGGAGACGTGGCGATGCCAGCCATGCCATGACCGGGTTTCGTTGTGATCGAGTCCGAGCTCGTTCTTGGCGGTCTCGAAGCTGTCTTCGATCGCCCAGCGATGGCCTTCAACGGAAACGAGCGTCTGGATGCCCGTCCCGGCCGGGCACCATGTGGTGAAGAATGCGAGATCACCGTCGCTGATATTGCGCCGGATTAGGAGGCCACGGGTCCAAAGCCCCGATTTCGTCTCGTTATATTCGTCGGCATCGAGATCGGCGAGTTCGCAGTAGGCCCAGTCATGAAGCCGCGCGCCTTTGGTGCCCTCACCGGCGGAAAGACGCTGCCATGCAGTTGGATCAAGATCACGGGCGATCTCCTGAGCTGTGCCGGCGACCGGAGGCTTACCTGACCAGGAGGCGAAATGGTGGTCCGATTGTCCGATTTGACCCCAAGAACGTAGCCTTTGCAGGCTCGGCGCAGGGTCCCTTCGACGTCCCCGACGCCATACACCGCATCTGCGGCCACCCATGAAAACGGCACATCGGCTGCTAGCGCACGCCGTATCATATCGACAGCCAAGCCTGGCTTGGTAGCGAAGGCTATAGCCTCAGGAACATGGGTTGCTGCAAGCCTTGCCCGATCTCCGGTCCAGCTTTTGGGCAAGTACAAGGCCCGGTCGATAAAGGCATGACCGCGAGCGGACACATAGGCGGCGAACACACCGATCTGGCAGTTCGTTATCTTGCCTGCCGAACCTGTATATTGACGCGCAACACCGCACGATGTCTTGCCCTGCTTGAGGAAGCCCGTCTCGTCGATGACCAGGACCGCATCATCCGTGGCGAGGTTTCCTACAACATACTCTCGCACGATGTCGCGAAGTGCGTCCGCGTCCCAACGCCCGCGACCCAGAACGGCTTGTTGCCGCCACGGGCCGGGGTCACCGGCCGCCTCAGCGCGCATCCAACCTGTCTTACGCCGCTCGTCACCCAGCAGGCCGTCCAGGAAGAGGTTCGCAGAGGCTGAAACTCGCTCCTGCGTAAACAGTCCGCGCATGCGAGCCTTCACGTCACGCAGCGATGATGCCCAAAGCTCAAGCGTCGTCTCGATTGATGCACCTGTCATCCATGACCTCCGAATCATGGAGACCCATAGATTCAGACCGTAGATAAATATGCAACTGTAATGCTAGACTGTAGTAGTGCATATACGGCTGGTTTCGATCTTGCGAATGTTCTCTAGGTGCCGTTGATATACCTCGTTGGAGGCAGCTAGCCGAATGAGGCGGCACAAGTCAAAGCCGGCTTGTGCGAGCATCTTGGTAAAAATGCTTGTTGCCGTCAGCCCTGGGACCACGTTGACTTCGAAGAAGTGGATACATTGCCGCTCATCAACGATAAAATCAAGGCGCCCGAATGTGTGAAGCCTGAACTCCCGAGAAATCTTCGTGCAAATCGAGCCGATACGAGTGTGAAGCATCTCCTCTACGTCGTGGAAGGTAACAGAAACCTCTCGCTTCTTCTGATCATACCCGAGGAAGCCGGAGGGATTGTTGATCCGCGCAATCGGAAGCGGCATAATCTCATGGTGGTTTATTAAGACGCCGCACGTGTACTCCGTTCCAACAATTCGCTGCTGGACCAAAAACGAAGCGTCATACGCAGCGATCCGTTCGGAATAGGTACGGAGGCTCTCCTCTGAGAGTTTGTCTGTCCACTCGGTGAGGAAGGATCCACCGAGCGTGTTCGGTTTGAGGACACACGGCCCAGCAAGATGCCGAAGGGCTTCTGTAATGCCGGCGTCGAGATTGCCTTGGGAGACGTGGACCGTCGGAATAGGAGTTAACTCGGGGCAAAGTCGATTAGCAACTACGCCCTGTAGATACTTATCTGCTGAGAGCATGGCCGCAGTCTTGTCGCCGAAGCTACCCGGAATATCGTGAAATTGGGCAAGAGCCTGGATTTGGCCATCCTCCCCGTCCTGGCCCACAAGAAGTGAAAAGACGAACAGGCCTTCGCTCTTGAGTAGGTGTGCGAGAGAAGCGAGCGGATGCGTTTCAGCGCGAGTTGCGAACTCGTCGTGCTTGGGAAGTCGATCCCAGTCAAGTGCGAGCCTGAGCAGGTCCCCGGATCGGGAGATGTAGTATATGCGTGCTGGAGAAATATTGGCGTCGGAAGCATTGTTGAAGACGTCGGCGATATGATTGTACATCGCGATCGATACGTCATGCTCCACTGAGCGGCCGCCATATATGAGCGCCAATTGCATCGTAAAGGACCTTTCAGAATGAGTGCGGGTCAGCTTATCGTTGGGTGTGGAACACGAAGACCATGTGGACTAAGCGGGATGGTTCTCCGGTTGGTGTTCTACGCGCCTAGTCTGCCCCCGTAAGCTACAACAAAAGGCTAGTTCAAGATTGTTTAGGGCGTTACCGCGAGGGCGAGCCCTCGCAAACCTCGAACGCCACCGTTCCATCATCCCCTGTCCAAGCATCGTAGAACATTTTGACGAGGACTTGACATTTTCGTTTCCTCGATCGATCGCGATTTCACCCATGAAGCCAGTTAGCGGCTTCCGCCGCTCGCAATTAAAGCGCGCAAAGCTCGTGCCAATTTGCTGACCTAGCTGAAGGCGGCACTCTATCTTGCTTTTCAACTATACTGCCTGAGGCCAAACAGGAGATTGGTTCAACATGCGTGTGTTGCAGACCTGACAACCAGACGGTCGTGTCTGTTCTGCCCCAGGCAGCTGAATCGTTCGAATACAGAGTTGCGGTCGTGTCCCATCAGGTTCTCTGATCGCTTCTCTCAACGAGCTCCTTTCGCGTCGCTTGCGGGGCTTGCCGAGCTCAAGGTTCTTCTGTGTCTGTGGTCGATCGCAAGAATCGCCGCATGTTTGCGTCAGAACGGGTGATGGTTGGTCCATTCCGTCCGCCACGGCAATTGCGATCGCGTGTTTGGTTTTCGCCACATCGACACGGACGTAGAAAACGCTGTCTTCTGTCGTGGCCCGTCCTTTCCCTGCCTGGGGCTCGGCTCGACACTCCCGAGCAATCCCCGTTTGCTTACAGCTGCAAAGACTAAGGGCGGGCCGCCGCTCAGACCACTGTCATAACGTCTAAGGAGCGCCCCATGTCACCATCCTTAGATGCAAGCCCATCCCTTACCGCCCTTGATCAGGACAGCACATTGGTCGCAGTGATTGAGATGAGCCAGACAAAGTGGCTCATTGCTGCGACGGTGCCTGGCTTTGAACGTAACCCTCTCAAGAAGCTCGATGCCGACCCGGATTCGGTGTTCAGCCTGTTGCGTCGCTGGCGCAAAGAAGCCATCCAAGCTGGGCGTGAAGTCCGGCGCATCGTTGTCGCCTATGAGGCTGGACGCCGATACCGAACTGCTGATGCGCGCCTTTCTTGGCTGGCTGCGGGGCGAGAAGGGCCACTGCAGCATGGCAGCCATCCCAACCATCAATGAGGAGGGGGCCCGCCGTCCGAACCGTGAACGAGACAATCTCGTCCGCGAACGTACACGGATCGTAAACACATCAAGGCAATCCTCGCTCGCTTCGGCATTCGCACCTTCAACCCCAATCTGCGCAAAGCTGCCGAGAAATTGGAGCTCTCCATACGGCGGAAGGTATGCCCCAACCGGAACGAAGCCAAGCCGAGTTGCCCCGTAATCTCGGTCCACGAGATCGAGCAGGAGCGGTTGCGACAGCTCTCGGTGGTTCTGGACCCGGTTGTTACGCCAACCCATTTCGGAAGGACCACCGATGTCCGACGCCATTGATGAACCTGCGCACGCTCGTGGAGAAGACCCCGGATGCCGATTTGGCTGCGGGAGCGGAGCGGGAGGCTGGGCTGTCCTGCGGGGCAGCTGCCACTAGGTCCGGAAATCCTCTCGCCCGAGCAAGTCCGGCGACTCGAAGCAGCGAGACCCGCCGAAGGTAGGAGCGCCGGGGGTTTGATGGCGAGGTTCCGCATCTTCATGTCCTCGCATCCTCGCTCATGCGGTGGCGAAGAGGCTATGTAAACTCCTTGGCCCGATGGAATGGCCAGCTAATAGTCACCCCCTACTGGCGCAGACAGAGCTTCTTGTGGACACATGAACAGCGCCACAGACAACGCGATCAGACCACGCTGCCGGCACACACCGTCGGTGGCGGCACGTCGCGCATCCAGCGAAATTCGTTTGGATCGAAAGCGACCGTCAATATAGAGCCGCCCAGTGAATTGGACCATGCCAATCGATATTTTCTCTCGCTCGTTGTAAACGGCGCACGTAGAGCAGGTTTCTGACAGCATTTCTTCTGGCCCGGCCAGCTAATTGGCACGCATCCTAGAGTTTGATGTCGTCAAGTGGCCAGATCGGACGGCGAACATTGCGATAACTTGACAGGAGCGCCGATCCCAACATCCCGCCCCCATCGACCATAATCACCTCGCGAGCGATAGGTTCGAACGCCGCACGGAAATGATGAGACGACTTCAGTGCTATTGTCATGCAGTGAAGCGGGTCGATACCTAAAGAAGTGAGCTGGGCGAGGTCGGTCGCTTGATCGTTCCCTGAGATCACCGCAACTTCGATGCCGCCCGCGCGCAGCATCAGACTCGGCCCGTAACTGCGCCATGCGCCTCCGCCCATAGGACCGTGGCAGCGGAAATGGCCATCGGTGATGGAGACTATCTGCGCCTCGACCTCGAGCGGCGCCCCGCCCATCTCGGGGGCGTGCTTGCCGCCGAGCAGGATTCGCCCTTTATTGCCGATGCCGATGGCGATGCCCGCCTGCACGGCCTCCGGGTCGAAGATCGCATAGAAGGCAGCATTCTGAAGGCCGGCCGCAATCATGGCGCGCAGCAGGTTTGTCGCGTCGCCATAAGCACCGCCGCCCGGATTATCGCTGTCATCAGCGAGCACCACGGGTTGTCTGGCATGCAACTCTCCGGACTTGGCGCGTTCCGCGGCCTGGGCGACGCTGGCGGTTGTCCAGGGGGAAGAGATAAACTCACGTGTCTCCCACGCGTAGTCCATGAATTCCTCGGCGATACGCTGCGCGTCGGTGGTGTCGCCGTCGGCAGTAACGGTAACGCTCGGCCCGACATCGTAAATGTCGCTCCGGGCGAAACCTGCGCAGACGCTGACCACGAGCACCGTTCCGGAGCCCTCCAGCAACTCGCCGCGGTCAATCAGTTCACGCATCGGGCCCACTTGAGTCCGCCCGTAATCGAGACCGCGAAGCATTGGACGCTTCGCCATAACGGTGCGGGGACGAATCTCGCCGCGTAGCGCGCGATCGAGTAGTTCTGCCCCCTGCCAGGTGCGTTCATAGTAGTCTATATGAGGATACGTGCGAACGGCGATCAGCGCGGAGGCGTTTGTCGCCATCTTTGCCGTGACGTTGGCGTGCAGGTCGAGCGTGGCGACGATCGGCGCGTCGGGCCCGAGCATGGCCCGTAACCGGGCGAGAACCTCGCCTTCCGGGTCCTCGCATCCCTCGGCAACCATTGCACCATGGAGGTTGATGAGTGCGCCATCACAGCCCTGGCCGCCTCCAAGGAACCAGGCGCAGAGCTGGTCGAATGTTTCCTTAGTTACCGTGCCCCCAGGATTGGCGCTAGCGACGAGCGGATGAGAGAGCGTCCAGCCGAATTTCTCTGCGGCCTCAAATGTCGCGCCCAGGGCCGTGCGAGTGCCCCGGCGCGCTGGTGGAATCTCCTCGCCCAGCAGCAAGGCGCCGGACCGGAAATTCTCGAGCGTCGTCGGCACCATGCTGAAGGTGTTGGCCTCATGTTCGATCTCGCCAGTGAGGATGCGATAGGTCATGGAAGCTCTTCGAAGAATGGCTAGGCCATAGGTTCAGGACAACGGATGCTCTTGTGCTAGACAACCGTATTATCGTCCTTTTGATCAGTTCCGACACGAGTCGCAACAACTATAGACCACCAAGTGTAACAACTATCGATTGATAACACCTAGGAGAGGAACGTTTGAACCAAAAATCGTTGGCCGCTGCAATAAAGGCCGCGCAAAATGGCGTAGTTTGAAACAAAATAAATTCATGTTAAAGCCGATGCTGACGGAGGAAGCGCTTGCAAAAATGCAGACCCTATGGACTTCTTCAAGGAGGCGGCCCAGTGCCGCTGAGTATCCAGCTGGACAGATCGATTTACCGCGGTTTTTGAACGGCAAGGCGGACAAACGGGTGCGGTTGGCCGAATCTGACACTATGACAAGGTTTTCGCCCCTTGCCTGGGTAGATGGCTGATTGATTTCGGCGTTGCGTCGGCGGTTTTCGCCGCATTCGCCCGTTATGCGGACGCAGTTCGCCCCTCGTGCCACACGAAGCGGGTGAGATTGTAGGCAAGGTTGGCCATGCCGATCTTCGTCCTGGCGCGGGCGATGCCGATGGTGCGCACGAACAGGCCCATCCTGGATTTCTGCTGCGCGAAGACGTGTTCGACGAATGCGCGGGTTTTCGATCTCCGCCCATTGGCCCGCGACGTCGCCTCGCTCATCTGCCGACCCTTCGGTTTCTTCTGGTGGATGTCAGAGACGTAGCCGTTCTTCTCCAGCCACTCCTCGTTCTTTTTCGAGCGATAGGCCGTGTCGGCCCACACCGTCGAGCCGGTGTTGCCGCGGTTGAGCACATTGCGAAGCTGCGCGCCGTCATAGGCTGACGCGCTCGTCACGTTCCATCCCCGGATGAAGCCGTGCCGGCGATCAATCGAGGCATGGTTCTTATAGCCGAAGGCGGGAATGGCGATGTCGCGTTGCTGCGCCTTTCCCTCTTCGGCGACCTTGGCTTTCGAGAACTTCACCGTCCAGCGTGCATCGCGGTCCTTCTGGCGCAGCTTCGTGGGCTTCTTCTTCCACTCGTCCGGAACCGTGCTCGCCTTGATGTCAGTCTTCTCGGCGTCGGTATTGCGCTGCTTGGGCGCCGCCACGATGGTGGCATCGACGATCTGCCCGCCCATCGCCAGGTAGCCGGCCTTGCCGAGGTGCTTGTCGAAACGGGCGAACAGGTTGTCCACCGCGCCGGCCTGTGTGAGATGCTCCCGGAACAGCCAGATCGTCTTGGCGTCCGGCACCCTGTCTCCGAGACCCAGCCCCAGGAAGCGCATGAAGGATAGCCGGTCCTGGATCTGAAACTCGGCCTGGTCGTCAGACAGGCCGTAGAGCGCCTGCAGAACCATGATCTTGAACATCATCACCGGATCGTAAGGCGGCCGGCCACCCTTCGCGCCATCGGAGCGCTTCAGCGCCTTGCCCAGCGGCTTGCGGAAAACCTCCCACGGCACCACCGCATTCAGCTTCTCCAGCGGATCGCCGGCCTCGCTCAGCCGGACATATCGCTCGTCAATGTCCCAGAAACCAGCCTGTCCCCGCATCCACTGCCTCCGTGCAAATCAACGCGTCGAGTGAATCAAAATCCGGTTCCAAAGGCGAGGTATTTCGAACTGTCCAACTGCCATGCCGCCCTTTGAGCGTGCGAAGGCTCGGTATGCGCGGCTTGTTCCCAGTCTATCTTCCTCGCCAGGAGTCGGGCGGCCGGTGACGATCGCGATATCGATGCTCGCGTACATCAGCGCGGAAAACTTGGAAGCGTTGTCCCTTGTTCCCTCAGGATCGCCACCCTTCGGGAACTGGCCAAGCATATTTGGTCAACGCGCGTTGCAATTTGTAACGGAGAGCGACGCCAGCAGACTGCCATGACAGGTGCCCATCTGGCGGGCGTTGTCCCTACATGATCGATGTTCTCGACTAGGAGCCGGGACGTGGGCACGCTCTCCGCTCCGACCGCCGTTAGCCGCAGAACGCCACTTCAGCGCTCAAACAATAAAGCCCCGGCTCGCCTTCCAACGGCAAAAAGGCACCGGTTCAAGACGTCGGAGTGAACGAATAGTTTATGGGCGAGATGACCCTCAAAGTTTGGAAATATTTGGCCGTTGTTGTTGAAAGGGCATCTCCGCTCGATCAGAAACTGCGTCCGCTAATAAAGCACAAAGCCGACTCCTACTTTGGTGCGCCCAAGGCGCACGCGTAAGTAAACGCCCGGCAGGAGCCTAAGCTCCTGCCGGGCCGGCACGCCTTGGGAGGTGGCGTAAATCAGCATGCTCACGTCGTATCAACGCCAGATCGCAGGAGCGGCATCGAACGCCTCACCAAGTCGCTCCACGGTCGCATCGATCTCGTGCAGCGCGACGATGAACGGGGACGTAATCAAAGCCTAGGATCAAACATAGCGCCGTCCGGCGCAGAGTTCGGCGAGCTGTTACATGCCGCGTTAAGCCGACATTGGCTGCAGTCGAATGAATCCAACGCCGTTTTCAATCTGGATTTGGGTCCCAAACGGCTTCGATAGCTTCTGTAGCCGCTCCAGAATGGATTTTGCTTGCGATTCGAGAGCGAGACGCGGAACGCCTCGGTTGGCTAACCTCTTCGAGTGGCCAAGCTCGATTGGATAGAGCCGCAATTCAGCAAGCTGGTTATCCTCATAACGGCTGACGGAAATAACACTTTCATAGTAGATCAAGTCAGTGAGCGCTCCCACAAGCCCCTCTGCTTTCGGGTATCCTTTCGCCACCTCGTCGATCGTCACCTCAGCATCCGTGTCAAGTTTTGGATCCTTACCGTAAACGGCGAACATGTCAGCGCCGACCGGCGTCCGGAGATCCTCACAGAAGAAGTTCGCCAAGCTATAAAATATTGGCCGCCCTTTGTAGATCTCGATGCCTCGCAGAGCATGCCGCCCGTGCCCAACGTATGTGTCTGCTCCAGCATCAATAAGCCTGCGAGCAAGCGTTTGTTCGTAATCAGGCGGTTCGTCGCTCCATTCCTGTTGGTGTCCATGGTTTGTAGCAATGCAGAAGTCGGAGAACTGCTTGCCCTGACGAACGTTTCGTAGAATCTCGGCGACATCGCGCGCGTCAGCTTCAAAGTTATAGCCTGCTTTCTCGCCCGCTTTGAATATCGTCTCCTCAATTGCAACCCGGCTTGGATCTTTTCCAGCCCGATCATAGTGTGGTAAGATCTCGCGTACCCGTCTCAGGCTTTCGAGCATTTCCGGCGGAACCACGATGCTTTTCGCCAGACGAAGAGCATTGAGTCCAGGTCTGCCTGGCGCCTCGCCAGCGGGATCGCACGCACGAGCCATCGGACTGAACGATGTGGCAAAGGACACTAGTGCAACGCGCCCGCGAGCGGTCTCCATGAAGCGAGGGGCGCCGGCCTGTGCAAGGTTCTCGCCCGCACCTGCATGGATGATCCCGTTCTCATCGAGCACTCGGCTCGTCTCGCGCATACCTTCAAGGCCCCAGTCGAGTGTGTGGTTGTTGGCGCGACTCACCATGTTGAAGCCCATTGCTTTTAAATCAGGGCCCAATTCCGGGACGCTGATGCAATATGCACCACCGTACTCAGCCTGCGGGCTTCCTGTGAACGAGCGATCTAAGATATTGGTTTCCATGTTGCCGAAAGCGACATCAGCACCGTGCAGGATCTTGATGAGTTCGCTAAACCCAGGATGTCGGCCCTTAGTCACGGGTCGCGCCAAGAGAAGATCGCCAACGGCCGCCATCGTGAAGCCGTCTTCAATGTTGGTTGCAATCGAGCCGACCGTATCAAAGCCACCCTCGTGCTGGATCGGGTGGCGTCCATTATCGTGCGTATCTTTCGCCATGTGCTCTCCTACTTTTCCTGATTGAGGATTTAACTGTCATGTATTTGCGCTTCCCGATGCCTCGGGAAAGCAGCTATGGCTGAGCCACATGAGCAAGCGAGGAATTCGCCGCCGCAGCTGGCGGGCTCAGAGCGTGCGTCGCTGGAGCGCGCACATGGCAGGCCACAACGCGCCCTTCTGCCATTGGCACCAAAGGCGGCACGTCGATGCGGCAACGCTCGACGGCTAGTGGGCAGCGCGGGTGGAACGCGCACCCATTCGGCGGGTTGATGGGGCTCGGCACCTCGCCCTCGACGGGCGCCTCCAACCGAACGCGCGTCGGATCCGGCACCGGAGCTGCCGCAATCAGCGCCTCGGTGTAGGGATGGACCGGTTTCGCGAAGAGCGCCTCGCTCGGGGCGAGCTCCACGATCCGCCCCAGGTACATGACGGCAACGCGATGCGCGATATGCTCCACGACGCCGAGGTCATGCGAGATGAAGACGCAGGCGATGCCCATCTGCTGCTGGAGATCCAGAAGCAGATTCAAGATCTGCGCCTGCACGGAGACGTCAAGGGCTGACACCGCTTCGTCGGCGATGATGAGAGAGGGGTTGAGCGACAGGGCGCGTGCAATGCCGAGCCGCTGGCGCTGACCGCCCGACAACTCGGATGGCAGCCTGTGCATCATCTCAGGCGACATTCCGACCTTTCGCAGAAGGTCCGCGGCGAGTGCCTGACGCTGCTTCCGGCTGAGGCGCTCAAAATTCTCGACGGGTTCGGTGATGATCTGCCCGGCGGTAAGGCGCGGGTTCAGCGACGAGTAAGGATCCTGAAAGACCATCTGCATGCGACGGCGCCAGGCGTGAAGCGCGTCCTTCTTGAGGCCTGCAATATCGGTCCCGTCGATCAGCACGCGCCCGCCCGTCGGTTCCACGAGCCGCATTAAGAGCCGAGCGACGGTAGACTTGCCGCAGCCAGATTCGCCGACGATACAGAGTGTCTCGCCCGCCTCAACGGAAAAGGATACATCCTCCACTGCCCGGATCACCGGAATGGTTTTCTTGAAGATTCCCGCACCGAGCGGATAATGCTTGGTCAGATTCTCGACTTTCAGCAAAGGACCACTCATGCGCCCATCACCTCTTCGGCGCGCCAGCAAGCCGCGGCGTGGCTCGACCCGACATCACGCAGGATGGGGGTCTTCTCGCGGCAAATGTCGATAGCGAACGGGCAGCGAGGCGCAAAGCTGCACCCGACAATGGGCTCGCGCAGGTTTGGCACGATCCCGGGAATTTCTGGAAGGCGGCGCTGACGGCCGCGCCGCGGATCCGGCACCGATCGCATCAGGCCCTGGGTGTAGGGATGCGCCGGACGCGCGAACAGATCGATTACGGTCGCCTGCTCAACGATCCGGCCAGCGTACATAACAATCACGCGTTGGCATGTCTCGGCCACAACACCCAGATCATGCGTGATAAACATGACAGCCGTTCCCGTGCGCTCTTTCAGATCGACGATGAGCCGCAAGATTTGTGCCTGGATGGTGACGTCTAGCGCGGTCGTCGGCTCGTCCGCGATCAATAATTCCGGCGAGCAGGCAAGAGCCATGGCGATCATGGCGCGCTGACGCATACCGCCCGACATTTCGTGGGGATAGTTGTTGACGCGACGCTCGGGGTCAGCGATGCGGACGAGACGAAGCATCTCCTCGGCCTTCGACATGGCAACGGACCTAGAGGCCTTGGTGTGGATTTGCACCGCTTCGGCTATCTGGTGGCCGACAGTATAGACTGGGTTCAGGCTCGTCATCGGCTCCTGGAAGATCATGGCGATCTGGTCGCCGCGGATATGTCGCATCTCGCGATCGGACAGCTGAAGGAGGTCGCGTCCGTGGAAGCGGACCTCGCCGCCGACCGTCCTGGCGGACAGCTTCGGCAGCAGACGAAGAATGGAGAGAGCGGTGACGCTCTTCCCGCATCCAGATTCGCCGACGACGCCGAGCGTCTCGCCTTTCTTGACCTGAAGGCTGATGCCACCCAGGGCGCGGGTGACGCTTTCCTCGCCGTAAAAATGCGTCTCCAGATTTCGGACATCTAGAAGCACGTCGTTCCCTGCAGTTTGATGCATCTGCATGTTAGCGCCTCCGCTTTGAGCGGGGGTCGAAGAGGTCCCGCAGCCCGTCCCCGAGCAGGTTCACGGCAAGGACGGTGACGGCAAGGAAGATGCCGGGGGCGAAAATCGTCATTGGGGCGATAGCGAGATAGAGTCGGGAGCTTGCAATCATGTTCCCCCAGCTCGGGATCTCAGGCGGCACGCCCACGCCCAGGAAGCTCAGCCCCGCCTCTGTCAGAATCGCATCTGCGCAGACTATGGCGCCCTGCACCATAAGCGGTGGAATGGTGCTCGGCAGAATATGCCGCCATAGCACTTTCGGAAGGCGCGCACCGCCGCAGAGGGCGGCCTCCACATAAGGACGTTCCCGGACACTCAGAACCGCCGAACGGACTAGCCGGGTGACGCCTGGCAGCTGGGGGATCGTGATGGCGACGATGAGAATGCCAATCCCGGGACCCGTCAGAGAAATAAGGGCGATGGCCAGCAGAATTGTCGGGATCGACATCAGGCCATCCATGACCCGCATTACGATGTTATCAAAGCTGCGGACATAGCCGGCAATGACGCCGATAAGAAGCCCGCCTAGAGCTGCGCCCGCTGCCGCCGTCAATCCGACTGTTAGTGAGATCCGTGCGCCGAACACCGTTCGTGCAAACACGTCGCGGCCAAGATTATCGCTTCCGAACCACAGGTCAGCCGACGGCGGCTGGAGGCGCTTGAACGGATCCATGTTCACCGGATCGCCGGCGAGAAGCGGGGCAGCGATCGCCAGAATGATCAACACCGCCAATAGGCCGCCGCCTACAAAGACCAAAGGATGCCGCCTTGCCAGACGGGGAAGGTCAGAGAGTCGCAGGCGACCCGTCGGAACGTATTCAACTGGTGCGGAGAGGAGCGTCATGATCAGTACCGGATGCGGGGATCGACCAGGGTGTAGGAAAGATCGACCGCCAGATTGATTACGACGTATAGCCCCGAAACCAGGATGAGCACGCCTTGGATGATGGGATAATCGCGGCCGTTTATCGCATCGACAACCAAACGACCAACGCCAGGTATGTTGAATACCGTTTCCGTGAGAACAACCCCACCGATCAGACCTGCGAAACTTAAGCCGATCACGGTCAGAATCGGAACGCCGGCATTTTTCAACGCATGGTGAAAAAGCATGGCATAGGACGAAGCGCCCTTGGCCGCGGCCGTTCGCATATAGTCTTCCGACAGGACCTCGAGCATGCTCGCCCGCGTAATCCGGGCGATGAATGCAATATAGGTAAGACTTAACGTCACGGTGGGCAGGACCAAGTGAACGAACCATGGTCCCAGGCCCCCGTCTATCGGCACATATCCCTGGACCGGCAGCCAATGGGTCCTCATGGCGAAGAAATAGATCAGAAAATAGCCGACTACAAAGACCGGGACAGAATAACCAAGTGACGAAAAGACGGCAAGGAGGCGGTCGACGAGACCGCCAGTTCGCCATGCCGCTACGACGCCAACGGAAACCCCCGTCGTCACCGAAAACATCATTGTCAGTAGCGATAGCGAAATCGTCGGCTGCAGCCGTTGCGAGATGAGTTCACTAACAGCCCGTCCCGAAAAAACAGAGGTGCCGAGATTCCCGCTAAGTATGTCCAGCAGCCAATGAACGAACTGAACTGCTATGGGATCGTTCAATCCCATCTGCTCGCGAATTCCGGCGACAATCGCTTGTGTGGCATTTGGGCCAGCGATGATGGCGGCGGGATCGCCCGGCGCCAATCTAACGAGGAGGAAGATGAATGCCCCGACCATCGCCATGACGGCGATGGCCGCGACAATCCTGCGAAAAATGTAGTTAACCAACGTCAGACCTTCCGCATGTTCCACATTGCAACAACGTTGATAGGCATTCCAATAAGGCCGGTGAGCGCCTTGCGTCGTGCGGTTGGCCTAATTTCTTGGCAGAGCCGGACGTCGCCCCCGAAGTCCCACCAAATTTTCTGCATTTGACGGGCCAACTCTTTGCGCTCGTCAAGCGTTTCGACCTGCACCCATTTGGCGCGGAGGGCCTCATACTCGTCATTTTTTGGCCAGCCGTACCAGGCTTTATCGCCACTCGCATTCATGAAGACTTCGGAGGTCGGATCACCCATGGCGGTATCGGGGTCGCTTGTCATGAACATGCTCCAACCACCGCTCTCAACAGGCCCTTTGTTCACCCGGCGCGCGACAATCCCGCCCCAATCGCTCGGTGCAAGCTCCGCATTGACCCCAATGTTGCGCAACTGCGTCGCAAGAAGCTGCGAGGCGTCCCTATATGACGGCGTGGTCGCATCCTGAAGAATTATGACCTTCTCGCCAGCATACCCTGCTTCTTGAAACAGTTGCTTCGCCTTCTCCGGATTGCCGCCTTGCTTAAACCACCCTGTATTCTCGTCATTGGAATACAATGTTGAATTTCCAAATATCGACTTCACGGTGCTGGCGTATTTTTGATCTGGAGCGATAACACGCATGAACGCTTCCTGGTCAATCAGATGTAGAACCGCCTGGCGCGCCTTGACGTTGTCGAATGGCTTTTGCAGGTGATTCATTCTGAGACAGTAATCTTGGCCAGATTTATTCAAAATCTGAAGCTCAAGATTAGCATCACTCTCGATCGCCGAATATAGATCCGCGGGCGGATATTCAATGAAATCAATTTCACCGGCCTGCAGGGCTGCCAAGGCAGTCTGCGAATCGGAAATTTGGTTCCACACGACACGATCGACATTCGCAACCTTGGCGCCGGCATATCCGTCGGACGCTTCCTTGCGTGGGAGATAAGCCTCGTTGCGATCGTAGGTAAAGCTCGCGCCCGGCCTAGCAAGTTCCTGATTGAACTTGAACGGCCCCGACCCGATATTCGCGGTAACCTGTTCAGTCGCCGGACGATCTGCATCCTTCTCACGCATAATAGCCGGGTAATAACCGTTCAATGAAGCGAGGATGTCGATCAAAATTGCCAGCGGCTCCTTAAGCACGATCGTGAACGTCTTATCGTCCTTCTTTGAGATGCCCTCGGCTCGCCCCATGATTAATTGCCCGCCAGGATCGACTTGAGCCCATCTGCGGATCGAAGTCACACAATCCTGCGCCCTGACGGGACTGCCGTCGTGCCAGAGGAGGCCGTCCCGGAGCTCGAATGTGTAGGTCTTCTTATCCTCGGAAACACTCCACTTACCCACCATTTGAGGCTGTGGAGTTAACTTTGAGTCGAGGGCAAACAGAGTATCGTAAATTGCCATAGCGTGATCGACAGTTACGTCAGTACCGGCAAAGATCGGATCAAAGGCGGTGAGGGGATCGTGCATCGCCATGCGCACGACTTGCGGATCGACCGACCCGGTCTGAGCCCGCACGATGGATGGGATCGATAGCGCCGCTCCGGCCGCCACCCCCAATTTTAGCGCGCTACGTCGAGAAATTGTCATAATTCATTCCCCTTTTTTTGTTAGTGTAATGTTGAAGTTATTTCATCCGTGGGCTAGTTGCGGCTGCTTATTCGCCCATGGCTAAGACCGCAGGCCAAAGCTTTGCCGACGATCTGAACACCCACCAGCTATCCATCTTCGGTTAATCCGTGGGCACGCGCGGGCTGGACGGCTATCACTTTTGTCGTGCAGCCAACCTCATTGAGCAAGGCTTCCACTCACCGGATCGTCCCGTGAGCAGGCTCCTTAAAAATACACGTGAGTGCCTCAACAGCCTCTTTTGAGGCCGGCGTAATACGCCCATTAATCGAAGTCTAGAAGGACAATCCAAGGTTTCGATGCGCTCGTATCGGCTGCCCCTGGCCAGCGACGATACGGCACTTGCCGGCTACGTTTCGCATCTCAATGCGCTCGCCGAAGCGTTCTTCATCAGTTGAATGCTCTCATGGTTCGACATCGATCCTCCCCAACGCCAAGCGGTACACCAAGGCGCTGATGGCGTTCGCTATTGAAGTAAAGGAAGTTGGCACGCAGGCACAGATTTGTCTAATTCATTCTTATCTATTTGTGCAATATATTCCGATAAATGAGAAATTATTGGTCCTCACGGCAAAGGACGTCCGTCACGGCGATTGTTCCCAAGCATGCTTTGAATGCGGCGTCCAAGACAGTCGCCAGCGCAAAGTCACGATCCCGGCCGACGTCGTGCTTTTCTTCGCCGAGGCGAAAGACCGCTTGCAACTTTTCACCCGCACTATCGGCATCAATCGAGCCGCAGCGGGCGGACTTGCAAAAAGTCGCGTCGGTCACAAAGCGCCATCGCCGAAATCCTCGCATGGCTGCCCCTTCAAAACGCCGACGATCTCGATCGTTCGATCGCCCGTCTCCTCAATGAGGTTCGGCCAACCACAGGAAACAATCAGTGCAGCACTCATTAACTGCCAAGTGACAGTGGCATCGGCGTGAATGATGGCTGAAACAGGTTTATCGAGATCGCGAACTGATTAGAAACATATAATACATAATAGCCTAAGATATTTCAGTCTCTTCGAAGATCTGCAGTTTGCGTTCGGATGTCCAGCGCCGACGCCGGACATCGCCAACCATCAGTTCGACCTGTCGATACTCATTAAACTTATGCCTATCGTGAAGCATGTGCTTGAGCCGTTCTGGTTATGCTCAATGTTCGGTCGAAAGTAGGGGCAGTTCAACTCCGCAGTCGATGACCTTGAAGATCCGCCCCTCCGCGTACCTCATGATCGTCGAGTCCGTCATTCGACGTCCGTGTTGCCGTGTTCAGCCGTATCCGGTTGAAGACATCCCTGTGCGGAACCCGACACACTGAGGCGCAAGTATTCCGCCGTCGCGGCGCGAAATACATGGTTTTGTGCCTCTTGCTCTCACGACCTCTTCGGCGGCACGCCGATTGCATGGGATCCGTTAAGAGACCCTAGCGGTCTTTCAGTCTCCGACCGAGGAGGTCTATATGAGCTTGCTTGAACTCCAAACCAATACGACAGACGCTGCACTGTTGAGTGCGGCCCCGCCAATTGAAGCTTTGCCGCATCCATCGCGGGTGACGCTATCCCAGCGGCGGCTTCATATCCTGCCACGTTTGCAGGGCGGCCGTAAGGCCGATCAAATCAATATGGGGCCTTGGCTTCTTGACGGTGGTGGCGTTGAAATCGTCGGAATCCCCATCAGCCCTGCAATCCTGCTGTTGGTACCACTGTCGTCTTCCTTCCGCTGGCAAGGAGGACCACAGTTATGCACGGGTACCATCCGGTTGAGCATTGCGGTTGCGATATTTTTGGCGCCGTTAGCTTCGCGAGATCGCATTCTTTCCGGTTAACGCCTTGTACTCGACCTGCGAGAGCTTCGCAAATGTACTCGATCGAGATGGGGTTCGCGAAACGGTCTGGCTCGCGTTCACCATGGTTGGCGGCTCCCGTCGTTGTACTTTGACGAGCTTGCGGAACCCAGACGAACTGTTGTCTCCAATTAATCTATCCGAAAGAATGAGGGAGTAGCTCATGCGAATAGCTGTCGTGTGGAACGATGATCATACGGGCGTGATCAACCGATTTGGTCGGCCTTGTCCGGGGGAATACAGCCGCGAGAGGGTCAAAAGCGTAGTGGCGGCACTGCAAGAGGGCGGCCACGAGACGCTGCTGTGCGAAGGAGATAAAAGTCTGCTCGCTACGCTCGAGCGGTTCATGCCACCCGAGCCCGAAGCGCGCCCCTCGGGAATCGTTTTCAACTTGGCATACGGAATTCAGGGAGAGTGCCGTCTCACCCACGTTCCGGCCATGCTCGAGATGGCGGGTGTTCCGTACATCGGATCTGGCCCGCTCGGGCATGCATTGGCGCTCGACAAGGTTATCGCCAAGAGGCTCATCTGCGATCTCGGCGTGCCGACGCCGGACTTTCGCATAATGCGGCGCGGCACCGAGAGTACCGGCGACCTGCGATTCCCGATGGTGGTAAAGCCGCGTCACGAATCCGACAGTTGCGGAGTGCAGCTTGTACATGAGCCTGCTCAGTTGAGGCAGGCCGTAGAGGTGGTCGTCACGCAGTATGCGCAAGATGCGCTGGTGGAAGAATATATCGAGGGGCGAGAAATCACCATCGCGCTGCTGGGAAACAGGGAACTCGAGGTGTTGCCTGTGGTGGAGCATGCCTTCGGCGACCACGAAACGCGTCTTCTGACTGGGGATGCGCTTGCGGCGGTGAAGAGTATTTGCCCGGCGCACATCGGGAGTAAGCTTGCGGCGGGGCTTCGGGATATTTCGGTTGCGACATTCCGTGCCTGCCACTGCCGGGATTACGCCCGTATCGATCTCCGGATCGACCGCTCCGGCCAGCCCTTTGTCCTGGAGATCAATTCCATGCCGGGGCTCGGTATGCGCAGCCCTTATGTCCTGGCCGCGACGAACGCCGGACACAGCTTCTCGAGCTTGGTCAATCGCATCCTCGATGTCGCCTATACGCGGTATTTCGGAATCGGCATCCACTAGTGGATTGATTCCAACGCTTGGTGCCCGCGTTTGACTGCTGCAATGATCTCATCGGGGTCTGCTTTCCAGACGAATGGCCGCGGTTCGTGATGTGCTCAGTCATGAAGCGGTTGATTGCCGCCTGCAGGTCGACGACGGAGTGGAAGACGCCGTGTTTCAGTCTCCGTCGTGTCAGTTTGGCGAAGAAGCCCTCGACAGCGTTGAGCCATGAACATGATGTTGGAACGAAGTGGAAGGTCCATCGCGGATGTCTTGCCAGCCAGGCGCGGACCTTCGGCTGCTTATGGGTCGCGTAGTTGTCGAGAATGACGTGGACGGCCTTATCCTTCGGCAGTTGCGCCTCAATCACGTTGAGGAAACGGATGAACTCCTGATGCCGGTGTCGCTGCATGTTGCGGCCGATCACCGAGCCGTCGAGAACATTGAGGGCAGCAAACAGGGTGGTGGTCCCGTGGCGCTTGTAATCATGGGTCATCGTGCCACCCCGCCCCTTCTTTAAAGGAAGTCCCGGCTGGGTGCGGTCCAGCGCCTGGATCTGGCTCTTTTCATCGACGGAAAGAACAATGGCATGGGCCGGCGGCGAGACGTAGAGCCCAACGACATCGTGCAGTTTCTCGGCAAAGGCCTTGTCATTCGACAGTTTGAAGCTGCGCCAGCGGTGCGGTGCAAGACCATGCTCGTGCCATATCTTGACGACCGAAGAGGCCGCGATCCCCACCGCCTTTGCCATCGCGCGAACGGTCCAGTGTGTGGCCTCTTGCTTGGGCGTTTCCAGCGTCAGCGTGATCACCTGATCGACCAGTTCGGGATCGAGTGGCGCAATGCCTGGCGGGCGGCTCTTGTCGCGCAAAAGCCCATCCACGCCTTCGGCCATAAAACGCTCCTGCCATCGCCACACGCAGGTCTTCGATTTGCCGGTAGCCTCCATAATGGCCACAGTTCCCAAGCCGTCATCGCTCATCAGAATGATCTTCGCCCGCCACGCATGCTTCTGCGGCGAACCGTGCTTTGCCACGATGGCTTCGAGCCGGATCCTGTCGGCGGCAGTGACGTCAAATGTAATACCGGTGCGCATGCCCGATCGTCGCACATGCGAAAACCGATGGGAATCCAACATCGGACTCTTTTGTCTCGATCAATCCACTAGATGGGGTAACGGGCCTCTGGCGCCGCAAACCAGTCGATCAGCGCCTCCGGCTCGCTCGCCACCTTCGCTTCCCGCACGGTCTTGCCCTCCCCATCAACCACGTCACACCATCATTGTGAGGGACGACCGCCTCAACCGAAAGTCTGGCGGCGGCGCCAGAGGCCCGTTACCCCCTCTAGTCCCATCGTTGCTAAAGTCGAATATTCGATACCCGATGATAAGATCGAGTCTTTTCTGGTGCGTATTCAGGTGATGCCGGACGAGCTGAAGCCGGACACGTCCGGAGATTACCGGAAAGCCTGTCCGGCTAATTCCTGGAATCCGCAGGCAGGGCAACTATGGTGGCGAGCACCGCCGAACAGACGGTCGCTCCCGCCATTGGCCATTGGCACGGAAAGAAGACGTCGAGCCATTGGGCAACGCCGCCGGCGACAACCGGCCGGCCCATGGCCACGAAGGTGCCCGGCAGAACCCGTCGCGCAACGCCAATGGACGGCACGCGGGCCGTAGGCCGCGGCATGTTGGGGTGATTTAGTCCCTGCCGTGGCCCCGGGCTTGATCAGGGGCCTAGTAGAGCTGGCGGGTTGGGTCCCTGGTCAAGCCTGGGACACGTCGCCTTTCTACCCGCCCCAGGTCTTCGAATTCCAGCAATCGTTGCTTCTGTGGCAGTTGGGCCAGCGATGATGGCGGCTGGATCGCCCGGCGCCAATCTAACAAGCAGGAAGATGAATGCCCCGACCATCCTGCGAAGGATATAGCTAATCAACGTCAGATCTTCCGCATGTTCCACATCGGGAGAATCTGCGGCATGCAGATGAGGCCGGTCAGCGTCTTGCGGCGCGCGTTGAGCGTAGTGGACTGACCCAGCCTAATGTCGCCGACGAAGTCCCACCAGATTCCTTGCATCTTACGGGCCAGGGCCTTGCGCTCTTCGAGCGTTGCGACATCTGCCCACTTGGCCCGGAGAGTCTCATATTCATCGTTCTTTGGCCAACCGTACCAGCCCTTGTCGCCATTCGCGAGGAGGAATGGTGTGCCGAGCGGATTGCCGAAATCGTAATCGTTATTGCTTGTCATGAACATGCTCCAGCCGCCGTTCTCAACGGGGCCCTTGTTCGCGCGACGCGTGGCGATCCCGCCCCAGTCGCTCGGCGCGAGCTCGGCATTGACCCCGATCTTCCGGAGCGTCGCCGCCAGAAGCTGCGACGCGTTGCTGTACTCTGGTACATTGGTGGCTTGAAGAATGACGACCTTCTCGCCGGCATATCCGGCCTCCTTGAAGAGTTGCTTTGCTTTTTCCGGGTCGCCGCCCTTCTTGAACCATCCCGTATTTTCGTCGTTCGTAACGAGCGTCCGAAATCCAAACAGCGAAGTCACGGAGTGGGTGTATTTTGCGTTGCCGACAGCGATTTGCATCATCGCCTCCTGATCGACAAGGTAAAGCATCGCCTGACGCGCTTTCACGTTGTCGAATGGCTTCTGCAGACAGTTCATGCGCATGATGTAGTCTACGCCCATCGGATTCAGAATAGCTTCGAGTGCGAGGTTGGCATCACTCTCGATCACTGCGAGAAGTTCGACGGGCGGTGACTGAACGAAATCAATCTCACCCGCTTGCAAGGCTGCGACAGCAGTCTGCTGATCGGCGATATTGTCCCAAGTGACACGATCGACCTTGACAACCTTGCCGCCGGCCAATCCGTCAGGTGTTTCCTTGCGCGGTACATATTGTTCATTCCGGTCGTAGGTGAAGCTTGCGCCCGGATTGGCAAAAGCTTGGTTGAACTTGAACGGTCCCGATCCGATATTTGACGTTACCTGTTCGGTAGCGGGACGATCTGCGTCTTTCTCGCGCATGATGAAAAGGCCCGGCGCCGAAACGTCTCCGAGGATATTAATTAGAGACCCCAGTGGCTCCTTGAGCGCGATCACGAAAGTCTTGCCGTCTTTCTTCGAGATATCCCTGGCGCGCTCCATGATCAGTTGTCCGCCGGGCGCCACCTGGCCCCAGCGACGGATCGAGGCGACACAGTCCACCGCGGTGACGGGGGTGCCATCGTGCCAGCCTAAGCCATCCCGGAGCTCGAACGTGTAGGTCTTCTTGTCGTCAGAAACACCCCAGTTCCCGACCATTTGCGGCTGCGGTATGAACTTGGAATCGAGCGAGAACAGCGTGTCGAAAATGGCTGCACCGTGGCGTTGGGTTGCGCCATCCGTCGTCCAGATCGGGTCAAAGACCTTGAGCTCAGTGCCCCACGCCATGTGGACCGTCCGCGCGGCGATTGGTGTCGTCTGCGCCCGCAGCACCGACGGCATGGATACAGCTGCTCCAGCCGCTACGCCCGTCTTCATGAAGTCGCGTCGAGAGACCGTCATAATTCAGTTCCCTTTCTTCGTTAGTTTAATGTTGGGTGGTATTCATCTGAGGGCAAGTTGCGGCTGCTTGTCCGCGCAAGGCTATCTATCTATGCTCTGAAGCGGCAAGGCTTGAAGTGATCACGAGGCTTTGCTGACGCTCTGAATACCCACCAGTTGTCCATCTTCGGTGCCTCCGGGTAGGCTCGCGTCGTTACTGGAAGCACGCAGCACAGACTTGATCTTTCTTCCTTTCCTTCACTGGTAATAGGTCCTGCCGGTAGAGCTGGCGGGCTGGATCCAGGGTCAAGCCCGGGAAATGTCGCCTTTTCTTACCCGCCCCAAGTCTTGGCGAGAACGCGCAACCAATTGCCGTGGCAGATCTTCTCGAGCGTCGGCTCGTCGAAACCGCGCAGACGCATGGCTTCGACCAGATTCTGCAACCCCGCGGCGTTGCCGATCCCGGTCGGTACCGTCGCCCCGTCGAAATCCGAGCCCATGCCGACCTTGTCGTCGCCGAGCTTGTCAACGAGATAGGCGATATGGTCGATGAGCATATCGAGCGGCGGATCGGCCCCAACACGCCCATCGGGCCGGATGAAGCTCCCGGCGTAGGCCACCCCGACCATGCCCCCGGTCTCCCGGATGGCGGCAAGCTGCGTGTCGGTGAGATTGCGCGAATGCGGGCTGATGGCATGGACGTTCGAATGCGTCGCAACCAGCGGCGCGTCGGAGAGACGCGCCACGTCCCAAAAGCCCTTCTCGTTGAGATGCGACAGGTCGATCATGATCCTGCGCGCATTGCATTCCTTGACGAGACGGATGCCATGCTCAGTCAGTCCATCACCAGTATCGCCGGTGCTCGGAAAACGGGACGGCACGCCGTTGCCGAAGATGTTCGGACGGCTCCAGACCGGCCCAAGTGATCGCAGCCCCGCCTGGTGCAGCACTTCCAGCAGGTGGAAGTCCGGATCGATGGCTTCGGCCCCCTCAATGTGCAGAATCGCCGCGACAATGCCATCAGCGATGCACCGGTCGAGTTCAGCCGCGTTGCGCACGATCTTGAACTGGCCGTCGCTCTCGCGCTCGATGGCAAACAGCCTGGAGGCCATGTTCAGCGTCGCCGCCTGCGCGACATTGCACGGCACGCTGGGCGGCAATGGTACATCGTAGGTCTCGCCGGCGTAGAGCGCCTCGGCTTCCGCCTTATACCGTGCGTGCTCGATAGCTGGCGCGAAGATGGCGAAGAACCCGCCCGCCATCCCGCCTTCCTTCATGCGCGGCAAATCGAGATGCCCCTTGCCATCTCCTTCAATGAACGAGCGCGCAGCATCCGGCCCGCCACGGCGATAGAGGCGGAGCAGTAAATCATTATGGCCGTCGAATACGAGAACAATGCCGGAATCAGGCATCAGGGCATCCTTTGATTGATCAGGTCGCGGCGACGCGACCGCGTTGATCTGACTGATCACGTCGTCCGTTCGGACGACGAAACTATTTTCATGGGTCCCAGTACTGCGGGGCTTTCGCGAATGCCGGCTAAGCTAACCGTTTTTCTGGATTGAACGCAGTCATGTCTGGACACCTATCCTCCCCCAAACTGCTCTCAAAAGAACCCGAGGCGGATCGATAGCGTTCGTTACTGAACCGAAGGAAAGTTCGCACACAGGGTGTAGGTTTGTCTAAACTATTCTTAATCTTTTTGTATGAGTTGTTCCGATAATTGAGAAACACGTGGCGTGTTGCGAAAAAGGCGGTCTCTGCGGCGATTGTTCCCCAGCACCCTTGATGCGGAGTCGGAATCGGGCGCCAGAGGGGGAGTGACGGTGTTGAACATGCCAAGCGAGATGCGAATGCCATCGCACTCGGGCGCGCCACGTACATCCTTTTGGAGGCGACGTAGTTGATCCATTCATCGGCTGGGAAGCGCGGCAACGTAGATATACGGTGCGCGATTAGAGCGGTCGCGGGGACCAACAAGCTTGATGTCGAGCGCATCAAGCCCCGCTAAGAGACCGTTTTGAAAATCGGCTTGCTATGGGTTCCGTCTGGGGCTGGGTTATGATTCAAGCTGTGGATGTGGACAGAGCAGAGCCGTGGCCGGATGGCCCAGATTGCCAAGAAGACCAAGCGCTACCCGTCTGATTTGACGGACGAGGAGTGGGAGCAGTTCGCACCGCTGATGCCCAAGCCTAGGCGTCGCGGGCGTCCGCGCGAGGTTGATTTCCGGGAGGTGGTCAACGCGGTGCGCTACCTGGTCCGCTCCGGTTGCGGTTGGCGGATGCTGCCGATCCATTTCGGACCCTGGCAGACGGTCTACGGCTGGTTCCGCGAATTGGCGAGGCGCTTTCTGTTTCAGACCATCCACGACGTGGCGCTGATGCTGGATCGCGAGCGAGCTGGGCGCGAGGCCAGTCCCACGGCTGGCGTGATCGACAGCCAGTCGGTCAAGGCTCCGCAAGCTGAAACAAGGGGTTACGACGCCGGCAAGGTAACCGGGGCAGATTACCGGGCGGTGGGGGTTTGCAGGCGCGTGCGTTCGTGATTCACCCTTTGCGTGATGTTACCACCGACTGATTCGCTTGAAGGCTTGTCGCTCGCGGAACTCCGCGGGCTGGTTTCTGCGCTGATCGGCGAAGTGCGCGGTCTTCAAGGCCGGGTCGAGAGCCTTGAGATCGAGAACCAGGCGCTACGCGCCGAGAACCAGACCCTGAAGGATGAGATCGCCCGGCTGAAGGACCTGCCGCCGCGTCCCCCGGTCAAGCCGACCAAGCCATCGGGCATGGAGAAGGCGACGCAGCCGACATCTGGCAAGGGCAAGCGCCGCCGGCGCGGCGCCAAGCGCGACGGCGGTCGCGTGAGCCGCGAGGTGACGGTTGCGGTGAGCGCTCCTGCGGGCTCTCGCTTCAAGGGGTATGAGACGATCCTGGTGCGCGATCTGGCGTTGTCGGCCGAGGTGGTGCGCTATCGCCGCGAGCGCTGGGTGACACCGACCGGCGAAACGATGGTGGCGCCCTTGCCGGCGGGGATCATCGGCGGCTGGGGCGCGAACCTGCGCCGCTTCATTCTGGCCTGTCACATTCAAGGCCAGGTGACGACGGAGCGGTTGACGGCGTTGTTGACCGGGATCGGGGTCGACATTTCGAAGCGCCAGGTGGTGCGGCTGATTTCGGAGGGCCTGGAGGCCTTCGCGGCGGAGGACCGTGACGTGCTGCGCGCCGGGCTGGCTACGGCGCCCTGGATCACCGTCGATGATACGTCGGCGCGCCACGCCCACCAGGACGGCTACACCACCCAGATCGGCGACCGCCGCTTCACCGCGTTCCGCACCGGGCGATCGAAGTCACGGGAGGCGTTCCTGGCGACGCTGCGTGCCGGGCACAGCGATTACTTCATCAATGAAGAGGCCCTGGCCTATATGCGCGGCCGCAACCTCGCCGGTCCGGTGATCGCGCGGCTGGCGGCTGCGCCGCACAAGGCATTTGCCGACAGCGCCGCATGGCAGGCGCATCTGGCCGCACTCGGCCTCGACCAGCTCGCGGTTGAGCCCAACCCAGTCAGGATCGCCACCGAAGGGGCGATGTGGGGAGCGATCCGCGACCACGGCTTTCTTGGCGATACCGTGGTCGTGTCCGATGATGCCGGCCAGTTCCGCATCGGCGACCATGCTCTGTGCTGGGTCCACGCCGAGCGGCTCGTCCATAAATTGATACCCGTGACCCCGGATCAACGTCAGGCCGTCGACATCATGCGCCAGTTGATCTGGTGGTTCTATCGCGACCTCAAGAGCTACCAGCGTGCTCCTTGTCCGCGCCACGCGGCGGCCCTGCGCGCCCGCTTCGAGCGCCTGTTCAAACGACGACGAACCGGCTACGTCATGCTCGACCGGCTTCTTGCCAGGCTGCATCGCCGCAAGCATGAACTCCTGCGCGTTCTCGATCGTCCCGAGATCCCACTCCACACCAATGGTTCGGAAAACGACATCCGCACCTTCGTCACCAAGCGCAAGATCTCCGGCGGAACCGTCAGCGAGGCAGGCAAGAACGCCCGCGACGTCCTGCTCGGCCTGATGAAGACCTGCATCAAGCTCGACGTCTCATTCTTCCGCTATCTCGGCGACCGCCTCGCCATACCAACACAAGAGTCGATTCCGCCGCTCCCGGATCTCGTTAGGCAAGCCGCTCAAGCCTGACTGCCCGGTAATCTGCCCCGGTTACGCCGGCAAGAAGATCGTCGGCCGCAAGCGACACATTGCCGTCGATACGGATGGACGGCTGTTGATGGTCAACCTCACCACCGCCGATATCTCCGACAGTGCCGGTGCTCAGGCGATCCTGGATGGTATCCGCAAGCGCTGGCCTTGGGTCAAGCATCTGTTCGCCGACGGCGCCTATGACCGGCTGAAGCTCATGGACAAAGCCACCTATCTCGACTTCGTGGTCGAGATCATCCGTCGATCCGACGACCAGAAGGGCTTCGAAGTCTTGCCCCGCCGCTGGGTCGTGAACCGCTGTACAATGTTGCCAAGTTTGCCTTTGAGTTGTCGGTGCGCATCGAGCGTCCAAGCCGTAAGCGGCAGCTTGTTGAGGCTCGTTGTGGTCGGAATGCGAGTCGATTTGTCGCGGGCGAATCAGAGCCACCACAGGATTTAATGCGCCATCGACGGCCCAGCTGCGAGCTGGCCGATGGAGGCGCACATGGTCCGACGCATGGATCGCCCTGTGCTGCGCGTGCACGTGTCGTTCGAAGCGACAAGAACCGGCCCCCAACATCTGCTCGAGGCCTATTCCCGTCTTGTGCCGACGATACGGCGCACGAGCCAGCGGCCGGACCGCTCATCGAAGGTGAAGGAAGTGATGGCGAGATCGGGAGGTGAGCAATGACTGAGACGCGATGCGTGCTCTATGCACGGGTATCCAGCGAGGCCCAGACGCGCGACAACACGATTGCCAGTCAGGTCATTGCGTTGCAGGAACGCATTGCCGCCGATGGCTTCATGCTTGAGCCAGGTCACAGCTATCTGGATGACGGCTACAGTGGTTCGATCCTGCTTCGCCCCGCGCTGGAGCGGCTGAGGGATGCGGTTGCCAGTGGCCACGTCGAGCGTCTCTACGTCCATGCTCCCGATCGGCTCGCCCGCCGCTACGCCCATCAGGCGCTGCTGATCGACGAGTTCCGTCGTGCCGGTGTGGAGATCGTCTTCCTGAACCGCCCCATTGGTGGCACGGCCGAGGATGATCTGCTGCTCCAGGTTCAGGGCGTGATCGCCGAATATGAGCGCGCCAAGATCCTCGAGCGGAGCCGTCGCGGTCGTCGTCATGCGGCCCGTTCCGGCTCCATCAGCGCTCTGACTGGTGCGCCCTTCGGCTACCGCTATGTGAGCCGGGGCCAAGGTGGCGGCGTGGCACGCTTCGAGGTGGTGGAGGCGGAGGCGCACATTGTTCGTCTGATCTTCGCATGGGTCGGCCTCGATCGCATGAGCCTGCGGGAGGTGTGCCGGCGGCTCAAGCAGATCGGCTGCCAGACGCGGGCAGGAGTCATGCATTGGCACGCCTCCACGATCCGCGGCATGCTTGCCAATCCCGCCTATGTCGGACGCGCCGCTTTCGGGCGCGCCCGCTATTTGCCACCACAACCGCGGCTGCGGCCGATCCGCGGCCATCCGCAGCCCTCGCCGCGCGCCACTTGCCGCGTTCCCGTTCCGCCTGAAGAGTGGATCGATATCCCCGTTCCCCCACTCGTTGATCGCACCGTGTTCGAGGCGGCCCGTGCACAGCTTGAGGAGAACCGGAAGCGCAAGCGCCAACGCACTCCCGGCGCGGACTGGCTGCTGCAGGGCCTCACGGTCTGCCGGCGTTGCGGCTACGCCTATTATGGCAAGCGTGCGCCTCGTTCCCGCAAGTACGACCCGACGAACACGCTGCGCTATTATCGCTGTATCGGTGCGGATGGCTACCGCTTCAGCGGCCACTCCGTATGCGACAACCCGGCGGTGCGCGGCGATCACCTGGAAGAAGCGGTGTGGGATAAGGTGAAAGGGCTCCTGGAGGATCCACGTCGCGTGGCCGACGAATACCGCCGCCGCCTCCTCCAAGCCCGCGACGAAATCCGCGAGCCGGATGAGATCGTCCGCCTCGAACGACAGATGACCACCTTGCGTCGCGGCATCGGCCGGCTGATCGACAGCTATGCGGAGGGCGTCATCGACAAGGCGGAATTCGAACCGCGTATCGCTGGCCTGAAACTACGCCTCTCCCAGCTTCAGGAGCGGCACCGGGCGGCGGTCGAAGTGGCCGAGAACGAACGCGACCTCTCACTCCTCATCAGCCGTCTGGAAGACTTCGCCGCCAAGGTGACAGCAGGGCTCGCCGCCCTTGATCGAACCGGCATGCGCCAGATCATCCGCTCCGTGGTTCGCCGGGTCGAAATCGACGACGCGCACATCGAGATCATCTTCCGGGTTCCCCCGCTCGATGGCCCAGCCCGCCCAAAATCACCAAGCAAAATGACCAGTTCCACGCAACATTGTACAGACGTTCGTCGAGCGGACCTTCGGCCGGATGACCCGATGGCGCCGCCTCGTGCGCGACTACGAGCAGCGCATCGACGTCTCTCACGCCATGATCCTTGTCGCAATGGGCGGCAATCTCATCCGCCGAAACGCGCATCCGTGATTTTCAAAACGGACTCTAAGCCTGTCGCCCAGACCGAAGCAAAGAGTCTAGATCTTCTCGATGCCGACTTCGATCAGATCAAGAGCCGCGCTGATCCCTTGAATCGCCGACAGGTTGAAGTTGCCGAATTCGAAGCGGCCGGCAGTTCAGCTGTACCAAAATGGCTAATTAACTACAGCGCGTCAGGCGCAACAAACAACTCTCGCATAGTTTGTATTATGAACTTCCACTCAGCTTAGCCGCTAGCGATCAGATATGCGGCCTACTTATCTCCACAGACTTGGGCCTTGCACGAGACAGTCTGGTTATGACAGTACTCCAGCCTTGACCGATACAGGAGCCGCGTTCGCGGCGCGCAGGATCATCCCGAAGAGATCGCGCGGCTCGTCGGGATCGGCGAGCAGATCGAGTTCCTCGTAAAGGCCGGTTTCTTCAAGACGATCGCGGACATATCGAAGCGCGGAGAAGTCTTCGATTGCGAAGCCGACGGAATCGAACAGCGTGATCTGGCGTTCATCGGAGCGACCGGCCGCCTTGCCCACGATGACCTGCCAGAGCTCGATAACGGGGTGGTCCGGTTTGAGTTGCTGGATCTCCCCTTCTACGCGGGTCTGGGGCGGATATTCCACGAAGATGTCGGAGCGCAGCAGAATGTCGCGGTGGAGCTCCGTCTTCCCAGGGCAGTCTCCGCCAACTGCGTTGATGTGAATGCCGGCACCAACCATGTTGTCGCTCAGGATCGTCGCATTTTGTTTGTCGGCCGTGACGGTAGTGACGATCTCGGCCCCTTCCACAGCTTCCTGCGAGGAAGAGCAACTCTCGATGTCGAAGCCCATTCCAGCGAGATTCCTCTGGCAGCGGGCCGTGGCGGACGGATCAAGGTCGTAGAGGCGAAGTTTGTCGACGCCGAGGATCGCCTTGAAGGCGATCGCCTGAAACTCCGACTGGGCGCCATTGCCAATCATGGCCATGGTGCGCGCGCCTTTGGGTGCAAGATATTTTGCGGCGACGGCAGACATGGCCGCAGTCCTGAGTGCCGTAAGGATCGTCATTTCGGTCAACAGCATCGGATAGCCGTTGCCAACGTCAGCGAGCACACCAAACGCGGTCACCGTCTGGCGACCCGATCGCGTGTTCTTCGGATGGCCATTGACGTATTTGAAGCCATAGGTCTCACCATCGCTGGTCGGCATCAACTCGATAACACCGTCAGCGCTATGAGAGGCAACACGCGGCGTCTTGTCGAAGCACTCCCAGCGCTGGAAATCGTCTTCGATGTAGGCGGCAAGCTCGATGAGGAAGCGTTCCACTCCGGTCGCCAGCACCAGCTTCATCATATGATCGACGCTGACGAAGGGGACGACATTTAGTCTTTCATGCATGTTTTTGATAGCTCCTTGTGCAACGGTCGATGTTGCGGGCCCATGGGCCCGCAACATCGACCATGAGGACGGCGGTGCGACGGCTCTCGTCGAGGGAGAGGTTAAACTCGCCTAGATCAAGGCTGCCGTAGGTCCAGGTTTGTGCAGCATCTCAAGAGTTCCACTGGTTACCGGAAGGAGGCACTTGGGACGGTGGTGTCGGCCGCCTGAGCGATTGCAGGGTCCAGTGAACTGGTCTGGCAAAAGTGGCTGCCGTCGGTGCTTATCTGCGCAGAACGCCGTTATTCTTTGCGGTCCATGTAGCGAGGTAGTCCATGAGCGCCGGCGAAAGGCAATCATAAGGCTCGAGGCCGACTTCCTTCAACTTGTTGCGGATGCCGCCCATCTCCAAGGGATCGACACCGCCTTCGATCACCGAAGACACGAAAGCGGCAAAGCCAGGCTCAGGCCAATTGCCGTTGTCGAACAGTTCTGGGTGGATGAAGGACAAGCCCTTGAAAGCATGGTCGCGTTCCACCGGGCCGTGCATATGCGTGCCGCATTCCTTGCATGCGTGGCGCTGGATGAGGGCAGAAGAATCGACGACAGTGAGCTTGTCGCCGTTTTCGACGACCGAAACGCTTTCGCTCGGTGCCACGGCCACGACGGAGAACGCCGCGCCATCTGGCTTCCAGCACTTTGTGCAGCCGCAAGCATGGTTGTGGGCGATCCCGGTCGAGACCTTCATCTTAACAGGTCGGTCGGTGCATTTGCAGGCAAGAATGCCGCCTGCATGGTTGCCGTCACCCGTGTGAAGCCCGTTCTGGATCAAAGGATGAAGAAGTCGTACGCTCATGGTTTCCTCCTGGGTTTTCCCGCGACATACGGGTTCTTATCAGTGATCAATAGACGATCACCGAACGGATCGACTTGCCTTCGTGCATCAGATCGAATGCCGTGTTGATCTCATCAAGCGGCATCTTGTGCGTGATCAGGTCATCGATGTTGATCTTGCCTTCCATGTACCAGTCCACGATCCTCGGTACATCCGTACGCCCACGGGCGCCGCCGAAGGCCGTACCTTTCCAGACGCGACCGGTAACAAGTTGGAACGGACGGGTGGAGATTTCCTTGCCGGCTTCCGCCACGCCGATGATGATGGATTCTCCCCATCCGCGATGGCAGCATTCGAGTGCCTGGCGCATCACGTTGACGTTGCCAGTTGCGTCGAAAGAATAATCCGCGCCGCCGTCGGTCAGGTCCTGGATAGCCTGGACAACCTTTTCGTTGCCGATTTCTTTGGGATTAATGAAATCGGTCAGGCCGAACTTGCGTGCCATTTCGGCCTTGGCAGGGTTAATATCGACTCCGATGATCTTGTCAGCGCCGACCATGCGCGCGCCCTGAATGACGTTGAGGCCAATCCCGCCGAGACCGAAGACAACAACGTTCGAACCAGGGCGAACCTTTGCGGTGTAGATCACCGCGCCGATCCCCGTTGTGACGCCGCAGCCGATGTAGCAAATCTTGTCGAAAGGCGCGTCTTCGCGAACCTTGGCAAGTGCGATTTCCGGCAGGACGGTGAAGTTGGAGAAGGTCGAGCATCCCATGTAGTGGAAGATCTCGCCACTATCGCAGGAAAAGCGTGTCGTTTTATCGGGCATAACCCCAAGCCCTTGCGTGGCCCGGATTGACGTGCAGAGGTTGGAACGCTGCGAGAGGCAAGTTTTGCACTGGCGGCATTCCGGAGTGTAGAGAGGAATGACGTGATCGCCCGGCCTCAGGGCCGTGACGCCAGAACCCGCTTCACGAACGATGCCCGCACCCTCATGACCGAGGATCGCCGGGAACTTGCCCTCGGAATCGAGACCCGAAAGGGTGTAGGCATCGGTGTGGCAGACGCCTGTCGCCATGACCTCTACCAGCACTTCGCCGGCCTTCGGGCCGCCTATTTCAACGGTTTCGATGGATAGGGGTTTATTTGCCTCCCAGGCGACCGCAGCTATGCTTTTCAAGTTGGCTCCTTCTTGATGTGAGTTGGGCGGCTGCTTCACTGCCGCGCAAACAGGTAGATCTTCAGCCCGATGTCACGATGCCAATCGTGATCGCGTTGGACGGATAAAAAGGTGTGGATCGGCGGTTTGCGCAATTAGATCCTCCGAAAGGTCCGGCTGTTCGGCCAAGACTTCGCGGATGGTTTTGCCGGAGGCCAAGACGTCCTTCGCAAGCTCCGCTGCCCGCTCGTAGCCGATCGTCGGCGTCAGTGCTGTTGCGACCGCGGTACTCGCTTCAAGATGTTTGCGGCAAGTCTCTGCATTGGCAGTAATACCCACGACGCATTTCGTGCGCAGCACGTCGACGGCATTGGTCAGAAGCTCCAGCGAGTGCAGTATGTTGTACGCGATAACCGGCTCCATCACGTTCAACTGCAGCTGCCCTGCTTCGGAGGCAAGAGTGATCGTGAGATCGTAACCAATGATCTGAAAGGCAACCTGGTTGACCACCTCCGGCACCACTGGATTGACCTTTCCCGGCATAATCGAGGAGCCGGGCTGAAGTGCTGGCAAATTGATTTCGTTCAGGCCGCCACGAGGGCCGCTGGACAGCAGCCGCAGATCGTTGCAGATCTTCGAGAGTTTCGTGGCCGTCCGCTTTAGCATTCCCGAGAAGAGCACGAAGGCGCCGGTATCCCAGCAGGCTTCGATCAGATTTCCGGCGGAGACGACGGGCAGGCCGGATATCGCGCGCAACTCCGCGACAGCTGCCGCCTGATAGTCGGGGTTCGTATTGATGCCCGTGCCAATAGCCGTACCGCCGAGGTTGATTTCATGGAAGAAGGCGGCAATCTCACCTATACGGGCGACATCTTCCCGCAGCGTCGTCGCGAAAGCCAGAAACTCCTGGCCCAGCGTCATCGGCACAGCGTCCTGCAACTGCGTTCGGCCAAGCTTGATCACGTCCGAAAAATTTTCGGCCTTGGCCTCCAACTCGTCCGCGAGCTGCTCCAAAGCTCGCTGCAACGCCCCGCGTGAAAGTAGGATCGCGAGGCGGATCGCCGTCGGATAAACGTCGTTTGTCGACTGAGCGAAGTTCACGTCGTTGTTGGGGTGTAGCTTGTCGTATTTCCCCCGTGGCTGGCCCATGATTTCCAAGCCGCGGTTAGCGATAACCTCGTTGATGTTCATGTTGGTCGAGGTGCCGGCGCCGCCTTGAAACACATCGAGCGGGAATTCGCCAAGGTGCCTGCCCGCCGCGATCTCCTCGCAAACTTGGCAGATGACATGGGCTTTTTGTTCGTCGAGATCGCCGAGCGCGGCGTTGGCGCGTGCCGCTGCCATTTTCACGCAGGCAAGCGCCTTGATGAAGTTCGGAAAATGGCTGATCCTTATTCCCGAAATTGGGAAGTTGGCGATACCCCGCGCCGTCTGAGGACCGTAATAGGCATCGACCGGGATGCTCACAGGGCCAAGCGGGTCTTTCTCAATTCGCTCGATTTGTGGAGCGTTCGTCACGATAAATACCTCGCGTGATTTGCGGAAACCGGCACTTTTACAAAGCGCTGGTCGTTCAGTGGGCGATCGGCCTTAAGGAGTTTGCAGGCTCGGTTGCGGTCCGGCGCTGAAAGAAGATGTTCATGTGGTTAAGCATCGGACCGGCAGATGAGGCGGCGACGCAAAGGGCAATCATGCTGTTGCGGACAGAATTGCATGCGGATTAGGAATACGGCTGGTTACGATCATGACTGTGGCCCTGGTTCACGTCCTATCATTGTCGGAGCCGTGCAACGATTGCCGCGTGGCCCGCAAGGAATCAGGCGGCCTTTGAGGAGCGGCCAGTCGTATTGCCGCGTTCCTTGATGACATCCAGGACGCGATCGATATCGGAACCAGTGTTGAACATGGCAAGCGAGATGCGAACGCCATCGCGCTCGGGCGAGACGCGCACATCCTTGGAGGCGAAATAGTCGATCCATTCATCGGCTGGCAGCGCGGCCACGTAGATATGCGGTGCACGGTTGGAGCGGTCGCGGGGGCCAACCAGCTTGATGTTGAGCGCATCAAGCCCCGCTATGAGCCTATCGCCCAAATCAAAGCAATGGGCCTCAATCTTGTCGATGCCGATTTCGTTGATCAGATCGAGAGCCGCGCCGAGCCCATGAATTGCCGGCAGGTTGAAGTTGCCAAGTTCGAAGCGGCCAGCCGTGGCAGCCGGTGCCATGTCGTCAGGGCGGGCGATGAAGTCCGCAGGCGGATTTTCAAGGCTGATAGCCGCCAGATACGCTGGCTCCAATTCCGTGCGGGTGCGATCCCAATAGAGCAGGCCCAAGCCTTGGGGGACCAGGAGTCCCTTGTGCGTACCGGAGCCGATAAAGGTGGCGCCGACTTTCTTTGCATCGATTGGCACGACGCCGACCGCCTGCATGATATCAAGGACAAAGTAGAGGTTCTTTTCCTTGCATAGCGCGCCTACGCTTTCGATATCGAAGCGATGGCCTGCGTGGAAGGCCACATGCGATATCGAGATTGCTTTGGTATTGGCGTCGAGGTGCGGGCGGAAGCTATCGGCATTGACGATTTCCGTCATGGGAATGAAGCGGACCTGGACGCCCTTCTTCTTCAGGTTCAGAAATGCGTAGGTGTTGTTGGGATGGTCGCCGTGGATCATGAGAACATTGTCGCCCGCCTTCAGCGGAAGAGCGTTCGCGGCAATGTTCATCGCTTCGGACGTATTTTTCGTGAATGCGATTTCTTCGGTGGCCGCGTTCAATAAAGCCGCGACCTTGCCCCGAGTTTCCTCCATGCGGTCAATCCACACGGATTTCGGACCAGCTGTCTCGTAGCTTTCCTTTATGAATGCTTCAAAGGCCTGCTTGACGGGCGTTGACATCGGCGTCTGGAAGCCGGAGTCGAGGTAGGTCATTTTCTCGACGATAGGAAATAGCTTCCTCACCGCCTCAACGTCGTAATGCTGCATCATCTATCTCTCCGATTCGGCTCGCCGCGGGGTGAGCCACGTCCTTCCCGTCCCGACATACAGGCGTATTCGGCACACCCTGTTTTTTTGCGCCGCACAGTGTTCGCCTGCGAGCAGCAGTGACTAAAAGCATATGTAAAAAGAACCGTCGGTCCACCAATATATCTTTTATCGGGCTTTTTTATTCCAAAAAATGATAAGTTATGCAATCTCGCCTGTTCGAAGGCGCACTCTGGTTGTGCTTCTAACTCGCAGGTCAAGATGCCGTAGCGAAGAGCGCACCAGCACGTTATGGCGAGCGCATGCGTTGCGGCCAGCATGTAAAACACAGCATTGAGGGTTGCGCCGTCCGCGCCCCGTAGGTCAATGGAAAGGGATTGATGGAGTGCAAAGTCTCTAACCGGCTTTCACCGGCACAAGCCGAAAGGGCGTTTTGCGCTCAAGGCGTTCTCGCGGGCGACCGGGTGGCGGGCAAAAAAACGAGCGTTGGCGTCGAGCAAAACCCGCTGGCCTGTGGCTTTAAAAGGGCAAAGCGTACGCCGTAGTACGATCCAGTTCCCCAACAGAGGCATCTACTATTCAATTCAACTGAACTGATCGCCAAGACAATCGGCAATCTACCCACCTGCGGCGAAATTCGCGCATCAGGCGGGATTGACGGCTCGATAGCGGATGCGTTTCAGGTTCCTGTCAGACATTCTCAAATCTGAGGATCGCTGCTATAATCAAATTTCGGGAATTCTCTTCTCATATTTTGGACCCTCTCACCCCAACACGAGTCATTAATGAGTTTAAACGTCAATTCGGATGGTCCATTGGATCGCGCTTTTGCAATCCTTGATTTTGTGGCCACTCAACTCAAAGCGGTTACTGCGGCGGACATTGCCAAGAATCTCGACCTGCCCTTGCCAACAGCCCACAGATTGATCAGCAACCTCGAGTCCCGCGGACTGCTCCAGCGCGCGGCGGGCACAAAACGATTCGTTGTCGGCAATAACCTAGTCGTGCTTGCCGGTAAGACGATTGGCTCAGCCTTTCGAACGGCACGACGCCACGCAGTTCTTCAGAATGTCTCAGCAGAAATCGGCGAGCAATGCGAGATTGGTATCGTGCGGAACAATGCTGTGGTCTATGTCGACAGCGTACGAGTTAAGCCCCCCCAAGGGCTACAATTTGATCCTGGGCATAGTGCGCCCCTCTATTGTACGTCCACGGGCAAAATTTACATGAGCATGCTTCCTATGAAGCCGCGTGAAAAGCTGGTTCGGTGTCTGAAGATGGAGCAGCATACCGACAGGACGATAACCGATCCTGATTCCCTTCTCGCTGTTCTAGAGGAAACTCGCAGGGAGGGGTGGGCTCGGACCAACGAAGAGTTCGTCAAAGGTGTGGTTGGATGCGCTGTTCCAATTCTCGCCCCGGGGGGAACTTTGATTGCTTGTCTTGGTGTGTCCGTTCCAGTTGCCCGCGTCACCTTTGAAGAGCTTCAAAGCTTCCGTGAGCCCTTGGGCCGAGCAGCGAAGTTGCTATCTGAGACGATACTGCAGAGTAGCAGCGACTTTTCCGAAGAAGACATCGGCTAAGGCGACAAGCTGCAACCCGTGTCCATCACATTAGCTTTCGGAGGTGTTTGCCCTGGTGCGATGCAGCGGCACCTCGCCGAAATCAAATCAGTCAGGCCGTCGATGACAGCGCGCATGCCGTCCTTATCCTAACTCAAGTGCCGGGCAACATCGCCCTGCTGTTCCTGCCACCGCGCTCACCGGAACTGAACCCCGTGGAGAACGTTTGGCAGTTCACATGCGCGACAACTGGCTCACGAACCACCTGCGTATTGCTCTAACGATCCGCACACTTCAGACATTCGCGCACCACCGGTAATGCCCTGCTTCTGATTGATCTAGTCTCGAAATACCGCAAGAAGGCCGGCAGTGTTCGTAGCTGGCTCTCCTGCCAACTATTAAGGGCCAGCGAAATACCCAGGCTGCGCTAATCCAGTTTATATAGCGACCTGTTATTTTTATACAGGATCATTTTGGCGGCCTCAATTGCCTCCTCAAACCCAAGGCTTCCTCCAACGACATGTTCGGTGAGCGCCTTTGCGAGGTATCGCTTACCCCAGCGGCCGCTTAACCAGTACAGCTCAGGAATATGAAATGCGTCACTTGCGTATAATATCTTTGATAAAGGAACGACTTCCATCACTTGCATGTATCGCTGAAACAGACTCTGATGCACGAACGGCGTCATGATCGATAGTTCAAAGTAGCAGTTAGGATACAGATGGCTGAGCCATGCGGCTTTTCCGACTGAGGGATAACCTGCATGTAGCGGGATGATTTTGGGCATCCGCATTACGTTATCACGGTCAAATCGACAAACTTCCTCAAGGTAAAAGGGATCCTGGTTGCGAAGTATTACAGACGGGGCTTCCCCGTCACCCGTATGGATCTGCATCGGGATGTCACGCTTGAGGCATTCTTCGAGAGCAAGGGTGAAATTGTAACGGCGGAGATCCTTCGAGAGATTGTACTCGGACTGGCGGTCCATGCTCGGAATCTTGTGGAACGATTCCCTTAGAGCCTGCCATGACGCTTGGGCAGGCCCCCTTTCATATAGAGGTTCGATAAGTCCGATGTACGGAAGAAGATAGGACTTCATCCCATAGGATTTCTTTCCGTAATTCCCATTACCGTCTAGCAGGTTCAGTAGCCGCGCCATATATCGCTGCTCGTACTCATCGAATGTGATATCGAGAGGAAAAAGCTCCTTTTGGATCATCTCTATTCGAGCAAGCCGGTTCGTACGGCAGGGCAGTATGCCTTCTTCATAGCGTTCGATCTCTGCTGCGCCGCAACCTTCCGCGTAGCCCGTGTCCACCATGACGTTTTCGTAGTTCACGTCTCGCAGAAGGCTGCTGACATAGGCCCAGTAGTTTTTACCACGCTCGTTCCTGGCTTCAATGACCGCTTCCAGCTTCGGCTCACAGCCCAAGAATTGCGCAAGCTCCTTCACGAGAAATTTCACAAAGATGCTTTGAGCGATGTCGCCAATAACGCCGTCTACCTTGTTCTGAATACCGAATTGCTTGTTGAGATCATGCCGTGTAGGTTCATTGCCTTTTAGCCATAGATCGTAAATGCCAGCAGGAAAATATGCCGGAAGTGTGTCCATAGCGGCCAAGGACATTCGTTCCAAGAACCGCTGCGGGGTCGTGAACGCATCTCGATCGGTGACGATGTGGCAATGGGTATCATCGATAGGAAGATCGTTAACCGCCTCGAAAATAGACAAGAACTCTGGATGCTGTTTCGACAGAAACAGCGGAAGATGGTGAAAATGAATTGAGGCTTTGCGTTCCATGTTCTTGTCACCCGGAGAAACTATTGAGGTTGCGACCTAGCGCCGTTCGTGCCTTCTTGGGAATATCCACGTCCACAGACTCATCAATCGTTTCACTGGCCCGTCACGCCTGATCCGTCCCCGTAATATTCCCATCCAATAGTGATGGCTGGCCGGTGGTACTCCGAGATAACTCAGCGAGGATCCGGATCCACGAGCGAATTCCCTTGTGGAAGCTGGACTGATCGTACTTTTCGTTCGGGCTGTGGTGCCGATTATCAGATCGGGCGAAGCCGATGGGCAGAGAATCCAGGCCCAGCCGACTCTTGACCACTCCAACAACTGGAATTGATCCGCCACTTCCAATCAGTACAGGTTCACAGTTCCATTCCTGTTTGAGAGCAGCACGGGCACGGGCAAGATATTCGCTTCTCGACGAGATAACGGATGCAGAGCTGCCACCGAAACTGGTAAATTTCACTTTGCAGTCGGCAGGCGTTCTGGCACGAATGTGATCACGAAACTTCGACTGCATCCGTTCCGGACATTGACCGGAGACCAACCTGAAGGAGATCTTCGCAAGAGCTGTGGACGGAATGATGGTTTTGAAACCATCTCCGTAATGCCCGCCCGCAATTCCGTTAATTTCGCAGGAAGGCCGCGTCCAAATCTGCTCTAACACAGAATAAGCTGTATCGCCGGCAGATTGGGAGAGCCCGGCATTCCGCAGAAATGCATCCGTATCGAAATCAAGTTTTAATATGGCTTCTCTCGTTTCTTCGTCTAGCTCCTGTATATTGTCGTAGAACCCATCGATTGTTACTTCACCATTCGCGCCTCTCAGGCTGGCGATAAGCTCGGCGAGAACTTGGATTGGGTTGCGTGCAGCGTTGCCGTACGCACCTGAATGCAAGTCACGGCTAGCACAGCTTATTTCGATCTCTTCTTCCAAAATGCCTCGAAACATTATGGTGATTGCGGGGACCTTATCTCTCCAAAGATAGGTATCGCATAGCAGCATCACGTCAGCGGTCAGTTCCTCGCCGGCCTCGTCCAAGAATGTCTCCATACTTGGACTGCCGCTTTCTTCCTCTCCTTCGAAGAACATGGACACATTTATCGGTAGATGTCCTGTCACCGCCTTCCACGAGCGGCACGCTTCAATGAAGGTTAGAAGCTGCCCTTTATCGTCCGATGCACCACGAGCAACGATATGGGTTTCGCCATCGGGCTGCTCCTTGAGGCTCGGCTCAAACGGATCGGAATCCCACGCCTCGAGAGGCTCCACCGGTTGAACGTCGTAGTGCCCGTAGAACAAGACGTGTGGGCCGTTCGCTTCCTTGTTGTGCGCAACCACTATCGGATTTCCGATAGTGGATCTAACGGACGCCGCAAAGCCTATGCCTGACAGCTCATCTGCAATCCAGGAAGCGGCCTGGCGACACTGTGGTGCGTACGATGCGTCGCATGAAATAGAAGGTATTCGTAGGAATTGGAAAAGCCGATCAAGGCTAGCGTTCAGATTGGCGTCCGCGTGTCCTAAGACCTTTTCGACAAGTTCCTGGGGCACTCCGTGGCTAACCCCCACGTCTGGGTTTTCCTCCAATGACATATTATCTTCCTTTCATGGGTGGAAGGCTTGAGCGTGACGATGCCTGCCATATCTTTTTGGTTACTTCGAAGTGCAATCAGTTACATCCGCTGCCGATGTAGAGTTGAACCGCTTCGGATCACCCAGCTCGATGGCGAGATGGTGCGCTGCGGAATGGCCAATGCCGCAGTGCCTTTGACCTCAAGATGGTTGACCTCCCAAGTGATATCGCCTCGAGCCTGGAGGGTGACGAGTGTCAGATCAGTGGCTGTCAAACAATTCCTGGATTTTCGTTGGATCACAGGTTTGGGTAAGCGCCAGCATCAGCAGGATGCGAGCTTTTTGTGGATTGAGCGAGTCAGCGGTGACGAAGCCCAGTGCGTCATCATCAAGCTCGTCGTTTCGCGCGACAATGCCGGAGTTGGCGCGCGAGGAGCGGACAAACACCAATCCCCTCTTCACAGCTTCGCTAGCTGCAGGCCGGATCACCTTCGGAAGATTGCCGTTGCCGGTGCCGGCCCAAACGACACCTCTGTAGCCGGATGCCGCGACGGCTTCGAGTATATCAGGCGTCACGCCGACGTAACTGTACAGGATTGCAACACGAGGTAAGCTTTCAGCATTGGCGTCGAACTCGCTCGCTATTGTGTGCCTGCGTTTCGGCGAACGATAAAAATGCGGTTTTCCATTCCTGACGTAGCCAAGGGGGCCAAAATCCGGCGCCTTGAACGCGTCCAAATTGAAAGTGGTCTTTGTGACATCACGCGCTGAATGAATTTCAGCGTTCAGGGTCACCAGCACACCCTTTCCCTTCGCCTCGGGGTCAATAGCGATGGCGACAGCATTGTAAAGATTCGCGGGGCCGTCCGCGCCCAGCGAATAGGGGCGGCGCATGGCTCCCACCACAATGACCGGCTTGTCACTTTTGACGACAAGATTTAGCAAGTATGCTGTTTCTTCCAATGTGTCCGTGCCATGCGTAACGACCACGCCTTGGACGTCATCTTCCGCCAGGGCCTCATTAATGCGGCGTGCCAGTTCCAGCCAATTCTCGATAGAGATGTCGGGACTTGATACCTGAGTGATCTGCTCCACCGAGATGTTGGCAATATCCCTGAGCTGCGGCACGGCACCAACCAAAGCGTCGCCAAGCAAGGTCGGATCCTTTGGCGATGTCTGTGCTATTGAGCCCCCGGTGGCAAGAACAAGGATTTTTCCAGCGTATGACTCCATTTTGTTCTCCCTTGGGAATTTGCGCTGAGCTTGAATATCTAGCTTCTTATGTTCGAGCCTGCGGTCAGGCGGCCGAAAACCGGAAGGGTAGCGCCTGACTGCGATGTTCATGATTTTCCGGCGTATTCTTGGTGAAGGCAATCTCCTCCGGCGCGGCATTGAATAGCTGCGCGACTTTCGGGCGGGTCGCTTCTACGTACTCAAGCCACACAGTCTTCGGTCCAGCTGCCTGATAGCTCTCGTACAGAAAGGCTTCGAACGCCTCTCCTTCATCAGCCGCGACAGGGGTGCCTGGAGCCGAGATCGAACTAGATAATCGGACTGGCTACCGGGGACTCGCGGCGGATGTTGGAGACATCGAAGTTACCTGACACGCGTCCTCCGTATGAAATTTGCAATTATGTCATCATTCACGGGCGGCTTACTGAGGTCCACAAAAAATTCAAATTATGACTTTATTTATTCCGATAATCGAGAGCAATACCGGCACTAGCTTCATTTGAGCCAGCGCTCGGAGAAGTGAGTGGGCGGCAGCGAGCATCTATTTCAAGCGGGAGGGCGTTAGAAACCACATCCGCCCACCCGGCGCTGGCATCGCCGCATTATGCTCTTGATTTTAGTGCTTCAGCACACGAGACAAAAAGGTTCGGGTACGTTCATTACTCGGCGCGTCAAAAATCTGCGCGGGCTGTCCCGCCTCCACGATGGCACCGCGATCCATATAGATGACGCGGTCGGCTACCTCGCGGGCAAAACCCATTTCATGCGTGACAATCATCATTGTCATGCCATCGGTGCGGAGTTCGCGCATGACGTCCAGCACCTCACCCACCAATTCCGGATCGAGCGCCGACGTGGGTTCATCGAACAACATAACGTGCGGCTCCATCGCGAGCGAACGTGCAATGGCCACGCGCTGCTGCTGGCCGCCCGACAGCTGGCCGGGGTATTTTTGCCCCTGGTCTCGCAGGCCGACACGGTCGAGCAAACCCCATGCGACAGCCTCCGCCTCGTCGCGCGACTTGCGGCGGACGCGCATCGGGGCAAGAGCAATGTTCTCGAGTACCGTCTTGTGGGGAAACAGGTTAAACTGCTGGAAAACCATTCCCACGCCGCGCCGGATTCGATGCAGCGTCTTCTCGCCCCCGAATTGCAGGTCCTCTGTCGTCGGCATCGAAAATCCGTCAACCACCAAGGAACCGGTCTGATGCGTTTCCAGGCCATTGACGCAGCGGATCAGAGTGGACTTGCCGGAGCCGCTAGCGCCAATAACCACCACCACCTCACCCGCCGCCACCGACAACGTCACGTCGCGCAAAGCCTGGTACTTTCCGAAAAATTTGTTGACGTTGGCAAAGGCCACCATCGCCGGACTGGAACCGTCAGACCGTATTGTCATCAACGTGTACTCCGCTGCATATGGGTCTCAATTCGCCGCGCTCCGAAAGTGATCGCCGAGCCGATAACGAAGTATACAGCGAACATGAACAAGTAGATTTCGCTTGTCTGATTGCTCGCAGCCGGATCCGCCAGAACCATCTGCCCGGCGCGCAGGAAGTCCGTTAGACCGATGATAAACACAAGCGTTGCGCCGTTGAAGATGTCGAGCACGTTGCTGACCAGCGCCGGCTGCACTACCCGGATCGCCTGCGGCAGGACTATCTCAATTGCAACTGTCCAGTCCGACATGCCGAGCGAGCGCGCTGCTTCCCGCTGTCCGCGCGGCACAGCTTGAAGACCACTGCGTACATACTCGGCCACATAAGCGGCATTGAAGATAGTGAACCCGACCATACCGCGCGCGAGAGAGGATATCGAGGCCTCCGGCATGAACAGCGGTACTGTGATCCAAATCCAATAGACAACGAGTATCAACGGCACCGACCGCATCACCTCGATATATCCGGCACAACAGGCTCGCAGACTCGGGTTGCGGCTGGAGCGGCCCAACGCGAGTAAGATACCGAGCGGCAGGGACGCCGCTGACACGACCACCGTCAGCATAATGCTGAGCAGAAGCCCGCCCCATCGGTCGAGCCCGGGCGGTGCCAGAACAAATACAGCGGCCCCGCAGGCAGTCAGCCAGATGGCCGCAGCAAACCGATGCAGCCGAGGCAGTAGCAAGGCACCGATCGCTGTGCACAGAATGGCCAGCGTCAACCAGGCACGCCATATCTCCTCCGGTGGGTACAAGCCGGTCAGGAGCAACCGCAGACTCTCGTAAATTCCCTGCCAGTGCGCGCGCCAGATTACCCATTGCAGCAACGTTGCTGCCAGCCAGGCGCATAGCCCGAGGACCAGTATCGATAGCACCGAATCGAATGGGGTCGAGAATAGATTACGGCGAGTCCATCTATGCAAACTGGTCGCCATTATCGCGCTCCCGTCAGGATGCGTCTATTCAAGGTATTTATGAAGGCACTGATCACCCAGCTCAGCAGCAGATACATCACCATGACGATCAACACCGTCTCCAGATCGCGGCCCGTTTGGTTGGCCACCGTGCCACTAACATTGAACAAGTCCGGGAAGCCGATGGCTATACCGATCGACGTATCCTTTGTGAGACTGATATAGCGGTTGCCGAGCGAAGGAAGAATAATCCGAAATACTTGTGGGAGGATTACATCTCGAATCGTATCACGCCGCGATAGACCTAGTGCCGCCGCCGCCTCCCACTGTCCTTTGGGCAAGCCTTCAATCGCACCTCTGACGATCTCCGCGATGTACGCTGCGCTGTTTATCACGATGGCAAGCAAGATGGCTGACATCTCGGCCGTAAGCTGAATACCGCCCGTCGCGCCGAAGCGTCCGAGTACCGGCAAATCCAGATCGATGCGGAAGCCAGTCGCGTAGCTCGCACCAACAGCACATAGTCCGGCACTCAATAGCGCCAAACGCCGCCGCGCAGGGAAGCGTCGCAGACAAGCCGCGACCAAGAGGATCGCTCCGACCGCGACCAAAGCGGCCGACACTGGCCCTACACTCTCTGATAGTTGCGGCAGAGGCAGAAACACGCCGGATTGCCCTGCGACGAACCACTTGTGGACATTCGTGATAGCTGTAACCGGCGATATCCGGAGCATGACCGCGAAATACCAGAACATAAGTTGGATCAATAGCGGCGTGTTGCGAATGAACTCGCCTATCGTAAAGGCCAGGTTGCGAATTAGCCAGTTACTCGACAGACGAGCAACTCCAAACCCGACTCCAATAATTGTGCTGAAGATAATGGCCAGAAGCGCCACTTTGATAGAATTAAAAAGGCCTGCGGCCATCATCGCAGCGTTCGTCGACGCAGAACTCGCACCTTCGAAGGTTGGCCACCATCCATTCCAAGTGGGAGAGAGGCCCTCGGCTATATTAAAGCCCGACGCTTTTGAAAGATAACCGAAGCCGAATTCGATACCTCGACTTGCCAAGGTCCGCTGGATTGTAATAGCCCCAAGGACAACTAGCCCGATTGCTACCGATACAAACGCCGGCATGGATGACTGTGTGCCGCACACGAGCGGCGTACCGCCGAGTAGGCGGCGGCATGAGCCGCCGCCGGGTTAGATCTGCCATCGGATCAGGATCCGTAGCATGACCAGGCATATTTACCGTCTCGACCACAGGTCACATCACAGCCAGAGCGGAGAGAATAACAGACCACCGTTCAGCCAGAGCGCATTGGCTGTGTGATCGCGGGGGAGGTAATAAGGTGTCTTCGGACCCAAGTTGCGGTCGTAGATTTCGCCATAGTTGCCGACGGCCTTGATCATGTCAGCCACGAAACTGTTGGACACGTGGAAGTCCGTGCCGAATCCACCGTTCACGCCAAGGAACTTTTGGATGTCCGGATCGCCTGATTTTTCCATTTCCTCCAGGTTAGCGGTGGTGACACCCCACTCTTCCGCCTGAAATAACGCGAAAATACTCCACCTCAATAGGTTGCGCCATTGCGAGTCGTTTTCAGCTACGAAGCCGGCAAATGGCCCTTTACCCGTCGATACCGGCAGGATCTCGTAGTCGGCGGGATTCGGTGAATTACCGCGCCAGGCGGCCAGAGAGGTTTTGTCTCCTGCCATCGCATTGCACCGGCCGCTGGCCAGAGCAGCAAATAGTTTGTCGTCACCATCGAAGGTTAGAGTCTTAGTGTTCTCCAGCTTCTGAGCCTTAACCAGGTTACTCAAGGCGGCTTCAGTACCAGACCCCTGTGTCGTGCAAATCGTTGCACCGGAAAGATCGCTGACCGTCTTCACGCCCGATGCCGCTTTCACCATGATTCCACCGGTGTCGTAAAAATAGATCGGTAGAAAATCGATTGCGACAGCCGATTCACGCACCGGATAAACGGTCGTGGTCGCAAACGCTACGTCAACTTGGCCAGTTTTCACGGCGTTAAAACGGCTCTTGGTGGTGAGGATCACGAAGTTAATTTTGTCCGGACTGCCCAAAACTGCGGCTGCCATGGCGCGACACAAATCAATATCTAATCCTTCCAACTTTGCCGTTTTGGGATTGAGATAGCCGAAGCCCGGGGTCGTGTTTTGGGTGCCGCAGTTGAGCACGCCGCGCTGCTTGACATCATCAAGTACCGAGGCGCGGGCTGATGGCATCGCCGCGAATGCAAGAGAAAGCCCGGCGCAGAAATAGCCAATGGTCGATGGTACACGCATTTTCTTTAACTCCCCTTGATTGTTGTTAGCGGCCCAAGGTCTTGGCGCCCTGCGCTTTGAGGAGACGCCAAAGACCGCGGTCAGGAAAGCACGACCTTTCGGGAGTGTCCACATATTTATCGAAAAGTAGGACTGTATATTCCGATATATGATAATAATATGCGGCCGATTAGCCTAATTATTGCGGAGCCGGGTGCGGAATGCGACAAGCTTGAGGGCGGCGACATCGTTCTCTGCGAGCCTGTCATAGCGGGCGGTGATACGCCCGAACTCCTTGATCTTGTTGAAGAAACGCGCCACAAGATTGCGCGCCTAGAGGTGAGGACTGAAGCAGATCGGGTCCTTGCGGTTGGCTTTTGGAGGTATGTTGGCCCAGGTCTTGCGTGCGCAGGCGGCTCTCCGCAGCGCGTCTGCTTCATATCCTTTGTCCGTAAGCAGCGTCGCTCCTTCCCTAAGGCTGGCGAGCATTTCGGGAGCCGAGGCGATGTCGGGCAGTCGGCGGGTGAGCCTCACGACACCTCGGATCGGTCGCCCTTGCGCATCGACGAGCGCGTGGATCTTGGTGGTGAGCCCGCCTCGGGACCGACCCAGACATTGATCTCGATCCCCCTTTTTGCCATCGCCCCCCTGTTAGTGGATACGCACGAATGGAGGTGCCAATCATCTGGACCTGGCCGTCGTAAGCCTTTGTGATTGCGTAGGCCCCACCCCCCTTGCACTATCGGTTGAAGCGGTTGTAGGTCGTCGTTGGGGGGCCGTCGCGCTCCGGCAGGTCAGCCTAGCGGCGCGCCGAGCGCGCAGCTATCCAGACTGCAGTTCCCGCGCGTTTGATCGAGGAGGCCTTCCGGCCGAGGTGACGGCTGCCGAGGTGCTCGTCTTCATGAGCGCCGGACAAAGTTGTGCAATCTTATCCCCTTCTCGTGTTTTCAACGGTACGAATGCCCGTAACGCACGCCCTGAGTTTCTCATTTTTCGGAATAAACCGAGCGAATATATGATACGTCTATAGACATCATGATGCCTATGTGGCACCCCATTTTAAGAGCTCATGAACACCTCGAAAAAGGGGAGCCATCTGGGACGTGGTCAAATGATATGTCTTATCAGCTACCTCGCTCGGTTTAAGGCACTATTGAGGTAAACTTAAGAAAAGCCGATCGTGTTGGCGCACCAACGTCTCGACACCCCAGAATATCTCACCTGTTAAGTTCCAACAGGAAAGTACATTCTCGCGCGTATTCTCAACGCCTGCGCTAGATACCAGCGGCGGACTTGGTTGCTGTCGCCCTCTGATTGGTTGTAGATGGGGGTGAGCTTCCGCTTCACAGCAAGCCGCGCTGCGGCTGTGAATTTACAACTAAGGTAGTAGAACAGTGATTAACCCCCACCGACAAATCGCACAATGGGTCGAAGAGACGCCATTGTTTGACACCCATGAGCATTTGATTGAAGAAAGTCAGCGCGTCTCCGGCACGCTTGATCCGCGCTGCCTCCCGTGTGACGACTGGGCCTATCTGTTTCGATCCTACGCTGCCGAGGATTTGGTTGTCGCAGGTCTGCAGCCAGCCGAATTGCGGAAGTTCCTTGGACCAGATCTATCAAGCGACGCGAAATATCAGCTGATCGCTCCTTACTGGGAGCGAATTCGCCACACCGGTTACGCCCAGGCTCTCCGCTACACCTTTCGGGGTCTTTACGGTGAAGAAGACCTAACCGCAGAGAGCCTGCCTCGCATCGCCGAGAAATACCGCGAGACTGTACAGCCTGGCTTTTACGCCAATATCCTGCGTCGTGCTAACATTGAAGGGTGCCATGTGAATTCGCTGCAGCGCATATTTATGGAAACAGAGCAGCCTGAGCTTCTCGGCCAGGATCTAAGTATCCTCCAATTTGGTCGTTGCAGCGCTGCTGACTTTGCGCGAGTGGAGGCCGAAACAGGAAAACGGCCGACGACGCTTGACGAGTGGCTCGAGATTATCGACTTCTACTTCGCGACATACGGCCCCAGAGCCGTGGCAGTAAAATCTCAAATTGCCTACTCGCGTGCTCTTGATTTCGCGCCTGTCACCCAAGCGCATGCGTCGAGACTATTTCGTCACCATGTGGATAAGGTCGGCGCCTTGCATCCCCTCGGCCCTGAGGACCTCAAGGCAATGCAAGATTATTTATTTCGCTATTGCGTCGGCAAGGCCAGCGAGTGCGATCTGCCAATCAAGTTGCACACCGGCTATGTGGCTGGCTACGGCGTGATGCAACTCGCCCGCACTCGCAGCAATGCCGCCGATCTGTGCCGTCTGCTTCAAGATTTTCCCGATACAAGATTCGTCCTAATGCACATCGGATACCCATACGAGCATGAATTCATTGCACTGGCCAAACATTATCCGAACGTGACGATCGATATGTGCTGGGCGTGGATAATTAATCCAGTGGCGAGTGTTCGGTTTCTGAAGGAATTTCTGGTATCTGTGCCATCTGAAAAAATCTTTACCTTTGGGGGTGATTATGTATCTATCGAGCCAATCTATGGCCACGCCTACATCGCCCGCCGTGGAATTGCGGAGGCGCTATCGCAACTCGTCGCTGAAGGCTGGATCGCACTCGAAGAAACTCGTGACTTGATCGAGAGAATCATGCGCGGCAACGCGCTTCGCTTCTTTCGAAACGGGCGATGACAAGGTTCTACGCAGGTATAGAACGGCTGGACCAGGACCTAGCTCGAGGTTATCGACATCAATTCGCCAGTATGGCGCCGCGAGCCGCCGGCATGGCGGCGGCTCCGACTGCCTGCCACTTCGTCGCGCTACGCGACGCGACCCCGCAGATTGGCGGCAACGCAGGTCGCGCCGAGCTGCCCGCCCTGCAGGGCGAGGTTCCAACCGCCACCCGTGTCCGGAAGGGCTGCCGTTTCCATCCGTGTCGCCCGCTCGCCTTTGACCGCTGCAAATCAGTGGAGCCGCCGTTAGTCGAAGTCGGGCTGCAGCACATGTCCGCGTGCTGGCTGGCGAAGTGAGCCCGGCCTGGCGCTGCTTTGGCCATCGAATTCACATAGTTCGGGCTTTCGGTATCGGCTAATCAGGGAGAGAGCGGGAAGTTGATCTGAGTTTGTCCAAGGTTGGCGCGTTCAAGTGAACTTGCACCTCGCCTCTCAATCGTAGCCGAATCTGGAAGTTTTAGTGTCCTCTAACGCGTCGCGATATTGCGTCGCCCTGCTGCTAGAAGAAGGGCGGGTGTTTCTGTTGGAATAAGCCCTGGCTGATACTCAAGATCGCGCCGCATGTCACCAACAGCGGCAAGAGAAGAAAGGAACTCCGCGATGAGGTTAAATGAATACGTCAACTATGATGCTACCGGTTTGGCCTCTCTGGTAAGAGCGGGGGAAGTAACTTCAGGGGAGCTAACACGGTTAGCGAGGCAGGCTTATAACGCAGTCAATCCGCGCATCAATGCTGTCATCGAGTTTTACGAAGACGGCGAGACCGTCGGCGCGGATGAGGGACGATTTGCCGGCGTTCCATTTCTTCGGAAGGATGTCGGGCCCACGGAAGCTGGGCGTCTCCAGGAAAAAGGAAAGTCGGCTGTTTAAAGGCTACCGCTCCATTACCGAAAGCCATTTCTTCCGACGAGCCCGGGAGGCGGGGCTTCGGACTGTCGGAAGAACAGCAACGCCGGAGTTTGCTGCACCTGGCGCGGCCTTGATCACTTCAAGAGCTACGTCTGGTCCTCGGTCGTGGCTTACAATCTCGTCGTCTTCACGCGCCTCAAGTCCACCTGACACTGACCCATCGGAATTGCGCAGCAGCGGCCAGAGCCGGCCTCGTGGCGTGCGCGCGATCGCGCCCACAACGCCCTTTTCTGCTCGATAGCCGGCCCTCGATCGTGTCCATACCACTCAACGCACACCAAAGGCCAACAAGCCATTGCAAATGCTCGCAAAAAGAAGTGTTTGTGGACGGAAACTAGCTAGACCGAACCATGGATCTTGACCGTTCGGGCCACCAGAATGCGACCGCGAGAGGGGTTCAGCCCGACAAGGCCGCACCAAGCGGCCGGCTGCCGAATAGATCCGCCACCGTCGCCGCCGAGGCTGGCGATCAGACGAACTGGTAGCCCGAGCGCATTGGTGGTCAGTCCGCATCGAGACCGACCCAAGTCTTGGGCATCCGCCCCCTCATATCATGGCTGACGATGGGCTCTCCAGCGCTGCCTGCCAGCGACCAAAACATCGCAACAAATCCTTCAAATAAATTTACAGAATCTTTGCGGCCGCAAATCACTGACAATGATACGTTCAGTACAAGATCTGAGGCAGGCAGGGGCTGAAAAAGCTGATGCCGTTTTACCTCGACCACAACACAGCGCGCAGCGTCGGAGTTAACAGCAAATGGCAAGAAAAGCACTCATCCTAGTTGAAGGCGCAAGTAATATGCTGCTATACGTCCAAGCAGCACAGCGTCTTGGCCTCCATCCAATTATCCTGTCGGCTGATCCAGTTCGGTACGACTATCTTGCGGCGGAAGGAATTGAGGCAATCCGTGCCGATACAGACAATCTCGATGCGCTGATCGGCGAATGTTCCCGGTTACGTGCGACCTATGGCATTGCTGGCATTACGTCCGCCACGGAGTCTTTCTATGCGACAGTTGGCAAGCTTTGCCGGCATTTCGATCTGCCGGGACCGAATCCTGCATCCATTGAACGATGCTGTGATAAATTCACTCAACGTCAACTCCTTGCGGAGGCCGGCATTGCAATACCGGCTTATTGCTTGGCCGTGAATGCGGCAGACGTAGAAAGCTGTGCTGCGGAGATCGGCTTGCCGGTTGTACTTAAGCCGGCCGTAGGCATCGGCAGCATTGGTGTCCGATTGTGCCACAATGTCGATGAGTTAATCAAACATACGGCTTATCTGTTGGGCGGCAAGCACATATGGCGGTCTTCTTCGCCGAGGATACTGGTCGAAGAATTCATACAAGGCCCCTACTACGCCGCTGACATAATGGGAAATGAGGTTATTGGGATTGGCGCCGGCGACTTCGGCCCTCCGCCGCATTTTGTCTTTCGTCAGTTCACCTATCCGGCCCTTCTGACCGATGAGGAGCATAACCGAATCGCCGACGTTTCGTCGAGCTGTTTGCGAACTCTCGGCCTTGGCTGGGGGCCAACGAACATTGAATTCCGGTGCACGAGGGGTGGCCCAGTCGTCATTGAAGTCAATCCGCGTATGGCTGGCACGCCCGATCCCCAACTGGTTCGGCTGGCTTACGGTGTCGATCTAATCACCGAACACATCAAGCTCGTCATCGGAGACCCATGGGATTTGTGTAGGAGGCATTCGCACACTGCCGCCGCGCGATTCCTGGTTGCTGATCGCGATGGCACCCTCGATTGGATTGGTGGCGACAGCCGGGCGGCTGCCATACCGGGTGTCGCTGAGGTCGAATTGTATGTTAAACCCAAGACGCCGGTCGTCAGGAAAGGCGATTACCGAGACTGGATAGGACATGTCATCGTCGCTTCAGCCAGCCATGCTCAGACCCAGGCAACACTGCAGCGCGCGGTCGACTTGGTCGATTGGTCAATCACGCCATTTCCGACCCTTGGCGAATAGGAACAATCTGCTGCTGCACCTCCCAGCGCTGGTGGCTTAAGGCAAGAGTTGATCGTGGCCGAACATTGGTGCAATTGTCTGAATCCGAGATGCCAAGCTGAGGCATGTGGGATAGGTTTGTTCCCCCAAAGCCTCGTTATAGCACCCCAACCCTGTGGATTCCAACGCGAGAACCGTCTCGACTTCGCCGTCGGCGACAAGTATGGCCGCCGTGCGATGTCCATAATCGGCGATCGGTTCGTGCGATACCAATAGATGGCCTTATCAACATCGCCGGTGAGTTCCGTCGCTGCCGAAATCACCTTCACCATCTCGGGCATTCATGCGCCCTGCAGGCGCTCCAACGAGGGATTGCGTAGCATATTTCGATGGATACCTGTCAGCTGGGCAACCTTCACGGCCCAGAATAAAGGCCCGACGTTTTTACAGTACCGCCTCTCTCCTCGGTCAGGAGACTCTGAATGTCATACGCGCCCGTCCGACAGGGTCGTCCGTTGGCTAAGCCCACCCGACATGATCTTTCTTTGAAAGTTTCAGAAACAGATCGACCCAGAATCGGTATTCCGGATCGTTACGGTTGCCAGACGCTTCGAAGGCGCAATAAGCGACCGACGTCGCAAGGTCCTTGCCATGCTTTTCGGTCGCTGCGTCTATCGCCTCGTCGTCAGTTAATCCCTGCCATCCCTCAACGACGCTGCCGCAATTTCCCATATCCATGCCCTCGATCTGCTTGTCAAATATATACCCGTTCTGGCCCTGCTTAACAGTTTGCACGATGCCGATCATAGGGCAGTGGATGCACGACGGCTGGGTTTCCAAATGCGCCGGGGGCGGCGTCAATACCCATTTCAGACGATGGTATTTTCCGCCACGATCGACAAGACACAAAGGGTCACGGAGAGATGGCGATGAGCCTCATGACCTGCCAGCCGGCTGAGATGACCGGATACAACGAATTGTTCGCCTGATGAGGGCGAACGGGCGGCGGCGCCTCCACCTTCCTCTGGAAGACCGATCCCAACCACATCATCGCCGCCGTCAACCGTGAGCATCAACCGTTGGGATCATATAATCCGATGTTTCGCTGGGATCAAAGTAATTTATGTGAACCCCGTGTTATTTATTTTTGCAATATATTGTAATATCATTTAACACCCGTCGTCAGCGCCGGCTGCTATATCGACACTTGTGTCTGCTATACTGCCAGTATGCTCTGCCGGCATCTGGTGTATAACAACAGATATAGACGTTCCGAAAGGCTTTGTGGTCCGATATCTTTCAGGGACCGCGTCGATTTGCGGGTTTCCTGGGCAAGTCTAACCAATGCAGGCTCATGGGTACGATCCAAGAACCATCCGGCATCGGTCAATTTCCTGAGCGCGGTCTGGACGAAGCGCCCTGGGGCCTTGCCGTCGGCATCGGCGGGTCCCGTGTCGCGACACTCGGAGAGTCTATCAATTTTCGGAACAAAAAAGTTATCCATCGGTAAAATGCAGATCGCGTCAGAAGGTTGTCCTGTATTCTCCCCGACCTAGAGCGATTAGCATCAGGCGGTCTCAAATATGGGCGTTGGCTGGCACAAATCTGGCTCTACGACATTAGAAAATCTTGCCCTATGGCGAGGCTGAATGGAGACTAAAATGAGCGTTATGCGACGACACCTGCCCGTTAGCATGTTCGACGCGTTTAAACCCGAATCGCCGTTGATAGGGGTAGCAGCAAAATGCGCTTTGCTCGTTAACTATTGGGATCGTCCGTATGCGGACGCCGCCACAGATGCTGCAGAAATTGAATTTTTTGATGACGTATACTGGTGGTACAAAAGCGTGCGGCCGATCACAAAACCAGAAAAAAATGCTTCTGAATTCCTGGCCAGGCGGGACAGGTCTATTGTTAAATTGCCCAGCGGCTTCGCAATTAAGTCAGCGCTCACACTTGGGGCTGCGGGTGATTTGATCCAAACGGAAGGAATTGAACATTCTAAAGATATCCTATTTTCAAATGTAAGAGACATACTGTTCGACAAGGAAATATCATTTGCTAACTATGAATCCGTAGTCGGCCACGAAGACGTAGTTAAGAAGGCTATTGCCGATACAGGTTCGTTTACGGTATGTTCTACATCTGACCAATATTTAGCCATGGTTCAACATAGGGGAAAATATTTTACGGTCCTCAACACGGCAAACAATCACGCCTTGGATCTCGGTCTGGATGGTCTGGAGAACACCCAAAGGCTGCTTGAGCAAAATGGAATAATGAATGTAGGCACGCCTCGAAACTTGGAGGAATACGGCAGGGCGAGCATACTTGTATCTAAGGGAATTAAAATAGGCTTCGTTTCAGCAACATTTGGCATTAGAAAATTTAAGCTGCTACCTGATGATAAGCATCGTATTCATGTAGCCAAACTTAATTCCAAGCACGTTGAGCCTGATCTCGAATTGCTCATAAGCCAAATTGCGGACTGCAAGGCTCAGGGCTGTGATTTCATGGTTGCTTCGCTTCACTGGGGTTGGGAATTTGAATTCTTCCCTCGGCAAAGCCAAATTGAGACCGCGCACACTTTGGTCGAGGCTGGGGTAGATCTAATATTGGGGCATCATCCTCATGTTATTCAACCTGTTGAATATTATCGCACAAGACGCGACCCAAATCGGATTGCAGTTATTGCCTATTCACTAGGTAGCACTGCCTTTGGTTGGTTTACTGCGCCGCATTTGCCTTTGAGTTTAATATTAAATCTTGAGCTATGTATGGGTTCTATGAACGGTAGCAGGCACACTTATATTTCCGCCGCAAATGCGATACCGGTGTTCAGGCATTCCTTTTGTGACGGACACCGGCATTTAATGCGTCTTGAAAAGTTAGACGAGCACGTTGCTGGTAATAAGTCTCGCTCCATAAGACAAATGAAAGAGTACGCCGACCTAGTCTTGGGAGGCTGAAGAGAATAAAGGATCAATTTTGACAGAATGCGCCCTATCGAGAGCAGCATGCCCTTACTCGCTGATAGCGGCAAGGCGATGTGCGGTGTGCTGCGCGCCTGCTTGCGCTGCCTATTTCAGACGAAGTTCATTTCGTAGCCTTGTCGATTGCGTGCCGTCAGCGCGCTGTCGTCAACATATCGAACGAACGCGTTACGACGCCGAACTCGCCCAAAGTCGATCCCCACAACCGTCTCGTCGCCAACGCCCTCGAGGCTGAACGGGAACGAGAAGTTGCGGCTGCACCACCGATGTCGTGAAGCGCAAGCCCGTCCTGCGCTTGCTCATCGTCGGTTCCGTTCCCGAGGCGGCCTGGTTCGAGACCAGGCCGGTCGGTTGCTTGGTGCGCCAGGGTCCGAAACGGCGCGCACAGGAAGCTCCTGCTCAAACGTCAGCCGCAATATCGATCGGATGTCCTTCACGCTCGTATGTCTCGCTTGCTTCCGTCTCGGCATTATGTCCTCGCTTAAAATGCGAGGGCAAAATGCCAGATTGGCGCTTACGAAAATCGATCTCTAAACCCGTCATCAGCTTGTCCGCGACTTACTGAAACGGATGTCCCGTACTTACTGAAATCCTTGGCCGCGACTTACTGAAATCTGTGTCCCGAACTTTGTGAAACCCGCATCTTGTCGCTGTCAGCGATATGCCGCGCGATCTTGAGTATCATCCAGAGCTTGCTCGAACAGAAACACGCGCCCTCTTCTTCGAGCAGCCGCGCGACGCAACATCGCGCCGCGTAGAAAACACCCTGAAACTTCCAGATTCGGCCACGATTGAAAGGCGAGGTACAAGTTCACTTGAACTCGCAAACCTTCGACATGCTCAAATAAACTTCCCGCTCTGTCCGTGATCAGCCGGCACCGAAAGCCCCAAACGATGCGATGGCCAAAGCAGCGCCAGGCCGGGTTTCACTTCGCCAGCCAGCAGGCGGACATGTGCTGCGGTCCCACTTCGATGGCCGGCGGCTCCTCCTCCTTGCAGCGGTCGAAGGCGAGTGGGCAACGCGGATGAAACCGACAGCCCTTCGGCACACGAGCGGCGCTTGGAACCTCGCCTTGCAGGGCCGGAAGCTCGGCGCGACCTGCGTTCCCCCCAATCTGCGGGGTGGCGTTGCGCAAGGCGACGGTATACGGATGGCGGGGGTTGAATGTGATCTCGTCGGCGCTGCCAATCTCCACCAATCGTCCGAGATATAAAACGGCAATCCGGTCGGCGATCAACCACGCGAGCGGCAGGTCATGCGTTATGAACAGCAGCGCCATGTTGTGTTTGTCGCGCAAGCCAATCAGGACCTGAAGAATCTGGGCGCGTATCGAGACATCGAGCATCGACACAGGCTCGTCGGCGACGATGAGCTCCGGCCTAACTGCAAGAGCTCCGGCGATCACAACCCGCTGGCGCTGCCCGCCGGATAGTTCATGTGGGAAGCGGGCGAAGAAATCATTGGGAGGATTGAGGCCGGCGGATGCAAGAGCTTCGCCCACCCGCTCCGCGAGTTGTTTGCTATTCTCGACCAGCCGCAGTGAACGGAGCGGCTCCGCCACGATATCGAACACGGTGTGTCGCGGATTGAGCGCCTGATAAGCATCCTGAAAGATCATTTGCACGCGATGCCGGTAAGGACGTAAAGCCGAGAGGCCTTGAACCGATGTTATGTCGCGGCCTTCGAACAGCAGCCTACCGCCTGTAGGCTGGGCAAGCTTGGTGATCACGCGGCCCACCGTCGTCTTGCCACTTCCCGATTCCCCCACCAGGGCGACGATCTCGCCGCGCCCGACGGTGAGATCGATCCCGTCCACCGCGCGCACAGCGCCGGCAGGTCGGCCCAAGACACGGTCGAACAGTCCGCCTTGGATCGGGAAGTGGACCTGCAGGTTCTCCAGACGCAGGATGTCGGCGGTATCAGGCATGGACTGCAACCTTGTCTTCTTGCGAGGACCGGTGGAGGTGACAGGCCACGCGTCCCCTCTCTAACTTATCGAGGCTGGGGACTTCGGTCGCGCAAACCGCCATGGCCGACGGGCAACGCGGGTGGAAGGCGCAGCCCGCCGGCCGATTCATCAAGTTGGGGGGATCACCGGGTATTGGCCGAATGATCTTCTTGCCGTTCGCCGGGTTCGGGATCGAGTCGATCAGCAGTCGGGTGTAGGGGTGCTTGGGCTCGGCGAAGATCTCGGCGACCGTGCCATCCTCGACGATCCGACCCGCGTACATGATCATCACGCGATCACAGGTCTCGCTAACAACAGAAAGATCGTGGGTGATCAAAATGAGGGCAAGGTTAAGCCGGGATCGCAAGTCACCCAGCAATTTGAGGATTTGAGCCTGTGTAATAACATCCAGGGCTGTCGTCGGCTCGTCACCGATGATGATTGAGGGGCGACACGCGAGCGCCATGGCGATCATCACCCTTTGTCGCATTCCGCCCGACAATTCGTGAGGATAGGCGGAACCGCGATCGGCCGGGATGCCGACGAGTTCGAGCAGTTCTCTTGCCCTCGCGATCGCCGCGCCGCGCGACATGCCGAGCTTCAGGATACATGGCTCGGCGATCTGCTTCATGACGCGGTGAACGGGATTGAGCGCATTCATTGCGCCCTGGAAGACCACGGACGTTTGGCTCCAGCGATGCGGCCGCATCGCAGCGCCGTCGTCGATCGGCAGTCGCTTTCCGCGATAGCGCACCTCGCCCTTGCTGACCCGTGCGTTGGGAGAAAGCAGACCGGCGATCGCCATTGCGGTCGTGGTCTTGCCACTGCCTGATTCACCGACCAGCGCTACGGCTTCGCCGGCGCGGAGCGCAAAGGTCACATTGTCGATCGCTCGCAATGAAACGCCCTTGAGCCCATAGTCGACAGCGAGACTGTCGACTTCCAGAAGCAGCGATACCCTGTCCTGGGAGGGGCTTGTCATGGAATCACCCTGCGGCGTGGATTGAAGGTGTCATCGAGGGCATTGCCAATCAGGACGAAGCTAAGCGAAACCGTGAGCGCGCAAATCCCGGGGGCGCCGAGATACCACCAGGCTCCAGCACTAGCCGCACCGGCGCGCTGCGCGAGCGAAAGCAAAGTTCCCCATGAAGGTTGCAACGGATCGCCAAGCCCCAGGAACGAAAGCGATGTCTCAACATAAATTGCGCCTGCGACGACCAGAGCACCATTGGCTGCGATTTGCGGCACGAGATTGGGGAGGATGTGCCGCACCATGATGCTAAGGTTGCTACTGCCCGCAACGCGCGCGCGATCAACGAATGTTCGCTCCTTAAGCGACAGTGTCTGGCTGCGAACGATGCGTGCCACGAACGCCCAGCTTGTCATGCCGATAACGACAATGATTACAAAAATAGAAGGACGGAACCCGACGATTTCGCCGCCCCGCCCCATCACCTCTACAAGCACGGGTGTGATAACCAGCGCCAGCACGAAGGACGGAACTACGAAAAAGAAATCGGTCAAGCGCATCAGCCAGACGTCGACCCAACCGCCAAAGTAACCTGCGGTCATTCCGACCGTAGCCCCGACAATAAGGCTAATCACGGTCGCCAGCAGCGCGATCGTAAGCGAGATCCTGGCACCATGGCCGACCAGATTAAGCACGTCCCGCCCGACTTCGTCTGTCCCCAGCAGATGCTGGCTTGATGGCGGCGCGAGGAAGTCACCAGTCGCGGTGGCTACGGTCTCAAGCGGTCCCACGAGGATATTGGGCACCGACGCCACCACAAGGAAGAACACCAGACAAAACAGGCCAAGCCGAGCCCCACCATAGCCAAGAAATTGGCGCAGAAAATCTTTGACGGCCCGCGCCCGGGTTCGCGGAGAGTATTGAGTGATACTTTCGCTCATTGTCGGACTCGCGGATCAAGAAGGCCGTAGGCAAGATCAGCGACGAGGTTCGCAACAACGATCGACGCACCAAGCAACAGGAATATGCCTTGAAGGACTGGGTAGTCCCGCGCATTAAGCGCGTCCACCGTCAGTCCGCCGATCCCTGGCCAGGCGAACACGGCTTCGACGGTGATAGCACCGGCAACCACGTAGCCAATATTGAGAGTAATCAGCGTTACGACCGGCAGCATGGCATTGCGAAATGCATGACGTATCAACATCTGACCACTGGAGAGTCCCTTGGCCCGGGCGGTGACCATGTAGTCCTCGGTGACAACGTCGCTCATCGCAGCACGAGCGACCACGACGTATTGGCCGATTAGTCCAAGGGCCACCGCCGTGACCGGAAGCGCGAGATGCCGCAAGTAATCGAGCAACCCATTAAGGGAGCCGCTGATAGCGCCAGGCGAATGTGCACCGTAGCCCGGAAACCAACCCAACGCCGTGCTGAAGATCACAACCAGGATCATGCCGAGCCAGAAAGACGGCGTGGAATAGAGCGCCAGGGAAGCTCCCGTAGCGATATGGTCGACGGCTCCTCCTCTACGCCAACCGGCATAAAGGCCAAGCATGACACCGCATAGGATGGCGATGAATTGGGCCAGACCGACAAGGGCAATGGTGGCCGGCAAGCGCTCCAAGATCAGATCAGCGACATGCCTGCCCCTGAATTTGAAGCTGTAGCCGAAATCGCCATGGAGAGTTGCCGACAAGTAGTCGACCATCTGGTCTGGAAACAGCGGCCGATCGAGGCCCCAGTTCTGGCGCTGCGCCTCCATCTGCTCAGCGGTGACGCTGGTGCGCGCCCCGCCAAGCAGAAGTGCTGCAGGGTCGCCAGGAATGACCCTGAACAAGATGAAATTCAGGATCGCTACCATCAGAAGCGTCACGACCGCCCTGAGAAGGATCCGCCCAAGGCGCCGGCTCATCTCGTCTCGCTTTCCATCAGGACAATTTTAGACCGGGCCCAGACGATCGAGTGGGAAGTAGCTCCACATGGATAAGGCGTCCTCCGTTCCCCAACCCTTGAAACAGTCTTTCCGATGGGCGTCGAGGACGAAGGGATAACAAAGAACAATATAGGGCGCTTCGGTGTAGATAAGACGAACCGCTTGATCGACCAGCTCCCGGCTCTTTTTGGGGTCAAGGGTGACATTGATCTCGGACAGAAGCTTGTCGAATTTGTCATTTTTCCAGTACGATGTGTTGTTCGGGGAGCCAATGAGGTTGCTGCTACCCACGCCGAGTATATCTTGGGGCGAGGCTGACACCCAAGTCGAACCGACGAGCAGATCCCAAGCCCCGCCACCCTTCGCCGGCGCCGCGGTGTGGGCGGCGAGCGCACCGGAGTCGAACTGGTTGACCGACACGGGAATGCCAATTTGTCCGAGCCAGCCAACGACGAGCTGGACAGCCGAAGGCGGTATCCCGACCGAGTTCCCACCTGACCCGGTAATCAGCTCGAGCTGGAAGCGGTTTCCGTCCTTGTCCTCCCGAACGCCGTCGCCGTTGATGTCCCGATAGCCGGCAGCATCGAGGCGACGATTAGCCTCGGCGAGATCGAAGTGACGCCTGATGTCGCTCAAGTCCGAATAGTATTCGGTCGCCACCGGCATCGCCAGACCAATGCCAGGATCGGCGTGCCCGCGGAAGGCCCGATCCACCATGGCCTTCTGGTCGATCGCGTAGCCGATCGCATCGCGAAACGCCGGATCCTGCAGCGCCTTGGAGCTGCCGGCCCCATTTCCGGACGCGGTGTTGAAGGCCAGGAAAATGCGTTGCTCTGTGCGCTGTTGACCGACCACGATGGCGGGATCCTGCGAGAGGTCGGCCCATTGGGCGGCCGTCAGGTACACACCATAATCGATGTCTCCGCTCTTCAGACTCTGCGCGATCGGATCGGCCGTATCGAAGAAGTGGAAGACCATGCCGGCCGCCGCAGGCGGCCCCGCCCGGAAGTACTTGTTCGGCATGAGGCGGGCGAACTGCCCCTGTTGAAACTCCGAGACGATCATAGGCCCCGTGCCCACCAGCGGCGAGGAATTGCGGAAGTTGGCGCGCGCATCCGCATAGCTGATGTCCTTCCAAATGTGCTCTGGGACTATCATATTAAAGTTGTCTACTGGCCAACGGGTAGGAGCCTTGGTCACGATTTGCAAAGTCTCATCGTCGAGGGCTGAAATGGATGCGACTTGCTCCAGGCCGCCAGTATTGTTCCAGCCGATGCTCAGCTCGTCGGGCTTGCCCATGGAACCGCGCAGATAGTTATAAGTGAATGCGGCGTCCCTTGCGGTGGCAGGTTGGCCGTCTGACCACTTCATGCCAGGCCAGATCTTGAACGTCCAGGTAAGGTTGTCGTCGGCAACGGACCACTCTTTGGCAAATCCTTTCCGATCCCCGTGGCGCTGGGCGTCCACGCCGACCAGGGGGTCATAGGTGAAGGCCAGCGGCCAGAACGAGCTCCATGTGGCAAAGGGGTTCATCGTGTCGGGGGCAACGGTTGCGCTCATGCGCACGATGTGATCGTCGCATGACGATGCGGCGAATGCTCTTACGTTCATGACCCAAGGTACTGTCGAGAACGCCAGCATTGCCTTCAAAGCCGAGCGACGGCTGAGTGGCCACTTATCCATTCTTCTCTCCCTTAACAGCTTAAAATTCCGTTCGATCGCCCCCTGATACGAAGCAGCCTAGACGTGCGTCGGTTGACCGCGTAGAGACGCGCGACGCCGTTTAAAGGCTACAGACCTGCAAAAATGGGTTCCAAAGGCGCCCTATCACCGATGCCTGCAAGAGGCCGGTGATCTCGTTGACCCCTGCCCCGTAAAGCAAAGCCCGCGGCGCGTTAGAGGATCTCCCCGCTGGAGCGGGAAGCTCGGAAGCGCGATTTCGTTGCAAGCGATATTGGTTCATATTGTTCCCCTTTTTTGGCGCCCAAGCATTAAATGGCCGCTTCGAAAGCTAGCGATCCCGCCCGTGTATTAGCACATCAAAAAACAAGGCTAATTGAAACAGACGAGCCATAATTCGTTTGTGTTTGATCGGAATGCATACGCGCGTGCAACTGAGGGGGTAGATGCGTGTCGCCCAAGCGCCTCTCTGCTTGGCAGGTGACTAAACGGTGCCCCGAACCCAATACCTAAAATTTAACAAAATCTTTGCAACCGCAAAGAGCAGACAGTGGTAGGTTCGCCACCAAGTCTGAGGTCAGGAACAGCTAAGGAACTGATATCGAGTTTCCCTCGGACCGCCGCACAGCTCGCAACGTAGGGGGTTAACAGTCAATGGCAAGAAGAGCACTCATACTCCTTGAGGGCCATAATAGATGTACTGGTCTTCTATATATTCAATCGGCAAAGAATCTTGGTCTTCATCCAATTATACTGGCGTCTGATCCAGATTGTTACGAATACATCGCGGCGGAAAGGGTGGAGGTAATCCGGGTCGATACACGCAATCTCGATGCGCTGGTTCGCGAATGTTCTAAACTTACAGTAAGCAATGATATTGCTGGCATTGTGAGCACTGAGGATTGCGCCTATGCGACAGTCGGCAGGCTCTGCCGGCATTTTGGTCTGCCAGGACCGAACCCTGCATCGATTGAGCGATGCTGCGACAAATTCATTCAACGTCGGCTCCTTGCGGAGGCGGGCGTTCCGGTACCTGCTTTTCGCGTGGCCTCAAATGCGAGGGACGTAGAAAGCTATGCTACGGAGATCGGCCTGCCGGTGGTTCTTAAGCCAGCCGTCGGCGCCGGCAGCAAAGGTGTCCGATTGTGCCGCGACGTCGCAGAGGTAGCCGAACATGCGGCCTATCTATTGGAAGGCAAGCATGTATGGCAGTCTTCGCCGAGGATACTGGTCGAAGAATTCGCGCAAGGCCTCCAATATATCGCTGAGATAATGGGAAATGAGGTAATTGCGATTGGTGCCGCTGACTTCGGGCCCCCGCCCCATTTCGTCTATCGTGAATTCACCTTTCCGGCCCCGCTGACCGATGACGAGCAAAAACATATCGCAGACGTCTCGTTGACCTGTTTGCAAGCTCTCGGCCTTGGCTGGGGGCCAACGAATATTGAACTCCGGTGGACGAAGCGCGGCCCAGTCGTCATAGAAGTCAATCCGCGTCTCGCTGGTACACCTGATCCTCAACTGGTTCAGCTGGCTTACGGGCTCGATCTTATCACCGAGCACATCAAACTTGCCATCGGTGACGGATGGGACTTGCGCAAAAGGCATTCGCACACTGCAGCCGCACGAATCCTGATTGCGGATCGCGATGGCACCATCGATTCGATCGCTTGCGAGAGTCGGGCGGCCGCTGTATCAGGTGTCGCAGAGGTCAAATTCTATATAGAATCCAAGACGCCGATTGTCAGGACAGGCGATTCCCGAGACTGGATCGGCCATGTCATGGCCGCTTCACCCAGTCTTCCAGAGACCGAAGTCGCACTTCAGCGCGCCGTCGAACTAATCAGTTGGTCGATCACGCCATTTCCGGCGCCTGGCGAATAACAGCGATCAGCGGCCTCTGAGCAGTCTGACGTCTTTGTCATCAGAGCCGCCACTCACATAACTTCCCGTCTGACCACAGTCTGTCAGGATATGCGGACTGAATCCGCTCAGCTGCTCGGGCGTCGGAGATGATCGAGCACCCAGGCCATCCGAAAAGCTGCTTCCTCGGCTACGCTAGGTCCGTGTGAACCGCTGCTGTGACCGCCCACCGTCCGCATGCGGAAGACAAGATTGGGGTCGTGATCGGCTGCGCAGAACCGGCGCTGCGCTACGTAGCGGGCGGGCTGGTAGTAGAGCACCTGGCCATCGTTGAGCGCAGCATCGACGTAGGTCGGCGGAAGCGGACGATCGGCGCTGAGATTGTAGTACGGATCGTAGCTACGGAGGTACCGATACTCGTGGACGATGTGGGGGTCTCCGTATTCCGCCGTTTCAACTCGCGCGTACGGCATTGTGAAATCCAGCTCGGTATCCAGGATGTCAGCTAGTGGAACTTCGGCGAGCACGGCGCAGAACAAGTCGGGCCGCAAGGCGGCGGTAGCAAGCACAACACCCCCACCGCCGCTCTTTCCGTCGATCACGATACCGTCGAGGGTGGCGAACCCCTGCTCAACGAGCCCCTCTGCAGCGGCGATCAAATCTGTGAAGGTTGTGCGCTTTCGATCGCCGGTGGCCGCTTCGTGCCATGGGTATCCAAGCTCGCCACCCCCGCGTGCGTGCACGATGCCGAAAGCAACCCCTCGATCGAGCAGGCTCAAGCGCTCGGTCATGTACGAAGGCCACGCGAAGAACGAGGGCCATCTCGTTACCCCGTAGCAACCGTACACGTTCAATAACACCGGCCCAGGGCTCGTTCGATCGCGCCGCGCGACCAACGAGACAGGCACCTGCACCCCGTCTTCCGCCTCCACCATGACAACCGTCGCCACATATTGAGCCGCGTCAAACCCCGGAATGCTGGCTTGGTAGCGGACTGCTGATGTGCCCTCGGTGAGATTATGCTCAATGATCAAGTCCGGCGTCACGAACGAACTGATTCTATACATCAGCCTCGAGCCTCGGAACGGATGCCTTGCGACCGAATAGTGCCCCCCCGCCGACAAGCCGACCGTTAAGCTACAGCTCGGCTCATCAGGAACGATCGTGGCTCCAATCCGACCACTTTCGTCGCGCGAGACCAGACGGGGACGGAGGCCGACTCGCTCCAGGAGTACCAGCTGGTGTTCGAGTACGTGCACCTCCTCGAGCATCACACCGTCCCGATGCGGCACCACCTCTTCCCAACCCGAGGGTGACGGGTCGTCAATCGGCGTACGCACGAGCCGCCAATACGGTCCGGTGTCATCAACGTGGAACAGGAACTTGTCCTGCCAGTGCTCGGCAAACACCTGGTGACCCAGTTCCCGCGTCACTAAACGGCGCCACCCAACGCCCAGCTTGTCGGCGGGAAGGCACCACACTTCCACTGGCCCCCGACGAACGCCCTTTACATCCAGGAACAGCCAGGCGCCGCTATCGGAGCGCCTTATCCCCACGTTCAGTCGCTCGTCCGCCTCCTCGAACACGACCTCAGAACTCCCCGCTGCAACGTCCAGGCGGATAAGCTCATGGCATTGTCGCCGCAAGTCCGGCCGCTCCCGCGTGAAAAACAGGGTATAACCATCTGCGGCCCAAGCTGCCGTCACAGCCTGCCTCGAGCCCTGCCAGACGTCACGGCCGGTCTCCATGTCCCGCACCCTAAGCTCGTAGTTCTCGGCACCGATGACATCGAAGCTGAAGGCCACGTAACGCCCGTCGTCACTCGGCTCGAAGACACCGAGCCGGTAAAAGACCTCGGCCCCTTCGAGCGCGTTCGGATCCACAACGAGCTCGGCCGAATCTGCGCCTAGCGGCCGCCGCCACCATCGCGAATGTAGAAGGCCCGGCTCGGGTCTTTGGAAGTACTCGAAAGGGCCAACCTGGAACGCTGGTGGGGCGCCCTCGCAAGGCCGACGGCCTTCAATCTCGGCGACGAGCTCCGCCTTGAGGTCTGTCAAGTGAGCTGTCACTTGGTCCGCGTAGCTGTTCTCTGCTTCCAGATACGCGCGGACATCCGGATTTGTCCGATCGCGAAGCCAGCCGTATTGGTCTATTGTGACGTCGTCATGGAGGATCCGGATTCGTGGTTCGACGCGGGGAAGCGGCGGCGGCATGCGTTCGGCTCCCAGCACGTGGCCGGCCGGCACGGACACGAGACCCATCATTGGCTCGTCTTTGTTCATCATTGCTCCTCTTTGTTCTTCTTATGCAGATCTGGCGACCTTCATAGACGGGTGTATGCGAAAGCCTTCGTTCATCTCGGCTGACCTCTCGGCCGGCACGAGTAACTCGCTTGTTGAACATGGGAAGACACCATTCCGAACGGGGCACGCGTCCGTTCTTCGCGGCGAAGGTTAGCGCGTCGATTTCCCCGGTCTTGTCGCATCTTGAAACTTCAATCGCGGGTTAGAATTATTGCTCCACGACCTCGAAAGGATGACATGTGAGAGCGAAGGCTTTGCGCCAAACTACGGTGACTGATGAAATGTGGATCACACAAACCGATGTGGTTTGGGATGCGAGATGCACTTGGGGCTACCGAAGGATGCCGTGAAGTTCTCTGATAATTCCGCAAAATTGGCCAAAATCGCAGCCTCGGGCCCGTTAGGCCATACGGGGATACGCTCTGAAAGGAACCGCTCCGCTTTCGCCACTCGCCTTTTTGTGCGACGCCAAGCTAAGAACGCTCTGCAAAATGTGGCCGGCTACATTTGATGCGGAGAACCCGCCCGCCCGGATCTGTGAGGGCGAAAGCCTATGGCTGAGCTAATCGGCCGCGCCCCTTGGGCACGCTTGAGCTCATATCGCCAGAAAGCCCGAAAGATTGGTCCGTACATTTCAGCCCCGCAGAGAAAATGGCGATCAATGGCGTGACCTATCGGCGTATAGGTGCGCCGTTCAAAGGCTGGACAGGAGAGATCGGCAACTGCCGACGCCGACGGAGCAACCCCCCAAGGAAACTCTCAGGCAAAAGTGACCGCACCGCCGAACGATCTGGAGAGAGACGCCACGAGCGTCCACCGAAGGGGAAAGCCGGCAGGTCCGGTTAAGCTCTCAGGTACCCGAGACAGATTTGGGGATTCGCCGCGGGCCAACCTCGCACCCATTGCACTGTTCGGAGTTTGACATGCCTAAAATCATTGTAATTGGCGCCGGAATTGCCGGCGTGTCGACGGCTTATGCGCTGTTGGAGCAAGGCTACGACGTGACCGTGGTCGAGCGGCGTCGTTACACCGCGATGGAAACCTCGTTTGCCAACGGTGGCCAGTTGTCCGCAAGCAATGCCGAAGTCTGGAATCATTGGTCGACCGTGCTTAAGGGAATCAAGTGGATGCGTAACCGGGGCAGATTACCGGGCAGTCAGGCTTGAGCGGCTTGCCTAACGAGATCCGGGAGCGGCGGAATCGACTCTTGTGTTGGTATGCCGAGGCGGTCGCCGAGATAGCGGAAGAATGAGACGTCGAGCTTGATGCAGGTCTTCATCAGGCCGAGCAGGACGTCGCGGGCGTTCTTGCCTGCCTCGCTGACGGTTCCGCCGGAGATCTTGCGCTTGGTGACGAAGGTGCGGATGTCGTTTTCCGAGCCATTGGTGTGGAGCGGGATCTCGGGACGATCGAGAACGCGCAGGAGTTCATGCTTGCGGCGATGCAGCCTGGCAAGAAGCCGGTCGAGCATGACGTAGCCGGTTCGTCGTTTGAACAGGCGCTCGAAGCGGGCGCGCAGGGCCGCCGCGCGGCGCGGACAAGGAGCACGCTGGTAGCTCTGGAGGTCGCGATAGAACCACCAGATCAACTGGCGCATGATGTCGACGGCCTGACGTTGATCCGGGGTCACGGGTATCAATTTATGGACGAGCCGCTCGGCGTGGACCCAGCACAGAGCATGGTCGCCGATGCGGAACTGGCCGGCATCATCGGACACGACCACGGTATCGCCAAGAAAGCCGTGGTGGCGGATCGCTCCCCACATCGCCCCTTCGGTGGCGATCCTGACTGGGTTGGGCTCAACCGCGAGCTGGTCGAGGCCGAGTGCGGCCAGATGCGCCTGCCATGCGGCGCTGTCGGCAAATGCCTTGTGCGGCGCAGCCGCCAGCCGCGCGATCACCGGACCGGCGAGGTTGCGGCCGCGCATATAGGCCAGGGCCTCTTCATTGATGAAGTAATCGCTGTGCCCGGCACGCAGCGTCGCCAGGAACGCCTCCCGTGACTTCGATCGCCCGGTGCGGAACGCGGTGAAGCGGCGGTCGCCGATCTGGGTGGTGTAGCCGTCCTGGTGGGCGTGGCGCGCCGACGTATCATCGACGGTGATCCAGGGCGCCGTAGCCAGCCCGGCGCGCAGCACGTCACGGTCCTCCGCCGCGAAGGCCTCCAGGCCCTCCGAAATCAGCCGCACCACCTGGCGCTTCGAAATGTCGACCCCGATCCCGGTCAACAACGCCGTCAACCGCTCCGTCGTCACCTGGCCTTGAATGTGACAGGCCAGAATGAAGCGGCGCAGGTTCGCGCCCCAGCCGCCGATGATCCCCGCCGGCAAGGGCGCCACCATCGTTTCGCCGGTCGGTGTCACCCAGCGCTCGCGGCGATAGCGCACCACCTCGGCCGACAACGCCAGATCGCGCACCAGGATCGTCTCATACCCCTTGAAGCGAGAGCCCGCAGGAGCGCTCACCGCAACCGTCACCTCGCGGCTCACGCGACCGCCGTCGCGCTTGGCGCCGCGCCGGCGGCGCTTGCCCTTGCCAGATGTCGGCTGCGTCGCCTTCTCCATGCCCGATGGCTTGGTCGGCTTGACCGGGGGACGCGGCGGCAGGTCCTTCAGCCGGGCGATCTCATCCTTTAGGGTCTGGTTCTCGGCGCGTAGCGCCTGGTTCTCGATCTCAAGGCTCTCGACCCGGCCTTGAAGACCGCGCACTTCGCCGATCAGCGCAGAAACCAGCCCGCGGAGTTCCGCGAGCGACAAGCCTTCAAGCGAATCAGTCGGTGGTAACATCACGCAAAGGGTGAATCACGAACGCACGCGCCTGCAAACCCCCACCGCCCGGTAATCTGCCCCGGTTACAGTGGATGCTTCGGCGGGATGCCCCGCTCCTCATGAATCCTACTCCGTCGTGGCACAAGTACAGCTGGCTGCTTGAATTCGTGTCCAATATTTCGCGATATCGCGAGAACACGATTGAAACGACCCGCCTGGCTATCGCGGCCCGTAAGCACCTCTTCGAGATCGCTGACCGCGAAGGCATCGACTTTGATCACGTCCATCGCGGTATCCTGCATGTTTGCTGGGACAAAGCTGGCTTCGACCACGCGTTAAAGGTGAACGGGATGCTGAATGAGGGTGGCCTCGACCGGCGTCCGGTGACGCCCAGCGAACTTGCCGGGATTGAACCTGCACTGCATGGTAATTTTTATGGAGGATTTTACACCCCGTCGGATTCTACCGGCGACATCCACAAATATTGCGCGGGTTTGGAAAAGGCCTGCATAAAGCTAGGTGCCCATTTCATCTATGACGCTGAGGTGACCCGGGTTGAACGTGGAGATCGCTTTAACCTCATTTGCACAACTGGTGGCACCGATCAGACGCTAGAAGCCGACGGGATTGTAGTGTGTGCGGGAACAAACAGTCGCGATATCGCTGCGATGTTCGGGGATCGCATCAATATTTATCCGGTGAAAGGGTATTCCATTACGGTGGAGTTGGACGGGTCTGCGGCGGATTCCTCGGCGCCTTGGGTGAGCATTCTGGACGACCGGGCGAAAATCGTGACCAGCCGCCTCGGCGCTGCGCGTCTGCGGGTGGCAGGGACCGCAGAGTTCAATGGTGTCAATTTCGACATCCGTGAAGATCGCATCAGACCGTTGGTCGACTGGACGCGGATGATGTTCCCGAAAGTGGCAACTGAACACGTTGTGCCGTGGGCAGGGCTTCGACCGATGATGCCGAACATGATGCCACGCGTCGGCAAAGGCCGGGTTCCTGGAGTCTTCTATAATACGGGTCATGGGCATCTCGGGTGGACGCTTTCTGCGGCAACTTCGGCCATGCTGGCCACGGTTGTGGCTACGGATCTTCCGGTCGATGCTCGTTTGGCAGCGTAGTAGACGTCCCTGCTATAAAGCCCAAGGAAGTCGAACATGACTAATCTGAAATTGGAAGTCGCCAATTACATCATTAATAGGGCGTGCTCCACAGGGCGGAAAGGGTCTCAAGCCCTTGAGCGTTGCGGTTCTGGATGCTGGCGGCCACTTGGTCGCGTTCCAGAAGCAGGACGGGGCTTCAATGCTCCGCTTTGAACTTGCATTCGGCAAGGCTTACGGTGCTTTGGCTGTCGGCTTTGGTTCACGCTGGCTCGACAAAGCATCAGCCGACCGCCCTCATTTTGTAGCTGGCCTAACCGCCATATCAGGCGGCAAAATAGTCCCCGTTCCCGGGGGTGTCCTGGTGCGAGACCAGACCGGTCGGTTGCTTGGTGCGGTAGGCATTACTGGAGATACATCAGACAACGATGAAGCAGTGGCCGTGGAGGCAATCGAGGGGGGGGCGGGTTGGAAGCTCAGGCGGCCTGACTCTGTGGGTGAGAGAAACAGATCCGTCGACCGATTAGGCACAATTGAAACAGCGTCTGTGCCGCCGGCGCCATTTTGGCATCTTTCGTGCACTGAGCGCCTTTAGGATGGTGGGTAGATGCAGCCGCCACGGCCGAGAACGTTTGGATAGACAGGGTTACAGAATGGATCAGGAAGCCTCCTACGGCTTTGCGCCGACTGAGTTCGAAGAGCGTGTCAGTCGGGCTCAGCTGTTAATGGGTCAACATCGCCTGGACGGTTTGTTGCTCACTTCGATGGACAATATCCGGTATTTCATCGGTGTCGATTCCACGTTCTGGGAGAGCTACACGCGACCTTGGTTCGTGTTGGTGCCTGCTACCGGGGCGCCCCTTGCGATCATTCCAGAGATCGGCAGGGCTATCATCGAGAAGACGTGGATCAAGGAAATCCGATCCTGGCCTTCGCCTCGGCCCGAGGACGAAGGCACATCTCTTGTTGTCGCTGCGATATCCGACCTGTCCCGACGACACGGACGGGTCGGCGCCGAGCTTGGTTTCGAACTGCGACTGGGGATGCCGGTAACGCAATTGAATGCGATCATCGGTGATCTGAAAAGCGTTGAGATTGTTGATGGCGCAAGCCTCATTTGGCAGCTCCGCATGATCAAGAGCGCGGCCGAGGTCAGTAAAATCAAAAAGGCTGTCGACATCGCGGGTGCCGTATACGCCCAAGTCCCCGGTTTCGTTAAAATCGGCGATACTGAACGCACTATCCTTCGCGAATTCCGCGGTCGCCTTAATATGGGAGGCGCCAGCGCTATCCCGACTCTCATTTGCAGATCCGACGTCGGCGGGCCTTTCGAGATTACGGGCGGCCCAAGGGATCGGCCGATCGCTGATGGCGACCTGCTCTTCATCGACACGGGTACGACCTTCGACGGGTACTTCTGCGATTACGATCGTAACTACCAGGTTGGCAGGGCTACAGATGCCCTACGGTATGCTCAAGACAAGGTTTGGGAAGCGCACGAGATTGGGCTTCAAGCGGCAACAGCAGGGGTTACGGCCGGATTTGTCTTTGAGCAGATGGCCAAGGCACTCTCTTCGGGTGGGGCGGACCTCAATAGCAACGGGCGCATGGGGCATGGACTTGGTTTGCGGCTGACCGAACCGCCGTCAATTCGACTGGAGGACAATACGGTGTTGCAGCCAGGCATGGTGCTCTGCATTGAGCCTGCCTTGGAATACGAGCCCGGTAAAATCGTTTTGCACGAGGAAACAGTTGTAGTTACTGAAGGAAAGGCCGAGCTGCTCACGATTCGGGCGCCGAAGCAGCTAACGCACATACTCTGATGAGACTCTAGAATTTCGCCGGAAGCTCTGTTTGGCGGCGAGGCAGTTAGAGACCGCCGGTTATATGATCGACAGTCCCCCTGCTACCTCCGCAAACGCCTCGACAGCGCGGTCGATGTCGGCGCTTGAGTGCGCCGCCGACATTTGCGTGCGGATGCGCGCCTGACCCTTCGGCACCACCGGGAAGGAGAAGCCGATGACATAGATGCCGCGCTTCAGCATGCGCGCCGCCATCTCCTGCGCCAACGTCGCATCGCCCAGCATCACCGGGATGATCGGATGGTCGGCGCCGGCCAGCGTGAAGCCGAGCTTGCCCATCTCTGTCCGGAAGCGCGCGGCATTGTCGTAGAGCCGCTTGCGCAAACCGTCGCCGTCCTTGATCAGTTCGAAGACCTTGATCGAAGCGCCGGCGATCGCCGGCATCAGCGTGTTGGAAAACAGATAGGGGCGCGAGCGCTGGCGCAGCCAGTCGACCACCTGCTTCTTGCCCGAGGTGTAGCCGCCGGACGCGCCGCCCAGCGCCTTGCCGAGCGTGCCGGTGATGATGTCCACCCTGCCCTCGACGCCGCAATGTTCGGCCGAGCCGCGGCCGTGTCTGCCGACGAAGCCAACCGCGTGGCTGTCGTCGACCATCACCATCGCACCGTATTTCTCGGCGAGATCGCAGACGCCTTTCAGGTTGGCGATGATACCGTCCATGGAAAACACGCCGTCAGTGGCGATCAGCCGGAAGCGGCAGTCCTTCGCCTCCTTCAGCCGCGCTTCCAGATCGGCCATGTCGTTGTTGGCGTAGCGGAAGCGTTTGGCCTTCGACAGCCGCACGCCGTCGATGATCGAGGCGTGGTTGAGCGCATCGGAGATGATCGCATCCTCCTCACCAAGCAGCGTCTCGAACAGGCCGCCATTGGCGTCGAAGCAGGAGCCATAGAGGATGGTGTCCTCCAGGCCGAGGAAGGATGAAATCGTCGCCTCGAGCTGTTTGTGCTCCTCTTGCGTGCCGGAGATGAAGCGCACCGACGCCATGCCGTAGCCATAGCGGTCGAGCGCCTGGCTGGCCGCCGCGCGCAGATCGGCGCTGTCGGCAAGGCCGAGATAGTTGTTGGCGCAGAAGTTGAGCATCTTCTGCCCGCCGACCTCGATCTCAGCCGACTGGGTCGAAGAGATCACCCGCTCGGATTTATAGAGGCCAGCCGATTTCAGGCCGGCGAGTTCGTTGGAGAGATGAGAGATGAAAGCGTCGGTCATCGGCAAAACTCACGGCAGCACAGCCCTCCCCGCACTAGGGAGGACCCTCTCGACAATACATCGCGGTACTACGCGTAATTTACCGGGGTCGACCATGCCGGATCGGCATGCTTCTCCCAATACAGGTCTGTCAGCTGGCGGGTTAGAGCGCCAACCTTGCCGTCGCCTACAACGGTTTCGTCAATCTTGGACACCGGCATGATCCCGCCCGCTGTAGACGTGATGAAAACCTCATCGGAGCCCTTCAGCTCGTCGCGATCGATGTCGCCGGCGCTGACGGATAGGCTCAGTTCGCCGCATAGATCAAATACGGTCCGGCGGGTAATGCCGGCAAGGACGCCATAAGCCGGGGTCTTCAAGCGGCCGTCCTTCACGGTGAAAACGTTGAAGCCAGGTCCCTCGGCAATGTTGCCGTTGATGTCGACGATCAATGCTGTTTCGGCACCGTAGTCGTACGCATCGAACAGGCCCTTCACCAGATCGAGCCAGTGATAGTTCTTGATGGTCGGATCGATCGACTCGGGCGGGATCCGGACGGTGTTGCTGATAGCGACATGCAGGCCGCGCTCAAGTTGCTCCTTGTTTGCGACCGACCCAAAAGGCACCGCGAATGCGATGAACCTATTCTCCGACTGGCGCGGGTCACGACTGAAGGTGGGCGAGCCTCCTCGCGTGCAGATCATCTCGACATAGGCCGACTTGTGCCCGGATAGCGCCACACAGGTCGACAGGATCTTTTCGATCTCGCTGCGGTTGTAGGGAAGCTTCATGCGGAGTTTTTCCATCCCGCGGCAGAACCGGTCCAGGTGCAGGTCCAGCCTGAAGAACCTCCCGTCCCAAACATGAACGGTGTCGTAGGTGGCGTCGGAATGCAGAAAGCCCCAGTCGAGAACGGACACCTTGGCTTCGGACATCGGCAGGTACTGACCATCCATGAAGGCTACGCCGTGAGGATAATGCCGTTGATCGCGGTGCCGTTGCTCTATGGCTGGGAGAGTCGTTGCCGGTTCGGCCGCAGCAAGTGTCATTCCTGGGTCCTCCAAATCTTGCGCGTACCAGATGTCGTCAGCGCGATCGATTACCGCTTGAGCGGGGCCACAAGCCCTTTTTTTGGCCGGCCGCCGGTCGCCCGGTGTTCCAATTAAATCGCAGACTTCGATGCGCTGATTGCGATCAAAGTGGCGCCCCGGCCGCAATGCACGCTTCAAAAACGGGATAGGAGTGGCGGAAACGTTCAGCCGCACAACGGCTACACGAGCACTCGGGGCTCAAACTTCACGCGGTCCAGCGCAATCATGCTCTTGAACTTGCGGACATTCTGATTTGTGTACAGTTTGGTCTTTACAAATACGTCAAAGGCCTCAACGTCCTCTACTGCTACAATAAGAACGAAGTCAGCATCACCTGTCACCATATAGCATTGAGTGACTTCTTTTGCCGTCCTCATCGCTCGCTTGAAGTCGTCAACGAGGTCTAAACGCTCGCGATCGAGCTCCACTGTAACGACCACAGTCAGCGACTTCCCCAGCGCCTTGGGGTCGACTAGGGAGATGTCAGCGGTGATAACCCCGTCGCCGCGTAACTTATTGACACGGCGCATGCATGAGGCAGCAGACGAACCCACGAGGTCCGCAAGCTCGGAGAACGACAGCCTGTTGTTCTTTTGAAGGGCGCCGAGTATCCGCCGGTCAAGATCATCTATCATACCTACACCCTAGATACGAAACCACTATGTGGCATTAGCGATCCGAAACGCTCGTTGCAAGATCGAACGCCCAATGAAACGCTAAGCCATTCAAAAGGTGCTATTGTTGCAATCGTAGCCGATACGCGACGGCTTCTTTTCACTTGGGCCGGAATTTTGCCAAGACTATTCCAAACGCTTCCGGCAAATTATCCACATAATGGCGAAACACATGGCCCTCCGACTTCCGCCAGGCGTTTATGAACGGAGTCAGCATGCATTCAGTCGCGAAATTTCATCCCTTGGCCGACGAGGTCACGGCCTGGCGCCGGCATCTTCATCAAAACCCCGAACTCGACTTTTCCGTGCACGCGACGGCACGGTTTGTTGCAGACAAGCTGGCGTCCTTTGGTAATCAACCACATTGAAACAGGTATAGCCGGAACCGGCATAGTCGCTTTCATTCAGGGAGAGAGCGGCGAAGGGCCGACGATAGGGCTCCGGGCCGATATGGACGCCTTACCAATTCAGGAGGCACCGGGAAAAACATGGGCCTCGAAGATTCCGGGGAAGATGCACGCCTGCGGTCATGACGGCCACACGGCGATGCTGCTTGGTGCTGCGAAGTACCTTGCTAAGAGACGGAATTTCAGGGGTACCGTCGCGCTTATCTTCCAGCCGGCCGAGGAGGTCGAATTGCCCTCGGGCGGGTTCAAGATGGTCGAAGACGGCTTCTTGGACCGTTTTGGCATCTCGCAAGTGTTCGGCATGCACAATTGGCCAGGGATCGATATCGGCAGGTTTGCCATCTGCGCCGGCCCGATGATGGCCTGCCAGGATGATTTCGACATCGTTGTAAAAGGTCGCGGTGGGCACGCTGCAGCCCCGCACTTGACCGTTGATCCGGTCGTTATCGCCGCTCAAGTCATTACAGGCCTGCAGGCGTTGGTGTCGCGCAGCACTGACCCGGTCGAGTCGCTGGTAATTTCCGTCACGAAACTCCGCGCCTCGAATGCTTACAATGTGATTGCCGACGAAGTCGAACTGGCAGGAACAGTCCGCGCGTTGGCCCCTGCCCTCCGCGACTTCGCTGAGACCCAGTTGGAGACGACTGCACGGAAAATCGCGCAAGCTTTCGGGGGCGACATTTCCTACCGCTACCGCCGATCGGTACCAGCGGCCGTGAACGATATCGCCGCCACTGCTCTTGCCGTTCGGGCGGCGGGAGGCACCGGCGCGGCAGCGGTAGACGAGAAGTTGAGGCCGGTTATGGGTGCCGAGGATTTCGCTTACATGCTGCAGGCGCGGCCAGGAGCACTCATTTTCATTGGCAATGGCCCGTCAGCCGCGTTGCACAATGCCGCCTACGACTTCGACGATGGGGCAATCCCATACGGAGTGGCCTATTGGGCGAATGTCGTGGAGGCTGCCCTTGGGACTGGCACGGATTAGCAGGCAACATTTCAAATCGCTCGGATTTGTGTTGAGACGTTTCACACATCCGGCATTTTTGGCGGAATGCAATGGGTCGATCAAGCGGCAATGAGAGCCCAGGGGTATCGGCCGGCGCTCGCCGGCATGCTCCTGAACGCAGCCCGATGACTGGGGGGCAGGTCGGCCTGAGGCGGGCGAAGAGGGGGGAGATTGTAGCGACCACCGAGGACCAGACGTAAGCCTTTTTGAAGTGATTGAAGCCGCGCCAAGTGCAGCGGGCCAAGCCATAGGCGCGCTTTTTGGCAGGAGATGCTGCCCTCGATACCGGCGCCGTGCGAGCTTTCCGGGACGGAGGCACCGGGAGCACGAAGGTGCGGGCAGGCCGATCCCACACGATGAGCCAACAGTGTGTTAGTAGCTGGTCGCCTCGCGACTCTGCCCGGTTGCGCAGTGAGCGCGAATCCGTAGTTGTCGTGTCGCGCGCCGCTCCCGTCGTTTCGCTCTGACAGGGAGGCGCGTATGTGACGCGTGATTGGAATGGACATCCACCAAGACTAAGGCCGCCGTTTTTTGAAACGCGGAGATGCGCTAATACTACTGCGTCATAAAGTGCGAACGTGACGCGGACTGTCCATTGGCCTTATGCAGCACGGACATCGTTGCAGACGGTTGGCCAGGGCCACAGTCAGGCGTCGCCTGAGGGTTGGGATCGAGGTCGGGACGTGCCGCTCTGGTCGGATCGGAGGATCCGCGGGGTCGATGACCGTCGGGAAGACCAGGTGTTTGGCGGCCTTGGGCGCGAGTTGGAGTTGAGGGGGGAATCGTCTCCCTCAGAGAGACCAAGAAGCCATAGGCGGCGATACAGAGGCTGGCGTGGTGGTGGAAGCCCCGCCACCCTCGGCCTTCGTAGTGGCCCAGTCCCAACTCCTGCTTGAGTTCCTGATAGTCTCGCTCGATCCGCCAACGCAGCTTGGCGGCATCGACCAACTGGGTGATCGTAGCGTCGGCCGGCAAGGTGGAGAGCCAATACTTGCTCGGCTCGACCTCGCCTTCAGGCCACTCGATCAGGAGCCACTCTTCGGCGTGAGCCTCGGGCCGATTGTAGTCCCTGGATGCCGGCCGCAAGCGCACGGCGGCGAAGCGGGAATTGAGCTCGGTGTTGGTTCCTTCACGCCAGGCGATCGTGCGCCAAGTCTCGGCGTCGAACTCCTCGGCCAGGGCCTTGGCCGAGATCGGCTTGTGATTGTCGGTTCGGCCGACTCGAGACGGCGGCCGGCCTCTTCCGCTCCAGGGCTTGGGCGGCAGCGGGCTCTCGCCTGGGCGCCAGACGCTGAGTGTGGGCTGAACGCCGACAACATAGGTCAGACCGAGCTCGGACAGGCCCGCGCGGAAACCGCCGTCGGCGCCATATCCGGCGTCGGCCAGAACCACGCCGGGCGCGACGCCTTCGGCCTTGGCCGTCCTGATCTGCTCGAGCGCGATCTGCGGCTTGGTCCGGAACGTGATCTCCGCCGGAATCTTGGCCTTCTTGCGTTGTTCGGGATCCTCCGCCCAGCTGTGCGGGAGATACAATTCGTAGGCGATCGGAAGCGAGGCTGCGTCATTTGCGATCGATAGGCTAACCGCAATCTGACAGTTGTCCTGCTTGCCCAACTGGCCGCAATACTGGCGCGCTACGCCCACCGAGTGCTTGCCCTTCTTGGGAAAGCCCGTGTCGTCGACGATCCACGCCCGGATCGGTCCACGCTGCTCGATCCGTGGAAGAACCCAGTCGCGAACCCGTGCTAGAGCACGTCCCGCGATCGATGAATCGATTGTGATGTGACGTCGGGCTGCATGGGTGATTCAACATCCCCTTTGATGAGGTGGATGATGACAAGAGCACTGAGCGGCGATCTTCGATCCCGGGTCTTGAAGGCTTCGGACGCGGGCATGTCCGCACGGCAGGCGGCGGCGCGGTTCGGCGTCGGCATATCGAGTGCGATCCGGTGGATCGCACGGGCGAAGATCGGCGAGCGGATGCCTCGCCCGCAAGGCCGCCGACGCGCGTCCAGCCTTGATGCCCACGAAGCCTTCATCGTCGGGCTGATCGATGAGCGCAAGGACATCACGCTGAACGAAATGGTGGAACGGCTGGGGGACGAGCGGTCGGTGCGGATCAGCCGCAGCGCCTTGAGCGCATGGCTTCGCGGCCACGGGTGGACGTTCAAAAAAAGTCCGCACACGCACTGGAGCAGGACCGCCCCGACATCCTGAAGCGCCGTCGCGCCTGGTTCGACGGCCAGCTCGATCTCGATCCAGCGAAGCTCGTCTTCATTGATGAGACCGGGCTGTCGACCAAGATGGCCCGTCTGCGGGGACGTGCGCCGCGCGGTGAGCGCTGCCGGGCCGGCGTGCCGCACGGCCATTGGAAGACCACCACCTTCACCGGCGCGTTACGGCTGACAGGAATGACCGCTCCGTTCGTCTACGACGGCGCCATGAACGGCAACGTGTTCCTGGCTTATGTTGAGCAGGTTCTGGTTCCGACCCTGTCGGAGGGCGACGTCGTCATCATGGACAATTTGCCGGCGCACAAGGCGGCCGGCGTGCGCGACGCGATCGAGACGACCGGCTCGAGGCTCATGTTCCTGCCGCCCTACAGCCCCGACTTCAATCCGATCGAAAACGCCTTCTCAAAACTCAAGGCTCTTATGCGCGCCAAAGCCGAGAGGACAATCACAGCCCTGTGGAACGCCGTCGGATCGCTCGTTGACCTCTTCACCCCAGCCGAATGCCGGAACTACTTCAAGGCCGCAGGCTATGACCCGGATTAAACCGGACGTGCTCTAGCAAGGCCGCGTCCGACCACGGCGCCTGTCCCACGAAATGCAACAGAGACTGATGCTTGGCCGCTACCCGCGACGGCGCCGTGACAGCCGCCAACGGTTCCACGCTCTTGCGCTCGATCGGCATCAGGAGTCCCAGGCAGTAATCCTTCAATCCTTCAGCGGCTCAGCGCGGTCGGCGTGGCCGATCACCCCGATCAAAGCATCGACATAGGCGTCGAATGCGGCTTCACTCTCGGCTGTCCAGTCGGGCATGGCGGGGCGCTTCCCTGATCACGAAGCAGCACCCTAACAAATCCCCGACCAGCGCGAATCCCCCCGCAGCCGCGACTTTCTGACTCAGTAAGACTAAGAGCCTTCTCTGATTGGGGTCGTTGAGGTCAAGATGCTCCTGCACTTTTTTCTGGACCGTTCCGTGGGTCACTCGCTTCTCTTCGCGGTCGGCGCTCTGGCCGCCGCATGATGGGGTCAGGAGAGCGAGGCGTCTCAATCTGTTTCACGACCTTGCCGAGTCTTGGCCGGCAGGTTCGGGACTCTCAACGAGATCGCCTCGCCCATCGTCCCCACGGAACGATCCGGGCATCGCCCTTTCGGGCGAAGGCTTTGTTCGTGTTGCGTGTTCCTTTGATTGGCCTCGGTTCACGCCGCCACCGCGGCAGGCTCCTTTCCAAAGCGGAATTCGGTTGCCTCGGCCCACATGCGATGCAGGATGACCGCCAGCTTGCGGGCCACCGCCACCCGCGCCCGCGCCATGCCCCGGCGCCTGGCGATGGTCATGCCCCAGGCCCTGAGGCTCGACCACTTCTTCGATCGCACGAGCAGCGAATGCGCTGCCTCGTAGAGGGCGGTGCGGGCGAGTTCATCGCCGCAGCGGCTGACCCTTCCCTGGATGTCGGTCTCGCCGGACTGGTAGCGCGCCGGCGTCAGCCCCAGATGCGCCCCTACCGCCCGCGACGAGCCGAACCGCTCCGGCCGGTCGATCGTGGCGCGGAAGGCAAGCGCGGTGATCGGCCCGACGCCCGGCGCGCTCATCAGCCGCCGGCAGACTTCCTCCTTGCGCACGATATCGAGAACCTGCTTGGTCAGGCGGGCGAACTCTCCCAGCATGACGGCGAGGATCGCAAGCAGCGGCTCGACCATCGCCATCATCTGGGCGTCGGCGCCGGCCAGTTCCCGCACGCGGCCGGCAAAGCGCTGCGCGACGGCAAGCCCAGTTTGACGCCGGCCTCGCGCAGCATCGCCCGCACCACGTTCTCGATCGAACGCATCTCGTTCAGCACCGTGCGGCGGGCAACCAGCAGCGAGCGCCAGAGCCGGCACTGCCGGCTCTTGACGTGCACCTGCTGATACCAGCCGGTGCGCATGATCTGCGCCAGCGCGCGGGCGTCATTGCGATCGGTCTTGTTGGGCATGGTCTTCATCGCCGCATTGGCCTGCCGCGTCTCGATGCAGGTCGCCGGCAAGCCTTCGGCGTGCAGTCCATCGTGAAGCCAGGCCGCCAGCGAGCACGCTTCCAGGCCGATCCGCTCAAGCGGCAAGCCGGTCCCCTTCAGCGCTTCACACAACGCCTGCGGATCGCTCAACGCTCTCGCCTCCTTCACGATTCGGCCAGTCTCGTCGACAATGCAAATAGAGGTCTCTTCCAAAGACACGTCCAGTCCGGCAAAGTACTTCATGGCTGCTCCTTCCAAATGTTTGTGGCGACTCACATCGACCACGTTTTCACATTTCGACAGGAGCAGCCGCCATCATCTGGCTCGGCCGAGACCCCAATCACCCCATCTGTTTTGAAATTCTACTCTGGCGGCCATCTGATGGCGTTTTCTGCGCTTCCGGTGCTCACGGACCCAAATGTCCGCTCCGGTTCTCGAAACCACCATCATATGACTCGCCAGAGCGAATTTCGAAACAGTCTCTAACTGTATCGCGTTTGTCGCGTCCGCGACACGATGTTCGATGTTCGTCCTCCAACTTCACTCTCATACTCTTGAATTAGACATAAATATCCTTTGAAGTTATTTCTGCTCAGGTGGCATGACTTTTGCGCCATCCGTTTTCGAGCCGGAAGGAACTACCCACCACATTCAGGGGGTGGGTGAGACGTTCATTCGTGCTTCATCAGAGGCTTACAACTGACGCCGAAGGGACCTGGCATGCATGCGACGCTGAAAACTTTATCTCGTTTTGATCGAGCTCGCGTCGCCAAATTAAAGCTCGAGCCCGAGCAAGAACAGTTTGTCGACCCGTTGGATTTTGTGTTCTCCGAGCTTCAAGGGAACGCGCGCCCCGACCTGGAGCATCCATTTGCAGTCGTTGTCCACCATCAGATCGTTGGCTTCTTTGTCCTGCGTGAAAAAGCGGCCTTGCCTGAATGGGCCCCGCCAGGCGTGATTACCATGCACAGCTTCCGCGTAGGCCGAGGATACCAAGGTAACGGATATGGAAAAGCGGCGACTGGACTTGTCTCTCATTGGATTTCGGCAAACCGCCCATCTGCCAAGCGCCTCATGCTTGCCGTTGAAGAAGATAATGCAAGAGCTAGACATTTTTATCTAACGGCAGGGTTTTTTGACACTGGTGCTACTTACTACGACAAAAAGTTGGGCTTGCAAAATGTCCTTGAACGGGAGATAGATTCCGTCTGAATTTGTGACCATTGTGGCTTCCTCTGTCGGCTGTTGCCCGATCATCGTAGCGGTCAAATCGTTCATGCTATACCGTCGTCCGTGAAGAAGGCCCAATTCGCCGATGGTGAGCTGCGAGCAGGGCTCGGTCGGATGGGGCTAGCAATCGGCACGTCGGTTAGGCTGATCGTGACTGGAGCGGCAGCGTTGCGGCGGCTGCGAACAGCGCCAGGAAGAAGGCACACAAAAGCCTCAGCCAGTTGAGCAAGAGGCTGAAGTTGTAGCCGACGGCGGCGAGCACTGCGTTGTTGGCATCGCCTTCGGCGAAGGCCAGGAAGTTGCGGCCCATGCGATGGTCGTTCTTGAGATGGCCGATGACCGGTTCGACGGCGGCCCGGCGTCGCAGTGCCCGCTTGATGGTCTTGGTGAGGCCGCGCCTGTAGCCGGCGACATGAACCTTGAACATCTTGTCCTTCGGCGCGTTGTGGCCGCGATAGCCGGCATCGGTGACGATCTTGCCGAGGGTGACGCCGACCGCGGTCTCGATGGCGGGGATGACGGTGGCCAGCGTGTGGCCATCATAGGGATTGCCGGGCAGCGCCTTGACGTGGGCGACGAACTGGCCGCCGCGGCTGCGCTGCAGCGTGGTGGCGACCGAGACCTTGACGCCGAACTCATAGGGCTTGTGGGCCTTGCCCTTGCCGATGCACTCCACCTCGGGAGCATGCAGGGAGTAGAGCTTCTTGCCCCGCTCGCGCTGGCGCTGGTCCCTGACACGTCGGGCCAGCGACAGCGGCAGGGCGAAGGGCTGCGACAGTTCCGGCCGCCCGGCGAGCTTGCGGGTGATGTCGCGGATCACCGCACCGAGCATGGTGCGCAGTCGCTTGAGCGCCCGGTTGGCCCGCTTGAACTGCTTGGCGTGGGCATAACGCTGATGCTTGATCAGCGCGAACTTGCCGACCCGCGCATAGGACTGGCGCAGGCCGATGCCATGTTTCCTGGCCAGCTTCACCAGCCGCTCGCGGGCGCGATGCATCAGCTTGGCGTCGGTCGGGAAAGTGATGGCCTTCTCCTGCACGGTGGTGTCGACGATCACCGCACGGAAGTCCGCCGGTTTGGCCGCGCCCAACCGGGTCGCTGCCGCAAGGCTCTCCTGGAGCAAGGCCATCAGCCGCTCCTCGCCCATGCGCAGACGCCAGCGCGTCAGCGAGGTGCGGTCGAAGGGCAGGCGGTGCTGGAAGAACTCTTCCCCGCAGAACTGCTGGTAATAGGGGTTCTCCAGCCAGCGCTCGCACAGCGCCTCGTCGGACAGGTTGTGCATCGACTTGAGGATGGCCAGGCCCGCCATCAGCCGTGTCGGCAGCGGCGGCCGGCCGGGATCGTCGTCATAGACCGCGCCAAGCCGTTCTTCCAAAAAGCGCCAGTCGATCGCCTTGGCCAGTTGCACAAGCGCATGATCCATATTGAGGATCTGGTCGAGCCGGGATCGCAACAGGTCGGTCTGGCCGCTCTCGCGCCGTTCCTTCGGCCGCATCGCTCGCTCCCTCGCAGCTTCGCCACAACAGTCGAATCACGCGTACAGGCACGCTTTCAAATTGCCGGAAATCGCCGCTCAAAGCCACGAAATTCGGCAAAATCCAGCCCCGTTATGGAACGAAAAAGCAAAATGAATCAAAGCGTTCCGAGTTCTTCACGGACGACTATACCCGTTCACACTCTCCAACTGACCAGTACCCCCGAGCGTGAAGCAGCGAAGCTGAAGTCGAGGCCGCGGAATAGCGATGGCTAAAGCGGGATTGGACCCACGGACTTAACCTCTTCCATCATGACGCAAGTTCGGAAGCTCTTCACGTTTCCTTTCTTGAAAAACAATTGCCGTGTAAGAGACGTATACTCGTCCATGTCTATGGTAGTAATGATAAGGAGGAAGTCTGCCTCTCCGGTAACGTGGTAGCATTGCTGCACCTGAGGGCAGTTCAGGAACCGTCTTTTCATCCCGTCGAGAAGTTCCAGTTTTCCGTTTTTAGCGGTCACCTCGACGAAGACCGTCTGAGGACGCCCTACCGCTCTCTCGTTTAGGATGGAAATGTCCTTTCTGATTATTCCGGTGGAACGAAGCCGTTTTAGACGTCTCGCTACCGCCGCTGCCGAGAGGCCAACGCGGTCCGAAATTTCGCGCCGCGGCATGAGGTTTAGTTGCACGATTTTAATGTCGAAATCGTCGAGTCGCGTTTTACCAGCCCGCATCATATAGGCATTCTCCTGATGTACGTGGCTCTCACTGCAAATTCTGCGCCATGATAGTAGTCGCGTCGGAACGTCTGAAGGGTAAGGAGCGCACGAATTTGGAGTCTCTAACGACATGAGGCTGCTATCTCTGGTTCTGAACCACTCGGCCGAAGAGTGGAAACGACCACCGCGCGAATGGTTCGAGGCCAGGACCCAGTTCGCCGTGGTTTTCGGCGAAAGGTTCGTCGGCCATGACGAAACCGGCCCCGCGCATAGATTTCCTGACAGTCCCGAGAACCATTGACTTGGAACATGGGAGGGGACCCAGAACCCCACAAACCTGTCTACGAACCGACAACGGATACGCGACCCACTCTTCACGCCAAGTCAGCAGGCGTCGTTCAATCCCGATACGAACAGGTCGGTTCGCGCTCCGGACCGCAATCCCTGTCCGGTCCCAGACACCCGCCAGACTTTGTCCACAGACTCCACTCCTTCAAGTGGATGCGTGTTTATCGATGAGTTCTTTCACCCTCCCTTTGCGGTGCACCTCAGCGTGCGCCCGGCGTTCCGATATCTCGGCGCATTTCAGCTGCATGTCCCGAAAAAGCGTCTTTGCAACGGAAAGCTGGTCGTCGGTTGATCGTTTTCCGGGTCCTCCTCCGAACTGCAGAGCATCCCTGCACTCTTCAAGACTCGCCGGGAACACGCCAGCGAGTTGGCTGGCAAGCTCGCTTCGGCGTTGTGTGGCGCAGCTAACCTGAGACAGTCGCTGCGCGATCTCCCCAATTTGAGTGTGGGCCTCCCTGAAAGGGATGCCTCGCGACGCCATCCGTTCGGCGGCGATGGCCGTCATTGATGACCCGTCTTCCAGATGTTCGCGCATCGACCTGATGTTGAACGACATGTACTTCACGATAAGCGATGTAAGGATGATGGCCCTCGTCAGGGCCTCCTCTGAAAGCCTGAGAGGAGAGCAGCCGTAGTTGCTTGCTTCAATCGAGTTGCTGAAGGGTGCTTTGGAGGTAGCCGTTGCCGCAGAAACGTATGCGCCAATTACGGTGCTAGCCGACCCCTTGATGTGTTCAAGTAGGAACGGGTTCTTCTTTTGCGGCAGCATGGACGAGCCCCCGGCAAGATTTCGAGGAATGTCGATAAGAGCGAGTTCACGAGTCGTCCAGACCTGCAGATCCTGGGCCACACGACTGAGCAAGGTTGAGGTGCTAGCAAAGATAGAAAGCCCGTGCAGGTGATGGTCTCGGCTCGCGACCGCATCAAGTGAGTTGAACGACGGCTCTTCAAATCCTAGAAGACTTGCGGTTTTCAAAGGATCAATCTGCATACTGGTGCCTCCGCCGGCACCAGCTCCCATAGGGCAGTTCCTGATGTCTTCCAGCAGACTATGGAGGCGCTGGCGCTCGCGTCCCAGAGCGAAGAAGACGCCAAGCAAGTAGTGCCCTGGCGACCCAGGGAGTGCGATCTGGTACTGACTGTACAACGGAGCCACAAGGCTCGATGCCTCTTCCGCTCGCTGAAGCAGGGCATCTTGTGCAATTCCAATCTGTTGGGAGATGGAACACGCGGCCTCCCGGAGAGTCAGGAGAGAAATGGTCGCGTTCAAGTCGTTGCGGGACCTAGCGAGGTGCAGCCAGCCGGCCTTTTCCGTGCCAGCTCTGGCGGCAAGTTCGGCCTCATAAGCAAGATAGACGCCACGCGGGGCATCGCGGCCCTCCAAAGACTGAAAGCCCTCGTCCTGGAGATCCCAGATGTGCTTGAGGAGATCGGCAGCGACCGCCTTGCTGACCAAGCCCTGGTCCGCAAGCATCACCAGATGTGCTTCGTCTATGGCCGCTTGGTGCTGCAGAAGGCGGCCATCGCGCGAAAGTTCTATAGGCGGGGCGAGCAATTTCATCGCTTCGGGATGTAGGTTCCACCCGCCCTCACTTGACCCAGCGACTTGCGTGTTGGCCGTTTTGTCAGCAGCCGTCTCGATTTCGATTACAATGGAATCGATCACCCGTTGCGCTGCCGCGACGGCGACATTCAGTTCATCAGCAACGCCTACGGAGTAGGCTACTCGGTCTCTGAAGTCGCCATTTATTTTAACTTCCTCCCCCTCAGATTTCAGTAGCCCCGCCTCGGGCACTGTCGGGTCTGGTTTTCGAGAGAATTCCAGGCGTTTGAGCTTGCCGGATTTGTGAGCGAGTTGGAAACGGATAGCTCCCGCCTTTGCACTCGCGCGTGGGGGCGTGAACCCTTCTCCCGCGTAAAGTTTAATCACCATGTCAAGGATTGACGTTCCCAAGGCGTGGGAGAGCATGACTGGAATCATCCCTCCAGCCAGCCTGGGGTTGACCTCGATGATGACGGGGCCCGACTCCGCTATCACGAACTCTACATGAGCCGGTCCGAAATTCAGGCCCAGAGCCGACACCGCGCCCGCGGCAAAAGAGGTCAGTTCCCGTAGAGATGGCTCCGGTAGCGGGGCCGGGAAGTCGTGTCCCACCTCGACGAAGCAGGGAGCCGGCCCTTTGTGCTTGGCAAGAATTCCTAGGCAGTGCAGCGTCCCATCGTACGCAATTATCTCTGCAGAATATTCCTTGCCCTCGACATATTGCTGGATGAGGATGTCGGGACTGGGCAGATCCACTTGATCGAGCAGTGCGCCCCTTGCACTCTCAAACGCCTTGATGGCGGCGGCGGCACTATCGCACAACCTCACGCCGCTACTACCACTTCCGGACACCGGCTTGACGACCACCGGCAGAGTGGCTTGGGCAAGAATATTCTCGACGTCTCTGACGGAATTGGCCAGCCGTGTTTCAGGGATCGTGATTGATTGTCTCTGTAACTCGGCAGCTTGCTTCCATTTGTGCCGGCATGTGGCTATAGCCTCCGAATTCGCTGCCGGTAGCCCCATCGCCATCGCGACACTTGACGCTGCTTCCACAAAATAATCCGACGACGAGTATATACCTGCCAGGCCTCCTAATTTGGCAGCGACCCCGACGAGTTCGTCCGGACTGCGCGTTTCAGCTTCAATCACTTGAGCGACCGAGTCTTTGAGGAACGGATAGCGCGCAGGATTGCGCGTAACAAGATAGGGCTCAAAACCCAAGGCTCGGGCCCGCTTCATCAACAGTTCGCCAGTGCCCGTTGTGTTGCTTTCCACGAAAAGGAAGCTACCTCGGTTCATCATGACGGGTCCTCCGAAACGTTTAGGACAGCTTCCCTGCTTCTCCGATTCCAGAGATATCGGTTCCACGGTGGGAGGGCAGTCGAAGGGTGATTTTCGGTTGTCGGCGCCTCCAGCAGAACACCTTCGTTTAGACATCCGTTCTGCTTGAGCCACTCGTTGTCGTAAACAGCTTCGACGTAGCGGTGGCCTTCATCAGGACATATGACGACTACGCTTTCTCTTGGATATTGCCGAGCGCGCCAACGCCCAACGATGTAGCTCGCTCCGGATGTCGGACCGGCGAAAACGGCGTGCCGTTCGTGGAGGGATCGCGTTGCAGCAAATGCGAGCGGAGCCGAGATGAGATGCACCTCGTCATACAGTTCATGCTTCACGTTCTTGGGGACAAGACTGTTTCCCAGCCCCCGCAGTTTCCGTTCGCCATCCTGTTGGCCAAAAATGACGCTGTTAAACGTGTCCACTCCAATCAGGCGCGCGCCAGGGGCTTTTTGGCGGAGGCGCTCTATCGTTCCGCAGGTAGAGCCGCCTGACCCCACAGAACCGACCAAAGTTACGTCGGCGTCCAATATCCCCGATATCTGATCGGCGAAGCGCTTATAGGCTGCGGGGTTGTCCGGTGTTTCGTATTGCCGGGGCCAGAAACAGGAGTGGCCCAACTGTCTCATCCTGGCATGTAATGCGTCGAGGCGGCTTCTTTGATAGCCACCATGCTTCGCCTTTTCAGTTATTATGAAGACTTTGGCCCCCAAGGAGGTCAACCTGTTTTCGAGGCCTTTGTCCATCACTGGGTCTGTAAAGATTTCGAGCTGGAATCCACGTTCCCGGCAAACTACGGCCAAACCGAGCGCGAAGGTTCCGCTCGAGGTCTCGAGAACTTTCATGCCGTGCGTCAAAGCCCCTCGAGCCAGCGCTTGCTCAATGATGTACTTCGCAGGCAGAAGCTTCATGAACGCGAACTGCGCTAGATAGAGGTTTGTCTCACACCTAATAATGCTGGGGAGAGCATAGGCATCGGAATAGCCGGAGAATGGCAGGCCTTTGCGAACAGCGTCCATATTGCTTACCTCACCGGCAGCCAGTCAGGGTTAGATATATTTTTGGCGAGTTGTCGAGCGGCGATACATGGGCAAGCACGGACCGAAGCTTCCGTGGAAAGTCAGCCGCCATTCGATCAAGCAGAATTCCTATCATTGTGCCGCTGTGCGCGACGATGACCCCGAGAGCGCCAGTGGCCTTGGATGCTGCTAGCATCGAGTTCAGATGCTGCTTTGGCGCCCGCTCCTGATGCAGGAGCGCGCTGGCCGTAGCTATTCTGCCTATCGTCGCCGTGTCACCGCGCGGAATTGCTATCCGTGCGCGGTCGAGTAATTGGTGATATTCTGCTCTGTGGCTGGTGGAGATTTCCCCTCGCCGTTGATCATAGTCGACGGTTTCGACGATCCCTCCTTCATCGATACCGACGATTGCAAGCGGCGGCATTTGCCCAAGGAAGGAGAGAAGGCCGCATGTTCGCTGTTGATATGCGACCACGCCTGGGTACATCACCCCGTCGGATGGCTCGATCTCTGCCATTAGCTTCTCGATCAATGATGTCCGGACTCTACTCTTGAAGCAGCAGGCGATTGACCGTGCCGTCGCAACAAGATCCGCGGACGAACTCGCCAGCCCTTTGCCTTCCGGGAGCTCAGATTGCAAAAGGAGGATTCCTCCCGAGGCGCCGAGCGCAATCACGAGATTCTCAGCCAGTCGTTTTGCTTTAACTTTATGTGACGGATAAACGCTTACGGTTCGTGTGCCTGCAATCGGCATGAAGTGGGCTCGCGCAAAGAGCGCGATGGGCATCGTGACCAAGAAGTGGGGGTCACGGGGAATGGAGCCGACCGGCAACTGGCCTTGCAGCAACTCGCCGAATGTGCCGCAACAAAGAGCGTCGCCAGAATGAACCCTTGGCTGCTGGCCGTCCTCGGCGATAATTTGGGCCGCATCCGCGCCCTCGAACGTCTGGTGACACATATATGGCCTCCAAACTTCATCGGCGACCGCGTCGAGAAGTTCTCTAGTCAACATGCTCGCCCCGCCGCCTGGGGGGCCGATAGGATGCGTAGAATTTTGGATCGCCATATCACTTCCCCTGTCAGGTAGATTGAAGTGTGATTTGCAGCTACAGGACGAGACCTGGATCATCGCAACAGGGCTCGGGTTTCAGTTTGGATACTTTCAGGTACCTAGGGCGCCAGGTGCCCGACCTCGGACATTGGGGTGAACGTACCATTTGTCACGATTAGCGTGTGCAAAGATTCTGTGAAGTTACTTGTAGGATCTGTTACACTGTTTGACGACTGGGGCGCATGATGACGGTGGGTGCGACGTTCAAGGGGCCATTTTCGCGCAGGCAATGATGTTCCTTTTTGCGCGCTGATGCCTGGCCGCTTGGCGTTCGTTGGCCCTGACGTACATTGCGGATCATCGGGGATAGAGCGAGATAGCGGCCATGTCGGCTAATCGCGCTCGGTAACATTCCTCGAGGCAATAGGGGGGTCAAATCCTCACTTCGCTTGACAAGCGGTTTTCAGCATCGTACGCGTCGACGCAACTTTAATTGCAATTCGCCCTGGTAATTGAAACAAACAAAGCACTCCAGGGCCGCAGGTGATGAAATTCCGCCCGATTTCCAGACCTGTCCAAGTAGGTCCGCTGGGCTCGCAGAGGCCGACGACATTTCAAACCACATCGCTTTGTGCAGTCGGCGTTTCAGCAGCTGACGCATTTTGGCGCCAACCTCTCCTTCCCAGGCGTCATCCTCACGAGGGCGATAGACTTCTCACAGGCCCTATCGTGTTGGGAGGAGATATGCGCAGTGTTGAAATTTTTCCGGGACTCTGCAATGCAAGCTTTTACTACTTGGATTTTCAAATGATTGGAGACTTCTAGGGTAGGCTTTGAAGCCAACCAACTGTTTCTCTACTCCTGCTGGACATGTTTGTCGGGGGTGCCGGTTGCCAGATACTTATCGCCTCGCCCCGTCCGTGCGGCGCCAGCCGCGCGTATCAGAACATCGGGCAAGTACGGCTCACCTCGATCCGGTTCCAGCCGATCGCGGAGCGCGAAACATTCCCCGCTTTCCGACGAATGGCGCCAACCCTTCCGACCTGCGCTTCACTCGAGGAGCGTCAGATAAATCTTTCCCGAAAGCTGGCCTGCACCATGCAGCCGCTGCGTGCCAAGGTCGATATTGAGATGGAGGCGCAAAATCGGGAAATGCTATCTGCGCTGAGCGAACGCGCCCAGATGCAGCTGCGACTTCAGCAAACCGTCGAGGGCCGATCGCAGCGATTAGCTACTACGTCGTCGGCCTGTTCGGACACGCTTATGCCGCTGTCCCCCAGGTCGGCGTCTCGATCGACGCTGACCGGGCGATGGCTTCGGCAGTACCCATCGTCGTCCAGCTTGGTGGCCATCTTCGTGCACAGCCGCCTTCGGCAGGCGCCAGACTCCGTGTCGTCCCTTCCAGGCGACGTCCGGCGGCCCAGTCCGCTCAGAGTAGAATGGCTGAGTTCTGTGGGAAACCGAGCGGTGTCACTCGTCGGAACATCAAGGTTGCCCCAGTTTTGGCGCGGACATCGAGCAGAATGGACCAGGCGGTGACTATCGAGCTTCGGAATCTGAGATGGGCGATCGTGGCCGCGCAGCACCGCAGTCTACGGCAGGCTGCGGAAATCCTGAACACTCGCCAATCCACACTCAGCCGCAGCTTGCGTGATCTTGAACATCAATTTGGTGCCATACTCTTCGATCGTACCAATGGTGGCACCCGGCCGACCGAAGCAGGCTTAGAATTCCTCGATGCCGCCCGGCGCATCGTGGACGAAACGGAAGCAATTGCTGCGCGCCTCAAGACCCGCTCGCGTGGCGAGAGCGGTCGATTGACCATCGGCGTCCATTCCTCACTCTCAGCCGGCAATCTCCGGGCCACTCTCCTCGATCACCGGCGCCACTTTCCCGATGTCGAGACGCATCTGGTCGACGGATCGAGCGACTATCTGATCTCCGACCTCGACAGTTCCGCCATTGACGTCGCCTTCGTGGCTGAGCCCAATTCGAGGTGGAGAGACAGGTCACTATTGATCTGGAACGAACGTGTCGTCGCCGCTCTCCCCGAGAACCATCCGCTGACCGGCCGCGATGTGGTTCACTGGGGCGAACTGAGGCACGAACCGCTTTTGTCGTCACAGCGTGGACCGGGACCGGAACTCCTCAAGCTCCTCATCAGCAAGATGGGATGTTCCGATCCTTGTCAGCTGCTCCGCCATGATGTGGGGCTCGACCGGCTCCTTAGCCTGGTCGGCGCGGGCTGGGGTGTCCTACTGGTATTGGAAAGTGCGACTGGCGCTGCCTATCCGGGTGTCACCTTCCGCGAGGTGCATGATGCCGAAGGTCCGACGCGGCTGAGCTTCCGCGCCTATTGGCGGGAGGCCAACTGCAATCCGTCGCTGCGTCCGTTCCTCGACCTGCTTCGTGAGCGCTATCCGGACCTCTTAACTGACCCGGGTGCGGACTGAGCAGCATTTCGGCGTGCTTTCGCAAAGGCTCGGTCGGTCGCCATGAAGCGCTCGATCATCGGCACGATCAACTTGGCAGGCTCAATCGGCATTGTCGCGCCACCGGTATGCGTCAGTATCTCAGCGTAGCTTTTTAGATCTCGAAACAATGCCGCCGGAATCTCGATGGCCAGCTTAACCGGCTTGTCGTCGGCGAGCGGTCCAAGTTTCAGTTTCGTCACGGTGTTCCTCCCTGACCGTAGGGCGCCAGCACGAGGTCACGCGTGACGATGACGCGCACCGGGAAACCCGGCCGAACCGTCAGAGTCGGCTGGATGTTGAGCTGACGCTGGATGATTTGTTGGCCTGTCTGGCTGATCGAGTTGGAGGCGCCAGAGCGGATCGCTTGCACCAGATTGTTCTCGTCCTGGCTGGTGCCGGCTTCAGCCCCGACGCTGAGCAGCGTCGAAAGGACAGCTGCCTTGAACAGCATGCCCCAATGGTTATCGACCTCGTCCTCCAGTCCGGCATAGCCGCCGGTATCGGCACCGGGCTCGCGTTCCAGCACGATCGACGTGCCGTCCGGCATGATGAGGCGGCTCCAGACCAACAGGATGCGCGATTGCCCGAAGGCGACGGAGCTGTCGTACTGGCCAATCAGCTTGGCGCCTTGCGGGATCAGAAGGAACCTCCCCGTTGGGCTATCATAGACCGCCTCGGTCACTTGGGCGGTAATCTGACCAGGGAGATCGGATCGTATGCCGGTGAGGAGGGCGGCCGGAATGACGGAGCCCGCCTGCACGACATAAGGCGAGGCCTTGGCCTGGAGGCGATCGGGGCTGATGGTGCGCGTGTCGGTCGAGGCAGTCAGGAAGGCGGTCTTGCGGTCCTGCATGTTCTGAGCCGAGCCAGCATCGACCGGTGGCGTCGCATTGGCGCCGGTGTCGGTCCCAGCCATGATTGTCGGCGCCGGGGGAGCGATGCTTTGTGGCTGCTGGGTGGTCTGGGCAAAGAGCCGGCTAATGCGCGCAGCCTCCGTCTCCTGTGCCAGCCTCTGCGCCTCGGGATCAGAACCTGCCCCGGAAATGACCGTGTTGGGCGCTACGCCGGCATTGAGGATCGGGCGGCCGAGATCGCCGGGCAGTGGCGGCCCAAGTGGTGGGGCTTGGCGTGGCAGACCGGTATAGTCTTTCGGCAGACCGGCGAGACCATCTGCGGATGGCCGGTTCTGCGTATTCAATAACTCTTGCCCCGTTTCGGCCTTGTTGCGGGTCTGGAGCGCATAGCCGAGCGCGCCAGCGACAGCGAGCGCCGAAACGCAGCCCATGCCGATCAGCACCTTGCGCGAAAGGCGCGTGACGCGCGGTCGCCCCGCCCGCAATCGCAGATTCGGCGGCACAGGGGACGCAGGCGCGGCGCTTCCTTCTTCGTTCGGCGCGTCCGTCATGACCGAGGTCTTCCATCGGTGCGCACGATGCGGACACGGCGTTCACTGTCCTTGTCACCAAGGCGCAGCTCGGCAGCGCCAAACAGGCGGTCGACGATGTAATAGTTGCGGCGGACCCGGTAGTTGACCAGTTCGGAGGCACCGGCGGGGCCGATGACGAAGAGTGGCGGCATCTCACCCTGGCGGATGCCGGTCGGAAACTCGATATAGACCTTCTCGCCATCGTCGAAGGCGCGCAGCGGCCGCCAGGCCGGGTTGTCGCCCTGGATCGCATAGCGGAAATTAGTAGAGGCAAGATCGACGCCGGTGGCGATCGGTGCGGCTGCTTCCGCAACCACGTTCTGCCGGCGCAGCGCGATGAGCTGGTCCTCCGGATATTGCCAGGATACCGAGGCCATGTAGGTCTTCTCGGTCGAGCGGAGTTCGAGGAGGTAGGTGCGCTTGTCCGTGTTGATGACGAGGTTTGTCACCAGCTCCGGCCGGGTCGGCTTGACCAGAATATGGATCTTTTTCGTCGCGCCCGCGCCGCTCTCGGTATCGCCGATGATCCAGCGCACCGTGTCGCCGGCGGCGACCGGTCCGGAGCCAACAAGCTGTTCGCCCTCCTGTAGTGCGACGTCGGTGATCTGGCCAGGCGCGGTATAGACCTGATAGAGCGCACCGCTCGAATAGGGATAGATTTGCACGGCGTTGATGAAGCCGGCGCGCACCGGCTGGATGCGGGCCGCGGCATTGGCCCGGTTGACACGCACGGTTGGATTGGCGGCTTCAGGGGTGGGTTTGCCACCCGCCAGCGACTTCAACTGCCCGGGCAGCGGCAAGGGCCTGGGCAACTCGACGACCTTGACCGGCGCTGGCGGATCAGCGGTGAGCTTCGCTGGTGCTGCGTTGTCATAGTCGATGTCCGGCGGAATGAATTTTGATGCGCAGCCGCCGAGCGCGGAAACGGAAAACAACAAAGCCGCCAATCCGGCTTTACGGAAAACCGCAAGACCTCCTTTGTGGCTCTGCCGATTTGCGGTGATCCGTAAAGCCGGACCGCCGGCGTCCAGAGAAATCGGTGGGGTCATTGTCCCAGCTCCTTTGACCAGTTGATGGCGTTGACGAAGATGCCGAGCGGGTTCATGCGCAGCCGGTCGGCATCGGTGGGCGGCTGGATCGCGATGGTGAGGATGGCAGTCCAGCGGGTGGTGTCGGCGAGCGCGCCATCCTGGTAGCGGCGCTCGACCCAGGCGACGCGAAACGAATCCGGGGAAGCGCGGATGACGCTGGAGACGTCGAGCGCGACCTGCTGCTTGCCCAGCTTGCCGAACGGATCGTTGGCGCGGGCATAGTCGTTGAGCGCCATGGCGCCGGCCGTGGTGGTGAAGTCGTAGGCCGAGAGCCAGTTCTGCCGAACGATGATGGGATCGGCCGGCAGCGAACGGACCATCTCAATGAAGTGGGCGAGATACCAGGCGATCTGCGGATCGGACGGCGTATAATCCGCCGTTGCCGGCGCGACGGCCTGCGCCTGTCCGAGTTTGTCGACTTGCACCACCCACGGAACCGCCGTGCCGTGCGTCGACTGCCAGACGAGGCCGCCGGCCAGGCCACAGGATAGGATGAGCGAGCCGAAGGCCATCAGGCGCCAGTTCCTGGCCTGGACGCGGGCCGAGCCGATGCGCTCATCCCAGACCTGCGCGGCCTTTTGATAGGGCGTCTCGGGTTCGGGGGTGCGCCCATAGCGCACCGAGGATCGGCGGAACATGGGCTACTCCCTCTCGGACAGATTGACGGAATGGCCGCCGCCACGGCTGTCGCCCGACTTCACAGCGTCGGCGGTGGTTGAGGCGCCACGCTTCATGCGTTGCGCCCAGGCGGGTGATGATGAATTGGCGGCGCCAGATGTGCCTGCATCGGTCGCGGCGACGTTGTCTGTCATGCCTGCAACCGCCTGCCCGCCGGACTGGTAGCTCTCCTTCAGACCGCTGACGGCGCGGGAGGTTGCACGTCCGAACGAGGCGATCGCCGCGCTGCCGGCAGTTCGACCGACGCCGCCCAGGCCGGATGCGACACCGGAGGCGCCGGTCTGTCCAGCCGAGCCGAGACTGTAGGCCGCGGATGCGGCGCCAGCGCCATAGGATGCACCCCGCGCTGCCGCCGCGGCGCCGGAGAGCGTTGCCGCACCTCCCCTGGCTGCCAGACCGATTCCAGCGCCTCCCGCGAGGGCCGCTCCACCCACGGCCAAGCTCGTGCCGACGGCAGCGCCCGCACCGAGCTGCGGCGCTCCGGAGACGAGGCCCGTCGCAATACCGGGGCCGAAGATGCCAAGCCCGAGCATGGCGAGAGCCGCGAGGACGACAGAGAGGGCCTGCTCGATCGTTGGCTGGCCGTCGACATAGGTGGTGGTGAACTGCGAGAAGAGCCCTGTGCCGATGCCGACGATGACTGCCAGCACCATCACCTTGACGCCGGACGCCACGATGTTGCCGAGCACCTTCTCGGCAAGGAAGGCAGTCTTGTTGAACAGCGCAAAGGGAATGAGGATGAAGCCCGCGAGTGTCGTCAGCTTGAACTCGATCAGCGTGACGAAGAGCTGCACCGCCAGAATGAAGAAGGCGATCAGCACCAGCAGCCACGACACCATCAGCACGGCGATCTGGACGAAATTGGCGAAGAATGAGGTGAAGCCCATCATCTGGCTCGCCGCGTCGAGCAGCGGCTGACCGGCGTCGAGACCGACCTGGGCAAGGCGGCCGGGCCGCAGGAAATCGGCAGTGCCGATCGACGAACCGCCCGCCTTCAATCCAAGCCCGGCGAAGCTGTTGAACACGATGGCCGAGAGATTGTTGAAGTTGGTGATGATGAAGGCGAAGAAGCCGATATAGAGCGTCTTCTTCACCACCCGCTGCAGCACGTCCTCGTCGACGCCCCAGGCCCAGAACAGGCCGGCGAGCGTGATGTCGATCACGATCAGCGTCGAGGACAGATAGGTGACGTCGCCCTTGATCAGCCCGAAGCCGGAATCGATGTAGGTCGTGAAGGTGTTGAGGAAGGTATCGATGACGCCGACATTGTTCATCGCGCATCTCCCGGCGTCTGATGCCTCGGCACGGCGTTGGCCGGAGTGGCGCTGTCTGGCATTGGTGGGGGCGGCAGCGACCGCGCCGGCCTGCCGAAGAAGCGATTGCGGTTCTCCTCCCAAACCACCTGGCAGCGCGGATCTTCGGCATCTTGGGGACCGAGCGCGCTGCACCGGCGCAGTTCGGCCGAAAGGTCGTCGGGCGCGGAAGTGGCCGCGACATCGGGCACGGCCGGCGTGACAGGCCGTCGGTTGATCGCCGCCACAGTCGCGATGAACACGCCGATCAGCACAACGATCGCCAGTGCACGGAAGATGTCCGATCGCCCCATCGTCCGCCTCAATTGCCGCTGAACATGGTGACGTTGACGGGCTGGTAGCCGCTGCGCGTCGAGAAGATCTTGTACTGCTGCTGGCCCTGCGCCTCAGTCGCGGTCACGCGTGCCTGCTCCAGCGCATCCGCGCGTCCTTTGGCTGCCAGGACTGCGACCAGATCGGAAAGCTGCTGGGACTGCAGAGCGAGGAGCTGGTTGCCGGCCTGGGCGGCCTGCAGCGCGCCGGTCGCCGACTGGCTGGCCGAGACCAACGAGGTCATGGCGCTCGAGTTGCTCGGGATATTGCCGACGACGCCCGCCTGCACCTTCAGGGAATCCTGGAAGGCGCCAACAGAGTTCTGCCAGCGCGTCTGCGCATCGGCGATCAACGACGCATTCGATGACGAGGTCGGCGCTTTGCCATAGGTCGAAGCAAAAGCCGTCTGGATCTGCTGGACGTTGAAAGCGATATTCTGGGCCTGGCCGAGAAGCTGCTGGGTCTGCTGAACCGAGGACTGGAGCTGGGCCAGCGTCGACATCGGCAGGCTGGCGAGATTGCGTGCCTGGTTGACCAGCATCTGCGCCTGGTTGGTCAGGCTCTGGATCTGATTGTTGATCTGCTGCAGCGCTCGGGCCGCCTGGAGCACGTTCTCAGCATAGTTGCTGGGATCGAAGACAATGAGCGCCCGGGCAGGCGTGGCAAGGAAGGCCGACATGACGACAGGCGCGGCCAGCATGGCGCTTGCCAGCAGGCCAGCGCGCAGAGGGAAAAGGGTATAGGTCATGGACGTATCTCCTGGGCTTCATGCGGGAAGAGGTTGGTGAGGTCGGGAATGAGGTCGGCGGCCCAGAGCAGCTTGCGGTCGGCGAGCCATGCGGGCGTGAAGGCGTCGCGGCCGTGTTCGGCGAGCACGCGCTCGATCGCGGCGTGATCGGCTTTGGAGGAGGCAGCGCAGAAGGCGAGCGCGACCGGGCCGAGGCCCAGCTCGAACAGGCGATTGCCGCGCCGCGATTGGCAGTAATAATCGCGCTTGGGCGTGGCCCGGGCGAGGATATCGATCTGCCGGTCGTTCAATCCGAAACGGCGATAGATGGCGGTGATCTGTGGTTCGATCGCGCGCTCGTTCGGCAGGAACACGCGGGTCGGACAGCTCTCGACGATCGCTGGCGCGATCGAGCTGCCGTCGATGTCAGACAACGATTGCGTGGCAAAGACGACGGAGGCGTTTTTCTTCCTCAAAGTCTTTAGCCATTCGCGGAGCTGCTGCGCGAAGGCCGGATCGTCGAGGACAAGCCACCCTTCGTCGATGATGAGAAGCGTTGGGCGGCCGTCGAGCCGGCCCTCGATGCGATGGAACAGGTAGGTCAGCACAGCAGGCGCGGCGCCGGCACCGATCAGGCCCTCGGTCTCGAAGGCCTGCACCGATGCCGATCCCAGATGCTCGGTCTCGGCGTCGAGCAGCCGCCCAAACGTGCCGCCAACGCAATATGGTTGCAACGCCTGCTTTAGCGCCGTCGATTGCAGCAGGACCGCCAGGCCAGTGATTGTGCGCTCCTGCACCGGCGATGAGGCAAGCGAGGTCAGCGCCGACCAGACATGCTCCTTGACGGTCGGATCGATCGTGACGCCTTCCTTGGCAAGGATCGCCGCCACCCATTCGGCCGCCCAGGCGCGCTCGGCCGCGTCATCGATACCAGCCAGCGGCTGGAGCGAAACGCTATCCTCCGATCCGGTCGACAGGCTGCCGCCGAGATCATGCCAGTCGCCGCCCATCGCAAGCGCCGACGTCCTGATCGAGCCGCCGAAATCGAAGGCGAAGATCTGGCGGTTTGGATACCGCCGGAATTGCATAGCCATCAGCGACAACAGGACGGATTTGCCGGCACCGGTCGGCCCGACGATCAGCGTGTGACCGACATCGCCAACATGGAGCGAAAAGCGAAACGGCGTCGATCCTTCGGTCTTGCCCATGAAGAGCGGCGGCGCCTCGAAATGCTCGTCCCGCGCTGGGCCTGCCCAGACTGCAGAGAGCGGGATCATGTGGGCCAGGTTCAGCGTCGAGACCGGCGGCTGACGGACGTTGGCGTAGGCGTGCCCCGGCAATGAACCCAGCCACGCTTCAAGGGCATTCACCCCCTCGGGCATGCAGGTGAAGTCGCGGCCCTGGACCACCTTCTCCACAAGGCGCAACTTCTCGGCCGCAATGTTGGGGTCTTCGTCCCAAACCGTGATGGTGGCGGTGACATAGGCCTGGCCGACATCGTCAGAGCCCAGCTCCTGCAGCGCCATGTCCGCGTCGACCGCTTTGTTGGCGGCGTCGGAGTCAACCAGCGTCGAGGCCTCGTTGGTCATCACCTCCTTGACGATGGCGGCGATCGACTTGCGCTTGGCGAACCACTGCCGCCGGATCTTGGTCAGGAGTTTTACGGCTTCGGTCTTGTCGAGCAGGATGGCGCGGGTCGACCAGCGGTACGGGAAAGCGAGGCGGTTCAGCTCGTCGAGAATGCCGGGGTGGGTGGTGGTCGGAAATCCGACGACGGTGAGCGTGCGCAGATGGTGAAGACCAAGCCGTGGCTCCAAGCCTCCGCTGAGCGGCTCATCGGCAAGCATCGCGTCAAGATACATGGGCGTCTCGGGCACGCGGACGCGCTGCTGGCGGGTCGAGACGGTAGAATGAAGATAGGTCAGCGTCTCGCCGTCATCGAGCCAGCCGACCTCGGGCATGAAGCCCTCGACCAGCTGCAGCACGCGGTCGGTGCGGTCGACGAAGCCGCGCAGCAGCTCCCACGGATCGACGCCGGTCTGGGCGCGGCCCTCGTAGAGCCAGCCCTCGATGCGCGAGGCGTCTTCGGCCGGCGGCAGCCAGACGAAGGTCAGGAAATAGCGGCTTTCGAAATGCGCGCCGGCCTCTTCGAACGCATACTGCCGTTCCAGATCGACGAGCGCTGACGCCGCATCCGGGAAGGTGCCGTGCGGATAGGCCTGCGCGGCAACCCGTTGTGCCTCGACGAAGATCGCCCATCCCGAGCCGAGGCGGCGCAGCGCGTTGTTGAGGCGAGCGGTCACGCCGACCAGCTCGGCCGGCGTAGCGCTGTCTAGATCCGGGCCGCGAAAACGCGCCGTGCGCTGGAACGAGCCGTCCTTGTTGAGCACGACACCCTGCCCGACCAGTGCCGCCCAGGGCAGGAAATCGGCCAGGCCGGCGGGACGGTTGCGATATTCGGCGAGGTTCAGCATGGGAGCCTCACACGCCGAGATAGGGCGGGTAGCGCAGATGCCGGCGCACCACGTCGACGAACTGCGGGTCGCGTTTTGCGGCCCAGACGGCGGCGGCGTGGCCGACGGCCCAGATCAGCGCGCCGGGTATCCAGAGCCGGAGCCCCAGGGCGATGGCGGCGGCGAGCGTGCCATTCGCGATCGCGACCGCGCGTGGCGCCCCACCCATCAGGATCGGGTCCGTCAGTGCACGATGGACCGGGGCGAAGAAGCCCGGGACATCCGGATCGATGATCCCCGCCATCAGACCAACGCCCCGCCCGAGAAGCTGAAGAAGGACAGGAAGAAGCTCGATGCGGCGAAGGCGATCGAGAGGCCGAAGACGATCTGGATCAGCCGGCGGAAGCCGCCTGACGTATCGCCGAAGGCGAGCGTCAGGCCGGTCACGGTGATGATGATGACCGAAATAATCTTGGCGACCGGGCCCTGCACCGATTCCAGGATCTGGTTGAGCGGCGTCTCCCAGGGCATCGAGGAGCCCGAGGCGTAAGCCGCCGAGGCCAGCGTCATGCTGACGAAGGTGATGGTGGAAAACGTCGCGATATGGCGACGGATGCGCAGCGCGAATCGGATCATGCTCTGTCTCCTTGGGGAATGGTTTCGCCGCTCGCCGCGGCTGGGATAACGCGGTAGTCGCCCGTGGCGGGATCGAGCCCGGCGACAAGGGCGAGTTCAGCGAGGCGGCGCTCCGACCCACGGCCGGAGAGCACGGCGACGCAATCGATGGTCTCGGCGATCAGCGCGCGCGGGACGGTGATGACCGCTTCCTGGATGAGCTGCTCAAGGCGACGGATGGCCCCGAGCGCGGTGCCGGCATGGATGGTGCCGATGCCGCCGGGATGGCCGGTGCCCCAGGCCTTCAGCAGATCAAGAGCCTCTGCGCCTCGAACCTCGCCAATCGGGATGCGATCGGGCCGCAGGCGTAGCGACGAGCGGACGAGATCGGACAGCGAGGCGACGCCGTCCTTGGTGCGCAGCGCCACCAGGTTCGGCGCCCGGCATTGCAGCTCGCGCGTATCCTCGATCAGTACCACGCGGTCGGTGCTTTCGGCGATTTCGGCGAGCAGCGCGTTGGTCAGCGTCGTTTTGCCGGTAGAGGTGCCGCCGGCGACCAGGATGTTTTTGCGCGAGGTGACGGCATTGCGCAGCACAGCCGCTTGGCCCGCGGTCATGACGCCGGCGGCGACATAGTCGTCAAGCGTGAACACCGCGACGGCAGGCTTGCGGATCGCGAAAGTCGGAGCCGCGACCACCGGCGGCAGAAGCCCTTCGAACCGCTCTCCGGTCTCGGGCAGTTCGGCCGAGACGCGCGGCGCACCGGCATGCACCTCAGCGCCGACATGGTGGGCGACCAGGCGCACGATCCGCTCGCCGTCGGCAGCGGACATGGCGCGGCCGCTATCCTCCAGGCCACCCGACAGCCGATCGATCCAAAGTCGGCCGTCGGGGTTGAGCATCACCTCGACGATGGAAGGGTCTTCGAGGAAGGTCGCGATCGCCGGTCCGAGCGCGGTGCGCAACATACGCGCTCCGCGGGAAAAGGCTTCAGAAGAAGCAAGAGCAACCGCCACGATCGTCCCCGTCGAAGGCCAATCGATGCGATTGGCGACAGGGATGATTAGAAAGGGCAATAAATGGGGCAGATCAACAAGGTTTTAGGCGTCGTAGGGGGCCGGCGTAGCGCGGAGAAAAAAGACTTGCTGGGTGCGGAATGGTGGCGGGCTTTACGTTTCGCCTGGGCGTTCTGTCGATACATTTTGCCGCTCGAGCCATGAGGCTCCAAGCACGTAAAGATCGCGATTCGCAATGCCCAAGCAGCGATCACACGGGCGTCTTACGCCGTGTGTATTGCAACGATCGGAGGTGAAGGATGAACAAAACGCATTTTACCCAACTGTGGCAAGTGGCTGTCGGTCGCCTGCGTTCTCTTTCTGGCGACGAGCATTATCGCGCTTCAGGGTGGCTCGGAGTTCCTGGGCCGCGTCTTCGGCGACAAGGGTGGCAACGCTGCCGACAACAATCCGGCCATCGGTTATTTCGGGACGATCGTCGGGAGCGGATTGCTCCTCGTGGCGACGATTGCCCTGCTTTTGCACGCGAGGCGCTATGGCAATCAATGGCACTCGCGCATCCCGGTCATCTGGCTCGAAGGGCTGGACACTGCTGCGTGGGAAGCGAAAATCTTTCAGGTCTGCGTTCTGTTGATCTTCGTCGCCATGCCGTTTGCAGGCATCGTCCGCTGCATGGCCGAGGCAGAGTCCGGCGACATCTGCGAACAGAATACCCAGAATTTCTACAAGGGTTCAGAAACGACCCTTTTGTGGGCACCCACCGCCAAGGAGGGCAAACAAATGCGCCTTCGCAAGACCGGTGCCGGTGAGGCTCCCTGTACGTCCGGCGTCGAACTGTTTCCGAGATCCTTGACGCCACTGGCCTTCTATTGCTTGCCGCTCGCAGCGACCGGGATGGCGACGTGGGCGGTCTTCTTCATTTTTTCATCGCGCAAGCCTAAACCGTCGACCGCATCGAATGAGACGACGTAGCTAGACGCCTGCCGTGTCGGTCACTTGACCAATGCAGCGGTCAGCTCCGTATCGAGAGTCATGCTCAGCTTCGTGGTCACGATCAATGTGTCGCTAGCGATATTGACGCCCCTCAGTTGGATCGCTGGCGGCCCAGCGGTGATCTTGAGTCCCGGCACATCGGCTTTGGCAATGGCCGACGTGATTTGAGCAGCCGCTTGATCGATCTCGTTGGTGAGATCGAACTGAGCGTGTCCTTTCAAAGTCGAAAGAATTTCCGTCTCGAAAAGACTCTGGACGGCCGACCAGAATGCGTTGTCGAGGACCGTCGCGAAGCCGATGTCTTCGATCGCAATCGCCTTGCCATTTTGAACTGGCGTCGGCTTTCCGGACAAGTAGACCCATCCGGTCGTGTCGAACCATCGTCCCGGCAGCTTCGCATCGATTTTCAGGCCAACGGCGAGAGAACCCTGGCTCGGATAGAGGTCGACATCGTCGATGCGGACTACAATTACGCCGGCCGCGGTATCCTTCTTGAAGGTCTTTCCTTTCATGGCGGTCGCCAGCTCGTTCTTCAGGAAATCATAAGGAGCGACGGCCTGAAGATTGATGTCGAGACCGCCCTGATTGGCGGCGGCCGGGTCGAGCTCGGGGAGGGTCCCGGCCGTGCTCGCCATTTCGGACGGCGACAGAACTGTCTTCACGCCGACACGCACGACGATCTTGCTCGCGCTGTCTCCGGCAACGAGTCCAGAGAAACCGGCCGTCTTCGGTTCGATATTCAAAAAGAGGGGGGCCTGTCCCGATCGGTCGATCTTGATCGAGAACGGGTGCCACTGCTCTCCGACCTTCGCACGGACCATGTCGCAGGATAGAGCGCCTTGCGCGGCGCGTTGGATATCGTCCCGATGCTTGTCAAACTCGCTGTTCAGGACATCGGCCAAGCCCAGATTGACGGGGCCGGCGCAAATCTGCGGATGGCCAAGTGGGCCAAGGTCGATCCCGACGCAGTTTCGACCGACCACTTCGACGGAAGCACTGTCGACCCATCGTCCGACGGGAGCGACCTTGACAAGCGGACACCAGCGATTGTCGAGCCCGACATTGAGGTTCATGGCCGACGCGACCCGCGCGTCGAAGTTCTTGCCAGACAGAGACAGAGCTCCAGCGAGATCACCACCCAGTCCGGCCTTGCCTGTAATATGGATATTTTGCGCGACCTGGATATCCGCTCCCGACTTCCCGATCCGAACGGGGCCGTCTTTGCTGACGTCGGCATTCCAATGGTAGTCGGCACATTGATTTTTCATGCCGACGCTTGGGCCAGTAATGTCGGGAACGTTCACACAGACTCTCTCTGTTCCGACACCCCGAAAATCGACGTAGGGCTTATTAACGCACTCCTGATGCGAGCCGACGTGGCCGGCATTGAGGTATGGCACGTCCATACAGGCGACATGGCCATCGCCTTCCAAAGGAACGTTCTGGGGAATTTTGGCTTCCGCAATCTGGGCAAGCGCAGCATACGGGAGCGATGCGACGAGCGTGATGACGCTGTCCGATACAGCAGGTGGCGGCGCCGGATCTCCGCCGCGTGGCGGTGCTTGAAAGAGCGCCGCGTCATTGCAGCCGGCCAGGGAAAAGCATGCGGCACAGATTAGCAAACAAGGTCGAATGGCTTTGAGCACGACATACCCCTCATACTTATTGGATACGATTCCTGGTGTTTGCAATCAGGCGGACCGGCAAGCGTTTGAAGCGACGAATGTGGCCGTCGACGTCGATCGTCGAGGGATACAATGACGAGGTGATGACAATCCTCGATACGGGCACTATCGCACCCGTCGAAATTGGAATTGAATCGGATGCGGCTTACGACGTGGTTCACCTTGGTTCATCGTCCGCTGTTGACGACCCCTGCACGTCCTCAGGAATCTCCTGCCGAAGCTTCGGCCCCTCACTGAGTCGGCGGCCGAGCGCCGCGATGAAATTGTCATACCGCGCGCCGGCCTTCGCCCGCGCCGCTTGGGCGGCGGGCTCGGGCAACGGCGGCGTTGTGGTGAGCCAGAAGCGGATGAACAGCGCCAGCGTCTCGACGGCGATGCCGACATCGCGCTCGAGACGCGCCAGGCGCCGATCCTGCTGGTCGAGGCGCTTGGCGATGGCGGCCTCGCGCCGCTCGTCGGCATCGGGCGACAGGAAGGACGCGATGGCCGCTTCCGCGATCAGGGACATCGGTTGCTCGCGCCGGGCGGCATAGGCTGACAACCGCCTCATGACATCGGGATCGAGATAGACGGAGACGGCCGATTTTTTCTTCGATGTGGTCATCATCGCCTCACAGCTCCATGCCGTCGTCGGGGTCGAGCGAGACTTGCCGCGCGACGCCTTGTACGAGGCGGTTCATCCGACCTATGCTGGCCGCATCGTCCTCCGCGTCGTCGCCGGCATCGGGCGCGAACTCGTTGTCGATCGGCTCCTTCTTCTCGATCGGCTTCGCCCTGCTGAGTTCCGGCTGCCGTCGTCGCTCGGACTCGGTCGGATCGTCGTCTTGCGCCTGTTCGGCCGGCGGCGTCTCGGCGATCGGTTGACGCGCTGGCAGTGGCCGGGCGCTCCAGTCGTCTGGCTGCGAGGTCTCGGGTCTGGTCAGCGCCGGCGGCTGCAACACACGCTCCTGAAACCGCACGTCCTCGTAATAGCGCGCCTTCTTCGCCCGGATCGGCGGGGTGCCCGCGACCATGACGATCTCATCCGTGGGCGGGAGCTGCATGATCTCGCCGGGGGTGAGCAGCGGCCGCGCCGTCTCCGAACGCGAAACCATCAGATGACCAAGCCAGGGCGAGAGCCGGTGCCCGGCATAGTTCTTCATTGCCTTCATCTCGGTCGCAGTGCCGAGCGCATCGGAGACACGTTTGGCGGTGCGCTCATCGTTGGTCGCAAAGCTGACGCGCACATGGCAGTTGTCGAGGATCGAGTTGTTCGGGCCGTAGGCCTTCTCGATCTGATTGAGGCTCTGTGCGATCAGGAAGCTCTTGAGCCCATAGCCGGCCATGAAGGCGAGCGCGCTCTCGAAGAAGTCGAGGCGGCCGAGCGCGGGAAACTCGTCGAGCATCAGGAGCAGCCGATGGCGCCCTCCCCTCGCCTGCAGGTCCTCCGTCAGGCGTCGGCCGATCTGGTTGAGGATCAGCCGGATGAGCGGTTTTGTCCGGTTGATGTCGGAGGGCGGCACTACGAGGTAGAGCGTCGCCGGCTGCTTGCCGCCAACAATATCGGCGATCCGCCAGTCGCAGCGCCGCGTGACTTCCGCCACGACCGGATCGCGATAGAGCCCGAGAAACGACATGGCGGTGGAGAGCACGCCGGATCGCTCATTGTCGGATTTGTTGAGCAGTTCGCGCGCAGCTGAGGCGACGACAGGATGAACGCCGGCTTCGCCCAAATGCGCCGTCTTCATCATGGCAGCGAGAGTCGACTCGATTGGCCGTTTTGGATCGGAGAGGAAGGCGGCGACACCGGCCAGCGTTTTGTCCGCCTCCGCATAGAGGACGTGCAGGATGGCGCCGACCAGCAGCGCGTGGCTGGTCTTCTCCCAATGGTTTCGCTTGTCCAAGCTTCCTTCAGGATCGACAAGGATGTCGGCGATGTTCTGGACGTCGCGGACTTCCCATTCGCCGCGGCGGACCTCGAGCAGCGGATTGTAGGCGGATGATTTCGCATTGGTCGGATCAAACAGCAGCACCCGGCCATGCGTTGCGCGCAAGCCAGCGGTGAGCTGCCAGTTCTCCCCCTTGATGTCATGCACGATCGCCGAACCCGGCCAGGTCAGCAGTGACGGCACGACCAATCCGACGCCCTTGCCGCTCCGCGTCGGGGCGAAGCACAGCACATGTTCCGGTCCGTCATGGCGCAGATACTCGCGGTCGAGTCGGCCAAGCACGACGCCATCGGGTCCGAGCAGACCGGCCGCCCTGACCTCCCGGGGCTGCGCCCAGCGGGCAGAGCCATAGGTCTCGACGTTCTTGGCCTCACGCGCCCGCCAGACCGACATGCCGATCGCGACGGCGACGGAGATCAGGCCGCCGGAGGCGGCGATATAGCCGCCTTCGACGAAGATGTGTGGGGCGTAGGCGTCGTAGCCGTACCACCAGGCAAAGAAAGCCGGCGGCAGATAGATCGGGAAATGGAAGATCTCGAACCAGGGACGCCCAAGCTCGGGCTGGAAGCCGAGGCGCCAGGCCGTCCATTCGGTTGCCGTCCACATCGTCATGAGCACGACCAGCAAGACGGTGATGAGCTGGCCCCAGAGGATTTTGGTGGCGGACATAACAGGTCCTTTCTGGATAGATGTGAGGGATCGGATTGGTTCACAGGCCGAGGCCCCGCTTGCGGCCAAAGCTCCAGTCGATACCGCCGTCATCGCGGGCGATGCCGGAGACATGGCGGCCGAGTTGTTTTTCCAGCGAGGGCGACCAGGGCACGAGCTGGAAGCCGAGGCCGTCGTCGAGCATGGCGAAGCGGCCGGAGGCGAGCGTCACGCGTCGCTGATAGGTGCCGGCGACATATTCGCCGGGGGCGGATCGGTTGAAGGAACGCCCCGTCTCGGCCGCCAGCCGCTCGCCGAGTGCCGCCACTTCGCGGTCGCGGAGCGTGGTGATGAGGTTGCGCGCGAAGGTGATGCCACGCGCCTGCCGTGCGGCGAGGCCCTGCCGGATCAGTTCCTCGGCGCGACGGTCCATCGCATCGCGTACCTCCGCGCCGAAGCCGCCTTGGCCGATCGCCGCCGGTTCCCGCGCGATCGCTTGCCGGTCGAGCCAGGTGGCGCCCGTCGCGGTGACCTGGGCGGAGATGTCGAGATCGGAACGCACCGCCATCGCCACGCGCCGCTGACCCCGTGCATCATCGAACTTGCGCAGCTCGACGATCGAGCCCGGCGTGCTGTCGCCTGCGGCATCAATGTCAGGCAGCTTGATGTGATGCGTGCGGCCGTCGACGCCGTCGACCACGGCATAGGCCGTGCCCTTGAGCTCGTCATCGAGGCCGCGATCGACCAGGCGGCCGATGACGGGATCGTCGAGGCTCTCGCTGGCGAGCACATAGGACGCAGTGCCGCGCTCGATCCCCCGCTCCTTCAAGCCCCGGTGGATGCGCTTGATGATGTCGCCGCGCTCGCCGAGCTCGCGCAGCGTGGTCTCGGCCGCGTCGTCCATTATCCATTGGCCAGGCCCAAGCTGATGCGCGAGGCCGAGCGCCTCCAACCGGCGCAGCCGCCCGACCTTCAGGGTGTGGAATTCGTCGGGTTGGCGATCTGCATGCGGCGCCATGTCGATGATGCCGTGCCTATCAGCATCGCGGGAAAGCTGACGATCGAGCTGGGTCCAACGTTCCTGCTCGACCTGGCGTTCAAGGGCTTGGCGGATTTGGAGATCGGTGCGTGGCCCCAACTCCTGCGTAACCAGCTCCTGAGCGCGGGCGCGCATCCCCTCCTTGATATAGTCGCGCGCGATGACGAGGTCCTGACCGTCCCCGGCGATGCCGCGGACGATGATGTGGACGTGCGGATGCTGGGTATTCCAATGGTCGACGGCGACCCAGTCGAGTTTCGTCCCGAGGTCCTTCTCCATTTGCCCGACCAGTTCGCGGGCGTAGCCCTTGATGTCGGACAGCTCGGCGGCATCCTCGGGTGAGACGATGAAGCGGAAATGATGCCGGTCGCCCTGGCATCGCTCCGCTAACGCCTTGGGATCTGCGTCCTCGGTCTCGGGGCCGAACAGGCGCGCCTTCTCCCCATCCCTCGTGACGCCCTCGCGGCGGAGATAACCGAGATGGGCGGCAAGCGGCGCCAAGCGTGCTGTGTGCCGGACGACGCGCGTCTTGATCGTGACCAGACGCGAGCGGCCAGTCAGCAGGCGGTTGGCCCGCACGCTGGCGACGCGGCCGCGCCCGAACGTCGAGCGCTTCCCGCTTCTGAGCATGCCCTGTCGCGAGATGCCGCCGCCGGCCCGCTGGGCGGCTGCGAGCGCCTGGGCGATGAAGGGTTTTGCGCGCTGGGCGCGGGCGGAGCGGATGCGGCCCGGGCGAGGCTGAAAGTCATTCTCCTCGGCCATCACCGGCCTCGGAAATGTTGGAAAAGAGAAGTCTGGGCAATAGGATGATGGGGAGGCGCACATTGCGCGCCGATGCCGCACATTGCCGGATCAGTGAAAAACAGAAGCAAAAACAACCGACCGCCCGAGCCGCACATTGCGGCCTTTTATCTGGCCCTCCTTCGGTCGGTGCCTGCTCGTCTCCCCTGTCCGCAGTCTCTGCTTCGCTGATCTGCGCCAATGCACGCCTGAGCACGAATTCCCGCCGGAATGCGTTGGCGAGCAGCCATTGCGCGACGAAGGTCGAGATTTCGGGCGCATTGATGCCGACAGCAGCACGGCAATCGGCTTCACACTGAAGGAGACGGCGCGCGCTCATTGCGACCGTCCCGATGCCCAGCGGGCGACGAACAGGCCGTCGGATTGCGGCGCGATGGCGGACAGGTCGCGCACCGAAGCTGCCGTCGACGCGTCGCGCGGCGCACGATCGAACCGCGCATGATCGACAGTCGGCGGGCCGTCAGCGCGCGCGGCGAAGAGCGGCGCCTGCGTCCAGGATGAGCGATTGGACGTTGCCACGAGGACAGGTCCAATGGCCGGCCCGCCACCAACAAAAGGGGCAATTGCCGCCACATAGGCAATGGTTTCCGCCGGCAGCGGTCGATGCCGGTCGCGATACTCCTCGTAGCGGCCAGGACCGGCATTGTAGGCCGCAAGGCAGCCAGGAAAGCCGTAGCGGTCGTGCATGTCGCGCAGATATGCGGCACCCGCCAGGATGTTGTCGTGCGCATCGAAGGGATCGCGGGCGAGGCCATAGCGAGTGCGTAGCTCCGCCCAGGTCTCGGGCATGATCTGCATCAGCCCCATCGCGCCTTTGCGCGAGACCGCGCGCCGGTCGCCGCGGCTCTCGGCGCGCATGACAGCGCGAATCCAGGCGGACGGGATGCCGAAGCGCCGCGCGGCTTCCGCCACATGGGGCGCATAGGGATCGCTCGCCGGCTGGCGTTGCGCAGGCCCGGCCTGGGCGGGCATCGCCGGCGATGGCGCGCCGACCGCAAGCAGGCTCGCAAGCAGAAGAGTGGCGAAACGGGGGCTCGCTGTGTCTCCGCCAGGACGCGAGCGAGCCATCGTGCTCGCGTCCGTCAAGGGTGCGCGCGGTGCGCCGCCCTGCGGCCGCCCTTGACCGCCGCTGCGCGCGACGGCCGATGGAACATCGAGCGGGACGGAGGGATGAGACGGCTTTCCCGCGAACAAAGGGGAGCTTTTGTACGCCTTGTCGCCAGCGCGCGTGACGGGACCCTGCATCGCATCAGTCCCGCTCGCTGCGCTTGGGCGGCCGGTTCCAGTTCAGCACCCAGGCGAATTCGTCGTCGCTGGACTGGAACAGGTTGGCACGGATCGGCTGCGTCAGCGCCGGATCGTCAAGCTGGAGGGAGACATAGTCGCCGGCCTTCTCGCCTGTGCGCTTCCACGCAGCTCCGATCTCTGGGCCAATCGCCGGTCCGTCCCCGCCACCGAGATGGACGCGATAGTCCGGCGCGTTTTCGGCGTCGCTGTGCTCCGCAGGAATAAGCATCAACTCGGCGTCGAACGAGAGCGTCTGGATGCGGCCGGAATAGCCGGACTTGCCGCGTGTGAATTGACCGATTTGTGTCATGACAAAAACTCCTCATGTGATGCGATGGATGGGGACGACGTGCGTTCCGCACGACGCAGGCCGCGTCCGTCATCGCGTTCGGGCGCGCCAGGTGAAGCGCCCGTCGCCGTCCTCATCGGTGAGCAGCGGGATAGCGCGGGCGAGGATCGAGCTGGTCGGAAGCGGGCCGAAATAGCGGCCATCGAGGCTGTCCGGCACGCTCGGGTTCATCAGGAAGATTTCGCTTGGGCGAAGCGTCCGGCAGCCGCTCCAGCTTGGCAGCGGGCGGCCGAGATGATCGCGGTCGCGCGCCTCGCCCACCGCGATACCGTCGACCATGACAGCGTCGCCGGTCCGGCAAACGGTCTGTCCGGGCAGCGCCATGACGTGCTTCAACAGCGGCACGTCCCTGGGCAGGAATCCGCCGTCAGCCAGAAAACTCGCGACCGGCTCGGGCGGCTTGAACGCGACCAGCTCCATCGCCTGGAGCCGGTCGACCGGACGCAGCGCATAGAGGCCGGTCGGCGTGCTGGCCGTGGCGTTCCAGATCAGCCGTGGTGCGGGATGGACGAAGGCCAGGCCGCCTATCGTGAGCAAGACGAAGTACGTCGTCATGATGTAGCCGAAGCGGCTCATGGCGCGACCCTCCGGCGCTTCAGCCAGGCGTCATGCTGTTCGCGCGTATAGGTGCGGGGTTCATGGCCGGCGGCGAGACGGTTGTGGAGGTGACGCCAATATTCCGGCGCGGCGTCGGCGGGATCGACGCCGAGGGCCTCGATCGCGTCGATGAACTGCAACACCCGCTCGACCTTGGGCCAGCCATCGACCCGCAGCAGGATCTCGCCGCCGGGGCGCACGAAGGGCAGCGTTTGATGGCGTTCGCCTGGGGTGACGGCGCGCACGATGTCCATGCGCGAAATCACGGTGCCGAAATCGTTCGACGCCCAGCGCACGAAGGCGAAGATGCTGTTCGGCACAAAACTGGCGATGCTGCGCCGACGATCGAGAATCGTCTCCTCGGCGCGGCGGCCGAAACGCAACCAGAACTCGATCTTCTTCTCGATCCAGGTCAGCTCGACATGGGTCAGGGTCATGGTGCCCCGATGGGTGGGCGGCACGACGGGCAACGGGGTTTGCGGCTCGCTGTTGTTCATGACGGGTCTCCGGGATCGGTGGGGAATTCGCGGGCGAACAGGTCGCGCAGCATGTCGGCGACGGTGACACCGCGCCGGAACGCCACGATCTTGATGCGGCTGCGCAGCTCCGGCGTGATGTCGATGGTCAGTCGGGCGGTGAAGGCAGCGGTATCGTCGGCGCCTGTGGACCGCCTGTCGGGCGCCTTGATCCAGCGTTCGGGGTCGACGGGACGCGAGGCGAAACCGCGCTTGTTCATGGCGCGATCCTCCCGACCTCGGTGCAGAGTGCGGTGATCTCCCTGGCGGCGGGACTGCCATCGTCGAGTTCGGAAACCAGGCGGCCGGATTGCGCGGCGTCCGCGAAAGCGACGCGCTGGCCGATGGTGGCGCTGAGCACCGGCGGATCGTGATCGGCAAGCGTCTCGGCCGTCGCGCGGGCGATGACGGTGCGCGCGGCACAGCGGTTCAACACGAAGCGAGCGACAAGTTGCGGGCGATAGATGCGCGCCTCCTGAAGGAGCGACAGGATCTCGGCCGAGGCCCAGCCGTCGAACGGCGATGGCTGCACCGGGATCAGCACAAGGTCGGCGGCGAGCAGAGCCGAGCGCATCAGGCCGGCGACGCGCGGCGGCCCGTCGATGACGACATGATCGCGATCGCGGGCCAGCTCCGGGGCCTCGCGGTGGAGCGTGTCTCGCGCCAGGCCGATGACACCGAAGCGCCTTGGCAGCCCCTCCCGCGCGCGCTGCTGCGACCAATCGAGCGCAGAACCTTGCGGATCCGCGTCGATCAGGGAGACGCGGCATCCCTGCACCGCCCATTCACCGGCGAGATGCAAGGCGAGCGTCGTCTTGCCGACACCACCTTTTTGATTGAGGAGCGCGACGATCACTTCGCCCCTCCTGGCTTTTTGCCGAAGGGCAGGTGCGGTGCTCGGGCAGTATTGTCAGCCGTAAACCCGGATTTACGGAAAGACGTATCGGGTGTACCGTCCTCTTTGTTGGCTGCGGCCTCGCGTTGACGCATTTCGGCAAGATTTTCCACATCGCGCGCGCCACTACAAAAGTTAGATTCTCTATTAGACTCTAAGTTAAGAGCCGGAATTACCGTCTCCGGCCAAAGGGTTAGTTGCGATCCGTGCGTGCGAAGTCCCGATAGGGCTGCGTGCGAAATCCCGATATGGTTTGCGTGCGAAATCCCGAGTGTTTCCACAGCACGATCCACAGGGGCTGTGGAAAAGTTTGCGGGCAGGATGCGCAGGAACTCGCGGCGCCCCTCGTACTCGATCTGGAGGCGATAGCCCGGCAGCGGCTGGCGGGCGGCAATGCGCCTGATCTGGAGCGCGAAATCCGAAACGCGGACCAGGCTGCCGGACTTCTCGTGCAGATGCGGGATGTCGAAGAGCCAGCCCCGCTTCTGGCGACCGGCATGCTTGCGAGCGACGCGGTAGAGCCAGCGCTCGATCCCGCCCGTCAGCCGGAAATAGGCGGGGTCGATGGTCAGAACCAGCGAGCGATCAATGACGCCGCGATAGAACCAGTCGGGCAGCACGAATTCCATGCCCTCGACGCGGCCGTCGAGCGTCGTGCATTCCTCCCATTCGTTGATCCAGGAGAACTGTTGGCGGCGCCAATGCTCGCCGTTGCGGATGGTGGTGCGGATGGCGGTCGATTGCAGGCGCGTCAGCGCACCCTTCAAGAGCTTGTAGTCGCGGGCGCCAGTCTGGCGTCCGACAGCCATCAGGAGCTGATATGGCGTGAAGCGCAGGAAACGGGATGTTCGAAGGCCGAGATTCTCGGCTTCGACGATCTGGCTCGCGGCCCAGATCAGCACGTCGGCGTCCCAGATGGTCGCCATGCCATGCTCGGCAACAGCGAAGACCTCGACGCGCGTGCCGCCGGCTTCGTAAAGGATCGGCGTGGTGCGCTTGGCCTTGGCCAGCGAGAAGAACGGCCGTTCCATGAGATCGCGTTGATCGCGCGGGGATGCGTCGCCAGTCGCAACGACGAACGGATCGAGCTTGCTGCGCTCGCTGGGCGTGATGAGGCGACGACGCGACATGGCGCTGCCTCAGCGATGCAGGTGGGCGGTGGCGACACGGCCACCGGCCTCAGTACGCCCGGCAGCGCGGGCCTCGTTGTAGTGCGGATCGGAGGTCGAACGGCAGGCCGCCTGATCGGCCCAGGCCTCGAGATCGTCAATTGCATAGACGACGCGACCGCCGAGCTTGCGGAAAGTCGGGCCGGTGCCATGGCAGCGATATTTTTCGAGCGTGCGCGGCGAGATGCCGAGAAGACGAGCCGCCTCGTGGGTTCTGAGATAGCGAGCGGCAAGCTCCGCCAGTCTGTCGCGCATGGTAGTCCTCCGTGTCCGTTGAGGGCGCCGCTGGGGAAAGCGCGGCGTGTCGAGATCACCGTGGCGGAGAAACCAGGCGCAGGGGGTGGACAAAGATTTTCGCGAATGCGTGTCCACCCGTTGGCGTGGGCGGGCGTGGGCGGGCGGGTGCTGGAGGGGGATAGCAAGGCGAGACGCAGTAAGGGGGCGCGTCAGTTGGGGATGGAGGGCGTGTCAACCGCCGCGCAGGAGCTTCAAATATCCACGGTCTACCAGTACGAGCGCCTGCTTGATCAGGCGCTCAGCCTGTTTGCGAGCGGCCGAGTCCTTGAATTCTATCGCCGGCAGCTCGGCCTGTTGGGACCTGAATATTTGGGCGGCAACGTCGCGAGGCCCGCCGCCTTCCTCGGCAAGATCGGCGGCCCGCAAGAGCTGGATATAGCGATGTCTCTGGAAATCGGTGAGCCGCAGCTTGGGCGGCAACAGGCCGACCCGCTGGCCAAGAAGGCGGCGGACGAATCGCGAGGCGAGATCAAGGCGCAGCCTGAAGGCGCCATCGCGCGGCAGGATCACGGACGGATGACGGGCAGCACCTTCATCCAACAGCCAGATGTGCACTTCGCCTGAGGTGTCGCGGATCACCAGCTCACGGCCGTTGGCGTCCGCGCGTTCGGCCAGGACCGGACCGAGGGCCGCGGGATCGAATGCGACGCCGAGATCGAACCCGGCCGGGGCCGACGTCAAGATCAGCGTGCCCGGCGAATGCTCGGGAAGCCAGAAGACGGGTTCGTGGGCGGCCGGGGTGTCAGGATCGTAGAAAAAATCGCAACCCCCAGCGGTGGGCGAGGTTCGACCGGGCTTCATCCGGATCGATTCCGCCTTGGGCAATCTTGCGCAGCGTGTGGGCATAGTCGCGGCGATAGGCGGCGTTCCGGCGAAGAAGCTCGGCAGCGAAGCCAGGACGGTCGAGACGCTTCAGTTGTTCGATCGTGTCCAGCGACTGCCAGTCTGATATAGGCATTGTGCCTCCTGGGCTGTTCCCCTCGTTCGGCAGGGGAAAGCGCCCACGATCCTGAAATCTCCGGTTGTGCCTAGACCTTCAGGTTGCATCACGCGCGACAGCTACCCGTGCGACAGGCTGGATCGATTTGATATGCTAGGCCGGCGCCGGACCGCTAATGCATCCGCGGTTCGAGCAAATGGCGATAACCGGTCTCGGTCATCCAGTGGGCACGGGCCAGATGGCTGTCATGGACGATTTTGGCGCGGTCGGGCTCGCGCGTCGGGTCGAGCCCGAAGAGGACCAAAACCACTTCGCGCCAGTCCGCGCCCTCCTCCTCGGCCATCAGCAGCCGAACATAGGTCGGCAGGTGACGCTCGTCATAGGCGTTCACCCGCTCGGTCAGCGGCGGGCGGTCCTGGAAGGCGGGCATGGTCATCTTTGGCCCCGACCAAGTCTAACGAATGCGTTTAGTCCACCGCAATATTTGGACCGATTTCACGCGATCCGCTGATGCGCCGGGCGCATCGCGCATGCTGCCGGCAGGAATAAGACGGAGACTGGCGAGGTCCACCTATATCATGGGCTTGTACGAATCGGAACCATCGTTCCTGGAACGATGGTTCCGATGGGGGCTCCTCTGCCGCCATGGATCTCAAGGATGTCATGGCGATCAACCTGCGTCGGGTCCGTCATGCAAAAAAACTGACGCAGGAAGAGTTGGCCGAGAGCGCAGGATTGAGCGCCCGTTATGTCGGCGCGATCGAACGTGCCGATGTGTCGGCGAGCGTGTCGGTGCTAGGACGGATCGCGGAGGCGCTCCATGTTGATGCGGCTGATCTGATCCAGCAGTCGGCACCGAGGGCACCGTCCGAATCGTCGTAAATCCAATTGTGAATGACGTGCTTTCGCGAGCCGGGCGGCGCCCGGCGAGCGGCCGTATTTCTGTACGGCAGAAGCCCGCCGATCCGCAAATGCGGATCGGCGCGAAATCTGAAATGTGGCCCTGCTGAAAAGCGCAAAGCCGTAGAGCCGGATTGTCGGCTCCACGGCTTTGCGAGGATCAGGCCGCTTTCAGGCGCTGCATGCCCTCTGCCAGCGTCCACAGGGCGCGATTGAGACCGACATTCTGGTCGATGCCGTTGATGGCGCGGGTCTGGCTGCGGCGGATACGGCCATCGGCGGTCTGGCGCCGTCCGGAAAGACCGCCGCGAATGAGATTTTCCTGAATGACGTTGAAGGTCTGCCAGAGGCTTTGCCCGACATCCTCGCGGCGGCGCGGCGCGATGATCTGGTCCGGGCGAACCGGGCTTTCCTCCTCGCCATAGCGGGCGACAAGGCTCGCCTCGGCCAAGACGCGCTGTTCGCCTTCCGAAAGCCGGGTGTCCTTCATCGTCTCGGTGGCTTCGATCAGGCGTGGAAAATCCTCCGCGACCGTATAGACCCCCTCGATGATCTGATCCTGAATGCCGCCCTTGTGGGGAACGCGGACTTCCTCGAACCGCTCGCCCGCAATCATGCTGTTGGTGCAGACGAAACGCAGGACGCCGGCAAACATCTGGTAAGCCGAGCTTCCGTCATGGCTGTTCACGATGATGACTTCCGCCGCCTCCGGCTTGCCAATACCATCGTCCCGACGCAGGCGCAGCATGTGCTTGGCGTGGCCGTGGCGGCTGCCGTCGCGCGGGACCGCCTGCACGGCAAAGAATGGGAACCATCCCTCCCGGCGTAATCCCTCCACGATCTCGATGGTGGGGACATAGACGTAGCGCTCGGAACGGCTGCCATGCGCCTCGCGGGCGAAGATCGACGGGACGTGACGGCAAAGGGCTTCGTTGTCGAGGGCTTCGCGCCCACCGATCTGGTGAGAATTGCGGCCGAACCGAGTGGCGAGAGTGTAATGCATGGTCCTGATCCTTTTGGCTTGGGTTGGAGCGCAGCGCTGCGCTGCAACCCTGCCCGTCGGCGAGACCGGGGTAGCAAGGGGCAAGGGCGATCGGGGCGGAGGGGTATCTCCCGGCCTGCACAAGGCGAAGCCGCGGAAGGTTGGGGAAACCGCCCCGGGCGAGCGTCAGCGAACCCTTGCGCCGCGCGGGGGCAGAGCCCTTAGATGCCGTGATCGATAGATTGCTGAAACTTGCGACGTTACGGTCGCCTAAGCCGGGGGGAAAATGGTGGCGCAAAAACTGGTTGGAGAAACGCAGCCCGCCTGGGACGACATGTCGCCGTTCGTGGTCCACTTCACAAAGGCTGCAAACGGAAAGTCTGAATACCAAAACTCAATGTCGATTCTCTCCAGCCGCAGACTGGAAGCACGGAATCCCTTTGGCATCGGCAAGAAGTACCTCGCAGCGCCTAGATGCGTGTGTTTCAGTGAGATCCCGCTTCACCAGATAAGGCGTCTCGCCGACAAGCGTGGCCCGTATGGGATAGTTTTCAAGAAGGAGTTCATCGTCGAGCAGAATGGCGGGCCCATCATGTACGCCTATCAGGGCACGACGCATGCCACAGTCCTGCGCAATCTGGCTGACGGCGCAGCTGGAAAGCCAGACGATCCCATCTGGCAAATTGCACCGTTTGTAGATCAGCCCGGCGTGTATGGGAAATCGTCTTACTTCTTCGAGTGGGAGCGAGAATGGCGGCATGTCGGCGATCTCGATTTCAAGGCGGCCGATCCAGCCTTTCTAATCATCCCTGAAAATTTGCATGGAGCAGCCCGGAGCTTCTTCGACGATGCCGAACGGGAGAATCTTGGCCCGAATTACAAGTGCCCATTCATCGATCCATACTGGGGTCTGGACAAGATCAAGAGCATTCTGATGCCGTAGACGATTCGGGAAGGAATGTTGCCACGCATGCATATGGAGAAGCAGCGCCCATCTCGTCGAAGACATTCGGCAAATGTCTCGCTACTCAGGCCTTCATTGTGTCGCAGGCTCCCCGTCCAAGAAATAGCCGGTTACGAAATTTCCATGGATTGCTTTATTCCCGCTGGAACAGGAAATAGCCCAAGACTTCCACTCGCGCTGATCGACCTTGTCAACCGACGGGCGTTCCGGAAATGCCAGCCAAACGCCTCGCCGGGCATCGGGCCTGGGACCAGATGCGCCGTTCGGAGGCGGCTCCAGCTCACCTGTGTGAAGGGTTCAACGTTCACGAGTTCGGCCACGCCGACGAACCCTCCCAGGTAACTCGCGTCGATGTCAGGGAAGCGGGCCGACGCCTCCGGTGCGGGTTTCTTGCCGGTATGCAAGGCAAGCAACCCGCGGAAGTCGGTCGACCAACTTCGCACTTCAATCGTCTTGCGCCCGAGGAGGATCAGTTCCGCCCAGGGCTGTTTGATGCTGAGAGCGACAAGCGAGTGCGGAAGAATGGTGTTCGTCATCACGGCACCGGGAACGTCTGGATCAGCTCATGGGCAAATCGCCGCTCGATCTCAAAAATCGCGCTCATCGTCAGCTTACCATCCGAATGCGCAACCGCTTCGCGCACGATCTGCGGCGCCTCGAATGCGAAGCGCTCGGGTCCATAGGAGGATGCCGTGAGCTTGCGTGCCCATGCCAGATAGGCGTCGACATGGATGCGCGCATCAGCATCGGCAAAGTGCGGGTCCTTTCTCGATGTGAGGTCGACCGCATGGGCGACGTCAGACCCCGGCAACGCGGTCCGGCGAACGACGCAAGGAATGCAAAGTCCACAGGGTTGACCGATGCGCTTGGTGATTGCACCAAGCACCTGACGCGATGCGAGGTTCCAGCAGGTCTCCGTACCCAGAATTGTTTTCTCGAACCGTTCGGCGCCGAGATGTGACTTCATGGCATTAGCGGCTTCGCGCTTGGTCAGCGAGAGAAACGGATTTTGAACTGACAAAGGCTCGCCGAACAGGTTCGAGAACAACTCGCTCGCCAGCGTTTGCAGCATTGGATGGGCATGCCGGGTCATCCGGTAGGTCGCTGCCGGCGGCATCGCGATCGCCAGCGGGCCATTTTCAAATTGCAGCAGAGTCGAGGCTCTGTAGGATCGCGCGACCATCGCGCCAAGCGCGAGGAACAGGAAAGAGCGATATTGAAACTGCCCGCCGATTCGGCGCCGTCCGTTGGCCCAGGTGCACCCCATCTGGACATGGCGCTTGAATTCGAACTGGCCCGCCAATTGGGTCTGCTTCGCCTTCGACCCGTAGAAGGACGCAAGCGCCGCGTCGGTCCCGTTGCGGACCAGCCAATCGAGGCCGCTGGTGCTGTCCAGGCCGGCCGAGAACAAGGCGACGTTCGAAACGTGGTCCGGCTGCGCCCCATCCATGGAAAGACGGTCGAGCGCGCTGTCCCTTTTTCGCTCCGAGAATCCGAACGTCCACTCCGCGTTGCCCAGCAGCCGCAAGATTGCCTTGAGCGCGGCGAGGCTTTTCGGCGTCCATGCAGAGGGCTCGCGCACCGACATCTGCACTTTGACGGATCGCACGCGCTGGCTGGAGATGCGCTTGGGAATGTAGCGTTCGACCTCCCCGACGAGGCGCGCGATCTCGAGGAGGTCGAGCGCGCGGCGGTCAAGGCCGTTTGGTCCGAGACCTGCCGCGTCGTGCCATTCGATGTCGGCCAAATCCAGGTCGAGCACATGTGTCTCCGGCCGCGGCGCCTTCGTGATCTCGACGCGAGCGGGAATGGCTGCGGGCGCGCTCATTGGCCGGTCACCAGTTTTGCGTAGTTGGCGCCAACCGTCCGAAGGAAGTCGGAGACATCGGCCTTGCCTTTGCGGACGAATTTCTCATCAAAGCGCTGTTGGATGGCGGCAGCGATCGTATCGGCGGCGCGCTCGACCGAAGGTGCCGATGCTCCGAGATCGATGCAGGACTCGCCGGCGATGCTCTTGGCGATGACTTGTCCGAGGAAACCGCGGCGAATGGCGCCCTCGTTTGCGAGGCGGGTCCGATCCATGGCTGCGTCGACGGCCGCAGCATCTCCTTGCTCGGCGACGACTAGGTCATCACCCGCCAGGGACGTTGCCAGAAAGGAGCGCAGCGCCAGCCCCGCGCGGTCGATGTGCCTTTCATCAACGGCGTCGCCGTGCTCCTGTAGCGCTTCCTCGATCACCATGTCGCAATAGGCCGTAATCGATCCCGGACCCTTCGCGACGTCGGCACTGTCGAGAATATCCGACCAGCTTTCCGTTTGAACCCTGCCGCTGAGTTGAAGCAGGCGGTCGAGCAGCGTGGTCGCAAAGGGGTCGGCGAGTAGCCCCGCCATGAAGCTGGCGCGCCCTCTCTCGCGCAGCAGCGCATTGATTTCGCGCGTCAGTCGAGCCTGGTCACCATCCGCGGTCAGCATCCGCGCGATGTCGCGCAGATGCGTGATCGCCCGCAGCAGAGATCCGCCCGAACCGGACGATCCTTCGCCTCCCGTGCCTCGCGAAGGGCCCGAACCGGACGATCCCGCGCTCCCCCCGCCGAGCGAACCGCTCCCTCCGCCAAACCCCCGGTTCCCATTTAACCTCTTCCCTCCCATATCTCCGCCGCGCCTTGCCGTTTCCATGGATCGGGCACCCTTGCGGCCTGCGGGGACGCCAGGAAGGCGGCCCATGTCTTCTCATCCGCTCCGGCCAGGACATCGAGGCCTGCGGCGGTTTCCGCCACGCGGCATGCATCGTCGTAGCCCGTCAGCCCCGGCAATCGTTGAATGTCGGCCCAATTCTCTTCGAGTAGAGCCAAAGCGACTTTTCGATCCGCAGCGCTTCTTGCCGCAAGGCATCGAGCGCCGCGGATACGACCGTTCATCACAACACGCTGCGCCCATGCGTGGTCGAACAGGCTGAGCGACCGCAGACGCGCGCGCTGATCTTCCCAGGTGAAGTTGCGGCGACCGGTGCGCACGGCATTCCAAGCAAGCCTTTCGGCAGCGATGGCCGCTAGCAGCGGATAGCGGCGGACGGCCCGACCGTTCGAGAGGTCGGTGAGTAAGCCCGCAGCCGTTTGATCGTCGCCGGCAGCTTCCGCGATGCGGGTGCGGGTGTAGCTGAGCTCCATCTCGACCTCGGTCAGGCCGCGAGCTCTGGCTGCTTCAAGCCCCTCTTGAACAAGCGCCTCGGCGCGGTCACGCGTGGCACCATCGATGGGGCGCGGTGCGGGATCGAGAATGCATTCGGCGGCATTTCGGCAGGCGGCGGCGAAGAGATGAGCGCGCACCGGGTCCTCATAAGCCGAGGGCCGGATTTCGTCGCGGATCGCCTCGTAGTTCGCCAGTGCGCCTTCGTAGTTATGGTCGAAATACTGGGAAATGCGCGCAAGGTTGAGCCGGTATTGCAGCAACTCAACCACCGCGCCGGGAACACCCCCATCGACGGCCGCCTGCGCATTGGTCACCGCTGCCTCGGCCTGGCGCCGCATCTCCGCCTGCGCTCCGGGGCGGGCCACATCTGCCTTGAAGCATTCCGACAGCATCGCATGTTTGCGCGCCCGATCTCCGGGCTCGCGAAAATGGCGGCGATCGAGGATCGTACGCGCGAGCCCGAGGTTCTGCAGGAGGATGGCCGCCTCGACGATAGCGAGGAGGGGTGCATCATGCAGGCTGTCCAGCAGTATCCGGCTTCGCGCCGCAGCGTCGAACAGCCTTGAGCGATCTGAGACGGTCCAGCCGGCACCAGCGACGAGCCATGCGGCGTTTACCGCTTCGGCGCCTGCGATCCCCTCATCGAGCGCGACATAATGGCGAACCACTTCTATCAGCGCACCGAAATCGTGCGCGACCGGCTGGTCCAGCAGCAGCGTGATGCAGGATCGGCGGCCTGCCGCGATCGTCTCGGGCGGCAGGCACTCAAGCATGCGGCGTCGCGCCGTTTCGGTCAGCACGCGTTGGCCAGCGACACGGACGCAGAACGGATCGAGCTGATCGATGCGACCTGCGTCGACACCGGCCACTTGCGCCACTTTGTGCATCGCCAGCGCACGCTCGGATACGCTCAGGATCGCGGACCCCAGCGGTTCAGCGCGGGCAATGGCTTCGACTTGGTCACGCGCCGAGTTCGACATCAGCTGATCCATCGCCCATCCCCTGGCCGCGTCGGGTGGAGCCGATCCGGCAACGACGATCGAGCTGCCCGGCGCTGCGCCCACAAGCACGTCCCAGGCGATCGGCGTGTCGGGAACGTCTCCCAGCAGCAGGACAATATCCGGAATTGCGAGAAGCCGGACAAGCCCATTCAAGCCCGTGTCGCGCACAGCACCGATGGCATACGCGATTTCGCAATCATGGTGCCGTGGATCAAGCTGCCGGACGGCATCCTCAGCCCACAGTCGTAGCCGTTGATCGAAGGTTGCCCCGGCGCGCGGGAGGATCGGGACGACCGGCCGGCCCGTGTCGCGACGGATAGCCGCGCCGACCGAGAGCAACCGAGAGCGGGACCCCGCGTCAATTCCAATGCTGCCGGTCGTTGCAAAATATCGGCCAGGACGGTTCCACGTCTGTGCAAGCGCGGATGAAGCTTCATCGACCGGAGCCAGCCCGTTCCCCAGTGCGGGAAGTTCATTGCCATCGGACAACAGACGGACAGCCACCCAGGATGCCGGAAATGCTGGCTCGTCGCCCCAGCTGATGGCGTCAACGGGTTCGCTCAACGACCAGACGGCCGGCGCTGCGTAGTCCATTCGGCCATCGCTGATTACATCGGTATTGAGCGCGGCCGCGCGACAAACCGCTGCAGCGACTTCCAGCGGCTCTCCTGACGCGAAGGAGCCGAGAAGTGCCTCGAGCATCGGGCGAGCTGCGCGCACTCGGATTCGCGATCGCATCGCGAGGACGGCAATGCCGCCACTTTGGCTCAGCGTGCTTAGCGCGGCACTTCCATCAACCTGCTGCGACGGCTGGTTTTCATCCTCGCCAAGCGAGCACGCCCAGAAAATCCAGAACGGCGGCGCGGTTTCCGGAACTGCGAACAACGTCTGCGCAAGCGCGGAAACGGCCAGCCAGCCATTCTCAGCCGCCGCTGTCCGCACCTCGGGCCCGGCCACGCGGCGTCCATGTCCGAAATAGATCACGACGTTGGGTTGCAGTGCTTCGGCGCGGGCAACGACGACGTCGAGACTGTCACCGCGAAGCTGCGCCAATTCGAAGCGCTCGATCCGACCGCTCGCCGCTCGCGCGGCACTCAGTGTCCCGGCAAGAAAATCCTGAGCTGCCTGAGGATCAAAGGCGCGTTCGGCCCCAGGATGTCCGACAAGTGCCAGAACCCGCATCCGAGAGGGTACTGCACTGAAACTGAAATTCCGGTCCTGATCGACGGTGCGCAGAGGTGCCAGCTTGTGGCGGTTAAGCGGATTGATCTCGGCCTGAAAGGCCTCCCATGGCACCCTGGCCTCGTCGCCTGATCCGATCCGCAGCACCAGAGGTTCGCGATCCTCAAACATTCGTTCGTCGAGCGCGGCAGCGATAGCATCCGTTCTGAACGCGGATCGGAATGACGTTCTCGAATCGCGGGACCACAGGTCGAACGGGCGATCGAAAAATGGAAGCCGCAATCCGCCAAGCGCGATCTCCCGATCCTGTCCCGCGCCCTTCAGCTGAACGACGGGACGAAGCCAACGGGATGAACAGGAAACCTCGGCAACTTTCAAGAACCCCACCAGGCCCGAATCTGCCGAATCGGGTTCACCTGCTCCGCGTCGCCGAGATGCTGTTCGTCGTTCTGGCCGAAGGCCTGGGTGAGCAGCGCGAGCGCGCCAGCGCCATAGGCTAGGGCTTCGTGAATGCTGCTGGGATGACCTATCGCCGAAGCGATCGCACCCATGACCGCCAGGGACGCCACGTTCAACCAATAAAACCGGCGGCCGAGATAAGTCGGCATTTTCTCGAATCGCTTGCGAATTACCTTGATGAAATCTGGGAGAACGCCCCCAAGGGCACCCAGCAGTGCTGCCCACAAAATGTCCATATGATCCCCCGCAGATATGTTCTTATACTATAGCAAAGGCGCGTTGACTATTGGACGCACACTGGCCCGATCCATACCTCGTGGAGCCGATGCTCTGTCCTTCGCTCATGGCTTGGCTATTGGCCGTCGCCTGCCCGGGCTCGCGCGCGAAGGGAGCTGCTATCGGCTGACCCAAATAGATAAAGCGATCAGTCGCGTTCACGAACTTTTACTGGTCCACCCCGATCTCGCCCGCAAGCACGGCGCTCGTCATCAGCTTGGTGCGATCCATCCGCGTCGAGAACGCGGTCGCTTGGTCAGATGTCAGTCTTTAGCGACGCGCCTGTCAGGGCACGAAGTGGCCCTGAGTCGGGTCCTTGGCGAAAATTCACCTTTCCATCCGAACCAGCAGCGGTCGGCGGTGGTTTTGCGATTCCGAAAGCCCAACCGGAGGTTCAGCGACCACCAGGGGAAACCGATCAGGACGTGCAAAATCGGAAACCCAGATTTCAGATCTCCCTGATCTCCGTATGCCCTGAACGGCGGTGGCGGCCATGAGCATGACGAAGCCCCACCCGCGAAGGTGGGGCTCCTTTGTGTCCCGGTCTCAGTCGCCGTTGCGGCGGGACCAGATGAGATTGTGCTCGCCGCCGTCCTCGGCCTCGACCAGGCTGGCGTAGATCGGGGCGGGGAAGCTCGGATCGTCCAGCTTGACAGAGAGATACTCGCGGCCGGTCTCGCGGGCGGTTTTCTTCCAGGCCGCGCCGAACTCGACCGAGGGGCCAGCGATGATCCGGTAGTCAGGGCCGCGTTCGCTTTCGCCCTCGGTGGGGACGAACTTGGCCTTGACGTTGAGGGTCAGGGTTTTGACCGAGCCAGTGAAGCCCGAGTTATTCTCGCCCTTGGTGAAGCTTCCGATAGTCGCCATTGTGCTCTTCCTTCTGTTCCTCGGGCCGCGCCTATCGCGACCTCGATGGGGGTCGTGGGACCGGAGACGATCGACCCGCACCCGCAGGGCTGGAACGCAGTGGAAGGCGGCCGCCGCCAGCTTTTTTGCTTCGCGATGCAAAGCCGCAGGCGGCGGAAAAAAGTTGGCGGCGGACGTTGCGGGATGACGATCGAGGCAAAGCCGATCTTCGGTCAGACCCAATCCATTCGAGGACGCCGTGGGCGTGGCTGGCAGAACTGTTGGGAGAAACATGATGGTGATTGGCTCCCCGTCGCCAGGGGTGAAAATGACGGTGATGCTCCGGCCGGTCCTACTCCGCCTGACTTTCATCGGCCAGGCTGGCACGCAGCCACGGATAGCCACACGGCTCCTGAACCCTTCATCCTCTTCGCGGTGTCGTGACGGTGAGGCCGAGGCAGGTCCCCGCGCGACGCTCAGCGATTTTCGGCGTCACAATGGATGATCGGTTCCGTCCCACACCACGCGGTCGTCGTGCCGAAGGTGACAGCGTGCGCAGCCCATGGTCCTGCCGCTGGCGCGCGAGGCCTGGACCGGGGGCTATCCTTGTTCGGCGCTTCATGCGAGAGGGCCGTGAGCGCCGCCCTTGCGTTAGCGATCGACGCCGAATGGCGGAAACGGGCCGCAGGCGTGGTTCCGGCGCAGCCGAGAGGGCGGCCCGAAGGGCAACGCCATGTCGCTCTTGAAGACGCAATCCTATCAGGCCAAAATCAAAATCTACGAACGTTTGCTGGATGTTCTTAGAGCGGAAATCGAGAAAGGAGCGCTTCTCATGCGTGTGAAACCCGAGCTTGATCCTGATGTCGATGACGAAGCTCCGACGGGTTTTAACCTCATCACGCCCTATGACGAAGTGCATTACGTGACCTATCTCCGGCTACTCGACGCGGAGAAGGACGGCGCGGATCGGGCCGAGGTTGCCCGCATCGTCCTGCATCGCGATCCCGCCACCGACGAGAAACGAACCCGGCGATGCTGGGAAAGTCATCTGGCGCGAGCGCACTGGATGACGAAGCGCGGCTATCGGCGGATTCTGGCGCAAGCGGTCGGGGAAATGAAACACCGCGATTCCTGATCGGACCCGACCGGGCTCCGCTCTCTTACGGCTGAACCGGCCTTCGGGCTGGATCGGGTCCAGCGGCTGCCATCAACCGCAACAAAGCCGAGAACCCGACGAACAGGCCGCCCACGATACAGAACAATTGCCGCCAGATGTCCGGGGGCACGTATTCGCGCGTGACGCCGTAGACGAGCGCATATCCTGCGATCACGGCGGGCGCGGTGTAGACGAGCGCCACGGCGATCTGAAGTATGGGCGAGCGCACAATGCCCAGCAGCGAGAATGCCAATCCGAAGACCAGCATTCCGACAACGATGCCGACGAGGACGGCGCCGAGGAAACCTGCGCCGGAATGAAATGCGAAGCGGGCAACCTCTAGCCCCAGCAGCAAGGGCAGCGCATAGGTCGCGAGCGTGAAGGCAAGCATGCACAGCATGCCGATCAGCACGACGCATGCGATGATCGCGATGATCATGATCTGTCTCCTTGACGTCTGCCGACCGTCCTCTCGCTCGGATGGGGGCTCTCCTGAATTGGCCTGCCTATTGTCCGCAAGTCGCGCGGCTCTGTCGACCCTTTCCATCGCGCCATGGTTTGATCCTCGCGGTTGATCGGCATCGAGCTGGAGGACTCGGATCGAGTTCAACGCGGCGCTCGCAACGATCTGTGTTTCCAGGATGGCAAGATGATGCTCCGCGATGGCGCGCACCTGCGATCGACGTGATCCCTCATGATCGTTGTTCCGATAGTCAGGCTGTCGAGGTTTCCGGCCGCGCGGGTAACGCGCGGCCGGAAAAATTCCTCTGTAGCGAAGAGAAGGCCGGGGCGGCCCAACGCCGCCCCGGCCCGGCTCTTACTCGGCGGCGACGGGGAAGCTTTCCTCTTCCGTTCCGGGCATGCCGTCCGGTATCGGCGCGGTCTCCGGCTGCTTCCGCAGCCATGCGGGCTGCGTCGTGCGCAAGAGGCTGGGAAGCCAGCCGGTTCCGGCCAGAAGCTGCTCGGCGGCTTGCGCCATTGCCTCCTTCTTCATCCCCGCCATTCGATCCGCCGCCTCATCGCCGACAGCCTCGCGCACGGCAGCGAGGATGTGGGCCTTGGTGACGCGACCGAGATAGGTCCGCACCGTGGGCAACCAGTGCGCCGTCATATCGAGAGTAACCGCCGTCGCCAGACTGTCAGCGGTTTGCTGGGCGTAAGGCTTGCGCTCCGCAGGCTGTTTCACCGCATTGACGGTGAGCGAGGCGCAATGCGCGAGCAAGGCCATGACGCTAGCATGGTCGAGGCCAGCGATGAAGCCCCACAGGTCCGCCACATCCCGTGTCATGTCCGCCGCCCATCCTTCATGACGATCCGTTAGCGCCTTTGCTGCTGCCGTATCCTCGATGCCGTCCGCGTGGCTGGCGAGGGTGCTGCTCGTCGACCGGATTCCGAGGCAGGACGCATCCACGCCACGATAGAAGGTCTGCACAGCGAGCGCATGGGTGACGGCGATCAGCGCCATGTCCGGCTGCTCGCCCAATACCAAGCGAAGGCCAAGCGTCCGGCGCGCCGTCAGGTCGCGGATGAGAAGGTCCGACAGCGGCTTGCCGTCGTCGCCTGCATCATCATCCTCGGCGTCGAGTGCGGAAACATGATTTCCTTCCTCGCCGCTTTCGCCGTCCTCGATGATCTCGCCATCGGCGCTGACGCGGTGGCCTTCGACCTCGGTGCAACCGTCTTCGGCGTCCTCCGGTTCCGGCTTCTGGTCCTCCGCCCGGATGAACCCCCGATCGATCCGGGCCGTCCCGTCATGGTTCAGCACCACGAACACGCCGCCGCGCGCGATCTCGTCCGCATCATAGGCATGGTGCAGGGCGTCGATGCGCTCGATCTCGGCTTCCAACTCCCCGAACCGCTGATCCACATCGTCGGGCAGTTCCTCGGCGCTGTCATATTGCTCGGTCAGCGCGTCATATTGCGCCTGCGCGGCCTCGGCGGCGGCGGTGTCTTCCTCCGAAAGCTCCACAGCATGCGGATAAGCGCGGCGCATGCCGTGCGCGTGCGGGAAGTCGATATGGACGCTCGTCCACTTCCAGCCTTCCGTTTGCCGAACCTCGTCGGCGATGCCTTCCAGTCTCTCGATGACAAGCCGGTCCAGCAATGCCGGGTCTTCATAGAAACCGCCTTGATCCTCGGTGAACAGATCACGTATGATGGTGCCGCCCGCTTCCGCATAAGCTTCCGGCCCGACGAAGATCGCGCGTCGATCCGTCGCCTCTATGTTGGTCTTGGTCAGGTCGCGGCGGATGATCCACGGCTCGCGGTTATACGACAGGCTTTCGTAAACCTGTTCCTGTCGGGCATGGTCCTCGGTGATGGCGAAAGCCATCAGCTGGTCCAAGGTCAAATCGCCATCGCGATACACCTGCATCAGCTTCGGGCTGACCGCACCCAAGCGAAGCCGCTGGCGAACGACATGGGCGCTCACGCCGAACCGGGCGGCGATCTCTTCGGCTCCCCAGCCCTTGCGTTCTGAAAGCTCCCGGAATCGCTCGACCTGATCGGGAACCGACATAGCCTCGCGCGTGACGTTTTCGTCCAGACTGATTTCCTGCGGGTCGTTCTCGGTATCCAGGACGCAGCGGATGTTTTCCGTCTTCCTGATCTCCTTGCGCTTCACGCGCAGCAATTGCGCCAGCCGCCGGCCCTCGCCGATGGTGACGAGGTAGAAGCCGGTTGCTTCACCGTCCGCGTTCGCCTCCGGCTCAATCACAAGATTTTGCAGCATCCCCTTGGCACCGATACTGCCTGCCAACGCCTCGATGTGGGCCTCGCTGTGCGGGGTCTTCCGGGCGTTGCGGGGTGACTTCTTGAGCTTGTTCAGTGGCACAAAAATCTCGGTGCCGCTTTGCGTGGTCGTCTCGGTCTTCGCATTTGTGGTCATCGTCTTTCTCCTATGGGCTTGGGTTGAAGCGCAGCGCTGCGCTGCAACCCTGCCCGTCGGCGAGACCGGGGTAGCAAGGGCAAGGGCGGCCGGGGCGGAGGGGTATCTCCCGGCCTGCACAAGCGGATTTCTGGGATTACGGAAGTGCTGAAAGACGCATCTGCGCGGAAGGTCGGGGAGACCGCCCCGGACGGCGCCGGCCCGCCGGCGCTTTACCCTTGCCCGCGCGAGGGCGGAGCCCTGAGCGAAATCGGCCGGCGTGAGCGCCAGCGGGAGCCGGGCAATAGTGCGATCAGGGATGTGCGCCTTGGGGGCCGGTCGAGTGTCCCTGATCTCCGCCACGGTCAGGGCGTTACGGGGGGTGTCCCCACAGAAGGGGTCGGCCGAGACAACAGGCTCGGACGCAGGAGGGAAGGCTCTCCCCCTCCGGGGGTGGCCAGGCCGCTTTTCGTTGCGAGTCAGACTTCGGCCGGCCCAAAGAAGTTGGCGGCGAAGTAGTCGATAACTTCGGCTGCCTGAGTTCCTTCCCCGAACCATCGCTGCTCTTCGAAGTCGATAAAGGGCGTTAGGTGGATAAATTGGTTCTCGGCATAGAGGGAGATCACCGCCTCGGGATCTAATCCACCCGATCGCAGCCCTGTCATGTTGTTTGCCGCCTCGGTCGCGGCGCCAATCATGACGTCTGCCAATTGCACAGCGGGACTGGCCTTCGAGTCGACCTGGGTCACTTCGGTGAGCTTGAGCGGAAATTTGATGGAGGCAATCTGGGTTTGGTGAAACTCGACATCCTGATCGTGATTGATGAAGCGCTGCAGCAGCTGGTAATACCGCAGGAGGTTCTTGGACTGGTCATGTTCGACTCGGTAGGCCCCATCGGCCATCACTTCCATTCGGCTGATCAGTGACTGGAGCACGACCAAGGCGGCGTCCGTGTCCACGCAGGGGTTTGCTATTGCATTGAGGCATTCGGGGGCCGCGAACTGAGCCAACGGGTCCAAGGCCTCCGGAAGCTGCCGCCATCGCGTTGCGGCGGCGGCGGCGACTAGCGTCTTCATCGCCGCCGGGGTCTTTTCCTTGACGGCATTCTGGAAGGCCATGAGCAAATTGTCGAAGGCTGGCTGTCCGAGGAGAGTAGGCCTACGAGGGTAAGCAGCGATGCCATCGCGTAGTTCTGACCGTTTGCATAAAAATCCATGCCCCTCTCGTAGTAGAAAGGTTCGACGGCGTAGTCGACGAACATCAGCACCAGCAGAAAACGCTTATCGCAGATCTAGGTCACGCTCTTGTATTGAGTGAGAAGATCGCGCTGCAGCGATAGCAGTCGCTGGTGATTGCCTCCCGGCGCGACAGCGAGCGGTACTTGAGTTCCGGTCCTTGTAGCCTCGGGAAATGTTCCTTGATGAGACGTGCGGCATCCTTATCGCTGATCGCGATCGCTGAAGCGCCTTGGAAATGCTGATCGGGACTTAGAAGGTCGAACCCCGTATAGCCGCTCTCGTCGATGCGAAAGCACTCCATTTTTATACTCTGTGACAATATCGGCCCCGCCTTGCTGTGGTTCAGAGGCGTGTTTTGCTTCTTTCTCTAAATACGCTATTTGAACTATCGGAAGCGATAGAGTTGGCCGAACATCTTGTCGAGCTGGATGATGAGCTGGCCGCCAGAGAGGAGGGCGCGCTTCGCGCACGACGGGCCGCTAAGTCGAATAATTGGCGGACGAATATCAGCGCCGATTGACCGCCATGTGTTACTCCTAATGTTGGCGGGCGAGCGCTTGGCTCAAGATCGGATGGCACAAGTCCATACCTGTCCGACGAGATGAGATTAATTCATAAATAGTTTGTCCGGGTGGTATCGTGCAGATTGCGAAACTAGAAATCGAGAATTTTCGCGGTATCCGCGAAGGTGTAGTTCGTTTCTCACCCCATACAGTTCTCGTTGGCCCAAACAATTGCGGTAAGACTACGGTTATCGAAGCGCTGGCGTTGTTGTTCGATCGGGATCGGATGATCCGCCAGCTTACCGAGCATGATTTCTACGGCAGCAATCCCCAGCCTGCTGATCGCATACGGCTAGTCGCGACGGTAATCGGCTTCGAGGGCGACGATCCGGCGCAGCATATGGACTGGTTTCGCGAGGACCGCGGGATCGTCAAATGGTGGAATCCAGCGGATGGCACAGTGATGCCGGCGCGCAACGACGCGGCGTGGCGACTTGCATGCCAGATCGCCTTCGCGGCTCGATTTCACCGACCGTCGCTCGAAGTCGAGACGCTTCGCTATTTCCATGACGACGACGCCGTGGGCGACGTTTTCGCGGAGGAGAGCGCTACAACCTTCTCGGCGCGGCTGATACGCGACATCGGATTCTTCCTCGTGCCAGCCGCAAGAACGTGGGACCGAACGGTGTCCTTCGGATCGGAGCTTTTCCGTAGGGTTATCGCCGCTGGCGAAGGGCAGCCCTCGGAATCGGTTCTCGCCGAGCGGGATAGGCTGCGAGCACCACAGGCGAGCCTTGAGCAGGACGAACGTCTCGCGCCCATTGTCAATCGGCTGAATCAGGAATTGCGCGGTTTCTTCCGGACCGCTCCGACCCTTCATCTTCGGGTGACCGCAACAGACAGCGACGGGCTTCTGGAGTCGGTCGTCTCGCACTACGCCCACGAAGGTGGCAATCTTCCTCTGCCTGCGAGGCGACACGGGAGTGGCCTCCTTTCGCTCCAACACCTTCTTTTGCTCCTGCAGTTCGGACGTATGCGAGCCGAGACCAACGAAGGTTTCTGGATGGCGCTTGAGGAGCCGGAATTGCATGTACCGCCGCCATTGCAGCGCCGCCTCGTTCACCGCATCCAAGCTCTTTCGCGACAGACATTCGTCTCGACGCATTCGCCCATGGTCGCGACTCTCGCTGATCCCAAGGGTGTAGCGGTGCTGCGCAACGATAATGGAGCGCTGACGTCGGTCCCGTTGCTTTCGTCAACTTTGCCCGCTGCGACGCCGAACAGCGTGCGGAAGCTGTTTCAGGTCAACCGCGTCGAGACCATCGCGGCTGTGATGCATGAGTTCGTCTTGGTTCCCGAAGGGCGTACTGATTTCGAGTGGCTGGGCCTCCTGGTCCGCGCGGTCGATCTTCATCAAACCTGGGCGGCGGCGGATGAGTGCCGGTTCGACTCCTTCATCGGTGTCATCCCGACGCACGATGGTGCGGTGGTCAGAACGGTCGACGCCATCGCGGCACTACACCCTCGTGTGCTCGCGATGGTCGACGGGGATGCGGAGGGCGTGGGGTATGCTGCCGAACTCGTCGGTGCCGGCGCGCCGAATTCGGGCATTATCTTCCGGTGGGCGAATGGGCAAATGCTCGAAGACATCGTCGGCTGGATTGTCGAGGCGGATGCGAATGCTTGTCTCTCAGCGATCCATCTCGATCAACCTGCAGCCACCGTCGTCGAGCTAGTGACACGGCTGAAAAGCGACGTTCGAGCGGCTCAAGGTCTGAAGAAGGACACATCCTCCTACGAGATTATCGCAGGCGCGATCGGAGCGAACGACGCCTGCTGCGCGCGCGCGCGCTCGCTGCTCAATGCCATCACCGATGTCGCGAAGGGTGTCGCCAACCCACTGTTTTCCGCCGATGTAGCGAACCCGGCCATAAAGGTGTTCCAGCCGTGACAGTACGTGCGGTGGAAGGTGCGGCGGGGTGTGGCAAGACGTTTCGGTTGATGGAAATGCTGGCCGAGACGCTGGCCGCGCATCCGTTGACGAAGGGGCAACGCGTTCTCGCATTGACCTTCATGCATGGGGCTCGTCGTCGGTTAGCCGATCGGCTTCGCACCGTGCCTGGACTCGTTGGGCGGGTAGAATGCTGCACGGTCGATAGCTTTGCCTGGCGGATCTCCCGGCGCTGGCGTGGACTAGCAGCCGCGCTCGGGGTACCCGCAAGGACCGAGGGTGAATTCGACGCAGTCTGTGACGCCGCAGGGATGCTTCTTGAGCAGGTGCAGGTCCGAAATTGGACAGCTGCGAGCTTTCCGATTGTGTTGGTCGATGAAGGCCAAGATCTCAGGCCTCAGCGAATGCGCATGTTGGTCGCGCTCTCGACCGCGACGCGCACGCTGATCGCTGCCGACGAGTTTCAATGTCTCGACCAATCGCTTCGGCCAAACCCGCTCGTGGCGTGGATGCAAGGCGCAGCGGAGCCTGAAACGCTGGTTCAAGTTCGCCGGACCAACATGGGCGGCCTTCTCGCGGCTGCGGCGGCTATCCGAGGTGGACAGGCACCGATCAATGGCCAAGGATTCCGAATTTTACAGCCAGGCGTGAGCGTCCCGCTTGCCGCGACGTTGCTCGCCAACGCCGTCGCTTGGCGCCAGGGCGGCAATGTCGCGGTGATCACACCCGCCTTACAAGGCGGATTTACTCAGAATGTTGTGGCTCGTGTCGGCCAAGGTCCGTGCGGGCAGCAGGGTAGCGGCCCGTATTCGATTCATTGGGAGGGCACGGATCGCGAGGAGACGCAGGTCATCATCGACGACCTCCAACTCGGTGCAACCTCGCCCGCCATGGTTGCGCTCGCCGCGCTTCGTGCGCTGCCGCCCTCCGGGCCGGTGCGTGCGTCGATCATGTGGGTTGAGAACCAAATCCATGCGCTAGGGAGGGTAGAATTCGCCCGAGCGGACATCGAGGCTGTGATCGCTCGAAACGTGGCGCTTCGCCGACAGCATGGCGGTAATTTCGCGCACCTGTTCACTGCATTGACGGTACAGCAAGCCAAGAATCGCGAGTTCGACGGCGTCGTAATTGTATGGCCGTATCAGGTAGGCGGCGATGTCGAGCACAAGCGACGGCTGCTCTACAACGCCGTGACGCGGGCCAAGCAATGGTGCAACGTCATCGTCCAGGGTCAAAACATCCTCGCTGCGGCGCCGTTCGTTTAGATCCGAATCGGCTCATGAGGGAATCGGAAGCAACAGGTTGGAGAAAGTATTGATTGATAAGATATAAAATTGAGGGGAGAACGCGCGGGGGATGTTATGAGCGGGATTATTTCAACGTCAGGCGTGGGAGTGTTGAGCAAGCTGGTCGGCTTGACCAAACACACGAAGCATCTGCACGTCCCCAGTCCAATCGTTCCGAATTTTATCGCGCCTCCCGTCTGCACCAACCTCTCATTTCAGCCGATGGCGCTGGCAGCTGCCGTTGCTCGCACCGCGACCACCTGGGACGACGCCCCGAAGGAACTCCTGGATGGCTTGCAACAAAGCGCCTTGGTCGAACTGGAGACGCTTCTCGAGGATGGAAGCACGTTTGCTCTGAGGTCGTACTTTGAGTTTCTCGCGGATACGGCCGGATCGCAGTTCGCAGCGAAGGTCGGTACCGGCATGACGCATCTCTATATGGAGGCCCTTGGCTACGAATGGCGAGCCAACGCCGTGTGCCTCTCGTCGTCGCTCGATCCTCATGCGGATTTTATCTACGACGGGGGAAATGCCGCAGGTCATGGCGTGGTCTTGGCCGAGGCGCACGGTTCGTTCGCCAAGGATGTAACTGCTGGGAAGATAACCAGCGCGGCCAAGCGGAAGTATAAGAAACAGGTCAAGCCCTACATCACAGCGACGTCACCCTTCGGCGAGGTCATCCACGGCTATTCCATCGCCTTTGGCTCTAAGCCCACGGCGGCGGGCAGCTTCTTGAGCGTGTCAGAAACGCGGATCTCGAAACCTAGGAAGAAATCCGGCACTGCGCCTCCGTCGCTACCGGAAGAGGGGCGGCCAGCAGGAACGCCTGCGCCAATCGTCCTAGCGACGCACCGATCCAACTTCATGCTGATGGGCGTGCCGGAAGTCGTCGACTGGATCGACTGGCTCCGTGCGGTCGATGGAGCGGTGCCGGAGCAGGAGCCAGTCCCGCTCCTGCGTCTCCAATATGCCGGCCGGACTTACCTTACTTCGGTGCCTTGGGTTCAGCGCTCCGGTTTGCAGCCATGGTGGATCGAGGAATTTTTCGATCATCCCTATTGGCGGCGAATGGCTCGACACGCGCAACTGCCAGCATCGCAGCGACTGGCTTCCGGGCTCGCATGGTTCGCGATCGAAGAGAAGGGAGGCGCCGAATTCTTGAACGGGCTAAGCGCTGTTATCCGCGGCGGTCGGCGGCAAATGCCTCCCTCGTTTCTGTTGCCGACCTTCGATCCTGTCGGATTCGGATTCGTGGACGGCGACCGAGCCGTGCCAGACATCCGAGATGAAGGTGATCGCTCTTACGACTACGCGCAGTTTCGCGACGGTCTAGCGTTGTTGGGCGACCCGTTTCGCGGTCGCCCACGCGATATGGTGCTTTGGTCACCGGAAGGCGGGTATCGCTGGGAAAATGAGAGATGACGGTACATTTTCGGACCGCTATGCCACCTGCGGCAGAGATATATGGAGCACGGTGAAGGGCTACGCCTTGCCGGCGACGCCGAAGGAGACGGCGCGGATGATCAGCTCGGGCTCTGGAGGTGGTGAACGCCATGACGGTCATGGGTGGGCAATTCCCTCGGATATTTCAGGCGAACCTCGACCGGCTGTTCGTGCGCGTCATCCAGCCCACGATGGACGCGCTGGTGCTCCATCCCGTCCTAGAACAGGGCGAGGCGGCGTCGATGAACGAGTTTCTGGACCGCGCCGCGGCCCAGGTCGACAATTACACCGCAAACGAGGCTGCCAAATCCTTCGTGCTGACGCTGGCCGGCGTCTTCGAACGGCAGCTCAGCATATGGACAACTGCGACGGGGCCGACAGACCTGGCGAAGCTGCGCGGCTTTCAGGAGCAGTTGCTTGCCGGTGCGCAGCACGCGAGCATCGATCTGGCGATCGACGATCTCGGCGCCGAGCTCAACGAGATGTTCACGGTCGCCAATGTCGTGCGCCATGGCGAAGGACCGTCCTGCGAGCGGCTTCGCGCGATGGCGCCGGCGCTATGGTCCGACACTGCCGCGGACTATATCGACCTGGTGCCCGGCCCCCGGAGGCCGAGCGAGACACTCAGGATCGGAAGGAACGACCTCGTCCGCTACATCAGGGCAACGACGCGATTCTGGGGCCGGGTGGACCCTTTGCCGATGGCGGTGACCGATCCGCCATACTGGCTGTCTTGAACGAGCGGGGGCGAATGCTTGGACGACGACCATATCGATGAAGACTATTATGATCAGCCCCGCTATCGCTCTGTCGCGGAGATCGGCCCGAGCGATCTGGTCGAAGCGCTGAAGAGCCTGGCAGGGTTTGCCGAGAACCCGTTCCTGGTGATGCAGGCCGGCCAGCTTTGCATGATCGACAATCTGCTGAACACGCTGGAAGACGAGGTCATGCGGCGGCAGGCCGATGACGATCCGCCGCATGACAAGGTGGCCTTGCTCGGTGCGCTGTCTCCGATGTGGATCTACGCGGCCTATGAGCTTCAGCGGACTTGGCGCCAGCGCTGTGAAGAGGTGATCAAGCTCGCCGAGAGTGGCGGACTGGATTTCAAGGCGGTCCATCTTGAGCGTGATATTGGCTATCGGCATTACGACCGCGAACTGCGGGCTGAGCAGCTTCGGAACGCGCAGCAGAGGTCGGAACTGGTCGTGCAGATGCGCATCGATCTGCGGCGGACGGAAATGGGCTACACCACTCTGGAATTCATCCGGGTCGCACTGGCCAAGCATGAGGTAAGCAAGAAGGGTAGCAAGAAGCCGATCGCTTTCGCTCCGGGCATGGCGCGCCCGAACCGGCATTGCGGCTCGATGGAGTATGAGATGAGCAACGGCGGCGCGATCATAGGGACTGTCACGCGCCGCGACATCGCCGAGACGATCAGGTTCATTCCGCAAGCCGAGAATCCGAGAGATGAGGACCTGGCTGGATTCCGGGCCTACATGAATCCGCCCGACATCGATCCATTTGCAAAGGGTTGACCATGAGCGAAGAGGACGGGTCCGAACAGCCCAAGAGACAGAAGGCCTTCGAGCTTTTGGCGTCGGTGGCGGTCTTTGCGCGCAAGAATGGCATCGCGCTCAACGATCCGGCTCTGGTCGAGCGTTTCATGGGGGACGCCGAGCCGCGTTTGCGGGAAGCATTGTCTGATCCGGCGTTGATCCACGGTTCCCGGATCGAGCGCCTGTTCGAGGCGACAGTGCTGAGCCTCGGGCACTTCAGGCTCCTGAAGGCGGAAGATGTCGGACGCGTCCACGCGGCGGAGACCTTCCGTGCGCCGGACTTCCGCGTCGTCCTCAATGATGGCGATCAATGGCTGGTGGAGGTCAAGAACGTCCGGAGCAAGGAGCCCTTCAAGCAGGAGCTGCGCATGTCCCGGGCGTATCTCTCCACACTCCAATCCTATGCGGACGCCGTCGGCACGCCGCTGAAGCTGGCGATCTATTGGTCGCTCTGGAGGTTCTGGTCGGTGATCTCGCCTGAGCGCTTTCGAAGCCGCAACGGCTCGCTCCGCGTTTCGATGCAGGAGGCAATGCTCGCCAGCGAATTTGAGCGTCTGGGCGAGGTTCTGATCATGACGAAGCCACCGTTGCGCCTTGTGCTCGCCGCCGCGACGGACATGCCGCGGTCGCTCAGCGACGAGGGGCTTGCCAATTTTATGATCGGATCGGCGAAGCTCTACAGCCGCGACGTCGAGCTGACCGACCCGAAGGACCGAAAACTCGCCCAGGTGTTTCTATTCCACGGCGAGTGGGCCGTGGAGGGGCCCTTTGCGCTCATAGACGGCGATCAGATCGCCGGTGTCGAATTCGTCGCAAAGCCTGTCGAGCCGACAAACCAGGGTTGGGAGGGTATCGGCACGGCTAGCCGGATTTTCAGCAGCTTCTACGCCGACCAGACGATCGACGGCGACCAGGTTATCCAGCTCGATGGCGAACCGGCACCGGATTGGTTTGCCCCTCTTGCGAGCTGGGACTTCAAGAACAGCAAGCTACCACTTTTTCTCGGCCGCATTCAGCCTTCGGACGACGTGAAGGCTTCCACTGGTGATTGAGGCCCGTCCATCTCAACACAACAATCAGTCCACTCGAAGCAGGCGCTGCGCGCAATAAACATCCGAAGGATGTGATCGCTGGCTACGACAAGTTCATGGTCGCGGAAATTCTCCGGCGATTTGGAACCGTGAAAGAGATTGCATCGGATGGTATAAATGGTTCGAAGGAGCCGAGGCCATGTCGGAGTGTCGCCGGCTGCCCAACCGACTGGCTGAAGCTTGACACCCTGACGTAAGACTTCGGCCATAAGCTCTTCACGAGAAAATCGCCAGAACGCGTCGCGCCCGAGTTTTCGGCGCACATCGCGAACATTGAGAACCGGCCACATCGTCGTGAAAACCTCGACCCTCTCGCGAAAGTCAGGGGAATTCCTCATCAGCTCGTTATAGGCCTCCGTGAGACGCTGGTGGTTGGCCAGTGCTGTGATCATCTCCGCGTCGGTCGCGGCATCCGTCACACATTCCATCCACCCGTTGAAGCCCATCCATAGATTTACGAAAGAGGAGAAGGCTGATCGTTGGGCGTCGGAGGCGTCAATGAGTTCGCGCGCAAGATCCGCTGTCTCCGGATCGAGCGTTCTAAAGTGACTAAAGCAAACCACGGCAATCAGTCTTCCAAACAAGAGTTCAGCATTCCTTTTTGGCGTGTCACAGTAATTCTTATTATTATTTATTGCTAGGCAAATTCCCGTCAACCCGAATCTCATTAACGTCTTGGGCGTCGGACTGTGCTTGCAAAGATATGCGCCAGTCTTGCGTCCGCTGAGAGGAAAACTCTACCCGGTGAACAGAGCTACCACCAGGATCCGAGTACGACACCTTAAGCGCCTCCTCGATCGGGACCATCTCTGGCTCGATCCACATCGCCATGCTCAAGAAGACATGGCCCAGCTTCCACGGCCCGTGCGGAGTGTCGATGGAGACCGTTCCGGGGTAGGGAATACGGGCAGTCCGCGTGATGGGAGGCTCGCCCTTCGCAATTTCGGCGTAGGGGTTTAAGGTCTCCTGGACCTTTCGCCAGACGTCATTCAGCGACCAACTCGAGCCGTCTTCGGTGTTGTGAAAGATCGGGGCAAACAAGTCTGTATCAGGCGGAAGTATGTACTCCACGTCATCGGGCTCGGGAACTGTATCGTCCCCGGCCCGATACGCGCGAACGCCGGCTCCGGTGATGGCACATGCCTTATGCCAGAACATAATCAGGTCGAGGCTAAGGATTGGATTAATGTCCGCGACCGTTAGATCGGAGATTTTGCGAAGCGAAATTCCCGCGTGAGATGCTGCAATCTGAGCCTCGGCGGAGAAGCCGGACGCACTGACGGCAATGGTGCGATCTGCTCCAATCGACGACTTCTTCGTGGTTAGCTGCTCGATCCAGGTGACATCCTGAAGCTTTGATCTGCGTCGACATTCGATCGTGACAAGCAGTTCGGTCGTGCCGGCTTTGGCGCGAATGCTGGCATCCACTTCCCTCAGCCGACCTGTGAGCTTGCAGCGCAGACGATCTGGTGACTTAACGAGCAGCCCTCGGGGGCCCGCGTCGGCCTCGATCCGCGCGATCAGGCGTTCGAATTCGCGCCATTCGGGATCCCGACGTCGGTGCGCGGTCATTCCTTTGGACCGCCTCTTGTCCCGGCATTCAGGAACATTGGGAAGAAGCTAATCTGCTTCTTCATTTTGATGACGTCATCAACGCCAATCGTATTGGCCTTCCGTCGCTCCCCGCCGGCGGGGGTTATCACCTCAAGGTCTGGGTTTTCGATGATCGCTGCATGGACATCGTCGGCGTGCGCCGGGGTAATGTTGTATATGCTTTCGTAGAAGTCCATGACAGGCATGGCGTCTCCGGATTCCATGATCAGGCGCGGAATGTCCCCGAGAAGCTGGTTCTTCGCCGACGCTCGACCGCTGATATCGAAGAGGTAGAGCATGCCTTCATCATGCTTTGGATCGTAGGAGAGCATGTTGAGGCCGGATCGACCGAAGTGTGCCTGTAAGCTGGCGTTGTCGTGCAGAATGTTGTTGTAGACCTGCCTTGCCCGATAGGCATTCGCAAAGTGGATCAGCCAGTACCGCCACCCGCCGGGATTATTAATCGAGAACGGGCTGACATAGGGGGCGCACAATCGGAAAGCGTCGAAGACGATTTTCTCGGCTGTGCCGAGCCAGTCCTTTTGGCTCATTAGCGCATCGAGCGCCTGGATATCGTTGCTCGTCAGTCCGAGATGATCGAGCTGGGCGCGAAGCCGCTCCGGCTGGTCCTTTTGAAGGAATGCGAGCAGCGAACTGATGACGAAGGTGTAGAAAATCTCAGCCGCGGGATAAGAGTGCATAATGTCGAGGATGGTGTTCCGCTCGACATGGCTATGACCGCATTGATCGAGGTTGAAGATGACACTCCGATAGCGGCCTTGCCCCAACAGGCGCTTGATATCGGGATAAGCGGCTTCGAAGAACTCGTTCAGATATTCGACCCGCAGATGCAGCTTGGGGCAGCTCTGGCTGGCCTCTGCTTGCATCGGTGCGACATGCGTCTTTAGAAGTTCGATCGCATCGCGACTGGCATCGTTGAATATGAGGAGGCATTCGACTTCGACAGCGCCTAGTCCTTGTGCGGCGCGTTGTGTGTTCACCGCATCGACGGCTCGGTTCAATTCTTCAATGAAAATCAGGGGCGATCCGGGCGAGCCACATTGATATCGCCCCCCACCGGCGAAGCCGTCGATGATTGCGAGGCGAAACCGCTCCTGCTGAGGGAGCCTGCAGCGGACGGTGAGATAGTCGAAGACATATTCACGTAGAATTTTGTGTTTGCGGCGTGAATGCTCCTCAAGCTTTGCGCCGTCGACCCATTCGTATCTTTTCTCGACCACCTTGCGCCCCCAACAAGTATTGTTTTTACATTACAGTCGCATCCGTTGGGGTGACTGGCATCTCGTCCCAAGTGCGGCCGCGATACTCACGTCCGTTGGCTTTCTTGGAGCGCTTTTTGTTGTCCTTGCCCCATGTCCCCCACTGTTTGAAGAAGAAGGCGGTGCCCGCCGTCAGGCACTGGCCGTGGATCTCGTCAATCCATTCTTCTTTGATCGGCCGAGCCGATTTGCCGCTTTCGCCGCCGACGATCGCCCAATGAATGCCGCGGAGGTCGACGATGCCAACCGATCCGATCAGGGGCTCGAAGGAGATGAACCTGATGGCCGCAGGCGCTTGGCGGAGATAGTCGATACGGCTCACGACATCCGAGTTTTCAATGCTGGTGCCGAGCCAGACGTTGGGAAGGACGTCGCCCATCCGGGAAGCGACGAGTGCCGCCATTCGTTCGGGCCGCTTGGTTAGGATTTGATAATTGTGGCGCGGGGTCTCGCGCATGACCTTCCAGACCTTGACGATGAATTCGTCGCTGACACCCTCGTGAAAGAGGTCGCTCATCGAGTTTACGAAGATTTTCCGTGGTTTCTTCCATCCATAGGGAATGGCCAACGCCTCACGGTCCTCCCGCACCACGCCGTTCCACACCGTGCGCTTTCCTGTCTTTCGGGTAAGTCCCGCATATTTTGTGATGCCCATGGTCTCAAGGCGTTTGGCCATTTCCATCGCGTAACAATTGGTGCAGCCCGCAGTGATAATCGAACACCCTGCGACGGGATTCCAAGTGGAGTCAGTCCATTCAATCTGAGTTTCAGCCATCTTGTCCTCCCGAACATCCCTTGACCCGCCACCGCATCAGACTGCTCCGCGTATCGGATTGACGACCTGGAGTCCGGCAAAGTCTTTTTCGTTATCCGTCACGACCACGCAGTCGTTGGCCTCAGCAATCGCAGCGATGATGGTGTCGAGCGCGCTTCGGGGGCGTCCCTTCGCCCTACCGGCAGCCATAAGGCTGGCCCAGACGAGGCCAGCTTTCTCGTCAAATGATAGAACGCGGCCAGCGAACAGCGCTTGCGGGCCTTCGGGGCCGGCGAACCAAGCTTCAAGGCTGCTGCGCTTCTTGCCTTTCGGTTTCTCCAAGATACCTCGACAGATTTCGGCGACAGTGAGCGACGCAATGAAGAGGTCATCGTCCTTCTGCGCGCCCATCCAAGCCAGCAGTGAGCCCGACGGTTCCGGCTTTATGACGTTGCTGATAATATTGGTATCGAGGAGGTAGCGCGTCACAGATCGACCTTACGCCCCTCTTCTCGTGGACGGCTGAGGTCGAGATCTACGCCAACCAGAGGCGAGCGACGCAGCGCGGCCAGAATACCGCCCGCTTTCGGAGGCTCACCCGCCACTGCCTGCTGCATGGTCCGGCGAAGCTTCCCGGCTTCCGGACCGTCCTCCGTCAATTTCCGAGCAAGGGATCGAAGCAGATCGCGGTCGGCGTCGAGCGCCTGGATCTCGAACCGCGCGATGCCACGCTCAGTCAGCCGGGACCGATAATTCTCGAGGGCTCTTTTCTGCGCACTGTTGCTCATGGCCTGCCTCCGTGCTATATCCAGATATATAGCCGTCTTTTCTTTGAGGTGCAAGGCTGGTGAAATTGTTGTCCATCCCGGCGAGTGAAGCTGACCTCCCCAAGGCATGTAGGGTGGCGGGAATTGTCATTGTGACGAGACGCCCCGCTTCCAAGGATGGCGATCACAAAAATATTATTGCTACGACGGTGGTCGATCCGTGCGCCGCCTCTACGCTGCTACCCGCCAGCACCCGCTCAAATGCGGCACAAGCTATTGATTTACAATATATTTTCGTCTTGCCAAGACGTCTTCATTTGGCATCATTGTCGCGAAGCGGGGTGTTCCGCGCGAGGATGAGGACGCGATCGTGGCGCGACCGAGACGTACAACAGCCGACAAGCTTCGTGTGGTCGCCGACGCGGCCCGCGAACCGGCTGTGCCTTTGTCGTCGAAGCCCGATCCACGCCTCGTCAATCTGGTCCGGCTGCTGGCGCGGCAGGCCGCACGGGACTTCGTTCAAGCCGAAACAGGCAACCGGACGCGAGACCGCCTCCCGGAATAAGGAGGTCGCTTCATGAAGGTAGCGCTCTACGCTCGCTACTCATCGGACAATCAGCGAGACGCCTCGATCGAGGATCAGTTGCGGCTCTGTCGCCTCCATGCCGAGAAGCAAGGCTGGACAGTCGTCGACAGTTATACCGACCGCGCGATCTCCGGCGCGTCGCTGCTGCGTCCCGGCATCCAGGAACTCATCACCGATGCGATGCGCGGCAAGTTCGTCGTCGTGCTGGCCGAGGCTATGGATCGTCTGAGCCGCGATCAGCAGGACATCGCCGGGCTATTCAAGCGCATGGCCTTCGGTGGGGTGCGTATCGTCACGCTGTCCGAAGGCGACGTAACGCATCTCCATGTCGGTCTCAAGGGAACGATGAACGCCCTCTTTCTGAAAGACCTGGCCGACAAGACGCGACGCGGATTGCGTGGCCGCGTCGAGGACGGCAAGTCCGGTGGCGGACTGTGCTTTGGTTATGACGTGGTGAAGCAATTCGCATCGAACGGCGAACCGATCCGCGGCGATCGAACGATCAACGAGGCCGAGGCTGCTGTCGTTCGCCGCATCTTCGCGGATTATCTCGTGGGCAAATCGTCCCGCGCCATCGCCTTTGAGCTGAACAAGGAAGGCGTTTCCGGGCCGAAAGGCACCGAATGGGGACCGTCAACGATCCATGGCAACCCGAAGCGCGGCGTCGGCATCCTCAACAACGAACTTTATATCGGCCGCCTCGTCTGGAACCGGCTCCGCTATCTGAAAGACCCGGATACGGGAAAGCGCGTGTCGCGTCTCAATCCTGAGTCCGAGTGGGTGATGCAGGAAGTGCCGGACATGCGCATCGTGGATCAGGACGTCTGGGACAATGTGAAGGCACGCCAGCAGACGCTCGCTTATGAGACGTCTGAGCCCGGTGAGAATGCGCTGAACAAACGACGGCGTCCGAAGCACCTGTTTGCCGGCCTTGTGAAGTGTGGCTGCTGTGGCGGCGGTTACATGATGATATCGAAGGATCTGCTGGGCTGCGCGACGTCACGGAATAAGGGCACCTGCGATAACCGGCTGAATGTCCGGCGGGACGCGCTGGAAGCCTCGGTGCTCAGCGGCTTACGGACCCATCTGATGGAGCCCGAGCTATTCAAGGAATTCTGCGAGGAATTCACTCGTGAGGTGAATCGGCTGCGGATTGAGCGTAGCTCGGACATCATCAGCCAGCGCAAAGAGTTGGAACGCGTCCACCGAGACTTGGAACGAGCGATTCAAGCCATACTGGATGGTGTGCCCGGGGCTCAGCTCAAGGACAAGATTGGCGGCCTCGAAGCCCGCAAGGCGGAACTGACCGAGTTGCTGGCCAACGCCGACGAGCCGCCGCTGCTTCTGCATCCGAACATGGCGGAGATATACCGCCAGCGTATTTCGACACTCTATAAGAGCCTACAGAGCGAGGACAGCAAGGCCGAGGCAGCGGAGGTTTTCCGGACGTTGGTCGATCAGGTCACTCTCGTGCCCGCCGAAGACGAGCTGGCGATCGTGCTTCGCGGCGACCTTGCCGCGATCCTGCGGTTCGCGGCGAACAAGAAAAACCCCGACGTCCTTTCGGAGGCCGGGGTTTTGGGTGCCTTGCTTTCGCAAGAATCGTTGGTTGCGGGGACAGGATTTGAACCTGTGACCTTCAGGTTATGAGCCTGACGAGCTACCGGGCTGCTCCACCCCGCGTCACCTCTCAGCAAGCGCTTGCTTGCTGATCTAAGCAAGCGTTTGCTTGCTTTGGACGTAAGCGCATGCCTACGAATAGGATGGCCTACAAATAGGTAGATGGCTCACCAAATGAAAGGGCCGCTTACGCGGCCCGTGGTCCCGTTGGCGGGCCTTGTTCGTAGAGAGAAGATTTCACTCCATCCGATTGGATGGGAGTTCAACGTGCGTTTAGCAGACCTGGCAGCGACCTACTCTCCCGCGTCTTGAGACGAAGTACCATCAGCGCTGGAGCGTTTCACGGCCGAGTTCGGAATGGGATCGGGTGCAGCCGCTCCGCCATAACCACCAGGTCGGCAAAACGCACGTTGTTCGAGAAGCTTTTTGAGCGAATAGCGATGAGGGAGTAGCGAATAGGGAGGCCCCTATTGTGGTGCTCTCTCGGAGCTGTTCGCTGGTCTTGTTGTGCCTTTACAGCTCTTCTAGTCTTGGCGCCTTTCGAAGCGAAGCTTCGCAAGGTCGACCGACCGTCGGCGCTGATGCGCCGCACCCACGTAGCGTCGCCCGCAGGGCGGAACAAGCGTGAGTGAGAACAGACCATCTGACTTTGTCAGATGGGCATAAGGAATGAGAACGATCAAGCCGATCGAACTATTAGTACCGGTAAGCTTCAAGCGTTGCCGCTCTTCCACACCCGGCCTATCAACGTGGTCGTCTTCCACGGTTCTCAGGGAATACTCGTTTTAAGGTGGGTTTCCCGCTTAGATGCCTTCAGCGGTTATCCCGTCCGGATATAGCTACCCTGCTATGCGGCTGGCGCCACAACAGGTCCACCAGAGATCCGTCCATCCCGGTCCTCTCGTACTAGGGACAGATCCTTTCAATATTCCTACACCCACGGCAGATAGGGACCGAACTGTCTCACGACGTTCTGAACCCAACTCACGTACCGCTTTAAATGGCGAACAGCCATACCCTTGGGACCTGCTCCAGCCCCAGGATGCGATGAGTCGACATCGAGGTGCCAAACAACCCCGTCGATATGGACTCTTGGGGGTCATCAGCCTGTTATCCCCGGCGTACCTTTTATCCGTTGAGCGATGGCCCTTCCACGCGGGACCACCGGATCACTATGACCGACTTTCGTCTCTGCTCGACTTGTCAGTCTCGCAGTCAGGCAGGCTTATGCCATTGCACTCAGCGAACGATTTCCGACCGTTCTGAGCCCACCATCGCGCGCCTCCGTTACTCTTTAGGAGGCGACCGCCCCAGTCAAACTACCCACCATACATTGTCCCGGACCCGGATAACGGGCCGCGGTTAGACATCCATAGTAATAAGGGTGGTATTTCAAGGGTGGCTCCACCTGAGCTGGCGCCCAGGTTTCAAAGCCTACCACCTATCCTACACATGCCACTACGAATGCCAATGTAAAGCTATAGTAAAGGTGCACGGGGTCTTTCCGTCTAACCGCAGGAACCCCGCATCTTCACGGGGAATTCAATTTCACTGAGTCTATGCTGGAGACAGCGGGGAAGTCGTTACGCCATTCGTGCAGGTCGGAACTTACCCGACAAGGAATTTCGCTACCTTAGGACCGTTATAGTTACGGCCGCCGTTTACTGGGGCTTCGATTCAGAGCTTGCACCCCTCCTCTTAACCTTCCAGCACCGGGCAGGCGTCAGACCCTATACGTCGTCTTGCGACTTCGCAGAGCCCTGTGTTTTTGATAAACAGTCGCTACCCCCTGGTCTGTGCCACCCTCCTCCACTTGCGTGGAAAAGGGTCACGCTTCTTCCGAAGTTACGCGTGCAATTTGCCGAGTTCCTTCAGCATAGTTCTCTCAAGCGCCTTGGTATACTCTACCAGACCACCAGTGTCGGTTTCGGGTACGGTTTATAAGGAGGAGCTATTTCCTGGAACCACGCAGCAGCCCGTTCAATCCGATAAGATTGGACTACCTCAATGATCCGTCACTACCTCCAAGCCCACGAATATTAACGTGGTTCCCATCGACTACGCGTTTCCGCCTCGTCTTAGGGGCCGGCTAACCCTGCTCAGATTAGCTTTAAGCAGGAACCCTTGGTCTTTCGGCGGGGGAGTCTCTCACTCCCCTTACGTTACTCATGTCAGCATTCGCACTTCTGATACCTCCACCACCCCTCACGGGTATGGCTTCATCAGCTTACAGAACGCTCCGCTACCGCTTGGCCCTTGCGGACCAAACCCTAAGCTTCGGTGTATGGCTTTAGCCCCGTTACATTTTCGGCGCAAAGACCCTTATTTAGACCAGTGAGCT